>NZ_JAGTAR010000100.1 GCF_018156225.1 Carboxylicivirga sediminis
GTAAATGTCCAGTCGCCATTAGTACTGAAACCTGCAAAATCAACGCCTGAGGTGGACTGGATAGCACCCGCATCAATCAAAATATAATACTGTGTATTTTCTTCAAAGTCATTATGGCTGATTGTTAATGTCGAACCGGATATACTTAAAGTTGGATCAGTTAATGCTCCTTCCACCAGATACGATTGAAATGTACTGTTATCGCTCGTACGACGGATCCGTATAGACTTAAGTGTTGGACTAAACTGAATATTCTGATCAAATGTAATGCTTAGCACCTGGTCAACTGCTATATCTGTTGATGTATTCAATGGTGTTAATAGCGTTACAACCGGCGCCTGGGCTATCGTTGTAAAAGCCCAATCGGTATCAAGTGAAAGACCGCCAAAGGCAACGCCTCCTGTTGACTCAATTGCCCCATTCGATATAGTTACATAATAGGCCGTATTATACTCTAATGTGTTATGAGCTATCGTTAATACAGAATTGCTTATACTCAGGTTAGCATCCGTACTGACTCCATCAACCGAATAACTCTGAAAAACTGAACCATCAGACACCCTGCGTATACGAATTACCTGTGGACCTGCTCCAAATTGAATATCCTTATCGAAAGTCAGCGTCAGCGCATCATCGAGTGCTACATCAA
>NZ_JAGTAR010000101.1 GCF_018156225.1 Carboxylicivirga sediminis
CCTACAGAAACAGAGCCATTGTTAATGGTGCCATCAGCATCTGTATCGTTGCCTGTCAGGTTAATGGTAACCGAAGCTCCTTCGTTAACCGTGGCAACATCATTATTGGCAACTGGCGGATCGTTCTGAGGCGTAATGGTAATGTTAACAGTTGCGGTATTTGATGTTACTCCGTTGTTGTCGTTAACGGTATAGGTGAAGCTGTCACTGGTAGTTTCCGAACCGTCATGGGTATAAGTAACCGTTCCATTGTTATTATTGATAATGGTTCCGTTGGCAGCAGTTCCTACAGAAACAGAGGTATTGATAATTGTACCGTCAGCATCCGTATCGTTGCCTGTCAGGTTAATGGTAACCGAAGCTCCTTCGTTAACAGTGGCCGCATCATTATTGGCAACCGGCGCATCATTCTGTGGTGTTATGGTAATATTAACGGTTGCAGTATTTGATGTGGCTCCGTTGTTGTCATTAACGGTATAGGTGAAGCTGTCACTGGTAGTTTCCGAACCGTCATGGGTATAAGTAACTGTTCCATTACCATTATTGACAATGGTTCCGTTTGTGGCCGTTCCTACAGAAACAGAGCCATTGTTAATGGTGCCATCAGCATCTGTATCGTTGCCTGTCAGGTT
>NZ_JAGTAR010000102.1 GCF_018156225.1 Carboxylicivirga sediminis
TTATGATCAAGAGCACTCACACAGGTACCTTCAGTTACTGTAAGCGTGTAGGTCCCTTCGTAAGTAGCCTTGTCGGCATTATTAATGGTCAGAACGGCGGTGTTTTGTGTACTGCCATCGGGTAGCAACCAAGAATAGGTCGCTCCTGGAGCACCTCCTCCACCGGTTAATGTTATATCATCGCCTTCGCACCATTCGGTGGTAGTCTCAGCGGCATCTCCATTAATGGTCGGCACCGGTAAAGCCTGAATGGTAACTACTACTGTTACTTCTGTACTTGTACAACCATTTGAATCTTCTACAGTAACGCCATATGTCCCGTTATCTGTCACATCAGCCGGGTCAATGGTTAAGGTAGCACCTGTTTCGCCTCCAATTACAACTCCGCCTTTTGTCCAGGTATAAGTAGTATAGGTTCCTGAACCTCCTGAGGCATTGGCACTAATCACCAAACTTCCTCCATCGCAAACAGGAGCATTGTAGGATGGCGCTACAACTGGATTATCATTAACCGTAACACTTGTAGTAGCCGTTCCGATACAACCGTTAGTATCTTCAACTGTTAGAGTAAAGATATGCACTCC
>NZ_JAGTAR010000103.1 GCF_018156225.1 Carboxylicivirga sediminis
TGTCAAAGATCTTTTGCTTTTGCTTACAGCTTATAGCTGATGGCCTATAGCTTGTGATATCGTTGGAATCGAACCAACTTAAAAACCATTATATCGTTCAGTAAGATGTTTAGACTGTTAGATAATAGACTTATAGACATTTCTATACGTATTATCTCGTCTTGTAGTCTAATAGTCTCCTATCTATTAGTCTACATGGTGGAGAATATCGGAGTCGAACCGATGACCTCCTGCGTGCAAGGCAGGCGCTCTAGCCAGCTGAGCTAATCCCCCATTTGTCTAGCTTCAAGCCTCTTGCGGCTAGCTTCTAGTATGGTAGTCCCGGGCAGACTTGAACTGCCGACCCCTACATTATCAGTGTAGTGCTCTAACCAACTGAGCTACGGGACTGTTGCAGTGTCTTCTCGTTAGACTTATAGATGATTAGACTTAATGACTTTTAGATTTTTATCTAGTTGTCTATCGTCTAATTGTCTTCCCGTCTTTTTAGGATTGCTTGACGCTGTAAAAATGAATAGTACATTCGGTAAAAATGAAAGCCTAAAATCGGCTATCAAAATATCTCCAGAAAGGAGGTGTTCCA
>NZ_JAGTAR010000104.1 GCF_018156225.1 Carboxylicivirga sediminis
TCTGATAAGTTCTCCTTCTCACAGGTAACGCCACCTGTTGGCATGACATCGGTCCAAGGCATGGGGGCTTTAACGGCCTTTACAAATGATGGCCCGCCAACCTCAGAGGCAGGAAATAACTTAATCACCTCGGCACCTAGTTCTTGTGCCTTATTGATTTCCGAGATTGTTCCACAACCTGGCGACCACATAATCTTGCGCCGGTTACAAATGCGTGCCTGGTTTTCATTCAATAGTGGTGAAACAATAAAATTGGCGCCATTCTGGATATAGAGGGCAGTAGTTGCTTCTTCAACGACAGAACCTGCTCCCAAAATCATTCCTGGCAATTCAGCCAGGGCATACTTATTCAGCTCGGCAAATAACTCATGGGCAAAATCGCCCCGGTTAACAAACTCAAATACCCTGATACCCCCATTATAGCAAGCCCTTACCACTGCTTTACACACATCAATATCCTGATGAAAAAAAACAGGTACAACACCCGTCGTCTTCATCGCCTGAAACACTTCTATTCTTGAATATTTAGCCATTTATCTAGTCTGCTTTAATTGACCGAATCAGCG
>NZ_JAGTAR010000105.1 GCF_018156225.1 Carboxylicivirga sediminis
TCTGATAAGTTCTCCTTCTCACAGGTAACGCCACCTGTTGGCATGACATCGGTCCAAGGCATGGGGGCTTTAACGGCCTTTACAAATGATGGCCCCCCAACCTCAGAGGCAGGAAATAACTTAATCACCTCGGCACCTAGTTCTTGTGCCATATTGATTTCAGAGATTGTTCCGCAACCTGGCGACCACATAATCTTGCGCCGGTTGCAAATGCGTGCCATGTTTTCATTCAATAGTGGTGAAACAATAAAATTGGCGCCATTCTGGATATAGAGGGCGGTAGTTGCTTCTTCAACGATAGAGCCAGCTCCCAAAATCATTCCCGGCAATTCAGCCAGGGCATACTTATTCAGTTCGGCAAATAACTCATGCGCAAAATCGCCCCGGTTAACAAACTCAAATACCCTGATACCCCCATTATAGCAAGCCCTTACCACTGCTTTACACACATCAAAATCCTGATGAAAAAACACAGGTACAACACCCGTCGTCTTCATCGCCTGAAACACTTCTATTCTTGAATATTTAGCCATTTATCTAGTCTGCTTTAATTGACCGAATCAGCG
>NZ_JAGTAR010000106.1 GCF_018156225.1 Carboxylicivirga sediminis
AAACCTCAATCATGTGTTATTTCTATATTCTTCATTCACCCTCCAAGGACAAGTACTATATCGGTGCAACCTGCGACACACTGGAATCAAGACTGGCCAAACACAACATGAAGCACATTGGCTATACGGGACAAACAAATGATTGGAGAGTAGCCTACTCCGAACAGTTTAACACTAAAAAAGAAGCGTTTGACCGAGAAAAGCAGGTCAAGATGTGGAAAAGCAGAGCCCGCATTATCAAACTTATAAATGGCGATTAGAACTATTTGTTGAGAGCATCCCGTTGCATGGCACGGGAGGGTCGGGGGTTCGACTCCCTCATCGCCCACTTTCAAAGGAGAAGCAATTATTGCTTCTCCTTTTTTTGTTGTACCAAAACCTCAATCATGTGTTATTTCTATATTCTTCATTCACCCTCCATGGACAAGTATTATATCGGTGCAACCTGCGACACTCTGGAATCAAGACTGGCCAAACACAACATGAAGCACATTGGCTATACGGGACAAACAAATGATTGGAGAGTAGCCTACTCCGAACAGTTTACCACTAAAAAAGAAGCGTTT
>NZ_JAGTAR010000107.1 GCF_018156225.1 Carboxylicivirga sediminis
TGTCAAAGATCTTTTGCTTTTGCTTACAGCTTATAGCTGATGGCCTATAGCTTGTGATATCGTTGGAATCGAACCAACTTAAAAACCATTATATCTGTCAGTAAATAATTTCTAATACCTTTGTATCAGAAAAAAAATGTGGAGAATATCGGAGTCGAACCGATGACCTCCTGCGTGCAAGGCAGGCGCTCTAGCCAGCTGAGCTAATCCCCCATTTTTTAAAAAGAAATGAGTATTGAGTATTGAGTTATCAGCGGCTCGCTCATCTCTCTTTTCTCTTCTCTCACATCTTGCAATGGTAGTCCCGGGCAGACTTGAACTGCCGACCCCTACATTATCAGTGTAGTGCTCTAACCAACTGAGCTACGGGACTGTTGCAGTGTCGTCTTATCCCTCAGGATTGCTTGACGCTGTAAAAATGAATAGTACATTCGGTAAAAATGAAAGCCTAAAATCGGCTATCAAAATATCTCCAGAAAGGAGGTGTTCCA
>NZ_JAGTAR010000108.1 GCF_018156225.1 Carboxylicivirga sediminis
GCGACATTGTATTGGGTAATGAGGAAGATGCTGCCATGGTATTGGGCATCCATCCTGAAGGAATGGATGTAACTAGCGGACATGTCGAAGCAGAGTCTTATCGTAGCGTATCACAACAAATTATGCAACAGTATCCTCGCGTGAAGAAGGTCATCACTACGCTCCGCGGTTCCATCAATGCCAATCACAATACGTGGTCGGGTGTGCTGTACGATGGCGAAACATTATTTAAAGCAGCTGATTATGATATCACACACATCGTCGATCGTGTGGGGGGTGGCGATTCATTTATGGGCGGACTCATATATGGACTGCTCACCTATGAAGGTGATGATCAGAAAGCGCTTGACTTTGCTACCGCAGCATCCTGCCTGAAGCATACCATACCAGGTGACTATAACCTGGTGACCGTTGAAGAAGTGGAAAAACTGATGGCTGGTGATGCCTCAGGACGTGTATCGAGATAATAGTTTTTTGA
>NZ_JAGTAR010000109.1 GCF_018156225.1 Carboxylicivirga sediminis
GCGACATTGTATTGGGTAATGAGGAAGATGCTGCCATGGTATTGGGCATCCATCCTGAAGGAATGGATGTAACTAGCGGACATGTCGAAGCAGAGGCTTATCGTAGCGTATCACAACAAATCATGCAACAGTATCCTCGCGTGAAGAAGGTCATCACAACGCTTCGCGGTTCCATCAATGCCAATCACAATACGTGGTCGGGAGTGCTGTACGATGGCAAAACATTATTTAAAGCAGCTGATTATGATATCACACACATCGTCGATCGTGTAGGGGGTGGCGATTCATTTATGGGCGGACTCATATATGGACTGCTTACCTACGAAGGTGATGATCAGAAAGCGCTTGACTTTGCTACCGCAGCATCCTGCCTGAAGCATACGATACCAGGTGACTATAACCTGGTGACCGTTGAAGAAGTGGAAAAACTGATGGCTGGTGATGCCTCAGGACGTGTATCGAGATAATAGTTTTTTGA
>NZ_JAGTAR010000010.1 GCF_018156225.1 Carboxylicivirga sediminis
TAAATAATCGATTTACTGCTTTAAATTTCATCACCGTAGCTCGCTACGCTTCTGAAATTCGCATTGTAAATCAGTTATTTAAGAAATTTTGAGCTCTGTAATTTTAATCGAACTCAGGTTAATAATTCATTGGAATGTCCATTATCAGAAATTGTGTATTGGCTAAAGCTTCTATCTTAATTTCTGATGCATCGCTAATGGCAATGGCATCGCGCTTGGTAAGTTGCTGTTCTGCTACGTTTACTTCACCTTCAATAACCATCAGGTAAATGCCATTACCATCCTTTTTAGTTTGGTAGTTTCCTTGCCAGGCGCTGTCGAATTGGCCCATATGAAACCAGGCATCCTGGTAAATCCAAACTCCTTCATCATCCTTATCCGGACTTAATATCTGATACAGCTCATTCTTCTTTTCCAGTGTTTTTAGAGCAATTTGCTGATAGCGGGGTTCAACGTTACGCACTTTAGGAAACAGCCAAATCTGAAACAGGTTAAGCGCTTCGATATCACTACCATTAAATTCACTGTGGAAGATGCCTTTTCCCGCACTCATTACCTGTATTTCACCTTTTTCAATATAGGATGTATGTCCCATACTGTCTTTGTGTGCCAGACGGCCACTCAGAGGAATGGTAATTATTTCCATATTATCGTGTGGGTGCGTATCAAATCCACCCGATGGTGCAATCACGTCGTCGTTTAATACTCGTAATGCACCAAAGTGAATGCGTTCAGGATTATAGTAATTGGCAAAACTAAATGAGTAATTAGCCTTCAGCCATCCATAATCTGCTTTTCCTCTGCTTTCTGATTTATAAACTTGTGCTTGCATTGCTGTAATTTTTTGTACGATACAAACATACAAGCAATTTGTAGTGTGGCGATTACAAAAAATAGTCGTTGGATTATAAAAATCAGACCTGTCACTCTTTTATTTGTTATTCGAGCTGATAAATGCGTATTATTGTAGTTATTATTTCTCAGGTTAAAGACTAATTAAAGCGAGAGTTATGGTGAAGATAGAATTGGAAGATAATGCCAAAAACGGGCGATTTGTCCTTTATGAAGATGCTGCCAAGGCTGGCGAGATGACTTTCTATCGTAACGGTGATGACACAATAACCATTGATCATACCAATGTGGGAGAAGCTTTTGGCGGAAAAGGGTATGGGAAGCAATTGGTTAAGGCAGCTATCTCATTTGCCCGGTCGTCCAATATAAAGATAGCGCCCGAATGTCCTTTTGTGAAAGCCGTGTTTGATAAGGATGATACGCTACAGGATATAAAGGCCTAATGGTGTCCATCTAATCGGGGTGGTAACCATTGAAGCTGATGACCTTCATAGTCAGGTATTTATTGGCGCACTTCCTGGCGGAAAGCTATGGGGCTGAATCCACTCACTTTTTTAAAAAAGGCATTAAAATGCGATGGTTCTTCAAAGCCTAATTCATAGGCCAGTTCTTTGCCCGAGAGTTCGGTAAATAGCAGCAGGCGCTTGGCTTCAATCATCAGTTTATCCTGAATGTATTCTTTGGCTGATTTGCCGGTTTTGCTTTTGACATAGCGATTCAGGTAATCAGCCGATACAGCCAGTTGTTCGGCATAATCCTGCACCTTGTGGCTTTGTTGATAGTTGGATTCAATCAGCTTTTTAAAATCGCGGATAAGCCGATTACTGCCCGTATCATATTCGGTGTTTAATTTTGAAAGGCTGCAGGCACCTGATATGTTAATGATAAACAGCTTAAGCAGAGCGCCTAAAGCTTCGTAGCGGAAGTAGTTCTCGCCTTGCTGATATTGTTGCATTTGCCTGATGATGTCGCTAAATACAGTTAATTGCTCCTGGTTGACCGGCATAGGTGGCGAGTCACCAAAGGTATTGTATAAATAAACACGGTCGATTAGCTCATCAGGAATCCCGTTTTTCATCAGGAAAGTACGGCTGAAGTTTAAAACATAACCTTTAGGACTCGTTTCGCTTAAAAACTGATGCACTTGTCCCGGGTAAACAAAGTGTATAGACGGACCATTGAGGGGGTACTCCTTAAAATCGATGATATGAACTCCGCCAGGATTGTCTTCCACCAAAATGATGGTAAAATAGTTATGGCGGTGCGGATGATCCTGCATTTCAGGGTGCCCCTGCAGTTGTTCAAAAATATCAGCTGTTGATTTAATAATAAAATCAATGGATGCACCATCGGTTTGCGTCAGGTCGTATGTTTTAATCTCGTTATGCATGTCAACTTGCCTTAAGCAGCTTGGGGTCTATCTATCCGTTTAGTACAAATCCTACCTTAGGAACGTTCTCAATCGAAACCGATTCGTCTTCTTTCAGGTATTTTCTTAGTTTGGCAATAAACACATCGAGACTACGGCCGTGAAAATAATCGTTTTCACCCCATATGGCTATCAATATATCCTCACGTTTAACAATCTCATTTTTCGACAGGCAGAGGATTTTTAAAACATCACATTCTTTTTGGGTCAAACGTTTCGCAAAGCCGTTGCCTTCGAGGTTCTGATTGGCTGCATCAAATCGATAGCTACCTATGGTAAACCTGGTGATGTCTTCCTTGTTGCTTTCTTCTTGCAGATTGATGCGGTTTAAAATGGCTTTGATGCGATAAAGCAGCTCATCCTCATCAAATGGCTTGGTAATATAATCATCCACACCCAACTGAAAGCCTTTTATTTTATCCTGCTTCATGGAGCGGGCTGTTAGGAATATGATGGGTACCTTCTTATCTTCCTGCCTGATGTTTTCGGCAATGGTAAAGCCATCCATGCCGGGCAGCATCACATCCAGTATGCAAAAGTCGTATTTGCCTTTTCTAAAAGCTTCCAAACCTTTCTTGCCATCTTTGTAAAGTTTCACATCAAAGCCATTCGACTCCAGAAAGTCAACCAGCAGAAAGCCCATGCTTATATCGTCTTCAACTAACAGTATTCGCGCCATTATTTTAAGGGTAATATTAGGGTAAAACAAGTTCCTTTGCCTTCTTCACTTTCAACAGTTATTTGGCCGTTGTGTTCTTCAATTACTTTTTTCACAAAGGTTAATCCCAGGCCAAAACCTTTTACATCATGCACATCGCCGGTGCCAACCCGGTAATATTGATCAAATATATATGGCAATTCCTTTTTGGCAATGCCAATTCCCTTATCTTTTATTTTTATACGCAACATGCCTTTATAAGCATCTGTTTCAATGGTAATGGATGGTGTATCTTTACTGTACTTAATGGCATTATCAAGCAGGTTGGATATTACTAAAGTCAGACGACCGTTGTGGCTGTTTAGGCGATGATGGCCTGCATAGAAATTAGTTGTTATGCTTCCGCCCAACTCATCAATGCGGTAGGTAAACGACTGAACTGATTGCTCAATCACTTCTTTCATATTTACCTCGTTAAGCTCAACTTCTTTAGCTGTTTCGCACGACAGTTTCAGAATATCTTCCACATGTGACTGCATGCGGCTGTATTCATTCAGCACCACCTGTGCATAATCATTCGTTTTGGCAGTGTCACCTTTTTTCTTGATAATGAGATTGGCTGCCAGCCTGATGTTGGCTAATGGTGTTTGAAACTCATGGAGCATGTTGTTAACAAATTCGCGCATGTGCACCATCAGCAATTGTTCACGCTTCATCATTCGCAATAGTATAATAAATGATATAACCAGAAACAGAATGATGGCAATGGACAAGATGAATACTCCACTCATCTGTGTGAGAATAAATCTGTTTCGGTCAGGGAACTGCAGCCTGAGGCGTATGCCTTCACGTTCGAGCA
The DNA here is from genome assembly GCF_018156225.1 of Carboxylicivirga sediminis. Lineage (GTDB taxonomy): Bacteria > Bacteroidota > Bacteroidia > Bacteroidales > Marinilabiliaceae > Carboxylicivirga > Carboxylicivirga sediminis. Next base: position 3,799 of record NZ_JAGTAR010000010.1, read on the forward strand.
GTCCATTGAGTGTTTGCTGGTAGCATTTAGGCCCCCATAATGCTGATGAATTTTTGCCCAGGATAGAATCGGTAACAGCAAAGCTGTAATTGAGTGGCAGGTTATATATTTCCAGTTGTGAGTGAATGATGCTATCCACCTCAGCACTTTTTTTTCGGGCATTGATACAGTTATTACCACACAAAAACTTATCCATATCGGGACACAGGCGGTTACCTATTTCATCGCGCGCATCTTTCAATGCCATTACCACCCTGTGGTTAAAGTTTTTCTCCTCCAGTCGTGCTGCTTTTACAATGTAGTTGATTTGAATAAACAGCAACAATGCCAGCCCGATAAAGGTGGCGATGGATAAAGCATTATATCTCTTATTTTTCCCCATTTTCTTAAATGTACGTATTCTTATTCTGGTCACAAAATTACCAAAATAAAAGACCTGCATATCTTCTTTTAACATCGCCTTAACAACAGATAACAGGCAGATAACTTACATTTACTCCGTCGAAACCTAGTTTTGTACTATCACAAACAAGAAATTAATTTTAAAAAAACACGATTATGAAAAAGACATTAATCCTTTCGTTCCTTTTTGTTTTTACTTTAGCAATTACAACCCCTGCTTTGGCTGCTACTATGGATCAGGAGCCTGTTAAGACTGAGCAGAAAAAAGAGGATAAGAAGAAAAAGGAATGTAACAAAGAGAAGTCATGTGAAGAGAAAAAAGCATGTACTGAGAAGAAAGCCTGTTGCTCAGAAAAGAAAGAGAAAAAAGGATAATTATTATCCACCAAGTATAACTGAAGCTGCTCCAAAAGGAGTGGCTTTTTTTATGCCTTTAATTGTGTGTTAACTGCTTAAAGGGTGAGGCAGATATTGACAAAAAAGATAAAAAGGTCTATAATTAATGAACTATTCGCAGTTTACATTGTTTAATAAAAGTAAAAAATAATTGAACAATATAATTATCAAACCTTGGAGCAGAAGAAAAGAGTCATAATACTTGGTGCCGGTTTTTCATCCCTTTCGGCCAGTTGTTACCTCGCCAAGGCAGGCTACGACGTAACCATATTAGAGAAAAACGAATCGGTGGGAGGCAGGGCCAGTCAGTTGAAACGTGATGGTTTTACTTTTGACATGGGCCCAACGTTTTACTGGATGCCGGATGTTTTTGAAAACTTCTTTAAAGATTTTGGACAGAACATTGCGCAAGCCTATGATTTAATAAGACTCGATCCGTCCTATTCCGTTTGTTTTGGTCATGATGATTTCTTTACATTAAGTGCCAATGGAGATGAGATTAGTGCTGCATTTGAGGCCGTTGAGCCTGGCAGCGGAGCTCGTTTAAACCAGTTTCTCAATAAAGCGAAAAGCAATTATGATATTGCCGTTAAGGATCTGGTGTATCAGCCGGGCGAAAAAATATGGGAAATAGTTACTCCTGAAACAATTAAGCGACTGGGTACTTTTACCAAAAGTATTAAGCAGGATGTGGCCACTTATGTGAAACATCCGAAATTGCAGAAAATACTGGAATTTCCAGTTCTGTTTTTAGGTGCCAAGCCATCGACAACTCCGGCTTTTTACAATTTTATGAACTATGCCGATTTCTCCCTTGGAACGTGGTATCCCAAAGGTGGCATGTATGAAGTGGCTGCTGCCATGAAACGCCTGGCTGTTAGCTTGGATGTTAAAATAGAATTGAATACGCCGGTCGAAGAGGTTGTGATTCATGAAGGTGTAGCTAAAAAGGTGCTGGCCGGTCATCAATCCTTTGACTGCGATATATTGCTTAGCGGTGCTGATTATGAACATACCGAGCAACTACTGCCAAAGCCATATCGTCAGTACTCGCCCAACTACTGGAATAAAAAAACCTTTGCCCCATCAGCCTTATTATTTTATGTGGGGTTTGATAAGAAACTTGATGGTCTGGCGCATCATACACTCTTTTTTGATGTGGATTTTGACAATCATGCAGCTGCCATTTATGATACACCAAAATATCCTGAAGAGCCATTGTTTTATGCCAGTTTTCCTTCGATGTCCGACGATACAGTGGCTCCCCCAGGAAAAGAAGCGGGTATATTCCTGATTCCCCTGGCCCCGGGATTGGAAGACAATGCATCCATACGTCAGCATTATTTCGACATAATCATTCAGCGACTGGAAGAAAACACTAAACAAAAACTCGGTTCTCATGTTTTGTTTAAAGAGTCGTTTAGTGTAAGTGATTTTATATCAAGGTATAATTCCTTTAAAGGGAATGCTTATGGTTTGGCCAATACCTTGCTGCAAACACATGTTTTGCGCCCTAAACTACGAAGCCGAAAGGTCAAAAATTTATTTTTTACCGGCCAGCTGACGGTCCCTGGTCCCGGAGTGCCACCATCGCTTATTTCGGGTAAGATTGTAAGTCAATTAATACAGAAATTCCACGCCCTATGAAACAATTATTCGATTCTTCGAGCTACAACTGCAGCCGATTAGTGACGCGAGCCTATAGCACTTCATTTTCAAAAGCTATCACTTTATTGGCCCCTTCAGTAAGGCCAGCCATTTATGCCATATACGGCTTTGTGCGCTATGCCGATGAAATAGTAGACACGTTTGATGGTTTCAACCAGGAGGAACTGTTGTATGAGTTCGAAGAGAACTATGAAAAAGCTCTGAAAAGAAGAATTAGTATGAATCCTATTCTCAATGCTTTTCAAGAGGTTGTGCACCAATACAGTTTGTATGAGTTGGTACATGATTTTTTGGAGAGTATGAAGATGGATTTGTACAAGACCGAATACACTACGGTTGAAGAATACAAAGATTACATTTATGGTTCGGCCGATGTGGTTGGACTGATGTGCCTCAAAGTGTTTGTGAAAGGTGATGAGGCCCGGTTTAAAGAATTACGCCCGTATGCCATGAGCTTGGGGTCGGCTTTTCAGAAGGTCAACTTTTTACGCGATTATAAGGATGATGCCAATGGACTTGGCCGCTCCTATTTTCCAAACCTGATAAACGGGCAGTTGGATGACAGAGCCAAGCAGGAGATTATTAAAGATATTGAAGCTGATTTTAGTGAGGCTTACAAAGGTGTTATTCAGTTGCCTCTGGAAGGCCGATTAGGGGTTTACCTGGCCTACCGATACTATAAGCGATTACTACAGGAGCTTAAGGCGGCCGATAGTAAGCGCATTCGTCAGGAACGCATCCGCATCAATAATTTTCTGAAGCTGGAGATTTTGGTGGAGTCATACCTGCGTTACAAGTTAAATGCTATTTGATGCGATGGCTGGCTGTTATAGGATTTTATTTGGTTTCGCTGCTGACGCTGGCAAATAGCTTAAATGATGTACGGAATAGTTTTCATAGTATCGCCAGTGAGCAAGACTTAAACGAATTTCTGAAGATGGTGGAAGGTCTTGATGATGCATTGATAGTGCCCTACCAGCTGGCTGCATCTATGCAACGTGCCGAGTATGCAGCTAATCCGTTTAAGAAACTGAAGTATTTCAATGAAGGGAAAGAGCAGTTGGAAGCCTATATCATCAGTCATCCGAATAATATCGAAGGCTACTATGTCAGATTACTAATTCAGAGTGAAGTGCCTGCTTTTTTAGGCTATAAGGATAACATGAAAAGCGATATTAACTTTGTTATTGAGCACATTGAAGAGGCTGAGTTGCCAGATACCTATAAACAACTGATGAAAGCGAATATTACTAAAATACGTCAAAATCATAAGCTATGATACTGCTATACATTCTAATTACCTTGGCCACATTTCTGTTTATGGAAGGTGTAACCTGGTTTACACATAAGTACATCATGCATGGTTTCTTATGGGTGCTGCACGAAGACCATCATCACCCCCGAAAAGGTCAGGTGTTTCAAAAGAACGACAGTTTCTTCTTTATTTTTGCTACACCAAGCATATTGTTGTTCTATTTCGGGTTTCATCCCACATTAAACTACCTGTTTTTTATCGGATTGGGTATCATGCTGTATGGCATGGCTTACTTTCTGGTGCACGATGTGTTTATTCATCAGCGCTTTAATTGGCTAAACGGTGTAGAGCATGCCTATTTTAAAGGCTTGCGCAGGGCGCACGGCAGCCATCATACCGGTGGTAAGTGTTTTGGGATGCTATTGGTGCCCTGGCATTATATCAAAGAGGCCAAAGAAAACTCCTTGCTTGTTGAATAATGGCGGATGGAAAAGTACACGTATCTAATCATCAATATTGCCTGCATTTTTATACCGCTGGTGGCCAGTTTTTACCGCCGCCATGCCTTTGTTAAAGAGTGGCGTTATTTTATACCTGCTAACCTGTTGGTGGCCTTTGTGTTTTTGGTATGGGACTACTATTTCACCCGAATGGGCGTCTGGGGTTTTAATCCCGATTATTTAACCGGTGTTTATCTGCTCAATCTGCCCCTTGAGGAAGTGCTGTTCTTTATAGCGATTCCTTATGCCTGTGTTTTTAACTATTTTGCCATGAGGTATCTGGTCAACACAAATCCACTCAGGTCTTTTCAGTCAGCTATTACCCTTACACTGGCTATGGTTTTCTTATTAACAGCTATTGGGTTTTATGGGCGTTGGTATACCTCTTTAACGGCTGCTTTGGCTGGCATGTATTTGCTGATAGCTTTTTATAAACGGCGCGATTTGTCCTATGTCTATCTGTCCTACTTTATTATTCTGCCTTTCTTCTTTTTGAGCAACGGCATACTAACCGGTTCCTTTATTGATGAGCCTATAGTGTGGTACAATAATGCCGAAAACCTGGGCCTGCGCATGGGCACCATTCCCGTTGAAGATAGCGTCTATGGTTTCTTGCTGGTGCTGATGAATATTGACTTGTATGAGTGGTTGAAACAACGGGCACGTCATCGTAAACTTATCAATATCTCATCATAGCTGCGGTTTTTTACCAAACATTTTATTCATCTTTCTACGTCGCAAAAATGACAGCTTACGCACTTGTGGTATTCCATGATTAACGATATAGTGCTTAGCAGCCTCAATCATTCTGGCGGCTGATTGTCCGTCAGCATAAGGATGGTAGTTGTCAATAAACCATTTTCTTTCGGCCTTATACGGATCGTTGGTCAGGTTATTTTCAACCACAGAACGTAAGTCACTCGACTGGTTAATATCATCCCAGCGGATGTGTTTTGAGGTTGTTTCAAGTGTGATAACGGGTTTATCCAGCAGCAGGAATTCGTACACCACCGATGAGGTATCGCTAATCATCAAGTCGCATTGTTTCATCAGTGGTAAGATGTTGGCTTCAGTGCTGATGCACATATTGTCAATAGAATGAGCCAGCTGATGATATTTTTCAACTATCTGCTTATTCATCAGGTCATGAAACTTGATATGAACCAACAAATCTTTATTGGCGCATAGCTTCTCAATTTCACCCATATATTTCTCACCTGAGGTAAGGCGGGGAGAGAAGGTTGGTGCATATAGGATGTGCTGTTTGTTATCGGCTGGTTTTTTGGTATCATTATCCTTATAGAGGATATCCAGTTTGCACCAGCCTGTTTCGGCCACTTCGAAGTTCTTATACTTAGCGGCTAATTGTTGAAAGCGCTCAGTGAAGTAGGGGCCTTGTGTTAAGTATAGATCAAAATAATGACGAATATGAAAGTGTCCTTTTTTTTCACCTGCAAAACCATGAAATATCTGCACTTTAACGCCAGGTAGATAGTGCGGAATCACATTGCCGGGCACAAAATTTACATCGGCATTAAATCTCATTAATTCAGCCATTGTATTACAGTTGGCCGACTGTAGAATACCATCAGGACTTTTGTGCCTTAAATTATCAGGTATATACCAGATAATATCATGGTTTTGCTTCTTAAGTTCCTCGTAGAGAGGCAACAGAATGCCAAAGGCGTAAGGATTAATGCAAAAAAGAACAGCTCTCATATGGATGCGTCTATTGGTTGTCAATTAGCTTATTGACCGCGTTAAGGTCTTCTTCAAAGTCAACCTCCATACACATAAATTCTGAAATATTTACTGGCAGAATATCCAGCTTATTATCTTCAATGGCCATTTCAATGCCGCGCTCAAAATAGTCATTGTCGGCACATTTTTCTAGATAGTCAATCAATGTGCTAATATCCTTTGAAGAAATGTAATTAATGCCCACAGCCTCGCCAAGTGCATTTTTTACGGTTTTAGAAATCTCATTAATGAAACCTTTCTCGTTGACCGTGTATTTTACTTCCTCTTCAGCAACGGCACTATTATTAACAGCAACAAAAGATTGGTCCTTATCAATATAAGGTTTCAGTTTTTCAAGTACTTTGCTTTCAAATACAACATCACCATTGAGCCACAATACGCCATTACCCTTACACTTTTTTAATCCTCTTAACAGGCTTTTCGACGTGTTGGTTTGATCAAATACCGGGTTGTAGATGAACGTTAAGTTGGGAAATTCCTCCATAATCAATTCTTTCTTAAACCCCACAATCAATTTGATGTCTTCTGAATCAAACCACTCATTAAGGTTATCCACCTGGTTCTGCATGATGGTTTTACCACTATTGAGAGGTGTCAGAGGTTTTGGAAAAGGATTACCTAAACGTGAGCCAATGCCGGCTGCCAATATTACAATTTTCATGAGTATTTAATTTTAAAAGAATACATGAAACTTACCCAATGAACCTTTTTTAAGGTACGAGAGGTATTTCTCATGGCTCGTTTCATATTTCATTTGAGTTACAGTTGTTGTTGAAGTAGTTAAGTTCTTTCGTTTGTGTTCAAAAAAAGTAACACAAAAATAAGGAACCAGATACAATTACAATTATCAATGTTGTATTAATGCAGAATTAATCGCTTGAAAGAAACCTTTTGTATTAATCCTCCAGCAGTTTATTCATTATACTTACTATGCGCTCTGACACATGGCCATCAGCCAGTCCTACTATTTGTTCTGATATTTTTTTTCTGGCCTCTGCTTTACGTTCAGGCTTTTTTAATTCAGCCTGAATGTTTGGTTTTAGCTCTTTGTAATTATTAATAACCTGTGCTACCTCTTTAAACGGATTCATCTGATTATCCATGCGTTTCCGAATTTTTGATTTAAATAATCGATAGCTCCACCGGTAACGCACATTCTGGTTTAGGATAACAGGTTTATTTAGAGCCGCAAATTCAAAAATTGCTGACGATTCATCTGAGATCATAATATCTGAAATGGTCATGAATGGAACCAGATTGAATAGTTCCGGACCGGCTAAAAAGACATTACTATATTTCGCCCATCGATTAAATTTTCTCACCTGATACTTGTAGGTTTTCTTCTCAAAAGAGAAAAAGTGAGGTTTAATTATGATGTTGTAATCCGCAAAATCTGCTGGAAATCCATTGGGCATATTATCAATGGAGCTTGGGTAAAATGTTGGGGCGTATAAAATTGTTTGTTTTGTTGGGTCAAGCTTGTAGCCTTCCAACAATTTGTTTTTGTCTTCAGCAGTTAAAGTGTACGCTTCATCTAATTTAGCAAAACCAACGTTGAATAATTGACATTTCGTGTCGGGGAAAGATTTTTTTATTAGCTCAATCCTTTGTTCTCCTTCCACAAATCGAATATCGTGTTTATTGAGTTCTTCAGTATAGTAGCCTGCTTTTGTTCCTATCCCGTGAATAACGGACGCTGAATAGTCGTAATGAAGGTTAGGCAGCTCAGGGAAGCTATGCGACCCATTAATCAGAAATCGGCATTGATAAGGACTGGCATTCTGGTCATAAAAATGTGGGCTAAAGCCTTCCTGCTCACAGTAGTTATATGCTACCTGGTTTTTATCTGCCGAATCCAGCCCTAATAGCAGAAACATAAAACGCTTATTTTGCTTCTTTAACTCCTTTGCAATAGGAATAAATTGTGGGATATAATAAAGGTGATGCGTTAAAAAAATAGTATGATATACTTCGTTGCTTGGTTTGGATGAAATCATATTTGTTAGTATTCTATTGATGAAGGGTGATTACATTTAGTGTATGGCATTATCTTCTTAGCGTGAATTACGCGATTATTTTTATCTGGTATTTTCATATAGTTACCATACATGTCAGTTAGGTACTTATCAATATCGTTAGGGGCATATACTTTAATGCCTAAAAAATCAATTTCTTTTAGTGGAAATACTGTGCTATAGTCAAATGTATGATAGAAATTTGGTATTTCAATCCCCATACTAACTATTTTAGGGTTCGGTCCGCAGTACCTATTCAGAAAATACTTTTTAAGGCGTTCCATACCTATTGCTTTAACTGGTAAAGTGAATGTTTGATTCAGTAACCAGCGAGATTTTCTCAGCAGTGGGTTCCTGGCCTTTTTGAACCTTCGGTTAATTATGATTTTAATATCCCTAAAGTCATCTTCCAGTAAGTCATAGGGAAAGATATCAAGAAAAATGCCCTGGTGGTAGTTTGGTGATTTACCCAGTTCATAGTCCATTACAACGGTACTGTAGTTGTCGCGTATCTTAACCCATTTGCTTTTTTTGGCATCTACATTTTTATATTGAAAAAATAAGTCTTTGGGTAGTTCATTTGGTGCAACCTGTAAAAACTTCTCATAATCTTCCCGAGGCATCGCCAAGTCAATGTCATCATCCCATGGGATAAAGCCATTGTGGCGAACATGGCCTAATAAGTTACCTGCATCAAGCCAATAACATAGCTTATGCTTTCTGCAAATATTGTCAATGACTTTAAGCATCTCCAGCAACACCTTGTGCAGTTTTTCGATGTCGTTATTTCCTTCTTCCCTGGCTTCCTTGTTGTATATCATAATCTTATCGAATTAGCAATTATCAGCTCACATGAGTTTTGGGCTAGGTAAGTGCTTTCAAACGATAGCCAATGAAAGGCTAGAAGCGTTCCCGTACCAGAATAGGTTGACCTTCTAGTACTTCGGCTTGCTTAGTGAAGCACATCATTACTACGTCAGCAACTGCTTCAGGTTGCATTATTGAGTTAGGATCTTCGTTTGGGGCTAAAATTTTTCTTAATGGTGTAGCTGTTCTGCCCGGACAGATAACAAAAACTTTAATCCTATAATCCTTAAGTTCTTCAGCTATAGCATTTGAAAAATTAATGACACCACTTTTAGCTGCTGCATATGCACTCCAACCTGGTCGGGGTGTCAACCCGGCAGTGGAAGCAACGTTTATTATTTTGCCACCATTGCGCTTCATAAGGAGTGTAGCATGTTTACAGGTTAGAAATGTACCGGTTAAATTAATATTGAGCGTAGTATTCCAATTCTCCAAAGAGGTATTTAATAAGCTTTCAGGATTAACAAAACCAGCACAGTTGACTAATGCATCAATTGAGGTGTATGTTTCTTTAATGTCATTAAAAAACTCTTTAACGGATTTCTCACACCCAACATCGAGGTTCTTGGCAATGGAGGAGCCGTGGATTGCGGTTTTAACAGCCTTACTGTCTTTAGCATTGCGACTGGCGAAAATAACTGTCGCTCCAGCCTCCTGAGCCTTAATAGCTGTTTGTAATCCTATTCCACTACTCGCACCTGTTACAACAATTATCTTTCCCTCCATTATTAAAACTTTAAAAGTTTATTAACCAATTCAATATCTAGCGGAGTAGTGATTTTGATATTAGATTCTCGACCTTCAACAAACCTTACTTTCCCGCCATAGTGAAAAAACAAAGAACCGTCTTCGGTTGCATTATATGCTTCTTGTTTTGCCTTCTCATGATAGGCTTTTAGCAGGCTTGTTGTAAATACTTGTGGTAATTGCACATTATGTAATTCATCACGTACCAGTTCTCCACTCATATACTTTCCTCCCCTGGATACGGTAAACTTAATCGGAATAGTGGGTACAACCGCATCTTCAGTTTTAGAAGCTTCTACCACCTCTTGGATGAATTCTTCAGAAATCAGTGGTCGTGCCGCTTCATGAATCATGACTTTATCAGATGTAACCTGTTGTAATGCATTATATACAGAGGCTTGCCTGGTTTCTCCTCCTTCAACATACACAACGTTAGGTATGTCATATTCGTCAACATAGCGCTGGTATTCCTGCATGTATTCGGGTTGGCATGTCACTATTAAGCGGCTAACAGATTCACATTTCAGAAGTTTCTCCATGGAATATACCAAAAAAGGTTTTCCATTTATTTTATAAAACTGTTTGGGTAAGTTAAGCTTTGCTCGTTTACCTACTCCCGCAGCAAGTAAAATTACATCCATGTTACAATAAAATTTGATGGCGATAAGTGTTTCCCAATTCTTTTCTCACGAAAATCAAATGCAAAGATAACAAATAAATAAGTTGTACTAAATTTACCTTTTACAATTAAAAGGCTATCTTCGGGTCGAATTATGTAAACTTATCGGGCTTTGGCCCGCAATTTATCTTTAACCTTTAAATTATTGATGCGGCTTTTATTTATTAATTCTATAGGGAAGAAAAAGTGGGGTGGTGGTGAGAAATGGATGGTTCTTGCTGCCAAGGAATTAATGAAAAAGGGGCATCATGTGCTTATTGGCTGTCGCAAACATTCTATTCTAGAATACAGGTCAAAATCGGCCGGATTAACAGTAGTTAATATTGATATCTATTCCGATATCAGCTTAAGGGGTGGTATTCAGTTGCGTAATGTGGTTGATAAAGAAGAAATCGATTTGATTATCGGTTGCCAGAACAAAGATGTACGTGTGGCAGGCCTCATGTCAAAACTTACTCGTGGTCCTTTAGTAATTAGTCGGCAAGGTGTTCAGTTGCTTCATAAATCCAACAAGTATAAATGGAGTTTCTTGCCGCTGTGCGATGGCATTATTACTAATACTTACTCTATCAAAAAGGAATATGATAGTTATGGATGGTGGGGCAAAGACTATGTGAAGGTAATTCATAATGGTATTCCATGTCTGGAAGAGAAGAATGATGCATTTGATTTGACTTCTATTTTGCCTGTAATAAATGGGCAGACCCGTATTGTTGTATCAACCGGCAGGCTGGCACAACAAAAAGGATTTCAGTTTTTAATTGAGGCAGCTCAGCAGATTGTCAAACAGGATAATAACGTGCATTTTATCATTGCCGGTAAAGGCAAGTTAGAGGCCAGTTTAAAGAAACAGATTATGCAGGCTGGTCTTGAACAGAATGTACATCTGATAGGATTTCAGGCCAATGTGCATGCCTTACTTAAGGTGGCTGATATTTTTGTGCTGCCCTCATTATACGAAGGGATGCCCAATGCACTGATGGAAGCGTTGGCTAACGGGGTGCCGGCCGTAAGTACCGATGTTAATGGTGTTTCAGAACTGATGAAGGATGAAGAGCATGGCTATATCGTGACTTCGGGCAATGTCAGTGAGCTCAGCAAGGCTATTAGTAAGCTGTTGGCGGATAAGAACCTTGTAGATAAAGGTCGAAAAGCCCGGGAGCATGTCACTAATCAATTTTCTGTTGATAAGATGGTTCAGAACCTGGAATTGCACCTTCAGGAATTAATTGCCAACAAAGTACGATAACAGGATTTTTTATACCTGATTACCTGTTTTTTTCTCACAATTACGAACAACTGCTTATTTTTGCACTTTCATAAAATAGAAAGAGCGAAGATGATTAAGCCATATATTTATAAAGTACTACGACTGTTTGCATTCTGGATGGTGCTTTTCACAGTTCTGCGGGCCTTATTTGTTTTATTTAATTTAAGCTATGCGCACGAAGCTACAATTGGCAGTATTCTGCAGGCTTTTGTGGTTGGCCTTAGGCTTGATAGCTCGTTTACAGGTTATTTGGTCGGATTGGCTGTTGTATCCCAGATTCTGGCTTTACTCTTTACAGGCAGGTTCTGGCTGCGAGTGATTGATTATATTTCCTACCTTTTAATAGCTGTTATTTCTATTTTCCTGTTATCTGATATTAATCTGTTTTCATATTGGGGTCGACATATTGATTTGGAGGCCATTGGTTTTCTGAAGACACCAGATATTGTGATGGCTTCACTCAAATGGTACGAAACAGTGCTTTTTCTGTTAGTGTGTATAATTGTTATTGCCGGTTTTATAGTTGTCTACCAGCGTCTGGTGAAGAGTGACAATAAACAAATAAGCAAGAGACCTTTTCAGTTTAAACATTTTGCGGTGAGCCTGCTGTTAGTATTGTTTACAGGATCTTTACTTATTCTGCCCATTAGAGGCAGTTTGGGTGTTGCACCAATTAATACAGGTGTTGCCTATTTCTCAGCACATCGTTTTGCCAACCAAACAGCCATTAATCCGCTTTGGAATCTGGCCTATTCAATGAAGCGTATGGATGCCACCAAGATTGCTTATCATTATATGCCCGATGAGGAGGCTGATGCTATTTTCAAGCAAATGATGGAGGAGTCAGGTCAATACCCCCGATTATTGAAGAATGATCGTCCCAACGTGGTTGTGATTTTACTTGAAAGTTTTGCCGCACATGTGATTGAGTCTCTGGATGGGCAACCAGTCGCACCGCATTTTAACGAGCTGGTTTCGCAAGGTGTGTTATTTACCGATATTTATGCCGCAGCTAATCGCTCCGATAAAGGCTTGGTGGCCGCCATGGCGGGTTATCAGGTATTACCATCCTATTCAATTATTCGCTTCCCCGAGAAGACAAATTCACTGCCCTATTTACCCAATAAATTGAAGCAGGCCGGCTATCAGGAATTGTCATATCTGTATGGTGGTGATATTAAGTTTAAAAACATGAATTCGTTTGTGAAGCAGGCCGGTTTCGAAGAAGTTATTTCTATCGATGAGTTTCCCGATGAGTTTCAGGGGAAGAAATGGGGTGTGCATGATGAGTATGTATTCGATCGGTTATTAGACGAAATGTTATCTTCACAAGAACCTTATTTTAAGTTCTTTTTTACCTTGAGCAGTCACGAGCCATTTATTGTTCCTATGGAGCGAAAATATAAAAACGACTATCATAACTCTATTGCCTATACAGATCAGTGTCTGGGTGAATTTATGAATGAGGTGAAGCAAAGGGGCCTTTGGGATAACACCTTATTTGTGCTGATTGCCGATCATGGTGTTCCTGGTCCAGAGAAGTTAAGCATGGATCAGAAAGATTTTTTCCATATACCAATGCTGTGGACGGGGGGTGCTTTGGCGGTGAAAGATACAACGGTTAACAAAATTGGATCGCAAACAGACATGGCCAAAACACTGTTAAGCCAGCTAAATATTCAGGCTACTGATATGCGATTTAGTAAAAACATATTAGATGAAACCAGTCAATCCTTTGCTTTTTTTGTGATGCCATCCAATGGCATGGGATTGGTTGAAGAAGGAAAGTATCAGGCCTATAGTAATAACCTGAAGAAATTTATTGTAATGGAAGGCAAGCAAACGGCAGAGGATAGTTTGAAGGCTAAGGCTTACCTGCAAGTATTATATAATGATTCGAAAAACAGATGAGATGAGCTTACAGCAATTGACGAGAGAAGATTTTGAGATTATGGCGCCTGTTGGCTCTTATGAGTCATTGAGAGCGGCTATACAGGGAGGTGCCGATTCGGTGTATTTTGGGATAGAGCAGTTGAATATGCGTTCACGTTCATCCAATAATTTTTCGAATGACGATTTGCGTGAGATTGTTAGAATTGCAAAAGAAAATAACATACGAACCTACCTGACGGTTAATGTGGTTATCTTTAATGAAGAGTTGGATACCATGCGTGAGATTATTGATGTGGCAAAAGAGGTGGGGGTAACAGCTGTGATTGCATCCGACCAGGCAGCCATTAATTATGCGCATAACAAAGGTGTTGAGGTACATATTTCAACCCAGGTTAACATCTCCAACGTAGAGACGCTTAAGTTCTACAGCAATTTTGCCGATGTGGTGGTGTTGGCCCGCGAACTCAATATGAATCAGGTTAAGGCTATTCATGAGGCTATTATTGCTGAAGATATAAGAGGCCCTAAAGGTGAATTGATTCAGATTGAGATGTTTGCACATGGTGCCTTGTGCATGGCTACCTCAGGTAAATGTTACATTAGTCTCCATCAGTTAAATGCTTCGGCTAATCGTGGTGGTTGCTTGCAACCATGTCGCCGAGGTTACACAGTGACAGAGAAGGAATCGGGCAACCAGATGGAATTGGAGAACGACTACATCATGTCGCCAAAGGATTTGAAGACGATTCACTTTCTAAACAAGATGATGGATGCAGGTGTGCGCGTTTTCAAAATTGAAGGAAGAGCGCGCTCAGCCGAATATGTGAAAACGGTTTGTGAATGTTACAATGAGGCCATAGAAGCGGTATTAGACGGCTCTTTTGATGACGATAAGATCCAGGATTGGGATGAGCGCCTTTCTGAGGTGTTTAACCGAGGTTTTTGGGATGGTTATTACCTCGGACAGAAACTGGGCGAATGGAGTCATAATTACGGTTCCAGAGCCACTAAAAAGAAGATATACATTGGTAAGGGAATGAACTACTTCCCAAAACTAAAGGTGGCTGAATTTCTGATGGAAACACAATCGCTGAAAGTGGGGGATGAGATACTAATTACAGGTCCAACAACGGGCGTGATTCAGATGACTGTGCCCGAAATACGGGTGGACCTGAAAGAGGTAGATGAAACAGTTAAGGGCGAACGGTTCAGTATAGTGGTTGAACAAAAAGTGAGGCGCTCCGACAAGCTATATAAAATAGTTAATGCGAAAAGCGACGATTTACAGAAATAACAATTAACAACAAAATACGATAGGGATGGAAGCACAGGGTAATTTATTAAAGATGAAAACCAGTTTGGTTAATGGGGAGGTGGACTACCAATTAAAACTTAATGATGAGTTAATAAACATGAACCAATTAATTGGCAAATCAATTACCCTGGATTATCAGCACCAAATTAACTGTATAGCCTGTGGTAAAAAAACGTCAAAGTCGTTTTCGCAGGGTTTCTGTTATAATTGCTTCCAGACTGCGCCGGAAACCGAAGAGTGTGTTCTCAAGCCGGAAATGTGCCGTGCTCACCTGGGGGAAGCACGCGATATGGCATTTGCCCAATCACATTGTTTGATTCCTCACTATGTGTACCTGGCGGTTGCTTCGGGTATTAAAGTAGGTATTACGCGAGAAACCCAGATACCTACTCGCTGGATTGATCAGGGAGCCTGGAAAGCTGTGATTGTTGCCAAAGTACCCAATCGCCATATTGCAGGTGTGGTGGAAGTTTTCTTAAAGGATTACTTTGCTGATAAAACCAACTGGCGAAGTATGTTGAAAAATGAACAGGCTCGTGCAATTGATATTCATGCAGAGAAAGAGAAAGCCATTGGACTTCTGCCAGCTGAATTAAAGCAATATGTGGTAAACGAAGAGCCTGTGTGGGAACTCAGTTATCCGGTACAGACATTCCCACTCAAGCCGCAATCACTTACTTTTGATAAAGAAGCTTCAATCAGTGGAATTCTCAAAGGTATAAAAGGGCAGTACCTGCTGTTGGATCAGGACCGTGTTTTAAACATTCGCAAACACAACGGGTATTTAGTGAAACTAACGGCTGAATAATTATTACTGAACCACCAGTTCGTCAATAAAGGTCCAGGAAGGATTGCCTTTGCCACTGTGCGTGTGAGGAAGTATACCTCCATTATACACTGATACTTTTACATAACGTGCCTTGGCAGTAAAAGGCAAGTGAACGACCATATGCCCGGTTTCCGACTCATTGAACGATGTTGGAAGTACTTTGCTGGATACTACCTGGTAATTAATGCCATCATTTGATGTTCTGATTTCAATCTTTGAAGGATTGACAATCCACTGTGATGGCTGTGAAAGGCAAGAAACATATACTTCCTCCAGATGGACTTTCTTTTTAAAGTCGAATAAGAAATCATTATCGGTGCCATTGAATCCGCACCACGAACCATCATCCAGCTTAATAGGGTTGCCTTGTTTATTGTCAAATAATGACTGGTAGTTAGGTGAGTAGTATTTCTCATCGGCTTCAGGTATCACTTCAATCAATCTGGCATTATTAGGCCTGCGCTTAATGAGTGTTTGCACGGCAACATGCGATGGATACATATCTTTTGCAAACGCACGTGCTTTGAGGGTTTCGCTGCTTTTAAGGGTTATGGGTTTCTGGTATTGGGTACAGGCACTATCCGGTTGTTCATCTTCAAGGGTGTAAAAGATGGTTGCATTCTGACCTTGAGGTTTAATATTGATGATGGTTGAATCAAAAAAACAAAGCTGCTCATATTCGATAATGGGCATTTGTGCATTTTGCATCAACTTTTTTCCTTCACTCTGCACTTCTCTTTTATTCATTCTGAAAGAAAGTCTGGCTGTAATAGGATAATGATCGGATATAAATACTTTGTTGTCAGTTACCTGATGGGTGTTAAATGTCTGTACATTAAAAAAACCATTAATGAAAATGTGGTCAATTACTATCTCCGGGGTTTCAGGGTTAAAACCATTAAAGGTTTGCTGGCTTTCGACTGTTTTTTTAATTGGAAGAGTCCGACTGTCCCACAACTGGTGGTAACCCTCCCAGTTTTCAGTAAGGGTACTGTACATACGCTCATCGGGTTGCGCATTAAAATCACCTGTTAATACCACGGGTGCTTCTCCGGCTATGGTTTTGATCTTATTCACCAGTAATATGGCACTTTCATTACGGGCATAGGCACTTACATGACTGAAATGCGTATTAAACACATAAAAGATATAGCCGTTTTGTCGCTCTTTAAGCTGCACCCAGGTTACAATGCGGGGTAACGCAGCACCCCAACTGCGGCTGCCAGGTATTTCGGGTGTTTCCGACAGCCAGAAGTGTGATGAAGCCAGTAGCTCATATTTATCCTTAAGGTAAAATACAGGTACAAACTCACCACTTTCCTTGCCATCGTTACGTCCCACACCAACATGGCTGTAGCTCTCCAGGTTGCTCTGAAGATCATCCATTTGGTTTTTAAGTGCTTCCTGGAATCCGATAATGTCAGGTTGTTGCTCATTGATAAAACGATAGACCATATCCTTACGGTTAGACCATGAATTGATGCCATCGGCAGGATTGTCGTAGCGTATGTTAAAGCTCATCACCTGTAGTTCCCTGTCTTCTTCTGAACAAAAATACAGGAATCCTCCAACAGTAATGATACACAGTATTATCAGGATTCGTAGGTTCATTGTTAATGTTATTGTTTTGGTGCAGCACCAAGTTTATACTTTATATGTCCCAGTTCTATTAGGTCTTTATGACTGATGAAATAGCGGTTATAAGGACTACCATTTATTTCAATACCTTTTATATAGATATCATTGACTGATTTGCGATCAGCTTCAATAATAATCTTCTCTTTTTTGTAAATCTCCTTATTCAAATGGATAGTTACTTTATCAAATACCGGACTTGATAGCGTGTAGTTCATATCGCCCGGACAAACCGGATATATACCCATCATACTATAAATTAACCAGGCTGAAAGTGTGCCTGTGTCATCGTTGCCAGGTAATCCATCCGGCGAATTCTTGTAGTAGCGGTTGATGCAATCGTGCACTTGTTTCTGGGTGCGCCATTCATCTCCACTAGAATAGTTGAAAAGGTAAGGGTAGCCCATATCTGGCTCGTTGCTCATGTCAAACAGGCTGTCTTTGAAACATTTATTCAGCTGCTGAACAAATTTATTCTTCCCCCCCATTAAGCGCATTAATCCTTTTACATCATGAGGTACAGCAAAGGAATACTGCCACGATGTACCTTCATGGAAACCATGGACCGGTTCAAAATTCTCGCCCTGAACAGGATCAAAGCCTTCCATGAATTTGCCTTCTTCTGTTACCGGGCGCAACAGCTTAAACTCTTTGTCGAAATAGTTGCGGTAACCCAGTGAGCGTTGCATGGCTTTTTTATAGGTGGTTTTATCACCCATTTCGCTTGCCATCAATGCCAGATTATAGTCTGCCACATATAATTCAAGGGCCTGCGAAACCGAATTATCATAGTCTTTCAGAAATGGTATGTAATGATTTTCCAGGTAAAAATCATTATCATGACGCAGGAAGTGGTTATCAACCGTATTGGCATGTTTGAGCATCGCTTCGTAGGCGGTTTCAACCTCAAAGTCGGTAAGGCCACGGCGATAGGTATCTGCAATAACGATTAATGCAGGATCGCCTTCCATCACATGAGCTTCTCTGCCGTAGATTTCCCATTTAGGAAGCCAGCCACTTTCTTTGTACATATCAACCATGGTGCGCACCATGTCCAGTTGCTTCTCCGGGTATAGCAGTGAGATAAGCGGGTGAACTGTGCGATAGGTATCCCACAACGAAAAGACAGTATATCTGTCCTGGTTATCAAGACTTAAAATGGCATCTGATTCCATGGCCGGATATTGCCCGTTTACATCCTGCAGAATATTGGGGTGTAATAGCAAATGATAGAGGGCGGAATAGAATTTAACTTTATCATCGTAAGTACCTCCTTCAACTTCAATAACTTTTAGCTCATCGTTCCAGGTGACGTAGGCTTGCTTCTTAATTTGTTCAAAGGAAAGGTTTGTTTGTTCGGCATCCAGGTTTTCACGTGCGTTTTCAATACTTACATAACTAACGCCAACCTGTACTTCAACCTGTTCGCCCTCTGTAGCATCAAACGAAAAGTAAGTACCTATCTTCTCACCCGATAATTCTTTATTGTACCGCTTATATAACTTATAGGTATCGCTGGTTGAGCTCCAGTTATGTCGGGCACCAGGTAATTTATCCTGAAATTTCCAATAGCCACTTTGCATGT
Organism: Carboxylicivirga sediminis; assembly: GCF_018156225.1. Lineage (GTDB taxonomy): Bacteria > Bacteroidota > Bacteroidia > Bacteroidales > Marinilabiliaceae > Carboxylicivirga > Carboxylicivirga sediminis. Next base: position 22,616 of record NZ_JAGTAR010000010.1, read on the forward strand.
TGTCACGTTTAATGCGTACAACAAAGTATACAGGCATCACCGACTGTGGACTGTAGCAGAAGGTGCCCATCAGCTTGTAACCCTCAATTTCATTATCAGAAACACGCTTAATGTGTGCCCCTGATTCATTGGTGAGGCCATGTCCTAAATCAATCAGAATGTTTGCTTTGCCTTCAGGGAATGTGAATCGGCTGATTCCGGAACGCATCGTGGCTGTTACTTCAGCCAAAATATTATAGCGATTAAGCTTTGTAGAGTAATAGCCAGGTCTGGCTTTTTCGTCCGATATAGTAGTGCCATATTCATTGACATCTACATTCAGTTCGCCGGTGGTGGGCATCACTATAATACTGCCCAAATCGGGGCAACCAACGCCACTTAAATTGACGTGTGTAAAGCCGGTCATCCATTCATTGTTGTATACATATGGATTACTGCACCAGCTGTCCGTATTGGAATATTCATTGCCCTTATGTGGTGTCACATTAAAGGGAACCACCGACACCATCCCATGTGGCATTACCGCACCAGGGTAAGTGGCGCCATAATTGGTGGTGCCAATAAATGGATTAACATAGCTGGCAGGTTCTTGTGCATCCGCCCATAGAGCGCACAACACAAAAAGTGAAAAGAGTGCAAAATTCTTCATAATCATAGCTTTGGATGCAAAATAAAGGTATTATCTAATTTGCTCAAACGCACCTGTTTTTAGATGGATGGTAACAATGCTTTGATTACTAGCCTGATATTGGGGATTAGTAGCTTAACAAGAGAATGTGTTTACCCTCTTATTGTACATTTGTACGCCAAAAATTTATGTTATGCCAACAGTTGGCGTATGCCTACAGGATAAGCAGGGGCATGCTAATAAATCTCATTGTTTTACAATTGATAAACGACGTAATTTAACTCATGATAATTGAAAGTACCTACCTATGAGAAACCTTTACTACTGCCTCCTAATCGTTTTATTAGGTTTGGGAGCCTGCACCCAGACGAGCGATACAGATATAATACCGCACCAGAATAAGATACGTGTTGGTTTATTTGACACCAATGGTGATAGCCCCGGTTGTATTACCGATGCTTACGAAGCACTGCGGATAGATTCGCTGATGCAGCCAGAGATAATAGGGGCAGCCACCATTATGAGTGATGAAATATTGAATTTTGATTTGATTCTGTTTCCCGGAGGTTCAGGTAAAGCCCAAACTATTAAACTTGGTCAGTTAGGCATGCAGCGTGTTAAAGAGCTGGTAACAGAACAGGGTATGGGCGTGTTGGGTATTTGTGCAGGTTCCTATGTGCTGTCACAAACCGATGGTTATCCCTCTCTGGACTTAAGTGGCATGCAGGCTATCGATATTGAACACGATCACCGGGGGCATGGACTGGTAAAGTTTTCGCTTACTGAAGAAGGTAAAAAGATATTTCCTGAGCTAGGTGGGAGGGATGTGTGGTTTTCGCAATATTATGAAGGTCCGGTACTCACTTTGCCCAAAGAACCATTGTTTAAAGCTCAATCTTTATCAACCATGTTGAGTGATGTGCATACTGTTGAAGGCACTCCGGCAAATATGACGAACAATCGTCCTTTTATTACCGCTACCGAAGCAGGAGAAGGACGTGTTGTTACCTTTGTTGGCCATCCGGAAAATACGCCAGGTATGCGTTGGATGATTCCACGCATGGTCCGATGGGCGCTTAAACAACCGTTTATATCGTATACCAAACAAGTGGTGCGCCCCCATATATATGAGCAGGAGATTCTATATACAAAAGAGCGATTGCATCAACAGGACCAGTATTATGAGATGTTATGGGGAACCCCAAAGCAGAAGGTTGAGGCCATTCATCAGTTGGTTATGCTGTCATCCTGGTCGGCTAAGAAAAAGGTGATTGGTTTGTTGCGTGATGAGTCACAAGAGGTACGATTGGCTGCAGCTATGGCCATTGTTGAACTGGAGCGAACCGATGCTATTGAAGATTTAGAAGTGGCAGCACTCACCGAAAAAGATATGAAGTTGAAAAGGCAGCTGGAAATCCAGTTAGCACTTTTGAAAAGTATGGTAGCAAGGTCACTATAGCAAGTAGTGACCTTTTATAAATCAGTAGTATTGCTGTTTTAACCGTACATGGCTTGTTATTACCTGTTCTTCGCAATTAACGCTGCCACCACAGCAGCACGGAGGCCTCCATCAATGTTCACCACGGTGAGGTTGGGTGCACAACTGGCCAGCATACTTGTCAATGCAGCTTCTTTGGCCCTGAAACCGTAGCCTACCGAAGTTGGAACACCTATTACAGGCAATGGCACCAGTGAGGATACGAAGGGTGCCAGTGCACCTTCCATGCCGGCCACCACAATTACAGCTGCCACATCCTGTTCAATGCCCTGCTTGATGGCTTCTAACACGCGTGTTGGGTGCGCAATACCACGGTCTTCAAACACCAGGGGTTCTACACCAACAGCTTTGAGTATTACTTCACATTCATAGGTGACCGGGTGATCGGCCGAACCGGCACTGATAACCAGAACCTTCCCTTTGGTGGCAGGCATTTCACCAATTACTGTTGCATTAACCGACCATAGCACAGGAAAGTCGTTTTTAAAATGCTCATTCAACTCTTTGTAAAATGGACTGCGCGAAACTACTACTCGCGGATGCTCTTCAAGTAGCTTAGTAGCCAGTTCAATGGTTTGCTCAAGTGTCTTATACTCGCCATAAATAATTTCGGGTATGTTGGTGCGCATGCCCCGGTTAACATCCAGAATATAACGGCTGGCTGTTTCCATCCAGTCAAGCGAAAAATGGCGTTGGGCTTCTTCTTTACTTATCTTGCCTTGCTGTATTTGGTCAAAGAGTTCGTCGAAAGTCATTGGCTGTTGTTGATTTGGTAAATTTGTTGAATTGATTCACTGTGTTGAGTAAGTGCTCACTCGTTCTGTCTACCATCGACCATCCTTAGTCTACGGCATTTCATTTTTTTATCCGTTTATCGTATTCATTGGGGCGCGATCGTTTAACATCAATGGTTACAAACAGACATACTTTGCCACCAATTTCAAATAGTTCCTCACGCACTTTTTCATCTGTTATTAATGCATAACTTTCAGGCTTTGTTAGCTCTATACGCATATGGTCGCTATCATCTATGCGACAACGCACATGGAAATCACCCGTTTTATCAATGATATAATTTTCTACTTCATAAATAGCCTTGATACGTTCACTTGTTAAAAGTTCATTGTAATTGATACGGGTAGCCAGGCAGCTTTCATGTTCAGCAAATAATGGATCGGCTCCAAAGGCCAGAGCTATTTCTTTGGTTTCCCAGGAAGAGATCCCCAGTTCAGCAAGTGGCGACTTAACATGGTATTCGTCCAAAGCTTTTTTGCCAGGGCGGTAGTTTCCCAGGTCACTGGCTGTGGTGCCGTCATAGATTGTTCGCCCGTCTTTTGGCACCAAAGATAGAATATGGCTCTTACAATGATAACAACGACGCTCAGGGTTGGCAATAACCGTTTCGCCCGGTGTTACTTCAATAATCTTCAGATCTGCAGCACCCAGATTACGTGCCTGTATGATCATGTCACCGGCTTGGGCCCGGTTAAAGCCATTGTTAACCCATATGGGTTGTATGTTTGCATTGGCTTTCATGGCGGCCCCCAACACTGCACTGCTGTCAAATCCGCCTGAAAAGAGCAGGTAACCTTCGGTATTCTTCTTAAACCAATTAATTAATGCCTCTTGTTTTTCCATACTTATCAATATTGGGTTGCTCATTAATATATATACCAGATGCTATAGCCGCTTAAGATAAAGAAAAAAATGAATAGGAGAAGGCGGGTGTGACAAATGAGAAAAGTGATAAGTTGTAAAAACTAAAAAAGCAGTCCTTGAATAAAGACTGCTTTAGTAACGTTAATATCACCAATATTAACTCAAACCTTATTTTAAATCCTTTTATCGCCCTACCAGGATGTATTTACTTGGGTCGGCCACACTCACCATGTAAAACTCATCAGCTGATTCTCTGACAATATAAAAGCCATCGGTATCCCATAAAAAGGCCATTAGTCCTTTAGCACCATTATTTACTTGCCATACTTCGTAAAACCAGACTGAGAAGGCTAAGTCGAGCGCTGATGTATCAATAAATATTTTGTCTTCAGCAGATTTGGTGAACACACAATTTCTGAAACCTGACCATTTGTTGGTGCCGTCGTGTGCCGGGTTTGAGTAGCAGAGAATCCAGCTTCTTTGAAAATATAGCTGGAAGCCTTTAAATGTAGGTACATCTTTTTTTACATCCTCAACATATGGTACAAGCGTGTTGCTATAGCTATCGATGGAATAGAACCCACCTGACAGAATATCATCGGCAATACCTTCTACAATGTATGGTGGTGCATCATCGTATTTAAGTTCACCAGTAATGCCATCGTCGCTAACTTTAAATGAACTGGTAACCTCGTCGTAGACAAATGACTGAATACTTCTACCATCCACTACTAATGGCGTATGAAGTTTAAATCCATTGGGAGTGAATTCTACACCAATTTTGTTTTGAGTAAGGGTTGACTCTCCTTCGATGTGTGCTGTTGAAACGCGACGGGTACTTGCACTATACTGAAAACTAACTTTTTTATTGATGTCACCTTCGAGTACCAGGTTGCGAAAGAAAGACATACCTGCCTGCGGTTGCAATAACTGACTATTTGTGTAATTGCTTTTCAGTTGCTCAGGAGTATTTGCATCAGCCTTTGTCAAAACTAACTCTTTACCATGTATTTTGCCTTCCAGCACAATTCGATCATCGCTTAGTTCCCGGAAGAAAAATTCGAATTCTCCCTGATAGCCTTCGCCTTTTTTTCCATTGGCTGGGTCGCTTAGAATATGTAGCTGTCCAAAGGTGTCAAATACCAGTGATGGCTCTTGCTGTAACTGAAAACGATAAGTGCTTGTTGATGAACCTTCTGCAAATAAATCGGAATACATGGTTACTTCATTTGTTTCGGGATGAAATTTAATCACATAAGAAAATGCACCATACAGCTCATCATTAGGATAATAAACGGTTTTCCAACCGTTCTGAGCGCTCTCAAGTGCATCAGCATATTGTTTGATTCTTTCAGCTACCCTTTCGTCGGGTGTTTGATCATATATAGAATCTTTACTATCGTCTGTACAAGCCGAAAAAAGCAAAGAAATGCATATGAACAGGTATAATAACTTTTTCATTTTGTTTGATTTAGTCGGTTAGTCAACGGTTTCTTTATTGGCCAGCATGGCATCGTTTATTCGCTTTTGCAAGGAATAGATATCAATGTTCCAGATTTGAGAGAAGTAGTTTACAACATACGATTCCTTGACGCGAAGCGTAGTTTTGGCATCGTCACTTGCTATACCATCAATAATTGCATCAAACTCCTCTTTACTGTTTGTTAGCATGGTGGCAATCATCTCCACAAAGTCTTCGTTTGGATCAGCTTTGGCATAATTAGTAATAAAACCTTCCTCATTGGCTTCAGCATCGGTAAAGTTATACCAGGTAGAAGTATAGCCTTCAGGAGTAAGCTTAGTGTACTCAACCGGGTACATAACCGTTTGATGTAAGATGTGAGCAAACTCATGGTGCATCACATGAAACTGACGTTTAACAAGAGGGATGTTGCTACGATCGAAATAGTTCAATTCATACATGGTTACCTTCTTGCCCGATTCGGCTTGCCCTTGTGTAATGGTACCGTCGTTGTTGTAATTACGGCTACCAACTAAAACCAACAGCTTTGGTATATAGGTTTTAATGAAGGTTTCGCCGCCTTCGATTTTATAAGGATCAATCCACACATCGCGCATTGTGCTTAAAAATGGCAGAACATTATCTGTTGAAGGAGGAACCAGTATTTTATCGTTTTCCAGTTCGGTGTCGTCCCATTTGTACTTCACCTCAATGTTATATGGTTCGGTGTACTCACTTCTAATCCATGTGTCAACATCATTTAGAGATGGTGCAGAAGTGTCTATTATTGATGGCCCAAGATCATCCTCTTCTTTACATGATGAAAGAGCTATAACCAGGACAAATAGTATTGATAAAATCTTTTTCATAGCAATTGATGTTTAACGAGGGTTAGGTGTTAATCCAAATTCGATGGCTAGTTCAGGAATCTGGCATTCTTTACGCAGGTCTTCAGCCAGTAAAACTTCTTTACCGTCTTCACCTACCTCATTATTAATGTTGTGTTCAATCTCCATGCGGAAGCGTCTAACATCGAACCAGCGCATACCTTCGTGTATGTATTCTACTCGTCTGAAATCGGCCAGGCATTTAACAAATGGTAGTTGATCCTCTGAAATTGAATAGAATGGATTTAGTACTGTTTCGTTATCGGCATAAAAGGTTTTTACACGATCAGTGGTTAGTACATGGCTGGCATCATAAGCCTTAATGCGTTTGCTTAAGAAGGCGTTTAAATCGGTAATTGACTCTTCAAACTGATTGTTCATGGCCAATGCTTCCGCTCTGTTCAGCAAAGCTTCTTCGATTGTTAAGATTGGAGACATAACATATCCACGACCAGTAGTGGCATTAATTGAGTTATATTTAAAGTGCTCTTCCAATTTTGGAATATTCAGATATAATTCATTTGAGCCATATATTTTATAAGCCCAATCACCTCCAGAAACGTTATCGGCATACACAATTTCATCTCTTCGTGCACCGGTCAGTGCATATCTGGCAGATGCAAATTGTCTGCCCCACCAGGTTACTTGTCCGGCAAGCAGCAGGTTGGCTGATTCTTCGGAATGTGTATAACGGGCGCGCAGTTCATAATAAGTGTAGGCTGCATATTCATCTACCCAATCGCGCATTTGTTTAGCTGGTTCAACTGATAGGGCATTATTGGCACATTCAATTGCCTTTTGCCATTGACCGGTATATAAATAAAAGCGAGATGCAAAGGTATAGGCTGCTGCTACATTGAAATGATATTTAGGAACTTCGTAAGCCTGATCCTGTATTAATGGTAAACCGGCATCTAGATCTTTCTGAATTAGTTCGTACACCTTCGCAACACTTTGACGTGTATATTCCTTAATCACCACATCTTCTGGTTCTGTCACAAAAGGTATGCCCATGTCCTTGTCTGCTGTTTCCGGATTATAGGTTTTGGCAAATAGGTTAACCAACATAAAATGCGAGTAAGCTCTGGTCAGTAATGCTTCGCCTTTGTAAGGCATGGCATCGCCAGGGGAGCCAAGTTCTTCAATGGCTTTTAAGGCCTGGTTGCTTGAAGCGATGGCTTCGTAACTGGCATTCCAGTAGAACTCTGGAGTATCCTGTCCGGTGCTGCTAAACGTTTCAGACCAATAATAGGCTTCTTCATTTATTTGAATGTGTTGCGCACCATTGCCTTTATCACCTGAGTTATCTGACATGGTTTCACAAAACATCATGTATGAAGCATCAGGATAGGCTGAGGTTAGCAACTCAGATACGGCCTCAACACTGTTCAATTCAGTTCTGTTATCTGGTATTTTATCCAGATAATCGTTACACCCGGTAAGCATACTTAAGGCGAGTGCAACACCTGCTATATATACGTTTTTGTAATTCATCTTTAACATGTTATTAAATTCCTAATTTAACAGTGAATGTAAACTGGCGTGGTACTGGTAATGCAACACCTCCTGAACCAAAAAATTCAGGGTCTTGTCCGTTAAGCTTACTGTCGGAATAAAGCAAAAATAAGTTGGTGGCCTGCAGCTTTAATTGTGCTGACTTAAATCCGATTGATTGCAATGTTTTCTTTGGCAAGTTATAAGCCAGCGAAACTTCTTTTAAGCGGATAAAATCGCCCTTTGCAACACGTTGGTCAGAGTAGTTGTAACTATTATAGGCCCTGTTTAGGTTGGTTTCTTCACTTAATACACGATCGTGTACCAAGGCAGGTACGGTTGTAATGTTTTCGTCGCCTGGCACAACCCAGCGATCTTTCATATCGTTGGTCATGGCATTCCAGTCAGAATAGCCAGCCTTAAATGAAGGATACAAGCGAATAACATTACCAAACTGGTAGGTCATAAATACATTCAGGCGAAGGTTTTTATAGTTAAAAACATTACCAAAACCTCCGGTTATTTTGGGATCAATCTGGCCTTCGTATTTTAAGAAGTCAACATCCTGACCCTGGAAATAAATATCCTGAACAACCACATCTCCGTTTTCATCGTAAAATTGTGGCAAGCCACTTTCGTTAAGCCCTGCAAATGGGATGGAGAACAACGAACGGACCGGATAACCTTCCAAAGCACCACCTTCAGCTCTAATTAAATCATAAACACTTGGCTTTGATTGCAGGTTGGTAATTTCATTTTCGTTATAAGCAAAGGTCAGGTTGGTATCCCATGAGAAATTGCTCAGTTTCACGTTTTTTGTTCCCAAAGAGAATTCAAGACCTTTACTTTCCATGTCGGCGTAGTTGGCTAGTTTCCATGCCTCACCGCCAATGCCCGATGTTTTAATCCAAGCAATCAGGTCAAAACTGTTTCGTTTATAGAAGTCGGTTTCTAATGAGATCCTGTTATTCAAAAAACCAACGTCAATACCAATATTGGCTTCATAAAGCTTCTCCCAGGTTAATTCACTATTCTCTAAGTCAGAGATATACATGTACGGTTCAATTTCTGATTGGTAGGGGCGGAAGGTAACACCATTCTTTAGAATCAGGGATGAGTTTCGTGCAGGTCCCATACTTCCGACCAGACCATATGTTCCACGAATAGCCAGAAAGGAGATAAGGTTATTGTCTTGTAAAAAAGCTTCCTCTTTCAAGTTCCACTTACCACTAATATTCCAGGTAGGAAGCCATCTTGAACTTCGTGATTTACCCAGCTGGTTAGATCCATCCATACGCGCAGTAACACCAAGGGTGTATTTCCCTTTATATGAGTATGCAAGGTTAGTGAAGAAGGCAACAAATCGATCATACGATTCACTCATTCCGTAGTAAGGGAAACCACCTTGGATGTTCTGCTTCAGGATTCGGTAGTCGGTAAAAGGTATACCTCCACGATTCCATTGATAGCCATAACCATTGCTAAAGCTTTCTTTACGGTCGGCATAGCGTGTTTCCTGTCCTGATAGCCAGTTAAACGAATGGATGTCGTTGAAGGTGTTGTTATAATTAATTGTATTTCGGATGTAGTAATTGACCAATTTGTTATCAACCCGGTTGTAGAATCCTCCTTTGGGTAATACAACTTGCTTTAGCGCGTTCGGATCTTCTGGATCTTTATATAAAAATTTGTTGGCTTCGCGGATGGTGTATTCTCCGGCTGCTCTGTAAGCCTCTGCAACATTGGCATTTTCGTTAATTTTGTGCTCCTGTGTGCTCATTGCATAACGAACAGACCCAATAAACTTATATTCCAGATGCTTATTAAGTTTATAACCAAGTTCACCCTGTATATCTAAGTCTAACACTGTAAAGTTGATACTGTTACTGGCTATTTCATTATGGATGTTAAACGGAGCCCAGTTTCGACGATAATACTCCAGGTTACCATTTTCGTCTCTTGCTCGCATTGTGCGGCTGGTGTTCAAAGCATAGCTGAAAGGATTGATGTCGAAGTCGCGATTAACGCCTCCATTCACAACATCTTCAACACGGTCGAAGGTGCCTGGTGCACTTTGCTCTCTGATAGAACCGGATGTTGAAATGCCAACTGTTAATTTATCTGTAATATCAAAATCACCTCTTAAGCGGGTGGTGTAGCGTTTTACATCATCAGCAACCGTCCACCCCGGATCGTTATAAAAACTGGTTGATACATAATAGCGTGACGTTTCATTACCCGATGAAATACTTAATGAGTAGTTTTGAGCTACAGATGTTTTAAAAAGCTCATCAAACCAATCAGTGTTGGCCATCTCATATTGTTGCAGATACTTGGCACGTGCTTCTGTAGTATTAGCCAGATTGTATTTGCCGGTTGCTGGATTATAAGTATTTATCTGTTCATACATTTTGTAGTAAACACCACCATGCTGACCTCGAATGATATCGGCATGATTGAATGAGCCTTTGCTTTCTAACTCACGAAAGACCGACATCTGATCCTGAGAGTTCATAATGTCATAGTCCACATAGTTTGGTTTTAAACGTGTTGTAAACTCTGTAGTAATATTGATACGAGGTTTACCTTGTGTACCTTGCTTGGTGGTGATAACAATAACCCCGTTCATGGCTCGGGCTCCATAAAGCGCTGTTGCCGAGGCATCCTTTAATATTTGAAAGCTCTCAATATCATCTGAGTTAATCCCTGCAACGGATGAGCTGATAAGTGTTTCGGCATCTCCCGACGATAATTCGTCAGGTGAGATATCCACCACATCTTCCAATACCACTCCGTTTACCACCCAAAGTGGTTTTTGGTCGCCAAAGATAGAGGCCGCACCACGAACGCGAATTTTAGGGGCTGCACCAAATGAGCCACTTACATTTTGTACAGAAACACCGGCGGCTTTACCTTCTATCATCCGTCCTACATCCACCATACCATCAATTTTGGCTTCCTCGGCACTGATGCGTGTTGCTGCTCCGGTAAAAAGCTTGCGATCCACTTTCTGATATCCTGTAACAACTACTTCATCAATATCAGAAGCTTCGGTTTTTAATTGAACTCTAATTTCTGTTTGTTTTTGAATATTGATTTCCTGTGTTATCATTCCGATGAAGGAAACCACGATGGTAGTGCTGCCTTCCGGAACAACCAGATCAAATTCGCCTTCAAAACCAGTAGCAGTGCCTATTTGAGTCCCCTTAAAAATAACGGATACACCCGGAAGAGGCAGCCCATCTTCATCAACTACGGTTCCTTTTATATGCTGTTGCTGTTGCGCATTTGTATTGAAACGGTTGCTGGGTTTAACAATGATATAATCATCTCTGAATTCGATGGCGAGTGATTTATTTTCAAGTACATAGTTGAGCAAATCATCCACTTCGAAGCTCGTTTTTGTTAGCTCAACCTGCTCATTTTTATTTAGGCGGTCGTTGCTATAAATAACGGTCAAGCCAGTTTGGTTCTTAACCTCGTTGAATAACTCTTCAAGCGTTAATTTATTTTTGAGGATTGTAACCTTGTGTTGGAGGTTGGCATGTGCAGATAGGCTGGAAAAGAGTAGGATAGCTATTAGCAAAGCCATTCGAAATGGGACGAACCTTTTCCAATGCTCATTCATAAGTTGAATGAACCTGCATAAAAACAGTTTCTTCATAGTTTAAGATTAAAAAGTGTAGATTATTAGAATTCAGAAACTTTAATCTCTGAATTATGTTTTTCAAATTTTACATTAGTGGTTTTAGCAATTATTTTTAAAAAGTATTCCAATTCATATTCACGTTTGGTCATGCCTGAAAAGCGCAGTTGGCCGAGATTCTCATTGTCAAATTGAAATTCAACATCATACCATTTGCTTAATCGATAGCTGATTTCTTTCAAGCTCATATCGCTAAACTCAAAGAGGCCATCTTTCCATGATGTGTATAGACTGACATTTACCTGTGCCTTTTTTATTTCGCCCGATGTAATAGTTTGCTGTAATTGCTCTCCGGGTAACAAATGATGTTCTTCGTCATCGATGGTTACACTCACTTTTCCTTCGGCCAAAGTAATGCGGCTTACGGGTTCATCAGGGTAGGTGCATACATTAAACTGGGTACCGGTAACACATACTGTCTCATTTGGCGTTTCAACGAAGAACGGATGCGATTCGTCTGATTTTACACTGAAATAGGCTTCACCTTCCAGTTTAACAATCCGCTGCTGGTCTTCAAAAAAGTCAGGAAATGTAAGTGTCGATCCTGCATTGATCCATACTTCTGTTCCGTCCTGTAGCTTTAAATAAAAATCCTTGCCACGGGGAACAATCAACTTGCTCCAGCTTTGCTTTAACAACGTTTTGTTACCTTGCTGTAGTGATGAACGATTGAGTTCCAGTTTTTGCTCTTGTCCGTAAAGGGCAATTCCATTGTCTTGTACTTCAATGGAGTTGTTAGTTAGCTCATAAACATCATTTTCCGTTTTGAGTACAACTGTTGTCGCATTGGGCGACTTCCCATGTGTTGCTGAGTCGGCCGTATAATCAATCGACGATGGCTGACCAATTGTTGTCAACATCCAGCCGGCATATAAAATACCTGCAATAATTGCTGCTGCAATAGTGCCTGTCAGCCAGCTTTTGAGCCGGCTATGAGAATTTTCAGGGCCAGTTTTTTGTTGTATTTGTTCAAAGATAAGGTTGGTTTCAGAAGGATCTGAAGCAGCACGGTTCCAGGCCTGCTGCAGGTAATCGTCAACATCTTTGTCATTAAAAGACTTCATGAAATGTTCAGCCTCTTCAAGCTGTTGTTTGCTAAGTCTTTTATTGCCAATGATGCGATTAATTTGCTCTGATATGTAGCTATGTTTATCCATTCTGTTAGAGTAATACGTTTGTAAAGGAATGTTCCGTGAAGGGGAATGTGAAAAAAATGCAAGAAATTTTGTAACGCACAGTTAATCAGAAACTAAAAATTAGCTAAACAGGATGAGTAACTTTGTTATCTCCGGATATTTATCCTTTAAAAAGCGCAGTGCTTTACGAATTTGTGTATCAACTGTGTTTTCTGATATGCCCAGTTCAAGGGCAATGGTGCGGTAGGTTTTTCCCTCCAGTCTGCTAAGCAGAAAGATTTTTTGCCTCTGAGGAGGAAGTTCTGCTATAAGCTTTTGCAGGATGCTTTTGGCATCGTTATAATACACAAAATTCATCAAGGAATCGTCAGAGGATAATTCATCCGATAATACTTCAATGTATTTTTTATGTGATAGTTTCTTTCTGAGGAAATCGTAAACCGTATTGCGGGCGATGGCATAAATAAATGAATTAACAGATTTCTTTGGATCAATACTCATTCTGTTCATCCAGATTTTCACAAATACTTCCTGTGTTAACTCTTCAGCATCATTTTCATTACTAATTAATCTTTTTATGAATGAAAACACTCTGTTCTTGTATAGATTAAAAAGTTCGTTAAATGCGTTGCCATTACCGTCCTGTATCTGTTTAATGCGCAGACTATCAATATTTATGATTTGAGAATCTGATTCGCTGTTGGATGCTTCTGCGTTGAGCGAATTTCTTTTACAGGCAGCTTCATGCATCGGTTATTAGGTTTTAAAGATGGTTGTGAGAGGGTGTTTCTTCTGTATTTTGAAATTGTAAAAATTGTTAAATATTAACAAATAAACAAATGAGAGTAGTAATTCATTCAATTTACTCACGTATGCTTATCCTTGTGAACAAAGAAATTATAACAACAAAAACGGCCCTCGTGAAAGGGCCGTTTATTAAAAGAATGATTGTATTTTTATTTTATCGCATCAATTTTCTCATAGAGCTCTCCTTCGTCCTTTCGAGAAAAACGATTTCGGATTCGAACCGCCAGATTGTACATTACTGGTGCCATAATGAGGGTCAAAACCGTTGAGGTGCTTAGCCCGAAAATAACCGTCCAGGCCATTGGCGCCCAGAAGTCGGCATTATCGCCTCCGAAGTAAATTTTTGGATCCAGCTCTGAGAATAAGCTGAAAAAGTCAAAGTTCAGACCAACAGCCATAGGTATCAGGCCAAGTATAGTTGTAATTGCCGTTAATAACACCGGACGAAGACGGGTTTTACCAGCGCGCACAATGCTGTCTATCTCATCCTGACGCGATAGTCGCCCATGCTCACCTAGGCCTTTCTGATCTTTCATCTGGCCGCGTACCAGGTCAATGTAATCGATTAATACGATACCATTATTCACCACAATACCCGCCAGAGAAACTATGCCAACGCCTGTCATCAAGATGATGAAATCCATCTGGAAGGTACCTAATCCCATAAACACACCAATGGTACTTAGGCCAACGGTTCCGATAATGATGAGTGGCTTAGCACCTGAGTTAAACTGCGTGATCAATATCATCGCAATTAGTGCAAGGGCAAAGAGTAGGGCACCCACCAGGAAGTCAGATGTTTCTTGTTGGCTTTCCTGTTCACCGGTCATTTTCCAGGTGTAGTTGGCCGGCATCTGGTAGTCCGACAATACTTGCTTGATGCGTGCGTTGATGGTGTTAGCGTTGTAGCCTTCCACCACGTTTGAACTTAGAGTGATTACACGTGTGTTGTCGATTCGGATAATCTTCTCGTAAGTAGAGGCATACTCGTAAGTTGCTACAGCCGAGATTGGTATCAGACTTATAACGCCGTTTTTATCTACCTTCATCTTTTGATTCATCAAGGTTGACACATCGTAGCGGTATTTATCCTGCAAGCGCAACATAATGTCAAACTCATCCTCACCATCTTTATACTTGCTGATTTCTTTACCATACAATGAGGTGCGAAGAGCCATGGCCACGGCCTGAGTTGATAGTCCCATACGACGCACTTTATCTCTGTCGATAAAAAGCTGCATTTCTGGCTTGTTGGTGTTAAGGTCCATTTCCAGATTTTCGATACCTGAGATGTGGTCTTCCTTAATAACACGTTTGATATCTTCTGTAACGGCAATCAGCTTATCGTAATCATCACCGGCTACCTCAATATTAATTGGCTTACCAACGGGCGGTCCGTTTTCCTCTTTCTCAATGAATATTTTCGCGCCCACAAAGCCATCAAAGGCATTCGACAGCTTCGACATGATGTCGCGTGTACTGTGCCCCTGTCGGTATTGGTAATCGAGGAAAGTAATGGTTGTTAACGATTTATTGGGGGAACGCCCCGATTCGAATAAGCCACCTTTACCTGTTCCAACACTTACGCCCACCGACTTGACAATGTCCATGTAGGGTTCCAGTGTGCTGTACAAAATCTCTTCTGCATTTTTGGTTACTTCATCGGTTACTTCAATGTCTGTACCCAGTGGCAGTTCCATGGTAACATAAATAGTTCGGGGTTCATTTTCGGGGAAGAAATAAACATTGGGTTGCATAACGCCGAAAAAGAACAATGAAAACAAGAAAAGCCCTAATGAACCGGCTAATAGCCATTTACTGGTGCTTCGGCCGAGCGCTTTGCGCAATGTTGACTCGTACATGTTCTCCAACATGGGCAAAAATGTATACTGAAACCATATGGCCGAAGGTTTAAGTGCATACTTATTAAGTGTTGTTACCAGCAATGGCAGGATAAATAAATTGCCCCAAAGAATGCTGCCTCCCAGGTAAAATACAACTCCCAACGCAGCCAGAGCTCCTGTTACTATAAAGTACTTCTTAAAACTCTTTTGCGCCCTGATATCTTCCAGTTTCATAAATCGGGAAGCAAATACAGGGTTAAGCACCAAGGCTACAAATAATGATGATGCCAATACAATGATCAGTGTGATGGGCAGGTAGCTCATGAATTTACCCACTATACCAGGCCAGAATACCAAGGGGAAGAAAGCCGCGAGGGTAGTTGCTGTAGATGAGATAATGGGAATGGCAATCTCACTGGTTCCGTTCTTTACTGCCTTCTCCGGTTTCACGCCGTGCTCCATCATCCGGTAGACATTTTCAATTACCACAATGGCATTATCTACCAGCATACCCAGTGCCAGTACCAGGCTAAACAGTACCATGGTGTTAATGGTATAGCCTATTTGCTTCAGTACCATCATGGAAATAATCATTGACATAGGAATGGCCAGCCCTGAGAAGATGGCATTGCGTAAACCCAGGAACATATACAGCACAATCATTACGAAAATCATACCCAGTAAGATGCTGTTCTCCAGGTTGGTGATTTGGTCACGCACAAATACAGATTGATCATCGGTAACGGTAACTGTCAGGTCTGCTGGTAATGTCTCACTTTCCTGCTTTTGCTTGATGATGCCTAGAATTTTATCGGTTGCGTCGAGCAGGTTCTGGCCACTCTTTTTAACGATGGAGAGGGTAACTACTGATTTATGATCCAGTCGTGAGATGGTGCTTTGCTCTTCAAAGCCATCAATCACCTCTGCTACATCTTTAATGTAAACAGCACGCCCGTCAATTTCCTTTACAATGGTGTTGCGAATCTCATCCATGTTTTTGTAGTCGGCCTGCACACGTATGGAGCGGCGCGTACCATCTACTTTCACCTCTCCGGCACCTACAGTGAAGTTCTCGGTGATAATGGCAAATTCAATGTCGTCAAATGTCAGATCGTAGGCGGCCATACGATGAGGATCGGCATGAATTTTAATTTCACGCTCATCAACTCCGCGGATATCAGCTTCCCTCACTTCGCGCAGTGTTTCAAATTCGTCCTGCAGACCTTCGGCAAACTTCTTTAGCTCATAGATACTGTAGTCGCCCGACAGGTTAATATTCAGCACCGGAAACTCCGAAAAATCAATGTCATCCACAATCGGGTCATCCATCAAATCATCAGGTAGTTCGCTTATGGCTTTGTCAACTTTGTCTTTGACATCCAGTTTAGCCTGTTCAACCGATACATCTGCTTCAAACTCCACAATGATCAGGCTCATGTCCTGAAATGAGTTGGATGACATCTTCTTAACACCATTCAGGTCCTTCAGTTCTTTCTCTAAAGGACGAGTAATGAGGTTTTCGATGTCCAAGGGGCTGTTGCCTGGGTGGGGCGTACTCACCGATATGTAAGGAATCACAATCTCGGGGAACTGCTCCCGTTGCATCGATTGGTAGCCCATCCATCCGGCCACAATCAAAAACAGGGTGAGGATGTAGATGGTATTTTTATTGTCAAGTGCCATGAAAGTTGGTTTAAACTTTCGGGTCGACACTTTTTCTTTATACTTCGTATTTTCTGTTTGCATTTGTCATCAGATTTAGGCCAGGTTAAATAGAGATTGCAGAGCCGTCAACCACCTGGGCATAGCCTTTGGTAATGATTTTATCGCCGGGCTCAATGCCTTTAACAACCAATGTGTTGTTATTGTCTTTAATGCCGGTTTCGATGTAGCGTTTTTTAGCTCGCATCTGTCCGTCTACTTCTTCAGCAACAAAAACAAATTCACCGCTAAAGTCTTTCTTCACCAAAATGGATGGCACAATAATGGCATCTTCGGCGGCAAAGGTTCTGAGCTTTAGCACAGCCAGCATGTTAGGTTTGATTTCATTGGACTGATTGTTCATGTTAATACGCACGCGGAACGTACGGCTTCCCGGGTCAATCACCGAAGATGAGCGGAAAATTTTAGCTTCAGTCGCTTTGTTGATGACAGGAAACTCCAGATTAACTTTATCACCAGCATGCACTTGCTGCAGGTATATCTCCGATACATCAGCTGTAATGTATATTTGCTCGATGTTTACCAGGCGTGCAAAAGGTAGTTGCGGACCAGCCATCTCACCTTCCTTTTGAATCACCTCATCAACCACACCATTGATAGGCGCTCTCACGATGGCCAGGTCTAATTGTGCTTCCAGCGCCTCTTTTTGCTGTTCCAGCGCCTCTTTGTTTGATTTTGCCTGCAGATACTCCATTTCCGAGCCAATGTTTTGCTGCCATAAGTCGGCTTGTCGTTCAAAGGTAGTAGTGGCCAGCTTCAGGTTAATATCAATCTGGGCCAGTGAACGTTTGGTCATCTCTGTATTCAGTCGTGCCAGTACGGTACCTTTCTTCACCCGGTCGCCTTCTTTCACCTCAATAGAAACAATTTTACCTGCAGCTTCGGGGCTGACGATAATATTTTTGTCAGCTTCAACCTTACCAGTTACATCCACAAAATGTTCATATAACCTTGGTTCAACAGGCGTAGCCACGACATTAACTGCTCCTTCTTTTTTATCAGCCGCCAATTCTTTTTCCAGCTTGGCAATGTTTTTCTTAAGTTCGCTTAGCTCTTTTTTGTATTGGTTGAGTTGCTCTTCTTTTACTTGTCTGTCATCATCGCTTTGCTTAGCCGAGCAGGCCACCATTAGTGCGATAAGAGGGAATATTAATAACTTTTTCATGATGTTCGTGTTTAGTTGGGTGTTAATGTTAGTTATCATGGCTATAGTTGGTTAATTGCTTTTTGGTATTTAATGTGTGTATCCAGTAAGTTGAGCGTTGATTGAATATAGCTTATTTGTGACTGGATATACTGACCTTCGTTCTGCGATAGTTCTGTACTTGATGCCAGCCCTTTCGTAAATTTGATGCGCGTCCGATCATAAATTCTAAAGGCGATGGCTTCACCTTCTTTATCGTTAAGATAAGTCGCTTTTGCGTTTTTAAAATTCGACTCAGCCACCATCAGTTGCTGTTTAAGTCCTTCTTCCATCATGCGCATATCATTTTGCAACTTCAGGTAGTTTATTTTCTCCTGCTTCACTTTAGCATGGCGCATACCCGATGTGAAAATGGGCATACTTAGCGATAAGCCAAGCATTTGTGAGTTGGTGTTGTCCATGTTGCTGAATTCATCACCAAACTCAATATAGCTGATGTTATAAAACGCATTTATCTTAGGCAGGTACTGCACTTGCTCATTTTTAATAATGGTTTTCTGTGCATCTTCCTGGGTTTCCAAAATCGAATAGTCGATATGTGTTTTAACATCAAACCCATTGGATTGAGGAGAGTATGCCTCCACAGGCGTTAGCAGAAAATCAATATCATCCGATAACTTTATAGGTTGCTCAATACTTAAACCCATGGAATACTTAAGCACTGCCTCGGCAATAGTCAGTTGTCGCTCGGCATCAAGTACCAGGTTACGCGAGTTATTAACCATTAGCTTTAACTGGTCTACATCGGTCATCTCGCGGAAACCGTTGTTAAAATAGGCTTCTGTTTCCTTTAGTGTTTGCTCGTTGACTTCCAGATTCTTTCTAAAAGTTTCCAGGTTCTTTTTCGCTACCAGCGCCACATAATAGGCCTCTGCCACCGATTGGCGCACATCTATCTGAGTCTTGGTTTTGTTCTTCGCACTAATGTCTACATATATTCTACTGGCCTTAATACCCAGCAGGTATGAACCATCAAAAATTAGCTGACTCACATTACCTGTTGCGTTCCAGTTGTATTGTTGCCCAAACTGAGTTTTAAGGCGTATAGGCTCCGAACCATCTTCAGGCGTCATCGTAATAACATTCTCTTGTATGGATAAATTATTTGTCACCTGTCCTTCGGCATTTACCTGCGGGAGACCGATGGCTATATACTCCCATACTCTCTTTTCGGCAGCTTCAATATCATAAGTGGCGCTTTTGCTCTGAAAAGCATTTTCGGAGGCATATTCCATTGCTTGTTGCAGCGAGAATGCCAGCGAATCGCCAGATGATTGCGCTGCCAGCGGTGCTAATCCAGATGTGAATAAAAGCAGTGCTGTGATTAATTTGATCTTCATAGTTGTGTGTTATTTGTTATATTATTGGTTTTCGCAAAACAGGCGTTCCACTTCCTTTAATCCATTTTCAGTACAAACACCCCTGAAGTGGTATTTAAACACTTCGCTGAATAGTTCCATATTGCGTAGTTCATTAACCGAGAAAAGGCCATTGGTGTCATCAAATGTAAATAGGTGATGAGCCAATAGCAGGCGGGCAATGATGGAGTCATTTATATCTTCGTGGTACAGTTCTTCCTGTTTGCCTTTTTTAATATTGGCGATATAAGCCTCCATTATAAATTCTTTCTGTTTCTCTTTGAAATCGTTCAAGAGGGCTGGGTAGTATTTCTTTAAGTCAAACAATATGGTTGGCTGATACTGCCCAATGTGTGGCTCCATCAACTTCTTAAATTCAAAGAATTGCTCGATGGCATTCAAATCTGAACGCTTAAAAACAGCCATTACCTCAATATCTTTCATATTGGCCAGTTCTAAGGCTTCTTCCACCAGCTTGTTTTTATCGTCGATATGTTGGTAAAGGGTTTTCTTCGACATGCCCAGTTCTCGGGCGATGTCGTCCATGCTTATGCTTTTGATGCCATACTGGCAAAATAGCTTTAATGAACTTTCAATTATTTCCAGGCGTTTTTCTTCCATGCTGCAAAAGTATAAACTTTTTCCTCTTGGGAAACTTTGGTGGTATTAAAAGTTTCTTAAGTTTCTGATTTTTTAATCAGAATACTCCTTAAAGAAGAGCTGTTCGTCAATAATATACTGCCCGTCATCTATTTATGTGTTATAATTTGTCAAAAACGATTTTCTTAGCAATAGGAAAAACTTAATAGTTCAATGTTGAAGTCATTACAAATAGTATCGATCATCCTCATGTGTTTGACGGTTACCAATGCATGGTCGCAAAGCAACAAGCGCTTTAAGGGAAAAAAAGGAACATCCAAACGAGAAATTAAAAAGCGACAACAGGAAGCCTATGACAAGGATGACACTAATGCTTTTAACCCGAAGCAACCAATGGGAGCCAGGCAAAATGACAGTCGTGATGATTTATTGTGGCATGGTGAAACCGCGAATACAATATACGATGGCACCGCGAATATTAGTCTTATTAATGCTTCACGCTATGGTTTAAAGCCAGGTCTTGAGCTTTCGTCTGTGCTATTGCTCAACTACTGGATGCCCAATGTGTACCTCAAGAAACGATGGCGAAACGACACCTGGTATGTAGCCAGTAAGCATGGTTTGTATTCAGCAACGCTCGGCTTACATTGGTTTAATAATAAAAATTACAGCTCGGTGGTTGATAATGCCAGGCAGATACCGTTTATTCTTTCAATGAAAAATGAGTTAATGGTTTCGCGTTTAATTATGAGCGATACCCGTTGTGGAAGGGATAAACCGTACATTATTCTGACTGGTGGTCTTGGGGTTGATTTTGGAGTTCCATTCGGCGATTCTGATTTAAGTGAAATGAAAGGGCACTTTCTGGCCAACAGAAGTCCGGCACTAACAGGCTCAGGGTATTCTGCTTATCTAAAATTAAGGGCCGACTGGCAAATGACGCCCATGCTGATGCTTGGTGGCGGTTTTAAGTACTTCAGGGGTAATTTCTCGGGGAATGGAGCACTGGAGCATCAGGCCGAATTACAAACGTTAATTATTCCTAGTTTGTCGTTTACTATTGGTTATGCACTTTCATTTGCTAACTATGTTGATACCAACAGTATGGCTGTTCTGCCATTTTTCGATATCACCTATTATTTTGGGAAAAGACAAGGACGGCAGAAAGGACTCTTTGGCAATAAGATGTTTTAGGGCTACTGGCAATGGTCCTGGGTGGTCTTTTGTTCAAATTAAGGCGAAACGCTATCAATTCATCCTTTTTGCTTCTTCTGCGAAGGTTATCCTCCTTTATAATTCAATACATTTGACAGCGTTAGAAGTTAAGTGCTTTAATAACAGTCTGGAATTGATTCAGGTTTAATTCATTGACTTGTTAGTTGGATGGTGATTAAATTTTATCTTTATGCGGGCAATAGTGTTTTGCCATTATTTACCCATCAACCAAAAAACAACAAGTGTTTAATTAAATTTAAAATTCTTTTAGCGATGAAGAAAGAAGTAGCCATTGGTATTGACATTGGGGGAACCAATACAGTAATTGGAGTGGTCGACCGAGCGGGAAACCTGCTGGCGGAAGCCTCAACACCTACTTTAACGAATACCGATGTAAAGAACTACCTGGATGTGCTTAGTGCCAAAATCAATGAGACTGTTTTTGAACTTGACGAAGAAGTTGAAGTAATGGGAATTGGCGTTGGTGCACCAAGCAGCAACTACTACACCGGCGAAATTGTAGGCGCATCAAACCTGGGATGGGGTGATGTAGTACCATTTGTCGAATTATTGCGTCAGTACTATGACTACCCGGCTATTGTATTAACCAATGATGCCAATTCGGCTGCCGTGGGCGAAATGATGTATGGCGGAGCCAAAGGGATGAAGAACTTTATCATGTTAACGCTGGGAACCGGTGTTGGTAGCGGTATTGTTATCAACAGCGAACTGGTCCTGGGGCATGATGGATTTGCCGGTGAACTTGGACATGTGATTACTGAGCGTAATGGTCGCGAGTGTGGTTGCGGCCGTAATGGATGCCTTGAGACTTATGCATCTGCAACGGGTATCTGCCGTACTGTATCTGAGTTGAATGCCAACACAAAAATTCCAAGTGAATTGCGAAAAGTACCATCAGGTCAGTTTACCTCCAAAATGGTTTATGACGCTGCTGTTAAAGGTGATGAACTGGCATTGGAAGCGTTCGAAAGAACCGGTGAAATGCTTGGACGTGCCATTGCCGATTTTGTGGCATTCTCAAGTCCTGAAGCGGTATTCCTGTTTGGTGGTTTAGCACAGGCTGGCGATTATATTTTTAAGCCAACCCAAAAGCACATGGAAGAGAATATGTGCTTCCTGTACAGCAATAAAGTGCAGTTGTTGCCATCGGAACTGGATGGTGCCAAAATTGCTGTGTTGGGAGCAAGCGCTGTTGTGTGGAAAGAGCTTGAGCAGATAGAGCAGTAAATGCATAAAAGGGGTGCAGAAACCTGTACCCTTTTGAAACTTCAACTTCTGTTTGGTTGCAAATAGTAATTAATTAAATAAACTAAACATGAAGGCAAAGATTTTATTCGCGTTAATAGCAGTCGCTTTTTTGTATGCTTGCCAGCCTGCAGAAAAGGAGCCTCGATTAACCGACTATGTTGATCCGTTTATAGGAACAGGGGCGCATGGTCACGTATTTCCGGGTGCAACTACTCCATTTGGCATGGTGCAGCTTAGTCCGGTAAACGGGGTAAGTGGTTGGGACTGGGTTTCAGGTTACCATACCACATCAACCGAACTGGTTGGTTTTGCTCATATGTGTTTGAGTGGTACCGGCATTGGCGATTTGGCCGACTTAATTATACTGCCCACTAATCAGGTGGTGGAGTCAGATACCACGGCCGGCGGTAAGAATTTTCTTCAAAACTATAAAGCCAGTTATCAGCACGATAGAGAAATAGCGCAACCTGGTTATTACATGGTAGATTTAACTGACAAAGGCATCAAGGCCGAATTAACAACCTCACGCAGAGTTGGTTTTCACAGGTATCAATTTACCGAAGGCGATGCGCGCTCAGTGATTGTTGATTTGGGGCATGCCATTAACTGGGATCGCCCGGTTGAGACATACATCAAAAAGGAAACGGATACACGTTTTGTGGGCTATCGTAAGTCATCGGGCTGGGCCAACGAGCAATGGCTGTTTTTTGTCATTGAAACC
Source organism: Carboxylicivirga sediminis (assembly GCF_018156225.1). Taxonomy (GTDB): domain Bacteria; phylum Bacteroidota; class Bacteroidia; order Bacteroidales; family Marinilabiliaceae; genus Carboxylicivirga; species Carboxylicivirga sediminis. The sequence continues at coordinate 45,826 of NZ_JAGTAR010000010.1, forward strand.
AATCAAGCCGTTAAGGACTTCCAGGTGGTTAAAGGAGGCGAGTTGCAACAGCTCGATGAATTGACAGACCAGGATGTGAAGGCTGTTCTTAAGTTTGATGAGTCAGTGGCAGGTGAAGTGAAGCTAAAAGTAGGACTTTCATCGGCCAGTATTGATGGTGCACGCAAAAGCATCGAGATGGAAATAGCTGACTGGGATTTTGAGAAACAGCGCCAAAATGCATCGGATAGTTGGGAGAAAGAGTTGCAAAAGATTAAAGTGACAACGCCTGAAGAAGATGTGAAAACTATTTTCTACACAGCCTTTTACCATAGTATGATTGCGCCTTATGTTCATTCAGATCATGATGGTGAGTATAAGGGGCTAAATGGCGAGGTTAATAAGGCTGAAGGATTTGAGCGTTACACAGTGTTCTCACTGTGGGATACATTTCGGGCGAGTCACCCTTTATTCACCATTGTGCAGGAAGATTTGGTACACGATTTTATTCATTCGTTTATGGCCATCTACCGCGAAAGCGGTTTGCTGCCTGTTTGGGAGCTGGTGGGTAACGAAACCAATTGTATGATTGGCTACCACGCCATTCCGGTAATTGCCGATGCCTGGCAGAAAGGTTTAATAACTGACATTGATGGCAATGAATTGCTGGAAGCTATGGTGGCTAGTGCTATGACCGATAAGAGTGGTCTTAAGTATTATCGCGAGTATGGCTATCTGCCTGCTGATTTGGAGAATGAATCGGTATCAAAAGCATTGGAATATGCCTACGATGACTGGTGTATTGCACAAATGGCCAAGTCAGTAGGTAATGATGAGGTGTATGAAACCTTTATCAAGCGCGCCGGCTTTTACAAGAATCATTTTGATGCATCAACCGGATTTATGCGTGGAAAATTGGCCAATGGCGAATGGAAGCAGGAGTTTGATCCATTGTACTCGTCGCACCGTGATGATGAATATGTCGAAGGAAATGCCTGGCAATATTCGTGGTTTGCTCCACATGATATTGGTGGTTTGGTGCAGCTGCATGGAGGTGCCGATAAATTCGTAACTAAGCTGGACTCTTTATTTAGCATAGAAGAAGAGGTGAAAGGAGCGCATGCTTCACCTGATATTAGCGGGTTAATAGGCCAGTATGCGCATGGAAATGAGCCAAGTCATCATGTGGCCTACGCCTACAATTATGTTGGTATGCCCTGGAAAACGGCTGAACGTGCCAATGAGATTATGCGTACGATGTATACCACTGAAGTTGATGGCTTGTGTGGTAATGAAGACTGTGGACAAATGTCGGCCTGGTACGTGTTAAGCTCTATGGGTTTTTACCCGGTTAATCCGGCTGATGGTAATTATATATTGGGTACTCCATTATTTGATGAAGCAACTATTGCTTTAGCCAATGGTAAATCGTTTGTAATTACAACACAAAATAATTCACCTGAAAATATTTACATCCAAAGTGCTACTCTAAATGGTCAGGAGCTATCACGCTCATGGTTTACCCATGAAGAGTTAGTAAATGGAGGCGAACTTAATTTAGTGATGGGACTTGAGCCAAATGAACAATGGGGTACAAGCCATCTCCCTCCATCAATGAGCAAGTAGTTTAATTTTTGATAGATTGGTAAAGAAAAGGAGAGATGTAACTAACATACTCTCCTTTTTGATGTTATTGTTATAGTGCTATAATTTATTCGCTTCTGTGCGTTGAGTTAATGACTAACTATCCGGATGCTAGGATTATTTACTTTCAACCACACGGGTTTTGCTCCACGCATCGTGCCAGCCCCGCTCAGCAAACAGGAATGATAAAGCGTTGAAGGGCACTAAACGGCAAAACGAGCGAATGAGAATCGTCGAAAAATCAGGTTTATTGCCGTTTTCATCAATCACCTTTGTTCTGGTAATCATTTTCCCCAGTGTACGGCCGGTAGTTGCTTCCATAACAAGGTAGTAGATAAAGAATGAGAAGAATATCATGAAATACGAAAAACCTATATTGTTCTCAAAGCTGTTAACCGCCTCAGGATTTACAATAGCCACTATTACACCAACAATAATGGCTAAGAAGAACATGAATATATAGGCAAAAATGCCATCAAGTAAGTGATTAATAAACCGTTTGCCTTTGTCAGCTTCCTGTGTATAAAGCTGGTTGCGTATGGCTTCCATTTCAACTTTATGCTTTAACTCCGGGTCTTCACTATAGGTTGTGCAGGCTACCTGGAATTCTGCCGGAGCATTCGTCAGGCTGCAAATAATACCTTTGTGTGTATCAAATTTCTGATGTTTGCAGGCTTTGCAAAATCGTAAACGTTCCTGTCTGTTCATTTTACCTTGTTCTTTGAGTCTTTTTCCGGGTATGAAAATACACTTTTACCATCGTATTCGGCTATATGTAAGTCATTAATTGGTGTTCTGTGCACTAATTACACATGTATGCCGTTCTTCAACGGTTTTGCCGGAGGCGTATATGCATTGGAAATAAATAATATAAATACCAGGTGCCAGAGCAGCACTTTGTTCATCTAAACCATCCCAGGTAAAATAGCCAGTTTGGGCCAATGTCTGGTTGTTAATCAGGTAACGCACCTCATTGCCATAGCTGTCATAAATGCGAATGGTGCCGATGGCGCCTGTTTCTTCGGTAGTATAATAAATGTTCAGAAAATCAGTTGTCCCGTCGCTATTGGGTGTAAATACTTCAGGTGTAACTGAAATTGTTTTGGCATGTAATTCAGGATTAAATGGTTCAGTTGTTTGCGAATTGGTGTAGCCTGGTGTAGCGAAACCTGCAGTTGATGCAGCCGAATGCCAGTTGGTCGCATCATTTGTAGGGCTTTCCCATGATAAGCGCTCGAGTGATATCCCTTCTTTGTCTTTTAATAAATCAAAATGCATTTGTTCGCTGTAGTTAAACACATCCAGAATGATACCTTGCTTATTGGTAAGCGCTACTATTCCTTCCTGATCGGGGTAGGTCGGTAGTGTTTGTGCCTCCAGTAGGGCCGTTTCATCCTTGCAGCTGTAAAACTGTTTCAGTTGGGCTATGTTTTGAGAGATAGCTACGTAGCTTTTAGGCAATAGTAACTGGTTTATATTATCAATGGCATGTAGCTTTTCAATGGTCTCTTCATTAATTTCAGGCAGATATAGGTCGCTTAGATTAATGATTTTATCTGATTGGTTGTAAATTTCAACAAAGTCTTTACCATCGGTATAGGGATTGAATAACACCTCATTGATAAGTAAATCGTTCTTTTCAAGTGAATCTGGCACGCCAAACAATAGTGGGTACTCCAAATGCATGAGGTTGCCTGCCCAATCACTAATGCCAATTGCCGATAAACGATAAGCATCATTCACATGCAAAGGTTCTGTGAAATGCATGGTCAGCTCACGCAGAAAGACCGAGTCTGATTCTTGTCTTTGGATTGTAAGTGAAGGCTCTATCTCAACGGATATATTATCAGTAAATAACATGGTTTCATCAAATGTAATCAGTAAGGTGCTGTTGCTTTGAAGAACGCATTGCGCGATGTTGGGAGGCTGAATATCAGCATTTCCACGATAAACCGAGTTAATTGTGCCTGGTGTTCCTCCACTCAAATTCATGCACCTGTGGTAATTATCTTTTTGCCCACTTTGGTTGAGAGGATCAATGCGTTCCACAGACCAGCCACCCTCACGTTTAAAACCTTCGCCTGGAATTGCAGCAGGTGAATAGCGGAAAGCATCCATAATATTATCATCGGCATCCGAAAGTACGAGTTCGCAACCGGTGTTGTTAAGTGCTGGCATATTATCTACAAAAATAGCAGGTACATCTTCCGGCCAGTTATCTGCATCAGCAGAATTGAGCAGGCAAATCATTGCCCTGGCTGGTAGAGTGGCTGCAGGCAAGGTCACCTGTTTGTTGTTAATCCACAGCTTCCAGTTATGTAATGACAGTTCAAATTCAGAAGTGTTAAGTAGCTCAATGTACTCCACTTCAGGTAGACCCATTGAAGGTGTTGGATCGGCCATCCATTCGTTAAATACCACATCAAAACGTTTGGGTTGGTAAAATACAATTGAACTGGTTTTCTCAGGAATGATATCGCCAATTGCATCTGTCACGTTACTGATGGTAAGCTGGTAGGTCTGTCCGTTATTAAGGGCTTCGGCAAGAGTAACACTATATATTGTCGGACTAATTGTCTTAATGTCGCCAATCCTGATTGGATAATCATCAATGGTAAAAATGGCATTCATAAAGCCATTCGCATTAACGGATTTTGTAAAATGCAGTTCCAAGGTTGAAGTATCAATAAGCCTAAGGCTGTTAATGCGTGTAACCTGGTAACTAAACTCAATTGTGACAGGCTCTATACTATTTCCAGCTGTGTCTTTGATGTTTTTGACTACTAATTGTTCAGCATCTGTATCGTCAATGATTGGGTCGAAGAAGAGGGTAAGCTCTAGATTATCATTTGAGTAGGTGTAGGAAGATGGTTGGCGGCCACTGTTGGCTAATGAGAAGTTGTCAATGGTAATACTGCTTTCTTCCAACGGTTCATTAAAGCTGAGTTGCATGCTTGAGCCATTAATGAGTTCAAACTGGGTAATGATAGGGGGTGTTTTATCAGAGAATGGTAGGCCATTAACCACAATGTCATCCAGAAAGAATTTGTCAGCGCGCGTTTTGGTGTATTTACAATACCATCCAAAATAAGCTGAAGGACTATTGTATTCGTAATTTACTGTTCCTTCTGATATCCAGCCGTTACCATCATTAACGTCCAACTGCCAGGTATTAGCGGTTCGGCTAACCCTTACAAGTATATCTACAGCTGGCAGGTTAAGACGACCAGTCACTCCTTCAAGTAGTTTCGTTCTTTCGCCGTTTACAACCTTATACAGGCAGATGTTATCTGCTGTGTTTCCAAGTTCAACATACACGGCAGTGGAGGCCTCAATGAGCTGACTATTATTGCTGATGAGGTACACGCGTGCCAGGTTGCTCGATGAAGGATTAAACCCCATCTGTACGCGAAAAGTCCAGCTGGCTTCCTCAACAATATTACACGCTGTTGACAGATAGGCTGTGCCTGCATCAGTATCATTAAGTTGAAGCAGCTGCTCAGAGTTAACAATAAACTTATCGTCATTGCCTATCCATTGAGGCGCTGTAGTGAAGTTGTTGTCACTGAATGATTCATATAATTGGGCTGTCAGGTTGAGTGGGAGACATAGTAAAAGGACAAAAAATCGCATCATTCGGTTAAGGGTTAAAGTAAATATTTCTATTTTTGTATTGAAATGTAAGCAATTGAACAATCCACCAACAAACAACAAATTAATACATTTTGCTTACTATGTAAAGTTAATATCACCGTTGAGGTCATATTTTTTGTTTTACTATGAAAAGTATGATTTAAGCAGTTTAAATTATTAGAGTAATGAAAGTAGCAATCGTTGGTGCTAGTGGCGCTGTAGGACAAGAGTTCCTAAGGGTTTTGGAAGAACGCAATTTTCCGTTGGATGAGTTGGTTTTATTTGGCTCTAAAAGGAGTGCAGGTAAAAAAATTACGTTTAAAGGTCAGCAGTTGACAGTTAAAGAACTTCAGCATAATGATGACTTTAAAGATATTGATATCGCTTTGACTTCGGCCGGTGGAGGAACTTCGAAAGAGTATGCTGAAACAATTACCAAGCATGGTGCGGTTATGATTGACAATTCTAGTGCTTTTCGCATGGATGACGATGTGCCGCTGGTGGTACCTGAGGTGAATGCTGCCGATTGTAAAAATGCCCCACGCAACATTATAGCCAACCCTAACTGTACTACCATTCAGATGGTGGTGGCACTGAAGCCAATCGAGGAGTTGTCGCATATTAAGCGTGTGCATGTGTCTACCTACCAGGCATCGAGTGGGGCCGGGGCAAGTGGTATGCAGGAGTTGGAGGATCAGACAAAAGCCATTGTTAACGGTGAAGACACTAAAGTTGAAGCTTTTCAATATCAGCTAGCCATGAACCTGATTCCACAGGTAGATGTGTTTACCGACAATGACTACACCAAAGAAGAGATGAAGATGTTTAACGAGACACGTAAGATTATGCATAGTGATATTGCAGTAAGTGCTATGTGTGTCCGTGTACCTATTCTTCGTGCACACTCTGAATCAGTTTGGGTAGAAACGGAAGCCCCAATTACACCAGTGCAGGCTAAGGAAGCTTTTTCAAAAGCTGATGGTGTTATATTAATGGATGATCCGGCTAATAAAGAATACCCGATGCCTCTATTCTTAGCTGGTAAGGATGAGGTGTTTGTTGGGCGTGTGCGTCAGGATTTAGCCAATCCAAATGGCTTAACTTTCTGGTGTGTATCCGATCAAATCAAAAAAGGAGCAGCTCTTAACGCTGTGCAGATTGCTGAATACATGATTAAAGAAGGACTGATTAATTAGAGATATTAAACAAATAATATACGGAAGGAGTGATGCTAAGCATTGCTCCTTTTTATTTGCGCTTTTTCTTGCGTTTAAGACCGACCTGGTAAATCTGTATTCCCCTTGATTTTCCTTTCAGCTTAATAGTCTCCAGTTCTTTGGTCGCAAATTCTTCCGGATGGCGAAGCGTCTCGTAAAGAACACCAGAAATCAACAATGATTGTTTGTATTGATTGCACATGGATTCGATGCGGGCGGTAGTATTTAAGGTGTCGCCATTGTACGAGATGTCTCGCTTAAACCGCCCAACCTGCAAGACCATAATTTCGCCCACGTGCATGCCGGCTTTAAACTCAGGTTTGATGCCGTAAATAGTGTCATAAAAAAGGTTCTTGCCCTGAATCACTTTTTGAAAAGCGAAAAATGCTTTAATGCAGTTGTTATTTCGAATGCCTCGCTTTAAATCCCATGAGATGATTGCCCCATCGCCAAGGTATTGGTAAATAGCGCCATGGTAGTTTTCAACAATAGCTAAATCGCTGAAAACATCCTGCACCAGATAACTGAATTTTTTGTGCCCTAACTTTTCAGCGATAGTAACCGATGACTTCATGTCGATAAACATGAATATGCGCTTCTCAACCCGCGGTTTATTAAGTGTTCCGGTTAACCAATGCAAAAAATTGCCAACACCTATTTTTCTGAATACACCTCTGAAAAAACTATTGAGAATACAGGAAATGTAAAACCATACAATGAACCGAACGTGCTCAATGGTTAGCTCAGGCATCAGACGGTAATAGATTTGAAAGTCTTTTAACTGCTCTGGCTTAATGGTGGCATTGGCCGATAGAAATATAATAAGCAAAGCGATTAGCAGGTAGAATAAAAACCGGAGTAATACAATTATTCGGATGGGAGAGAAGCGCATCAGTTTATCTGAGAAAAGCAGATCAAAACTGGTAAACAACACAGATAACATAGATGCCAGCAATACTGTATTGCCATAAATATCATCCTTTGTAAATAGCTTAAAGTAGTTGATGAATGTAGATTCATCTCCAGTGATGAACACATACATCGCCAGTGAAGCCAGCCAAAACAATAGGTGGTAAAAGAACGAATGAAAGAAGTTAAGGGTTCTTATTTTAAGCTTATCCAGTGAAAACATGATTGTTCAATAGCAAGATGTGAGGTGAATCAATATCCTGTTTACCTTAACAGCCCTGATAAGTTTCACTTCTCATGCAAAAAATACAGGCTTTATTGCTTAGTTGTTGAACAGCAGATATAAAAAAGGAGAATGTTCGACATTCTCCTGATATGTATTGTGTTTATTCCAATTCACCTTCCTGATTGTAGGAGTTGTAAAGATAATCGTTAAAAGGGAAGCGTTGCGAATGTATCTTTTTTACCTCGTCGTAAATTATCTGCTTAAACTTTACAAAGTTAACCTTGTTCTTTGCCGATATAAAAATACAATCGGGCTGTTTGCCCATCCATGTTTCTTTCAGGTCATCCAGCGAATAGTTCTCCCGCTTCTTAGGCGTAAGGTCGTCCTCATCTTTTGGGGTGTATTCGTAGGCATCTACCTTGTTAAATACCAGAATTGAAGGTTTCTCACGATTGTCAATCTCATTTAGCGTTTTGGTAACCACCTCTATCTGCTGCTCAAAGCCCGGATGTGATACATCCACTACATGAAGTAAAATATCAGCTTCGCGCACCTCATCAAGCGTTGATTTGAACGATTCTACCAAATGGTGAGGTAGTTTACGGATAAATCCAACAGTATCGGCCAGTAAGAAAGGGATGTTATCGACCACCACTTTGCGAACGGTGGTGTCTAATGTTGCAAAAAGCTTATTCTCGGCAAATACTTCTGATTTACTGAGTACATTCATTAATGTACTTTTGCCCACATTGGTATAGCCAACAAGTGCTACGCGTACCATTTTTCCCCGGTTCTGACGTTGGGTAGCCATCTGCTGATCAATCTTTTTAAGATCAATTTTGAGTTTTGCAATTTTATCGCGAATGATACGACGGTCAGTCTCAATCTCTTTTTCACCCGGTCCGCGCATCCCAATACCACCTCGCTGGCGTTCAAGGTGCGTCCACATCCGCGTTAATCGAGGCAACAGATACTGGTATTGCGCCAACTCAACCTGTGTTTTAGCGTGAGCCGTTTGAGCCCTGCGTGCAAAAATATCCAAAATAAGGTTGGTGCGATCCAGCACAAGCACCTTCAGTTCGCGTTCGAGATTGCGCAATTGCGATGGCGATAATTCATCATCAAAAATGATGGTTTTCACCTCATGCACCTTCATAAAGTCAATTATTTCCTGAAGTTTGCCTCGTCCAACAAATGTTTTGGGATCGGGCATAGTCAGGTTTTGGGTAAAGCGTTCAAAAGGAATGGCTCCTGCTGTTTCGGCCAGAAAAGCCAACTCATCCAGATATTCATTTACCTGTTGCATGGATACTTCCGGTGTTTTAACCGCAACTAATACAACTTTTTCCAGCTCCTTTTGTGATGAAGGACTTTCTATCATTTACAACCTTTTAGTTTTATTATTTGAGCGCAAATATAGTTCAATTTGAAGCAACAAAAAACCCCGCATTCGCGGGGTTTTTTATATTGTTACTGTAGTAGTTACTACTGCAATACAAAGTTGATAGGCACAGTATAAGATACTTTTACTGCTTTACCCCTTTGTTTACCTGGTTTCCAAGCTGGCATCGCCTGTACTACGCGAATAGCTTCTTTATCCAGGTTAGGGTCAACACCACGGGCAATTTTCACATCTGTTACTTTACCTTTAGTGTTAACAACGAAAGACACATATACACGACCCTGAATACCGTTTTCCTGAGCAATAACAGGATACTTCACCGATTGTGCAATGTACTTGCGTAATGCCTCTTCTCCACCAGGGAACTCAGGCATGTCTTCTACAATAAAGAAGACCGGTGCATCGTCAGACTCCTCTTCTTCCATGGCTAAGTCTGAGAAGTCAATCTCAGTATCTTCTTCCATCTCAGTGTCTTCGATGTCTAATTCTTCATCCAGCTCCACATCATCCTCTACAATGTTTAATACATCGGCAACCTTTGGTGGTGGCGGTGGTGGCGGTGGTTTTACTTCTTCCTGCCTTGTGATAGGCATGATTTCTTCCTCGGCTTCAAGCTCTTCCACCATCTCAAACTGAGATGCATCCACATCGGTAGTAGTCCACTCAAAAGCAATTAAAACAATTGCCAAGGTAACCACCAACCCGATCTGCATGAAGACGCTTTTCTTGTTCTCAAGATCTGCCTTCGGCGACTTTTTTACTTCCATAATAGATCAAAGTTTTGGTGCCTAAAGATAGCTATTATTACCAGTTTTTCTCAATTTAAATAGGACCGTTTCAATCCTCACCCAAATTTTGAGTGCATAAAAATAGAATTTTAAAATCAAATTTCATTCAAATTTCCATAGTTTTTAGGGTAGCTGTCAAGAGTAAATCCTAAAAAGGCATTTTTGTGACTAAAATCAGGTGTTCATTTTGAGTAGGAGTGTTGCTAAAAATAAAAAAACATCTATATTTGCACTCGCTAAGGTTAAAAGGGCCTTATTTAATAAGTGATGGGGGATTAGCTCAGTTGGCTAGAGCGTTTGACTGGCAGTCAAAAGGTCAGCGGTTCGATTCCGCTATTCTCCACAGGTAAGAGAGCTGAGGTTTCAGCTCTCTTTTTTTATGTCTTCGGGTAGTTGGTTTAACGGTAAGCTGATGTTAAACTCAGTACCTTCTCCAACTTGGCTTTTTACCGATATTTCTCCATTAAGTTTTTCGACTAATGCTTGTACGATAGACAGTCCTAAACCATTAGAGCTTTCACCATCTGTAGGTCTGGCCGATAGTTTCTGGAAGCGTTTAAACATGAGTTTCTGGTCATCCTGGCTGATTCCTGGACCTTCGTCGCGTATTGAGATATGAATTGATGTTGGTGTATCATGCGCTTTCACATGGATTGTTTTCCCTTTATCGGAGAATTTAATGGCATTGGAAAGAATGTTGTTTAATATACGGCTCAGCATAAATGGATCGGTACTGTATGACTGATTAGTCATGTTGTCTTCAAAATGTACCTTTTGTTCCTTATTTTCAATTTGTTGATGAAATGTTTTTAACCAATCGTTAATAAATTGAGAGAGATGAATTTTTTGGTGATTGACTTTAGAATAACCGAATTCGAATGAGTGAACATCCAGAAGGTCATCAATTAAATACAATCCATTTTGTGAAACAGAGTCGATGATAGACAAGTACTCATCTTGTTTCTGATTTAATTTGCCTTCTCGCTTTATTAACTCAGTAAAGCCGATGATGCTGCACAATGGTGATTTCAGGTCGTGTGCAACTATATTGATTAGTCCGTCTTTTTCACGATTCAAATCCAATAATTTTTCATTTGTTTCGGTTAACTGCCGGTTCGTTTTTTGAAGCTCAATAGTGCGGCTGGCAACTTCCTGTTCAAGTTTGCTTTTTTGGCCTTCAATAATGCGTTTGTTTTCCAGCGTCTTCTCAACCACTTTCATTTGAGCTGCCAGTTTCTCATGCTCAATTTCTTCCTTTTCCCATTCAAACCTTCTTGATAGCAGGAATGACAGAAGAAACGCTTCAATTAATGTGGCATAAGCAACATAGCTTAGCCCGCCAATATAGCGGGGAGTGCCTGTGTTAATATAAACGGCCTGAACTGCTACCAATAAGAAGTAGAAGAAATACGCTAAGGCAAAGTAGTAACCCATTTTATTGCCTTCAGTTCCTACTTTAACACCAACAACGCCCATTAATAAAAAAGAAACCAGTGCATTAGCCGTATTAATTGGTTGGACAACAGAGAATGGGAAAAAGAATTTTACAATCATCCAGGCCGCAAAATATATAATGATGCCCGTAACTACTTTGAATACTTTGGGTGAATATTTCCTTGCTTCCAGAAACACAAGGCAATAGATGGTTTGCAGGGTGATGCCAAAAGCAGGTATGGTTGTGTAGAGGAATTTCAAGTTGGCATAAGGTATGAAATAGACTATAAATCCGTCTATTACTACGGCAGCGTAACTCGTATAAAGTATGACTATCAGTGCATAAAACAAGTATAGCCTTTTACGGAGCGAAACAAAAAGAAAGAAGGTGTTTAAAACAACGAATATCATCAGTCCGAGATAGATGCCATAGACTATCTTTTGCTTATCGGCAGCTAGTTCGTAGGATTTTTGCTTGTACAGATGAATAGGAATAGGCTCAGAGTTTGTGTTAAGCCTTATATAATAGGTATTAAGGCCTGGCCGAATGTGATAAACCTGATACGATGACTTTGCAAGTTTGTTTTCTACAGGGATATTGTAACCAGCCGCGATATGATGCACGCGGATGGAATCTTCGTGGTAATAAAAATCGGCAGAGGGGATGCCAGCCTGAGCCAGCTCAAGAATTGCATTTTCATTTGTTTGATTATGGATAGTCATCCTGAGCCAAAAATACGAGTCGGTATAACCCAGACTTAGTATTTTGCTTTCAGATGGTTTGAATTGCTCCTCAAAGGCTTTTGAGCTAACGTCTTTGAATGTAAGTTGACCACTTTGATCTTCAAGGAGCTCAACCTGATCACCGATTGATGAAAATTCTTTTTTTACATCCCATCTAATACTTTGAGCGTTACACGTGAATGGAAAAATAATGAGAAGCCATATCAGGTATTTCATAACAATGAGTTAAATGTCCAGAGGATTTTCTTTCAGGAATTTTGCTGGAATATTCAGTAATGTGGCGCATGCTATCCACCATACCCAGCAATATACCCCAAATGGTAAATAACCAAAATAGCCCAGTACAGGCATTTCAAAAATATGGGCAACATTCACAAAAGGAATACTATACTGCCAGTAGGCCGGATCGTTTGTGAACAGAGCTGTCTGCCCATCATGAATAGCACTAAGGTAGTTTTGGCCTTCAAGCGTAAAACCTGCCACCAGATAAGTAAGTGCCGAGAGAAGCACAGGTGCCCAATTGCCTTTTGCAATAGGATCAAAAGGTGTCCATATGCCAATTTTATTGAGGACTATTCCCAGTACCACAGGAGGAGATACCCAGAGTACAAAAAACAAGTAATTAGGGAATAGGCCGGCAGCAAACATGGAGGCAAGGGAGATAATGAGAATACCATTCTTTAAGCCGTTACTAAGCACTATCTTAACACCATTCCGAAATCTATTTGCCAATTTTGGGAATGTCAGAAACAACAGGTACCACTCAAATGCAAGTGGCAGCAGGCCTGATGAAATGATAAAAGCATATAATAAGAATTCCTCTCTATCGAGGATATTTCCCCATGGATAGTACCAGTTATCATCCACAAAGAAATTCATGAACTCAAATATCATCCAACCCGTCATTGATGCTATGCCAATACCAATAAGTTCTTGTGGGATGATGGCTACCAATGACTTTCCTCCGGTACGTTTGTAAACAATGCCGTCAAGTACTAAAACAGCACCCCAAAATAGCGGAACGTCACTCCAGTGAATGAACCAGGCAGGCTGTTTAAGGTGCAGAGCCAGAAAGGTGAGTGATATGGCCCAGCAAATAAGGCCAAACCAAAACCATATAGGTAGTTTAACACGAGGTATATTTCTTGTATTTTCTATGATAGTTTTCTTAAAGCCAAACCACTTGGGCATGATGTATATAGCTGTAATGCCCAGACATACTATGGCGACAAACGCAAAAATAGGCAGATTAAAACCAGGTTTTGAAATAGGTTTTAGAGGAGGATACGCATAAAAGTCAGCTGGAAATTCACCATTATAAAAGAAGTAACCACCAAGCCAGGGCAAAAACAATAAAGCGGCCATGGCAAGCAGCAGGTATAGAATTTTTCGAGATATGGTCATATTGTTTAGTTTTTGTGTAAGGATATACTATGAGGTGCAAGGATTACTTCACTTTTCCGGTGCAATTTCAATGCTGTTGATGTAATGAAAGATGATTAGTAAAAGATATTGAACGGCACCAAATAGCAGCATCATAGCATAGGCTGGCCAGTGCTCATGGATTGGCCACAGGGCTTTCCACACAATCTTAATAATCTGAATGGGTTCAAGAAAAATTTCCCATGAATATAGATAACCGTTACCCAGTTTAATGGCTGATAGCAGTTCCCGCCCCATGTAAAAGCCAAGACAGCTCATAACAATCGTAAAATGTATAGCTATGTGTGCAAGGGTGTTGCTGTAGCGTTTTTTAAAAAGCTGGAACATCATTTTTAGCGATAAAAAGCCATAAAAAACCGATAGCATTGCCAAAGAAAAGATAATTAGTGTATCATATTTAATCATTTCAGGGTGCAACTTGGAAATCGGATCTTGTGAATCGTGTATCAGATCGCTAATCATATATGGCGCATTGGGATAGAAAATAAACCAAAGAAAGCTGCCAATCCAAAAAAGGGGTGTGTTAATTTTATGATTAAAGTAGTAGAGACAGCTCGAAATGGCAATCACCGGGAAGGAACCAATAAATAGGTTCGATCTTAGAAATGAGTAAAAATCATTGCCAACAATAACATTGCGTATGACAAGAATTAAAAGGTTCGCAAGAGTAAGCAGCAGCACCATACTTACTAGAGATGGTCTTTTCTTCAATGCAAGAAAATTATAGGTTAAAACTAATTAACTGTGCTAAGGCAATAAGGTTGCGACTAAAAATAAATAAGTCATTGCATATTTCCAAGTTATTAGCTTGACCTATAATCAGGGCTTGAAGTAGATTCTGGTCAGATTCTTCTGTTTTTTAAGGGGGTAGGTGGGCGGTGATGAATCATTTTTTTTAGTAGAATGCAAAAATGAAGGTGGTATTAATACTAAATATAGAATGGGATCGATCCCATTCTATATTTGGTAAGTTTTAAAGGCTTCCTAATGTTATGGATGGATATCCTTTCGTGTTGGACCCGGAAAGTTTGTGTGGTAATATGATTTGAGAGACTTGTAAAAACTATAACAGAGGATGAGTAATAGAATGGCAAATGGTAGTCCGGTTAGGATAGATGCGGTTTGTAGCGCCGTTAATCCTCCACCTATTAATAAAACGCCCGCCACGGTTCCTTCCATTGAAGCCCAAAATATTTTCTGACCAACTGGTGCATCGTGTCGACCTCCTGAGGTAAGCGTATCAACCACCATCGATCCGGAATCGGAGGAGGTGATAAAGAAGCTGGCAACGAGCAATACCGCTATGAATGAAGAAAGAAAAGCAAATGGGTATTGTTCCAATAATTTATAGATGGCGGTGGAGACATCTTCATTAACGGCTTCTGTAATAGCGGAGTTGCCTATTAGCTCCTGAAAAAGGGCACTGCCACCAAATACCGACATCCAGATGAACGTTAAGAGCGTTGGCACAAGTAAAACGCCTAGTATAAACTCCTTAACTGTTCTGCCTTTGGAAATGCGGGCAATAAAAATCCCAACGAATGGTGACCATGAAATCCACCAGGCCCAATAAAACACCGTCCACGAGTTCTGCCAGTGTTTAGCTTCTTTAACGCCCTTGTATGATTCGGTCCAGAAGCTTAACTCAAAAAACTCATTCAGATAGTGACCTACATTTTGGACGAATGATTTAAAGATGAAAACCGATGGCCCCACTATAACCACAAATAGCAATAATACAATCGCAATTCGCATATTCCATTCGCTTAGACGCCTGATGCCTTTGTCAAGTCCAAGAACCAGCGATAGAGTAGCCATGCCGGTTATGATAATGATTAACACAATCTGGACATTTGTATTGAGGTTAAAATCAAACAAATAATGAAGCCCTGCATTGACCTGTTGCACTCCAAAGCCAAGTGAGGTGGCCAGCCCAAAGATTGTGGCGATAACTGAAATGATATCAATAGCATCGCCCAGTGGGCCGTATATTTTATCGCCTAAAAGAGGGTGAAAAATGGAGCGGATGGTTAAAGGAAGCTTTCTGTTGAATGTGAAGAAAGCCAAAGCTAGCCCAACAATGGCGTAGACCGCCCATGCATGCACACCCCAATGCAGGAATGTAATGCCCATGGCCGATTTAGCGGCTTCAATCTTATCTGAGTTATCAATCAGTGGGTTACTATTGTAATGAAATATGGGCTCAGCAACGCTCCAGAATAGCAGGCCAATTCCCATACCGGCACTGAAAAGCATGGCAAACCAGCCTTTTTTAGAGAATTCAGGTTTAGCATCTTTGCCTCCTAAACGAATTTTGCCAAATTTGCTAAAGCCAAGAAATACTGCAAACAGTAGTAGGATGTTAACCACCAAAATAAAGAACCATCCTGTATTATTGGATACGGTTGACTGAATCTGAGAAAAATACTTCTCCATTGGCTTGCCCACCAGTATGGTAGTAGCTACCAAAATAGCAATCACCAACAGTGATGTAACAAAAACCGGTCCGTTGGCTTTAATGCCTAAAAATGTTCGCTTATCGCTTCTTTTATATTTCTGCTCTGTCATAATCCTTTAAAAATAGTATCCAACATTAATGTTAAATCGCATGTGCCATCCAGCGTCTTTTGAGCCTTCAGCAAACGCATTCGTCCATTCAGGCCCTAGCCAGGCATGATTTTTACCCCAGGCTGAATCGATGTAGGTGTATATTGGGCCGGCCGCTATCATGCAGCCTAACACGTTCATGTATGAATCATGGAAGGTCTCTTCCGATTTGTTAAACCAGGAGAAATCGTTATAGAGTTTTAGGTAATCAATGTGTTGGCTCTTGCAGGGGATTGTGTATGAAAGGGATGAGCTAACTACCTGCCCCTTGGCGGCTACTTTGTAAATGGCGCCATAGGCTCCCATTTCAATGGTATTTTTATATTGTGCCGAGTCCTTTGGGTTTTTACTGAAAGTTAGAGCTTGCAGCTTTAATTCCCAGTTATTCATTTTGTGCCGAAAGCCAAGGGCCAGGGCTGAGTGATTACCCATCTTATTGGATACAAGGTTGTAAAGTCCACCGTACATGGCAGAAAATTCAATGCTGGTGTTGAAATCGCCATCGGGGCTGTAGGCAAGCTTAATGTTTCCCTGGTTCACTTCTTTGTTTCTGCCGGCTACGTCGTAGGAATAGCGATTAGGTGAAATGGCTGAGGTATTGCCAAAGTTTAGTTCTTCGGCGTTTTTAAAGAAAGCTGCTTGTACCAGTAAATGCTCATAATGTTTTATCCATTTGATACCCATGTCATGGTCATCTTCAAGGCCAATGTAGTAGGGTAAGCTGAAAAACCAATTATTAGAATTGTAGGGCTGCAGGCCAAAAGGCACCTGACACAAGCCCAGTTGAATTGAGCTAAAGTCATTAATGTAATATTCGATCCATCCTTGTTTCAGCATGCCGCCACCAAAACTGTTGGAGTAGAAACGATACTCGGCATTGAAGCCAAGCTGCTTGTATGTACCGGTGGCATTTAGTCTGAAAACATCGTAGCCAAAATCACCGCCTCTTTTCACTTGTTCTGCTTTCCAGTCGGATAGATTGTAGTTGAAGCGGATGGCACCTCCAATTTTTACTTTTGGAAGTTGTTCTTTCTGGGCGTATCCGGCAAAACAAATCGTTACCAATATAAGCAGTGTGTATACCTTTCTGTTTTTCATTCAGCTAAATGAGTTTTAATTATACCTGTTATAAGTAAATGTATCCTGTACGAAATAGCATTCTTATAAACTTTAGTAGTGCTATCAGAGTAAGTTAACAGGCTTAAAAATATCGACTTGGTAAGTTTTTGAGGGTGCAAAAATAGCCACAATATTTTAAACCACCAAAAAGGTTCTATGCGAACATAAATGGCAGTTTGAATCACATTGGCTAAGAGTTCTTCATCCAGAATGTTAGACCGGACATAATAAGTTCAATTGATACAGTGCCTAATAAGAGCGCAATAACACGTCCGGCAATATCGATGTACTGTTCAATTAGTTCTTCCTTTTTGGCATGAATATGATCGTGAACGAACTTTAGCAGGATAATTATGGTAATGCACAAAAGTATAGCTGTGGCTATGGCGCCTAAGGCCATCGGCTTATCTAGCCGTTCGCCAATAAGTACGCTGTAACTAATGGTGCCAGGACCAATAAAGATGGGCATGGCTATGGCACCGGCAATGTGTTTTGATTCGCCCCTGAGAGACTCTATAGAGGCATTGCCTTTAAAAACAAACTGTATACCGGTGAGCAAAAATATGATGCCGCCAAATATTTGAAAGGAAGCCATGCGGGCATTAAATACGCTGCTAAAGATGCTGTCGCCCATAATGGCAAAGCAGGAGAAAACAACAAAACTGATTATTCCGGCTCTTAGGAGGATTCTCGCAAAGAGGTCCTTTGGCTTTTTCTTGACAATGTCAATGAGGTAAACAATTAACAGAAAGGGATTAAGCAGAACCAGGAGAAGCAAAACTGATTTTCCAAATTCTTCCATGATGATTAATTTTTAATTCGTTTGTCGATGTATTTAGAATTAATAATGCGCAGAACACCCATGTAGTCCATTTTAAACTCGATTAGGTCACCAACTTTGTAATTCTGCTTGTTTTCTTTCAGGTCGATAACTAGCATATCGGAACTGGCGCCAACAAAGCTGATTTGTTCATCAACAGGGGTGATGTGTTGCTCATCTACGTCCAGCAGGCCAAGGTCTAATATGGCCCGAAATGATGTCTGCCCTATTTGATTATCATCAAATTCCACCTCGTGTCCTTCCACATTTACGCCCATTTCACCCATTGGTACGGCTGGTTTCTCGCTTAATTCTATAATCTCAGAATAGAGCTTAAATACATCTGAATGCATTTTTTTGTAGGGTGTATTGTTGTATACATCGGTGCCCAAAAACAAAGTTTCTCCCACGCGAAAGTGATTAATTCCTTTAGGAAGCAGGTTTTGAAAGATGAGGGGAATGGTTACTGATGAGCCACCCGAAACAAACTGTATTTGCTTATTGAAGCGGGCCTCAATTAATTGTTCGTACAGGCAAAGTTGTATGAGTTTATCATGATTAGGTAATACACCATACAGGCATGAGAGATTGGTGCCAATGCCTACCACCTCAATATTTTTAAGGTTAAAAACCTGCTTGTAAAAACTCATAAAATGATCGCCCATCACACCTTCTCGCAACTCGCCCAGTTCAATCATGATGATGATTTTATGGGTTATATTTTGCTTAATCGCTTCTTCAGATAACAGGCGGATGGTGTTTATCTCTGTATTAAGGCTGATGTTGGCATATTTAATAACATTGGCAATGGAGCGCTTGGCTGGTGGTTTAATGTAAATAGTTTCAACTTCAGGATTCAGCTGTTTAATCATTTTTAAATTTGAGATGCGTGAGTCGCAAAAGCTGGTAATGCCCATGTCGAGCAGTACCTTCAAATAATCGCGATTGCCACAAAGTAATTTCGACACAACCGACCATTGGATGTTGTTGCCTCTGAATATTTTATTGAGATAGTTAAAGTTCCTTTTTAGTTTGTCTGTTTCTAAAGTAATAAATGCCATATCTGATCTTAATTGTTGGACTTATGTGTATATCTCATTTCTGCATATTTTGACTGAAAGCCTATTCGCTCATATAGTCGTTTGGCTGGGTTGTCATATTCCACATGTAGTTTGATATCGCCTTTGCAAAGAGAGAATGCTTTTTCAATTATTTGCTGTCCGAAACCTTTGCCGCGGTAGCTGGCATCCACAGTTACGTACACCAATATATTGTCTGGTATATAGCCGCTCATGCCGGTATGGTTCATAACCAGCGCACCCACTAATTGTCCCTGGTAGAAAGCTGCCAGGCCAAAGCCGCCCTCGCCCTTTTCTGTTGAAAAGGCGTAGTCAAGGCATTTGTTTATGTCGGCTTTAGGATCGCCATATTGGCCTAGGTGCGTGTGCAGGAAATCGACATATTCTTCCCGGCTAATGGCATTAAAATCAGTGTTGGAAGTGTATTTTTCAAACTCTAACATAATCATGAGGTTTATATTGTTGTTATTGGGTAATATGTACCTTAAATTGTTTATAGCTCCTTTGAAAGGAATAGTTGTAACTGGTCAATCAAGTGTCTGAGCCGACTCGTTTGCTTTCGATTATCAATTGAATCGGGCGGATTTTTCTGCTTTTTAAAATTTCTGTTTTTTTGTCGTGTATAATACCTCACCAGATTAAATCTATCATTCATTTTCTTTATGGTATTTGACGTTGTCTACTTAATTGTTCGGTATGATTGAATCGTTCTTCTGCAGTCTGGAAATGAAGTTTTCTATTAGATAGGTAATGCCTGAAGCTGCAATGCCTGCAATGTTAGCATCCAATCCAAATGCCAGCTTAATGTCGAATATTATTAAGATTAAGGTGGTGCCACCGCCAATAAGCATGGCAGCCAGAGCTGCTTCGGGATTGGGTTTTCTGGCAGATAACGCGGCTACTACCGGAATAAACATGCCTGATACCATAAAGGAATACGAGTGCAACATTAGATCGAGTACACTGGTGACTTTTAGTGCGATGAACAGAGCCAGAATACCTATAAGCAGTGTGATGAGCTGCGAGTAACGTAGGTTATGACGTTTGTTGTGTAGCTTGAACACATCTGTAAGGATATTACCCGATGCTGCCATTAAACAACTATCTGCGGTAGACATTATGGCTGAAAAGTATGCCGATAATACTATGCCCATAAGACCTGCAGGCAGTATGGTGCGCAATAAAATCGGCAACCCCATTTCGGCATCTATGTCTGCAATCGCATAGTTGGTAATAATGCCACTTTCGAAAGCTACTCGGGCAAACATCCCCAGTGTAACGCCTAGAAAAGCCATTAGCGGGTATTCAAATAAGCCGGCAATCAGCCAGCCTCGCTGCGCTGTTTTTGTGTCTTTTGCTGCATAGATGCGTTGGTATAGTGTCATGCCAATGAACCAGATGGGAACAATTGTAAATAGCCAGTTGACAATTTGTGACCATGATATGGCTGTCAGGCTTAAAAAATCGGGCTTTAAGGTGGAGGTAATGATTTCTATACCACCTATTTTAAAGTAGGCAAAAGGCAAGGCCACAAACAGTAAGCCACCCATTAATACAATCCACTGCACGGTATCGGTGTAAATAACGGCTTTGAGACCGCCTATTGCGGTGTAAACGATGGCTATAGTGCCCATCACTAGCAAAGCGGTATCCATTGATAAAGCCGGGAAAGTGGATGATGCCAGTTTGGCTCCGGCTAATATCTGAGACGAGGTAAAGCCAATATAACCAATGGCCGTAATGATGCCGGCAAACAATGCCACCTTCTTATTAAAAGCATGTTCCAGAAATTGGGGGAAAGTTAAGAAGTTGCGTTCACGAGCCAGGCGTGATACTTTGGGGATTAAGATAACGGCGCTCAGCCAGGCACCTACTAGTCCCGAAAATAGTAGCCAACTACCCGACAAACCCATCAAAAAGCCAAGGCCGCCAAGTCCAATGGAAAAGCCGCCACCCACATCTGTTGCAACCACTGAAAGGCCTATGTGTCCGGCCTTTAGTTTTCTTCCGCCTACATAGTAATCATCTGGTGTTTTGTTGCGTCGCATAAAGAAAAAACCGACGCCTAACATGGCAATGAGGTAAACAAAGAAAATTATCAAATCAATTGTATGCATACAATAAGAGGTTTAATACAAGCATAGGTTTTATAACGGCACAGATTGCACCGGACATTTTTATTCGCATCTGATTTTCAGATATGCATAATAGAAACTAACATGCAATGCCTGTTGTAGTAGCTAGACTGGGTTATTCAGTCTTGCTATAATAAGAACAGTGTGCTAAAAATGTTAAGAGTATGGTCAGATCACTTCAATGGCTAGCTGAGCTTTGTTGTGCGGCCTATGTACTGAATGTAACCCTTGGATATGAGCGAGAAAATGAGCTCTTTCCCTTTGCTGTATGAAAGGTTAGTACGTTTTATTATTTCACCGTATATGCACTCTTCATCTTCTTTCAGGAGTGCCAAAATCTCTTTCTCTTTTGGATCATCAATGCTTTCAAGTTGGATGCTTTGTGCTTTGTTCATGGGGATAAGTGTTATTGGGTTGACTTTTTAGTTTTCTGGTAATGCTCACAATTACTCCAGCCTTTCAGTCCTCTTCGGCAAAATACGTTTTGGTAGATTTGAAGATGTGGCTAGAGTTTTGGTGTCAGGCCTTTAAATATCTTACAATCTGAAGCGAATGGACATAGTAGTTGGGGCATGTTATAATTGGGATTAGATGTGTTTATAAAGGATATTCATACTTTCTATATTACCAGCTATATTGGTATTTTTGATTAAAGTGCCAGCGTATTGGTAGTTGGCTCTTAAAAAGGTCTTGTTCATAGGGATGGAGTTTAGGCGCGCGATAGTATATAATGAATCGATACCCTGCTTTTTCATTTCCCATTCCATTGTCTGAAGTATCAAGCTGGCCAGGCGGTTGCCTTGATGAGCTTTTAAGGTTGCAAAATCAGTCATTTCGGCATTGCCACCCTTGCGGTCTATCTCGGCCGATGCTACAGCTACTATCTTTCCATTGTATTCAGCACCAAAATAGAAGGTGTCGTTTTCCATGGCTTCCATCAGAAATTCTTCATCTTGTATTGGAAACGGATAGGTGGCAAAGGTTCGTTCGTAGATATCAGCTATTGTGCCGGCATCTTTGATGTTGAGCGGACGTATGGTATATTGCGAAGTGGCTGAAGGTTTGCCATTCCTTTTGATATACAGTAATTCGCCTAAATCTTTAAGTTTTTCTGTTTCAAGATTGAGAAGCCTGTCGGAGCTTAAAAATTTTGAGACAAAGAATACATCCTCTTCATTGTTGTAGAACTGAGGTATGGAGGCTTCCATTATAAAGCCATTCGAATAGAAAAGCGGAGCTGCCCATTTGGGTATTTTGCAAAATACCTTTGTGTATCCTTCCTTCCTGGCCATTTTAGTTAATGTTTCCGGAAGTGAGATTGCATCCCGTTTATCCATTTTCATCAGGTAGATACGATCATTGTGCTTACCATGTTGAATCAAAGAACCGTTGCCAATTTCTTCTACCACATCACTTACTATTACTTCTTCTTTGTACGCGTTCATTGTTTTCTGGTATTAAGGATATTACACTTGATGAATCAGAGAGAAGTTTCTCAATGCCAATGGCTTCTGATTCATCTTTTTTATTTAAACTCAATTCAAGATTGCAATTATCACATGCCTGATTGCATGTTTTTTGCTCGTAGTTGTCGGGTTCTTTATAGGTGGTTATAACGCCTTCGTAATTGCGCAGGATAACCTTGTTGGTTGACCACGATATTATGTAATTCGGCATCACCGGTATTTTACCGCCTCCGCCTGGCGCATCAATCACATAGGTTGGGCGGGCAAAGCCGCTGGTGTGACCTATTAGGCTTTCCATTATTTCGATGCCTTTACCAATTGGTGTTCTGAAGTGTGATAGTCCTTCCGATAAATCGCATTGGTACAGGTAGTAAGGTCTAACTCTGTTTTGAACCAGCTGATGAAGTAGTGTTCGCATAATTTTAGGGCAATCATTAACACCTGCGAGTAAAACAGATTGATTGCCTAAGGGAAATCCGCCATCAGCCAGCTTAGTCAATGCCTCCATAGCAGAGGTAGTTATTTCATTGGGATGATTGAAATGGGTATTTATCCACAGAGGTTGGTACTTTTTTAACGTTTTTACCAGATTATCGGTGATGCGATAGGGCAGCACCACAGGCATTCTTGTTCCTATACGAATAACTTCAATGTGTGGAATTCTTTTAAGTTCACTCAATAGCCAATCTATTTTGTCATCTGGTAGCATAAATGGATCGCCCCCTGAAAGAAGAACATCTCTGACTTGCTTATTTTGGGCAATATATTCTATACCTTTTTTTAGTTGACTGGTTGATGGGATGTGATCTTTGTCACCCACTTTGCGTTTGCGCGTACAATGGCGGCAGTACATGGCACAAATGTTACTGACATGAAACAGTACTCTGTCGGGGTAGCGGTGAGTTATGCCTTCTACAGGACTGTCTTTGTCTTCTGAAAGTGGGTCTGACATGTCTGTATTTAGAACAGATAGTTCTTCGATGCCGCCAAATGCCTGCTTGAATACCGGATTGTTTTTGTAATCGGTTTTATCTATTAATGATAAATAATAAGGCGTTATTGAAAGGGGGAATTTTTCAAAGGTCTTTTTCAGATCTGTTCGCTCTGCAGCATTGAACTGTATGCCGGTTAAGCGCTCGAATTGCTCTAGATTTTTAATCGTGTTTCGGAGTTGCCACCTCCAGTCCTTCCAGTTGTTAGCCTGGCTGGTTGTTTCAATTTTGTTTGCGATTTCTTGTTGTGTGTCATTATAAATCATTCAACTTGCAGATTGTTTCTATGCGAACAAAAATAGAAAAAAAACATGAAGTGGCCTAATCGCAGAAAAAGCTTAGTGCGATTATAGTGATAGGATAAAAATGAAAAAGTTGTTATTCGAAGTGGGTGTCTTGGTCTATTTGTTGTTCATTATCAATCTTTAGCATGATTATCGGGGAGGCATCTACTTGTTCAATATCCAGAATGGATACAAGCGTGTCTAAACCTTTCTCGAGAACGATTAGTTCATCACTGTCCAGGCATTTTAATTGCTTTGATAATTGTTCGTGTAGCAAAGGAGGGATGCGCTTAAGAAGTTCGTCGCCCGCTGATGTTAGCACTATATTGGCCACGCGTTTGTCTCCAGCTTTTGGCAGGCGGGCAAGATAACCTCTTTTTTCCAGACGATTAATGATTCCGCTAACCGTGCTGGAGTTGAGGTTTACAAATTTGCGAATCTCACTTTGAGTAGCTTGGTAGTTGGGGGCGTCTTTAAGGTAGTTAAGACAAAGCGCCTGCGGAATGCTAACGCCATATTCCTTTTGTATTTTCTTCGATTCAATGTCGATTGAACGAACTATCTTTCTGATTTTAATTAAGATTTCTTGCGTATCCATTGCGCTATTGCATAAGGTTGATGAAGATTTAAAGGTAATGTTTTTGTGCCAAAGTTAACTATTAGAAGGTTAAACTCGGATATTGTTTGTGTAGAAAGCATTCATGGAGTCAGCTGCCTGTATAGTTTCTTATTGATGCAGGGGTTTCTGATAGCTGTTTACCTTGATGTATTTAATCCATTTAATAGTTCTTTGTCCAATCCATATATGTCGTTGTAAAAGATGGCTTGTCTGTTTTTCAGGTTTTCATTGCAGGTCATATAGATAATCAGTGTGGGCATGCCTTTGTTAAGCACTACTGTTTTTGGCTTTTTACTGTCAATAATTTCCTGAATAGCTGCCAGGTCATAACCCTGCTCTTGCAATAGCAGTTCGGCTAGTTGAAAAGGTTTTTCTAATCGGATGCATCCATGACTAAAAGCTCTGTCGATTCGTTTAAAGAGAGATTTCGAAGGTGTATCGTGCAGGTAAACTGAGTATTTATTAGGCATGATAAACTTAACCTTGCCCAGTGCATTGCTGGCACTGGCCTCCTGAATAATGGAATAGGGGAAGTTAGTATTTGTGTATTTAGTAAAGTCAATGCTCATAGGGTTGACTTCTGAGGAACCTCTCATCAGTAGCATGTTGCGGTTTTGGAGGTAATGCTTATCGGTTTTAAGTTTTGGCAGTATTTCTTCTGAAGCTATGGAGTAGGGGATGTGCCAGCTGGGATTGAAAACGATGTAGCGGATGTAGGAAAAGAAAACAGGTGTTTGCGTGTGCTCTTTGCCAACAACAACGCGGCACTCGAACTTCACCTCATTGCCTTTTATCATTTGTAGTTGATAGCTGGCTATATTGATCAATATAAACTCATCTGGATAATCATAGTTGATCCAGCGTACACGTTCCATATTTGCCCGTAATATATTCAAACGTTCACTCAATGATAGGTTTAAAGCTTGGTAGGTTTTTCGGCCGGCAATGCCGTCGGGTGGCAGACCATTTAATGATTGGAAGCTCATAAGTGCAGACTCTAGTTCTTTATCGAATACCTCATTAATTGAATCAATTGTGTAGGCATCTGCTTTAAGGCGTTGTTTTAATAGTGATACAGAGGGTATGGTATCGCCTGGTTTGAGAGATCTACCGGGATATTTAATCTCAGGTAGTTGACCACCAGCTTTTTGAATGGAGTCGTATTCAATAAACAGGTGTTTGAGTTTATCGTAAAATGGCAAATGCGAGCGAGCACTGTCAACGAATTGGTGAAGAGCATTTTGTTTAAGGGCTTTGGGAAGGTCAAACTTTTTCCTGGCATCGGTGGGTTGCATGCTGTAGTCCCAATTGGGGCTTAAATCTTTCTGGTCCACCTTTCCGTGAATAAGGTGATGGGTGTAGCTCAATATGGCATCGGTCATTAAAAGGTCGGCCATGGCTGCGTGCACAGCTTTACGGTTTTTATAAACCCTCGACAGTGAGTTGTAGTTAGTGATGACTTCCAAATGGTAATCCTTGGGATTTAACCCTTCATAGTAGGCACTTTCCAGTATATTCTCTAAGTCCATTCGATTGCGTTCGAGTTGCCATAGAGGGGCATAACCGGCTTCTTCGTATATAGATGCGATAACCGCATTACTATAGACTTTTTCACCAGCTAGTTTAAGAACTTCTTTGGTGGCCATCTCATTTACAAACCTGGCAATAAAGGTATCGACAGGAAAGATGTCGGATAAATTGTCGTCAATGGGCACTGATGAATAACCAATGGCTGCATTGTGAATGCTGTGGAGCGTGCCAGAGAGTAGCATCGTTAATATGCCCAATGAAACCCATTTCATACCTCACTATTATTTGGTTGAGGTATTAATTTACCAAAAAATCAGTTCAATATCGACGACGTTTTGATGTATGTCTCTTTCGGATGATAAATAAAAAGCATTGTGCCTTCTTTAATATTATCAATCACAAACTGATAGTTGGCTGAAGGAATTGCCGGACAACCAAAGCTTCTGCCAAGACGGCCATATTTTTTGATGAACGACTCTTCGGCATAGTCGGCCTTATGTATCACAATGTGTCTTTCGCGTGCCTTGTCGTTAATGCCTTTCTCAAGGCCATCCAGTTTTAACGATAAACCGTGCTTGCCATAGTAGGTTTCGCCGGTTTTGTAAAAACCAAGGCTGCTCTGATTGCTATTGGCAATGTTCGAAAATTTTTCGGCATTGAGCATGCCACTATTCTTGCCATGTGCCACATAGTTTTGATAGATAACTGATTTAGAATCAACATCAATAAGAAAAAAACGTTTGTGGGTGGATGGTTGACTGAAATCAACCAGCGTTATAATATTTTTTTCAAAATGAACGGAGTCTTTAAGTTTCAGCCACCCGTTGTAGGCTATTTCAAAAGCCTCAAAAGGGAGGTTGTTATTGTTTAGCTCCTGGTAAATCAATTGTGCACCACTAAGTGTTTCACTTGTCTCATTTACTGCCTTTTCTGGCAGATTGTCGGGTGCGCTAAATGTTAAAAATACAATTAGGAAAGTAAAGATCATTCTTACAACTCTTCAAATCAACAACTTAATAATCTAAATCCTTATAATAAAGCATCAAAGCGCCCAAAGGTATAAAAATAGAGGTAACTGCCTCAGCATTTAACCTTTTGTAGCATACTTTAATCTAAAAGTGATTTTGGTCCCATACAGTGTTGAATACGGCGACTTGCTAAAAATGTTGTGTTTAGCTGAATATTTTTTTGATTATAGGAGGTAATGTTGATTAGAAACCAAGCGTTTTCATTGTTTTATCGAGTTCTCGCCAGCTCTTGCCTTTGCTGTAATTGGCCGCTTCGCTGGCGCTGAAGTCCTGAAAAAACAGTTGGTAAAGTCCCAGGCGCTTGATGCGTTTCTTGAGGATGGCTTTTTCTTTGTTTTCTTCAGCTACCATGGCTGCATAAAGCACCGTTAGCAACTGCTCAATAATGCTTGCATCGTTCCATTTATAGCTGAGACATATCTGGTCAATGAGCCGTATAACCTTGCTTTCGATGTGCCGGGATGTTAATGCATATATTTTCAGGAAATCATTGTAAATTTTACCCTGAGGATAACGATAGCTCAATAATTTCAATTGACTGAAATAGTCAATGTCGGTAGGTGCTTCTTTACGTTTTTCACTGGCGATGTAAACGCACCAATGGTCAAATTTGCCCTTGTCAAATACTACTTGCGACTTATTGTCGAGATGTTTAATCAGTGTTGTCATCTAATAGTCAGGTGTATGTCAACGCAAAAATATGGTAGGCTCTTCGCCATCTACATTGCGCCTGAGCGAAAGCTCTTTTACGATAGCTTCTTTTTCTTCATTGGTAAACTTCGACCAATTGCCAGCTTCGTCAATGGTTCGTCGGCATCCAAAACAAACGCCCTGGCTATCATATTGGCATACACTAATGCAAGGAGAGGGAACTTCTTTCATGTTTATAATTCTTTACATCAATAACACAAAGGCCAGGCTTAAGTTTATTTTAACTGATGAAATCTTTAAAAAATCATAAAATTAATTGCCTTAGGAATTTTAATTAACTGAGTATTTCATTGGCTGCATGGATTACCATAACTTTACAAACTATGGCTGATAATTCAGGCAAAATATTAAAAAGCATTCAACCCGGCAGAATAACCTTTCCCATACTGATTGGCTTAGGTGTAACAGGCTATTTTTTATATCAGGAGTTCGATCCGGCTGTATTAGATTATTTTTCGTTTACCCTGCAATCGTTATTTTGGTTTTTTGTATCATTTTTAATGATGGCTATTCGCGATTTGGGCTACATCATTCGGATACGCTTACTGACAAATAATTTATTGAGCTGGCGAAAGGCGTTTAATACAATAATGTTGTGGGAATTCACTTCGGCCATAACACCATCGGCCATCGGAGGTACCAGTGTGGCTATCTTCTTT
Source organism: Carboxylicivirga sediminis (assembly GCF_018156225.1). Lineage (GTDB taxonomy): Bacteria > Bacteroidota > Bacteroidia > Bacteroidales > Marinilabiliaceae > Carboxylicivirga > Carboxylicivirga sediminis. The sequence continues at coordinate 74,294 of NZ_JAGTAR010000010.1, forward strand.
ATTAATAAAGAAGGGGTTAAGCTGGGGCGTAGTACAGCTGTTGTTATGGTTACTTCATTTCTTGATGAGTTGTATTTCATACTCACCTTTCCACTGATACTGCTATTTATTGGTCGAACCGATATTTTTGCCTTTGGAGATAGCATGATGGAAGGATTGCCCTGGTATAAGAATCAGTTCTTTATGTTTGCACTAACGGGTTATTTTTTAAAGCTGGCTTATACCGTCATCATTAGTTACGGGTTATTTTTTAATCCGCGTGGGCTGAAATGGTTGCTGTTATGGATTTTTAAACTGCCCATTATCAAGCGCTGGCGTCCACAGGCCAATGAGTCAGGCTCCGACTTAATAGCTACCTCGGAAGAATTTCGGCGCTGGCCATTATCCAGCTGGTTAAAAGCTTTTGCTGCCACCGCATTAAGCTGGACTGCCCGATATTGGATAGTTAACACTTTAATACTGGCATTTTTCGGGTTTCAGCTCCTGGGTTGGAACGATCATATTCTCATCTTTGGCAAGCAACTGGTGATGTGGATAATGATGTTGGTGAGCCCTACACCTGGTGGCAGTGGCTTTGCAGAGTGGGTGTTTAAAGAATTTTTATCTAATATGATACCATTGGGAACCGGCATGGCAATGGCCTTTATGTGGAGACTGGTGAGTTACTACCCATATTTGGTTATTGGCGCGTTTGTGGTGCCCAAATGGATCCGGAAACACTTCATTAATGCCTGATTCTATTTGATAAACAGGTCTTTTTTGGTGATAAATGACTGTATTGGGATAGTGCTATTCACTAACTTGCTTAGCATTAAATGAATAACTATGCCTCTAACCAAATATATTCTCACTCTAACAATTGGGTTATTCTTCTTCATGGGAAGTTGTCATCGGCAGCAGCCTAAAAAAGGTAAGAAAATAAGAATACCACCTAAGGAGCTTATTATTTATTGCGAAAATTCGATGCTGAATATGGTACTTGACCTGAAGTATCAATTCGAACAGCAGCATAACTGTAAGGTGATTATCCAGAATGATTGTTCTAAAAACCTGATGGGAATAATAAATTATGCGGCTAAAGGTGATATCTATATACCGTCTTCATCTTCGTCGTTTAAACATTTTAAAAGAAATACAGGCTATCAGTTGACCGATTCATTGTTCTTAGGGTATAATCATTTGGTTTATATGGTTAAAAAAGGTAATCCTAAAAAGTTTAATGGGAGTACAAATCCACTAAAACGTAAAGGACGATACGCCATTATCATAGCTAATCCTGAAACGAGTTCTCTTGGATACGAAACTAAACAGTTTTTACAACGGCAGAATGCCTATGACGATGTACTTGAAAGTGTAGTATCTCTAACCTCTGATTCAAAAGGTTTGGTTAAGGGCTTGATTGGGAATCAGGCCGATGTGGCCGTCAATTGGCAGAGTGATATTCATGTGAATGGAAATAGTGATCATATTGAAATTGTCAATCCACAGTCGCCATACAATAACGCTATTCCTATGTATGCCGCTGTTATTTCTTGTTCTACAGAACCACTATTAGCCAGAGCTTTTCTTCATCTGGCTTCTCAAGAGCTCAGTGAATCCGCATTAAGTCGTTATGGATTTACGAAAAGACCAACCATTATTTTTTAAATTACTTCTAAAAACTCTATTTTTAGGAAAATTCATATTTGTGAGTAAGAGCAATAAACAATCCAAGCTAGCATATTTTAAAGAGCCAATAATCAATAAATTATACTTGTTATTGGCTATCTTTCTGTTGACCATTGCCACCATTCTAACCATTGAAAACTATTTTGACCAGTCGTATAGTTCGAAATACAGAAGTGCGATTGAGAATCAGGAAAAGCTGCTGAAGCTGGAAAACATGCTCAACCACAGCTTGCTCAAGCTCAATTTGGCCTTTAAATCCTATGCTTCTATTAACCTTGTAAAAGCACTTGAGAATAATAATGTCGAAATAGAAGAACTTACTAGGAAAAGTAAGGCGATATTGAATGTTATTGATCAGGGAGGTGTTATTGAAGATGTCCGGCCTGTAAAGGATTATTCGAAAGACTCCATTACTGTGCGAATACACTACCTTGAAGATGAGTTTACCGGTAGTATATCTGAAGTCAGCGATTTAATCCCCATCATAGATGATTTATATAACCAGGCGGCACGTATATCGGACCAGGTGCTGAAAAATATTACGGTTCATGGTGGACAGAATGAGCATCTGAAAGGCAATGTGGAACAACTTATAAAAGGTGCAGATCCTGAGTTTGGCCGTATGCTCGAGATTGAAAACACCATTGCCTACGAAATCAATAAGCGTTTGGTGAAGTTGAATAACAGAGCCATAAATGTATTAAGCAGATACAATAAGCTGAAGTATGCCTCACTCATCCTATTCTCCTTATTTGTTATTTTTCTTTCATACTTTCTGTTTTCTCAGATACGTAGTGTTATTCTGTATCGTAAAAAAGCCGAAGAAAACAATAAGAAGCTGATACAGGCGGTTGAACAGAGTCCTATTTCTATAATGATTACCGATACTCAAGGAAACGTAGAGTATGTCAATAAGGGCTTTAAGTCGCTGGATGGTTTCTCAAAAAGTGAGTTGGAAAGTGGAAATGCTAACTTCTTTCAGATTCAGAATAAGAAAAATGAGCTGGCCGATATGTTGTGGCAAACCATACAAGAAGGCCAGGTGTGGCAGGGAGAGATATCCAGTGCTAAAGATGATGGTAACGTATACTGGGAGAAGGTGTTAATCTCGCCAGTATTGAGTAAGGATAAGACCATATCTAATTATGTGGCTATCAAGGAGGATACAACAGAGAAAAGGCTGTTGACTGAGTCGTTGAAAGAATCAAATAAAGCCTTATCTACCATTACCGATAATCTGCCCGTAGGTGTAATGATTGTAGATAAAGACAAGCAAATTATCCAGATTAATAAAACGGCCGCTAAAATAATGGGTTTTGCCAACGGTGAGGAAGCCTTGCAACACCTGATTAATAGCTCATACGATGAACTTTTCTTTACGGCCAAAAAGGAGGAGTATAAGGATGAACAAACAGGAGTTATTGTGGCGTCCTTGGAAGAGCGTTTGGAAATAAAAGAGAATAATATTTCACGCGAGATATTGAAGAACATTATTCCGATTTCGCTGGATCAAAAAGAAGTGTTCCTTGAGGCCTTTATGGATATTAGTGCGCAAAAAGAGATTCAGAAAAAAGAAGCAGAGTCGAATAAAGCGAAGTCGGAGTTCTTGGCCAATATGAGTCATGAGATACGTACGCCAATGAATGGTATCATAGGGGCCACTGAATTACTTGGCAAAACACGTTTAAGTAAAGAGCAGAAAAATGTGGTGTCAATTATTGGCCGTTCGTGTGATAACTTACTCAATATTATTAACGACATACTCGACTTCTCGAAAATTGAAGCCGGTAAAATGAAGATTGAATCTTACGCATTTAATCTACGCTCTACGGTTGATTACCTGATGGACCAAATGTCATTCCGATCGCTCGAGAAAGGCATTGAGATATTAAATGATGTAGAGGAAACCATTCCGCCTGTACTGATCGGTGATGAGAGTCGTCTGATACAGGTGTTGGTTAATCTGATGGGTAATGCGGTTAAGTTTACCTCTGAGGGTGAGGTAGTGCTAAAAGTGGAAATTGAACAGCAGAAAGGTACTAATCTGACTTTGCACTTCTCGGTGGAAGATTCTGGTATTGGCATCCCTAAGAATAAGCTGGAAAAGATATTTGAATCATTTACACAGGCGGACGGTTCAACCACACGCAAGTTTGGCGGCACCGGCCTTGGTACCAGCATCTCTAAAATGTTGGTGGAGCTCATGGGAGGTAAAATTTGGGTGGAGAGTCCAAATCCAAATTTCATGTGGTCGAAGGAAAATCCAGGATCGGTTTTCCATTTTACGCTGCCATTTGTGATCGATAAAAACCATAAGACGCTTGAGCTCAATACGGAGCAGTTTGCACATGTCAACACCTTGATTGTTGATAATCATAAAACCAACTTATTACTGCTTAAGAAAACCCTTAATAACTGGCAGATTAAATCTGATACAGTGAACGATGAGAAATCGGCCTTGTCGATGTTGGAGGAGCATTCTGAGTTCAACCTGATGATTATTGATAGCCATGTGTTTAGTAAGGCAGACGATAACTTCCTTAAAACCGTAAAGCGCAAGCAAAAAGGAATTAAGATCATCTTATTCTCATCTGAAAACAGATGGAAAAATCCGGAGGAATTCAAAGGGGTGGATACCGTGTTGCAAAAGCCGGTTAAACATGCTGATTTATTCAGTGCGATTGAGAAGCTGCTGGTGGAAGGAAAGAATGATGTGAGTACTGCTGAAGCACAGGTAGCTGAGCTAAAGGAGCGGATTAAAGACAAAAAGATTCTGTTGGTTGAAGATAATATCATTAACCAGAAGATTGCCGAGAAGATGCTGTCCCGTTTAGGGCTTCAGACTAATATTGCCAATAACGGACAGGAAGCGGTTGATATGCTAACGGGTGAAGAACAGGACCAGATAGATTTGGTATTTATGGACGTACAGATGCCTGTGCTTAATGGACTTGATGCAACTCGTAAGTTGCGCGAAGAGAAAGTTGATTTACCCATCATAGCCATGACTGCCAATGCGCTTAAAGGTGACCGGGAAGTGTGTATAGAAGCCGGGATGAATGATTACATAGGCAAACCGGTGAAGATGGATGACTTGGAAAATATAATTGATAAATGGTTATAAATCCTGGTATTTACCATTTAATACCAGACCGTCCAGCTGCATGTTCTTAGCTGATTTTACCGCACCTTCCTTGGAATGAACGATTGGTTCGCCACGCACATTAAAGGATGTATTAATCAGTGCTCTAATGCCATATTTTTCATCCAACAGGCTCAATAAAGCATAAATGTAGGCATTGTCTGTCTCACTGATGGTTTGAATACGTGAAGTGCCATCTACATGCACAACGCCTTCGATTTCTGCTCGCTTATCTTCTGCTATCTCAAAGTCAAGTAGCATGTATTTCGCCAGGTGATTTATAGAATTGCGATTAGTAAAATACCTGGCATTCTTTTCCAGCATAATTGGTGCTACCGGTCTGTACCATTCGCGTTTTTTATGTGTCATGCTGACCTTATCGGCTAGGGTTTTTGAGTTAGCCAGTGCCAGTATAGAACGATTCCCAAGTGCGCGTGGTCCAATTTCGCCAGCATTGTTGCATACAGCCACTACCTTTTGTTGGAGTAAGGCCTGTGCACAAGCCTCTATATCGGCAGCGCCAAATTCGCAGTTTACTTCATCAGGCAGCCAGTTGTTAAGGTAGGGTGAATGGAGTGATACCTCATGGCCTTTATTCCATTCAAAAAGTGCAGCAGCTCCAAGTGACAGGCCACTATCCTCCGTGCAAGGAGGTATGTACACATCGTCAAATAAGTTAGCATCCACAATCTGTGTATTCGCCACAATGTTAAGTGCTGAGCCTCCCGAATAGTAGAGCTGTTTGTAGTCACCATCCTCTTTTAAAGCACTGAGCTTGCTGAATAGTTCGCGCTGAAAAATACCTTGCATGGTGGCTACTATGTCCTGTAGAAAGGTGTTATCCAGGTTAAGGTGTTGGATATCAATATTAAAGTCAGATTTAACAGCTTCAAAAAATACCTTCTTAGAACCCCAAATGTCTGAAAAGTAATTATTAGCGACTAGCCATTCTTCCAGTTCTTTGCGGTAAGTACCATAAGCCGCTAGTCCCATCATCTTTCCGGGTACACTGTTCTGCTCTTTAAACTTTGCCCCTATAATACCAAAAACAAGCGCATTGGCATTAAACAAGCCTGACAGGTATTTAAAATCCCAGTGGTGTTCCAATGCTGTTAGTTGCTTATTTGAATAACCAAAAGCCGAGAAGTTGCTCAGACTCCCTCCACCATCAAAATGAACAAGAAGACTGTCGTTTTTAAACGCGCCATAAAATGGCAGACAGGCACCTATATGAGCCAGTTCGTGGTTGAGGGCATAAGCTTCTTTTTCTTTATCTAACCACCAGCACCGACCTTTCTCAGGTTTAACAGCTAATGAATCGTGCAAGGGGGCTTCGAAGCGAAAGCGGCCGCAAGTAGAAATAAAGCTTCGGCCAACCACATTATCTATAAAAACCAGGTCGTAGTCGGTATCGTTTAATAATCCGGCTTGTTTCAGTAGTTCATAAATCTGTTCATGCAGTGTGTTATCATGCTTTTTACGGGTTAGCCGCTCCAGTGTGAGGTGTTTAATCACTTTGCCCTGATCCATTAATGTCAAGGCATGGTCGTGTACATAAAAAGGCGTATCACTATTTATACGATCCTGAATACCGTATATGGCTAATGTAGGCTTTGAACGATGCATGTGATTAGATAAGAAACTGGCCGGCAATAGTGATTGCCACTATAATAAATAAGATCAACTCCTGGATAAACCGGCGCCTGATAAGCGACAGAAACCTTCCTAAAACGATTGATGTGCCAATGGCCCAAATGGGCATCACTTCCAGCGAATAGTAGGGGGTAATAGCGGCCACAACACACAATACAATTAGCCAAATAAATATCCGGTAGTGCTTTCGCGTGATAATTTTAATGGCTGGCAGTATTCTGACTACCGAAAGAATTGAAACGAATACCAGGAAAATGATGAAACCATTGTATATCTGCGAGTAAATAGTATGATTGAAAAAGGCAATGGGTGAAATAAAGTTTTCTACCACAGTTTCTAAAAACACATCTGCCTGATCGAACCAAAAATAATAGGCAAATGAAAACAAATATGGAAGCGCCAGACCAATGATGGATGCCATGAAACTGCGAATCGTTAGGAGGCGTAGGATAAACATGATCATCCATAAGAAGGCCATAAAATAGATACCTTTGGCATAAAACAGCGTACCAAGTGATAGCGCGAATGACGCCTCAAAGCACCAGGTCATCGCTTTGCGCTGTCCGGCAGCCGAAAAGAGGCGTTCAATGGCTAAAATAAGGAGTGGCGTGAAAAACCATACCGGGTGCAGCTTCTGGGCCATCAGGTAGGCGCTGACCAAAAGCATATATATAAAGCCGGGCAGATTGGTTTGTCCGTTAAACAGGTTATACCTGTTGACCACCCTATTGACACTGAACATCATTATCAGCGCAATAAGCAGGCTGATAACTGATGCCAGTAAATGATTACTTTTCAGAACACCGATCACCAAGTCCCAAAGAGGCATTGGATTATGATCGTATGGGAAACTGGGCGATTGATCAAACAAAAGGGTATTGATCCAAAACCCTATCAGTAGCAAAGGCATGAGGGCCAATGCGACAATGTCGTTTCTGTTGAGTGTTCTAAAAAGCATAAGTACTATAAATCAAATCCGATATCTGAACGGAAATATTTTCCTTCGTAAGTGACTGTTTGCGCGTTGGCAAAAGATTGCTTTAAGGCCTCTTCTTTGGTATTTCCATAGGCTGTCATGGCAATAACACGACCGCCAGAGGTCACTACCTGCCCGTCCTTATCGGCTGTTCCGGCATGGAAAACCAGGCCTTCGCTTATCTTCTCGAGTCCGCTTATTTCTTTGTCTTTTTCATAGGCTTCAGGGTAACCTCCTGAAACGCACATCACCGTAGTAGCAAATCGCTCGTCAACCTCAATGGTTTTCTTGCGCAATTCGCCGGCAGCAACCGCCTCAAACAAGTCAACTAAATCTGTTTTAATACGTGGGATCACCACCTCTGTTTCCGGGTCGCCCATGCGTACATTGTATTCAATCACATAAGGTTCGCCTTCAACGCTCATTAAGCCGATAAACACAAAACCTTTATATGGGATGTTGTCATTAGCTAAACCATCTATCGTTGGCTTAACAATGCGATCGTGAACTTTCTTCATGAATACGTCATCGGCAAATGGTACCGGAGAGATTGCACCCATGCCGCCAGTGTTAAGGCCTGTGTCGCCTTCTCCAATACGTTTATAATCTTTGGCCTCGGGCAAAACCACATAGCCATGGCCATCGGTTAATACAAATACCGATAGCTCGATACCACTTAGGAATTCTTCAATCACCACGGTGCTGGAAGCATCACCAAACTTACCACTGAGCATTTCTTTCAACTCAGCTTCTGCTTCGGTTATTTCATCTAATATAAGCACCCCTTTACCGGCTGCCAGGCCATCGGCTTTCAGCACATAAGGTGCTTTTAGTGTTTTCAGGAAAGCAAGCCCTTCTTCCAGGTTAGCTTGTGTGACTGACAGATAGGCTGCAGTTGGGATGTCATGGCGCATCATAAATGCTTTGGCAAATTCTTTACTGCCTTCCAGTTTAGCACCTTCTTTACCTGGACCTATTACCGGTACATGTGCAATTTGAGGATCGTTTAATACGAAATCCTTCACACCTCTTACTAAAGGTTCCTCGGGACCTACAACAATCAGGTTGATGTTGTTGTCAATAACAAAAGCTTTGATGGCTTCAAAGTCATTAGGATTGATGTTGACATTGGTGCCTACTTCTTTGGTGCCTGCATTACCAGGGGCAATAAACAATTGTGTTAGTTTTTCACTTTGTGCCATTTTCCAAGCCAATGCGTGCTCACGTCCTCCCGAGCCTAATAGTAAAATATTCATGTTCTAGGTATTAATATCAGCCTACCGAAACAAGATGGTTTCAATAATCTGGTTATTGTATTAATGTTTTATCAATTCAATAAATGCGTGTTCAACGTCACATTTCCAGTGGTTTAAACTGGTAGCCCTGTTCCAACAATTTTTCCAAAGCAGCAGGAAGCGCATAATTCATCCGTTTCCAGGCTTTTTTCGAATCATGAAAAAGCAGTATAGAGCCATCACGTGTATGGTCCATAACATTGGCCAGTACTTCATGCTGACTCAGGCGATTGTCATAGTCCATGGATAGAACATCCCACATGACGATGTGCTTAAACTGGTCATTGAGTGCTCGCATATACCAAGGATACAATTGTCCGTGCGGAGGCCGAAACAACCCGCCAGGTATATATGGTTTTGCTTTTTCAATATTGTCAAAATAGGCCTCGCGTGAACATTTCCACGCAGGCAAATGGTTATAGGCATGGTTCCCCACGCTATGACCTTTCTTTACGAGTTCAGCCAGTAACCCTTGGTTTTTATGGGCATTTTCGCCGACGCAAAAAAACGTGGCCTTGAGCTGATATTGCTCCAGTAACTGCATCACCCAAGTCGTTTCCTTTTCAACCGGACCGTCATCAAAGGTGAGGTAAAGTGTTTTACCTACACCTTTCTGTCGCCACAGTGTGTGGGGGAACAAGGCCCTGAGTGCAGCTGGTGGCTGAACTTTCCAACTCATGTTTTACTCGTTGAAGAAGCCCATGCGTTGCATGTTTTTCTCATAATCTTTCTCCAGGAACTTCATTAAGTCCTCTCGGTTATATCGTTGAGCCATCTTCACTACTTCCATATAAATAGCCATGGCTGTTTCTGGTTCTCTTCCGGCTGTTGCACGTTTGAAAGATGGCAATGAGTTGAAGTATTCCAACTCTTTCAGGCGTTCATTGGCCAGTGCTGTTAGTATCTCATCACCTTTCTCAAATTCACCAATGCGGAAGTAACCTTCAGCCAAAAAGATGCTGAAATAGTTGTGAGGCACACGCTCGGCACTTAATACTTCCATGCTTTTATCCAGAATGTTTCTGGCCTTGTCGTTCTGGCCCTCATCAATAAGCGACGTAGCCAGGCGTGACAGGTTATTACGGATATTGGTTGCCATCCGCAGATGGTTTTCATCCAGGTATACATTTGGATTTTCAAAACCACCCCACTTGAAGTCTTCCATTACATGTTGATACATACGCTCGGTCTCAACGCGGCCATATTGTCCGTCGTTATTAAGCGTTTTGATAGGTACCACCTGGTAGGCAAAACCTTCTAGCTGGAAATAATCCTGCAGGCTAACGTAGTTATCTGAACCTACTGTAACAGCAAAGTAGATGGGGCGTTCCCAATCGTTATTGGCCAGCATATCCAGTATCATTAATTCATTCTTCAGAATCATGTCTTTCTGAAGGTTGATGTCTAACTCTGAAGTGATTAAGTGAGCAGCATCTTCGGATACGATGCCTCTTTGCAGCACCTTTAAACTGTCAGCAGGTAGCTTAAACTGTTTAGAAGGCAGGTACTCCAGGTATCCTGCATATTCTGGCACTTGCTTGGTTTTAGGATTGTCGCTGGCCACAAACTTAATGGCTTCTTTCAAATCCACTGCACCCTTGATGCGATCCAAGAGGTACACCACATCACGACTACCGGTGACATATTGATCGTGCTCCAATGAGAATGGCAGCGGATCCGATTCATACGCTTTGCGCTTCATCTGGTCGATGTACCATTCGGTTTGCAGGTAACTCAGGTTACAAACGCGCACATCCGTTCTGATACCTTCCACTTCCTGGGCATACCAAAGAGGGAAGGTGTCATTATCACCATTGGTAAATATGATGGAGTTGGGCGCACAACTGTTAAGGTAGTTATAGGCCAAATCGCGGGCAACATACCTTTCTGAACGGTTGTGATCATCCCAGTTTTCGTTAGCCATAATGCCTGGTACCAACACCAATGACAAACCGGTTGCCAAACTGGCAGCTACCGAACCCGGCATAAATCGTTTAATGCCATTGACAATAGTCAATACTCCCAAGCCAATCCAGATGGCAAATGCATAGAAAGAGCCGGCATAGGCGTAATCACGTTCACGTGGCTGCAATGGTGTCTGGTTCAGGTATAGTACAATCGCCAATCCGGTTAAGAAGAATAGCAGCATCACTATCCAAAAACCTTGCTTGCCGTTTTTGCCAGCGTTATACTGGAAGAATAACCCAGCTAAACCAAGGATAAGCGGTAGCATGTAATATTTGTTACGTGCCGGGTTATTTTTGTAGGTGTCTGGCAGAAGTTCTTCATCCCCAAGACGAGATTCATCAAGGAATTTAATGCCTGTTATCCAGTTCCCTTTATGTATTTCGCCATTACCCTGAATATCGTTTTGACGGCCAGAGAAGTTCCACATAAAGTAGCGGAAATACATGTGATTGACCTGGTAATTGACAAAGAACTTAAAGTTTTCCCACATGGTAGGCACCATCAAGGTGCTTGGGCGACCTGTTTCGTCCTCAATCGTTACACGCTTACCCTTCAGGTTAGTCCATTTTTGATATTCATTTATATGACGGCCTTCGCGACTATACATACGTGGAAACAGGGTTGTGGTGCGATCATCAAATTCATATTTAGGACGGTGATCCACTGTTTTGTATTCGCCGTCTTTTTTAATGCGAACAGGGGCTCCCTTTTGATTACGCATTGCTTCGCGGTCGAGTGGTGAGTTGTAGTTCTGTCCGAAAAATAACGGGCGATCGCCATATTGCTCACGGTTCAGGTACGACATCAACGAGAATACATCTTCAGGTGAGTTCTGATCCATTGGTGGATTGGCGAATGAGCGAATCACAATCATGGCAAATGATGAGTAGCCAATCATGATAACAGTTACGGCCAGTATTATTGTGTTGGCAATCACCATTTTCTTTTTGTAGGTGATTAGAATACCAGCTATGAGTGCAATTACTAAAAGAATCATGTAAAAGATGGCTCCGGTGTTAAACGGTAGTCCGAATCCGTTAACAAAAGCCAGCTCAAACCAGCTCGCTACTTTTACAACACCTGGTATAATACCATATAAAATGCCGCCAAGGATAACCGCTGACAGTGCCAGAGCTTTGATGGTATTGTTTCGGTTGACTTCAAACATTTTGAAGTAATACACCATAACTATAGCAGGAATAGCCAACAGGTTCAAAAGGTGAACGCCAATGGAAAGCCCCATCAGGTAGGCAATTAAAATCAACCAACGGTTTGAATAGGGCTGCCCGGCCACATTTTCCCATTTAAGAATAGCCCAGAATACCACGGCCGTAAACAGTGATGACATGGCGTAAACTTCGCCTTCAACAGCTGAGAACCAGAAGGTATCCGAAAAAGTATAGGCCAAAGCACCTACCAAACCGGCACCCATTACTGACCAGGTGCGCCAGATAGGCGGCTCTTCTTCAGTGATAAATATTTTTTTGGCTAAATGGGTAATGGTCCAGAACAGGAACATGATGGTTAATGCACTGGCCAGGGCCGACATCATGTTAATCATAAAAGCAACAGAACCTGTATCAGGTGCGAATAAAGAGAAGAAACGACCCACTATCATAAAAAATGGTGCCCCGGGAGGGTGTCCCACCAATAGCTTATAGGATGTTGAAATGAATTCGCCACAGTCCCAAAAAGAGGCTGTGGGTTCAATGGTCATGGTATAAACGGTGGCGGAAATGAAAAAAGTGAGCCAGCCGAGTATCAGATTTAAACGCGTATATTGCTTCATAATTACTTAATTTCAGTACAATAGAGTCTGTTGATAGAAGACTGTGCGAGCCTTTCCTTTAGACAAGTTCCAAAAATACAATTTTTTGTTTGTTTGACCTTTACATTATTTGCAATATTGGTAGCTGACAATGCTTTAATAAAATCTTTTAACTTTATACAAAATCATTTCCAATGAAGCTGAAATATTGTTTAATGTTGTTAATCATGACTCTATTGTGTGCTAACGCCATTGATGCACAAAATAATGAAGTGAAAAAGCAACTGAAATTGTATAGGGCAAGTGGCGTAGAGCAAAAGATAGATGTTAGTGGGGCGGAGCTTGAAGAGGTGTTGACCTCAGCGCGCTATTATTTGGGTGTAAAGCACCGGATGGGCGGAACTGATCATAAAGGATTGGATTGCTCCGGACTCGTTTATGTTAGTTTCATGAAGCATGGGGTAAAATTACCTCGCTCTTCAGAAGAACAAGGTCGGTATGGTAAACAGGTGCATGCAGTGAACCGCCTGAGAAGAGGCGATTTAGTGTTTTTTCATATGGATTGGAGTAAAAAACTGGTCAACCATGTGGGTATTTACCTGGGAGATGATGAGTTTATCCATGTTTCGTCTTCGAACGGATGTATTATATCCAACCTGCGCGATAAGCATTGGAAGAAGGGCTTTTTGTTTGGGACCAGATTGTGGTGAAAAAAAAGGGGGGTCCGAAAATCAAAAAATCATAATAATAAACTTATAATTTATAAGAAAACACCTCTCCTCAATCCTCTCCTTCAAGGAGAGGAAGCTACTACTAAATGAATATAACATCTTGTATTAGAGATGGATGTCTTTTAAAATAATGTCACCTTCTCCTTGAGGAGGATTTATTCCGCCAGAGCGGAAAGGCTGGGATGAGGTGATGAAGTTATAGATTATTAGTATAAAAATGTCTCTCTTAATTTCCGTACATCCTCCTTTAAAATCCAGATAAATAAGATTAAAAGTGACTAGTATGTCCATGAAGGATAACCCATCCACCTTTTTTGTTTTCCATCAGCAGGGTTGAAATCCATTTCGATTCAAATGGTTCTTGCTCCTTCATTTTTACCTTTTCGGTGCCAGTCCAGATGCACAGTGCTTTGTATTTCCCAATTTCTTTAACAGTCAGTTTGTTTTCGGTGACTTCTTGCGATTCCACCTTGTTCAGAAAATCGGTATACATGTCTTTAAAGGCCATAAAATCATATTGATGGCCATCGGCAATGAAGGTAAATGAAGGCGATTGATCCCAGTATGATAAGGTCTTGTCGACATCTTTGTCCAGACCAGCCTGAATCATGTCTTCAATGGTTTGTTTAATTTCTTGCTCGGCACTTTGTGCATATGCCACATGGATGCCCCAGCCAATAAGCAGGGTGCTAATTAATAAAATACGTTTCATAGTATCATTTTTTAGGGTGTGAAAAGGCAAAGGTAGCAAGGTTTAAAACCTAAAGTCAAGTGTGGATAATACAAAATGTATCGTTGGCGGGAGATTAAAATAGTCGATACACCGTGTATTTTACCATTTTACTATCTGGTGGACCCGATACACCGTGTATTTGCGTGTTTTAGTATCAAAATGGCCGGATACAACTTGTATCGGGCCCGCTGAGTGTCAAAAAGTCAAAATACACCGTGTATTTGCTTCGCCAAGTCCAAAAATGCAAAGTACACCGTGTATTTGGCTCAACAAGCTCCAAGTAGCAAAAATACACCGTGTATCGACGTTTTTTTAATTTTGGCTCGATACATCGTGTATCGGAAAAAAAATAAAAAGTTGGTGGATATACGGTGTATCGATATGGATGGTATTTTATAATGAATACATGTATTGATGACTAAAGGCTAATGGGAGCTGCACTATTAACCTGAGTTCGACATAAAATTACTGGCTCAAATCGCTTATAAATGTTTAGTTTCAAGGAATATTTGTGAAAGAATAGCGAGCTATGGTGAACAGATATGACGATGAAAATGAATATTTATAAGTGAAACTCTAAGCTTTTCCTTGAATAATTGATTTACTGCTTTAAATTTCATCACCGTAGCTCGCTACGCTTCTGAAACTCGCATTGTAAATCAGTTATTTAAGAAATTTTGAGCTCTGTAATTTTAATCGAACTCAGGTTATTACTTAAACAATAGCCTTCTGTGGCGTTTTACAGCACCTGATACTGCGTATGACAATGATGCAAGCGTTTAGCAGGTACATAATGGCCACCCATCCAATTATAAACCATTCTGATGCCATCACTCTTGTGGCCGTAATAGCACCATTTTGTTGATACATTAGGCTGTCGATATAACGAATAAAGAAGAAGCCAATAACCAATAGACCACACCAAAAGGTTTGAATCAGCAGTGTGGTTTTGGCACTCTTATTAAATCGGTCATCTTTTTCCGGCGTGGCCACCCAAATAAGGGCCGGCAGAATGATGTTTATTATTGGAAACAACAGATAACTCAGGGCAGACAGATTCAGGATGGTTAGTAGGCGATTGTTCTTATATTCATCTTTAAACGGCGCCTCAGTATTGGGAAACAGTACTTGTTTAATTTGTAACAGCGTATTTCCTTTTGGTTGTGTTTGTCCCTGTTCAATGCGTTGAATGGTTCTTACACTGAGTTTAGTTTGATCGGCCAAAACTTCTTGTGACCATCCTTTAGCTTCTCGTGCCTGTTTAATTTTAAGACCTGAATGCAGTGTGCTCATAGTAGATTGTGTGATTGATTCAAGGGCTAATTTAGTTGAATGCCCTATCGACAATTACTTTTTGATGGTGTCATTTTCATGACAATTTCACGACATAGTTCGTTAATTGGCAAATAATTAGATTTATAGCTCTATGCCTAGTTGCTTATAAACGTTGGTTAATTGTTGGTTTAGTACCGGATCATTGATGGTATCCAAAACCATTTTCACCAATTGGCCTTTTTCAAGCTCCTGCTGAAAGGTGTTGGCTGCAAATTGTTGCTTACGCTGGGGCAAAGCAGCATACCATAGGAGGTTGTTCAGGTGTCGGCCTAACAGGTAACTGGCATATTGCAGCGCTTTTTCTTCGAGTCCGCACTCAAAGGCTAAATGAACAAGCGGCAGGTTGCCGGCCACATCAGGGCCAGCCTCAATGGGCAATTCCTTCAGGCTTTTTAAGACGACTGCCTGTGCTTCCTCCATTCTTTTCTGCTCCAGTAAATCGGCAGCAAGCAGGTTGCCAATCTGACGGTATTTGATAACATCAAATGTACGACGGCAATAGTGATCGTAATAAGCTAGTGAGCCATCTCCCAGATCAATTTTATTTATGAAGGTGTTGAGCAGTTGATCAGTATCGTAAAAGATAGGGGTGTTGTCTTGCTGCCTTTGGGGCACAAGTTTGTAAACCAATCCGTCGTACCTTAAATGCTTCTCCAGGCCGTTGAATATTTCCGGGTCGGCACCAATGGTAAAGTAAATGGGGCGTTCCCAATTGTTACTGGCGATTATATCAAGCAGGGCAATGTCATTTTTATACAACACACGCTTGGGACATTGCCATTTAAGGGTGTCCTTATCATCGTATGGTAGTGTGAAGCGATTAACCGGCGAAAAGTCCACCTTCATGCCATTTTGCATGGGTAGTTTCGAAGTTTCCTTGTTGCTTCCAATGAATTGCACAACACTCTGCAAGGGTGCATACTCCGGACTTTGTTCCAGCAATAATGCGTAGTCAAGGTTGCCTGTTTTGTAGCGTTCCTGTGCGATGCTTAGCGAAGTAGGGGGTGTTTGATTAATGGCACCCGCCAGCTGCTGTATGCACCAATCGGCACCCATTAAGCCGTAGTTAATTACTCTAATATCGGTTCTGTAGTCTTCCACTTCCTGCGCATACCAGAGGGGGTAGGTGTCGTTGTCGCCATAGGTGAACAGAATAGCATTGGGTTCGCAAGAGTTGAGATAGCTTTTGGCCTGCATCAGTGCAAATTCTCTTCCCGAGCGATCATGATCATGGTAATTTTGTGTCACCATCAAAAGCGGCACAGCTACAAGCACCAAAATACTTCCCAGTCCCGCCGACAAATAGCTTTTTGTTTTTAAGTAGATGAAATTGATAACCGCGAAAGCTCCAAACGCAATGAAAAGGCCAAATGCAAAAAATGAGCCGACAAATGCGTAATCGCGCTCGCGGGGTTCAAATGGTGTTTGATTGAGGTAAAGGATAATTACCGGTCCGGTCATCAGCATAAGTAAGCCCGTTACGGCCAGGTACTTCTTGCTGTTTTTGCCTTTGTTTATCAGCGACACAATGCCTATTAAACCCAAAATGAGGGGCAGCATAAAATAGACATTGCGCGATGGATTGCTGACGGACAAGCTGTGTAACTGGCTGCCTTCTATGCTATGGTCAATAAACGGAATGCCTGTAATCCAGTTGCCTTTCTGAATATCGCCGTGGCTTTGTTCGTCATTCTGGCGCCCGGAAAAATTCCACATGAAATAGCGAATGTACATGTGGTTGACCTGGTAATTAAAGAAGAAGCGCAGGTTAGTAACGAATGAAGGTTTCTCAGTACTATTAGGATTGGCCCCGGCCCATTGCTGATAGCCGTATTTATGAGCAGGGTTGTTGCTATGCATCCTTGGGAAGATGCCACAGCCCTTATCGTCATAATCATAGCTGTCTGATTTTTTATACGATTCGTAGCCTTGACCGCTTTTGCGATAAGCATCTTTGTATTGCAAATCGCCTGCAGCTGTGTTGTAGTAATGGCCGTATAAAAGTGGATTCTGTGCATACTGTTCGCGGTTCAGAAAACTGTCCAGCGAAAAAACGCTTGAAGGATCATTCAGGTTGATAGGTGTATTGGCATCGGCCCGAATAATAATCATGGCATAAGAAGAGTAGCCAATCATAAATACCAAGGTACATACCGCCAGCATGTGTTGCCAGTTGTTCTTTTTTAGCGTGGCAAAAACCGCATAAAACAAGCCACCAAACACTATTACAGCAAAGGTTAATAAGCCCGCGTTAATGGGTAACCCCCAGCTGCTGACCATCAAAATTTCCATTTTACCTGCCAGCCAAAGCCCGTTTTGTATGATGCCAAAAAGTAAAAGTCCTAATATAGCGCCACCAATGGCCATTGCTTTGGCCAGTAATGCCCACGAGAATGCTTTTTGACGTAATAATATCAGCAATACCAACACCGGAATGATAAGCAGGTTTAGCAAGTGAACACCTACGGAAATGCCCATCAGATAGGCAATCAGTACCAGCCAGCGAGTACCCGAGCCTGTTTGGCTATTGGCATCTTCCCATTTGAGGAATAGCCAGAAACAAAGAGCTGTAAAAAATACAGATAGGGCATATACCTCTGCTTCAACAGCTGAAAACCAGAAGGTGTCAGATACTGCAAAGGCAAGCGCCCCAATGGCAGCTGAACCAGCAAGTAGTAAATAGCCTTTAAGTGTCTGGGTATGTTGACTAAATAGCTTACGAAGCATGTGCTCAGCCGAAAAATACAAAAGCATAACCGTTGCACCTGATGCAAAAACCGATAAGATATTGGCTGTATATGCTATTTGAGATGGTTCAAAAGCGAATAGGTTAAAGGCTTTGCCAAGAATCAGGTAAAAGGGTGCCCCTGGTGGGTGACCGACCTCCATTTTGGCCATGCAGGCGATGAATTCGCCACAGTCCCACAAGCTAACTGTGGGTGCCATGGTGCTCCAGTACAGGATTGATGATATAATAAAGAGGCTCCAGCCCAATACGAGGTTAAGCTTTTTGGTTGAAATCATGATTTCGTGCTATTTTGTTCTTAAAGATAGTTTTTATCACTGATACTCACTTACTACATCCGGGTGATTGTTTTTATGTATGTAACATCAGTTAAGACTCTATTGGTTGTTGGTGTCATAAAACTCTCTGAGTCATACAGGCTAACGAATTCAAGCCAATATTTTTGAAAAAATTTCTTGCATTGAAAGAAAAACTCTCTATCTTTGCATCGCTTTTAAAACAAAAGCATGGGAATTGTCTCATGGTGTAATGGTAGCACAACTGGTTTTGGTCCAGTTAGTCAGGGTTCGAATCCTTGTGAGACAACAACTTAACCTCCTGAAAAAGGAGGTTTATTTTTGATAAGTTTGTCTCATGGTGTAATGGTAGCACAACTGGTTTTGGTCCAGTTAGTCAGGGTTCGAATCCTTGTGAGACAACGTCCGAAACGCTTCTCAATAGATTGGGAGGCGTTTTTTTATTACTACCATTCTGTTTGTATCTTTTTCTAATAACCTAACTAGAACTCCCAGTTTTTGCCCTCTTTTATGAACGATTTGTAGAGCGAAGTAATTCGCACGGGGTTCTCTCTAAATTGCCTTCTTTCATCTAAAGTTTTAGCTTAGGCTATTTGAATTTCTCTTTAATAATTGGCAAATTTCAGGTACTCTAAGGGATTGAGCCAATTAATAATGGAATGAGGTAAGGGCTTTAAATGATGGGTTTGGTATATAGCAAAAAAAAGGGAGCTATTTGCTCCCTTTTATATAAAGTAGAATGATTAACTACTAGTTGTTCAAAGTGTAACGTTTGAAGTCAACAGCTTTTAAGCCTTTGCTTGTATTGTCAAGGTATTGCTTAATAGTTACTTTGTTGTCTTTAACAAACGCTTGCTCCATTAAAGTGTTTTCTTTGAAGAACTTGTTCAGACGACCCATTGCAATCTTTTCCAACATTGCTTCTGGTTTACCCTCGTTACGGGCCATGTCTTTACCAATCTCCAATTCTTTCTCTTTAACATCAGCAGGTACACTGTCGGCGTCAACAGCTACAGGAGCCATTGCGGCAGCCTGCATAGCAACGTCTTTACCAACTTGCTCGTCAATGTCAGCCTGGTTGAAAGCAACCAAAGTAGCCAACTTGTTACCAGCGTGGATGTAGGCAGTAACTGATTCGGCGCTGATTACTTCGTAAGCAGCTAAATCAAGTTTCTCGCCGATTACACCACTTTGCTCAGAAACTAACTCAGCAACTGGACGGCCGTTCAATTCTAACGCTTTTAAAGCTTCTAAGTCAGCTGGATTTTCAGCAATTGCCAAATCAAGAATTGTCATTGCGAAATCAACATAGCTTTCGTTTTTAGCAACGAAGTCAGTTTCGCAGTTTAATACGATTAACGCACCTCTTTTCTTGTCAGCGGTAACTTTTGCCAAAACAACTCCTTCAGTAGCTTCGCGGTCGGCACGCTTGTTAGCGATAGCCTGTCCTTTTTTACGGATGATTTCAACAGCTTTGTCGAAATCGCCTTCAGCTTCTGTTAGAGCTTTTTTACAATCCATCATACCGGCACCGGTACTTTTTCTTAGTTTGCTTACGTCAGCAGCAGTAATAGCCATGATATAATTTTTTAAAGTTGTTAGACAAAAATAATCGAATTACTCGCCTGCAGTTTCTTCTGATGAAGATTCTTTAGCAGGAGCTTCTTCTTTTTTAGCTGCTTCCTTTGCAGGTTCAGCTTTTTTAGCACGAGCTTTCTTTTCTTTCGATCCTTCGTTGTCTTTCTCTACTTTGCGCTCGCTTAATCCTTCCTGAATAGCCTTAGTCATCACCTCAGTAATCAGCTCGATAGACTTAGTGGCGTCATCGTTAGCAGGGATTACGAAATCGATTGGTGCTGGATCTGAGTTAGTATCAACGATACCAAATACAGGAATATTCAAACGAATAGCTTCTTTTACAGCAATGTGCTCTTTCATTACGTCAACAACAAACATTGCAGCAGGAAGACGTGTTAAGTCAGCGATAGAACCTAAAGTTTTATCAAGTTTGGCACGCTGACGGGTAATTTGAAGCCTTTCTCTCTTCGACAAGTTTTTCCACTGACTTGGGTCAGCCATCATTTTGTCGATAGAAGTCATTTTCTTCACCGCTTTACGAATAGTGGGGAAGTTGGTTAACATACCACCTGGCCAACGCTCAGTAACATAAGGCATGTTTACACCACCAACTTTATCAGCGATGATTTCTTTAGCTTGCTTTTTAGTAGCTACAAAAAGCACTTTCCGACCCGATTTTGCAATCTGTTTAAGTGCATCAGCAGCTTCGTCGATCTTCACAGCAGTTTTGTGAAGGTCTAAAATGTGGATTCCATTGCGCTCCATGAAAATGTAAGGCGCCATGGCTGGGTTCCACTTTCTTTTCAGGTGACCAAAGTGTACACCTGCTTCCAATAATTCCTCGAAATTAACTCTTGGCATTGTAATTTTTTTAAAGTTGTTTACTTTCTGTTTAAATCAATCTTCAAGTAGTTCCCCAATAATACGTTGAGAAGTCTTAAAGATTTAGATACTAAACACACCTGATAAATATTAACGTTTAGAGAACTGGAATCTCTTACGTGCTTTAGGACGACCTGGCTTCTTACGTTCAACAACACGTGAATCACGAGTCATGAAACCTTCCGCCTTAAGAGCCGGCTTGCTTTCAGCATCAATTTTTACAAGTGCACGGGCAATAGCTAAGCGAACTGCTTCAGCCTGTCCCTTGAAACCACCACCATAAAGGTTAACTTTAATGTCGTAGTTGTCAGCAACACCAACGGTGTTTAATGGTTGTTTTACAATATATTGTAATGTTGCAGCTGGGAAATATTGCGCTAATTCACGCTTATTGATAGTGATATTACCACTTCCCTGGCTCACATAAATACGAGCAACAGCCGCTTTTCTTCTACCAATCGCATTAATTACTTCCATAGTACTTATTTAATGGCGTTAATATCAATTACTTTAGGTTGTTGAGCTTCGTGCTTGTGTTCAGTTCCAGTATAAACATATAAGTTTCTGAAAAGCTGACGTCCAAGACGGTTCTTAGGTAGCATACCTTTGATAGCTCTTTCAACTAATCTTTCCGGCTTTTTAGCGAACATTTCCGCAGGCGTCACGTCGCGACGTCCTCCTGGGTAACCACTATGGTAGAAAAATAAACGCTGGTCCCACTTGTTACCGGTCATTTTGATTTTGTCTGCGTTTAAGATAATTACATTATCTCCGCAATCTACGTGAGGTGTATAATTTGGCTTATACTTTCCTCTAAGTAGTTTAGCAACTTTTGTAGCTAAACGACCTAATACCATATCAGCAGCATCTACCACAACCCACTCTTTGTTGGCAGTCGCTTTGTTGGCTGAAATCGTTTTGTAACTTAACGTATCCACAGTCTTCCTTTTTAAAATTCGACTTATTAATAAACAGTTTGCAAAGGTAGCGCGTTCGAATCGCAACAATCAGGTCCCACCCCAACTGCCTTGAAACTGAAGGCCATACCTTTCGGCTCGGATAATAATCGGCCGCAAAATTACTGCTTTTATTTTTATTGTGCTAATTATTTGATTAAAAAAGCACTAATGTTTGCTGAAATCATTATTAAGGGACAACTTCGTTATTAAATGGTTCATATGTAGTTGGCAGGGATTGATATTTAAACTATGAGGTTAGATGTAGATTTTTTTCGCCAGGATGTTTTGGTGGTGGCCAGTTCTCTACTGGGTAAGGTGCTGGTTCGACGTTTTAATGACGGCCGGGAAGAACGATTTGTGATTGTTGAAACTGAAGCGTACCGTGGTGAGGAAGATGGTGCCTGCCATGCCAGTAAAGGAAGAACAAGTCGCACCGAAGTCATGTATCACGAAGGTGGTGTGGTTTATGTCTATTTAATTTATGGGATGTATTGGATGTTGAATATTGTTACCGGCCAAAATGATGAACCACAAGCGGTATTAATTCGTGCAGTTAAAAATATAGACGGACCGGGCCGGGTGGGGAAGGTTCTGCATCTTGACAAAAGCTTTTATGGCGAATCAATTGTCATCTCTTCACGTTTGTGGATCGAAGACTCGAAAGAAATAGTAGCAGGTACAGTTCGCCGGACCGAGCGAATCGGAATTGATTATGCTCCTGAAGAGTGGCGAAATAAGAAGTGGCGTTTTGAATGGCTGATGCCTTAATCAAACTTAACTTTCGAAATAAAAAAGTTAGGTGTAAATACCAGGTTAATGCCATAAGAATAGTCAAACTGACTGGCTGGCACATCATAGTATGTTTCTACCATAGCGCTAAACTTTATCTGCTTCATAAACGTTTTGGTAAAGCTCAATTTTGAAGTAATTAAGTTGCGGTATTCGGTGTAATACCCTGGCTGGTAGTTGGATGTTGACTGAAATATAGAATTTCCTTTAGGTGCCAGAAAATTGTGCGCTCGCCAGAAGCCGGTCATTAATGTGCCGTATTTGTAGTTGACCTCTGCTACCGGATATATGGCATTACCATTGGTGAAATCCCAGCCAGATTGAGCAGTGAGATCATGATAAGTAGCAAAATAGGTGGCAATGCCAATGTCTCGGATAAATCCCTCTCCAATATCGTAGCTCATTTTTAGTCCGGTTGCCAGGTTGGCTAATGATTGCATACGTTCACTATAGTTACTTATCTGTCCTCCTAGATGAGTGGCCACAAGTTGCCCGGGAATGCTCAAACTGAAATCGCTTTCTGGTTTTGTAAGTGTAAATTCGGTACTCAAACCAGCGGTAAATTTTTCAGGTTTATCATCGCCTAAAAAGATAAACTGCTCCCAGTCTACCCAGGTGTCCAACCATAGTTTATCAGAGGTATATACAAACTGAAATCCGTTTTCTATGGGGCGTGTATATTGATTTTCAGGATCGAATAAAGGCTCTATTAATCGGTGGTGTATATCGCCTTTAAGTCCCCCCATTATTAAATCAAGTTTGTCGGTAAGTTTTGTGTGTATAGAAAATGTTGGTAGTACTTCTGTGAATTCGTTCATGCCACTGAACTGGATGACATGCACACCTGCCTTTATTCGTAAACGGGAACCTGCATAATAAACCAATGAGGGTTGGGCTGTGTAACCCATTAGGGTATATCCTTCAATGTAGTTGCCGAAGTATTCGTTGTTTTTAACGAAGTTGTTGTTTTCAAGTCTGAAATACAGGTTGTTGCCTGCGTTTTCTTTGAATTCAGGATAGTAATATCGCCAGGTTTGGTCAACCTGTGCAAGACTCATACTGCACCAAAATACCACACAACAAAGTACACCAATCCCACGAAACATTTGCTTAATTAGTTAGATGATTTCCCAATTTTTAAACACTCACCTACTAATACTTTATTGCGATAAAAAAGTTATAAAAAAAGATAAATTTTTTTAATCGATTTGTTATTTGGAATAATTACGCATACATCTTACTTAGCTCCAGTAGTTCAATTAACTGGTCGTAACGCCTATCTTCATACATTACTTCATCGCCAGTGTTCATTTTTATGCGCTGTAATTCGGGTTTAACTTCTTTAACCTGATTGAGGTTGATTAAATAATGTGGATGACATCTGAAAAAAGAATGATCAGTCAGCATGGCTTCATAGCGCCTCAAAGGTTTAGCTGCAAAGTAGTAACTGTTGTCAGTCATGTAGAAATTAGCTCCTCCCTGAATCGCTTTGCCCCAAGCAATTTCGTTGACATTGAACACTCTGAAGTTGGTTTTACCCTGTAAGATTATTTGATGCTCATTGTGTTCGATGTTATTGAAAAGGGTTTGTATTTTGAGTCTGTAATTCTGGTCAAGCAGTTCGTCAATGGCTTTGTCAATGGCAATTACCAATTCGTTAATATCGAATGGTTTGAATACAAATTCAACTGCAGCATGCTGCAAGGCTTTAACCGCGTACTCATGATAGGCCGACATAAATACGATCTTAAAGTCCATGTTTTTACAAAGTTTGATAACGTCAAATGAGGTTCCATCAATTAAGTGAATGTCCATTAATAAAAGCTCTGGTTGAAGGCTGTTTATTTTGTCAACTGCCTCATTCACTCGTTCAGCCTTGCCAACGATGTTGATCTCAGGGAAGTGCTTTTCAATAACCCTGCATACAGCTAATGCATTGAGCGGATCGTCTTCTATTATTAATGTTTTTATTCGTTTCATTTCAGGTTTTTAAGGTTGTTTCCTGGGTGATTAAAGGTATTGATATGCGGGCTATTGTGCCTCTTTCAAACGGGTCTTTCTTCTTTTTGTCGAAGATTTCAAATGTTGTTTTCTGTTTTGTGTCTTTCTCTAATATGCTAAGTCTTTCCTGGGTAATCTTTATAGCCATCGATTCGTGCTGTTTTTCGCTTTTGCTTAATCGATCCTGATAATCAATGCCCAGGCCGTTATCATCTACTTCCAGAATCATTTGATTCCCGTTTTTGAGAATGCGAACAATAAGCTTGCCAGTTTCACCCAGTGGCTTAAGGCCGTGTTCTATTGCGTTTTCTACAAATGGTTGAATCAGCATAGGCGGGATAACTACCTTGTTGTTCTTTATTTCGTCGCTGATGATAATATCAAATGTAAAGGGCGGGGAGAAGCGAAGTTGCTGTATTTTCAAGTAGTATTGCAACATTTCGGTTTCTTCCTGGATGGGGATAAACTCATAGTTGCTACTGCGTAATACATGTCGCATCAACTTGGAAAAGTCAGATAAAAAGCGGCTGGACTTCTCCATGTTGTTTTCCAATATAAATACCTGTATGGCGCTTAGAGCATTAAAAATAAAATGCGGATTCATTTGGGAGCGCAGCAGGCGCTGCTGAAAGCGCAGGTTTTTATAACGACTGCGCAGTCTTCCCTGGAATATTATGAGCATGGCAACTACCACCAGTACAATTACTACAACTACTGTTGCCACAAGCACCGAGCGCTGCTTGGATAGCAATGTTTTTTGCAACAATGCTTCTTTGTTCAATTCATCTATTTGCAGTTGCTGCAGGGTATTGTTGTATTTGGCTTCAATGGAAGCCATATGAAACAGATTTTTCTCATTAAGTATACTATCCTTAAAACTTGTTGCCAGCTTGTAGTATTCAAGGGAGCGATTGTATAGCTGGTTTTGCTCATAGGCTTTTGAGAGCAGTGATGCTGCTTCTTCGGCTGTGTATTTCGAGCCAATTTCCATGGCCATGTTTAAGCCTTGCTCCAGGTAGGTGATGGCCCGGTTTGGCAGATTGTCATTCAGGTATGTTTTACCTATTTGTGTGTAGCTAACCGAGGTAAGCATACGATCTTCCAACTCCTGATTGATCTCTAATGCTTTTAAAAGGTAGTCGAGTGCCAATCTGTTTTGCTGCTTGGCTATATAGGCACTGCCTATGCTGTTGTAGCAGATGGATTGGCCCACCCGGCTGTTGATTTGCGTATTGTAATCAAGTGATTTAAAATAATAATACATGGCCGAATCCAGCTGGTTCAGCTTCATGTAAGCTTCACCAATATTATTGGTATTAATGGCCATACCCAGCATATTATTCATCCGTTCGGATATGTGTAACCCGCGTCTGAAATATTCAATGGCCGAATGATACCTTTCCATGGCTATACTTACATTACCCATTCCGTTAATGGCCTTGCTAAGGCTAAGTGAGTCATTGCATTGTTCGGCTAGTTGGAGCGCTTTCATATGCATATCCAGCGCCTGTGGGTTTTCATCTATTCGTCGAAATATAACGCCTATTTGGTTATAAGCTCTTGTTTGAAACTGCAGGTTGTTTGAGGCTTCGGCTATGTTAAGTGCCTTTTGCAGCATCTTCATAGCATCAGAATAGTAGGATTTGTTGCGGAGCCTTTGACCTACAAGTGTATAAATATTGAAAAGGTAGTTGTTGAAATCACCTTTTATCGCCATATCTTCAGCCTCCTTCAGGTAGTTGTCAAAAGCGGGTAAGTTGCCCGAGCTGGCATCATACGTTTCATTCGATTGTAAAATAAGCTGTTCAATCATCAATGAATCCTGTGCAGATACAGATGTTTCTATCAGTTCATCAGAAACTTCCGCCTTTTGAAAGTCGCAACTGAATAATACGAACGAGGTAATTAATATGATGAGTGTGTTTCTCAGATCCAAAATTCTTCGACTTTAGTGAACGGCTAATTTACACTTTAGTACAAATTATAAAAATTTAAGCGTGAATGTTTTTATTTGAACAGAAAGTTATTAACCAAGTTATAAACACTACCAAGGCGGGAATAAATATATATTTGCACGAAAATTATAGAAGGCTGTGAAGATAGGAAAGCTTGAATTAGGGGATAAACCATTGTTTTTGGCACCAATGGAAGATGTGACTGATCCGTCATTCCGGGTGTTTTGCAAAGAGCAGGGAGTAGATATGATGTATACCGAGTTTGTGTCGGCCGATGCATTGGTGCGCAATGTTAATCGTTCGTTGCGCAAGCTGGAGTTGATGGATGCGGAGAGACCTGTTGGGATACAGATTTATGGAAATGATATAGAGAAGATGGTGGTGGCAGCCAAAATGGCTGAAGCGGCTAATCCTGACGTGATTGATTTGAATTTTGGCTGTCCGGTTAAAAAAATTGCCGGTAAAGGAAGTGGTTCAGGTCTTTTGCTGGATATCCCAAAGATGCTGGCGATTACCGATGCTGTTGTAAAGGCTGTAAATATACCTGTTACTGCCAAAACCCGATTGGGTTGGGATAGTGAATCGCTGGTGATTGAGCAGGTGGCAGAGCAATTACAGGATGTTGGCGTAAAGGCCTTGTGTATTCATGGGCGCACCAAAGAGCAAATGTACAATGGAATAGCCGACTGGACCCTGATTGGGAAAGTGAAGGAAAATCCGCGCATCAACATACCAATTATTGGTAACGGCGATGTTGACAGCCCGCAGAAGGCCAAGCAGTTTTTTGATGATTATAATGTGGATGGTTTGATGATTGGCAGGGCGTCCATTGGAAGACCATGGATATTTAAAGAGATAAAGCACTTTCTGGATACAGGTGAATTGCTTCCGCCTTTGACTATTAAAGAGCAGGCTCAATTGATGGATGAGATTGTACAAAAATCCTGCGCAATGATTGGAGAGCGTCGTGGAATACTGCATGCCCGCCGCCATCTGGCCATTCCGTTTAAAAATCTACCTGATATCAGGCCATTGCGTATCCAGCTGTTAAGAGAAAAGACAGTTGCCGGGATATCAGAAGTGCTTATGCAAATTGGCGATAAGTATGCTGATTATTCAGAGGCTGACTCGGCGTAATACCTGCCAACAATCACTCTTACCGGATACCAGGCTGCCAGGGCGCTGATAATGGAAACGGTAATAATGACCAGGACCACATCTGTCCATTGCAGCACCACGGGGTAGGCATCGGTTATATAATTGCCACTGCCACTAAATTTGATGATGCCGAAATGTTCTTGCACTAAAACGATGACAATTCCCAGCAATGAGCCTATGATAATGCCAGCAACTGAAATTAACCAGCCTTCAGTCATGAAAATGCGGGTGATTAAACGCTTATTAGCACCCATGCTTTTAAGCGTAAAAATGCTTTCCTTCTTTTCGTAAATAAGCATGGCCAGATTGGCCACAATATTAAAGGCTGCAATGGCTATAATAAAGCTAAGTATGATGTAGGCCATGAGCTTTTCCACCTTCATCACTTTATAAAACGCCTCGTGTTGTTCCTGTTGGTTCAATACATTCATTTGCTCACCAGCCAATGCCTGAATGGCTTTTTCTACTTTCGCTATGTCGGCATTGTCATCTACCTTAATGGCCAGCGACGAGATGGTTTTGTCATCGTATTGTAATAATCTTCGGGCTTGTTCAATGTCAACAATCAGGTATTGTCCGTCATACTCTTCCTGATTGACGGCAAAGAAACCTGATGGGCTTAAGTATTCTTGCCTGAAAGCATTTTGTGGTGCCATCATGTTAACATTGCCCAGGCGCTTGGGAACATACATGGTAAGCGGTGTCACAAAATTGAGCCGAATAGCCAGCTGATCGGCCAGACGTTTACCAATAACCCCTCTGAACTCCGATTTGTATTTTAGCTCATACTTGCCATCAATCATTATTGAATCGATGCTGCTCACCTTATTAAACATGGTATCAACACCCATAATCATGCCGGGTATTTTGCGCTGGCGGAATCGAAGTAGTGCCTGATGTTCCAGTACCTCTGAGATGCTTAGCACACCTTCGGTTTGCTTAATATCTTCATAAGGTATTGAGTCGGTAGATATTACTTTCCCCGTTAAGGGTACAACTTTTAAATCAGGATCGAAAGCTGTGTACAGATCGCCCATTAGACCATGCACCCCGTTGAAGACAGATAGCACGATTACCAAAGCCATACTGCCTGTTAATACGCCGAAAACCGAAATCATCGAGATGATGTTAATAATGTTCTGCGATTTCTTGGCGTATAAATACCGGCGCGCTATGTCAAAGGCTAACTTCATGCGTTATTACTTTTGGGCTACTACCATTAAACCGGTTCCTTTGCTGTGACGTGTGCTAATATCTATCCAGTTGAGTACGAAGGCAATTGGATAAGTAACCAGGTAATAGAATGGCAATGCAATGAAGAATAACTTGGTGGTATTGAGTGCTTTAATAGGAAATTTCATTGAAAGGCGCCATGAAATATTACCGGCTTTCCCATATGTATAGGATGTTCGAATGTTTCTGAACCCTGCCTTTGTCAGTTTCTTTCTGATATCTTCGGCGTTATAGCCATCTCGCACGTGTTCATCAATAAAACCATGCACGCCTTCGTCTTCGTGGTGGTGATGTGTATCTGAGCCTCCCATATCCGATGGTGTAGAGATAATAAGCGTTGCATCTTTTTTCATCGACTGGTAGAAATTGGCAAAAACCAATTCGTCTTCAAGGATATGCTCCATCACATCTACTGAAAGAATTAGATCATAGGCTTCTGTATTAACAAATTTTGTGAGGTCGGCATATTCAAAGACCACCCGGTTGTGGCGTTTAATTTTCTCAAAAAACTGGTTGCAGTCAGCAATTTGTTCTTCCTTAACATCAACGCCTTTAATGGTCCACTGCTTGCCAAGCGACGACATATAATACACATATTGACCAAATCCGCTTCCGGCATCCAGCACTTGCATCTCTTTTTGATTCTGGCGCGCTACCCGGCGTAACTCGCGTCGTATATACCAGGCCCTGAGTAAGAGAAGATCGAGTAAGCGGTAAAAAAAGATGCGTAATGCAGGCGTTTGATTAAATACTTTTCCTAATGAACGTTTAATTGGATCGTACTGCATGCTTAATCTTTTAATAGACGATCAATGTTATCCAGGTAATCGAGGCTGTCATCAACAAAGAAGCGTAGTTCCGGGATGATGCGCATTTGTTTACCAACCCGTTTACCTAGGGCAAATCTGATTTGAGAACTTTGTTCATTAATTCCTTTCATCACCTCGTCAATATTTCCTGTTGGGAAGATGCTTAAATATGCTTTGGCTTGCCCCAGATCTGGTGATATTCTTACAACCGTCACTGTAACCATAGTGCCAAGGCATACAGCCCGCATTTCGCGCTGAAAGATTTCGCTTATTTCTTTTTGCAGAAGGCGGGATATTTTCTTTTGTCTCGTTGAATCCATGTAACTAGTTTCCTATATAATATGCTTGTCAAACAATGCACATATTTATTGCATTGGTTTAAAAGCACGAAATTACGCTTTTTCGGTGGAAATATTGTTCTTACAACAGGCTCATATCAATGAATGACCAATAATATGGTCGAAAAAAAACCTGCAACTCCTTTGAATCACAGGTCTCTCAAACCAAAACTTTTACCAATTATGAAAAAATATGGGCTATCTATCGCCTCTTTCACCTCTGTGCCCATTTCTCATTTCTTTCGCCCGTTCTTCTTCGAGCACTATATATTTTTCAAACTGCTCAGTACTGAGCACTGCTTCTAATTCTTTGTATTTGGCGTCACGTAAATCATCTCTCAATATACGCATTTTTTCTCTATCTCCTTGAGTATTGTCCCTCAGTTTTTTGAATTGGTCTGCAAACTTAAGGTTAATACGCTCAATCTTGCTCCTTTGCTCTTCAGTTAATTGCAGAGCCTCCTGCATCATAATTGTTTGCCTCTTGGCCATATCTTCGGCACTCCAATTTTGCCTCTGACTACTTTTAAGGTTGCAAGCGCCTGCAACTATTAAAATAACTGTAAATACAACTAATTTATTGCTCATTTTGTTCGGTTTTTATTCAATATTAATCCTTGGACGCCAAGTTGATATTATTCCTGCGCGTTTGGTCGAAAATTAAACTTGTCGTTTTATGTGGATTAAGATTCAGGTATTCAGGAGTATAGTGGATTTGCATTTCGGCGATAAAAGACCTGGTAAACATTTGTTAACATTTTTTTGTTTGATAGATAAGTATTTACGGAAATTTGACTTATTTTGCGATGAATATGTAGTTCGGGATAACTATATGATAATTTTTAGGACTAAACTAATTCTGTTGGCAGTTGTGTTATTGATTGGCAATTGGTCAGTAGCACAGCAAAAGAAGAATGTTCGCCAGGAACAAAAGGCATTTTTTAAAGCATTAAATTATGCTGAATCAGATGACTATGAAAAGGCCATTAGTGCGTTTTCAAATCTGGTGAAGACTTCTCCCACCTTTACAGAGGCCTACTTGCATTTGGGTTTATGTTATTTAAATACCAACAAAGGAGCTGAATCAGCTATTCCTGCATTACAAACTGGTTTAAGTCAGCTAAGTGCCGATGACCAGGCAACACCTCTGGGGCACGATTTTATGATGGCATTAGGAGAAGCCTATCAGGTTTCGCTTAAGCCAGATTCCGCCATATTGGTATATAATGTTCTGCTAACCAAAGTTGATAATGCTGACCTTGATTTTAAGGCACAGATTGAGCAGGAAATCAATAATTGTAGGAATGCCAAAGTGTTTTTAGCTAATCCTGTACAGTTAACTATTACTAACCTGGGGGAAGCTGTGAATAGCAGGTATGATGATCATAGTCCGTTAGTTAATGTATATGAAGATGTATTGTTGTTCACATCACGTCGTCCTGAAGCCAAGCTGCCGGAATTAGCCGATGGTCAGTTTCCAGAAAAGGTATATGTATCGGCCAATGAAAAGGCACATTGGGAAAAGGCCAAACTCCTGAATGTTTTTTTTAAGAACCCGGTGCATGAGTCGGGAGTATCCTTGTCGCCCGATGGTAATAGCCTGTTTATTTATCGTAGCGATAATGATGGTAAAAGTATATATGTAAGTTATCTGGAAAAAGGAGAGTGGACTGAGCCTGTGAAATTACCATACCCTATCAATACGCCAGCTGATGAAACGCATGCCTCGTTGTCGGGTGACCGGAGTACTTTGTTTTTTACAAGTGACCGTGAGGGGGGCTATGGCGGCCTGGATATTTACATGTGTAAAAAAGATGCCTATGGACGATGGGGAGAGGCTCGTAACCTGGGGTCATCCATCAACACAAGGTTTGATGAAGAAACTTCCATGATACATGCTGATGGCCGTACTTTGTATTTTGCCTCGGAGGGACATAACTCTATGGGGCGACTGGATGTGTTTTATGCCCAAATGAATTCTGATAGCACATGGTCATTGCCAGTTAACCTGGGATACCCGATAAACACCCCTGACGATGATTTCTTTTTCCTGCCCAGTCTTGATAAGAGCCATGCTTATTACGCATCGTCACGCTTTGATGATAATTATGGTGGTTCAGATATTTATAAGGTGGAGTTTGATGCGGCCTTTGAAGGTGAACTGGCGGTTATTGAAGGGCAGGTGAGTAGTGCCGATATGAAACGTGGACCCATTCGATTAATGGTAACCCGCATGACCGACCGTCAGTTGGTTGGTGATTACCGCCCTGATGAACAAAGCGGGAAATACACAATGTTTCTAGAAACAGGTCATGAATATTCCATTGAGCAGATGGCCATCAACCAGCCAATGGGCGAATCAGTAATTACAGTCGAGCCGGAGATGGCCTATCAAAAGGAACCCAAAGTATATTCTTTTAGTGAGATACAAATGACACCGCCTCTAAAAAGAGTGATTGTTGCCAAAACACTCTCTGAGCAGAATATTGCAGCCGTGGCAGCTATTGAGGCAGACATCAAACACATAGAATACACGCCTTATTTCACGCTTCAGGTGTTGGCTTTGAAAAGACGTCCTCTATTTGCATCGCTCTATCTGAAAGGTCTTGATGTGGATGATATCCGTACGATCAAGTGTAAAGATGGTTATACCCGCTATTTATACGGAGCATATATTGATTATCCAACAGCCAAACGCACACAAAAGAGAATTCAACAATCGGGTAAGTTTGATGATTCGTTTGTGAGGCGATTGAGTGAGGTGGAGGCTTTACAACTCAAGTAATTTTCTTGTTGATATATAGTGTAGATTGGGTTAGTCTCTAAAAGATTTGTAAATAATGATTTAGGCCTTGTTCACGACTTAGTCCCAATTTCTTTTTCAGTCGGTACTTTTTAAGATCTACACTTCGGGTTGTAATCTGAAATATTGGAGCCAACTCTTTTGATGACATATTCACTTTTAGGTAAGCACACAGCTTTAAGTCCTCATCCGTCAGAATAGGGTGTTTTTCCCGGAGCTTTTTAAAAAAGTGATTGTTTGCTTCGGAAAAGGCTGCCTCAAACATCAGCCAATCCTTTTGCTCATTAAAATTACTTTTTATCATGCGAGTCAGTCTATCTATATGTCTTGAGCTAACATACTTCTCATTTTGCCTTATTTGTTGAAGCTCTTGCTGAATGCTATCTATTATTTCCTTCTTCTTACTATTTTGCAGCAGCAAGTTCGAGAGCTTATCATTTTTGAGTGTGACTTCACTTTGTAGTTCTTTTACTTCTTCATCCAGCTGTTTTTGCTTTAGTTCCATGTTTTGTTCATGCAACTTTTTTCGTTTAGCAATTAGTTGTTTATAGGTCTGTTTTCTGATAAAATGGCGGTACAAAGAAATACTGATTATATACAAACTAACAATCAGCAAGCCATATACAAAATACGCATAGATGGTTCGATAATACGGCGGAGCTATTTTAAAGGTATGTTTGGCATACAGCGAACTTCCTTTTTGTTTCACTTTAAAGGTGTATTGGCCTTCTCGCAGATCCTGAAATACGACCTCATTGCTGCTTGTTATTCGTTGCCAATTCTGACTATATCCATCCAGGTAAAATTCATAAATCGCATCTGATTCATAATTAAGTGCTGTAAACGTGAATTTCACCGTATTGTATATGTGCGGAACAGCCGATTGGATGGTATCATGCTGGCCCACTTCTCCGGTTCGGTTGTTGCTGTATTCAATATTGGTGATGAGTGTGGGTTTCTGTTTGTATTTGGCTGTTGTTAAGTTTTCGATATTGGTATAGGCAATCCCTTCAGACAGGCAAAAGAAACACTCATGCTCCTTAATTTTTGTAATGTTTTCATATTTATAAACCAGCTCATTCTCAATGTGTGTTAAATTGTAAGGGATTTCAACCAACTCATTCTTTTTAAAATTAAATAACTCCAGGGCCCCTTTTTTTCTTATAAAGCAATAGTTGCCTATTGCTTCGGAGATGTAACTTATTTTATCCAAAGCCTTATGAGCAGGAATGAGCTGTCCTTCTTTAAATTGAAGTGTGGTGTCGCTGGCCACCAGGTAGGTTTGATGATCTAAGTTGAAGGCACGTATCCAGTTAGAACTATTAAAAGCAGCATGCTTGCTGATGTCTTCAATCTGTACTTTCTTACTGTTATGGTCAATGGTAATATGATAAGCCTCTTTTAACGAACCCGTGACTATGAGGGAGCCATCGTTCTGTTCTATAACATCATGGGTTAGTCCCTCCATATTATTAATGTTAAAATCAAACTGCCATTTACCTTGTTGTCTGGTGTAAACTGCTAATCCATAATACGATGTTTCATACATTATGCTGCTATCTATATCACTTTGTAAAAAGTGATAGCCACCAGCAACATCGGCTATCTTAGTTAATTGCTCATCTACCAGCTGAAATGTGCCGTTGTTATGGCCAACAAACAGTTCCTTGTCTATGACATCCAGATTCCAGGCCTGTCCTTCTGAATTTTTAACCAATTCAATATCAAATATATTTGTATGAAAGGTATCTGGCCTGGCTACATACACGCCTTTATTAGTGGCGATATAATAGTTACCGTTGTATGAAAGGGCATCATAATAAGTGCCTAAAGGATTGTTCTTATAGTTAAAGTATAGAAAAGGGCTTTTTAAATCAACGAATGCTATGCCATTGTCGCTTGCTATC
This sequence comes from Carboxylicivirga sediminis, assembly GCF_018156225.1. Lineage (GTDB taxonomy): Bacteria > Bacteroidota > Bacteroidia > Bacteroidales > Marinilabiliaceae > Carboxylicivirga > Carboxylicivirga sediminis. The sequence goes on from NZ_JAGTAR010000010.1 coordinate 109,017, forward strand.
CATAATTGACCATCATTCTGATGGTGTAGGCCATGAATTCGGTTACTGCTTAAACCATTACTGTTATCAAAGATGTATTTAATTTCCCCCTCTAAATTGCCGATAATAACACCACCATTCATGCTTGCAAAAGCATAGTATCCGTCATACAGGTATATGGCCTTGTTAAGTTGGTATTTTATTAAAAAATCATTGAGTGCCGATGGAAGGCGAGTTAATCGCCCGTCTTTTAGTTGGAAAAGGCCATTATTAAGGGTTCCCAGCAAATACTCATTATGAACTGTTTTGCTAATGTACTTTATCATGTACTTATTAAGAGCGGGACTATTTAATAGGGTTCGTTCTTTAGCGTTGGGCGTAAGTGCTATCAGCTTGCCATGACTAAGCTGATAAAAAATCTCGTTATCAATGGGATAGGCAAAGGTGGTGTTGCCTTCTTCAATGCGTTCAATGCCTATATGGCCATGCTCATTAAGGTGATACATGCGGTTAAATGCCTGGAATATGACGTATTTATCCGATGCGAATATTTTCCAGATATCATTATAAATAGTAGCCAGGGCATGATAGCCGGCATTCAGGTTACTTTCTAAGAAATAGCCCATAATGCCATTTCCTCCAACATAAATGGTGTCGCCGCTGCAGTAAACGGCTCTTAAAACATTGGGTGTTTCATATAGGTTCCAGTTTTCGCCATCAAAGCGCAACAGGCCCATTGAATTAGCAAAATAAACGGCGCCAATTTCCGAACTGCAAACGCTCCAGTTCTGGTTCTCGGCGTTATAATCATGCTTTGTAAAACTGGATATTCTGGGAGTTATTATAAACCTTTGTGTAGAAGGTTTAATAATGTCTGTGGCAATGGAATTAATAGAGTAGAGTAAGTACAGGAATATGATAACAATCCTAGTCATTAAGTCGATGTTAATTTGGCTAATTGGTCACTAAATAAATTGTTTCAATATTATTCAAATTTTGTTTTAATCACAATTTTGTGATGCAATCAATGATGTATTTGATGCAATCAATACGTCTCTGTAAGACTTTTTAACAAAGGTAATGTGGTTTATAAGTGTCATTAAAACAGGGGGGTGTGGGTATTTGAGAATAAATGATGTATATATGATGTATCAATAAATCAGGCAAATCATACCCTTTTCAAAATATTTGTGAAGCTAAAAATCCATTAATTCCAGGCAAATGAAAAATGCTTTATTATTACTTCTGATCTCATTCTTTGGGCAGGGATTGAGTAATGCCCAATTGCAAAAAATATCCTTTCACAAAGGATGGAACTTTAGTTTATCAGGTATTAATAAAAAGGCGGATTAGGTGGTTTTACCTTATCATTGGAATAACGGCACCTACACAACTCATGAATACTGCCGAGGTCAAGCAATCTATCAAAAGGAGTTCCATTTAAGTTCGGATGATGAAATGGTTGAGCACTTTCTTTTTTTTGAAGGTGTCAACTCAAAAGCAACTGTCATTTTAAATGGAAAGATGCTGCGCATGTGCACCAGTAGTTATAATGACCTATCATCAAATCCATATGAGAAGATAGATATCTGGCAAAATGGTACGCTTCTTGAAAGTGGGCTGCCACCAGTAGAAATAGTTGATGGACAACACCGTCTTACGATGCCATATGTAGTTGATGTGGATACAAATAGGATTGAACAACAATTTGCAGGCAAGGAATTGCCTTTCTCAAAGGATTAACAGTAATAACTAAATAAATTTCAATTATTATGATTAAACGATTGTTAATAGCATTTTGGCTAATTGGTCATATTGCCCTAGCCCAAGATGCAAAAACAGTAACAGGCGTGATACGCGATGACGCCGGCTTTGAACTGCCAGGCGCCAGTGTGCTTGTTAAAGGAACACTCACCGGTACTGCAACTAACTTTGAAGGACAATTTGTTCTGGAAGGAGTTTCGCCCGATGATGTTTTAGTGATCTCATACATTGGTATGGTTAGTCAGGAAATATTAGTTGGCGATAAAGATTATTTTGAAGTGACCTTGGGAGCCGATGCCAGTGATTTGGAAGAGGTTGTGGTGATTGGCTATGGTACCAGTAAATCTAAAGATTTGACTTCGCCAATTGCCACCATATCGGCCGAAGAGATTACCTCGATGAGTGCATCATCAGCTATGGGAGCCGTTCAGGGTAAGGTAGCTGGTGTAACCATTGTTAACTCAGGTGTGCCGGGTGAAGGCCCGCAGGTAAGCATTCGTGGGGTTGGATCGATTCAAAACTCCAATCCTTTGTATGTGGTAGATGGCATGTTCTTAGATGATATTAACTTCTTAAGTCCCAACGATATTGAAACAATGTCGGTGTTGAAAGATGCATCGGCAGCTGCTATCTATGGTGTTCGTGCAGCAAATGGGGTGGTACTCATCACCACCAAAGGAGGTTCTAAAAACCGTGACATGCAGGTAGCGTATGATGGCTACTATGGGGTGCAATCGGTAACACAGCGCTTGGATATGGCCAACTCTGAGCAGTATGCTACTTTAATGCGTGCAGCCGGCAATGAACAATATGTTGATGCGGCCATCGCTCGGTGGGGTGGTACTAATGGTATTCCTGCAGTGTCAACCGATTGGTACGATGAATTGATACGAAGCTCTGCGCCTATTCAAAATCACAACCTTTCTCTGAATGGAGGAAATGAGAAGTCAGCCTATGCGTTTAGTTTAGGGTATTTCGGCCAGGATGGAATAATGAATTCAACCGGGTATTATGACCGTTTGAACCTGCGTGGTAAAGTAGATTACGATGTATCATCAAAGTTAAAAGTGGGGTTTAGCACCATCTTAACCAAAGAAAAACGCATGACAGACGATGGTTCGGCGTGGTTTCAGGCCTATGTCAATAATCCAATGTACGCCGTTTATGATGATAATCTAGCCGATGGAGAATCATTTCCTAGGCCATATGGTAATCCTCATAACCTGGGTTACGACACGTATTACACCAATCCTGTAGCACGTGCTTACTACCATAGCGACAATCAGTCAGATATTACGCGTTTTATGCCTAATATTTATGCTGAGCTACGTCCTTTTGATAGTCAGGATATTGTATTTCGTTCAGCCATGAATATGGATTTTCGCTATGGAGCTGTAACTGCCTATGTTCCCGAATATAAAGTGGGGAATACTCAGCAAGTGCTTAATTCTTTGAGTAAGACAAATAATTGGAATTACGATTATGTGTGGGATAATACCGTTACATGGCGTAATAGTTGGGGAGATCATAACCTAACCTCAATGGGTGGTTTATCTGTACGCGAAGAAAATTTCCGTTGGTTAAATGGTACAGCTCAAGGAGTCACTAACAAAGACTATTTGAACTCGGGTATTGCCGATACAAGAACATCTGACGATGGAGGTACGCGTTTTAGAGGTATGTCTGTTTTTGCTCGTTTCTCATACGACTACCAGCACAAGTATCTGTTATCTCTTACAATGCGTGCCGATGGCTCATCGAAATACCAGCAAAAGTGGGGTTACTTCCCTTCTTTAGGAGCTGGTTGGGTTGTTTCGCAGGAAGATTTTGCATCTGGTTTGACAAGTGCTAAGATTGATCACTTAAAAGTACGTGCATCGTGGGGATTGTTAGGTAACGACCGCGTACCAGCTAATAGTGCTTTTGGTTCAATTGCCGGTGGCGATTTAGGTAGCTCAGGTATTTTCGGAGGTTCCTTAGTGCCGGGGATGATTAACAACCGTATTTTCACTGATTTGGAGTGGGAATTGGTGGATGAGAAGAACATTGGTATTGAGACCAAAATGTTTGACTATCGACTAAATGTTGAGGCTGATTATTATAATCGCGAAACACGCAATATGGTAATTTTAACCACTTTGCCAATGGGTAATGGTAATCTGTTGCAAAATGCCGGTTCGGTTCGTAACTCTGGTGTTGAGGTGATGGTAAACTGGTCTGACAAGATTGGTAAGGATTTTCACTATTCAATTGGCGGTAATATCACCACCATCAAAAACCGTGTAACCGACCTGTCAGGTGAACCTTACCTACAAACCGGGTCTGCTGAATTTCCTCAGCGTTCATACGTGGGTGGAGCTCTTTACTCTTTCTATGGTTGGAAAACTGATGGCGTGTATCAGACCCAGGCTGAAATTGATGCCGATCCGATTGCGCGTGCCAATGGCTTAAAACCTGGTGATTTCAGATATGTTGACACCAATGGCGATGGAGTAATTGATGACAATGACCGTGTTTTATTAGGAGATCCAAATCCTGATTTTACTTATGGTATCAACATGGCTGTTGGTTACAAAGGCTTTACACTGGCAGCTACTTTTCAGGGCGTACATGGTGTTACTATTTTTAACCGCCGCAGAGCCGATATTAATAAGCACGGTGCCAATAACGTTGATGCTAATCTGGCCAACAGTGTTTGGACAGGTCCTGGCTCAACTAACAGTACCCCTTCGGCCGAAGGGTTATACAACCCTTGGAATACAGGTCGTTTAAATGATTTCTTCCTGGAGGATGGTTCCTATTTCCGTATTCAGAATGTACGTTTATCGTATGATATTCCAACTTCTGTAATGAATAAATTCGGATTAGGAGCTTCGCAGGTGTATCTGAATGCCGACAGACCATACACTTTCTTTTCATCAAACGGTTTTACGCCTGAAGTACCAGGAGGTATTGATGAATCAGTTTACCCTATTCCTGCCATCTTCTCATTAGGGTTACGTCTTAATTTTTAATGAAGCTAAACATAGATATTATGAAACCGATAACGAAATATATTGCTCTGTTCATGGGACTTATTCTATTAAGCTCATGTAACGATTGGCTGGATATTGTCCAGGAAGGTGAAGTGCCAAGCGACGAGATAGATTACACTGATAGCAGCCTGATGTATGGGCCTGTCTCAGGTGTATACGCCACAACACGCGAACGATTGGCTCAATGGGAAATGTGGCCACTTTTAAACATACGCGGTGACGAAGTAACTAAAGGAGGAGGCTCAGAAAGTGATCAGGGCGAATATTTATACCTTGAGGAATTTAACTACAACCAGGCAAAAGGTTTTTGGGCCTTAAACAATACCTGGGTGTCCTTGTACAAGATTGTGTTTGCAACACATGATAACCAGGAACTGATTGAAAACTTTAGAGAGCATTTGGTATCTGAAGAACAGTTGGCCTTGGCTGACCAATACGATGCCGAGATTATATTCCATCGTGCATTAGCTTACTATTTTATAAGCAACTTGTGGGGGAATGCTCCTATTATTAATCCTGATGATATTACCTATGGTATCCCTTATCAACCATATCGCAATAGTGTAGAATCGTTGAGAGCATATATCTATGAGGAGTTGGATTTCTGCATAGAGCATTTACCTGAGACACAAAACGACAGAAAAGGGGCAGTTACGAAATACGCAGCTATGGCTCTAAAGGCTAAAGTAGCCTTAATGGAAAGCGATTATAATATGGTGGCATCATTAACGGATGATATCATTGAGAAGGCTGGCCTGTACCTGTATGATGATTACTACAACCTGTTTAAAGTGCCAGGTAAATTAGCGCCGGAATCGCTTTATGAACTACAGTTTACTGATTTTGATACAGGTGACGGACAGCAGGTATATGGTGGTGCATGGTTTCAGCACCAGGGACCACGAAACAATCCCGCACCTATTAGTGGTTGGGGATTCATGTTATTGCGTCCCGAGTTTCTTGACTTCATGAAAGGGCGTAATGAGGAAGTTCGTTGGGATGTAGCTGTTTTAGAGTCGGGGGCAACTACGCCTGCCGGTGATGCAATAGAGATATTTGAACCAAACTATATGGATATTAAAGCCCACTATAATGGGAAAGCTTATTTGCCCAAAGACCAGATGACGCCTGGTCGTAACGATTATGGTTCAAACAATAATATCAGAGTCTTGAGATACGCTGATGTTTTACTGATGAATGCCGAAGCGAAATTGCAAATTGGCGGTGATGTGTCAACTCCATTTAATGAGGTAAGGCGAAGAGCCGGCATGGATCCAATTTCTGGTATCACCCTTGATGATATCCTTGATGAGCGTCGCGCAGAGCTTTCAGTTGAGTGGGGTAACCGCTTCTTCGATCTGGTACGAACAGGTAAAGCAGCCAGTGTTTTGGATGGTTTCGAAACGGGTAAGCACGAATATTTGCCGATTCCTTTGTTTCAGGAGGATCTGAATCCAAATTTGGCCGGGCCAATTAAGGACGAATAACGATAGTGGATGGGAGGAGTTATCCTCCTCCTGTTTCCAAACTTAATATGCAATAAATAAAAACGTTACCACATTAAAATATAGAGTTGATGGGAAAGGTGAATAAAAATATAATGAAATTAGGAGCAATTGCCATGTTTGTTGGGACATTGGCTGCCTGCTCTGATACAGGTGGTACCAAGGTGGCCGGTTGGAAAAGCTTCAGTGGTGATCCGGTTATTGAAGCTAAGGTAGACTCCGTGTTGTCGTTAATGACACTGGAAGAGAAAATAGGTCAGATGAATCAATATTCAGCCAATTTTGCCCCAACGGGTGAAGTGGCAGATAATCAATCAGGCGAGTACCTTAAGAGAGGGATGATTGGGAGTACATTTAACGCTTTTGGTGCTGCGAATGTACGTATGCTACAGGAGCAAAACCTGAAATATTCACGCCTGAAAATTCCAATGTTGTTTGCTGCGGATGTGATTCACGGTTTGGAAACAACGTTTCCAATTCCATTGGCGGAGGCCTGCTCATGGGATTTGAATTTGATGGAGCGAACTGCCAGAGCAGCAGCCGACGAAGCAACTGCATCGGGTGTAGCCTGGAATTTTGCACCAATGATTGATATGTCAACCGACCCGCGCTGGGGGCGTGTTATGGAGGGTGCCGGTGAAGATGTGTACCTGGCCTCATTGGTTGCCAGAGCTCGTGTGAAAGGTTTTCAGGGTATTAGCGATTATTCTGACCTAAACAAGAACAATACACTCATAGCCACTGCTAAACACTTTGTAGGCTATGGTGCAGCGCAGGCCGGGCGCGATTACCATACGGTTGATATCTCGGAGCGTAGTTTGAATGAAACATATTTCCCTCCGTTCCAGGCTGCCATCGACGAAGGTGTTGGGTCATTTATGACCGCTTTTAACGACCTCAATGGTATTCCTTGCACCGGCAATAAACATTTATACACCGATATTTTGCGCAATGCATGGGGTTTTAACGGGTTGGTGGTGACCGACTACACGGCCATTTTGGAACTGATTGCCCATGGCTATGCTGAAGATTTGAAGCATGGAGCACAGTTAAGTCTGGATGCAGGCATTGATATGGACATGATTAGTGAGGCTTTTGTTACGCACCTCCAGGAGTTGGTTGAAGAAGGGAGCATATCCGAAAACCAGGTTGATGTGGCAGTAGCACGCATCCTGGAGATGAAGTTCCTGCTAGGACTGTTCGACGATCCATTCCGCTATTGCGACGTTGAGCGCGAAAAGGAAGTGGTAATGAACGATGAGTACATTCAATTGGCGCATGAGGCAGCGCAAGGTTCAATTGTACTGCTGAAAAATGAGAATAATGTGTTGCCACTTAAGAAAGAAGACAAGAAGCGTGTAGCTCTTATCGGACCTTTTGTTAATGAGCGTAAGAGTTTAAATGGTGAGTGGGCCATCAAAGGCGATCGCAGTAAATCTGTAACACTGAAAGAAGGTTTGGATGCCAAATATGCTGATTCAAACGTAAAATTCTCCTATGCCAAAGGCACTGATTTACCTTTAATTGACCGTCAAACAGAAAAGGTCTCAACTGGGAATGTGCCGGATAGAAGCGGATTTGCCAAGGCTGTAAATGTTGCGCGTAATAGCGATGTCATTGTGGTGGCAATGGGCGAAAACTACCATTGGTCGGGCGAAGCGGCATCCCGTACTGATATAACCTTGCCGGGTAATCAGCGCGATTTGCTCAAAGAACTGAAGAAGACTGGTAAGCCAATCGTTTTGGTGGTGTTTAATGGTCGTCCCCTTGATTTGTCATGGGAGGCCGAGAATGTAGATGCCATTGTGGAGGCATGGTATCCGGGCTTAATGGCCGGTCATGCGGTGGCTGATGTTCTTTCAGGTGATTACAATCCATCTGCCAAGCTGGTAATGACCTTCCCTCGTAATGTGGGTCAGGTACCCATCCATTACAATGTGAAAAACACAGGGCGTCCGTTTAACGATGATACACCTGCCGATTATCGTTCAAACTATATCGATGTAGCCAATTCACCATTGTATCCGTTTGGCCACGGATTATCCTATACAACTTTCGATTACAGTAACCTGAAGTTGGATAACAAGGCCTTCTCTAAAGGTGGTGCTATTAAGGCAACAATCGACATTACCAACACCGGTAACTACGACGGTGAAGAAATTGTACAGCTATATATTCAGGATATTACAGCATCGGTAACACGACCCGTGAAAGAGCTGAAAGGTTTTGAAAAAATAGCGCTTAAAAAGGGTGAATCAACAACTGTGGAATTTACAATTGATGAAAAAGCAATTGAGTTCTTAGGTGTTGATATGCAGCCAATAGCTGAAGTTGGTGACTTTAATCTATGGATTGCAACCAGCTCCGATGATGAAAGTAACCATACAAGGTTCACCTATAACTAATCATGAAAGCACCTCTTCGGGGGTGCTTTCATTCCCTTTATTGCTTATCCGAAAACCCGTAATCAAGGCATAAACCATCACCTCATGAGACTACTTTTTAAAATATTATTCCTTTTACTGGCCGGAAAGATTTTGACTTCGTGCAACAGCACAAATACCGGGGCTAATAATAAGCCAACCAATATCTTATTTATAATGACCGATGACCATGCCATGCAGGCCCTCAGTGCCTATGGTCATCCTATCTCCAAACTGGCACCAACCCCTAACATCGATCGTTTGGCCGACGAAGGAACCCTGTTTCTCGAAAACTATTGTGCCAATTCTATTTGCGGCCCGAGCCGGGCAACCGTTCTAACCGGAAAGCATTCGCATGCCAATGGTTTTATGAAAAACGATGGAACCAGGTTTAATGGTCACCAGCTAACCATTCCTAATATTCTGCAAAAAAATGGTTATCAAACGGCAGTCATCGGCAAGTGGCACTTAAACACCGATCCGGTTGGATTTGATTACTACAAAATATTAAACGATCAGGGGGAGTACAATAACCCTGACTTCGTTACCAGGGAGGGAGTAACTCAGGAAATGGGCTATGTAACCGATCTAATTACCGAATCGACCATTGACTGGTTAGAAAAGCGCGACAAGAGTGAGCCCTTCTTCCTGATGATGCAGCATAAGGCACCCCATCGTAACTGGGTGCCAGCCGAAAAGTATTATCGTTTGTTTGAGCATGTCGAATTTCCGGTACCCGATAATTATTTCGATAATTACGACAAACGCATTGCTGCGGCCGGTCAGGAGATGAATATCTTTCAGCATGCCTACGAGGGGCACGACCTGAAAATGGTGACTGGTATTGATAGCGATACCTTGTTGTATGACCGCTGGCCACAAGTGTTTTTCGGACGAATGACCGATGATGAACGTCAACGTTTTTTGGAGGCTTACCGCGAACGCAATAATGATTTTTATCTGACTGAAAGAACAGACGAGGAAAAAGCAGTCTGGAAATTGCAACGCTATCTGCAGGATTACCTGGCCTGTGTGCGCTCGGTGGACGACAGCGTTGGTGAAATTTATGAGTACCTGAAGGAAAAAGGATTATTGGATAATACCATCATTGTTTACACCTCCGATCAGGGCTTCTTTTTAGGTGAGCATGGCTGGTTTGATAAGCGCTGGATGTACGAAGAATCATTCCGAATGCCGCTTGTTATCAGGCATCCGCAGGTAGGACATTCTCCAGAGCCCATCGCAGCGTTAACGCAAAACATCGATTTTGCACCTTCGTTTCTGGATATGCTCAATGTGGAGATACCCGATGAAATGCAGGGCGAATCGTTTTATCCGTTAATGAAAGGTGAGAAATTAGATGAACCATGGCGCCAGGCGCTCTATTATCATTACTATGAGTATCCTGGTTTTCACAGTGTCAAAGCACATAATGGCGTGAAAACAGAACGCTATAAGTTGATTCACTTTTATCAGGATAATGAGTGGGAGCTGTACGATTTAGAGGAGGATCCGAGCGAAATGAATAATGTGTATGATGATGTGAAATATGATGATGTAAGAGCAACCTTGCACGCCCAGCTGGATAGCTTAATACTTAAATACCAGGTGCCGGATAAGTATTTGAAGTAGGTATTAAAAAGTGAGCTTCTGTTATAACAATTAATTAACCAAGTTGAAATATGAAAAGATTAATAAAAATCAGTGCTGTATTAATGTTGTTACTCATTCATTACCAAGTAGCAGCTCAGGATGTGCAGCCTCAGACTTATTGTAACCCTATCGATTTGGATTATACCTACATGGTGTATAATTCGGCTAAGAATATATCGTATCGCTCGGGAGCAGATCCGGCTGTCATTGAGTTCAGGGGCGAATATTACATGTTTGTAACGCGTTCGTTTGGCTACTGGCATTCAACAGATTTAGTCAACTGGGAGTTTATTAAACCGGCACAATGGTTCTTCGAAGGTTCCAATGCACCAACAGCTTTTAATTATAAAGATTCTGTGGTTTATTTTGCCGGAAACCCGGCCGGCTACGGTAGTATATTGTATACCGATGATCCAAAATCAGGCAAGTGGACACCAACCGCTTCCATTACCAATAACATTCAGGATTCGGAATTATTTATCGATGATGACGGAAAAACCTATTTGTACTGGGGCTCATCCAACGTGTTCCCGTTGAAGGTGAAACAGCTTAATAAGGATGACCGCATGCTCGAAGTCGGTGAGCCCAAGGAACTGATTAACCTGAATGAAGAGGAGCATGGCTGGGAGCGATTTGGCGAAAACAACTTTCACCCAACTATTAAGGAGGGCTACATGGAAGGGGCATCGATGACCAAGCATAATGGTAAATACTACCTGCAATATGCGGCGCCTGGTACACAATTTAATGTGTATGCCGATGGCGCTTATATTGGTGAATCGCCGGAAGGGCCGTTTGAATACATGGAAGGTAATCCGATCAGCTTTAAGCCGGGCGGCTTTGCCAATGGTGCGGGGCATGGGATGACTTTGAAGGCCACCAATGATGAGTATTGGCATTTTGCCACTATGGCCCTGGCCTCCAACTCGCATTGGGAACGCCGCCTGTGTATGTTCCCTACCTATTTCGATCAGGAAGGTATCATGCACAGCAATACCCACTATGGCGATTATCCGCGTTTTGCACCAAGTCACCCCACCAAGGCAGGTGAGCATAACGGCTGGATGTTGCTATCCTACAAAGGCAAAACGACTGTATCTACATCTGAGCTGCAGATTAAAAAGAGCACGGCCACCGATGGAGACTTTGATATTGAAGAGATGGCCAGGGAATATACCGCCGATGGTCGCATCTTATCAAGGGTGTTAACCGATGAAAGTCCAAAATCGTACTGGGTGGCCAGTGCCAACGACAATAAGCAATGGGTGGAGATAGAGATGAAACACATGGGCACTATCCATGCCATACAACTCAATTTTCACGATCATGAAGCGGGTGTCTACACACGAACCGAAGGATTACGTCATCGTTATACCATAGAGGCCTCTGTAGATGGTAAAAACTGGGAAACCATTGTTGATAGAAGCAACAGCTTTAAAGATACGCCAAATGCATACATCCCGCTAAACGTGCCGGTAAGAGCTAAATATGTTCGGTATAACAACATTGAGGTGCCCGGCAATAATTTCGCGATGTCAGAGATTCGTGTTTTTGGCTTAGGAGATGGTAAAAAGCCGGCTAAGGTGAAGAACTTTAAGATCAGTCGGGAGAAAGATCGCCGTCATGTGGAAATGAGTTGGGATAAAGTAAACGGGGGACAGGGATATAACATTCGCTGGGGAATTGCAGCTGATAAGCTGTATCACTCGTGGCTGGTATACGATAGTAACGTGCATAAAATTCCTTCGCTGGATAAAGGAACATCCTACTATTTCACCATTGAAGCATTCAACGAGAACGGTATCTCCCGGCAGAGTGCCCCCATGCTGGTTAAGTAATTACATTAACAAATGAGTTATATGAAGAAATTAATTGTATCACTGATTGCCTGTTTAGGTCTGCTAACGGGTAATGCACAAAAAACAGATCACCAAATTTTGGAAGAATTGTTGCACAATACGGTAAAGTTCTACCAAATGTTAAGAGCCGATAACGGCTTGTACCACGATTATGTCAGTACGCATGGTGAAACCAACCGTGGCTCGGCAGCTAATATTGGCATGGGACTGGTAGCGCAGTGTGTGGCCAGTGAAATGGGCTGGACTACTAAAGCAGAAGAGGAGATCATCGAAACCTTACAATCGGTTTTGGGGCATAACGATCAGGGGATACGCCTCGATCGGACAGCACAAAACTGTTTCATCCATTTTTTTGATATCAATACCGGTAAAGCCATTGGTGAGGATTGGAGCCCTATTGACACCGATTTGATGATTTCCGGGGCCTTATTTGCCAAGCGCTATTTTAACCACAATGAGCAGCTTGGAGCCTATGTGGATGAGTTGTATAACTTAGTGGATCAGGCGCAGTTTATTGGTGACTGGACAAAAGGGCAAATTGCCTTAAAGATGACTGAGGAAGGGCCTGCTGTTAACAGCTATACATTGCCTTATAATGAATACATGGTAGTGGCCTGGCTGGCTAAAAATCAGGCGAAAAAGAAGAATGCACCGGCCAATAAGTTATGGGATAAGTGGTATGGTAACCCAGATGGTTTGCCCACTGCTACTTACGCCTCGAAGTCGGGCGAAGCCTACCATGTGATGACTGACCATGCGGTTTCAAAAGAGTTTACCTCGAATTTCACGTTCATGTTCAACTATTTATTTGTGAACGAATTTACCACCAGTGAAAAGTACCAGGAGGCCATGAGGCAGGCAGCTTTGGCCGACCGTGCCTGGTGGAATGACCGTGATGACTTAAAGCCGATGGGTTTGCAGCCTTACGAATGGGGCACCACAGCCGGCATAGGCCTGCGCGAGCATGATGGGGCATTGCACGAGGGCTATACCGTTGATCGTATCTGTCGTATGGAGCACATTGGTACTGACCGCGACCGGAATAAGGGCAAAAATGTGGCCTTGAGTGCCATGGCGGGCTACTCGCCGGTATTGCCCGATTTGGTTCGCAAGGATTTAATTGCGATGTATCGCGATCCACGTGGATTAGGTAAGATGGCCCTGCCGGCACGTGAAGGTATATCCGATGGTGGCGATTATATTTTGTGGAAATACAGTTACAGTGATTTAAACTGGCGGCCATCGAAAGTAGAAGGCGTTGATTATGCCTGTATGCTGCTCGGACTGGCTGCCTTACCTGAGCTTTTAGGTGTTGAATTCTTTCAGGAGTATAACGACTTTTTTAATCCTGACAAGCCGCAATACAAACGGGCTCGTTAGGACTGTAAAAGCACTAAAGATAAATCTGCATCCTTTATTTAGGGTGCAGATTTTTTGGCATAAAGCAGATAGCTTATTATTGAATGATTAATGCGAATCTATAGTTGAACCCACTCCGGGGTTCTGTTAGTAATGTGATAATATACAATGGTTTGCGCCTTATAGATATTAAAATTAGATCCCTTCGGGATAAAAAAATGTCAGTACGACATTAACAATAATAGCCGCGTTCGAAGCGCGGGGTTATGAATATGGTGAGAAAACAACCCTGATATGGGTTGAAGGTTTATATGAAGCAAGTTTTAACCCGGATTATGTATTAGAACTTCGTCATGAGCGTTAAAAATGCAATAAAACAAGGCTTTACTGAAACGATGCATTGCATCGTTCTGGTGAGTTGAGGTAAAGCTACGAAGTGTTTTGTTTTGAAGCAGTTTAAATGCGTAATAGATTTTCTAATGCATATTGCGGGTTGAACCATTAATTCACATGATTACAAAAGACATAAGGCGAATGAGCCTTTAAAAAATAGATTCAACTTTTTGTAAGAATTTCTTTCTTCTTTCAATTTTACCCGTTGTGGTATATTCACTATTCAACCACTTTATGTTTTTAAGTCCAACACCTTTCAACGTTTTGTTTATAAATATTCCTTTTATCGGATTGCCTGATAAGAATTTAAGATACCAGGTTGGATATTCTGAGGTGGTTATTACTGTCGTTTTATTGATGTGAGTAAGCATTCCTTTCAAGCCGTACTTAGTTTCTACATACGAGAAGTTTTTGAGCATTACCTTATCAATAAAACCTTTTAATATTGCAGGTATATCATACCACCAAACGGGAAAGATAAATATTAGTTCAGATGTATCCTTAAGAGTCTCCTGATAGCTGAGAACTAATCTATCAGTGGTCTTACCTTTTGAATATTGAGCAAGGTCTTTTTCCTCAAGTACCGGATTAAAACTATCCTTGTTCAAGTCAATAATCTGATAATTATTAGAGCTGGCATCAAGTTTTTTAGTGATTGTTTCTAATATAGCTTTGTTGAAACTACCGTGCCAAGGATGGGCAAATACTATTGTTGTCTTCATCATTTAAATCTTGGAATATGAATAAAGCACAAAGGTATTGGCCGGCAGATGATTCAGAAAGGACAAATGTCTAAAAGGAGAGCTCTTTTCTTAAGCGGCTTAAATGCCTTTGTGTAATGCCAAGGTAGGATGCAAGATACTTTAGTGGTACTTTTTGCAAATATTCCGGATTAAACTTTAATAGGTCTTCATAGCGTTTTTTTGCCGACTCCATTTGCAGTGCAAGTAATCGGTTTTCCATTTCAATATATGATTGTTCGGCGGCGAATCTTGAAAATTTCAGCCAGTTTAGGCTCGAATTCATCAATTCGTAATACTGACTGTATGGGATAACCAGAAGCTCTACATCAGTTAGTGCGTGGATGTTTTCGAAAGTCTCCTTTTGAGTGATAAAAGAAGAAAAGGCAGATATAAATTTATTTGGGAAAGTTAAGCAGTATGTTACCTCTTCATCTTTACTGGAGATGTAATAATTCCTCAAAACTCCCGAATTGACATATCCCATCCAGGTACATACCTTTCCGGCTTCAATTAAAATATCTCCTTTTTTAAATGACTTAGTTTCGAAGTAGCCTAATCCGGTCGATATTTCGGAATCGGTCAGAATATTTACAGTTTTTAGTATGTTCTCCAAGTTTTCTTTCATTTTATCAGCGGCTAATTTATATAGCTGGTATTTGTTCCATGTAAGCAAAGGCTGCGACTTTGTTAGGTGTTTTTTTCATTTATTTCGCAAGTTGGGGCGTCGCGCTTTATAGATCTAAATTTTTATAGTTGTCATACTAGATTAACTCTTTCAGAAAGAAAAGCAATCAAGTCATTTAAGGCTCCACTTCTCTTAAATTCTATTAGAGGTATTTTATATCTTTTGTGATTAGTTTTTATCGAAATTATGGGACTAGGCTTAGTTGCCAAATATGTCAATATTGAACCACCAATAAAAAGCAATATTGGAATAATAAATTTGAATACTAAATATCCTCTCGCATTCGGACCTGATAAAATCTGAATTTCAAAAGTCATAAATGAGCTTATTAACCACTTTAAAGAATAAGCAATTAACAACAAAGAAAGAATTAGTGACAAAATCCAGTTATTTATTAAATGTCCTTTTTTCAAATGGATTGTGATTATTTCGCAATAGTCAATGTGCATGTCAACCTGATAATTCTTAATAAAGTCAATCCCGTGTTCGTTAATTTTTATGTAAGGTGATTCAAACATTGTAGTTACTTTCGTTGCATGTGGTCAAGCTAATCAATATCCTGCTTATAATTCAGAGATATTCTATTACCCAACTTCACCCTCTAAAACTAACAAAAATACCATATCATGCTCCTGTATGGCTAGGAAAATGGTAACATATAGAATATGTATACCAGCTTGATGAAGCAATCTTTACTTATTGCTGGTAATGGCCAGCAGGCAGCAGAAATCAATTCATCGTGCCTATATTGACAGGAGTGTTTGACCATTCCATTTTCATCGGTATAGGCTTGCGTGTTTACGCACGCTAATATATGTTAAAATAAGGCCTTTGGGGATAATGTAATAGCCATAATTACAGGTTTTAACAATTAAGAGTAGTGCTAATGTAGGTTGATTAAAGCCTGAGTGAGTGGTAAAATATTAGCTATGGTAGTTGAATAAAGTGGCAGAGTGCAGAGGGGGTGAAATTTTCATCCGCTATACTTACACTAATAATACCATTTAAATATTAAAATGCGCTGGTATAAGATCCTTTAAAATATCAGATTATTGTGGTCCGGCAAAACAGAGCTATAACTGGATTAACGTATTGATAGCTCTTATAATTCTGGTTTTTTGCTCAAAATAACCACTGCTTCATAGAATAAAAACCATGTATCAAACTCTTTGGCTAATAATTTTTTTTCTTGTGATTCATTCAGTTAAGGGTCAGAATTCTGAACTGGACAGTCTAATTAATGTTCTTGCGCATGAGGATGATAACTTAAAGCGCGGTGAGCTTTATTTGGATTTGGCGACTTACTACGAATATAGTGACTTGATAAGAAGTTACGACTATATCCTGAAAGTACGTGAGATTGCCGATAAATACAATATTGAGCAACTACACTCCAAGACCAAATTATTTATATCTAACTTATTAATCAAACAAGGCAAGTATAATGAAGCCCTGACTCATCTTAATAAGGAGTTGAGTCAGCTAAAGGAGCAGGAGGCCGGCTTTAAATATGTTGGTTTACTTATTAATATTGGCGCCATATACTATCAAATCAAGCAATTCGATAAAGCACTAAAGCACTTTCATAAAGCTAAAGAGTTATTTGATGCTGGCGCTGTCAAAGAGCAAGAAGTGCAATACCCCCAAATTTTTATAGGTATCTACAATAACCTTGCGAATGTATATGATGAATTGAATGATAATCCTCAGGCTTTAGTTTATTATCATGAAGCACTGGATGTGGCAGTGACATACAAAATATATGAATCCATAGGGGTGATTAGTAAAAACATTGGTGATTTGTATATTGAAATGGGTCGGCATGCAGATGCATTACCATTTATAAAAAAGTCAGTTCAGATCCGGGAACAAATTAATGATAATAGTGGCTTGGCAACCAGTTACTTTTTGCTGGGATTATATTATTTTGAAGTTGATCAAGAGGACAGAGCACTAGATGCCTACAAAACATCTTTGAAGTTTGGAATAAAAGCCAATGCCTGGTTGTCTATTACGGAAACGGCTAAAGCCTTGTCGATGTATTATAAATCCAAAGATATTTACAACAAAGCATATGGTTATTTTGAGTTATATCATCAATATAATGACAGCTTGTTGATTCAAAACTCAGAAAAACAGCGACAGGCTACAGAATTCGATTTTAAGTTGCAGCAACGACAAAAGGAATGGGATGAAACATTAAAAAAAGAACGGTATTTATCTATCCTTATTGGTGTAGGCTTACTTGTAGTAGCAGCCTTTTTATTACTACTTTTTTCTTTATCTAAAGCACGCGAAAGGCGTATAGGGCTGGAGAAGAAGAATCTGAAGCTGCTAAATGCTAATTTGGAACACGATTTACATCTAAAAAGAAAAGAGCTGACGACGAATGTGATGTATCTAGTTCGTAAGAATGAACTCATAAAAGAGGTGGCGAACAGGCTAATGGATACCTTGGGTAATTTTAAGCCCGAGAATCAAAAGTTGATTCAGAGCATTATGGTGGAGCTTCAGCAAAGTCTTGATAACGATATATGGGAAGAGTTTGAGTTGCGCTTTAATCAGGTACATTCTGATTTTTACGATCGATTGAGAGAACAATTTGCCAATTTAACACCTAACGAAGTGAAACTTTCGGCTTTCCTGCGGTTAAATATGAGTTCGAAAGAGATATCGGCCATAACCCATCAATCTATACGAAGTATTGAAGTGGCCCGTACCCGTCTGCGCAAGAAATTAGCGCTTACCAATACTGAAGTTGGTTTGGTAGCATTCCTCAATAAGTTCTAAAGTCCTATTCTGTTTAAATATTCCCAAAGGTCACATAATTAGATGTGTGGCTTTTTTTGTGCAGGTAATGTAGCACCTAATCTTCTATTTGTGTCATAAATGATCCGGTGCTTTTGCAGCTTGTATCATTCGTGTTCCGGCAGTAAATTCCGGGCTTGCATAAGCGGTATTTACTTTTGATTGCAAGAAAGTGAATTGATGATCTATGGCCAAGAAGAATGCAAAAACAAACCTTAATCAGCGCAACTATTCAGTTGATGATTATTCCAGTTTTCTATCTAAGAACGATGCACGCACAAAAGCGCTAAAGAAGCTACTCAAAGAATTGGAAGATAAACCAAAATCTCAAAATCGATAAATACTAGTATTAATTTAAACTACAGAACATGAAGAAAAATCTACATGCATTCTCATATCACATCGGTGTGATTGTTCTGGCTTTGCTGCTAAGTATTAGTACAAAGGCACAGAACTATGAGAATGGCGTTCTGCAAGGAGCGTTCAGAGTAAAACTTAAACCTCACTTATTAGAAAGTGTGCAGCTTAATATCCAGGGCGGGCAGCAGGTTGTAACAACAGGTGTTAGTGATATCGACCTGTTAAACGCTCGTTTTTCGGCTGTTAACATGCAACGGATATTCCCGTTTTCACCAAGGTTCGAAGCCAAACATCAAAAGTATGGTTTACACCTTTGGTATGAAGTAAGCATTGCCAATGAAGCTTCAACGCAGAGTGCAATACAGGCATACAGTGCCTTAGCGTCTGTTGAGGTTTGTGAACCTATTCGCGAGGTAAGCCTCATTCACCCCATGAACAGTAAAACAATTGATAAGAGCCAGCAATTGAAAGCCGCTGCTTCAATGCCTTTTAATGACCCTTATCTGCCAATGCAGTGGCACTATAATAATACTGGTCAGACAAATGGAATAGCAGGAGCAGATATGAATGCTTTTGAGGCCTGGAAGGTTACTGCGGGTTCTAATAACGTAATTGTATCAATACATGATGAAGGTGTTGATGTCAAGCATGAGGATTTAAAAGATGCCATGTGGGTAAATGAAGCCGAGCTAAATGGCGAACCTAACGTGGATGATGATGGTAATGGCTTTAAGGATGATATTTATGGTTTTAACTTTGCCGACAATATGGGAGATATTACTCCCGGACACCATGGTTCGCATGTGGCTGGTACGGTAGGGGCTGTAAATAATAATGGTATCGGCGTAGCAGGTGTAGCCGGCGGAACGGGTAATAATGACGGGGCACGTATTATGAGTTGCCAGATACTTGGTGGTGTTAGTCAGGGAAATCTACCCAACTCATTTGTTTATGCAGCTGATAATGGTGCTGTTATTTCACAAAATAGCTGGGGATACAATCAACCGGGCTATATCGAGCAAGCCATTTTAGATGCCATTGATTATTTCATTAAGGAGGCCGGCTCCTATGCGGGTAGTCCTATGAAAGGCGGCGTTGTTATTTTCGCAGCTGGTAACGATAATTACGATGGCCAATTTTATCCTGGTTATTACGATGAAGTCATTGCTGTATCAGCACTTGGTTCGAGCAATGAGAAGGCATCCTATTCCAATTATGGAACATGGGTTGATCTGGCAGCTCCGGGTGGCGACACTGGCGATGATGCCAATATGACCGATAACCAGGCACAGGCTGGTTATTCAAATGGTGTGCTGAGTTGTTATGCCGGAAATACTTATGGTTATATGGATGGAACTTCTATGGCGTGTCCCCATGTTTCTGGTATTGCAGCTTTGGTAGTGTCCAAGTATGGAAGCGAGAGTTTTACCAATAATGATTTGAAGAGACATCTTTTAACAGCCGTCAATGATATTTACGAGCAGGAAGGCAATGTGCCCTATGTTGGCAAACTTGGTAATGGTGCCATTGACGCTGCACTGGCGCTTAAAAACAATACGGGCGATATGCCTGATGCTATCACAGATTTATCGATGTCGGGTCTTGCTCAGGATTTTGCAGTTTTAGAGTGGAGTGTGCCGGTTGACAATGATGATACTAAACCGTGGGAGTTTGAAGTGCTTTATTCGGAAGAAGCCATTACCCATAGTACTTTGGAGTTTGCCCGTAGCTTGCAATTACGTAATGAAAATGAGCCGGGTGAAAAAGTGAGTATTGAAGTACCCGGCTTGGAGGCCTTAACAGAATACCATTTTGCTGTGCGAAGTATTGATCGTTGGGGTAACTATTCCGATTTCTCAAATCCATTGACAGCAACTACCAATGCAGGCCCGGATGCTCAGATTGATCCAACAACAAAGAGTTTGCATTTCGATGTTGACGCCTCCACTTCTGCTTTGGCATCCATGAATTTTAATATCCTGAATAAAGGAGAAGGTCTATTGCGCTGGATGACAGAGAATCATCATGTTTCCAGTATAGATGCATATAGCTATGCTAACAATCTGCGCTATCCTAACCTTAAGCAGCTGTCTTTAAGTAAGCAAGCCAATATTCAGACTTATGTGGCAGGCAAAGATATGCCTATCAGCACCTATAGCCAAACTACAACAACTGATCACATCCGGTACTTTGATACCTGGAGAAGCATGTATTACATTGGAGAGGAGGATACTTCATATACCAATTCTGCTGCCATTCGTTTTTTTACTTCACGACAAGAGGGGTTTAACATGACCCATGTTGAAGCATTGTTGCGCAACGATCCAGTCAGAGGACCTATGATTCTTGAAATACGCGAAGGAGCAGATTTACTGGACTCAAAGTTGCTGTATGCTCAAGAGATTGATGAAGCCAGTGACTATGGATTTACAAATATTCAGCTTGAAGAGCAATTGTTTTTCCCTTATGGCACGCATTTCTGGATAGTGGTGCATGTACCATCTGGCAACCGTTATCCTCTGGGGGCTGGTGTTGAGTTACAGCCCGAATTATCCGAGATGTGTTACATGAGTTTAAATGGGGGTAAGTCGTGGGCTCGTTTCGAAGACCTTTATTATAATAACCTGGTGGTTTGGGCATTTACGCCAATCAGCAAGTTAAAGCCAGAGCAAGAATATTTAAGTCTTACGCCATCATCCGGTGAGACATTGGCCGAAGAGGCTTCAACTGTGGATGTCAGTGTGGATATGTCACAGTTGGTGAATGGAACTTACCGTTCTAATATAGTGGTATATACCAATGAAACAGACTCTTCGATGCTGCGTGTGCCAACAAGCGTTAACTTAAGCGGGCATCCATTTAATTTGCAGAGTGAAAGTATTATCGATTGTGGAAGTGTTATTTTGGGTAATGCTAAAGTAATACCGGTAACTATTGATAATATAGGCTTAGGAAATTTCTCATCTGCTTATATTGAAATTACCAACCCGGATTTTAAAGTAAAGTCCAACTATTTGGGCAAGATAGCTGCAAAATCAGGTATTCAGTTTAATGTGGTCTTTGAACCCTCTGCTGCAGGTAATGCCAATGCTGTTGCACGCATCTATAATTACAATGGCGATGAATACATCTTCAACCTGTTTGGTGTTGCCGCCGAACCTCCGGTGATGGAAATCAGTCCGGCTACTTTAACGTATGATGATCTGACAATTGGTGATGAGGTTCAGGGCGAGTTCACCATTACTAACACTGGTAAATATCCCTTAGAATATTTCTTGCCGGCATTTGTTGAAAGCGACCAAACTGTTACGGTTGATGAAAAAACACACCTGTTTGGTTATGCAGCACAAATTAATGAGGGAGGCTTATTACCCAACCCGCCATTTGTTTGGACCGATATATCCAATACGGGAACAAAAGTTGAAGACTATGACCGTACCAAAGGATATTTCTACTATCCTGTAGAGTTGGATTTTGAGTTCCCATTCTTCGGGAAACGTGAGAATAGCTTGTATATTACCAACTGGGGAATGGTTACTTTTGATCAGAACAGTTCATTTAATGTATGGCCTCCAAGTTTTAAACTGGCTGATTGTCCGGATCGTTTTATTTCGGTTATGGGTCGCCAGTATGATTTGAGTAAAGGAGGAGCTATCTACTATCAAAGTTTTGGCGATAAGTTTGTTGTTCAGTACGATAAGGTGGTGTGGGAAAGCTTCGATTGGTGGTCTGGCGAAAGCCTGATGCACGAACAATCATTCCAGATTGTGATCTATAATAATGGAAATATTGAGTTCATTTATAATACATTGGATGGCCTTGATGCCGGAACATTGTCACAATCGTTTATTGCCATTGAAGATCAGCTGCAAAGCGATGGGTACTTTATCACAGATATTGATTCACCTGATTTTGTAGTAAGCGATCAAACGGTAATTCGTTTTGTTAACCCCGGTTTGGGGCTCGTTACTGAACTAACCAACCCACAAGGAAAAATACAGGTTGGAGAATCGGTAACATTAGCTTTCAAAGCATCTACTGACGTGTTAAATGTAGAGCGTCATCTTGAAAAATTATCGGTACTAAGCAATGATCCCCTGAATAACCCAGGTATTTTCACCATTGACATGAACATTACAGGAGGCGGACTTCCTAATGTAGAGGTGAGCCAGACAGCTATTAACTTTGGGCAGGTATTTCAGGGTGATGTTGTCAACCAGCCTGTTTGGGTAATTAATAATGGCCGCGCTACATCCAGCATTAATTCAGTTGTATCAAGCGATGTGAAGTTTACCATTGACGGAGTGACACCGCAAGAAATAACACCTGGCCGTAAATTGCCTTATGTTGTAATGTTTAATACCAGTGAATTAGGTGTATTTAATGCCAATGTTGTTATTACAACCAGCGAAGGAGATGAACTAATTGTTGCTGTTACCGGAGAGGTGATTGAAGCACCTGTGATGGATGTTTCTGTTTCATCTATTACCGAAACTGTTGCTGCCGGAAACCAGGTGACTGTGCCATTCACCATTGCAAATACTGGTGGCAATGACCTGCATGTAGCGGCAGTGGGTGCCGATTGGTTGACGATTGATAAGAAGGTGGCTCCAATGAGTGAAATAAAAGATTTCACTTATTATATAAGCACTAGCGACGAGGAAAATGGCCCTGACTACAACTGGGTTGACATTGTGGAAACAGGCGTAGCAATTCCTGAGGAAACGATTTATAATAATTACTGGGTTGAAACGATTGAATTGCCATTTGAGTTTAATTTCTATGGTCAGGCTTATTCGTCTGTCTACGTCGGTGGTAATGGAGTTTTAAGCTTTAATAGTAACACTGAAGATTACTGGTTTGGTGGTGAATTAATGCCAAGTACCAATGAGCCGAACAATCTTGTAGCTGCATTATGGGGACTTACAGGGCCAAATATGGAATTCTTTGAGGATGCAGGTATTTATTATCAGGTGGCTGATGATAAGTTAATTGTGCAGTACCATATGATGGTTGATGGTTTTGGCATGAGCGATCCAACATCCTGCCAGATTATACTATATGCCAATGGTAATATTAAGTTGCAGTATGAATGGCACAATGCCTGGGTAACTCATGTGGCCAGTTATTCGCAAGCTGGATTAGAGAATGCAGACGGAACAGAGGCCGTGGTTTACTCAGCCTATGAAGAAAGCCGTATCCATGATGATTTAGCGGTTGTGTTTACACCAGTTGAAAAGCATGTTGTAGCACCTGGTTCTTCAATGGATTTTGTAGCAACATTAGATGCCGCTGAGCTATTTGCAGGTACTTATACCACTAATTTAGGAGTGCTTAATAATACACCCGGAACAGGTAGGTTTGATATACCGGTTACTTTCAATGTGACTGGTGAGGCGGTTCCAATTGCACCATCATCTGTTGATTTTGGTTCGCCAATGGTGGTTGAGCAGCCTAATGCACAATGGTATGAACCGCCGTTTAAAGCTTATGAGATTGAGTTCGAGATTAAGAATGAAGGCACCAAACGTTTCGAGATTCTTGGTTTTGACCTCTCGAAGATGAGCAAAATGATACAAGAGAATTCAACCTATGATAAAATCCAGGCTTACACACTTGCATCTGCTGGATGGGGTGAGCCAATGGTGCAATGGGTTGATATTAACATGCTTCCATATTATGACTGGATGACGGGTGCCATTCCACTTTACGTAGAGCCAATGTCGTCGCTGAAGCTAAAGGCCAACTATATGCCAGACGAGACATTAAATGCAGAAGGTACTGCATTGTTGCCATTGGCAGATATATTGGTAATTAATACTGATATGGCAGAAATGCCAAATATTGAGATTGCCTTTACGGCCAGCCCGGTTTTACCGCCGGTGATGTCCACTAGTGCAGAGTTGGTCAGTGTATATGCCCAAGATGACAATGTGGTGGAGACCCATACCGTTGTATTGGATAACAGCCAGGGAAATTCTGATCTGGTATATACCATTAAGATGGACTATGAGCGAAACGCGCATATATCTTCGGCTGTATCGCCATTGGCAACTAATGAAGGAGACAAGCCTGCATTAATACAAAGTACCCATGAGCAATCAATCATAGCCCCTGCTGCCCATAGTGCCGACGAATACAATCGAATCCTTAGCTATTCCGATGCTACCGAACCAGAATCAAAGCTGGGTTTAGGAGGTAGCTATCAGTTTGGTGTTGCTACTCGCTATATGGCACCTGAGAATGGCTTTAACCTGACTCATGTTCAAACCTGGTATACTCCTGAAGAATGGCTGGATTCAAAAATCACTGTTGAAATATTGGCTGGTTCTCAATATATCTCTCAATGCGAGGTGATCTATACGGAGGACTTTCAGCATGCCATCGAAGAAGCCGATTTTATTGGAAAGATGCTCACCTTTGAGCTGACACAGACGCAGATTTTCTATCCGAATGAACCATTTTTTGTGGTCTTTAAATATCCAACAGCAGTTAAATATCCACAAGGAATTGTTGAGATAGGCGAAACCGTTGATGGCCGCTTTTCATACAATGCTGCTGATGTGTGGTATGACCTGGGCGGTACTGATTTCGCCACCAAGGGATGGATGACAACAGCTATTGAGGCGGAATATAAAACAGGCCTTTGGGTAGAGCTACAAAACCAAATGCAGGGAGTTGTGCCAGCTGGACAAGTAGTTGATCTTGATTTCTTATTCAGTGCTATATATGCTGATAATGGTGATAACCGGGCAGTAGCTACCATTAGCTCAAACGACCCGTTTAATTCCATGGATAAAATCAACTTGCACATGTTGCGTAACCGTGCACCCGAAATTATCAGCCCTGATGATGAGGTGTCGGTAATTGAAAATGAGGTGATGCAACTTGAGATAGCTGGTATTGATCATGAGGGGAATGAATTTGACTGGCTGCCAAACCAGATGCCGGAATTCATCACCACGCAGGTTATTGAGGGCAACAAGTTAGCACTTACCATAGAGCCTGGTTACGAAGCGGCAGGTGTTTATCAGTTTAGTATAGAGGCCACTGATGCCTTTAATAATTCTGCTACCTTACCTATGACTGTTAATGTTATCAACAATAACAGGGCACCTGTTGTGGCTAAGGAGATTGCTGAGCAGGATGTCATCATGGAAAACGGGGTAGTTGCATTAAACCTGATTGATTTTATCAATGATCCGGATAATGAACAATTAAGCTTCGAGCTGATGAATGAAGATAATGCCATTATTGAGGTGTTTGTTGCCGATAATCGTATTATGCTTAATCCATTAACTATTGGACAATCGCTTGTGTCAATAACAGCAACAGATCCGCATGGTGCTACTGTTGTACATGAGTTTATTGTTACTGTTCGTAATCGCACCGGTATTGATGATAGCCTCAATAGTCGTTGGATGCTTTACCCCAACCCTGCAACACAGCATGTTACTGTATCATGGGGTGCTGATGTCACCACTGATGTTTATGTGAGGTTATTGAGTGCAACGGGTAATGTACTTGCCAATGAGGTTGTTAATGCCTTAATGCAGAGTGAGTATACGATAATGCTTGATGAGCTTACACCGGGAGTTTATTTTGTTGAGTTAATTGAAGGTCAGCAGACATTTGTATTTAAAGTGATAAAGCAATAAATGTGAGTTAGTTATTTTTTTCGACTGGTTGTGGATGTCTGTTTGCAACCAGTCGATAACTACAACTTGAAAAATTAAATAGTATTATGAAATTATATATCTTTTATTTCTACCTGATTTGCACTTTAGCAACCTGCCTCCTGTTGATGGTGAGTTGCTCAAAAGATGATCCGGCCGATACAACAGCACCATTAGCCAGTTTTTCGTCACCAGTAGAGGCAACGAAATATATGCGCGGGCAATCGTTAATTTGTAACGCAGTATTTGAGGATAATGATGAACTGTCGCATGTTGATATTTCCATCAGTTCATTAAAAAGCTTAAAGGGTTATAATGATCCCTGGTTAGCAAGTGAATCTGTTGAACTGACAGGAAAAGTTAGTGAGTTGTCGGCTTACCAGGTTTTTGGAGAGGCTATACCTTTCGAAATCATGTCAGGCGATTATTTGTTAGAATTTACTGTTTTTGACAAAGCCCTCAATTATTCAACGTATAAGTTCAATGTAACTTTAGAGTAGGTTATATAGGTAGGTATATTGTTGAGGCAGGTTTTAAGCCTGTCTCAATTTTTTGTTTTTAGATGCTATTAATGAAACTCTTTTTACTTCAGAATTAGCCTTGAAATATAGATTGGAGGGCAAAGGTCATATGCAGTTGAACTAAATGGACCGAATTAAGTTCATCCTTTAAATAATATTTAAAACGCAACCATTTAATTAAAAATACGTCAAGGTATTGGCATTGCTTTCTATGCCATGGGGAATTTGAACATGAATATAAAATCTCAATAAGCTTTATGCGTATTCAACTATTATGCATTGTTGCTATTTTATCAACGAATGTACTTGGACAAGATGTTCTGCTGCTTGACAGCCTGAATGTTCAGCTTAACTATGCAAAACAAGATAGTAATAAGGTAAAAACGCTTTGGGAACTATCTGACTATTATTGGGCAGATGATTTGAGGCAGGCTTACCGATACTCCGAAGAAGCCTTGGCACTGGCCAAAGAACTAAAAGATGACAGGTTAATTGCTATCTCATATCAGAAAGTGGGAGATGCACTTGTGTTCAGAGGCGATAAAAGCAATGCACTTAAGCACTACCTGGCAGGTCTTGAAATAGTGGAGCAACTAAATGATGAGACCTTGCTTTTTACTTTATATCATAATATGGGGGTGCTGTTCGATAGGCTTACTGACTACGATCAGGCTTTAAGTTATTATGAGAAGGCACTGTACGTCTATAATAATGCAGATGAGAAAACGGATGCTATGCAAAGTGTGCATACACTTTATAATAGTATGGCCAATATTTATGATGAGAAAAATGATACTGCCACAGCTATTAAATACTATCAGAAGGCGCTTAAGCTGGCTACCGAGAAAGAGGATTACCAGGCATTAGGAACCATTTACAATAACCTGGGAAAAGTATCATTGGAAGCCAGGGAGTGGGAGGTGGCATACGGACATCTAACCAACTCGTTAAAGTGCCGACAAAAAATTAATGACCTGAATGGAATGGCCAAGTCATACAATAACCTGGCCACGTACTATCTGATGCTCAATCAAACGGATGATGCTTATGCCGTGGCCAGACAAGCCCTGGAACTGGCTCATCGGGCTGGTGCCATGCTCACCCGCCTGACAGCGCTGCAAAATATGTCAACCATATACGAGAGTAAAGGTGAATTAGACCTGGCATTAGATAAGTATAAGCAATATAAGGCATTGAATGATAGTTTGATAAATGAAAGTTCCATAAAGAAACAAACAGAGCTTCAGATTAAGTACGAATATGAGAAGGAGCAAAAAGTAAAAGAGGCTGAGCAACAAAAAAGGAATTTTCGTTACATATTGGTTATTTCAGTCTTACTGCTCGGCTTAATTATCTCAATATTGTTGTATCGTTTAACACAGAATCGTGCAAAGCGCGTCAGGCTCGAAAATGAGAATCTTGAGAAGGATCTGGAAATGCGTAATCAGGATATTGTAGTCAAGGATAAAGAGCTGGCTTCATCGGTGTTATATCTGCTTAAAAAGAATGAGCTGCTTAATAATGTATCTGAGCGATTGCTGCAGCTCAAAAAGAAAATGAAGGCAGACAATCATAATGCCATTCAAAAAATTATACTTGATATTCAGGAAGGGGCCAAAGAGGATATGTGGGAAGAATTCGAAATACGCTTCCAACAGGTTCATGATGATTATTTTAAGAAACTGAAAGGGCATGCCCCTGACCTGACCCCGGGTGAAATCAAAATTTGTACTTTCCTTAAGCTAAATATGACGAGTAAAGAAATCTCTGCCATCACACGGCAAAGTGTGAAGAGCATCGAAGTAGCTCGTACCCGCATTCGCAAAAAAATGCGTTTGACCAATAAAGAAGTTAATCTGGTTAATTTTTTAATGGAACTGTAGGTTACACCAATAACTCAACGATAGACATCTGAGCATGTCTTATCCATTGTTGGACCAATTATTATCAGACTCTATATGAGTTGATTTGCTAATGAATTTGGCTGCATCGATTCATTATCATCCAATCTTTAGGTGGACGTATCATGTATTAACCCGGGTTCAAAATTCATGTCGAACTCGGGTTATTAGATTATCATTAATACATGGCAGGTTATCCTTCTTTCTATATGTGAAGTCCTATGCATTTCCCGATGTGGGAAATACATTCATACTATAGCTAATTCATCAAATAAACTAAAGGCACTCTGTCAATCTGCTTCTATTCTGAATATGCCTCATTAAGTTTCTTCGATTGTAAATACTTCTGGATAAAGGGCCCTTAAAAGGCAAAGAAAACAAGCAATTCTGGTCTTGAATATTAAAGGGGGTAATACGATGTGTACCATTGGCTTGCCAATGTCATTAAGTTAGGAGTCTCCCTCACACTCACCCTTTGCTTCCCTAAAGGGAACAGCGTGAGGGGTAAGCCCCTTTAGGGGTTTGGGGTAGTATCTGGGCACTATAAACCCTTAACTTAATGACAATGCATTGGCTTGCGGAATGTAACCTGCAGATAATTAAATCAATATTGGTTTTTGTAGTACCGTTGAGGTAGTGAAAAAAAGCTGCTGAGTGTTTATTTATCAGTGTTTGTAGTTGTATTAAGTGGACACCAATATCACCTCCTGTTTTCATATCCTATAAACTTGTCGTCATGTAAAAATCAGAGTCAATTCATCAGCTGACACAAGGAGTATGAACGATAAAAAAGATAAAGAGATTGAGAAGCTAATTGCCAAGAAACGATTAGAAAGTGAGGCACTGAAAAAAATATTGGATGCCATTAATACCAAGCGTGAAGCTAACGCACATAAACTAACGAAATCCAAATAATGCCTGAAGGATAATTATCCGAGGGTGCCAATAATCACATTTATTGTATAAATAAAAATCTATGATGAAGTTATTACAAATGAAACAAGTCATGCTTACAGGGCTTTGCTTGATACTGCTACTTGGCAGTCTTGCAGCACAAGTGCCTAATGCAAGTATGCACGATGGTGTTGTAAGGGTAAAGTTCAAGCGCGAGCTTTCCACAACACTTAAAAGTCTGAAGTCGACCAAACAAGCCGGTATACTATCAACCGGTATTGAAGCCTTTGATGCGGCCAGTCAGCAAGTGCAGGCATCAAACATGAAGCGTGTATTCCCTTATTCAGCAAAGCACGATGCAAAGCATCGCAAGCATGGATTGGATTTGTGGTATGAGGTGCGTTTTGATAACACCGTTAATCCATTGGAGGCGGTTGCAGCCTATAAGGCGAGTGCCGAAGTGGAAATAGCAGAACCTGTTTACCAGAAAGTGCATATTAAAGGCGAAGCAGTACCTTATAATGGTTCATCGTTAAAAAGTACAGCCAATGCGCCATTTGACGATCAGTTTTTGGCTGAGCAGTGGCACTATGAAAATACCGGCACGCTTACTCCAAGTATTCCTGAAGCAGATATTAATGTTTATGAGGCCTGGAAAACGCAAGCTGGTCAGCCAAATGTGATTGTTAGTATTGTAGATGGTGGTATTGATACAGAACATGCCGACCTGAAAGATAACCTGTGGGTGAACCAGGCCGAGCTGAATGGTACAGCCGGTCAGGATGATGATGGCAACGGTTATGTGGATGATATATATGGATTTAACTTTGCTGATGCAACTGGTTCAATCACTGCACACGACCATGGAACTCATGTAGCAGGAACAGTGGCAGCTGTAAATAACAATGGTATTGGAGTAGCCGGGGTAGCCGGAGGAACTGGTAATGGTGATGGCGCACGTCTAATGTCCTCGCAGGTATTTACTTCGGCCGGAGGAGCTGGAGGATTTGCCTCAGCTATCGTATATGGTGCTGATAATGGAGCAGTTATCTCGCAAAACTCATGGGGTTATAAATCAGCCGGAGTTGTTGAACAAACAGTATTAGCGGCCATTGATTATTTTATTGCTGAAGCCGGGATGTACGAAGGTAGCCCCATGAAGGGGGGTATCGTCATTTTTGCTGCCGGTAACGATTTTGTAGATGCCGAAATGTATCCTGGCTATTACGATAAAACATTATGTGTGGCGGCACTTGGGCCGGATAATACAATCGCGCATTATTCGAACCATGGTACATGGGTTGATATTTCGGCTCCGGGTGGAGATCAAATGGTGAGCCAGGTAGCAGGCGTGTTAAGTACGGCGCCTAATAACTCATACGCTTATATGCAAG
This sequence comes from Carboxylicivirga sediminis, assembly GCF_018156225.1. Classification (GTDB taxonomy): domain Bacteria; phylum Bacteroidota; class Bacteroidia; order Bacteroidales; family Marinilabiliaceae; genus Carboxylicivirga; species Carboxylicivirga sediminis. Next base: position 139,969 of record NZ_JAGTAR010000010.1, read on the forward strand.
GTACTTCTATGGCGTGTCCACATGTATCTGGAATAGCAGCTTTGGCGGTATCTGAACATGGCGGGCCTAATTTTACGGCTGATGAATTACGTTTATACCTGGAGAGCTCAACTCACGATATTGATCAATTTAATCCCGATTTTGAGGGTAAACTAGGTGTGGGTTACATTGATGCTGCCATGGTATTGAAGAAGAATGAAGGTATTATTCCCGATAATGTTACGGATTTAGCTCTGGCCGGTATCGCTCAGGACTTTGCAACTCTGACATGGAGCGTGCCAGCTGATAGTGATGATGGCTATCCTTCTAATTTCCAGCTATTCTATCATACAGAACAGATAACGGAAAGTAATATTGACGAGGCTAAGTTGGTGAGTATTAATAATATTGATGCCGCAGGAACTTTAAAACAGTTTGAGGTAACAGGTCTCGAACCACTTACTACCTATCATTTTGCCATCCGCTCAATGGACCGATGGGCCAATAAATCAGCATTATCGGCTAATGTGTCGGGCACAACTAATGCAGGGCCTGATATTAATATTCCAACGGATCCACTCACCTACACTCTTAATCAAGCCAATGGTTTTAAGGATAACACAGGCAAATTTGTGATTGAGAACCTGGATGAAGGATTATTAAAATGGGAAGGTGTGATGCGTCATAAATCACATTACCTGGATTATAATGCGCTAGATATACAGTATCCGGTAGCCAATGCATTAGCTGGTAAGTCATCTTATAACGTTCAAAAAATTCCTTCTCGTTCAAATCACTCACTTGCTTCAACATTAAGTGCTGTTGAACTGACAGGTTTTAAGGATGAGATCAGATTTGCTGATGGTAATATATTCATTATTGGTGAAGGAGATGTAACGTTGACGAATTCATCGGCCATGAAATTTTTCGTAGATCGAAAGGATGGATTCAACTTAACAAATGTGGAAATGTTCGTTCGCCATGATCCAGAGACAGGTCCTATGGTGATGGAGATATATGAAGGAGAAACGCTGGACGATGCTCAGCTCATAATGGCCCAGGAAGTGGAAAGCTATTCGCCAGATCCCTATGATATGAATGTGCAGTTGATGGAGCAGTTGCATTTCAGTTATGGTCAAACATTTTGGGTAGTGCTGCACGTACCAGTGGGCAACACCTACTGTTTAGGTGCCCAGGTAGAACTGGATCCTTCATATTCTGATTATAGTTATATGAGCTTTGATATGGGTAACACATGGCACCCATTGAGTAGTCTGATTGATGACTTTTATACCTGGTCAACTGTTGCAGTAAGTAATAATAAATACCTGGGTGAGTACATCACATTAACACCTGCATCAGGAAGTGTTGAACCCAACCAATCTCAGGAAGTGAACCTGAATGTAGATGGTACTACTTTAATTAATGGAAACTACAGTGCCAATATTCTGGTTAAATCTAATGATAGTGATGAGAAAGAATCGCGCCTGGGCATTAGTATGCGAGTTGCGGAGCAGCAGCCCGACTTACGTAATATTGATGTAATTGATTATGGTAGTGTGTTTAATGGTACTTCCAAAACACTGATTATCCCGGTTACTAATTTTGGATATGGTAACTTCTTTGGTATATCAACAAGCGTTTCTGATGCGACTTTTGAGGTTGTTACCAATGATTACTCAATTGATGCACGCGATTATGGCTATATTACGGTTAAATACACCCCTAACGGTGCCGGTAACGACAATGCAATTTTGTCACTGACCGATCAGAAAGGTCATACGCATGATATACGATTGTTTGGCGTGGGTGTCAATCCGGCTAAAATAGAAGTAAGCCCTGCTGAGCAAGTATTAGCAGATATGGCCATTGGCGAAACAGCTACCACCACATTCAGCATTGCCAATGTGGGCGAATACCCGTTAAATTATAAAATAGCCGCCTATGATAATCAGCCTTTGACACGTCAGGATAGTTTGCGTCATAAGTTTGGTTATACCTATGAGACTAATAACAATGGTAATGTAGCGGTACCTTTCGAGTGGGAGGATATTACAACTACCGGTGTTGATGTATCTGATTATTTCAAGGATGTACATCCGAATTATACCTATAAAGAATTGGAGCTGGGTTTTCAGTTTCCATTCTATGACGATAAGATTGAGCGTTTGTATATTACCCGAAACGGGATTTTAACCTTAGACAAAAATGGGCCATTTGGCAATTGTTCGCCGCCAAACTTTGACCCGCGCTGTTCGCCTAAAGGTGCCATATCAATTTTAGGCTGGCCTTTTGATATTAATCGCCGGGGGTCCATCCACTATAAAAAGTATGGTGACAGGGTGATTGTGCAGTATACTGATGTCTTCTTTGAAGAGGCCTGGAGTATTTATGAATCGGGAACATTCCAGATTGTACTTTTCAATAACGGCGATATTGATTTTCGCTTCAAAGACATCGAGAATATGTCCCATTGGGATACTAATGAGGCCTTGATAGGTATTGCTAATCCGGCGTATGATGATGAATTCCGCATTAGTGGAGCTGATTTTCAATTTGGTTACGATCGCTTAGGTGTCTTAACCAGTAACGAGACTATTTTTAAGGTAAAATACCCTGGTACAAAATTAGTAGCAGCCTTATCTAAAACGTCTGGTTACATAGCTCCAGGTGAATCAGAACTGATAACGGTCGATATTAATACATCAGCTGTTAACGAGGGCCAGCTATATCAGCATATATCCATCCTAAGTAACGACCCATTTGCCGAGGCTACGCCTTTTACTGTGAAAGTAAATGTTAATGCTGGTGGTGTAGCCGAACCAAATATTGATCGGACGAATGTGAATTTCGGACAGGTTTTTACAGGAGCAATTGCAGAGCAGATTGTTACTTTGGTAAACAGCGGAAATAAAGATGTTGAGATTACGTCTGCTACTTTTGCAGGAGCTGGTTTTGCCATCGGAAATACCTATCCAAAAGTGCTGAAGGCAAAAACATCAGAATACATCAAAGTAAATATGGTAACTGATGCTGTTGCAACTTTAAGCGATGAGCTCACGATTACCTGTGCAGATGGTACGGTCTTTAATGTTGCATGTACTGGTGAAGTACTGGATGCACCTCAAATAGAGGTTGATGTAACAGAGTTCTATGAAGTGCTGGATGCCGGACAAAAAGTGGTACGCCCGCTAACCATTACCAACAATGGTAATAGCGACCTTGAGTTGTTGATTAGTGGTAATGATTGGGTATATGAGCAGGAGACAGTGGCGCCATTGTCGCTACCTGAATTCGCTTATAGCTATGCCACATCCGATGAGTGGGAAAGTGGGATTGTCTTCGATTGGGATGACATTGTGAAAGATGGAGTCAGAACACCAATGTCATGGTATTCGGAGCATCAGCAGCTTTGGAGAGAAGTAGAGTTGCCTTTCGAAATAAAGCTCTATAATCAGCCAACAAATAAACTATGGATTAGCTGGCAAGGCCTTATAACAACTGTTGAGCCTCGTATTAATCCACCATATATTGGTCCTGATATTTTCCCGAATACAACAGAACCAAACAGTTTGATAGCACCCTATTTCGGAGTTCATAACTACGACCGAAATGAAGAAGAGGCATTAGTGTCGGGTGTTTACCACAAATTGTATGAAGATCGCATTGTGGTTCAGTGGAACGAGTGCTTCGACAAGTATGGATTGGGGTCAAACTATAGTTTCCAGGCCATCATATATACGAGTGGTGTTATTAAATACCAGTACAAGGCCGGAGGTATGGATACATGGTACCACCTGGGTATTGTAGGCTTAGAGAATGCAGCCGGTGATGACGGAGTGCTGGTGGCTGGTTATCAAACCTATTTAAAAGATGAACTGGCCGTGGTGTTATCACCTGCAGAAAAGCGAGTGGTGCCGGCAAATAGTGCTGTAACATTTGATATAGCGTTGGATGCGGTGGCACTCAATGAAAACTGGTATTCCGGACAGCTTAATATCATTAATAATACACCGGATCAGCCAAAGATTAGTATTCCTGTAAATATGGATGTTATTGGTCAGGCAGCTATTGAAGCGCCAGCAACTTTGGAGTTTGGCGAAGTAATGGCCTATGAAACGGAAGATAATTATGGGCAGCTCAATCCGGTGAGTTATTATAAGGAGTTTGAAGTAGCCAATCCAGGCACTAAATCGTTACTACTTTTCTCAATCTTCTTCGAAGATGCAACAGAGTTAGCCGGTCAGGTATACTCTAGTCGTTTCCCCGGGGCCCCTATGTATTGGCAGGATATCCAGTATGCGCGCTGGGTGGAGATAGCACCTGGAACATCAAAAAAATTCAGGGTAGCTTTAACACCTGGTGGCGACATAGCAACCATCAATACCAACTTAGTGCTCGATACTGATTTGCCTGAAGGACAAGTGCTAATCCCTGTTACAGCAAGCGTATCTAAAGCTCCGGCTGCTATTATCGAAGGAGCAGACATTAACATTCTGGCCAACACGAAGGCACATACAGAAACAGGTAGTTTAACCGTATCGAATGTGAATGGACAGGGGCCGCTTGAATATAGTTTGTCGATTGATTACAACCGGACAGGTGAACCTGCAGCAGCTGTATATAGTCGTGTGGCTCCAATGGCGCAGCTGCAGTCAGTAGAAAATAGTGTGCCTGTGGTGAGTACATATGCCCAGAGCAATGAAGCTTTTGATACAACTTTGGAATACGATACAAAAACAGCAGCTGATATCTTCACCGGCTATGGCGAAGGACAGGCCTTTATGCCGGGTATTGTTTTCAGTGCACCAGCCGAAGGGTTTAAATTATCGCATGTTAAAACATGGTATAATCCTAAGGATGTATTAACATCAGATATGACAGTATATGTCTTAGCTGGAGGCACTGGTTTCGAAGATGCAAAGGTGCTTACAGAGCAAACTTATACACATAGTCTTGATGAAGCAGTTGAAGGTGGTGGTTTTGTCACCATCGAACTGGATGAACCACAGCAGTTCTATCCGAATGAGAAATTCTATATTGCTATCGCTTACCAGTTGGGAGTAGAATATCCACAAGGAACAGCGGTGGTAGAGGAACCTGTTGCAGGTCGCTTCTTCTTCCCAACCGACGATGGCTGGTTGGATGTAACCGATGTAGAAAGTCTGGCAGGATATGCCTGGATGATTAAAGCGCTTGAAAAGGAACATGTATCTGCTTCATGGGTACGCATTACTTCGCCGATAACTGGTGTTGTAGAAGCGGGACAGTCACTGAATGTTGAAATGGAGTTCAACGCGGCAGGAGTAATGGATGCTGATAATTATGCGAAGCTGATTGTTGAGTCGAATGATCCTGTGAATCCGACGGTTGATCGTTCAATGTACCTGCGATTGAACCAGGGACCATCATTTACCATTGACCCGGATGCCGTGTTGTCTGTTGAAGAAAACACATCTATAAGTTTTGATGTTACAGCAAGCGACTACGAAGGTGATGCCTGTAACTTTGAACTGACGGAAGCCAATGAGATGGTTACCTTAGCTGTCGCAGAGAATACGATAACAGTTACATATTCGCCCGATTATGTTTCAGCGGGAGTTAATGTGATTTCTATTACAGGTACAGATGTTCACAATAATGCTAGTGTACTGGAGATACCGGTAGAAGTTATTAATGTAAACCGTGCACCTGAAATGACAACCGTGCTTGATGATATGCAGATGGTGTGGGAGAACGGAGTGGTTGATTTTGAACTGGATGCTTACTTCACCGATCCGGATGGCGAAGCAGTCAGCTATGAAGTATATAGTGCCGATTTATCCATCCTCGACGTCTTCCTGTCAGGCAACAAGCTAAAGCTGGAGCCATTGATGGTGAGTGAACAAGGGATTGCCGTTACTGTTGTGGCAACGGATATTCATAATGCCACTACTGAGCATGTTTTCAATGTGAAGGTGATACACCGTACCGGGTTTGATGACATGGATGCTGCACAGTGGGAAATTTATCCAAATCCTGCCTCTTCGGTTATCAACATTCATGGTTCGGCTAATGTGGCTTCAGTTCGTATTCGTATCATGAATGCAGCAGGAACACTGGTTAAGGAGAAGGAGTTTAACTGGGGTGCATCACAAAAGCACACAGTCAATATTGATGACTTGTCGAATGGTATTTATCTGCTGGAGATTTACCATGATTCAGAATCAAGTGTTTACAAGTTAATTAAGAAGTAATTGGGTTAGGTTTTTTTAATAGTTAAACCAATGGAGTGCCTCTTTGGGTACTCCTTGGTTTAAGAAAAAATGCAATCAGATGAATAAAAAAATATATAGAACCACTTTATACCTGATAATGGTGGTTGGCCTGTTAAGCGGGTCTTGCTCTAAAGATGAACCTGGCGATAGTATGGCTCCAACAGCCGTTTTTACAAGTCCATTAACAGAAACAGTTTATCAAAGAGGACAATCCATAATTGTTAATGCTTCATTCGAAGATGATAATGAGCTGTCGCATGTGGAGGTATCCATAGAAGAAGCACAAGTACTGAAGGGCTGGAATACACCTTGGGAAACAAGCGAAGTCATTGAATTATCAGGCAAAAGTCAAAATCTTTCGGCATACGAATTATTTGGTGAAGCTATCCCGATGGATATCAAGTCGGGCGTATACAACCTGGAGTTTATGGTGGTTGACAAGCAATTTAATTTTGCCAATTATAACATGGTTTTAACCATAGAGTAATATGTCATTATAAATATTTACGGGCAGGTATTATTGCCTGCCCGTTTCTTCATTAATTCTAAGCAGCTACCTATTAAACGTTAGATGAAAGGTGGTATTCGAGCTGCACGAAACCTATGATACAGCACCTGATAATGAGGTGTATAATAAATTCAACTATTAATTAATCTATTAAATCTATGAAAAGATTTTTCGTATTCATGGCTTTGCTGTGCTGCGTGAGTATTGGCTTGTTGCAAGCTCAATCGCGCACCATCACAGGAACCGTAACTAATAAAGATGATGGATTTACCATGCCGGGTGTATCTGTGTTGGTAAAAGGTACCACCATTGGTACTGTCACTAATATAGACGGGCAGTATAATCTGTCGGTACCGGCAGATGCCGGCACACTGGTTTTCTCTTTTATTGGAATGTCGAGCCAGGAACAAGTCATTGAAGGAAGAAATGTAATTGACGTTGTGCTTGAGAGCGATAGTAAAGACCTGGATGAAGTGGTTGTAACGGCCTATGGTAGTAAAGGTAAAGTAGGTCTGAAAGGTGCTATCTCTGTTGTGTCGGCCAAAGAGCTGGAACAGATGCCCGTTGCCACTTTTGACCAGATGCTGCAAGGTAAAACAACAGGTCTGCAAATATCGAGCGGTTCAGGGCAGCCCGGATCGAGCAACACCAAAGTACGAATCCGTGGTACGGGCTCTATTATGGCCTCCAATGAGCCTTTATATGTGGTTGATGGTGTACCTATTGAGCCGGGTGTGTTTGGCAGTTTAAATGCGAATGATTTTGAAACGGTAAGTGTCTTGAAAGATGCTGCATCAACAGCTATCTATGGTTCAAGAGCCAGTAATGGTGTCATCTTAATTACTACCAAAAGTGGTGCTGAAGGTACTTCAACGGTTAATGTGCGTCACCAGTCAGGTATTTCTATCAAAGGCGTTGAGAAGTTTGACATGATGAATTCATCAGAAAAACTGTGGTTTGAGCAAATTGCTAAAAAAGGTCCGGGCTGGGAGTTAAGTCCAATGAACCCCAACTACGAACTGTTAAGTCCTGAAGCGCAGGCAGCTCAGGTGGCCGAATTAAATCGATTACGTCAGATTAATACCGATTGGCAGGATCAGTTTTACCGCAATGGTAAAACAATGAGCAATGAAGTAAATTTTTCGGGTGGTAATAAAAAGACTAAATACTATGTGTCTTACCAGAACTACTACCAGGAAGGTTTATCACCACGTTCTGACCTAAACAGAAATACCGGGCGACTTAACCTGGATCATCAGCTGTTTGAAAATATCAGAGTGGGTATTAACACCACCATTGGTCAATCAAAGATCAACCATATCGAGAGTGAAGGAGGCGTGGCGCTAAGTAATCCTTATGCTGCCGTTTATTTAGCTAACCCGTGGGAAGAGCCTTACAATGCAGATGGCGAATTAGCAGCCGGGCATTATCGTTACGTGAACCCCCATTTAACTGAGGACGAAAATAATAGTTTGTACAACCCATATAGTAAAACAGGAACCAATGCCTTGGATATGATGGCCAACTCTACCAATAAGGAGGAGGAAACAAAGTTTATTGGGGCCTTTACACTGGAGTGGGATGTATTACCCTATTTAACTGCCAAAAGCCAGTACGGTATTGATTATCGTCATAGCCTGTATGAGCGCTGGGTAAGTCCTGATAGCTTTTACTCAAACAGTTTGGGCGAAGGTGCTCCGGGACGCGATGGGTCCATCAGTGAAACCTTTAGTCGTCGCACGGCCACCAGTTTCACCAATACACTGGATTTCAAAAAAGTCTTTAATGATATCCATACTGTATCGGCCGTTGTCGGAACAGAATATTTAAACAGGGAATATTTCAACTTTGGTTATACAGGTTATGGCTTGGATCCGAAATTGCCTGAAACACCAGCAACTATTACGCCTGGTACAGATACCAATGGTTATATCCCAACAGTAAGTGGTTATAAAAGTGAGCGTGCTTTGTTCTCATTGTTTTCATTGGTTAACTATACCTACGATGGTAAATACACTTTCTCAGGAAGTTTACGTCGCGATGGTTCTTCTGCTTTTGGTACGAATAATCAGTACGCTGTTTTGTATTCAGCAGGTTTTACCTGGGATGTGGCACGCGAAGGCTTTATGAGCCAGGTTGATTGGGTGAATAATCTGAAGTTCAGAATCAGTTATGGTACCACTGGTAACCAGGAAGGCATTGGCAATTTTGAATCAAAAACGCTTTGGTCAAACACCGAGTATGCCGGTAATCCGGGCTATTACTTAGCACAAGCCGGAGACCCGAATATCAAATGGGAGGTGGCTCACAAGTTCAATGTGGGTATTGATTACAACCTGTTTAATAATCGCTTAAATGGTTCGATTGATCTGTATAATGACAGAACCTCTGATTTGTTTATTCAACAAACCTTCTCCGCATGGGATGGTGTTCCGGGTAATATCCAAACCACCAATGCCGGTGAGATGCGTAACCGTGGTGCCGAGTTACTGATTAATTACGACATCATTCGTAACCGCGATTTAACATGGACGGTAGGAACCAACCTGTCATACAATGCGAATGAGATTACTGACCTGGGGCAGGTAAAGGAATTTGAGCAGGGAACATCCATCGTTCGCGTCGGTTTGCCTATTAATTCGCATTATATTGTGCAGTGGGCCGGTGTTAATCCTGCAACCGGTGATGCTATGTATTATACCAAAGATGGACAGGTTACCACTGACTATAGTGCCGATAATAATGTGGCAGACTTTGGTTCATCTGAGCCTCCATTCTTTGGCGGATTTAATACTTCGGTGAGTTATAAAGGATTTGAGTTGAGTGCTCACTTCACCTTTGCGCAAGGGTTTTATCGTTTCAACAACCAGTCATTCTTCCAGGAGAATCCCAATTTTGCGCAGTTCAACATGTCTTCCAACATGTTAGATATCTGGCAAAAACCAGGTGACATGACCGAAATCCAAGGGGTCCACTCTCAGCGCGAGTTTTCTTCAAAAGATATTGAAGACGCCTCATATTTACGTTTCCGCAACCTGATGATTGCTTATAATGTACCTAAAACGGTGTTGAGTAAAGTTGGATTTATAAAAAGTATGCGACTTTATGGACAAGGTCAGAATCTGTTTACCTGGACAAAATGGACTGGTTTTGATCCTGAGGATAGTAATAATATTGCCCAATATGAATATCCAACTCCCCGAATTTTCACCCTTGGTCTTGATTTGACCTTCTAAGATATACATATCTCAAGCTAAAATTCACTGGGAGTTCCATGTGACAATATGTAATAAAATTTAACACATGAAAAATAGAAATATAATCACTGCTTTTTTTGCAGGAATGCTGTTAATGTCAAGTTGTTCTTTAGATATAGAACCAACTGATTCAATTAGTAGCGATAAAGCATTTGAAACAATTGAAGACCTTGAAAAAGGCCTTGTTGGGGTTATGGGTACTTACGGAGGTCATGGTATTGTAGGTATGAGTGACTGGGCCAGCGACGATTTACGCTACTCATTGAGTAACACCGGCCAGGGAGTACAGGTTCATAACTGGACTTATAATGCCTCAACTGGTGATTTAAGTGGTACCTGGAATGGCAACGCTACTTTGGTAGACCGTGCTAACCGCATATTAGAGGTGGCAGAGCGATTCGATGCGGAAGATGAAGATGTAAAAAGAATCAAAGCCGAATTAGTTTTCACACGCGCTTATGCTCATTTCGAAATTGTGCGTCTGTACTGTAAAAACTATGATTCGAATGATCCGCTGGGTATCCCTTATAAATACGAAGCAGGTGTAGAGTCACCTGCACGTTTGCCACAAGGGGTAGTTTATAAGAATATACTGGGTGATATTGACGCAGCACTGCCGTCTTTACCTGATAAAGCTGAGGGAAGCTATTTCGCAACCAAAGCAGCTGCCTATGCATTAAAAGCACGTGTAGGATTATATATGCGCAATTGGGATTTAGCCATTGAAGCAGCTGATAAATGCCTTGAAACAGGTGTGCGCCTGGCCAATCGTGATGAATATACAGGAGTGTGGGATGATGCCGTTACTGAAGGCGTTGAGGTTATTTTTAAACTGTTTCGCGAGAACGGTACGCTTGGCGATTACTATACACGTAGCTCAAATGGCGATATCTTCTTTCATCCGTCATATGATTTAATGAATCAGTATGAAGATGGCGACATACGTGCTCTGGCCTTCTTTGGCAAGAATTCAGGAGGGCAGGATGTGGTTATAAAGCATGATGGTCGTCCCAATGATAAGCCAAACGTTGTTGACTTAAAAGTTTTCAGGGTATCAGAACTTGTATTGATTAAGGCAGAAGCATATATCGCAAAAGATATGTTGGATGAAGCGGCTTCAGAATTAAATAATCTGCGTAGTCAGCGTTTGGTCAACCCTGTTTTATTGAGCTTTAATACTGCCGCAGAGGCCATGGAAGCACTGCAGCTGGAAAGACGCCGTGAGCTTGCTTATGAAGGCCATCGTTTTTACGACCTTAAACGCTGGAATTTAGGTGTTAGTCGATTAGATGAGGATTCGGAAACAACCGCAAAGAATCTGCCGGCTGGCGATTATCGATTTGTATTTCCCATTCCTCAGCAAGAAATATTTGCCAATGATAACATGGTTCAAAACGGAGGTTATACAGAATAGTTAGTAGTTATCTGAAAAGACAATAAAATTATGAATTACATAGTGAAATATATATTTCTCGCCATTATTGCATTGCTCGTTGGGGCATGTGGCGAAGCTGATAAGCAACTGTTTGATGACCAGGATGCCTACTTTGCTTTTGAGGCTGAGAGTGCGTCCATAAGTGAGAACTCAGAAGACAGATTAGACTTGAGTCTGTATATCGCCAAAAGCAAGGCTATTGGTACGGTAGTTTTGGCAGCAGACAGTGAAGGATTGGATAATCCGGCAATAGAAGGCCTTGACTTTGAAATAGTGGGGGATGAAACGATTACATTTCGTGGGGAGTATTTCCAGGAAGTTTCGATTAAAGTGATGGACAATGACGAGACCGATGGTGATAAGCAGTTTTATCTGACCATGGTTTCCAATGATATTAATGCTGACCTGGGACTGGCTGATGGTAAGCAGTCTAAAGTATTAGTAACCATCATTGATGATGAACACCCCCTGGCATCAGTGTTAGGCTCCTATACACTGAATTATGATTCGCCATGGAATGGCAATGGTCTGCAGGAAGTCAATCAAATATTCTCTGTTGAGGGCAGTGATACTGAAGTGGGCATTGTGCTTGGGTATTATCGCGATAATGAAGATTTTGCTTTGTCAACCAAAGTAAAGGGAACAGTTGATTTAGAAGCCATGACAGTTAGTATTGCTTACGGTCAGCAGACCTACAATGACGGTACAAATGTGCTAACCATGTTTGGTGACGATGAGACACCTGGTGGAATTATCACAGAAGGTTATTTAATAGGGGATATTGACCCCGTAACAGGAGATATTGTTTTCCGCAATCCGTTTGCCATTGCGTTTACAGGTGGTCCGAATGAAGGGTATTATGAGGACCTGTACATTAATCCTGTACTGAAAAAGTAAAGACCAAATAATATAGACTAAAGGTTTTGGTTTTTGTATGAAGCCACTGCAACTAACGAGTTGTGGTGGCTTTTTTGTTTGCTGGTTCTGAATGAGTGCTGTCTGGTTTTGCGGCTGTTTTTACCCATAGGCATAGAAACTCACGGCAATCGCATTTAAACTTACTATTAAGACCACAGATTGCGCAGATTGACCCAGATTAATTGTTTTCCATTGGAAAACTATCTGTGAAGATTTT
>NZ_JAGTAR010000110.1 GCF_018156225.1 Carboxylicivirga sediminis
TGCAGCGGCGGCATTTTTTGTTTCGTTTTTGCTGCTGCAGGCAAAAATGAAAGGACATAATTCTTCTAAAAGAGAAACAGGATAAGCCCGTCCGGCTCGAGGACAAAAAGCCCTTATCTCGGCCTTTCCGCTTTGGCGGAATAAATCCTCATCCAGGAGAAGGTACCTCACTCAGAAAGATAACTAACTCTCATATAGAGCAATATTATTAGATCAGGGCTTCCTCTCCATAAAGGAGAGGATTGAGGTGAGGTGATTTATTACGAATGATAAGTTTGTTATTATCTTTTTTGCTTCTCAGGACGCCCCCTTGTCGTATCAATGTCATTAAGTTAAGGGTTTTTCGTGCCGTTAAACACCTCCAGATACTACCCCAAACCCCTAAAGGGGCTTACCCTGCGCGCTGTTCCCTTTAGGGAAGCAAAGGGTGAGTATGAGGGAGA
>NZ_JAGTAR010000111.1 GCF_018156225.1 Carboxylicivirga sediminis
TTACCCCGGGTTATTATTGTGGCAGGCCTACAGCCTGCAAGTTGCAGTTTTCTGAACCTACTGAAGACATCACTCCACCGCTGCTAACGAGCTCTATTGCTACAACACAGCGTCCTATTCCCTTAGCCCTAACAGCTATAGCCTACAACCTATAACCCAATCCCCCCATCCCGCTACGCGGACTTCCCCAAGGGGAAGATGATCATCCGTCACAACAAGTGCACTAAGCACTGGGCACTAACGTCGAGTTGAGTGGGCATCAAATAGCTGGCTATTCCGGTGCTAATTACATCCTTCATTTATTAATGCCCGGTTGCACCGGTTTTTGATTGGGTTGACGTGTCCCGGGGTGTCGCTGCGCTTACCCCGGGTTATTATTGTGGCAGGCCTACAGCCTGCAAGTTGCAGTTTTCTGAACCTACTGAAGACATCACTCCACCGC
>NZ_JAGTAR010000112.1 GCF_018156225.1 Carboxylicivirga sediminis
TTGCCACAAAATGAGATGGGTAGAGCCTGTATGATGGAATTGCGCAAATATGGTGTGGACACCAGCCAAATTATTTATGGAGGCGAACGACTGGGTATTTATTTTTTAGAAACAGGAGCTGTGGCGCGTGCCAGTAAAGTGGTTTACGACAGGGCACATTCATCATTCTCAAGTATCCAAAAGGGGATGATTAATTGGGAAGAGGTGTTGAAGGATGCCAGCTTCTTTCACTGGACAGGTATAACACCTGCCGTTTCGCAAGGTGCAGCCGATGCCTGCCTGGAAGCTATTCAGGTGGCCAACCGTATGGGGGTAACTGTTTCGTGTGATCTGAATTATCGGAAAAACCTATGGAAATACGGTAAAAAGGCATCAGAAGTGATGCCTGAGCTGGTGGCTGGTTGCGACATT
>NZ_JAGTAR010000113.1 GCF_018156225.1 Carboxylicivirga sediminis
AATGTCGCAACCAGCCACCAGCTCAGGCATCACTTCTGATGCCTTTTTACCGTATTTCCATAGGTTTTTCCGATAATTCAGATCACACGAAACAGCTACACCCATGCGGTTGGCCACCTGAATAGCTTCCAGGCAGGCATCGGCTGCACCTTGTGAAACGGCAGGTGTTATACCTGTCCAGTGAAAGAAGCTGGCATCTTTCAACACCTCTTCCCAGTTAATCATCCCTTTTTGGATACATGAGAATGATGAATGTGCCCTGTCGTAAACCACTTTACTGGCACGCGCTACAGCTCCTGTTTCTAAAAAATAAATCCCCAGTCGTTCGCCTCCATAAATAATTTGGCTGGTGTCCACACCATATTTGCGCAATTCCATCATACAGGCTCTACCCATCTCATTTTGTGGCAA
>NZ_JAGTAR010000114.1 GCF_018156225.1 Carboxylicivirga sediminis
GAGTTAAATATAGTGAGGTTAACCATTAAAATGGCAAATATCAGATTGGGCAGATTCCGGTGTTCCTTCTTGGCCAGAATCAGAATTAACCCAATGGTTAGGATGATGCCAAATAAAAGAAAATGATTGAGTAGCTCACTGTTTCCCATTTCTCTTCCTGTTTTGTAGTAGCAAAAATAAGCTTTTCGTCTAAGCATTACTTCTATACACCAAAAAAGTCCCCTGTGGAGGGGACTTTCCTGATGTTTACAGCTGCCCTGCCAGCATCTGACAGTGGGCATAATTAAAGGGCAGGCAATAAAAAAGTGATTTACTCTTTAACCTTCCATTGCTTTTAAGCTTTCTCATACTTAACGGCCTTGAGTGTTTCTTTTACTTTAACACTTGGCTGGAAACTCACTTT
>NZ_JAGTAR010000115.1 GCF_018156225.1 Carboxylicivirga sediminis
GATATAATGGTTTTTAAGTTGGTTCGATTCCAACGATATCACAAGCTATAGGCCATCAGCTATAAGCTGTAAGCAAAAGCAAAAGATCTTTGACATATTGGCAACACAAATCAAAATCATAGACACCAACTAGGTGTGTGTAAAAGAAAGTAGAAAAGGGCGTACGGGGGATGCCTAGGCTCTCAGAGGCGATGAAGGACGTGATAAGCTGCGATAAGCTGCGGGGAAGTGCAAATAACTATTAATCCGCAGATTTCCGAATGGGACAACCCAGTATATTGAAGATATACTATCCATTTATGGAGGCAAACCCGGGGAACTGAAACATCTAAGTACCCGGAGGAAGAGAAAACAAAAGTGATTTCCTAAGTAGTGGCGAGCGAACGGGAA
>NZ_JAGTAR010000116.1 GCF_018156225.1 Carboxylicivirga sediminis
GGAGTTATAAACCCGGGCAAACTGCTTACGCATAGCAGGCGTATCGTTATAAAATGGAGGCATATCAAAGTCATTCTCACCTATACGTTCTTCAGCAGCCAACTCATTTAGTACCTGTTTCTTATACCAACCATAGGTGTGTGTCATGGTGCGCGACTGGTGTGAATCCATAAAATTGAAGACTGCAAAGAATGGTTGCCCCTCTGCCCTGTTCCACCAACCTGCTGTATCAGCACTCTCGTGCCAGGCTTCAGCAGTATAGGTTTTTTCGTCGCCTACATTATAATCTGTCTTTTTATTGTTGGAAGTATAATACCCTTGTTGTTGAAGGTAGTATGGAAAACCTTTCATATAATTTGGTACCGCAATAGCACTGCGATGATT
>NZ_JAGTAR010000117.1 GCF_018156225.1 Carboxylicivirga sediminis
GGAGTTATAAACCCGGGCAAACTGCTTACGCATAGCAGGCGTATCGTTATAAAATGGAGGCATATCAAAGTCATTCTCACCTATACGTTCTTCAGTAGCCAACTCATTTATTACCTGTTTCTTATACCAACCATAGGTGTGTGTCATGGTGCGCGACTGGTGTGAATCCATAAAATTGAAGACTGCAAAGAAAGGTTGCCCCTCTGCCCTGTTCCACCAACCTGCTGTATCAGCACTCTCGTGCCAAGCTTCAGCGGTATAGGCTTTTTCGTCGCCTACATTATAATCAGTCTTTTTATTGTTGGAAGTATAATACCCTTGTTGTTGAAGGTAGTATGGAAAACCTTTCATATAATTTGGTACCGCAATAGCACTGCGATGATT
>NZ_JAGTAR010000118.1 GCF_018156225.1 Carboxylicivirga sediminis
AAGGACCTCCTGGGGCATGTGGATATCAAAACCACCATGGTGTACCTGCATGTGGCGCAGCTGGACAAATACCGCGGCTTCTCGCCATTGGATAAGCTGTACAAGCAGCCCAGGCCATGAAGCCCCGCCATGAAGTGGCCGATGTGTTAAATCAACATCTCGACCGGATAGAACAGCTGTGCACCAATAGCTGGCAGGCACGTGCCCTGTATGCCCTGGCAGCTTGTCGAACTGCTAAACTGGGTGGGCACATCGACCGTTGTGATAACCCCAATTGCCAGGCTTTGCACCTGAGCTATAACTCGTGCCGTAACCGTCATTGTCCCAAATGCCAGGGCCATAAGCGGGAGGAATGGGTACGCCAGCGCGAAGCCGACTTGTT
>NZ_JAGTAR010000119.1 GCF_018156225.1 Carboxylicivirga sediminis
AGGTGAGGTAATAGCTCCAAAGGTGGTGGTCCACGGGCATCAAAAGTAATGAGTGTAACAAGTTGTCCCTTGCCACAGGTATAGCAAACACGATGTTTTATAGGCGGTCGTTGTTTAATGGTAGCTTTGCCAATTTGTTGTTCAACCAGCTCCCTTACCGTTTGTTTTAGCGACGAAGCCAGTATACCGTAATGACGGATACGCACAAAGCCTTTGGGCAGTATGTGTAAACTCAGGCGGCGGATAAATTCCTGATGAGTAAGGGTTATCACATGTTTCTGTCCGCCTTTCCGGTAGTCTTTAGCGGTGAAACTTACAGAATGCAAATCGATTGAACGCAGCCGATGATTACTGATGGCCACCTTGTGGGTGTAGCGGCC
>NZ_JAGTAR010000011.1 GCF_018156225.1 Carboxylicivirga sediminis
TTAATGGTGCCATCAGCATCTGTATCGTTGCCTGTCAGGTTAATGGTAACCGAAGCTCCTTCGTTAACCGTGGCCGCATCATTATTGGCAACTGGTGCATCGTTCTGAGGCGTAATGGTAATGTTAACAGTTGCGGTATTTGATGTGGCTCCGTTGTTATCGTTAACGGTATAGGTGAAGCTGTCACTGGTAGTTTCCGAACCGTCATGGGTATAAGTAACTGTTCCATTACCATTATTGACAATGGTTCCGTTGTTTGCCGTTCCTACAGAAACAGAGCCATTGTTAATGGTGCCATCAGCATCGGTATCATTATCGGTCAGGTCAATAGTAACGGATGCTCCTTCGTTCACAGTCGCAGCATCATTGTTGGCAACCGGCGCATCGTTCTGAGGAGTAATGGTAATATTAACTGTTGCAGAATTTGAAGTGGCACCAGTATTGTCATTAACCGTGTATGTAAAGCTGTCTGATGTAGTTTCAGAGCCATCGTGTGTGTAGGTAACCGTTCCGTCATTATTGTTTAAGAGGCTGCCGTTTGTGGCAGCTCCCAATGATACGGTTGTAACATTAATTCCGTCAGCATCGGTATCATTGTCAGTTAGGTCAATTGTGACGGCAGCACCTTCATTTACTGTTGCAGCATCATCATTGGCAACAGGATTTTGCCCAACAGCTAAAGCTGGCAATAATATGGCGAAAAAAGCTAAACAAGTTATTTTGCATAACTTGTTAATTGGGGTAGTGGTTTGCATGCTAATGTAGTTTTGTGAGTAAAACTAATTAGCTAAAGTTATTAAGGTTTATACCTTTTAGCCTACTTTTTTGATGAAAGGACTAAAAATGATTGTGAAAGTATAGGATTGTAGCTTTTGTAATTTGTAACGCTTGTGAATTAGGGAATTAATTGTAGTAGGAGTGTGCAAAAACTGCTGCAAATTCATGCAGCAGTATGGCTGTCTTATGCTTAGTTTACGCATTTAAGCGATTTAGTTCAGCTTTTACTTTGTTCAGTTCTTCTTCAATGCGTTTGATTTCTTTTAATACGAAAGAAATTTCGTAGCCATCGCGTATGGCCTCCTTGTCAAATTTCTCCATCACAATGTAGTAGTATTTTTTACCTCTGAACTGCACTTTAATTGATTGATTGGCATTTTGTGCAATAAAGTCAATGACACCATTATCCTTTCCATCTTTAAAATTAATGACTTCCCATTGGTTTTCGCCGTCCTCAAAATGACG
Source organism: Carboxylicivirga sediminis (assembly GCF_018156225.1). Classification (GTDB taxonomy): domain Bacteria; phylum Bacteroidota; class Bacteroidia; order Bacteroidales; family Marinilabiliaceae; genus Carboxylicivirga; species Carboxylicivirga sediminis. The sequence goes on from NZ_JAGTAR010000011.1 coordinate 1,243, forward strand.
GTTGTTGAAGCCATCCTCAGGAACTACTTCACTTAGTGCTTCGTTACCGCTGAAATATACTTTTATCTGATCATGGTATATTCTATCAGTGCCAGTGTATCTGCTGGATATATAGAAGTTGCCTTCCAAATCAAGATGAGCTCTTAGGTATGTTCTTCCGTATGAGTTTTCGGGCTTTTGGCGTTTGTGTATCAGTATTTTCTTTGCACCATAATCTGATGATTCAATAAAATTTTTCATTAATGGTTCCAGCTCTGCTCGTTTTGTCTGAAGCATGCTGTCCAAAAAAACTTTATTCTGCTTTTGTTCTTCTATGGTAATTTTACGTAACAGATCGTTGCCACGTGTGATATATTCAATTTGTCCGGGGTAGAGTTCGGCAATCGAATCAATTTCCAGCTTTGCATCGTTAAAATTCTTGTCAGCAAACAGTTGTTCTGCTCTGTTATATTTTGCTTTAGCCAGTTCTTGCTTATTGGGGCCACACGAAGCGAATAAAAGGGCCACAAATAATGTAATCGATAGGATCTTCATACCACAAATTGTTTTGTATTCAAAAATACAAAGATTTATGAAAGAGCTGGTATGAATGGGCTGGAAACATTGAATAGCAAAGACTGTACGCTTCAATGGGGGCAGCCTTTGCAATTCATTAATGGCTTAATTTAAGAGTTCAATATCTTTGACGTTAACGTGCAATGATGCCTTGATGTGTCCATCTTTAGACTGGTAGCCTTCGCTTCCGGGTATACCTTCTATCAATACTTTTTGACCTTTTTTTAAGTAATCGGCAATTTTTGTACTTTGCTTTTCACTGCGCCACAGAACGGCTTTCACCCATTCGGTGCGTTCTACTTTTTCGCCTTGTGTATTTTTGTAGTCCATTGAAACGGCTACATTGAAGTTAATGGCTTTTCGGTTGCCTACATCCATCACGTCAGCATCTTTTCCGACTGTTCCGTTCAAAATTAGTTTAAGCATTTTTTTAGATTTGGTTATTGGAATTTTAATTATTGATAAATCTAAAAAGCTTAATTATGAATGTCAATAGCTTGCAGGAAAATGCTTTAGGTTAGTAGTCTTGTTCTGTATCCTTCTGAACCAGTTTCTTCGTTGATAATAAACCGCAGGCGGCATAAATATCTTCGCCGCGCGATTTTCTGATGGTGGTGGTAATCCCTTTCTGCGAAAGCTTATCGCGAAACATTTCCATGGTTTTATAGTCACTTCCTTTAAGTGGCGAGTCAGGAATAGGGTGGAAATGGATAAGATTAATACGGCATTTTATTCCGTTGAGTAGTTGTAGCAGGCCTTTTACGTGTTGAGGAGAGTCGTTAACGCCCTTAAACATGATGTATTCAAATGAAATGCGTCTCTGGCGGCCAAAATCGTAATCACGCAATGCTTCAATCACTTTTTCGGCTGTATAAACATTCTCTATGGGCATCAACTGTTTACGCTCTTCGTTGAAAGGTGAGTGCAGGCTGATGGCCAGGTGAGCTTCGGACTCTTCGATGAAACGGCGCATGGCAGGCACTACTCCTATGGTAGAGACATTGATGCGGCGCGGACTCCAGCTATAGCCCCAATCGGCAGTGATAATTTCGAGACTTTTCAGCACATTTTCGATGTTGTCCATTGGTTCGCCCATGCCCATGTACACCACATTGGTTAAGGTATCGCGCTCGGGCAAGCTGGCTATCTGGTTGAGTATTTCGTTGCTGCTCAGGTTTTTCTGAAAGCCCTGACGAGCCGTCATGCAGAACAGGCAGCCCATTTTACAGCCAACCTGAGATGAGATGCAAAGGGTGTTTCTGTTTTCCTCGGGCAGATAGGCCGCTTCAATAAACTGCTGGCTATGCGTTTGAAACAGGTACTTTTTGGTGCCATCCACCGACTCTTGAAAGGATTGCGGCGGCGTTAAACCCACTTCATAGTTTTCGCTTAGTTGAAGCCTGGCTTTTTTCGACAGGTTGGTCATGTCTTCAATGGAGGTTGCATGCTTTTTATACAACCAGTCGGCTATTTGCTTGGAGGTGAATGCGGGTAAACCCAATTCTGTCACACAAACCTTTAACTCACTCAGTGTTTTACCGTATAGTGCCTCTTTGCTCATCTCTAAAAATATATTTCTGCTATAATATTGTCGTAAGGAACGCCTTTCGCAATCAGTATTTCGCGTACATCAATCACCATTTGCGAACCGCCACAAAGATAGTATTTATTATTGGTTGGCAGATTGGTAGCATTTTCCAAATAGTTGGTCAGCCGGCCTTCCATTATCTGTGGGCCCGATTCGGTGGTGCAAAACCTAAGGTAGTTTTCACCAAGTTTATCCTGAAGCTCATCCTGGAAATAGAATTTATCGATGGTGCGGGCGCCATGCAGCAAAGCGATGTTATTGGCTAAACCTGATTCAACCAGCGAGATGAAAGGGGCGATGCCGGTACCGGTGGCTATCCAGGTAGCGGGCTGCTCTTTGCATAAAAACTTTCCAAACGGCGCTGATATATATAAGGTGTCACCGGGTTTCACCTTTGATAATGGAGGCGTTAATTCACCGTCGGGCTTCACATCAAACAGGATGCCCAGGTAAGCTTGGCTGGTTCCGGAGGCGATGGAGTAGAGGCGAGGCTCATCAGTGGGATGCATAGTCAGGGCAACTACTTGTCCGGCCTGGAAAGAAAAAGGTTTCTCCAGTTTAATATGGTGAACATTCGTTGCCAATAGTTGATTGCTAATGACCTTTACGGCTTGAAGCTCCTTGCGTTTGTGCTGATTCATTACTTGATTTTTGTATGAAACACGCTTGAACACCTATTGTTTGCCAATAACAGATAAAAAGAAAGGCAACCCTTTACGAGTTGCCTTTATATCAAATCAATTGTTTGAGTCTTACTTCAATTCAATCAGTGATTCACCAGTCATTTCTTCTGGTTGCTCCAAGTTCATCAGGCGAAGCAATGAAGGTGCCACATCGGCCAAAATACCATCTTTGATATCACCCTGACGCTCGGTTACCCAAATAAAAGGAACCGGGTTTAGTGAGTGGGCCGTGTTTGGGGACCCATCAGCGTTAATCGCGTTATCAGCATTACCGTGGTCAGCAATAATGATGGCTTCGTAACCGTTGGCTTTAGCAGCTTCCACAGTTGCTTCCAGACAGTCGTCCACCGCTTTAACCGCTTTCATAATGGCATCGTAGTCACCGGTGTGACCAACCATATCGCCATTAGCATAGTTCAAGGCGATGAAATCGTATTTGTTCTGATTTAGCTCAGCTACAATCTTATCTTTCACCTCGAAGGCACTCATTTCAGGTTGCAGGTCGTAAGTAGCCACCTTTGGTGAGTTCACCAATATGCGGTCTTCGCCTTCGTATACAGCCTCGCGGCCACCTGAGAAGAAGAAAGTTACGTGAGCATATTTCTCTGTTTCGGCAATACGTAGTTGTTTAAGGCCATTATTGGCAACCACCTCACCAATGGTATTGGTTACATTATCCTTATCGTATAAAATATGCATTCCTTTAAAAGTTGCATCATAAGGCGTCATGGTGCAGTAGTGCAATGGAATGGTCTTCATACCTTCAGCAGGCATGTCCTCCTGTGTTAACACCTGAGTGATTTCGCGGGCACGGTCGTTGCGGAAGTTAAAGAATACCACTACATCACCTTCCTGGATAGTACCAACTTGTTTTCCGTTAGCATCCACGTGGCTAAGCGCTTTGATAAACTCATCGGTTACACCATTGGCGTATGATTCATCAATGGCTGCGATGATATCAGTAGTGGCTTTACCTGTTCCGTTCACCATCAGGTCGTATGCTTCTTTCACACGCTCCCAGCGCTTATCGCGGTCCATGGCGTAGTAGCGGCCAATTACTGAAGCAACTTGTCCACCTGATTTTTCCATGTGCTGAAGTAATTCAGTCATAAAGCCTTTACCGCTTTTAGGGTCGGTGTCGCGGCCATCCATGAAAGCATGAACAAAAGCACGCTCTTCGATGCCGTATTCTTTAGCAATATCTAATAGTTTATACAGGTGCTCCTGGCTTGAGTGCACCCCACCTTTAGATAACAAACCTAGGAAGTGAATCTTTTTGCCATTTTCTTTGGCATATGTGTAGGCTTTAACCACTTCAGGGTTTTGAGCAATACTTCCGTCTGCACAAGCACGGTTAATCTTTACTAAATCCTGATATACAACGCGTCCGGCACCAATGTTTAAGTGACCCACTTCGCTGTTACCCATCTGTCCGTCAGGTAAACCCACGTTCTCGCCCGAAGCTTGCAGTTTGGAGTTTGGATAGTTCTTAACCAAGCTATCGAAATATGGTGTTTCACCTGTGAAGATACCATCTGATTTCGAATGGTCTCCATATCCCCATCCATCAAGGATAATCAAAATCGTTTTCTTGCTCATGTGATAATATTTAAATCTTTTTCTGTTTTTACTTTATAATCGTCGAATAAAACGGCGCAAAAATAGATAAATTAACAGGAAATTAAAAGGTTTGGCAGTTCCTGTGGGTGATATTTAACTATCTACAAGTAAACAAGCAAAGGTGTAGTTAGTTTATTGCTGGGATTGCGATAAACGTTAAAAAGCTTTAATATTTCGTGGCCGATGATTTCATTTGCTTTGAATGCCAAAAAAAACCGAAACATTGCTATTTCGGTTTTTAAATTTCTTTATACTCTGTTACAAGTCTTTTTAAGCTTATCGAGTAAAATCAAAATGGTAAGAAGTATCACCCGAAATAAGTGTTGTCCTGTAGTTTCCTTTTCTTAAGTGATCTACCTCAATGATGTTTGAGTAAGCGATGTTACTGCTTCCTTTGATACGCTCAACCACCTTGTTGGTGTCCATGTTTACAAGCTTAATGGTTAGCTCATCTTTATCCGGATTTATGTAGCTTACCGTAAGTTTCTCCTTCTTGTCATCCAGGAAGAACTTCATGTTCTTGGTTTCTTCGAAAATATCTTTTGCCAGGTCGGCGTTTCTTAATTCGCCATACTGTACATTAATCTTCTTTTGAACAGACTCTCCGTTACCTTCCAGTTCAACGGTGTAATCGCCGTCTTTTAAGGTTTTTAGATCAACAAGTTTCTGGAAATTTGGGGTGTTTTCAATAGATTCCTGAATAAATGATTCGCCAGTTGTGTTACATACCAACTTAAGGTTATTGTAGCTATATCCAGTGTTAATGACTGAGATGATTGACTGTCCTGAATTGGCGTGGTTGAATACTTCAATTAAACCTCTCTCTCCTCCTTGCACCGAAACACTCACTAAAATACCCAGTGCGATAAAAATACTTTGAATTGACTTCATCATTGTTTTATTTTAATTGTTTGGTGATGAATCAATAAAAAATGTGCCAAAAAAAGAGGATTAACATTTTTTGCAAAATGTTATTAATTATTTGGACAGGAGGTGTTTGGCGGAGGAGGGTTCCTTGTGTAGCCTGGTGGTTGACCTATGGGGGCTATAACTATCTCCTGCTGGCAGCTGGCACATATGTATATCTCGCAACCGGTGCAACAGAAGCAGTTGCAACAGCTTCTTTGTAATTCATCTTTATCAAAGATGGAGTTGCAATGTGTGCAGGTGATTGTATGCTTATCCATTATTGACCGGGTACTGGTATGGTTTTACTGATGTTCACATCACCCATCACAAAATGTTTAGGGCCAAGTTTAAGCTCACTGTTGAGCAGTTCATCCCAGGTAACCACTTTACCCGTGTAGGCAGATATGCGCCCCATAATGGCAGTGAGGGTGGATTCGGCTATTTGTTGTGCTTCGTTGATAGGTTGCTTGTTGCGGATGGCCGTTACCAAATCGATGTGTTCCTGTACAAAAGCGCGCCAGAAGAAATGCCAGCGATCCTGTTCTTGCTCTTCGGTCAATGGAAATTTCCAGCGTACTTCGCCCTGAGGACTAAAGATGGTGTTTTCGCAATTGGTGTAACCATGTGTTCCCCTGATGTTGTCAGTTACATTAGTAGAGCAACCATTTATTTGGCGGCACATGCTGTGCACATGCACATTATCTGGATAGATGTAATCGACACTGAAATTATCGTACTGGTCGCCCGTAGTGCGACGTTGCCTGCTGCCAAAGCCCGTTGCCTTCAGCGGATGAGAGCCAATGAACCAGTTCATCAGGTCGATGTTATGAATGTGTTGCTCCACAATGTGGTCGCCCGATAGCCAGCACCAGTTCACCCAGTTGCGAATCATCGCTTCCATTTCGCTCCATTCGGCGCGTGGATTAACGTGCCACAGTTTGCCCTGATTGTAGTAACAGTTACCGGCCACAATCTCACCAATGGCTCCCTGCGATACTTTCTCGTAAGTCGCCAGATAGTCAACCTGGTGCCTTTTGATGGTGCCGGTCACCACCGATAGGCCCATTTCTTTGGCACGCATGCCATTAATAAGGATTGAGCGAATGCCGGCAGGATCTACGGCAACCGGTTTTTCCATGAAAATGTGCTTGCCGGCTTTAACGGCTGCCTCAAAGTGCTCTGGCCGGAAGTAAGGAGGTGTGGCCAATAGGACAATATCAACTCCGGCATCAATCACTTTTTCAAAGGCATCAAAGCCCACAAAGCATTTCTCAGCGTCTATTTCAATGCCTCTTTCTTTTTTAATATTGGCACGACACTTTTGCAGCTTGTCATCAAATACATCGCCCAGAGCCACCAGTTCCAGCGAGGGCCCGGCGTCTAAAAAGTTAAGAGCTGCACCCGTTCCGCGCGAACCACAACCGACCAAACCAGCCTTTAGTACCGGTCCATCTGGTGCTGTATGGGGCAAATCAAAAGTCTGCTTTTGTTTACGACAGCTTATTGCACCAGCGGCCAAAGCAAATCCTCCGGCCAGAACCGTTTTGTTGATAAAATCGCGACGTGTATGCTTGCTCATATCTAACTGTTTTATTTTGCTTGATAGCTAAGTACAACTCTAAATCCCACATCGTTGCAATCGGAATACCACCAGATGCTTTTAGGTATCTGCGGATCGGTTTTCAACCAATTGTCGTGTTGTGTCGATTCACGATAGGTCGGGCTTAACTCATTAATATCCGATTTGAATGAGCCGCCCTTGATAACAAATTCCTTACTGTTATTTTCAAACGCGTCGGAACAGAACTCTTTTACATTGCCAAACAGGTGACGTGCGCCAATGGCATCGGGTTGAATATTATCTGGCTCTGTGGTTTTTGTTTTGTTTGTATTGACGAGTTGATTGTTCAGGGTTTGGTTTTCAATTGCCTTTTGGGCAGCATGTTCCCATTCGGCTTCGGTGGGCAGGCGGTAGTTTTTACCTGTTTTTTGCGATAGCCATTGGCAGTAAACGATTGCCGCATGATGAGTCATGGTAATGGCTGGTCGGGTTCCTAATCCCCATCCCTGATCGGGATTGCCCCACGGCGGTGTAGCTCCGGATATGCCATCCACTTCGGTATGGTCAGAGCGTCCTTCTGATTCGGTTTCGGAGAGGAATAGCAGATATTCGTCCCAGCTGACTTCCATCTCTCCTATAAAAAAGGATTCGATAGAGGTGGAGCTGTTGTCCTGCTTGTTTTCTCCCTGCACGGGCAGCATCCTGAAGGAAACATCACTTCCGGGTACGGTTTCGGTAAACGCCCGGAATGAATGAATGTCTGCAGCCATAGCGTAGATGGTGTCCTGCTTATGTTCGTTGGTTAATAGCTTGTAGTTATGGCTGGCTTTTTTATCGGTTCCGTGCCCCACATTCATGTGGCATTGGATGCAATGCATCTCCTTTTCATTTTGCTGATAATGCCAATGGGCCAACTCACCGTTTTCTGACAGCTCAACAGGGAATAGCTTGGGATGACAGTGGATACAGGATTCTTTGTAGGTATGGTGTTTGGCAAATTCAACCTGCGACTTTTGTTGCCAGTTAAAATCAGTTGAGTCCTTAAAATAAAAGGCATAGATGTCGCGAATACCAGCCTTTGCTTTTTCCTTATAAAAACCTTGCCCTTTGGGTGGCAGGTGGCAATCAATGCAATGTACTTTTTGTTCGGCAGTGTGATTGTGTGGCGATTGCAGCCAAGAGCTATGGGCATGCTCGTGCACATGACAGCTGTTGCAATAGGAGTCGGTAGAGGTGTAATGGTCGGCTTTCTTTAATAAGAAGCTTAGTAAAACAAGCACAATGCTCAATAATAAAAGTCGAACTACCCCCTTTTTCATTATTATTTGTTTATCTCCGTTCAAAAATAGTATTTATTCGAGAAGGACTTTAAAAGTATAACACCCAATTGGCATATCTCCCCTAAATTATTAACGGCAAAAGAGCCTGATTAATAATAACCAGACTCTTTTGTGAAATATATAACCTTTTGTCTATTTATTAAAAAACAGGTTCGATACTGAATTTAAACTCATAGTTTTCGGCGGGCAAGGTATATTGCTCGTATGGAGTAGCTCCCCATGAGTTATCGCCTGCCACACCCATCTGTTTCAAATCGAATGTGAGGTATACGCCATCCTTCTTAACGATGTCGTTGAGGTGTTTGTACTCATCGTGTGTTTCCTGATCGAAATCTTCGATTGGGTTGTGCAGTGCCGAGAAACCTAAGGTTGGCATGCCACTGATCTTTACACCCCAACCGTTATTGTTTCGCAACTCAAACCAGCGTGCATCAGTTTTGTAACCATTCTCCTGCGGACGCACATAGGGCACGTATTGCTCAGCTACTTTGCTTTCGTAATAGCCAACAAATGCACTACGGTTTCGGTCCCAATAGTTTTCGTGTGGGCCTCGTCCAAAGAACTTCAGATTATCGAACTCAACAGGCATTTCCATACGCATGCCAAAGCGAGGAAGAGCAGGCAAGTCATCTTTGCCTAATTGAAGCTTATTGGTAACAATGATTTTACCATTGCCCAATACTTCGTAACTCACCGTTTGCGTCGATTCGATGGCTTCAATTGAGTAGCTTACATTAACAATGGCCTTGTAGTTGGTCGCTTCCTCAACATTGATGCCAGTCACTTTTACCGATTGGCTGGCCTCACGCCATATACCCAGACGCTTAATCATGTTGCTGCCTTTGTCATTGTCGTTAGGGGCGCGCCAGAAATTAATGGCGGGACCTTTCTGAATTAAGTCGGTTCCGTTAACAGTCCATTGTGAGATGGTACCTTCTTGTTTACTGAATGCAATGCTGAAGTTTTGTCCATCAACACGAATCAGCGCATCATTTTCATCGACTTTAAGCTTAGCATATTGCTCAAAAGGAGCAATTGGATGCACCGGAACCGGGTAGGTGAATTGCTCGTGAGCTACTTCAAAACCTTCAGGGAGTAAGGAAACACCTTGCTTCAGTCGTACCGAGAAATCGATGAAATACTCGCATTCCGGTTGACCCTTAATTGGGGCAGAAGGAATTTCAATTACCTGGCTTTGGTGCGGATTTAATGAAACATCCACAAAACCATGATGGATTTCTTTTCCGTTTTCGGAGATGCTCCAGCGAATATCATAGTTATCCAGGTTGATAAAGTCATGATAGTTGGAGATTTTGTACTGACCAAATGGCAGACCCTCATTTGAGAAGCGCACATACTGATAGGCGTATTTTACTTCCCAGAAGCCTGGTTGTGGCGTCATATCGGGGAAAATGATACCGTTACATACAAAGTTGTCATCTGTCGGCATGTTCTCACCATAGTCGCCTCCGTAGGTCCAATATGGGCGTCCTTCTTCATCGTACTCCAGTAAGCCCTGATCAATCCAATCCCAGATGTAGCCACCTTGCAACTGGCGGTTGTTGCGGTCGTAAATAACGTCCCATAAATCGGCCAGGTTACCCGTACTGTTGCCCATGGCATGAGAGTATTCACTCATAATCATTGGCTTAGTCTGGTGTTTCGAAGCATAGTGTTTAAGATAGCGAACGCCCGGGTATTGAGGGCAGAATATATCTGTGTTTTCACGCATCTCAGCACGTTCATAATGTACCGGACGTGAAGGGTCGCGGTGCTTAATCCAGTCATACACAGCTGTGAAGTTCTCGCCGTCGCCTGCCTCATTACCCATTGACCACACAATGATACATGGGTGGTTTTTGCTGCGCTCTACCATGCGCATATTGCGGTCTAGGTGTGCTTCTTTCCATTCAGGATTTTTAGCCAATGAATATTTTCCGTAATACATGCCGTGTGATTCAATGTTGGCCTCGTCGGTTACATACAGGCCGTATTCATCGCAAAGCTCGTAAAAGCGTGGATGAGTAGGGTAGTGTGAGTTGCGCACCGCGTTAATGTTGAATTGTTTCATGAGTTTTACTTCATGAAGCATGTCTTCCTCATTCACCACATGACCGGTCGTTTGGTTATGCTCATGCCGGTTAACGCCTTTAATCAATACCTCAACACCATTGATGTAGAAAATATCATCGATGATCTCCACTTTTCGGAAACCTGTTTTGGCTGATACATATTCCTTATTGCCTTTGGTATCCTCAAGTTGCAATACTATGGTGTAAAGGTTAGGCGTTTCGGCGGTCCATTTTAACGGATTATCGATGGCCTTTTCAAAATGCAGCTTTAAATCAGCTTTTTTATTGATTTTAGCTGTAGTTGTTTCGCTGGCTATAACTTTCTGATTGTGGTCAAACAGCATGTAAGTCAGCTTATAGTTGCCAGCACGAAGTCCCTTTGTGTGATTTTTCAGGTCAACGTCAATCATTAACTGACCATTTGTGTAGTTTTCGTCCAAATCTCCTTTAACAAAGAAGTCGCGAATACGCACTTTAGGGGTTGAGTAGATAAATACATCACGCTCTATCCCGCTGATGCGCCAGAAGTCCTGACATTCCAGGTAAGAGCCGTCACTCCAGCGATATACTTCAACGGCAACGGTGTTTTCGCCTTTTTGCAGGTACTTGGTAATGTCCCATTCGGCTTCGGTTTTACTGCCCTGGCTATAGCCTACTTTCTGTCCATTAATCCAAATGTAGAAGGCCGATTTAACAGCGCCAAACTGAATAAAAACCTGGCGGCCATCCCAGTTTTCGGGCACAGTAAACGAACGTCGGTAGGAGCCAACCGGATTATAGTCATGAGGTACCTGACCCGGATTAGCCGGGTAGATGGTTTCTACATATTTGATCTCGTCTGAAACAGGCGCTTTATAGCTGGCAAACTCGTATTGATGATTACAATAAATGGGTATGCCATAACCTTCAAGCTCCCAGTTAGAGGGAACTTTTATGTTATCCCACGCGCTGACATCAAAGGATGGTTTGTAAAAATCGACAGGCCGGTCAGCCGGTTTTCTTACCCAGTTGAATTTCCAGGTACCATTCAGACTTTTGTAATAAACCGATGCTTCGTGCTTCTTAGCTAAAGCATCTGGCAGGTTCGAGAAGGTCATGAATGATGCGTGGGGAACCTCTTTGTTTTTATTAAACATTTTGGGATTCTCCCAGTCATTCGAGTTATTGGCTAATGCCGGCCATAAGTTTGAAATACCAGCAAATACCAATAAATATGCAAAAAAGTGTTTAGCCATAGTAATGAATTAATCCAGTATATGATAATTACCAGATGATATGGATAATATAATTATTTAGAGAATGGTAGCAGGCTTATGCAGCCTGCTGCCTTATTAAATTAATGTACAGATAATTGTCCTTTTGAGTCTGCCTCAGCCAAGTTTCTAACACCTGTGGTACCACCACCTTTAAGAGTTAATTCAACCGGCTTGTTGGTTTTCCAGGCACCGCGTGTAAAGTCGGGTACATTAATGGGTTTTGACCCATTGGCGATGGACCATTCGCTCAGCGGCGTGATACAACTCCAGGCTGCCGCATCATACACGTCCATGTCCATTGGTAAACCGTTGCGTAAACAGTCAATCAGGCGCCAGTCCATGATAAAGTCCATGCCTCCATGACCACCTACTTGCTTAGCCATCTCACCCACACGGCGTACAATTTCAGGGGTATATTTATCCCACAGCTCTTTCATTTTAGCTTCATCGGCCACACTATGACCAAAAGCAATATGCTGCAATGGCCATTTTTGCGCAAAACATTTAGTTCCACTCAACATGTGAATACGTGAGTAGGGACGTGGTGAGCTAATATCATGCTGTATCATGATGGTGCGTCCTTTCACGGTGCGTATCATCTGCATATCCATGTTACCGCGCATTTGTTTGCCAACAAACTGTTGCAGGTCAGGACGGTCAGGTGCTAATTCTTTGATGCGATTAGCCAGGGTAAAGTCATCCGACATCATGGCCGTCAGGTAATCCATGCGATCGCCACGGTTGATATCCATGGCCTGACAGATAGGGCCTAATCCGTGCGTTGGGTACACATTGGCTTTGCGTGTGTTTTCATGCAAACGCCATAGCTTATCATATGCACCATCGCCACCCGGCTTGTCATCCTGAGGCTTATTAAAATGCCAGTAGTCCAGGTCGTGGATGTAAGCGCCTTCTCCGTGTACTAAATCGCCAAACACCCCCTGACGGGCCATGTTAAGGGTTAACAGCTCGAAAAAGTCGTAGCAACAATTCTCCAGAATGACACAGTGTTTCTTGGTTTGCTCCGATACTTCCACCATTTCCCAGCATTCGTCCATAGTTTTGGCGGTAGATACCTCTACAGCAGCGTGCTTATCACCTTTCATGGCGGCAATGGCTACCGGTACGTGCCATTCCCAGGGAGTAGCAATGTAAACAAGGTCCACCAGATTGCTGTTACATAACTCTGTAAAGGCTGTGTCACTACCCGTAAACTCTTTTGCTTTAGGTAATCCAGCTTCGCTCAAAATCTTTTGAGCACCATCCATAGCTGCCTGACGTGTGTCGCAGATCGCAGTCACTTCAACGCCTTCGATGTGTGTCATGCGTTTAACAGCCGGTGTGCCTCTATCACCGATACCAACGAAACCAACGCGCACCGTATTTAGTTTTGGCGCTGCATAACCACACATGTTAAAGTTCATTTTAGGAACTCGTTCTGCATTTTCTCGTATGTATGCTACTTGTTCTTTTTCTTTGGTGCCTGTTGTTGAACAGCCCGCTAGAGGAGCAGCTGTAACAACGCCAGCCCCAAGGGCCATGTTTTTAAGAAATGATCGTCTGTCGGATGCCATAATCGTATGAATTTAATTTAGTTTTTTATCATTTTGAACTGCCTCGGCAGCCTCGTTAGCCATTTTAACTAATTGATTTACCAGTTTAGGGTGTTGGTCAGCCACGTTGGTTGTTTCGCCAATATCAGTAGACAAATCAAACAGGTGATGTTCTTTTAATTCGCCTGTCCAGTGCTTACCTGCCAAAACCAGTTTCCAGTTTTGGTAGCGAATACTTGATATTCCACCTTTAGGCTTAAATCCATAGATGGCCTTGTGTGGTGTTTTTGCACCGGGCTGACCACTCATCAGTGGCCAGATATTCTTGCCATCAATTATCCGGTCATTAGGAACTGAAGCTCCTGCAAGTTCCGCAAAAGTGGTGAATAAGTCCATTGCGCCAATAGGTTCGTTACAGCTTGTACCGGCTGGTATTTGCCCTTCCCAGGTCATGATGCACGATACACGTATGCCACCATCGTAACGCTCCTGGTATTTACCTTCTCTCAGCATATGTTTTCTCTCTGGATCGGTAAACCCAAATTTACCATAGCAGTTCTCCAGTTCTTTGTCGCGGTGCACCAACGGACCGTTATCGGATGAAAAAACAATGATGGTATTGTCTTCGATACCTAAGCGTTTTAGTGTGTTCATAATAATGCCAACAGAGGTGTCAAGGTACTCTACCGCATCGCCATAGGCTGCCGCTTTGCTTCGTCCTTCAAATCCTTTGGGAACAAACCACGGCGTATGCGTTTCAATGTTAGCATATTGAAGGTAGAAAGGCTTTTTTTGTTCCTTAATCGCTCTGTAAATGAACTTACAGGCTTCACGGGTAAATAACGCTGGGAGCTCAGCCAGATCATTGTTATCGCAACGTTTTATTATTTGAGCCTGCTCAATCAACGGAATAGCCGGATCGCTCACGCCATTTGGCCGCCAGCCGCTGTTGCCAATCCGTTCGGGTCCATGGTCGTTGGGATAGGGGATGCCTAAAAACTCATCAAAACCATGTACGCAAGGCAAGTACTGTGGCAAATGACCAAGATGCCACTTGCCGTATAAACCGGTGGTATACCCTTCTTCTTTTAAAAGCTCAGCAATGGTTGTTTCCAATTCATCTTCCAGTCCGTGTTTAGAATGTGGAAAGAGTACAAATAACCCCTGATTATTATTGATGCGTGGCGAATAGCGGCCGGTTAACAAAGTAGCCCGTGAAGGGGTGCAAGTGCCATGAGGAGCATAGAAGCTGGTAAATTTCATTCCTTTGGCTGCTAATGCATCCAGGTTGGGCGTTGAAATATCCTTTGAACCAAAACAACTCAAATCATCATAACCAACATCGTCGGCCAAAATATGAATAATGTTAGGTTTATTTATATTTTCTTGAGCTATTATCTGAATACCGATAAGAAACAGAAGAATTGAAATGAGTTGTTTCATTTTAGTTCGTTTTGCATGATTACTATCTCTAATAAATGATATAGTCCCATTTATTTACGCGATTTAATTGCCTCAAAGCTTTTCATCATCTGGTCAACTTTCTCCGGATACTCTTCTGCCAAATCATTTTGTTGACTTGGATCGTCCTTAAGATTGTATAGTTGAGGTTGCATTGAGAAACCAGTTTCCATATCTACACCCCAGCTTATTTTTTTGCCTCCTTTGTGAGGTGGTATCATTACCCAGTCGCCTTCGCGATAGGCTAATCGGCCTTGTAAGCCTTCTGTAACATGGTGGTTGCGACCGTTGATTGATTTGCCAATGAGTACATCGAATAATGAATGGCTATCGGGCCGTTTGTTTTCTGATTGTAAAAGTTCTGCCAGGCTTCCATAAAGGTCAACCTGTGATATTAAAGCATCGGATACACCTGGTTTAATTTGCCCTTTCCATCGGGTAATGAATGGAATATGTGTGCCGGCATCATACAAGCTGTATTTGCCACCGCGCAAGTTTCCCCATGGTGTATGATTTCCAAGTAGTTCTTTGGCCTCATCCTGATAGCCATCGTCTAATACTGGTCCGTTGTCACTCGAGAATATAACCAATGTGTTTTCGGATAAACCGAATTCATCGAGTGCTTTAAGAAACTCACTCACACACCAATCAGCTTCTAAAATTGCATCGCCGCGAGGTCCCATTCCAGATTTACCGGCAAAGCGCTGGTGTGGTACACGAGGAACATGTGGTTGATGCAGGGCATAAAACAAGAAAAAGGGTTTGCTTTGATTTTGCTTAACGAATTGCTTTGCTTTATCCAAAAAAGTGTCAGCCATATTTTCGTCTACCCATAGGGCTGATTTTCCGCCTTTCATATATCCAATGCGCGAGATGCCATTGGTGATACTCATGTCGTGGCCATGGCTTGGGTGAACTTTTAAAAGCTCAGGATTATCTTTCCCGGTTGGTTCACCTTCGAAGTTTTTACGGTAGTCTACCAGTATCGGATCGTTCTTATCCAGATTAACAACCTCACCATCTTCCACAAAAACCGTTGGTACCCTGTCATTGGTAGCTGCCATGATGTAAGAATAGTCAAAACCAACTTCATTAGCACCCAGTGTGATAGGCGCGTTCCAGTTAATATTACCATCGCCAAGCCCCAGATGCCATTTACCTACAGCTCCCGTGGTATATCCATTATCTTTTAGAAGTTTGGGTAAGGTGTTGGAGTTCGGATCTATCAATAAAGCAGCATTGCCGGCCAGCACAGCAGCTCGGTTATTTCTCCATGGATATTCACCGGTTAATAAACTATATCTGCTGGGCGTACAGGTTGCCGCAGTTGCATATCCATTTGTGAATTTTAAGCCCTCGGCTGCCATTTGATCAATACCTGGTGTGGGGAGCGTGCCGGATTGGTAGCAACTTACATCACCAATACCTAAATCATCGGCATAAATGATTACTATGTTAGGGTTTTGCTGGGATGGTGTTGAACATGAATTAAGGATGGCCATACAAATGATCCCACTTAATATTAAAATGTACTTCATCATTATTTCCGGTTATTAGTTATATAAAAGTATAATATACTTTTATTTTTTATCAAAAATACGTTTCTTCTCTTTAAAAACGAAATGAAAACAGTGCTTCTTTCGTTATATTTTTATTTGTTTCTCATTGTGTTTTAGTGAAATTATTCGAAAAATGCACTTCACTTCTAGTGTTCCGATGGTGTTATTACCTTTTGTCAGAACTTAAAGATGTCTGATTCCACTCTGCAAGTGCTAAGGATAGTCTTCACCTTATTTATAATTTCAGGATTTTCATCTGCCACGTTATTTGTTTCACCTGGATCTGCCGATAAGTCATAAAGCTCAATTGGCGCCTCAGGGTTTTTACTGATGCCATATTGAACGGCTTTCCAATTGCCCATTCTTAAAGCTTTACGGCCACCCCACACATGGAATTCCCAGTACAGAAAATCATGCTCTTTTTGTTTGCCTTTTCCGGTTAAGGTTGGCAGCATCGAAATACCATCAATGCCTTTGGGTGCTTTTTGACCTGTAATTTCTGCAAATGTTGGCATCATATCCCAAAAAGCAGAGATATGATCGGAAGTTGTGCCTTCAGGAATAACTCCAGGCCAACTGGCAATAAAAGGCACACGGATGCCGCCTTCGTATAAATCTCTTTTGTAGCCTTTGAACGGACCGTTGCTGTTGAAATAGTTTGGTTGAGCACCGCCTTCAACATGCGGGCCATTGTCTGATGTGAAAATGATGATTGTATTATCAGCTAAACCTAAGTCTTCTACTTTGTGCATAATCTCACCAACCTGATCATCTAACAGTGTAATCATTGCGGCGAAGGCTGCATGCGATTCGGCTTGTGAACCATATGGTCCTTTTCTGAAACGAGGTCCATCATCAACACCTTTATAGGTATGTTCAGGTTCAAACTTCCCACGGAAGCGTTTCATGTATTTTTCCGGCGCAAACAATTCGGCATGAGGTATGATAGATGGTACATACAAAAAGAATGGCTCATCTTTATGGTCATCAATAAACTGAAGAGTTTTTTCATGGATCAGGTTAGGGGCATAAATACCTGTTTGCTTGCCTGCATTGGCTTCTAACACAAGGCTGTCCTGATTCGCTCTTAAGAAATAAGGATAGTAATGGTGGCCAAGCATCTGACAGTTGTAACCAAAAAAGGTATCGAATCCCTGGTTGTTTGCATCGCCTTCTGAGCCTGGGTAGCCCAATCCCCATTTACCGAATGCGCCAGTAGCGTACCCCGCTTGCTTAAACAACTCTGCAATGGTAACTGCATCACCTTTTAATGGATGTTGTCCTTCGGGCTGGCGCTCTCTGTTACCACGGATATACGTGTGGCCAGTGTGCTGACCGGTCATTAAGGCACTGCGCGACGGCGCACAAACGGTGCTGCCAGAGTAGTGTTGTGTAAAGCGCATGCCCCGTTCAGCCAGCTTATCGATGTTTGGTGTTGCAAATTTGATTTGTCCATAGCAGCTTAAATCACCATATCCCAAGTCATCGGCAAGAATATAAATGATGTTTGGCTGTTGAGGTTTTTTAGTCTTTTGCTCACAGCTGATGAATATGGTACCAACAGCAAGAACTGCTAATGCAATTTTAAAGTAACGATGTAGTTTCACTGTTTATGTATTTAGTATTTTAGTCTATAAATTACTCTGTTCTTAGTATAATGATATCATATGTTATTTGCTTGTCTGTCCGTATGATGAAGAGTTTTTTATTTCTTTTTTAATGTATTAACGTAGGTTTGAACATAGCGCTGCCTTGAATGCTCTTTCCATTTAGGATCAGATACCCATATTGGTGCCTGTAGCTCCTTTTGCCAACGGTTAAAGTCATCTAATAACTCCTTAGTTTTAAGCGGATATTCCTCAGCTAAATCTGTTTGCTCAGAGATGTCGGTATCAAGATTGTACAAACGAGGTGCTTGATCATCAAACCAAATAAGTTTCCAGTCGCCTTTTCGTATGGCTCCATGATGCTGTAAACGCCAGTATAAAGCTGAATGCGGAATGTTATTACTTTGTTGTGTAATAAATGGCAATAGGTTAACACCGTCATATTTTCTATCAGGTGGGCACTCGCCCCCTGCAGCGGCTATTGAAGTAGTTAAGATGTCCAACGTGATAACAGGTTGATTATACTTGGTACCTGCTGGAATTACGTCCGGCCACTGAGCCAGAAAAGGTACATGAATTCCCCCTTCGAGAAAGGTACCTTTGGTTCCTGAGAATGGATCATTACAAGAAGCATTATAAGGCATGGCTCCTCCATTGTCATTGGTGAAGAAAACCAAGGTATTGTTGTCCAAATCCAGTTGTTTTAATTTAGTCATCACCTTTCCAACATTCTCGTCCAGTGATCGTGTCATAGCGGCGTTAATTGCTCGTTGCTCTGTTTCGAATAGGCTTTTAGCCTCTGCCAGGTAATCAGGACGAGCGTGCATTGGCGTATGAGGTGCATTGAAGGATACATACAGGAAAAAAGGATGATCTTTGTTTTCATCTATAAAACTGCATGCTTCGTCTCCAAAGGCATCAGTCAAATAAGGTAAAGCTTTATAGTTGACTTGTTCAAAATTCCGAATGATTGACCTGGCCTTACCTGCGTGATAAGTCGAGCTGCCACCAAGCATGCCAAAAAAGTAATCGAAACCACGATTACAAGGATGAAACTGTTGTTTTTCACCTAAATGCCATTTGCCTATCATTCCGGTACGATAGCCGCTTTGTTTCATTAAATCGGCAATGGTTAATTCTCCAACAGGCAGACCTAATAGCTCTTCATCAACTTTAGTATAGTTGCCTCCCAAGTTGCATTCATGTCCGAAGCGCTGCTGATAACGTCCGGTCATTAAACCTGCTCTGGAGGGACTGCATACCGGTCCACTCACATAACCATTGGTAAATGTGATTCCATTTTTAGCGATGGCATCTATATTAGGGGTTTTGATAAGCTGATTCCCATTCATGCTAAAATCGGCATATCCTGCATCATCCGAAAAAAGAATGATGACGTTAGGTTGTTGGCTTTCACCTTCTTTTTGATGTCTGTCCCCACATGCTGTTATAACTGTAGTAAGAGCAAGTGTAAGCAAACTAAAGTATTTGATTCCAATAAGCTTCATGATGTTTTAATTTGGTATATATTCCGGATTTAATTCAGTTGGAACTGGTGCATTTGTGCTTATTCGCCATTTTTCAAGTAGTTCCAGTAATTCATTTACTTTTTCCGGATTACTGGGAGCCAGATTACTTTGCTCACTCAGATCATCTTTCAGGTTATATAATTCAAAGTCGTTATTCTCAAAGTACTGAATTAGCTTCCAATCTCCATAACGAATAGCCGAGCCCGGGCGAGTGCGAAATAAAGGATCGAAGGTAGTGGTGTCGTTTTTTGCATAAGCCTCAAGGTATATTGGAAAATGCCAATACAAAGGTCTATGAGGCATTTCTGATTGTTTTGTCAGCAATGGTAGCATGGATTGGCCATCCAGCACTTTATTGATAGGTTTGGAAATTCCGGCGACGTCCAAAATGGTAGGGTAGAAATCCAGATTAGTTATTGGCGTTTCAGATTTTGTGCCCGCCGGAATTTTGCCTTTCCAATAGGCGAACATTGGTTCACGTATTCCTCCTTCGTAGTAAGCTCCTTTACCTGATCTCAAGGGCCATTGTTTAGTGACACCATAGTGTCCCCCATTATCAGATGTAAACAGGATGAAGGTATTATCTAGTTGTCCGGATGTTTTTAACTGTTTAATCATTCGTCCAATCTGTTTATCCAGATTTTCAACCATAGTAGCATAGTTGGGATTATTCTGTCCGTTCCATGTAGGCTTACCTTCGTACTTTTCTAGCAAGGGCTTATAGGGTTGTATTGGTGTATGGACCGCATAGGGTGAATAGTAAAGGAAAAACGGTTGGTCGTGCACTGTGTTAAGAAATTCAAGTGTTTTATCCATTATCAGGTTGGTAAGGTAATAATCATCGTCCGGAGCTGTTAACGAATGTACATTTCTGTATGGTGGATAATAGCTGCCGGGATTACCAGAATGATTTCCACCTATATTGATGTCAAAACCTTTGGTAGTGGGGTCGTTATTTAAATGCCATTTTCCTGAGTGGCAGGTAATATACCCGGCTTTTTTCAGAACCTCAGGGATGAGAATATTATCCTCAGGTATAGTCTCGTTGTTTTTTGTTGGAATTAGTTTCCGTGTGTTATTTTTCCCACGTTCAGATGAACCAACAGTGTAAATGCCATGACGTTGAGGCCATTGGCCACTCATCATATTGGCACGGCTGGGAGCGCAGTTCGATGCCGAAGCATAGGCATTAGTGAAGATCATACCGTCTTTAGCCAGTGCGTCCAGGTTAGGTGTTTCATAGTACTGAGAGCCCATAAAGCTAACATCGCACCATCCCATGTCATCAATATTGATAAGTATAATGTTTGGACTTTTCTTTGAACGTTCTGAAGAGTAGCTATTAACACAGCCAAAGAATGTATTCATTAGTGCAACTATGACAATTATAAGGATTATTTGCTTTTTCATTTAGGCTGATTTTATATTACATTTCTCAGGTTGATAGATTTAACCAAAATATTTAGGTCTCTACTGGTGAATAATCACTGGCGATAAAAATTTATTAAAATTAAAGGTCAGCCTGCTTTTTAAGACAGGCTGACTTAATTAAATGTGATGGAATTTTGAACTTTTCATCAGATTTCTTATTCTGCTCTTTTCCAACCTGGATTCTGAACCAGTTTTTCGTTCAAAGCCAATTCTTCCAATGGAATAGGATATAAGTAGTAATGTTCTGGGAATCCTGGAGGCACGCCCCATGGAGAAACAAAACCTACAGAAGCGCCACCCTGAATAGGTAGTTTGTTGCCGAAGTTGGCATTATTGACATACCTGCCTAATTTTTCAAGCGCTCCATACTCATGGGCTTTTCTCCATCTTCTGATATCATCGAAACGGAAACCTTCACCCATTAATTCAACTGCACGTTCTCTCCTGATTTCCCAAAGTACACGGTCCACATCAGCGTCACGCGTTGGATCATCAACGAAATTAGCAATATCTAAAGCTGCTACATTTCCACGAGCACGTAATTTATTAATGGTTAAATTGGCAGCATCCTGATCAAATTCACCTAGCTCAAACAGAGCTTCAGCCAGGTTAACCAATACCTCACCCATGCGGAATACCGGAAAATCAGTGTATTCTTTGTTTTGAATTCCGGTATGAAATTCATTGTAATACTTATGAAAACGGTAGCCAGTATAGCTCACCATAAAGCCTTGTCCCTTATTGCTTTTACGATAATGGGGCTCTTGCTTTAGGATGATACCCTGCCAGTTACTTAGAGGCAATGGCTTATGATTGGCATCCGATAAAGTGCTCATCAAATCAATATACTCACGGTGTTTTGGATCCGGATCGTATTCCCATGTTTTTTGACCAGTTGGCACAACCTGATATGGTGGAGGGGTCATATAATACAATCGTTCATCGCGGTTTCTGAATTCAGTATATGGATCCTCAGGTGCATTTACATCGCCTTCAAACATGGCACTTGTCCATATGGTTTCACCATCCTTGCATAAAAATTTGTCAATACCGCGTTTGGTGATATCCCAGTTTCCTGCCGAGTTACGATGGCGTGATGTGTGAATGTGCATCATTACATCAAATTCATAGGCCTTATAAAGAAGAATGCCATTCGTTCCATTCAAATTAGTACTATTAAACACCTGATCATAATTGCCATGCAAATTAGGAAAAGACTGGGCAAGTGCCATGCCGGCATCCGCACTGGCACGCAGGTATTTAGTTTCATCACCCAGTGAGTGGTATTTGCGCCAAGTACCTTCAAACAGCCCAAAACGTGAGATTAATGCGCGTACAACACTTTGGTCAACGACATTATCTCCTTCAGCTCGGATATTAGCTTCTGCATATTCCAAATCCGCTAACATCATAGCAGCAATTTCATCACGTGATGTTTTAGGTCCATACAACACATCCAAATCTGTTTCATTAACTAACTCATCCAAATAAATGAACTCACCATACTTAATTAACAATTGAAAATGCTCATAGGCTCTGAAAAAGTATCCGACACTGCGCCAGTGCTTCTGTCCTTCTTCATCCAACTGACTGCCTTCAAGATTGCTCAACATAAGGTTAATTCGACGAATTCTCTCGTATGGATCTGTCCAACTATCAGCATTGTTCGGCTCAACTACATTTTGCCAGAGCCAATCACGACCGATACTACCAGAGCCTTGACACATCAAATCGCCATTCCACTCATTATTGGTTGGGGTAAGATCAAAACCAGGGAAAGTATTGTAAAATCCCCAGCAGTAGGTTTCAAAATTAGCATCAGTAGTAAAAGTAGTTGGCTCTGAAAGCTGATCTAGTGGGGCTTTATCTAAAAATGCATCGCTACACCCTACAAAAAGCAGGATCATGCAAACCGATAATACGCTATATGTTTTTTTCATTTCTGTAGCTTTTATAAAATTAAAAAGTAACATTTAAACCAACGTTAAAGCTTCTTATCAACGGATAGTAAAAACCTTGGTCTTTTGATTGCAGCTCAGTATCAATACCATCAGGCATATTATCAAAACTGTGAAGATTCTCTCCAGATACGTAAATTCTGAATTTCTCAATGTTTACTTTGCTCAATAGTGATTGTGGCAATGTATAACCGAGTGTAATATTTTTGATGCGCAGGAATGAGCCATCAATCAGATACTTAGTTTGTGTTAATCGACTGTTTCCATAGTTAACACCGCCTAGGTCATAATTTCTTGGAAAATAGGCATCGGTATTTTCAGGTGTCCAATAATCCATCTGACCTTTATGCATCGTATTAAATTCCCCGGTATAAGGGAATCGAATGTTGTTATTGATATACAAATCCCGTTTGCCAACTCCGTTCAGAAGGAATGAGAAATCAAAGTTTTTGTATGATGCATTACCAAAAATACCATACTGGTAACGACGCTTATTATTACCAATAATTTTTCGGTCTCCCGGATCACTTAGCGTGCTGCTTCCTGGACTGATTTCGCCATCGCCATTCAGGTCTTTGTACATCATGTCACCAGGATTTGGATTACGACCAATAAATGCAGGAACACCTTCCTTTAAGGTTCCTCCTGTTAAATTATCATTTAAGCTTCCTTCAATAAAATCATCAACCGTATAAAAGCGATCACTTTCATAGCCCCAAATTTCACCTAGGATCTGTCCTTCGTAATAGGTGCTGATTAGCCCGGCAGGATTATCAAATCTTGTGATCTCAGCTTTATTGTCAAATAGTGTGAAACCTACGTTATACTTGAATTCATTGATGCGATCATTCCATGATATCTCTAGTTCCCAACCACGTGATTCCAAATCTGCTGCATTGGCAGGCGGAGCAACTGTACCAAGCACATCCGGCACCTTAACGGCGGCCGTAATCATGCCTAATGTTTTTCTATTGAAAACATCGAAAGAAGTACTCAATCTGTTATTAAGTAATTTTACATCTAATCCGAAGTTAAGGGTTTGAACTGTTTCCCAGGTAAAAGTCTGGCTAACTAAACTTGGTGGGTTAACAGTATTGTATCTTAAGCCCGAATCAGGATTGATCCAATTTGCATTTGTGATAGGCATACCTGGTATGGATAAGTAATTACCATTAACCTCCTGATTGCCTATTTCGCCCCATGAAGCTCTTAACTTCAGATGTGAGATGGTTTCGAAGTTTGACATAAACTCTTCTCTGGCCATATTCCAGCCTACTGAAAAAGATGGAAAGAAACCGTACTTCTCACGTGCTGCGAATTTAGAGGAACCATCGTAGCGTCCGTTGGCCTCAATAAAGTATTTCTCTTTATAGTTGTAATTGATCCGTCCAAAGTAACCCAATACGGCCCATTCGCCAAAGCTGTCGTCGGCAGTAATCGTTCCGGTAGCTGTTGATAAGGCAGGTAAGTCTGCATTTAAAAGCTCTGCTTTTCTGGCCCAAAAGTTTTCAGAATGAAATTCTTCTTTATTGATACCAGCTAATGCGTTAAAATGATGATTGCCAATTTGCTTCTTATATTTAGCATAGAAGTTAGTTGCGTTATAGGTCCTTTGTGTATTCGATTTGCGATAAAAAGTACTCTCAGAATTTCCTTCTTTTAAGGTATAGCGGTTAGCATCCACAAAGTCCAACTGCTCATCCATACTGTAGTTATTCTGATTCTTTGATTCATAGGTGTATTCTCCTGTCAAAATCAAATCTTTGAATGGCTCATATTCCAATTTACCTAATAAGCGCATGTTACCTTGTGTCTCTTCATTTGGTTGCTGCAATTTTGCCAGATTAGAAGGAGCATCATAAGGCACAGAAGTTCCATCCTCAAGAGTGTAGTTTCCTGATGCCGGTGTCCACGGTTTGGCTGTAACTGCATTGTAATAGCTCGTGCGTGGTGTAAGTTTTGAACTGTTACGGTATGCAATATTAACAGAGGCCTTTAAATTGTCAGTTAAGTCAGTGCTTAAATAGGTGGCAAAGTTGTACTTGGTATAGCGATCGTTTTCAGACACCATGATACCATTTTCATCACTGTAACCAAGTGATACGCGGTATTGAGATCTTTTACCTCCTCCACTAAAATTGAAGTTGTGAATTTGTGAAAATGATCCCTGGCCGATTAGCTCATCTATAGTTCCTGTATTGGTTAAGGGATATCTTACGCCATACTCGTCCGTGGCATAGCCTTCAGGATAAAGTCCTTTGTTATTCTTATATTCTTCCAGAAAGTTAACCCAGGTTGGGATGTCCTGATTGGTCCAGTACGAAGTTACTCCCCAGTCATTCATTGCATTAACGAAATTATAGGTCGATTCTTTTTCAGCAATATCAGTTGCCGTACCAAAACTGAAAGTGTTTGAATAGTTAAACTTTACTGGTTGGTCTTTTCCTCCTTTTTTGGTGGTAATCAAAATAACTCCAAAGGCAGCCCTGGCACCATAAATGGATGAGGCAGCGGCATCCTTAAGTACGGTAATTGACTCTACATCCTGGGGATTGACATCTTCAGATGATACCGGTACGTTATCCATTAAAATCAATGCACTACCTCCATTGATGGAAGTGGTACCCCTGATGTTGATACTTGTAGTAGCGCCTGGTTCTCCGGATGGAACTGTAATTTGCATTCCGGGTACCGTTCCCTGAATGGCTTGCATGGTATTGGTCACTGGCCTGTTGCCTAGTACATCTTCCATGGCAACAGTTGTTGTTGCACCTGTTACATTAGACTTTTTCTGGGTTCCGAAACCTACCACAACCACTTCATCTAGGCCGGTTGTTTCTTCCATAAGAGTGATGTCAATAGAAGTACGACCAGCTATTTTGATTTCTTGCTTTTCAAACCCGATGAATGTGAATAGGATGGTAGCATCTTGGTTATCGGTAATAATAGAGTAGGAGCCGTCAATGCCAGTAATTGACCCATTTGTGGTGCCTTTTTCAAGTACTGTTACTCCAGGCAGTGGATCGCCTGCAGCATCCCTAACAACACCTGTAACAGTTATCTTTGTTTGTTGTTGGGCTCCATTAGGTAGATAATGAGCGGGTTCCGTTAGGATGATGCTTTGATCGATAATCTTATAATCGACATTGTTGCTATCTAGAATTTTGGATAGTACATCCTCAATTGTTGCATTTTCCAATTCCACAGATACATGTTCTGACAAATCAATTCTTTCGTTGTGGTAGAAAAATTTATAATCAGATTCTTTTTCAATCGTTTCAAGTGCTTTTTCGAGGGATACATTTTTCAAATTGATGGTTACCCTGCTTTTCTGTGAGTAGACCGACGAAAAGGCATTAATGGTAAAAACAAGTAGTAGTAATACTGTCAGCTTCATGACTAGTAATGATTTAAACAGGACATACCTGTCCGGTGAATTTTTTTTCATATTTTTGAAATATTAAAGTGTTTTGTGCCAGTAGCAGGCTATAACATTTTATTGAACATGTTGGAGCATGTTCAGAACTAGGGGATGTTGGAGCATCCCCTAGTTCGATTTTTCTTTTCCTGGTTTATCTCATATGCTGATTTTTTATATTAGGATTTAATTTCTATAAATTGTTATTTGTTCATTTTTTATGTCATAGTCTATTTTAAATGGTGAGGTCATAACCAATCTTTGCAGCACAATATCGATGTATTCGTTTTTAGTGAACTGCCCTGTATATTTCTCTTTGGCTAGCTGTTGATCTTCTATTATCACTTTCATTCCGTACATACGTTCAATGTGTTTAGCAATTTCATTGAGTGGTTGATTTTTAAACTTGTACATGTTTTTCAACCAGTTGATTTCTTGAGCTGCAGATGGGACTGTTACAATTTCAGTACTATTGTCTCTTGCAACTCGAATCATTTCATTAGGTTTAAGAATATATTCTGTCCCTGTATTTAATTGAATGCCTACTTTACCTTTAACTAACGTTGTTTCTGTAAAGTTGTCCTCATTATATCCATTCACGTTGAATTCAGTACCATATACCTTTATATTGATATTATTTATTTCAACATAGAATGGAAGGTCTGGATTATGTGCTACTTTAAAATAAGCTTCTCCACTAAGTTTTACCCTTCTTTCATTATTCTTACCCATTGAGAGGCTAGTAAGTCTTGAACCACTATTAAGAGTTACCTGGCTTCCGTCATTAAGGGTAATTGTACCTGTTTGACCTAAAGGTATATCAGCTATAAAAGATTGATCTTGGGTATTATTGGAATTGTAATCAAAAATTAACCAGGTGCTCATAATGGCTATCAGTATTAAGGCTGCATATTTACTGGCTTGTATAAGGTACCGTTTAAATATAGATTGGTTTTTATTTGATTGCTGCTGATCAATCCATGAACTGTATTTTGCCCATGCTTCATTAACATTAAAGCGCTTCTTTTCTTCTTCCGCATCAAGTGAATGCCAGATTTCGCGTATTTCATCGAAGATCAACTGGTTTGTTTCATTCTCCTCCAGCCATTCGTTTATATTTGAAAGGGTTAGACTGTCTCTATTGCCATTCAAATATCGGGCTATATGATTGATCTTATCTTTTTCTTTGGGCATTATATTGTATTTTAACTCTAAGACACTAGAGAAACAATTTACCGCCACATGAAAATTAAATTATTTTAATATTTTATTTAAAAATTTAGTGTTTTTGGGTGTAGTTGTAACTAAATCAATGAGATGTGGTTAATTATTAATTTCAACTGAGATGGATTGAAGCGATATATTTTGTATCTGTTATTGAAGTGTGTATATGATTGAGATAATATCCGATCCGATTTTGATAGGAGTGTAAGGATTAGATGTAAAGTGTTTCAAACATTAAACTTATAAGTATTATGTTTTCAATAGGAAATTTGCTGGTTATAAGATTTAAGATGAGTTTGTTAGAAATAATTTAGTCAGTATCCATCCGTTATCTATTGAAATTTTACAAGAATCCAACGACTAAGTGCAGGTATTCTTTTAGGTCTTCTCTTAATTTCTTCAGGGCACGCGACATTTGTGTTTCAATGGTATTGACAGAAAGATCTAGCGCTTCGGCAATCTCCTTGTATTTCATTCCTTTGAAACGACTCATCTCAAATATAATGCGGCATTGTTCAGGTAGCTGCTCTAAGGCTTCTGTAATCTTCTGTTCTACTTCTTTTCCTATAAGTGTTTCGTATACTGTTTCATTGTATTCAAATGCATGTAGATGAGCTCGGTCTTCCTGATTAATTAGAGTCGTCTGTTTTTTGAAATCTCGCAAGTGGTTTAGGCAGAGATTTCTGATTGATTGATAGAGGTAGGCTCTTAATGAAGTGTGTATTTGCAGTATATGCCGCTTATTATAGAAATTTAAAAAGAAACCAGAAACAATATCTTCGGCCTCTGAATCACCTGAAAGGTATTTTGCCGCATACAAGCATAGCGACGAATAGTATTGCTTGAACACAAATTCAAAAGCGTCTTTGTTTCCTTTTTTTAACTCCTTTATCAGGAAGTTATCCCCCCTATCCATGCGAGCAATATTATTTTGGGTAAATGTTTATCAGTGCATTTTCGGGATAAAAGTAAAAAAAAAGAAAGAGGAATGAATTAATTAGTAGTTTTAATGGGGTATGATTGACTTTGAATTGAAGGTGGGAATTATAGTTGTAACAGTCTTTGTTTGTGTTGCTTTTAGTTGTTATTGTTGATTCTAATAACAATTTATTTGTAAGGTGTCGTGCAAAAAAAAGCGAGCCTTCTGACTCGCTTTCTTAAAAGATTATTTTTTGGTTTGATCAAGAACCGAAGTGGCTGTTGCAATGATACTTGATATATCGGACATATTGGATGGAATAATCATGGTGTTATTGGTTTTAGCCAATTTGCCAAATTCTCCAAGGTATTGTTCAGCTACCCGCAGGTTCACAGCATCAATACCACCTTTTTCATTAATGGCCAATGCAATTTCGCGTATTCCTTTCGCAGTTGCTGTGGCCACAAATTCAATTTCGGCTGCTTTACCTTCAGCTTCATTGATACGCTTCTGTTTCTCACCTTCTGAGCGCGCAATCAGTTCTTGCTTATCACCTTCGGCTACATTAATCTTGGCTTGCTTCTGACCTTCCGATTCGGCAATCATTGCGCGTTTTTCACGTTCGGCACGCATCTGTTTTTCCATTGCATCCTTAATACTCTGCGGTGGAGTGATGTTTTTCACTTCATAGCGGGTAATCTTCACTCCCCAAGGATCGCTGGCTTTGTCAACTGCATTTACAATGCTGGTATTAATTGTTTCGCGCTCTTCAAATGTTTTGTCTAAGTCTAAGCGACCAATGACACTACGCATGGTTGTTTGTGCAATTTGTATGGCGGCAAAGCCGTAGTTGTCAATTCCATAGGAGGCTTTTTGCGGGTCGATTATCTGCAGATACAGCACCCCATCTACTTCCACTGCAATATTATCTTTTGTGATACACGACTGTGAAGCCACATCAATAGCTGCCTCTTTTAGTGTGTGCTTGTATGAAACCTTATCAATGATTGGCATCAGGAAATGGAATCCTGCAGTTAATGTGCCATTGTATTTGCCCAGTCGTTCAACAATATATGCTGAGCGTTGCGGTACAATTTTAATGCAAGAGAGCAGAATAAAGAATACAATAATACCGATAACAATAAATACTATACTTTGTGCATCCATAAGTAAAATAAAATAAGAGGTTAAATAAATTTAGGCAGGTTCTACTTCCAAAAGCAAGCCTACTTTTCTGATGATTCTGACTTTTGTTCCTGGATTTATTTCAGTTCCAGCTGAAGCAGTCCAGCTTGTTCCTTTGAATTCAACTTTACCATCTACATCGGGCCTGATATCGACGATGCATTCGCCTACACCACCAATAAACTCTTCATCAGGATCAACAACCGGATCGGGCATTTTATAGAGTTTCTTGAGTAAAAATGAGCGGAGTAAGATTAACGATAACACTGAAGTGCTACTGAAAATCAGAAATTGCATGGCCAATGATGGCTCAAAGAGATACACACACAAGGCAGTTACCCAAGCTCCAATTCCGAAAAATAAAATAAATACACCTGGAATAACAAATTCGAGTAGTAGTAGCGCAGCACCTGCAATGAACCAGATAACTGCTTCGTTGGATAAGATTTCCATATGTTTTGTTGTGTTTGGTTTTGTATTTTAAATATAAACATAACTATTAGTTCAACCAACATAATTACATGGAAATATAATATAAAAAGAGAGGTTAGTAATTAACCTCTCAGATTATTAATGATTTATGTGTTCTTCATGATATTGCGTGCTTGATGAAATACAGCCAGACCACCCGTGGAGGTTTCTTTGTAGATGTTTGGCAAATCATGACCGGTTTGTTTCATAGCTTTTACCACTTCATCAAAAGTTATCCGGTGTCTGCCATCAGATAATAGCACATAGGTGTTATGATTTAATGCTCTGGCAGCTGCAAAGGCGTTTCTCTCGATGCATGGAATTTGGACAAGGCCTGCAATTGGGTCACAGGTGAGACCTAGATGGTGCTCCAGTCCCATTTCTGCCGAATATTCAATTTGATAGATAGTTCCTCCAAAAAGTTGTGTGGCAGCTGCCGAAGCCATGGCACATGCTGTGCCAACTTCACCCTGGCATCCAACTTCAGCACCCGAAATGGAGGCATTGTACTTAACTAAATTTCCTATTAGTCCTGCTGTAGCAAGTGCACGGAGAATCTTTTTATCGGAAGCCCCATAATAGGTTTCAACGAACTTTAGTACCGCTGGTAAAACTCCACTGGCGCCGCAAGTAGGTGCTGTTACAATATTACCGCCTGATGCATTCTGCTCAGAAACAGCCAGTGCAAAAGCAAAAATCATTGAACGACGCTCCATTTTACCACTAAAGTTTTTGGCCTTGATATAGTATGAGGCTGCTTTTCGGGGTAACTTTAATGAGCCCGGAAGAACACCCTCTTCGTCAAGTCCTTTATCAATGGCCGTTTTCATTACTTTCCATACTTTAGCAAGGTATTTCCATATGGTTGGTCCTTCAACTTCTTCAACATATTCCCAAAGCTGTTTACCGTTTTCTTCGCACCATTTGAGAATGTCTTCTAGGGTAGTGAGTTCGTATATCGATTTTGTTTCTTCTTTGGTAAAATCATCAACAACTGTACCTCCACCAACGCTGTAAGCTGTCCATCTGTCAATTTCCTCATCATTACTATTGTAGGCGTAAAAAGTTAAGGCATTGGAGTGGCGAGGTAAAAACTCTTCAGGTTTCCATTCGACACTTAAGGGGTAGTTATTTTTTTCAAATACTTGCTCAATGGCGTAATCGGTAAGGTGACCTTTACCTGTTGCAGCCAGGCTTCCATAGAGAGTAACTTTATACCGGGCGGCATCAGGCCGACGTTTGATAAACATCTCAGCTGCCTTTTTAGGTCCCATTGTATGGCTGCTAGAAGGGCCGCTGCCAATTTTATATATTTCTTTAATTGACTCCATCATAATCCTTATTTTTTGTGTTACAAAGGTAGTGAAGTGCATGATTGCTTTTCTTGTTAATGCATTCAATAAATGGTGATTTTTGTCAATTATTTTATTGGCCTTTCATCTTGAAATACAGAATTCTATCGCTTATTTTTATAGTAACTAATCCTCCATGCTATGAAATATCCAATATCTAACCAATCAATCTACCATCTTGCCAATCAGTTTGACAATACTAATCTTAAACAATTGCATTCTGAATATTGGTCGCAATATTTAACTTCCGGCAGTCATCTTTGGATGGACACGGGCGATATAGATAGTGCACGAGAGCTTTGGACTTCTGAATATTCGGCCCTTACCACCAATAATACCTTGCTTAACATGGAAGTTCAGAAGGGTGTATATGATGAAGCGTTTGTGCACTTGTCGAAAGAACTGAAAATGGACGAAAAAGATGTTCTGGTGAAAGAGATTGCTTTTGGTATCAATGCCATTCACGGATTGCGCCTGGCTCACATATTTAACTGTAAGGTGAGTGTTGAATTGCATACTGATTATGCCGATGATATTTTGCAGACGGTGGAGATAGGTAAGCGTTTACATGCTATAGCTCCACAATTTTTTATAATAAAGGTGCCATTTACAGCTGCAGGACTTTTAGCGGCCAGAATACTTCACCAAACAGGTATTCCGGTGAATATGACTTTAGGTTTTAGTGTGCGTCAAAATGTGATAGCTAGTTTGGTAGCTAAACCTGTTTATTGTAATGTTTTTGTTGGAAGGCTGGGAGCTTATTTTATAAATAATAATCTGAGCGATGGCGCTGGAATTGGTGAAAAGGTGACCATTGAAACTCAAAAATGTATGCGTAAGATAAATGAGAGAGGTTTGGCTAATACTAAACTTATTGGTGCCAGCATACGGTCAGCAGGTCAACTGCTAAGTTTGGCTGGCACTGATGTGCTTACTATACCCGTGAAAGTAATTGCTGATGCTCAAAAAAATGGCAATGTACCAACCGGTTCACATATTAATGGTACTGCGTTTAACATACCCAATGAGTTGATTAGGCAGTTTAATCTGAAGCACCTTTGGCAGGCAAGAGAACAGGAGAAAGAAGTGGCTATGCGTTTAGCTCATAAAACACCCGATACAACAGCTGACTTGATAGAGCTCTTTAATGATTATGGTTGCCACGATATCTTTCCTGATTTTGACAATAATGAAATTCAGCATTTAAGAAATGATGGTAAAATACCAGTTCATAACAAATGGGCCGTTAAAATCGAAAATTATCAGGTAGGGATTGATACCTTACTGAATAAGGCAGGCTTGCTATCGTTTATGAACGATCAGCAACAACTGGATGCGAAGATAAGCAGTGTGCTGTAAGAAAAAGCCTCGGATTTTTCAGGTCCGAGGCTTAAAAGTTTTATTCTTCTGTTTCTGCATCTGATACAGGGCTTTCGTCTCTGTCTGCTACCTCAGCCAGTGGCTTCAGGTTGGCAGGAATGTCGTCATTTACCTCATCACCTTTAAAGTATGGGAAGAAGTCCAGGATAGGACTTTCGGCAATAGCATTAATGTCAAAGTCAACGGTCATGCCGCCCATGCCCTGATGAATTTTATCATAGGCATCTTTTACATTACTTGCTAATACCAGAATTTGATTACTTACTTTTTTTTCTTTACCTGATTTTTCGTCAACTGAAGCAAATGAAACCTTGCTTTTATACCAGATGTCCCCATCTTCATTTTCAAATATCTCGGTGTAGTTGGCCTTTCTGATATTGGTCACAATAAATTCTCCGCGAATCATTGATTCCATTTCTTTATATATTCTCGACTCAGCTTCGGTAAATGAAACAGCATCAATTAAGTATGTTTCGCTTACTTTCTTTTCTTTGCCCGATTGTTCGTCAATTTTCTCGTATTTGACTTTACATTCAAATAAATTCTGCATGGTACTATACTTTTATCGGGCAAAGATAAGATAGATTGCTATTTGCCAAAGCAATATCTGTTAAAAGGAGATTAGAGAAGTTTTTGGGATTATCAAAGTGACAGATAGACAGTTTGTTTGATGTTAAAAAACTTCAGCAAAGGTAATGTAAAAGCCGTTTTCGCCTTTGGCCCATCCATAGTCTACACGGATATTCATTCGTGGTTGTAGTTCTGCTCTTAAACCCACGCCGGCATTGGGTATCCAATCTTTCAGTTCGTTGACTGAAGGAGCAACCGAACCAGAACCTACCCAGGCGACATAACCAAAACGACTGTTATAATTACCTTTCTTATTAAGCTTTTTACGCTTAAACATATGTCTGTACTCCAGGGTCGAAAAAACCATGTTGTCATCACGGAATCGCCCCATTGTATAGCCTCTCATATTGTCCAGACCACCCAACATCGATTTGTCTGTCCATGGGGTATTACCGCTAAAAGTAAAACGTCCTTTTACCTGCCATGCAAGTGTCCTGCGTTCGCGCTGAATAGCATGGTATTGCCGATAGTCGAGGTCTATAATGTTGTAATTGGTGTTGCCTCCCAAAAATTTGGCATATGTTGTGAATATCCCACTAATAAAAACGCCTTTATAAGCATTTTGGACAAAGTCACGGGTGTCGTAACTAACCTCCAGACCAATACCTGTATTAAAAATGTCGGTCCCGTCATGTAACACATCTTCATCCTGCAGCATTAGCTGATTCAGGTCCATTGCCCTGGTGCGATTAATGTCTACCACCAAACCAACAAATATCTTTTCATGGGTTCTAACCAGGAAGCGCTGATAAAAGCGCCAATAGTTGCGTGAATAGGCGGTTGTGGTGTCTGTTTTAGGCACCGAATTAGCATTATCATATCCAACGCCCCAATAATTATCTGGCATATCACGCAGTTGAAACTCGCCAATTGAGCGTAATTTATCACCTTTCCAATAAATCACATTAATGGCACGTACCGAAAATGAACCGTTGGAACTGTAACCAACCGAAAACGGAATGGATGAGAGATTTAAGATTTTATCCTTATGAGTTTTGAAAGTGATAAGTCCGCCTCCGGATAATAAAAACTGTGTTTCTGGAGTATAGCTGGGCGCTATGTATGGCATTAGTTTGAAAGAACTTCTTTCTATCTCGGCAAATCGTAATGAATCAAGATTATTAAGGATTTTATTGCCTAAAGAATCAACCTGAGCTGTGCTGGTTAAAACTGTCATTAGGAATATGATGGGGGTTAGAATGTGCTTTCTCACAATAATAATTTAACTGGCGTTACAATTAACAAAGTTAAGGAGAAAAAAGTGAAAAAATATATAATTGTTAAAACTCAAGTAATCAGAGTTTAAGCTTTGTTTTTCGCGAGTAGTTGAATTTTTTTCGAAAAAATTCAAAAAAAAGATACGTCCACATCGTATTTGGATTGTCTAATGGATGTAAACAAAAAAGAATTTGATATGAATGCTAAAGCGATAAGGCGTAATTTGTACAAAGTTTTAAGAAAAACTGGTGTGCCAAAGAACCGAATCAGTGAAGAAGCCTCGCTACGTGAAGAACTTTTTGTTGATGATTTAGATATGAATTGTTTCTTATTTTATTTAGAAACACGTTTTGATGTGGCTATTCAAAATGACGAGATACCGCAATTAACTTCTGTAAAATCGACAATTGATTACCTGCAGAAACATTGCGCATAAGATTTTTCAATGACCAATCCCATGAGGTTGTTTCCAAACAAGACTATAAAACCACTCATTTTATCGTCCCATCAACTTATTTGGAAACAACCTTTGTTTGTTTAAATACTTTCTCCAGCTCCTCGTCGGGGCGTATTATATTATAGTCTTTCCAGAATTCCTCATCGGTTTCTTTAATCTGATCGGCCAGTACATATTTAGATTTGTATAGTTCTGAAGGCCTAAGCTTGTACTTTTCGTTGATGGTACAATCACTAATCAGAAGTTCGGTGGTTGCTGTAAATACAGAGTTGACTTTCTGATTCTTATCGTTGATACGGATGATAATTTCACCTTTAATACGGTTAAGTATCCATTTATTTTCCCAATAGCGATAATCAATGTAGTATGTGGCAGCCAAGGGCTTTACTTTAATCTTTCTTGATGCTTTTCTGATTAATGTTTTGCCACTTGTTTTCAGGGCTTTATTGGTTAGTTTAAATTCACTTCGAACTAGTGCAAAGCTTTCGGAATGGATAAAAAGTGTGCCGTTGTAAAGCAAATCGCCATCGTCATTTATTGGTCTGAATTTGATTTTGTAAACAATCTCATCATTTAAAACGGCAATGCCATCGTAGGTGTATTTATATAGTTGCTTATCTTCCAGATAAAAATCCTGATAACGGGCAATGTCAATACGTGAGAATTGAAATGGGCCACCTTCTAACTTAAAATCAATAAAATCCATCGAGTGCAGGTCGTTCTTTTT
The DNA here is from genome assembly GCF_018156225.1 of Carboxylicivirga sediminis. Taxonomy (GTDB): domain Bacteria; phylum Bacteroidota; class Bacteroidia; order Bacteroidales; family Marinilabiliaceae; genus Carboxylicivirga; species Carboxylicivirga sediminis. Next base: position 36,906 of record NZ_JAGTAR010000011.1, read on the forward strand.
ACGACCTTTAATGAATTTGACACGTTCCAGGTTAGATGGATTATAGTAGTTGGGCTTTATTATTTCAATAATTGCTTCGGATACCTGGACGTAAGACTCGTCTTGTTTTATTGATTCCCTGAAGAAGCCTTCAAGAACCGTTTGTGCATCAAAATAGTTGTTGCGGTGATGTGTTCTAAGTTGCTCAACAATTGTTTGAGGATCTTTATAGGTCACTTCTATTTCATCGAGTCTCACCGACGTAGGCCTCAGGCGGATATCAATGATAGAGTCCTCCTTTGGTATGGCCAAGAAAGTTGTATTGTAGCCTAAGAAAGAAAATGCCAGTTGTTGTCCTGCATAGCTATGGGGCAATTTAAATTCGAATTGCCCCATGGAATTAGTAATGGAGCCCAATGGTTTATCAATAACAGAGATGTTAACCAATGGAAGTACATTACCATCTGACTGGTCCAGTACGGTTCCGGTAAGTACAATATGTTGAGGTTTTTGAGGTGCAGGTAGCTGTTTGCTAATTATTATCTGACCATTGAGGTAGGTAATGTCAACTTGGCAATTCCTCAAAACTTCCTGAACTATTTGTAAGGCATGTCTATTATGAAAATCTACATTAACAGCACTATCTGATGGAATAGCGTTAACATCGTACGCGATATCAATGGCCGTTTGATTGGTTAGTGAATCAAACAAGGCCTCTATGGTGATGCCTTGTTGATTAATAGATGTAATTTGCGCATACGTTTCAGGCAAAAAGCAAATGAAGAAAAGGATAAGCCAAAAATTACTTATAAGGTGCCTGTTCATTTTTGAGGTGCAATTACAGTTTAGATTTGGATGATTATTCCTTTACAATGTATCATTTTCTTTTCAAATCCTTTGCAGATATTATTTGTTTTAGCCCATTAATATTGACTTAATGCTTGTTCTCAATGAAATATGCATCGCCTTGTTTTGAATATTGTAAGTTAAACGAGGTACAAACAGACTCCAGCACATGTTCAAGAGAATATTTGCTGAACGTTGCATTCAAAACTTTGTTTTCAGTGACAATACTGTCGCCAACAATTATTGATATATGATAGCTGTCTTCAATTGTTTTAATAACCTCAGATAGGCTGGTGTTGTTGAACTCCAGTTCCTTTGTTTTCCAGGCTTTGTAATTGTTAGTAAATACTTTGTGTTTTTCTAAAGTATTTGAGTTTATTGAGTAGTTAACAGCATCTCCTGCTTCAAGAATTACATTTTCGCTACTAAGTTTGGAGTCGACTTTTACTTTACCACTTGTTACAATAACCTCAGTATTTGTTGCGCCTCCATAGGCTTTCACATTGAAAGATGTACCAAGCACACGGATATTGACCTGTTCGGTTTCAATGATAAATGGCACGGATTCGTTTCTGGCAACATCAAAAAATGCCTCACCATTAAGCTGCACCTTTCGTGTATTACCCTTAAATTTTTTGGGGAAAGTAATGGTGCTTCCATGGTTAAGGTCAACTATGGTGCCATCTGGTAAAACCACCTTTTCAATAGTATGTGCGGTACTAATAACAGTAGTCTGTTGTTTCGAAATAATTCCTACAAACAGGCTGGAAACAATTATAATGGCCAGAGTTGCCGCAATGGCCATATAGCGTTTAAACACGATACTCTTTTTATTGGAGTTGATTTGTGATTTAACGTTACTCCAGGCTTTATTGGTGTTAACATTTTTAAGGGCCTGTGCATAGTGAGCATCTCCCCAAAGTTTTTTCACCTGTTTCTCAATATCCTGATTGTTGGCCAGTTCCTTTTGAAGCTGTTCATGCTCTTCGGTACTCAGCTCTCCCGACACATCTTTAGCCAACAGGCTCCAGCGAATATTTTCGTTCTCTTTATTCATCATTCACACAATTAAAGCATTAGCAATAATAATAAGGTTGCCAACATTTGCTTTTTGAGAGTTTGCAACTGTTCCCTCAGATATTTGAGTGCTTTTCCCATTTGCACTTCAACTGTTTTTGGCGATATATTTAGTTTCTCTGCAATTTCTTTGTATTTCAGGCCATCCATTCGGCTCATTTTGAATATGCGCCTGCGCTGTTCAGGTAATTCGTCTATTACACTGTTAATTTTGTTCAGGTACACATTTTCATTAAACGACATCCAAACAGGCTCAGGCTTTTCGGTTTGATTTTTCTCGTATTGATAGACAACCTGACGGTGTTTCAGCTCATTGGTGCACTTGTTTCGAACGGCTACCACCAAAAAGCCTTTCAGTGATTTGATATCTGTTTCCCTTCTTTTCTCCCACATTTTTACAAATACACCTTGTACAATACTCTCAGATAGATCTTTATCTCCAAGGTATTTTTGAGCAAGCAGCACCAGGTGCGGGTAATAGTTTTTAAAAACCAGCTCAAAAGCACGTTCATCACCTGCTTTAATTTTTTCCAAAAGCATACGATCCTGGATATTTGGGTCTAACTGTACAGTCATTTACAACTAGTTTATTAAAGGACATGCCAAATGGGTTTTTCCCTTATCCAATTTACGTATTTTTTTTAGTGCCAGTCCTTTTTTATCGCTAACCAATGGTTTTAGGAGGAGTGTATTTACTCCTCCCATGTAAATGTAGTCACTAGAGCTGCATGGTCAGAAGGGAACGTTTTTGGGTGTTCATCAATTAAATAGCTATCGACAGGCTTAAGTTGCTGGCCTTTGTAATAGATGAAGTTGGTCCTGTTTTTCATGATGCTGTCGAAGCGGGGCGAAATGGTATAACCAAAGTGTTTGGTTTCATCAGGGTGCTTGCTTCTGTAGGTGTCAATTAATCCGTTCTTCTCAAAATTTAAACTTGTTGGATATGCAATTGCCAAACCATAGTTATGTCGCGCGTTTTTTGCTGTCCAGTCCAAGTGAGAGCCTGAATTAAAATCGCCTGCGATTATTATTGGCTTTTTGTTGGCGTTGGTAATTTGATAATTGAGCTCGCTAAGTATAAACTGAGATTCTTTACCTCTTGTTGCCGATTCCCATTGCAGGATCGAGTCTGTATCTGCAACGCCTGATTGGATATATGCTGATAAATCGGGTGATGCGTTCAAGTTTATCGGGCAGATGAATAATGATTTTTCGTTAGGTAATGAAAGCTCAATACATCCCACAGTTTCGGGCTGAAATACATTGTGCGCATTTATAATTGGAAACCGACTTAGCACAAATAAGTCGTTGCTGCGTTGGTATATTTTATAATTTAGTGCATCGGCAATAAACGGTGCTGCTTGTCCTGCTTTTTGTAATACAACAATGTCAGCATCAGTCTGTTCAATGATTTCGGTAATGCGCTTAATCCCAACAAATCGGCCGTCGTGAACAGCTCCATCCCATATGTTCCAGGTCATTACTTTAAACTGCTCCTTTACGTTTTCTGATTGTAATTTTTTCCTGGCCTTTTGGCGGTGCAGCAATTGTATTTCTTTATCGGGGATTACTCTTGACCAAATTAGCAAATCATCAATTTCGCCATTGAATAAATCTCTATTGTGCTGATTACTATAGGCTATACCTAGATGAATCAGGGTGCTGTTGAGTGATAATTTGTTGTTTTGGAGTGAAATGACAGCAACGTTATTGCCGTCATAATATAAGCGGGCTTCTTCTAATTCTTTGTCATAGGAGAAAGCTAACAAATGCCATTTACCATCGTTAATGGTTTGTTTGGCTGTTGGTTGGTAGTACCAGTCATCCAAGCCGTCTGACAGATGCCATTCCCAGGAGCCATTGGCGGGTGTGTTGATTTTCCAGCCTTGCACACTGGTTGAATCCTGATAAGTATGTGATAAAATAGTATAATTCTGAGGATCTGATGGGAACTTCTTGACCCAAAAGGCCACCGTGAAACCTTTATAGTCGCTCAATGAAAAGTTATCTTTTAGTTTAATAGCAAGCGGCTGGCGTGTTGAGGCATTGAGCGATAAATCGAGACTGGTATCTTTTTTTGAATAGGCAAAAGATGCTGCTTGGGGTCCGTAAATGGCTGTTTTTACCATTCCCGAGTTCTTTAACGTATTGTTAAAGTGATAAGCAATTATTGGTTTGCTAACAGGTTCTTCATCCTGGCAAGCCATCAGAGCGATTAACAGAAGCCCGGAAACTATCCATTTACAATATTGTATCATGCAACTTATTTTGGTTTTTCAAACCCCTCAACATCAACTGCTTTATTTGTACTTAATTCTTTCAAAATAGTTTCTAATTCTTGAGATAATTCTTTGAAGTGCTCATTAAACGCGGGTTCTCCATTTTTAAAATCCTGCTCAGTTTGAATAGCTAATTCATAGAGTTTAGGTGCCGAAATGGTTCCTGCAATACCTTTAAAAGAGTGCAACATACGTTCGGCAGCATCTCTTTCATCCTCTCTTACAGCATTAAATTCCGACACAAAATTGGTATGATCGAAATAGAAACGTTGCAAAAGGCGTTTGAAGAAGTCCCATCGGTTGGCAAATCTCTTAACTCCTTCATTAACATTAATTCCCTTTATTTCTGGCAAATTATTACTGTCAGGCTTTATTTCTATTATTGGTTTTTCAACAATCGCAATGGGTTTACGTTTGTGGCGTTTACTGCCTCTTCTTTTTTCCACCCATTTCAGAATTTTCTTATAGACTTGTTCAGGATCAATGGGTTTGGCTATCATATCCACCATGCCTGCATTGAGGTATTTCTTTTTAATACCACCAATGGCATCGGCTGTCATGGCAATAATTGGCAGGCTGGCATGTTCTTCCATGGCTAATATGCCTTTAGTAGCATCAAACCCATCCATCACAGGCATTTGAATGTCCATTAGAACAAGGTCAAAAAAGTTGGGGCCTCCGTCGCGAACAGCAGCAATAGCTTCTTTACCGTTTGATACGACATCCACATTTAAACCTGCCAGTTCCAGTAATTCTATTCCGATTTGTTTGTTGGTCTCGTTATCTTCTACCAACAGTACTTTTACTTCATCTTGCTCTCTGAGCTCATTGAGGTATAATCCGGGTTCTTTTTTACGCCATGCCAATTTGGTCTTTTCTTTACCAAATGCTTCCAGGCAAGCATCGTGTAGTGTTGAGAAGTTAACCGGTTTTATGATTGAACCGATGGCCTTGTTATTTATAAAGGTTTGAAGGTCATGGTCCTGACCGAAGTCATTGATGAGCACAAGAATTGGTACTTTACTTGTGTTATTCACGTATAGCTCCTGTATAGCATGACTGAACTTATTGCCAGGAATGTTCCAGTCGGCAATGATCAAATCGATAGGATCGGACTGATGACTTTCTACAAGCTTGATCATCGCAGAATCGCAACGTCTTTTTAATGTCACTCTAAACTTAAGCAACTCCAGCATATCTTTAATAATGGAAGAGGTGGCCGGATGGTTGTCAAGGAGCAATACATGCTTATTTTCCAGGTCTTCAGGTGGAATTAATAGATCGCGTTTTTGGACTTTTTGTTTACCAGCCTTCATCGTAAAGAAGAATGAACTTCCTTCGCCATAGGTACTTTCTACCCAGATTCTGCCACCCATCAGTTCAGACAGGCGCTTACAGATAGCCAATCCTAGTCCGGTACCACCGTATTTACGCGTGGTTGATACATCGGCCTGGGAGAATGAATCGAACAGGTACTCCTGCAGATCCTCTTTAATGCCAATGCCGGTGTCTTTCACCTCGAAAAGCAACTCCACTTCATTATCATCTTCCTGCAGCACCAGAACACTGGTGACAATTTCACCTTTATTGGTGAATTTAACGGCATTGTTAACCAGGTTGACCAATATCTGGGATAAGCGCAGTGGATCACCAACCAAGTTAAGTGGTACATCGGCATGGAGCGCATAAATAAAATCGAGGCCTTTTTCGTGGGCTTTATAGGCCACCATATTACTCAGGTCGTCAAATACCTGTTCCAGATCGTAGTCAATTGTTTCAATGCTGAGCTTGCCGGCTTCAATCTTCGAGAAATCAAGTATATCATTGATAATGCCAAGTAATGACTTAGAACTACCCTGAATTTTTTTCAGGTAATCGTTCTGTCCCGGATTCACTTCTTTCTCAATGGCAAGGTGTGTCCAGCCAACAATGGCATTCATAGGGGTTCTGATCTCATGACTCATTCTGGCCAGGAAATCACTTTTAGCCTTTGTAGCTGCTTCGGCATCATCCTTGGCTTCTTTCAATAGAACTGCATCTTTCTCTTTGGCAATGGCAATACCCAATGTAACTGTATATGCTCTGAAGATGGCGCGGTGCGATTCAACCCAAGGCATGCCCTTATCGGTGTTGCCAAAGCCAATAAATCCCCAGAATGTATTACGGGCAAATACAGGCACCACCAGCAGGCTTTCCAGTCCTAACTCATTGAATAAAAACTGCTCTTCTTCAACAAAATCATCTTTGTAACCCGTGATGTCTTTTTTGTCAGATAGGAAATGAAACCAGCGCGATCCAATCTGGCTGTATTTAATATTTTGAAGGTTGGTGCGTTCAATGGGTTTTATTTGATCCTTTTGCCATTCGTATAAATGCGATGCAGAAGGTTGGTTGTCGCCTAGTGCCTCATCATTCTTAAAAATAAATGAGTGATCAACCATTGCACTTTGTGCCACAATGCGCAAGGATTTACGTATGGCTTCTGTAGAGTCTTGGTTGGCAATCAGTTCTTTAACAGCTTCAGCAACGCCTTCCAGAAAGCGGTCGCGCATCATAACTTCCGAGATCGCTTCTTTGGTAGCGGTTACATCAATCATTACACCTTGCAGGTAATGCCCACCTTCACTTTGTTTGACCGACATGCCTTTTTCGTGCAGCCAGCGCATTTCACCGCGCACATCGGTTATGCGGTATTCCACCTCATACGAGCGGTTTTGGGCAACAGCCTGTTTAATTGTATCAAGCACCCGCTCTCTGTCATTATCAAAAATGAGGTTGGTAAATGACTGAACGCCATCCAGGAAATTCTCAGGTTCGAAACCAGTAACTTTATTAAAACCACTGCTTAGAAACAGCATGGTTCGGCTGTCATCCACCAAGCCGGTGTATACGATACCAGGCACATTGGTTACAATGTTACGGTAGTTCTCCCGGCTTCTTTCCAAATCACGCAATGCCTTATTCAGCTCTGTAATATCCGTTGATATACCACAAATGGCTTGTACTTCACCGCGTTTATTTCTGATTGGAAACTTATTGGATAAAAAGTAGCGCTTACCGGTTCGTAACTCAATTTCTTCTTCATAGTGGATGGGGATACCACTATTAATTACTTGCAGATCCACTTCGCGCCACTGCTCAACGGGTTCTTTGGCAAACAGGATTTCTGCTTTTTTGCCAATCACATCTTCTTCTTTGAGGCCAACCTCATCACACCAGTTTTGGTTAACAAGGGAGTACCTGCCTTCCAGATCTTTGACGTATATGAGTGCTTTTGAGTTGTTTATAATATCATCGAGCAAGCGCCTGTTGTCTTCAATTGCATTTTCGGCGTGGCGCCTTTTACGTTCATCCGATGTAATGGTAAAAACAAAAAAGCGTAAAACTAAAATACCTGCAATGATTGCAACTGCCACCAGAATTACTAAAAAGCGCAGGCTAAGTACGCCCCACTTACTTAGCATTTGCGATTGAATGGTTGCTGCTTGTTCAGCAGTTCTCTGTAAGGTGCTGGCGTTGCTTTTTAATGATGTCTGAACGGCATTGAGGTTATTAATTAAATCTAAGGTTCTGAAGATGGTTTGCTCGTAGTGACGCAAGTCAGCTCTAAATTGCTTCATGTGGCTGCGAGCCTCAATGTTGTTGACCTGATTTTCAATGGTAAAGGTGAGGTTTATGGTGTTGTCAAACCAGGTTTCCAAGGAGTCGCGCCTGGCCTGTCCCAGGTTGTCAATCTCAATGCGATTTTGCATAGAGCGTATGGCTATTAACAGGGCATGTGCTTTGTTGTAGTATTCAAGCGTTGTCTGCTGTATAGTTCGTTTTTTTGCAATCCAGTCTTCAATGAGCTCCTGATGGCGCAGCTCTTCTTTTTCAATAACATCATAAATACTATCCGTTTTAAATGATAAGATATTTTGGTAGTTATGTAAGGAGGCATATAGCTTGAAATCTTTATTAAAGGCCGTTACTAAATCATGCATCGGCGCCAGTAATTCTTTTGTTTGCGGGTTAGCTTCTGATTGACTGATGTTTTGGAGGCGCGAACTGATGCTGAATGTGAGGGAATCAACTTTGTTAATAAGAGCGGTATTGCCTGAAAGAAAAGCTCGTTTTTCATATAGGCGGAGGTGAAATATGCTGTTTTGAAGCTGATTTACCTGTTCTGTGCTTTCCACTACATTCGAAAGCCGACGAATACCCCTGATACTGAGAAAGGATACGGCTGACATTATAAGAATGATAATGACAAATGCAAAAGAAACTTTTCTTTGTATGGAATTGGCCATTCCTCCCAGTTTAAGTAGCCCCATATGGAATTAGTTTTCTGATATAATATTGAGCTTATAAAGATAAGAACATTTTAAGCTCCTGAAAAACGGTTATTTGATAATAACAGATTCATCAATATTAAGTTTGTAATTTATTTAGCTTTACTATTTTTGGTTCTCAGAACAAAATAGTAAGATGCCACTATACACAAATAATGCCACAAAGCTTAGTCTCATTATTGTCTTATACGTAATTGCTCCCTGTTTATTATTGGGACAGGAGCCGTCTTTGGTGCCCAAAAATGAGATGAGAGGCGTTTGGGTCGCCACTGTGGCAAATATTGACTGGCCCAGCCAACCTGGACTGAAGGTGAAAGAACAAAAGGCAGAGGCTTTGCAAATTATTAAGCATTGCAAGCAATTGGGACTCAATGCTATATTTCTGCAGGTCAGGCCTGCTTCTGATGTACTGTATAAATCAGCTTATGAGCCGTGGTCCAAAGTATTGACGGGTGAGGCAGGTAAGTCGCCAAAGTATGATCCGTTGCGGTATTGGATCGAGCACGCACATGCTCACGGACTTGAACTACATGCCTGGATTAACCCTTATAGAGCCTCCATGAATATGCCGGATGAGTTACCTGCAAAGCACCCTTACCATGACACGCCCGAAATGTTTGTAGAATATGGGAATAAGCTTTATTTCAACCCGGGACATCCTGGTGCCAATAAACATATTAACAAGGTTGTAGAGGAGTTGGTAGAAAATTATGCCATTGATGGAGTTCATATGGACGATTACTTTTATCCTTATCCGGTTAGCGGACAGGTGTTTCCTGATTCTATGTATTATCAGCGTTATGGACAGATGCAATTTGATGATATTGCCGACTGGCGTAGAGAGAATGTCAATCAAACCATACAATCGATACAGGCAACCATACAATCAACAAAACCATGGGTGCAATTTGGAATAAGTCCTTTTGGTGTTTGGCGTAATAAAGCAGATGATCCGCTTGGTTCAGATACAAAAGCCGGAACAACCAATTATGATGGTCTTTATGCTGATGTGCTGAAATGGATGCAGAATGGCTGGATTGATTATGTGGTGCCGCAGCTATATTGGGGAACATCGCATCCGGTAGCCAACTATCTGGTATTAGTTAATTGGTGGAATGAGAATAGTTATGATCTACCAGTTTATATTGGTCATGGTATTTACAAAATTGGTTCGGATAAGGCCGATTGGCAGGATGTTAAGCAGTTGCCGTCTCAACTTGGATTTGTGAGGAGTTCCAGCAATCTTAATGGCAGTGTGTTCTTTAGTTATAAACATCTGAAACGCGATTTGCTGGGTCTACAAGATTCGCTGATAAATACCTTTTATCGGAACAAAGCGTTGGCAATCTATGACGCTAATAGCCAAAGTGCTGCTTTAGCTGGAGATGTTGAAAAGCTTAAAGCGACCAGGAGAAAGATAAAATGGAAAAGCACCAATGACGACAATGCTGCACCTGAGAAATACATTATTTACCGATATCAGGCTTTTGATGCATTTTCGCCCGATGATGCCAGGTTTGTATTGGATGTGGTGTATGATAATAAGTATAGGATACCGAAGCGCGCAAATGGCTTTGCTAGACAATATATAGTTAGGGTAGCGGCTCTGGGAGCAGGTAATACCGAAGGAACTTTAAGTGAACCATTGGTGGTAGAGTTTTAAATGCCAGATTAAAGGACACGACAAGATTATTTCTAAGCTATCTTAAAGAGGTTTGCGTTCGCCTAAAAACTTCGTTATCTTCCATGTTTTAAAAATCACTAATCCTTTATGTTATGGAGATAGCTTTAATTTTTCTTGCCGTTATTTTAGTCGGTGTGTTTATCTGGCTGTTCAGTATCGATGGTTCCTATCATGTTAAGAAATCGCAAGTAGTGGAGGCTTCGCGTGAGCGGGTTTTTGACTTGGTGGCTGATTTCAAAACCTGGCCAACCTGGTCGCCATGGCTTTGTATGGAGCCAGATGCCAGGGTGGATGTAACTAACAATGGCCTTGGAACCGGAGCTGTCAATAGTTGGGTAGGCGATTTGGTAGGTACGGGAGAGATAGAGCATCTGGATATTGTTGAAAATGCATCTATTTTGCAGGAAATAAGATTTATAAAACCTTTTAAGTCAAAGTCGGAGGTATACTGGCGGTTTACCGAAGTAGATGGAGGATGTGAAGTAACCTGGGGAATGAAAGGCAAAATGCCATTCTTTTTTAAATTCATGGCCAAGCAGATGGAGCCATGGATCCGTATGGATTATGAACGCGGACTGAAGATGATTAAGGATTTTATAGAAAAAGGTAAAATCGATTCGGAAGTGAAGATTGATGGCGTAGCAACGCTCGATGGCTTTGATTATATAGCCATCAGAGAAACTTGCCCTATGTACGAGGTTGGTCCTTCAATGAAAGCAACATTTGCAAAAATCAACGAACTGTGCGAAAAGGAGGGTGTTGAGAGTGACTCAGCATTTTCGATCTATCACAAATTTGATTTTACTGATCCTGAATGTACATATTCATCTGGTGTGCCTGTGAATCAGTCAATTGTTTTGGATGGTGAGTTTTATAAAGAAATTTATCCAACAATAAAAGCAGTTAAAGTGACTTTTAAAGGTGACTACGAGCATCTGGGAAATGGCTGGGCAGCTGCTTATAGCTATGCCAGGTATAAGCGCCTCAAGGTTAATAAAAAGATAGACCCAATTGAAATATATCTGAATGATCCATCCAATGAAACAGATCCTGCCAACTGGCTGACAGCCATTTATATTCCGGTTAAATGAGGTTCAAAATGATAAGCTGGTGGTGTTATGCTGTTGCATGCCACCAGCTATTTACTAAGTAAGCCTTGTTTGCGAAGGGTTTCTTCCACATCTTCCATCTCATTGTAAAAAGCTTCGCCATATTTACGAATGATAGGCTCTTTCAAAAATTTGTAGACAGGAACTCCCAGTTGGCTGCCTAACTCCCGTGCCGGATGACAGATGGGCCAGGTGTGATAATTCAAGCCTTCGAAATCGGGGTATTTGGTTACCCTGATGGGGTACAAATGACAGGAAACCGGCTTTTTAAAGTCAATCAGACCTTCCTGATACGCTTTGTCAATGGCGCATTTACAGATGCCTTTTTCATCAAAATAAGTATAGACACATTCTTTGCCATTAATAATGGGCGTCACCTTATCACCATCGCTATCAACTATCCATTTGCCTTGCTTCTCAATTTCGGCAATGGCAGTTTCAGTAAGGTAAGGCTTAATAACCGGGTAGATGTCTTCCAAAATAGTGGTTTCGTCGTCTTCCAACGGTGCACCCGATTCGCCCTCAACACAGCACTCACCTTTACATTTGTCCAGGTTACAAACAAACCGTTTCTCAAATATGTCAGTGCTAATTATCTTATCATCAATCTGAATCATCTATCCTTGTTTTAAATAAAGCGCTGCAAAGATAGAAAAATAGCTCACATTGTGTGTTTATGAGTTTAAGCCAAAAAACGTTAAAGTAGCCAATATAATCAGACCTATTAGCCACACAAAGCCATACATCATCCATACCAATGTCATTTTAAAGAAGGTATTAATCCACTTACGATGATAGAGACGTTTAGCTCCAATGATTTGATAAAGAGGTACCAGAAAGTACAGATAGCCAATCCAACCTACCGAATAGTTTTTGAAAATGATGTTGACAGCAATGACGATGGCAGTAATGGTAAATATAAATGAATGGATATTGAGCGCAAAAATTAAATGTCCGATATACAGACTGCGTGTTCTGAAGAAACTAATCCACAGGAAAAAAGCAAAAATAGGCATAAAAAGAAACAGTGACCACGAAGTGAACTGGTAGAGCTTGTTGACGTATAGTTCGGGGTAGTCTTTGATCATTCTGGCTGTTTTTGCATATTTCGAGTCACTATCATCCACATCCTCAACTGCATTTTCAATGTCGGCAATAAATGAGTCCATTTTGTCCAGCTCTGTCGAATCTATTTGTGAACTATCCAATTCTGCTTTAATGGCTTCGCGTGCGGCTACATAAATAGAATCGTTGCTATGCTTAACCGAATCAACCATAGCAGTTATTTCTGCTTTCCCAGTTTCTACTTTATTTTTGGTATTGTCGTAGTTGTATTGTATCGAATTGTTAGTAACAATAGACATGAGTAAAAACATTACAAAACTGATGAACAGGTAAAAACGGAAAGGAGGCATGTATCTGGCTCTTTTGCCTGCAATGTAATCAAGCGTCAGTCGGCCGGGCTTAAAAAGTATGGTCACCAGGGTTTTTACCAGTCTGGTATCGAAGGTGATGATGGTGCCCATAAAATCAGCTATCATAAAGCGGATGGGGCGCTCGAGCTCTTTTACGGACTGTCCGCAGTTTGAACAGTATTTGCCGCTAAATTGATTGTCGCAGTTTTTACAAATTATTAGCTCATTCTCGGTTTGGTGTTCGGCCGTACTCATAAGATTTATAACTGGGTTTAGAATTGGTCCTAAAGATAATTTTTTATTGGTTTGGTGACAAAAACTGTGTATAAGTCTTAAGTTAATAAGTAGTGAAAGTCCCTGACGCCTGATCTTTAATTGCTATATTTGGCAAAATTTTACCCCTACTTATGAAAATGCACAAACCGATAATGTTTGTTGGTACCTGCTCCGATGCCGGTAAGAGTGTTTTAAATGCTGGTTTTTGCCGAATTTTAAAACAGGATGGCTTTCACCCGGCTCCGTTTAAGGCACAAAACATGTCTTTAAATAGCTATGCTACGCCTGAAGGTTATGAAATTGGCCGGGCTCAGGCTGTGCAAGCCGAGGCATGCAGAATAGCCTGTCATACCGATATGAATCCTGTTCTGTTAAAACCAAGCGGCGAAATGATGTCACAAGTCATTTTGAATGGTAAACCAGTAGGCAATCGTTCGGCTTATGAGTATTTCCGTAAAGATGATAATGCCCGTTTGTTTGATGAGGCCTATGCTACTTTCAGTCGACTGTCAGGAAGATATTCGCCCATTGTTATGGAAGGGGCAGGTTCAATATCTGAGTTAAACCTGAAGAAACGTGATATAGTTAATATGCGCATGGCTGCCCGGGCTGGCGCAGATGTTTATTTAGTGGGCGACATTGAGCGCGGTGGTGTGTTTGGCAGTGTTTATGGATCGGTAATGCTGCTTGATGAAGAGGAGCGTGCATTACTGAAGGGCATAATCATAAATAAATTCAGGGGTGATGTGCGTTTGTTTGACGAAGGCAGGCAGATAATTGAAGACCTCACTGGTATTCCGGTAGTGGGTGTAGTACCTTATCTTAACGATATTTATATTGAGGACGAGGATTCGGTGGCGCTTGAAACCCGAAATAATATACCCGTAGAGGACAAAGTGAATGTAGCTGTTGTAAAGTTGCCGCAGATGTCAAACTTTACCGATTTTAATGCTTTGCAGTTTGATAAGCGCATAAATGTATACTATTCAACAGAGCTATCTCAAATTGAAAAGGCCGATATTGTTATTCTCCCGGGCTCAAAAAGTACAATCAAAGATTTGCTTTACATCCGCGAAAAAGGTATTCCAGCTCTGTTAAAACAAATGCAGCAGGCTAATAAAACAATTATAGGTATTTGCGGAGGTTACCAGATGATGGGTGAGCGTATTGATGATCCGGATAATATTGAAGGTATTGTTTCGACAGTTGAAGGAATCGGGCTACTGCCTATGACCACGGTGATTACGAATCATAAAAAAACGGTGCAGCAACAATTTACTTTTCTTGATGGCAGGGGTATTTGTGCCGGCTACGAGATACATATGGGTGAAAGTACGATGCACAGTAATGTACGCCAGTTAGTTACCACAATTGACGGACATGCCGATGGTATTTATCTGAGTGAATATTGCTGGGGAACCTATATGCATGGGATACTTGATAACCAGGAGGTAATTGATCGGCTGGTAGCACCTTATACCAATGAACCAGGTGCATTGTTTTCGTATAATGAGTTTAAAGAAAACGAATACGATCGTCTGGCAGCACATTTGCGTCAGCACATTAATATAAAAACCATTTATGATAATGCCGGTATCCTTAATCAGTAAAAGCAGTCAGTTTGCTCATGGCAATGATGCTTATCGCTATTGTCATGATATAATTGCTGATTTTAGTACTAACACGTGGTATAAAGGCCCTCATCCGGAGTTGCTTAGCTGTCTTAAAGGTAATATGTCCTGCATTGCCAACTATCCTGAATTGCAAAGTGAATCGCTTACTGCTGCTTTGGCAGATAATCACCATTTGGCTGAAGATCAGGTGTTGGTTTGTAACGGAACCGCTGAGGCTATATTTTACATTGCTCAGAGCTATGCCAATGCCAGCAGTCGCATCATTACCCCCACTTTTTCTGAATATGAGCATGCATGTCAGGTTTACAATCATCAGATTAGTTATTGTGGCGCAGGTTTCCTTTCAGATGGAATGAATACACCTGAAGGGCTATTCTGGTTATGCAACCCCAATAATCCAACAGGTGAGGTGTTTTCAAAAGAGCTATTGCTCGATCTCATTAAGAATAATCCTCAGACCACATTTGTGATTGATGAAGCCTATGCTGATTTTTGCATCGAGGATATGTCCATGATTCCATATATTGGCAGGTTTAAGAACCTGCTGATCCTTAAGTCGATGACTAAAAACTATTGCTTGCCTGGATTGCGACTGGGATATGTATTAGGTCATCAGGCTGTTGTTAGTCAATTATCCGTCTATAGGCCGCCCTGGTCGGTTAATAGTCTGGCGCTTAAAGCAGGTGAATTTGCCCTTCGCCAACCAATTATTGATGAGCTTGAATTATTAACGTATCTGAGTCTGTCAAAGACTTTCAGGACTGAGCTTGCAGCCATCCCCGGTATTGAAGTCTATCCGTCTTCAACAGGCTATTTTCTGGTTAAAACACCTATGCTGGCAGCTGAATTAAAGCAATTATTAGTGGAAAAGTATGGTTTGCTGGTGCGCGATGCCAGTAATTTCCGAACCTTGAGCGAATACCATATACGGCTGGCTACTCTTTCGCGAGATAAAAATGATAGCCTGATAACAGCCTTTAAAAGTATATTCCAATGATTGAATATGCAGATTTATGGCTGGTATTGGCAGTCGTATTGGCCTATTTGCTTGATTTACTTCTGGGCGATCCGATAGCGTTACCCCATCCTGTGGTTTATTTTGGGCGGATGATTAGTTTCTCAGAGCATCGGTTAAATAAAGGTAGCTATCGTTTACTTAAAGGTTTGTTCTCCAGTGTCGGGCTAATAATGTTAGTATATCTGGCGTTTTATTGGCTTATGTTTTGGTCTCAACACGTTGGTGTGTGGTTAAATGCTTTGCTGACTATGCTTTTCTTCTTTTACGGCCTGGCCAACAAAACGCTTATTAAGGAAGGTGTTAATGTGTTTAAGGTCTTAGAAAAAAACGGGATAGAGGCTGGTCGCCGGCAGTTGAGTCGCATAGTGGGGCGGGATACTTCTCAACTGTCCGAACAGCAGGTAAGAAAGGCGGCTCTTGAAACCATGGCAGAGAACTTGAGTGATGGAGTGGTTGCCCCTGTTTTTTGGTTCATCTTATTAGGTGTTCCGGGTATGATGGCTTATAAAATGATTAATACACTTGACTCAATGGTTGGCTATAAGAACGAGCGTTACCTGTTGTATGGGCGGGCAGGGGCCTATATTGATGATGCGGCTAATTATCTGCCGGCTCGCATAACGGCTTTATTAATGGCTGCAGTGACAGGCTCAGTGCGTGCCATGCGGTTTGTTGCCATGTTTGGTAATAAACACAGTAGCCCCAATGCCGGGTATCCTGAGGCAGCGCTGGCAGGTCTTTTAGATGCCAAATTTGGCGGGCCAAATATTTATCATGGTCAGATGGTTGATAAACCGTTTATTGGTATCAATGAGCGTCCATTGCAATTGAACGATGTGTATAAAGCTGCGAAGGTGAACCACTTGGTGTGCCTGTGTAGTATTCTTTTGTGTGTAGTAATAAGATATATAATTCTTCAGTAATGATTAAACTGGATAACCTTAACATTGAGCCACTTCAGGATGAATTGGCCGAACAGCTTCAATATAAAATTGATCAGAAAGCCAAGCCTGTTGGTTCCCTGGGGCAGATGGAACGTCTGGCTAAGCAAATTGGCATGATACAAGGTTCTTTAACACCTCAATTGAGTAAACCGGTGATGCTAACAGTGGCAGCTGATCATCACATCTGCGATGAGGGAGTAAGTCCTTGTCCGGTTGAGATAACCTGGCAGCAGTGCCTGAATTTTCTTAATGGAGGTGGAGGCATAGGTCTTTTCTCGCAGGAGTATGGTTTTGATTTAAAAGTGGTGGATGCGGGTGTTAATTTTGACTTTCAGCCACACCCAAGGCTAATAGATGCAAAGGTGAGGAAAGGTACCCGTAACTTTTCAAAAGAACCGGCGATGACCATGGATGAATGTCTGCAGGCATTGGATAATGGGCGCAATATTGTAGCAAAGTTAGCGGATGAAGGCACTAATGTAGTTGGTTTTGGGGAGATGGGGATTGGTAATACCTCACCAGCTTCTGCTTTGTTGTCAGTTTTCACCGGGCTGGATGTGGACAAGGCTGTTGGGCCTGGTTCGGGCTTAACTACAGAAGGTGTTATGAATAAAGCCAGGGTGTTAGGAGATGCTATCAAGCAGCATGGAATTTCTGATAATGCCATTGAGAATCTGGCACGCTTTGGTGGCCTTGAGATTGCTACCATAGCAGGAGGTATGCTTGAAGCGGCTGCCCGCCGAATGATAATTATAACTGATGGATTTATAACAACTTCGGCTTTGCTGGCAGCGTATGCCATTGAACCTAATGTTGTCAACTATGCCCTTTTTTCTCATCAGTCGCAGGAGCAAGGGCATAAACACATGGTCGATTATCTTGGGGGTGAGCCAATTTTGGATTTAGGATTTCGTTTAGGAGAAGGAACAGGTGCAGCGGTAGCTTATGCTGTTGTGAAAGGTGCGGTGGCTATGTTAAACAAAATGACATCCTTTGATGAAGCAGCTATTGTTAACACAGCCAACCTTGGAATACGAATTACTGATGAGAGTAATAATTAAAAGTTAAACCCGAGTCCAAATTCAAAACAATTACCAGTTGGTATCGAAAACTCCGAAGGAGTAAGGTTCTGCCTGAACTGGTAATTGGCTTTAATAACAATATCTTCGGTAAGGTTAATATTGGTGCCTAATGCCAGTATATTCATATAGTTTTGTATGCGCGGGTATTCACTTAGTCGGCTATCTACCTTATGGTGTGTATTGAGGTGTTCATACCTGACAAAGAACGACCATTTCATCTCATGCGTGTCCAAGATTGTTTTATTGATGTCTTTCCGGTGGCGCCAGAGCCAGTGAAGAATATCAACGCCTGCCTCGGTGTAGGCACCAAATACTTGTGATCCCAGAACCTGTCCGTTATTACTATCCTGACTAGTAAGATGGTAAACTCCATAGGAATCTGACAGCCACCCGTAAGTCCCGGCAGCTAGTACTCTGAAATTTTGACGGGCATATCGTGCATAGCCAGATAATAGTGATAGTTTAGAATTGAGTTGCTGTGAAGCATCTTCTATTTGATAGGCATCATTGCCGTTTGAACCGTAATAGCCCGATATGTTCAGGTCTAATCCCGATTTGTTAGTATAATTTAGTTGACCTACCCAGGCAAGGGAGTTCAAGTCAAATGCTTCGCGACCATTTCTTACCCAGGTAGCACTTCTGAAGTGTTGTGCATCCAAAGCGGTAACAACACTGGTAAAATAGCTTATGCTGGGCGATAGTTGTCCATAGGCAGCCAGTCCCAACTCTATCCAGGTTGATGGAAGTATTAATCGTTCGGTTTCGGGCCGGTTAACAGAGTAAAACAAAATTGGCTCGTCATTGCTATTGATGTAGCCAATACCTAAGGGATGAAAACCGGCACGCAGATTAAATGCTTTATTGAAGCGATAGTCCATAAAGAGTTCAAAGTTTATCTCGGTATGGCTCTCCTGTCCGGAGCTTAAATATTCAACCTGCAGTTCCGAGTTAATAATCAATTTGTCATTGAATCTGTAGCCAAAGAATGTGGCAAGTCGGTAGAGGTTGCTGTAATAGAGTTCGATATCGCCTAATGCATCCTTGTCAGGAGTATAGCCGGGTGTTGTTACTGTATTAATCTCTCCAAAGCCACTTACTGACCATGGCTTATCTGAATAGAATATACCAGAAGCTGCCTTGCCCAGTCCCGGATACTGATTAGTGACACTTGTAATGGAGTCTTGAATGTTGTTACCGGCAAAAGTGAAGCTGGTAGTCAGGAGTAATAGTGCTAAGATATAACCTCTCATACGCATTAATTTATCTATTGTTAGATATGATTGCCATACTTTATTAAAACGTTGGCATTCAATTGGATAATGACAATTAGATTTTATTTGAGAGATTTGAGAGGAGAGGAAAGTTTGAATTGAGGTTTAAAAAAAAAGATTGCTTAACACTGTAAGCAATCTTTTTTGTGGTGCCACCTGGAATCGAACCAGGGACACACGGATTTTCAGTCCGTTGCTCTACCAACTGAGCTATGGCACCGAGTTATTTTTACAAAGTAAAAATAACATAAACAATAACCCTTTACCCTTTGGATTAATAACCTGTCCCCACAGGTTATTAATAAACCCTAAAATCAGCCTTACGACTGGTGGTGCCACCTGGAATCGAACCAGGGACACACGGATTTTCAGTCCGTTGCTCTACCAACTGAGCTATGGCACCAATCTGTGTCAAACCCCCGCGTATCGGGACTTTTCGTTGCATCTCTTCCGAATTGCGGTTGCAAATATAGGCAAAGATTTTATACCACAAAAACATTTTTCAACTTTTAGTGTTGCTTTTCTTTAATGGGTGTGTGAATTTGCCTGATGTTTAGTATTTTTGCACCCTCAAAAAAAATTAATGGAATATCAAATATATACTTTGCGAAATGGCATTCGCGTTATTCATCGGCAGGATAAGTCGGCAGTTGGGTATTGTGGGTTAATTATCAATGCAGGTTCGCGTGATGAGAAGGAAGAGGAGCATGGCATGGCTCATTTTATTGAGCATGTAATTTTTAAAGGGACCAAAAAGCGAAAAGCTTATCATGTATTGAGTCGGTTGGATGATGTAGGAGGGGAGTTGAACGCCTACACCACCAAAGAAGAGACCTGTATTTATGCTTCATTTTTAAAGCAGGATTATGAACGTGCCATAGAACTTATTCATGATATTACTTTTAATTCTACATTTCCAATTAAAGAGCTGGCTAAAGAAAAAGAGGTGATTGTGGATGAAATCAACTCCTATAAGGACAGTCCGGCCGAGTATATCTTTGATGAGTTTGAAGAGATGCTATTCAAAGGCGATCCAATGGGGCGTAATATACTGGGGACAGAGAAAAAACTGAAAACATTTGATGAGAAAATGATTCGTCAGTTTATGCAGGCCAACTATAATACTGATGAGATGGTGTTTTGCTCGGTTGGTAGTGCCTCTTTCAAGAAAATAATCAAATGGGCCGAAAAGTATTTTGGGGATGTTGAGGAAAATATCCGTTCATTTAGCCGACCTGAGGTTAATAGGTATGTGCCCGAATCGCAAACCATAGAGCGCGATACGCATCAGTGCCATGTGATGATAGGTAATGTGGCCTACGACTTCAGGCACGACAAGCGACTGCATCTGCATTTACTGAATAACCTGCTTGGCGGGCCCGGTATGAACTCACGACTGAATATGGCTCTGCGCGAAAAAAATGGTATAGCATACAATGTGGAGTCCAGTTATGCTCCTTATTTTGGCACCGGTGTTTTTAATATCTATTTTGGCACCGACGAAGAGAATCTGATTCGCTCATTTGGTATTATTGATCGTGAGCTAAAGTTATTGCGGGATAAGCCGCTGGGAGCATTACAGTTACATAAGGCGGCGAGGCAGCTTAAAGGGCAGCTCACTATATCATCCGATAATCGGGAAAACCTTATGTTATCGATGGGTAAAAGCTTTATGCTCTACGATCAGGTAGACTCGCTGGATGTAATCTGTAACAAAATAGATTCCATTAAGGCGTCTGAATTACAGGATGTCGCCAATGAAATCCTTAATCCTAACAGTTTGTCGTACCTCATTTATAAATAGTAATGACTAATATTTCCATAGATCTGGAACAATATATACTCAATCACATTGATGATGAAAATGCCATTCTACAGGAATTGAATCGGCAGACACACATTAAGATGTTGCAGCCAAGGATGTTAAGTGGTCATCTTCAAGGGCAGATACTTAAAATGCTCTGCTTCATGATAAATCCGTTGAATGTGTTGGAGATTGGTACATTTACCGGTTATTCAGCCATTAGCATGGCTTTAGGTTGTCGTCGTGATGGTGCGTGTATCGATACGATCGAAATTAATGATGAGAATGAAGAGTTTATCCAGACTTTCATTGACAAGGCGGGTATGCAGCATATGATTAGCCTTCACATAGGTAGTGCTATTGACATTATTCCGTCCCTCAATAAAAAATATGATTTAATATTTATGGATGGAGATAAGCGACAATACCGACAGTATTATAAATTAGTATTTGATAGACTGAACCCTGGTGGATATATCTTGGCCGATAATGTGTTATGGGATGGAAAAGTGATACAGGATGTGCAGTCAAATGATACCTATACTCAGGAGTTATTAGCGTTTAATCAGCTGATTAAAGAAGATGACAGAGTGGAGAAGGTTATCTTGCCCATTAGAGATGGAATAACAATCATCCGCAAGAAATAAAACATTTTGCGAGAGAAGGTGTTTCTTACCTAAACTTAAAACTTACGCCTTATGTCAACTGCAATTTTTTATGGCTCATCACTTGGAAATACTCAGTTTGTTGCTGAAAAAATACATCAGCAGCTACCAACAGCAGTCTGCTTGCCGGTAAACGATCTTGGAGTTAGTGATATCAAGAAGTATGATAATATAATTCTGGGTACTTCAACCTGGGGAGTTGGAAATTTGCAGGATGACTTTGAGCTTTTCGTAGATCTGCTCCTGTCAATGGATTTGTCAGGTAAAACATTTGCATTGTTTGGCTTGGGTGATCAGCACACTTATCCGGATACCTTCTGTAACGGCATGGGCAAGCTGTATCATTTGCTTGCTGAAAAAGGTTGTAAAGTGATTGGCGAGACATCGACGGAAGGATATGACTTTTCAGATTCCGAAGCGCTGAATGGTGATTATTTCGTTGGTTTGGCTCTGGATGAAGATAATGAACCGGATTTAACTGATGTTCGCATACAGAACTGGCTCGAGCAGTTGGCATTTTAGACATATGGCCTAAAATGTGATTTAGTCTAAAAATTTCCCGCGATAGTCTTAGTAAACAGGTCGTAAATCAATTTTTCAGGCAAAATTGATTAATTCGCCATACTTTTATTTGTTCATGAACAGATGAGAGAATTGTATGTATCTTAATGAGCAGATAGCAAGCGGTGTAACATCATTTCGGGAAGCTTTTTATTTTTTACTGGACAATAAGGGTACTATTCTTCGCTATTATGGAGATTTTATTACCAGTGGTTTGCTCGATAGTAGCGAGCAGATTTCTGAACTATTACCAGAGACTGTATTAAAAAGGTTCTACCAATTTGTTAAAAGTGCTGAGAAGCGTTTTCAGTGCAATATGCTCGTATGTAGCGCTAATGAGGTATATGCTGTTAAGTGTAGTTTTACTAAAAATGCACAAGGCAATGTTGATCTAAAAGGATTGGTTGATGAGAGCTATAAATCGGAAGGCTTAATCCCAATTGACAAGCTGCCGTTGCCAATTGCAATGGTCAAAAAAGATGGAGAAATAATTCAACTCAACCGGTTATTTATTGACTATTTTTTGGAAAGTAAAATTATTGCAAAGCCTTTGTTTATTCAGGATATTATTAAGACCAATATTCTCTCGCCTGAAACATTCGATTATCGGAAAATGATTAAGTCGGATGCTAATTCACGAGCTATTTTTTGTCATTTTAAAGGCGCAGAAAATAACCAGACTTTTTTACTAAACCTAATTCCGGTAGATTCCAGTACTGAGAGAATTTTCCTCGCCAGTATTAAAGATTTAACGCAATTTATTGAGGTGCAGCAAAACCTCGAAGACCAGAATCAGGAGTTGCGTCAGCAGGTGCAGGATGAATTCGAACTCAATCGATCGTTTGAATTAAAATTGTTGCGAAAGAACCGGTTAGAGTCCTTGGGTGAAATCGCTTCGGGCATCTTTCATGAGCTGAATCAGCCACTTACGCACTTGAGTTTGAAGATTGATAATATGTTGGAAAACTGGCAGCGAGGGAATGTAACAGAAGAATATTTGATGAATAAAGGGGAGCAGATTCAGCGCCAAATACAACGAATGCGCGGAATCATTGACGAGATGAAGCAGTTTTCTACAATCCCGGAAAGCAGAGATGAGGTTATAAATATTAAGACGGTTCTTAATTGTGCGCTTGAG
The DNA here is from genome assembly GCF_018156225.1 of Carboxylicivirga sediminis. Lineage (GTDB taxonomy): Bacteria > Bacteroidota > Bacteroidia > Bacteroidales > Marinilabiliaceae > Carboxylicivirga > Carboxylicivirga sediminis. Next base: position 60,019 of record NZ_JAGTAR010000011.1, read on the forward strand.
GATGTTAGTTATATGCAAGTTAGTGGTCTTATACTGGTAGTCAATCATGTGGATGATATTAATGTTCATGGTAGTGCTAGTGAGCTTGAGCAGGTTTTCGTTAACATACTCACTAACAGTATTCAATCATTACAGATGAAACAGTCCGAAAATGGAGGTTTTAAACCAAAACTGAAAGTAACTCTCAAAAAAACACCAGAGTTAATAACAGTAGTATTTATTGATAATGGACTTGGAGTTAGCGATACTGAAATGGAACAACTGTTTAAGCCATTTTATACCACAAAGAAGGAGGTGGGAGGAACCGGATTGGGCTTATTCATTATTAATAATCTGATGAGAAAGATGAATGGGCGGGTTACTGTTGACTCAAAGGAAGGTAAGTTTTTTAAAACAACTCTGTCTTTTCCTATAATTAAAGAAGAGTGATTCAATACATTAACTGTAGTAGCTTATTTATACTAAAGGCAACGGATTAGCGGACAATAAATAAACCATCAATGAAATATACGATTTTGCTATTTGAAGATGAGGCTGAGCTTCGCCAGGAAATCCAGGATAGTATTGTGCTGGATAAAGTTGAGGTTTTGGCGTTTGACTCTTGGGCGTCTTTTAAAGATGTAAAACTAGATAGTGTGCCACGCTTAGCCATCTTGGATATTAATTTAGTTGATAAGGATGGTCTTACTATTTTCTATGAGCTCAAAGAGCACTATTCTGAAATTGAGGGTATAATAATCACAGGACAGGCAAGCTTGAAAAATGCAATCGCATCACTAAAATTGGGAATACGCGATTTTATTGAAAAGCCATTTAGAGCCAGGGAGTTAAGGAGTTCGATTGAAAAATGTGAAAGCTATAAGCAGTTCAGGGTTAAAAACTATGTTATTGACAGGCAGTTAGAAGAGTCACGCAAGAAATTTGAAGCACATTGGGGGATTGAATTTATAGGAGTAAGTCAGGCCATTAAAGAAATTAATACTCTGATGAAAAGGGTGGCACAGGCCGATGCAACTTCGGTGATGATTACTGGCGAAAGTGGAAGTGGAAAAGAATTGATTGCCCGAGGTATTCATAGTATGAGTGATCGAAGTGGGGCGCCTTTTTACCCGGTTAATTGTACTGCTATCCCTGATTCGCTATTTGAAAGCGAATTCTTCGGTTATCAGAAAGGAGCATTTACTGGGGCGCTATCCAATCACGAAGGCTGGTTTGAAAGGGCTAATGGAGGAACTCTTTTTCTTGATGAAATTGGAGATATGAACCTGGCATTGCAGTCGAAGCTGTTGCGGGTGCTTGATGAACGCAAGGTGAATCGGATAGGATCGCACGATATTGTTACTGTAAATACCAGAATTGTGTGCGCCACTAACAAGGATTTAAAGCAGATGATTGAAGATGGGCAGTTCAGGCTTGATTTATATCATCGGTTAAATTCCTTTCATATTCATATTCCGCCTTTGCGTCAGCGGGTAGAGGATATTCCAGTTTTGGTGAACCATTTTGTGAGACTATTCTCTGAAACGCATAATAAGGGTATTGTCAGCTTGCATTCAAAAGCGATGAATTTGCTGCTTAATCATCATTATCTAGGTAATATCCGAGAATTAAAGAATATTATTGAGCGCGCTATTCTTATGTGTGACTCAAATGTTATCAAGCCACGTCATCTTAACTTTACAGAGCATACTAATGGCTCGGGAGGTGGTGATGTTGATTATAGTCTTGAGACTATAGAAAAGCAAACTATATTAAAAGCCATGAAGGCTTGTAGTCATAACAAAACCCATACAGCTGAAAAGCTAAATATTACTCGCCAGGCACTTAATCGTAAGCTCAAAAAGCATGGCATTGAATAAAGGCGACCATTATCGGTCGTTTTTTTTTGCTCTGCTTTTTCTCATCAGGATCTGAGTTTCCTCGATCGAAAGATAATGTTTAAATATTGCAAGGTCATTCGTCAATAAATAAATCATTTTCGTCTCTGAATTAAGTGATTCTGTCCAAAGTAAACTGTTTCTAGTTTGCATTGATTTTTTAAACAAAACATTGTACTCCTAATTATTTCGCATAAGTGGCCATTATAGGTCATCCTTATAATTGTGGTGTTTGTGTTTGTTAAGTATCAGTAAATTAGAGTATAGTGTAGGAGTATTGTGGGTGATGTAATATGGAGGTGGACGAAAATGGTCATTTTTAGCTTCTGTTAATCGCGGCTAAATAACGTAACGTGCAGTTAATCAGTGTAAAAGGAGGTTTGGTATTCGTATTGCAATAAGGCATGTGACCTAAAAATGTTTTCAAGTATGAAACAACACACATTCGTTATTGCCAACCTTATTGTTGGCCTAATATTAAGTAATCAATTATTAGCTCAGAATCAAAATACGGCTGTTCTTAATCAGCAGGGAGGAAACAATCAGCTAACAGTTACGCAGCTAGGAATTGGTAACGATGCTTTAGCAACTCAAAATGGAGTTAGCAGTAGTCATCATTTGTATCAACAGGGTGAGGGTAATCAGATTGTTGGTGAGTTTATTGGTGAAAACAATATCGGCGTTCATATTCAGGTTGGAGAGATGAATATGTTGGATATTAGTCAGTCAAATGATAATCATTCAGCTTTTACCAGCCAAATGGGACGGAGTAACGAAATTAAGATCAAACAAAACGATAGTTATAACAAAGGAGGGAATGAGGCAGTAGTTGTGCAAAAAGGACAAGAAAACATGGTTAATATTAATCAAAGACTACGAAATAGCCGTGTGTTTGTTGCCCAGGTAGGTGAAGGCAATGTAGCTGATGTATATCAATATGGCAGTGGCCAATATGTCAATAATGAATCATACATTATACAAGGAGGACGCAAGAATAAGGTTGAAGTTGACCAGTATAAAGAGAATCAGACTGCACTTGTTCAACAATCTGGAAGTGAAAACGAAACTAAAATAGCGCAGAAAAAGGGAGCTGATAATATGGCCCTTGTTTTACAACAAGGCCATTCAAACATGGCTAATGTTAATCAGCAAGGTGATAGTAACCAGTCATTAGTAATTCAGCACGGAAGAAAAAACAATGCTTTGGTCGAGCAAATAAAATAATTCAAATAATTTTTAATGTTTTACCTAAAACAAACAATCATGAAAAAGTTACTCTTTAGTTTGGCGCTTAGCGCTTTAACAATTGTTGCATTTGCGCAAAATAATGCAACTGTTAATCAAACTGGTGCCACGCATACTGGTACTGTCAATCAAACAGGTGATTTAAATACAGCTACTGTTGATCAGGCAGGAAGTGTTCAGCAAGCATTTGTTGACCAAAACGGCATAAATAATATGGCCGAAGTTAAGCAGGATCAGTATATCGTTGAAGGAAATAACCTTGCAGATGTTGATCAGCTTGGAGATAATAATGAAGCGTATGTAGATCAAACAGAATCATTTAATCGTGCATTTATTAATCAGGCTGGTAATGATAACTATGCAAAAATTGATCAAAATACAAACGATCAATGGCGTGAGGAATATAATCTGGGTGTAGTTGAACAAACCGGAAATGATCACGAAGCTACTATAACCCAAGATGGCGATTATCTGGGAGCATGGGTGTATCAATCAAACATGAACAACACTGCTACAGTAACTCAGGAAGGTGCAAATAATGCATCATTCAGTCAGGTGGCTATGGTTAACCAGTCAGGTACTGATGGGGTAGCAACAGTATTGCAGGGAGAAGATGGCGTGACTCCAGGTTTAGGTAACGCTGCTCTTGTTACTCAAACAGGTATGGAAGAATCAGCGATGGTTGAACAGTATGGTTCAGGTAGTGCAGCTTTAGTAGGACAGGTTGATGGAGAAAAGAACAGTGCAGTTATAAAGCAAAGAAGCGGTTCTGAATTGAATGTTGCTGCTATTGGACAGCAAGGAGGATATAGTAATTATACTCAAATCAGACAATCAGGAAAAACATCTTGGGCTGCAGTAGGTCAGGCTGGAGGAGAAGATGCTTATGCATTAGTTATTCAGGCAGGTGATGATAATCAGGCTTTGGTCGGACAATTAATGGTTCTAGACTCAAAAGTAACAATACAACAGGTAGGAGATGCGAATTTTGCTGGAGTAGCTCAAGTAATGGAGGCCAACTCAGAAGCATATGTTTGGCAAAGATGGGGAGTTGACAACTCCGCTGCTGGAATCTTGCAATATATGGGTAGTGATAATGACGCTACAATTTATCAAGGCATTCAAGGTGTTGCAGGAGGTGATAATCTTGAAGCACAAATTAATCAGACTATGCAATCTGGAAGTACTGGTTTTATTCAGCAATCTGGTAATGATCATTATGGTATTATCAACCAAAATATTGGAAGTGGAAATAACGCAACAATTGACCAGTCTGGAACATCAGCTGTTCATAATGGGTATATAAATCAAAACTTTAGTACAGGAAGTACTGCAACTGTTACGCAAAACTAATTGAGAAAGATGCATATGAGAGGGGCAATAATAATTGTCCCTCTTTTGCCTTAATAGAAGAATTACGCTTGTTAATCTATAAAAAGCTGATAGTCATCAAGTTTTTGTAGAAAGGTGGCTGTAAATTGGTTACCTTAGTACAACTTGACTAACTCATAAAACTATAAGACCAATGAAAAAGATAATTAGTCTACTTGCTTTTCTGTTTGTAATTGGTGTATTTGTTCGAAGTCAAGAAAAAGAGAAGGATTTAAATATACGTCAGGCAAAAGGTGCAAGTTCTGTAAATATTGCCTTTGTAATGCAGGTTGGAGATAGCAATTATGCATCAATAAAGCAGGAAGGGGTTAACAATGACGCATCTGTTTATCAAAATGGCCAAGGCAATAAAGCGTTAGTTGAGCATCAAGGTGATGGTAATTATACACTCATTACTCAAAATGGGAATAATAATAATGCAGTTTCTGAACTTGATGGAGGTCAATTGGATGTGATTAATCAACAAGGAAATAATAATTCTAATCAATTAATTAAGCTTGGTCAGGCTAAGCATGGAGCTGAATCAACGTTTATTCAGCAGGGCAATGGTCACTCTGTTACATATGTCCAGTATGAAGGTGCTACCGGAGTTAAGGTAGAGCAAAAAGGAAATGCAGGATCTGTGCTGATTAAGCAGGGAAGAATAGGTTCATTTTGATGAAGAATAAGTTTTTTCTGGTTGTTCTTTTTGAGCTGGTGTTAGCTACTTGTATATATGGTCAAAGTATTGACACAGCAATCGTTGACTCAACTCAAAAAGAAGTGCCGGAAGCTATTTTAGAATTAGTTAGGCAATACGATAAGGCTGTAAAGGAAGCCAGGAGTAAACAACAAATCGTTGAGCCACCGACTTTGGAGATTGACGGTATTATAATGGACGAAACGATGTCAAAATCGGGTCGTGAATTTTACGAAATATTTTTCGCTAATTGGAGTAAGCCAACGGGTTATTCCAATTATTATTTAAAAATAAAGGAGAAGCCGTTCCAGTTTAACAACACTATAATTGAGGTGTATCTGAAAGAGCAGCTGATTTATCAGCAAATGATGAAGAGGCGTTATGATGAAGTTGAACAAATGGCAAAAGGGGCAGTTGTAGTTGCACAGCAGCAGATTTATAGGGAAATAAAAGTGCAAAGGGAAATTTTAGAGCAACAGAGAAGGTATCAGGAACAAGAAAGAAAATCAAACTAAACCAGGAAAAATGAGAGCATTATTAATATTAGTGGGCTTTATGTTTTTGGCAGTTATGGCCGAGGCTCAGGATTTTGTATATAAGCCTATTAATCCGGCATTTGGTGGAGATACATATAACTATTCCTGGCTGCTCAGTCAGGCGCAAGCCCAAGATACATTTAAAGATCCTGAAGCTGATAATAATAAGCAAAATGATCCACTTGCAAGCTTTCAGGAAGATCTTAACAGACAAATATTATATCAGCTTAGTCGAAAGTTAGTATCCGATCAATTCGGTGACGGTGAGTTATTACCTGGTACATATGATGTGGGCTCATATCATATTGAAGTTACAGATGGGGCTGATGGGCTGAACGTTTCAATACTGGATGCCTTAAATGGTAGCCAAACCAGCGTGACTGTCCCACAGAATTAACCTAAACCTAAAATATTGAGGCATGAAAATATACCTCTCTTTCTTTATTCTTGTCGTGCTTCTTTGGGGGTGCAGTCCGACAATTCATCAAACTCATAAAACAGAACCGGCCCGGTTAGGTGCTGAAACACCATTTCATTCAGAACTGAAAGACTTACCTCCACCACAGGAGAAATTAATTGCTGCAGTCTATAAGTTCAGGGATCAGACCGGACAATACAAGCCAACTGACTATGGTTCTAGTTGGTCGACTGCAGTAACACAAGGTGCTACTACCATTTTAATACGTTCTTTGGAAGAGTCGGGTTGGTTCCGTCCGCTTGAGCGTGAAAATCTCGGGAACTTAAGCGCGGAGCGACAGATTATTACAAATACACTGGCTGCTTATGAAGGAAAGGGACAAACTGCCTTAAGTCCGCTCCTATTTGCGGGTATTATTTTGGAAGGTGGCATTATTTCCTATGAAACCAACGTAAGGACTGGAGGTGCAGGCTTACGTTATTTTGGAGCAGGAGCATCAGGTCAGTATCGTGAAGATAGGGTGAGTATTTATCTTCGGGCTGTATCGACAAAGAATGGTGAGATTCTGAAAACAGTATATAGTACAAAGTCAATTCTATCTCAGAAAATTGATTTCTCAGTCTTCAGATACGTCAAGTTCAAGCGTCTTCTGGAGGCCGAGACGGGAATAACTTATAATGAACCATCAGAAATGGCCGTGACAGAAGCAATTGAGAAAGCAGTGTATAGTCTTATTGTAGAAGGTATGATTGATGGACTCTGGGCATCAAATGCAAATGTGGCTGAAGTTGAAAATGTTGTAAGTGATTATTTAGAAGAGAAAGAAGAGAATGCAGAAATAGATCATCTTGGTCGACAGTTTGAAGACATTCGAAGTGTGTTATCAATCGGATTGATAAGTGGTTTCTCATATTCAGATATTGATATAGAAGGTTCTAATGCAGGTTTTAGTACCGGATTGAATCTCAATCTGCGATTATCGCCGGTTATATCCTTCAACCAGGAGTTGGTATATGGTCAGCTGGATAGTGATGTAATAGGCAATAACCAGTATCTGGCTTATACACCTTCGTTCCGTTTCGATTTGTTACCAAACGAACGTATTTCGCCATATCTGTCAGTTGGGTATGGTGTGCTGACCAATAAGTACCTGACGGATGAAACAAATATTAAGCACCGATATTCGTATGGGAGTGGTGCTTTTGGTTTTGAGTATGTCCTCTCCAAAAGGGTAAAGATGAATGTGGCCATTTCCAATAAGTACTTTCTAAATGATGATTTAGACGGCATGGTTAATGGTAGTTATCATGATATGATTTGGGAGGGGAGTTTCGGAATCAGCTATCAGATAGGTAGTGGGTGGTATAATAAAACATTGCTTAAACGAAAATAATTAATCAAATGATACGATATATTTCACTTAAATTAGTTGCGTTCTCCTTGTTATTAGTGGTGTCTTCCTGCGAAGATGCGGTTGTTTCAGATAACTATGGAACTATTACAGGCATTATTGAAAGCAAGGTCAATGGTATGCCGCTTGAAGGAGCATTGATAAGCACTAATCCTGCCAGTCGCTCTATTAAAACAGACGCAGACGGAAGATTTACGCTCGATGAACTAGAAGCTGGTGATTACGTTGTTACAGCATCCAAACATGAGTATGCTAATGGTTCTTCAGCAGTTAATGTTCGAAAGGATAAGGTGACAGATATTGTTATTCAGTTGGAAGATGGAGATTTGGCTGCTAATACAGTGAAATTCAGTAGCCCTATGCCAAGCCCTAATCAGGAAGATGTTGGTGTGCCAATAACCTTTTCGTGGGCTTATACAGGTGTTAGTGACTCCAGTGATATTTCTTTCGAACTAGAAGTTCGTACACCTGAATCTGTTGAACCCGTTATTTTTGTTGAGGATTTAGTTGATACATTCTATGTTGCACAAAATTTGAGTTACTCTAAAAATCACACCTGGACTGTTATAGCAAAAAAAAACGATGAAAAGATTGGGCAAAGTGATTTCTGGAATTTCAGAACGGTCAGTAGTGCCAGTTTGCCTTTTATGTTTGTAGAACCTGATGATGCTCACATTTATTTGTCTGCAGGTAAGGATGGGACTAAACACCGAATGACACAAGAAACGATTCTTAACAACTTCCCAAGAGCTAATCCGGTTACAGATGAGGTTATTTTTTCGGCGAGTTATAATTCCAAGAATCATATATACTTAACCTATGGTGAGGATAGGGTAACTGATGTGATATCACCATTGCCTGTTGATGGAAATCATCATTCAGGAGAAGGATTCTGCTGGTCGCCAACTGGTGATCAGGTGCTTTTTTGTCACTATGATAAGTTATATCGCATCAATAAGGATGGGAGTGGCTTGTTTACTGTATCAACGGCGCCTGCAGGAAGAAATTATGTATTTGTTGATTGGTCTGGTATAGCCGGAAAAATTGTAGTGCAGACAAGAGGTGTTAATATTTATGATAGTGAGATTTACCTGATGAATCCGGATGGAAGTGGGATGACAAGGATTGTTGATAATGCTAATGGACGGACTGAATATCCTACTTTTAGTATAGATGGTAAGCTGGTTGTTTACACACATGATAATGCTAATGTGAATGATCCGTATGGAAGAATGTATGACTCCAGGATATATACCTATAATATTTCATCTACTGCAGTTACAGATATTTCAGGAAACGGAAAGCCTGATGGGACAAACGATATCCAGCCACGCATTTCACCAGATGGATCTAAAATTATATTTGTGAATACCTCGAATACAGGAACCGGTCAGAAAGATATCTATGTTATGGATGTTAACGGTGGTAACCGGGAGCTTTATTTCGAAAATGCGGAGATGCCTGAGTGGCGATAGATTGAAATAACTAATCCGATATTAGTCGATCTAAATCCTGCTTCTCGAAAAGTGTGGGGTAATCATCTAAAAACTGCTCCATAACGACGCGCATCACAGCTTCTCTCATAAATTTAGATCTATTGCCAATTTTATATTTCTTGCAATAAACACTAACGGCATCTTTTTCTTTGTCATTTAGCAGAAATGTTGCTCTGTGCTTACGTCGTAGTGCTTGTTCCCTGGAGATTGCTTTCTGTTGTTGTCTTTTTGCCTTTTTTGCCATTCAGAAGGAGTGATTACCAGTGCAAAAATAATAAAATTACTTAATTGTATTCCCGAGAAGGGAGTCGATTAGTGTGGTAGTATGAAAATATAAGGTTGAGTATTAGTACCCTTTCAGTTATTTAAATTGGATGGAATGATGGAATAATCAAAAAACCATCTAAATTTGCGAATTATTACAATTAAGAATAGTTAAAGAAATGGGACGCGCGTTTGAATACAGAAAGGCCTCGAAGCTTAAGCGCTGGGGAACGATGGCCAAGACTTTTACAAAGATCGGAAAACAAATAACCATGTGTGTGAAAGAAAGCGGGCCTGATCCGTCTAGTAATTCGCGATTACGTGTGTTAATTCAAAATGCCAAGGCCGCTAACATGCCAAAAGATAATGTTGAGCGTGCCATTAAGAAAGCAACTAGCAAAGATACAGCAGATTATAAGGAGGTGGTGTACGAAGGTTATGGACCTTTCGGAACTGCATTTATGGTTGAAACAGCAACTGATAACACAACCCGTACCGTTGCTAATGTTCGCTCATACTTTAATAAATATGGCGGTTCGCTTGGAACAAGTGGCTGCGTAGATTATATGTTTGAGCACAAATGCAACTTTAAGGTGGTCATGAAAGAAGGAGTTGACCTTGAAGAGTTGGAGCTTGAGCTGATTGATTTTGGTGTTCAGGAGATTTTTGAGGATGAAGGATTTATCATGATTTATGGTGACTTTGAGGGATTTGGGCCTATACAAAAGTACCTGGAGGATAATGGGTTTGAAATTGAAAATGCCGAGTTTGAGCGTATACCACAGGATACAAAAGAATTGACTGCTGAGCAGATGGTGGAGATTGATAAGTTGCTGGCAAAATTTGAAGAAGATGATGATGTAACCAACGTCTTCAATAACATAAAGTAGATAGCTTAAAAAAAATAGTGAGCGGTAATCTGAACATTTCGGGTTACCGCTTTTTATTTTAATGAGTTTAATCAATATGTGATAGTATTGCTGTAAAGCATGAGATATGTTCTTGCATATTGATGGTGAGATATGTACTTTTCAATCAGAAATTCAAATAAAATTATTATACCATGCAAGATTTAAAACAATACATTGAAGACAACAAACAGCGATTTTTAGATGAGTTGTTTGAACTAATTCGAATCCCTTCTATTAGTTCGAAGCCGGAACATAAAGATGATATGTACCGTTGTGCTGAGATGTGGAAAAAGTTATTGCTTGAAGGTGGTGCTGATAAGGCAGTAATAATGGAGACAGAAGGAAATCCTGTTGTTTACGGTGAAAAAATATTGGATGCATCATATCCTACTGTTTTGGTGTATGCTCACTATGACGTGCAGCCTGCAGAACCATTAGAGTTGTGGACAACACCTCCTTTTGAGCCGGAAGTTCGCGATGGAAAAATATATGCTCGTGGAGCTGATGATGATAAAGGACAGGGCTTTATGCATACTAAGGCGTTTGAGTACCTGGTAAAAACTGACCAGCTGAAGTGTAACGTTAAGTTTTTAATTGAAGGGGAAGAGGAAGTAGGATCGCCAAGCTTGCCAAAATTCTGTGAGGAGAATAAAGAGCTGTTGAAGTCAGATGTAATTCTGGTTTCGGATACAGGTATGATTGCGCCTGATGTTCCTACCATTACAACGGGATTGCGTGGTCTGTGTTACTGGGAAGTTGAAGTTACTGGTCCTAATCGTGATTTGCACTCAGGTTTATTCGGAGGTGCAGTGGCTAACCCTATCAATGTGTTGGCTAAAATGATTACCCAGATGGTGGATGAGAACGGGCATATAACTGTTCCTGGCTTCTACGATGATGTTGTTGAAATCTCTGATGGCGAACGAGCCATGATGGCAAAAGCGCCATATAGCGAAGATGCCTACAAAAAAGCATTGGATGTTGAAGAGCTGGCTGGAGAAAAAGGTTTTACAACTAATGAGCGTACAGGTATTCGTCCTTCGTTCGATATTTGCGGTATATGGGGTGGTTATACAGGCGATGGAGCTAAAACTGTATTGCCATCTAAGGCTTATGCTAAGATTTCTTCTCGTTTGGTGCCAGATCAGGATCATGAAAAGATTGCTGAGTTATTCTGTAAACACTTCGAATCGATAGCACCAAAGAGTGTAAAAGTGAATATTAGGCACCTACATGGTGGACAGGCCTATGGTTGCCCAATTGATTTACCAGCGTACAAGGCTGCTGAAAAAGCTTGTGAGGAAGTATATGGAGAGCGTCCTGTACCTGTGCGAAGTGGAGGGTCGATTCCAATTATCTCTGATTTTGAGCGTATTTTAGGTGTAAAATCTGTATTAATGGGATTTGGTTTGGAGGCTGATGCTATTCACTCACCAAATGAGAACTTCCCATTGGAGCAGTTCTTTAATGGTATAAATACAATTCCATATTTCTACAAATATTTTGCAGAATCAGGTAAATAATTATTTGAGGATTGATGGTGCTCCTTAGGGGTACTATTATATAAATATTGATTTTTTATAAGAGGCTATCCGTTTTGTAATGGGTGGCCTTTTTTTGTAGTAGTTCTTTATATAGTATTTTTAGGTGCTTTATTTTAGGGGTGTGAAAGTGTTAGAGTTTAAAATGGTGCGAATAACCCCTGAAAAATCAACTAAAAACTACTGAAAAAATAAAAAAATACATTTTGAGTATTAAAAAATGATGGTTGAATAAGAAAAAAGTATATTTTTGCTCCTGCTAACTCGATAAAAAAATAAAAGATTATGGCACAATTAAGATTTCGGGCGCTGTCAGAAATGATGAACAGAGAGCCAAAAGAAGTAACATTTCCTTCAGCAAAGGCAACTGATTACTATGGTGAATTAGTATTTAACAAAGAGGCAATGTCTAAGTACTTGTCACGTGATGCTTATGAAGCCGTTAAAGAAGCTATTGATAAAGGAGACGCTATTGATAGAAAAGTAGCAGATAATGTTGCTTCAGGGATGAAAGCCTGGGCTATGGAACGCGGTGCAACTCATTATACGCACTGGTTTCAGCCATTAACTGACGGAACAGCAGAAAAACATGACGGTTTCATCGACTATGGTGACAACGGTAATATGATTGAAGCATTTTCAGGTAAATTACTTGCTCAGCAAGAGCCAGATGCATCATCTTTCCCATCAGGCGGTATTCGTCAAACATTTGAAGCACGCGGTTATACAGCGTGGGATGTGTCATCACCAGCATTTATTATCGGAACCACTCTTTGTATTCCAACGGTATTTATTTCATATACAGGTGAAGCATTAGACTATAAAACACCATTCCTGAAAGCTTTGGCGGCTGTTGATAAAGCAGCTGTTGGTGTAGCTCAATATTTCGACAAGGATGTTAGAAAAGTACATACAAACTTAGGCTGGGAGCAGGAGTATTTCCTGATTGATCAGGCTTTATATCAGGCGCGTCCTGACTTAATGGTGACTGGTCGTACGTTGATGGGACACTCATCTGCAAAAGATCAACAGTTAGATGACCATTACTTTGGTTCTATTCCTGAGCGCGTAGGTAAATTTATGATTGAACTGGAAATCGAATGTCATAAATTAGGTATACCAGTTAAAACTCGTCACAACGAGGTAGCGCCTAACCAGTTCGAGGTGGCTCCAATTTTTGAAGAGGCTAACCTTGCGAATGATCACAACCAGCTATTAATGGATGTGATGAAGCGAGTGGCTCGTCACCACAAGTTCGAAGTTATTTTACACGAGAAGCCATTTGCTGGTATTAACGGTTCAGGTAAGCACAATAACTGGTCATTACAAACCGATAAGGGCGTTGTGTTATTAGCACCAGGTAAAAACCCTAAAGGTAATCTGCAGTTTTTAACTTTTGTAGTTAATGCTATTGCAGCTGTATATAAGAGCCAGGATTTATTGCGTGCTTCTATCTTAACCGCTTCTAACAGTCACCGTTTGGGTGCTAATGAGGCTCCTCCTGCAATTATCTCAGTATTTACAGGTTCTCAAATTGCAGATATGCTGGATAACCTGGCTGAGCGTATTACAGATCAGAAGATGACGCCAGACGAGAAAACGGCTCTTAAATTAGGTATTGGGCGTATTCCTGAGATTTTATTGGATAATACAGACCGTAACCGTACTTCTCCATTTGCTTTCACTGGAAACCGTTTCGAATTCCGAGCGGTAGGTTCTATGACTAACTGTGCAGCACCTTTAACTGCTTTAAGTGCAGCCATGGCTGTTCAGCTTGAGGAGTTTAAAAAGGATGTAGACGCGCTTATTGAAAGTGGTGTTAAGAAAGATGAAGCTATCTTCCAAACCATTAAGAAGGTGATTCTTGAGTCGAACCCAATCCGTTTTAACGGTGATGGTTACTCAGAGAAATGGAAAGAAGAAGCAGCCAAGCGTGGCTTAACAAATATTACTTCAGTGCCTGAGTCTTTATCTAGATACTTGGATAAGGCATCGAAAGATATCTTGGTTGAAACAGGTGTGATGTCGGCTCGTGAGCTGGAAGCTCGCGTTGAGGTAGAGATGGAGAAATTCACCAAAAAGATTCAGATTGAAGCGCGTGTCTTAGGTGATTTAGCAATTAACCACATTGTACCAACAGGTATTCAGTATCAAACTGAACTGATTCATAATGTGCAGGGTATGCGCGATATCTTTGATGAGAAGGAATTCAAAGAGTTAGCAGGTGCACGTAAAGAACTGATCAAAACTATTTCTGGTCATATTTCAGCCATTAAAGCTAAAACTGCTGATATGATTGAGGCGCGCAAGAAGTGTAACGTTATTGAGTCGGAAACTGAGAAAGCATATGCTTACGACAAAGAAGTTCGTCCTTATCTGGATGAGATTCGTTACCACATCGATAAGTTGGAATTGATTGTTGATAATGAGATGTGGCCATTACCAAAGTACCGCGAATTATTATTCTTCAGATAATAGATAATTCCAGAAAGAGAATCTACAAAAATAAAGGTCGCAGCTTTGGTTGCGACCTTTTTTATCATTTCATCAGAAGCCTTTTATTAAGCCATTTCTAATACTGCTTTTACTACATTTTCAGCACCTTCGGCTATCTGCAGAATGTTGGCATCAAGCATGTAGCAAGGGGTTGTGGCAATTTTATTGGCTTCATCAACAATCACTTCTCCGTGGTTAGTGGTCATATGGTTACCGCCCATGGCTTCAATAGCCTGTGCAGTGCCTTCATCCTGCCCAATAGTAACGGTTACATCGCCCAATATTTTTGCAATTACAGCCGGCGCAATGCATAAGGCGCCAATGGGCTTACCTGCTGTATGTGTTTCTCTGACTGCTCGTTCTGTTTCAGCTTCAACATTGCAGTTGGGCCCATCAAAGGCCACGGTGCTCAGGTTTTTTGCAGCTCCAAAACCGCCTGGCAAAAGCAAGGCATTAAAATTTTTGGCCGCATATTCGCTTAATGGCTTAATAGAACCGCGGGCAATGCGAGCAGCTTCTACCAGTACATTTCTTGTTTCATTGCTTGGCTCACCTTTCAGGTGGTTAATGACATGGTGCTGGTCCACGTCTGGTGCAAAAATGGTGTATTCGGCACCCTGTTTGGCAATGGCCAGCAGTGATAGTACTGATTCGTGAATTTCAGCCCCGTCATATACGCCGCATCCCGAAAGAATGACGGCTACTTGCTTTTTTGTTGTCATAGTTAAACTGTTTTTAGGAATTAAATTTACAATAAATAACGCATCTGTGCGAATGTGCACAATAGTTATGCATACGCGCTGCTACAGCGAATCATTAGCGTGGACGTAAAAGAATGATTATTCTACATCATTAAATCTTTTAGGAATGAGCAGTGCATGAGTTGCTGTTTATGGTTGAGCTTTACAATCAGAGACAAAACGATTATTTTAGAACTCTTAAATAGTAGGATAATGGAAACGCGCAACAAAGTATTTATTGCAACGAGTATAGATGGCTGTATCGCCGACCGTAATGGCGAGCTTGATTGGCTGTATAGTGTACCCAATCCTGAAGGATTGGATATGGGGTACAATGATTTTATCAGTGGTGTGGATGCCATTGTGATGGGACGCAGTACATTTGAAACCGTATGCGGCTTTGATTGTGAATGGCCCTATCGTATCCCTGTCTTTGTTTTGAGCCAAACTCTGCAAGAAATTCCTGAAGCATACAAGGATAAAGCCCAATTGGTTAAAGGAGATTTGCAGGATGTTGTTCGGCAACTCAATAATAAAGGCTATATGCTTCTATATATTGATGGCGGTAAAACTATTCAGAGTTTCCTGAAGGAAGATTTGATTGATGACCTTATTGTTTCTACTATTCCGGTAGTGTTGGGCGGAGGTGCACCATTGTTTGGTACTACCAGCGAAGCGTTGAATTTTGAGTTAGTCAGTTCTCAGCTTTATCTCGATAACGTGACTCAGATTCATTATCGTCGGAAGCGATAACAAAAAAAAGCAACCCATGTGTGAGTTGCCTTTCTTTTGTTGAGAAATGAACTTAGTCCTCTTTTGGAACAAATACCACTTCAATTTTATCGGCATTCTTAAAGAACTGCTTAGTCAGTTTTTTAATATCCTTCGATGTCATGTTTTCCACAATATCCTCATAGTTTTCTGCCAGTGCCATGTTTGTGCCATTCACATAGTAGCCGTAGATATTGTTCATCCAATAGCTGTTTTGTTCCTTGCTCTCAGCACGGCTCTTCAGCATATTCTTGCGCGTTTTATCAAGGTCTTCGCTGGTAGCCCCTGCCTTTATTAGCTTATCTATTTCTGCATATACCAAAGGAATCAAGTCTTTGGCCCGTTCAGGATCGCAGTCGAATTGAATGGTTAAATCGCCTTCAGCTTGCGGAAACTGGTTGGTTGATGCACGAACACCTACACCATATGTGCCACCTTCTTTTTCGCGAATGCTTTCGGTATAGCGTAGGTTAAGAACTGCACTGACGAACGACATGCCAATTCTATTTTCTGGAGTATAGGCGAGCTTTCCATTGTAAAAAATCTGAACAGTTGCCTTGGGTTCTGTCAGTTTCACAGGTATTGTCTTTTTAGTAACACCTTTTGGACCTTTTACCTTATTATCTACCCAGTTTTCCTGGTTGTTATCAGAAGTAATTGCACCAAGATATTTAGCTGCCAGCTCTTTGGCGGCAGTTTCTTCAATATCACCCACAATAAAGAAGGTGAAGTCAGCAGCATTGTTAAAGCGCTCTTTATAAATTTCCTCCATGCGCTCAAACGAAACCTTTTGCAGGTAATCGGCATCAAAAATTAGACTTCTCTCGTGGTAGTTGGTTCTGATTTGGCTGATACTGTCCTGCATTATCTTTTTAGGGTTGTCGCCCATGTTGGCCACATACGCCATATAACGTGCCATTAAGGCGTTGTAGGCTTCTTCGTCGAAGCGTGGTTGTTCAAAGTGCAGGTAGGCCAGCTGCATCATGGTTTCAAAATCCTCGGTGCGGCAGCTACCATTAATGCCTTCTGATAGTCCGCCAATGTTGAAACCAACACTGGCTTTTTTGCCGGTAAGTGCTTTTTTAAGTGCAATGGCATCGAAGTTACCAATACCAAAGGCTGGTACAAAGTCTGATGTCATATTTACCGATGGCAGGTCTGCCACTCCGTAAAGCGATGAGCCTCCTTTACTATAGCTCGAAAGGGCTACTTGGTTCTTGTTATAGTTGGCATATCGATATACTACTTTAGTATTGTTGCTTAGCGTCCATTCAACGGCATCAAAATCATCCAACTGACGTTCCGAAACGATTTTGCCTTCTACAGGAAGCTCTTCAACTAATGATGAACTAACTGCTTCGTCAACATAGGCCTCAATGTTGCTGCTGTTGGCTACCTTCTCAATGATAGCAAATGCTTGTGCCTGATTAAGGTGCTGTACACCCTCTTTGTCCGGACCTGATACGATGATAACGCGGTCCTCATCAGTGTACTGGCTGTTGAAATAAGCTGATAACTCATCTGCTGTGATAGAAGGGATAACAGCCTGAGCAAATTTATATTCATACTCAATGCCCGGCATTGGTGTATTTTCAAGGTATAAACTAGCTATTTCTTTACAGTAGCTGTCGTGGTTAATTTTATCTCTTTGCTTGTAATAGTTTTCATATCCCAGCAACATTGATGCTTTTGCACGCTCAAGCTCGCCCTCGGTAAAACCATGGCGTTTTACACGTTCTACTTCAGTGACGATGGCTTCAAATGCTATCGCTTCTTCATTTTCTTTGGCTGTGGCGCTGATGCTCATCAGGCTTACTGTACGCGGATAGTCAGAGAAACCTACTGAGCCATTAATGAATGGGGGATTCCCTTTTTGCAGTAGTTCGCTTATACGTGCCGAAATCATGCTACGGATAAGGCTGCGCTTGTAGTTTGTTTTAAGCGTGTTATGATTTTTATTTTCTGCTGCCACCGCCTCATGGCGGATGTACATTGCTATACTTGATTGTGGGTTTTCCTTATCAAGAGCTAAAGCAAAAGTAGGTTCGGCTTTAGGTGCAACTTTCACTTCGTATCGTTCCAATGCTTTGTCTACTGCAGGTATTTTTGAGAATAACTTGATAACCTTTTGTTCCATTTCTTCGGCATCGAAATCTCCCACAATAGCGATGGCTTGCAAATCGGTACGGTACCAGTCGTGGTAGAAACGGCGCAACTCATCATACTCAAAACCTTTAATCACATCCAACTCTCCAATGACGTCGCGCTCGGCATATTTCGAATTGTTTAAAAGGGCAGGCATCATTTGCGTACGTGTTCGAAAGCCGGCATCGCGGCGCGTGCGCCATTCTTCTGATATGACACCACGTTCGGCATCAATCTCTTCTTCATCCAATGAAAGGTAGTTCGACCAATCGTGTAATATTAATAGGCAGGTATCCATAAGTCCTGATGGTCCAACCGGAACATTGGAAATGTTGTAGACAGTTTCATCCTGAGCTGTATATGCATTGATATTGCGACCAAAGGCAATACCGTGTTTTTCGAGGGTAGATATTACTTCTTTGTCAGGAAAATGTTTGGTGCCATTAAAGGCCATGTGCTCTAAAAAGTGAGCCAGTCCATCCTGTGAATCATCTTCCAGAATGGCTCCTACGTTCTGGATAATGTAAAAACTGGCACGTTCTTTTGGCTCCTGATTATGACGAATGTAGTAAGTCAGACCATTATCTAATACGCCAGTTCTTACATCCGGGTCAACAGGAACTGGGGCATTCAGGTCATACTGCTGCGCCATTGTTGAGTTCGCAAACAAACCTATAACTGCGACAAGTAGTACTAATTGTTTCATTTGATTAGTTTTTTTAGCTCCCATATCAAGTTCGATGGGAAAATAATGTTTAATGACTGAAATGGGACAAGTCTTTGTAGAATTAGTCAATTGCTTGACGGCAACAAATATATCCTTTTTAGACGGACAGAAAACATGATTATTTGCACGGCAATAACAAAGCCCTCAGCCAGTTTATTAGTAAACTGGCTGAAGGCCTATGCTTTAAAGCGTTATGTTTAATTTAAGCGTTCAATTACCTGCTCTAATTCCTGTGCTTCAGGATAGTCCTTTTGCATCTGTTTAGCTAATTTTAAGGCTTTGGGATTCATACCGTTATTGAGGTAGAATCGTAATAGCTCGGCATTGGAGTTATAGTTGTTTATGAGGCCAATTTCCTTTTTTAGATAATTCTCAGCCTCTGTTTTGTTACCCCTGAAATCATACATCATGGCAATGTTATGAGCAACCCTTGGTCGTTCTGGTTGCAAGCTGTATGATTTTACAAGAAATGCTAACGATTCATCATATTTTTGCATTTCGGATAATAATAAGCCGAATGAATACATGGCCACTGCATCTTCAGGTTCATGGTTCAAGTAGTCTCTGAACAGTAGCTCTGCCTTGTCATTTTTCTGAATTTTATTGTAAAGGTAGGCCATGTTGAGCTTGATGAAATGAAGCTCCTCATCCTGCTTTAAGGCTCTGAGATAGAAAGTTTCTGCATCGGTGTAATTTGCCTGATTGTAATAGTAGTTGGCCAGGTTAAACTTACCCAATGGAAAATCAGCATTGTAAATCAGTATCTGCTCATATTCTTTAATGGCCGTTTCATATGCTTTTTTGTATTTAGCCGGAATTTGCTCAGCTCCCATGGTTGATAAAATACGGGCTGCTTCAGTGCGCACGGCTTTTGTATCATCGGATAAAACAGGATATAGTAACGCCGCATCTGATTCGCTATTAAGTTGAATGGCACGTACAGCAGCCAAACGCATATCCGGATAGAGGTTACTCAGGTAGTTTTCAACCTCATTTTTAAGCGAGTCCTGAAAGTAGTTGCCCAAGTATTGAATTGACAAGCTACGGATATTGTGCGTGTATAGTTCATCTTCAATAATGCCTTTTAAACGAGGCAGAGCTTCTGCCTTACCATTGCGCGCTTCGTCAAATGCTTCAGCAAAATGGAAGGTGCGGCTTTCTCCATGCCATTGGGTGACATAGTTTTCAGACCATTGATTACTCTTATCAGCATGGCATTGGTTACAGGCATTGGGCACGCCGTATTTGATCGATAAGTCGGGGCGTGGTATTCTAAAGCTGTGATCGCGACGGTAATCTACACCCATATAATACTGCCCATGCATATGGCAGTTAATGCATAGCGTGCCGGAACCCACATCGAATCTGACACCAGAGTCAGAAATTACTGCCTCGCCAGGCATACCTTCTTCTTTATGAAAATGGTGTGTATATGAATCATACACATCGGCTGAGTGACATTGCAGGCAAAGTCTGTTGTAGTCGGTATCAAACAGTAGTCTGCCACTGTGCACATTATGGCAGTCATTGCACTGCACCTCCCGGTGCTTGGTATACATCTTGCTTTGGGTAAATGATGCATATACATAGTCCTCATCCTGAATCTGCCCGTCGAGGTGCCAGGTTGGTACATCGGGCAGGTTGGGAATAATATGGTTATGAATATTTTGTGTTGTATAATCAAAATCACTCAGTGAACTTCGTCGCGAGTGGCACCGGGCACAGTTGTCTACGTATTCTTCATTATTAATGCCGCTGGTTTTGATTGGTAAGCCATAGTTGTCGTACTCATCACGAGCATACTCAGGCAGTGCGGCCCATTTTAAATGGTTCGATGAGGGGCCATGGCAGGCTTCGCAACTCACGTTTATTTCTGACCAGGTAGTGGCATAGGTATCGTTGATGTGATCATAATTTTTTTGCAAGTTGGTTGAGTGGCAGTCGGCACACATGCTGTTCCAGTTTTGTGCCTGATTAGTCCAGTGCAGCCAGTTATCGTGATGGATATTCTGGTCTTTATATACCGAGTCGACCATGTGATACCATACATTGTCAAGTGTATTCCATGTAAGCGCGAGTGTTTGAAGACGTCCGCCATCAAACTCAACCAGGTATTGTTGCAAAGGTGTATACCCGAAGACATACTTGACTTCAAAATCCTGCATGGTGCCATCGGCTCCGTCGGTATTGACCATGAATTTGCCATCCTGCATAAAGGCACGATGCGTCATGCCATTGCCTTCAATGCTTACGTTGTTGAAATTGGCTAAAACAGTTGTGTCGTTAGCTACATCCATGGCCTTTTCATGATGCGAACCCATCCAATCATTATATTCCGGCAGGTGGCACTCAATACATGTCTCATGACCTACAAAGTGTGGTGTAGCATCTATTTTTGCAGTGTTTTTTGCCGAATAGGTCTGGAACAGCAGATAAATAGGGAAAAGCAAAATAAGTGCTGCTACCAGTACCAACATAAGGTTACTATATAATCGGGTATTAATCATCTAAGCGTATGTTATTTGTGATTTATTGTGTTTATCACGCCTTTGTGGATTATTGGTATCCACCAAAATTTTATCATTTACAATGGTGATGGGAAACAGATCAAGGGCCCTCGTGGCAGGCGGTGCTAACACTTCTCCATTCACACTAAAGGCAGATGCATGACAGGGGCACATAAACTTATTGTCCTTGTTTTTGAACTGAACGGTGCAGCCCAGGTGGGTGCACTTGGTTGAAATAGCCATAAAACCACCATCCTGAAGGCGCGACAAGTAGAAGCGTTGTGCACTGAAGGGGTAAATCTTACCTTTTTCAAACAGTTCGATATCACCAGCCTCAAACAGATTTGCAGGCACATTGGTTTCACTGCCTTTTTTTAGGAGGTTAATAAATACATATGCTAGTTCGAGCGATATGGCTGTAATGATCGCTTTCTTAATAAAACTGCGCCTTGTTATCTTTTCTATAAAACTCATACACTTAGTTTTAGGCAAACAGATGCATTCCTTCGCCTCTTAATAAACTTCCAACTAGGGTCATTACCAAATAGGCAGTTAGCAAAATGGTGACCAGGCTAATTAAGACTTCCATTTTACCAGCCTTTAATTTCTTCTTTATAAGCAACATAAAGCCGTAGGTTGGTAGAATATATATGATGAAAGGCAGCAATCCTGTTGTAATAAGTACAGGGAGATTAGCCATCCATTCCTGAAACTTAAAGAAGTACTCAGTGCCCACTATTATTAGAGTTGTAAATACAACGGCATAAATGGCCGACCAGGTAGTTACTTGTTTGCCAACAGCCGAATTGAACCAAACACCAACATTCGCATTAAGGCCTTTTACATAGGGGATGTAAATGAGAAAAGCTGTTACCAGAACAGGTACGATAAAAATACCAAAGCCTGGGTGCATGTGCAGCAGCAGCTCCTGAAAACCCATAAAGTACCAGGGTGCTTTGCTTGGGTTGGGGCTTTCCAGGGGGTTGGCTTTGTCTAACAACGGTGCATCCAACAGCATGGAAAAGGCAATTAGCAATAGAATGAGTGATAGGGCCACAACAATTTCTTTATAAACCAGTTCTGGATTGGTGTTTACCATTTCTTTCTTACTGGAATCGGCAATAGTTACACCTTTGGCTTTTCGAACCAGCCAAAAGTGTATACTCATGGTAAACACCATCAGTAATGGTAACAGGCCTGTATGAAAATGATAGAACCTTAACAAAGTGCCCTCGTTAACTTCAGCCCCTCCACGAACCAGCGTAGCTAGTCCATCACCAATTACAGGAATATAACTCAGCATATTGGTCATGATGGTAACAGCCCAATAAGCCAACTGATCCCAAGGCAGTAAATAGCCGGTGAAGTTAGACATAATTACCAGGAACATGATGAGTAGCCCATACAGCCAGTTCTTTCTTCTTTCGTGGTATATCGATTGACTATAGAAAACGCGTATGACATGAAGAAAAGACACAACAACTAACAGCATTCCGCACCAATAGTGCATATTGCGTAATAGCTGGCCAAAAAACACTTCGCTTTGCAAATAGCTTATAGAGTCATATGCTCCCTTTTCCGATGGTACGTATATGAACCGTAGTAGCATGCCTGTGATAAAAAGGAGCACAAAAAGCAATGCAGCAATACCACCCAAGCCAAATGTACGAGTATATTTTATGGATTGCGAATTAACTCTGGGCGGGTGAAGGTGTAGTAAAAACCTGGTTATCGCTTTTTGTGTTGCTGGTTCATTCATGCCTGTTGTCTTAATATAGCTGTAATTAAATCTATCAACGCGCTTTATTGCCAATATATTGTATGTCTCAGAGTGATCTGAAAGATATGGATGTTGGTTGTGGGTTCGCTACTAGATGTTTTATTGTGTTCAAAAAAATAGTTAGTGTCTGCACTTAGGCGTGAGTTAAACTGATAGCCAATGCCGAAGCAATATCGACCGCGCACCCAGAATACATCATCAGCTTCTTCGTATATGTTGAAATTAAACTCAGCAAAGGTTCGGTAGAATAGTGACTTGGGGGCAATTGGCTTGCCGTCGAATCGTCCCTGATGCATCAGTCGATATCGTAAGCGCATTCTAAAGTCTGTTTTATCAGTATGCACAGTTTTAAAAATACGTTCCTCTATACGAAAACGATGCTCAAGAGCGGAACTTGCAAAACGCGGGTAGTTAATGTTTAATGACTGGTGTGGACGATATTCGTGTCGCACTACATCAAAAGACTCTTCCGGGTTATCACTGTTTATTTTATCAAATAGGTGTACCCGGTTGTACATAAAGCCAATATCAACTTTTGTGTTATGGTTAAGTGTACGCTGTATGTTGCCGCGAAAGCCCCATCGCGTCCAGGAGTTAGTTCCTATGCCTATATACGATCCTCCATCCAGGTTAAGAGTGTAGTTCTCATTTAAGCGGTGGCGCTGTACATAAATCGTTCGTAGCTCGCCTTCTCCATTGAAGATGTGTATGTCAGCATTTTGTTGGGAACTAATAGACACCGCCGGTATTATGATACATATAAAAAGTAGTGATATTTTTTTCATTCTGTGTTGCTGCATTCAACCCAAATAGCTATGATTTGTTATAGATAGTAAGAAATGCAAAGATATTAATTATCGTTTTGTAATTTATAATATTAACCTGATATGGATCGAAATAATTACCCAATAATAGTAGTTGGAGCAAGTATTGCAGCTATCAGTTTTATACGTACACTGCGTGTCAATAATGATAAAAGAAAAATTTTACTGATACATGGTGAGGACAGATTGCCATATAAACGTACCAAAATCAATAAGAACATGGTGCGCGGATTTGATAAGGATGATTTTAAAATAGCTGACAGAGAATGGTATAAGGATAACGATGTAGATCTGATATATGATCGTGTAATAAATATTGATAGTGCCGAAAAGGTGGTTAGTACCCAGCGCGGTTTGGTTTGCAGTTACGAGAAGTTGATGTTAGCAACAGGAGCGGTATCGGTCATACCTAAAATTGCAGGAATTGCCACAGAAAATCTGCATAGTGTTCAAAATGCCAGTGATGTTGATCGTGTGTTGGAGACATGTAAAAATAAAGACCGCTTTTTAATTATTGGTGGAGGCGTAGAAGGCGTTGAGACAGCAGATCAGCTGGTGCGAAAAGGAAAAGCGGTTATTTTGGCAAACCGGATGAAATATCCGCTGCAGAAGCTATTTCCGATTAGTCTGCTGAAAGTGCTGGAACAAAGGATGATAGATAAGGGAGTGAAGTTGTTTCAGGGCGTAAGTGTTGCAGCTATCCATGAGCACAACGGGCATTACGCTGTTAATCTGCAGGGGCAGGAATTGGAATTTGATGAAGTAATAGCTTGTACTGGAGCCGTCCCGAATATTGAGTTGGGTATTAAAGCAGGCTTAAAGGTTGAGCGAGGAATTATTGTAAATGCTTTTATGCAAACCTCAGATGCTGATATTTTGGCGGCAGGTGATGTAGCACAGCACGAACGGGGCATTGTTACAGGTTTGTGGCATGCAGCTGAACATCAGGGTAAACTGGCTGCATTGACATTGTTGGATAAGCCGGAGGGGCACACTTTGCCACCTTTCAGATTAAAAACAGAGGTGTTTGGACTATATATGTTTTCAGGAGCTTATGAGTTTGTAATTCCGGGTGTGGATGAAGAGGTCGAAGAAGTTGATGGTGATATACGGCGCATTATGTATTACAGCGATAACGCTTTGAAAGCTGTTGTTTTTCTGAATGACGGACCACGGGCTAAAACCTACCAGCAAGCACTTTTTGAGCATTGGAGTAAGGAGAAGGTGCAAGATGAATTACCTCTGCCTCCCAAGATGACATTTTCTTTTGGTTGAGCTAACACTTGGTATAGAATGCTACTTTGTTTA
Source organism: Carboxylicivirga sediminis (assembly GCF_018156225.1). GTDB lineage: Bacteria > Bacteroidota > Bacteroidia > Bacteroidales > Marinilabiliaceae > Carboxylicivirga > Carboxylicivirga sediminis. The sequence continues at coordinate 85,087 of NZ_JAGTAR010000011.1, forward strand.
GTGGCTTATTTTAAAGAAATTAAAGAAGTGTCTTCAATCATTTTTTTAATTGCGTTTGGTTTTTAAATTTGCGACAAGAAGAAAAACCAAATAATTTAAACCATTAGTTCATGATTAAAACCATTGATACCGGTGTATTCTCTGAGATAGGAGAGTTGGAGGGTGTTATATTGCACACGCCGGGCAAGGAAGTGGAAAACATGACACCGTCAAATGCAGAACGAGCTTTGTATAGTGATATTCTCAACTTGTCGGTTGCCGTAGAAGAATATCAGCAGTTTTCAGGTGTTTTAGAAAAGGTGACGCAAACCTATCAGGTGAAAGACCTTCTGGCTGAGATATTGGAACAGCCCAAAATTAAGCTCAGTTTGATTGAAAAAATCTGCACATACGAGCAGGTACTAAATATTAAAGAAGATTTATTAGAGTTGCCGGCAACAGAACTGGCGCGTCAATTAATTGAGGGGGTTAATCTTAAGACAGATTCATTAACTACCTTCTTATCCGATGACAGATACTCACTTCGTCCTCTGCACAATTTCTTTTTTACACGTGATGCCAGTGTAACTATGTATGATAAGGTGCTGATTTCGAAAATGGCGAATAAGGTACGTGAACGTGAAGCCATTGTGATGGAAGCTATTTTTAATCATTCATCACGCTTTAAAACACAAACGGTTAATCCGCTGAACTTCTATAATGTTGGAAACGAAACAATGATAGAAGGTGGTGATGTTCAGATTGCCCGTGAGGATGTATTGGTCATTGGTAATAGCGCCCGCACGTCGTCGCAAGGTATCGATTTTATCGTAAATCAATTAAAGCAGAAGAAAGAGCGTCATTATGTGGTGGTACAGCAATTGCCTGATACACCTGAGTCTTTTATTCATCTGGATATGGTGTTTACGTTTCTTGATAAAGATGCCTGTATGGTATACGAGCCACTTATCCTGAAGGATAGCCGTTACAGTACCATCCTGATTACCATCGATAATGGCGAAGTAGCCTCCATTGAAAAGAAAGCTAATCTTATTAGCTGCCTGAAAGACTTGGGTATGGATTTGAAGCCAATATGCTGTGGTGGCTCAAGTGATATCTGGACGCAGGAGCGTGAGCAATGGCATAGTGGAGCCAACTTCTTTGCAATGGGACCGGGTAAGGTGCTGGGGTATGCACGCAATGTTTATACCATGGAGGAGATGAACAAGAACGGATTTGAAATTATTAAGGCCAACGATGTGATTAGTGGACAGGTTGATTTGGCTGAGTATGAAAAATATGTTGTAACCATTGGCGGTTCTGAACTGTCAAGAGGTGGAGGAGGAGCACGATGCATGAGTATGCCAGTTCGCCGGAAGCCTGTGAAGTGGTAGGATAGCATTAATTATAAAAAAAGAGGGGCCAAATTAACAGGTCCCTCTTTTAGTATATAACAATGGCTTCAATTAATTTAGTTTACAATTTGCTGAACCAGGTCGGATGCTTCTTTTAGCGTTATGGCAGAATAGACTTTTAACCCCGATTCATCAATGATTTTTTTACCACCTTCAGCATTGGTGCCCTGCAAACGAACGATAATCGGCACATCAATCTCTCCAATATTTTTATAAGCTTCAACTACTCCATTCGCTACTCTGTCGCAGCGCACAATACCACCAAATATATTTATAAGAATAGCTTTTACATTAGGATCGTTTAAGATGATTTTTAGTCCGGCCTCAACTGTTGTGGCATTGGCACCTCCGCCTACATCCAGGAAGTTGGCAGGTTCGCCACCGGATAGTTTAATAATGTCCATGGTAGCCATTGCCAAACCGGCACCATTCACCATACAACCTACATTACCATCTAACTTAACAAAGTTAAGGTCGCTTTTGCTGGCTTCTGTTTCTGCAGGGTCTTCTTCAGACAGATCGCGCATGGCAGCATAGGCCGGGTGGCGAAACAATGCATTGTCATCGAGGTTCACCTTGGCGTCTACAGCCAATATTTTATTATCCGATGTTCTAAGAACAGGATTTATCTCAAACATGGAAGAGTCTGTTTCAACATAAGCCTTATACAGAGCGGTAACAAATTTGGTCATCTCTTTAAAGGCCTGACCAGATAATCCGAGGTTAAAGGCAATTTTACGTGCTTGAAAACCCAATAAACCCAGGCCAGGATCAACTTCTTCCTTGTAAATAAGGTGAGGTGTTTTTTCAGCCACGTCCTCAATATCCATTCCTCCTTCGGTTGAGTACATGATGATGTTCTTACCTGTTTGCCTGTTAAGCAATACACTCATATAGAATTCATCCGTTTCGGTCTCGCCCGGATAGTAAACATCTTGAGCAATTAGTACTTTGTTTACTTTTTTACCAGCTGGCCCTGTCTGGTGAGTTATCAGGTTCATACCAATGATATTATTGGCCAATTCTTTCACTTCATCCAAAGATTTAGCCAACTTAACACCACCACCTTTGCCTCTTCCACCTGCATGAATCTGGGCTTTAACAACCCACCATCCTGTGCCGGTTTCAACTTGCAATTGCTTGGCTGCTTCAACGGCTTTTCCTGGTGTGTCTGCAACAATTCCTTCCTGAATGGCTACGCCAAAAGACTTAAGTATTTGCTTTCCTTGGTATTCGTGTATGTTCATAATCAGAGGGATTTAGTATCCAATAAAGGGTTTCATTATTATACAATTACCTATAAAAACAGGAATAGTGCTATTTTTGTTGTCAAAATATGCGAGAATGAGAAAATTAAGGACAAGTGAGCTGAATCGTTTATCCATTGAAGAGTTTAAGAGTAGCTCAAAAATGCCCGTAATAGTTGTATTGGACAATATTCGGAGTTTGAATAATGTTGGTTCGGTCTTTCGTACATCTGATGCGCTAAAAGTAGAGCGAATTGTGTTGTGCGGTATTACGGCCACACCTCCTCACAAAGAAATACATAAAACGGCCCTTGGCGCTGAAGATGCTGTAGACTGGCAATATTTTGAGAACACAGAGGATGCTATTGTGCAATTGAAGTCTGAAGGATGGGTTATTTGCAGTTTGGAACAGGTTGAGAATAGTACTTCAATTATTGATTTTGCGCCCGAAAAAGATGCCAAATATGCCATTGTGCTTGGCAATGAGGTAAAGGGCGTTCAACAGAAAATTGTTAACATGAGTGATGCCTGTATTGAAATTCCTCAGTATGGGACAAAGCACTCGTTTAACGTATCGGTAAGTGCAGGCATTGTGCTTTGGGAACTCTTTCGTAAGTTGAATTAATCACTATTAGTTCGGTTTAAGTCACAAAAAAAAGGGGTAACTATTGTTACCCCTTTTCTATATCGTATAGTCTTTAATTACTGAACGATTGATTTGAAAGTTGCATCTTCGAAGAATTTAGCAAATTCCATATCAGTTGTAGCTGCAGCTTTGAATTTAGCGTCTAATTCACAAGCCTTACGTAAGCTGTCAAACATCATGTCGTTATCAGCAGTTCTTGCACCAACAATAGCTTTCAGGTAGTATTTGAAACCTACTTCCATTGTGTTAGCGTTGATTGTTGATAAAGCAGCATCGTATTTAGTAGCTAGAATTTTAGCTAATGCAGCGTTGCAGCTTGTGCTGTTTCCGAAGTAACGGATTGCAGCATCATAGTCGCCTTTGTGGATAGCAACGATACCTAAGTTGTTGTCAAGCTCAGCACCTGCACCAGCAGCAGCTCCGAAATACTCTTCAGCTTTAGCGATATCGCCTTCGCGAAGTGCAATAACACCAAGGTTGTTGTTAACCTCAGCAACACCACCTTTAAGGCTGTTAGCTTTTTCAAAAGCAGCTTTAGCACCAGCTAAGTCACCTTTTGCATATTTAGCACAACCAACGTTGTTTTCAGCTCTCCAACACTTAGGGTGTTGAGAAGCAGCTGCTTGGTAAATCTTCAATTGCTCATCAACGTTGTCTGTTAAAGTAGCAGCATAAAGAAGTTCTTCTAAGTTAAGCTCGCTTGGGTTGTTGGCAGCCAGCTCAGAAATTTCTTCGTCGCTTTTACCAATAACTTCAGCGTTTACAGCCATTTTAGAACGACGTAATTGTGGAAGAATTTCGTCAGCGATTACATCAAAAGTCTCTGACATGTTCTTGATTTCACGCTCACGTACTTCAGGATCGCTGTACATAGAAAGAACGCGCAAGATAAGCTCTTTGTCCTGAATATTAGATTTTTCCATTAACTCTTTGAAACCTTCCCAGTCTTCAGGAGTGTTTTTCAAAGTATATAATGCTTCGTCAGTACCACCTTCAACTTTAGCTTTCTTCATCTCACGTACTAAGTAATCTTTAGCTACTTTTTCGCGACGAGTTGCTAACTTGCTGTTTAAATCAGTTGGTCCGTCTGGTGAAGCATAAGCAGAAATATCAATGCCTTTGAAGTTGATGTTTTCAGCAGCTTCAATTTCTTTCATGTATTCTTTGATAGCAGCAATGTCTTCTTTCTTTAATTCAGAACCACGAATGTTTGATTGCTGGATTAAGAAGAAAATGTCAGCAGCTTTTGATTGAGCAATGATTCTTTGGAAAGCATCATCACCAATAGTTGATTGAGCTCCCTGGTCAGCTACTAATTCAGAAGTTGAGATAACACCTTCGGCGATTTTATAATCTTCAAAATCTTTAGTAGTAGAACCTTTAGTTGCTTTAATGCGAACAACTAAGTCAGAAACTCTCATGTTTTCGTTGTATGGTACTGAGTTGCTGTAAGTGTAAGTACCACCTGTGCTTGAAATTACTTTATCATTTCCTTCTACATTCTCACCTTGTACGCGGTATGATGGGAAAGCTGTCTCGCCTCCTTCGTATACTAATACAGGAGTAGCTTCGATGCTAACGTTTTTGTCGAAGTATTTTTCAGGGAACTGAACAGTCACATCAAGATTAACTTGACCAGCGTGAGCTTCCAATACTGGAGGATTGACTGAATAACTAACGTCTTTAGCACCTTTGTTCATCTTGTCTAAACCAGAACAGCTCGCTAACAAAGCTGCCACTGCTAGAGATGCAATTAGAGAAATTCTAATTCTTTTCATAATGTTTACCCAATTATTTGTTTTTGACTTTAATCTACAGTGTTTCCTGCAAAATTATAAATGTTTTTAAAAAATTAAATAGTGATATACCATTAAATGACATAATCATTCTTTAAAGATAAAGAAATAACCGAAAATAAACAGTTTAATCACTAAAAACATGTCATTAATCTTGAATAAATGCCTTTTTTGTCAAATATTGTTAAATGTTTTTTGAGGGAATATTCTATCAAAATAGCGTAAATATAATATGCTTTTTATTTTGATATTCCAGTTGAAATATTGTGTTGTGCTTTTTGTAAATCTTTTTAAAAGAAACAATTGGAGGCTATTGTAGCCTCCTCTTTATTTACTATAAGTTCGGGGTTAATCCCATTTGGTCGAATGTGAATGTATATAAATCCGTCCATTCCTCTATAACTTTTGATGTAGGTGTGCCAGCGCCATGGCCTGCATCTGTTTCAATGCGTATCATCATTGGACGTTTGCCTCTATAGGCATTCTGTAACGTGGCAATGTATTTAAACGAATGGGCAGGTACCACACGATCATCGTGATCAGCTGTTGTTACCATCACCGCCGGATAGTTTAGTTTGGGGTTAATGGCATGTACAGGAGAATACTTCCGTAAGTATTCAAACATTTCTTTACTGTCCTCGCTTGTACCGTAATCGGTAGCCCAATATCGACCAATAGTAAAGTGCTGGTATCTGAGCATATCCATAACGCCCACTTGCGGGAAGGCAACTCTGAATAAGTCAGGTGTTTGGTTAATAACAGCACCTATTAATAGTCCACCATTTGAACCTCCTTGAATGGCCAGATACTTTGGTTTGGTATAGCCATTATCTACTAAATAATTGGCAGCTGCTATAAAGTCATCAAATACATTTTGCTTCTGCATTTTTGTGCCGGCTTTATGCCATGCTTCACCATATTCACCACCACCACGGAGGTTAGCTACTGCATAAATACCGCCATTCTCAAGCCATAATAAGCGTCGTACATCAAAACGTGGGTTTAAACTAACGTTAAAGCCGCCGTAACCATATAGCCAGGTTGGATTATTACCATCCAGTTTGAGTCCTTTTTTGTGTACAATAAACATTGGTACTTCCGTACCGTCTTTACTGAGGTATTTAATTTGCTTGGTCTCATACTGGTCAATGTCAAAATCTATCTCGGTCTGGCTATAAAGTTCCGATTCATTAGTTTTAGTATTGTATTTATAAACTACAGCAGGGTAGGTATATGATGAGAAGGTGTAGAATGTTTCCGGATCATCTGCCTTACCTCTGAAACCACTAACTGTGCCAACGGATGGTAATTCAACATCATATAAGTAATCTCCGTCAGGGTTGAAAACCTTGATTTGTGAATGGGCATCCTGTTGATAGTTGGCAAATACCTTACCACCTGTTAATGAAATGCCTTCCAGTACATTGTGCTTGTCTTCAGGTATTAATGTTGTCCAGTTAGAGCGTTCAGGATTTTCTGTATCCATTGAGATAACCTGGTATTTTGGTGCATCGTCATTGGTGTAAACCCACAACTTACCGTTGACATGTTCAATCACCGAATAATCTTTCTCGAAAGAGGTAATCACTTTAATGACCGGCGAGTCTGTTTCTAAATTTTTAAAATATAACGCATTACCTGAAGTTGATTCCGTAACGCTAATGATGAGAAATTTTTCATCATCTGTTACAGAAGCGCTGAAGCTCCAATCAGAATTTTCGGCATCTTCATATATCAATTGATCGGCTTCCTGAGCAGTGCCTACTTTGTGATAGTATATCTGACTGTTCTTGTTTTCACCTTTTAGTTCATCGCCCTCAGCAGGGGTAGGGTAGCGGTTGTAGAAAAAACCATCTTTATACCAGGCAATACCCGAAAACTTAATCCATTTCAGGTGGTCTGACAAAGTTTCGCCAGTTTCGATGTTTTTAATGTAAAACTCGCGCCAGTCAGAACCGCCTCTTGAAACACCATATCCCAGGTATTTACCATCTTTAGACACCGAAAAGTTAGTGAGTGAAACAGTACCGTCATCGGACAAAGTATTTGGGTTTAAAAACAGAACAGGCTCACTATCCAGGGATTCCTGCATGTAATAAACACTTTGATTTTGTAAGCCATCATTTTTAGAGAAAAAATATTTGCCCCCGGCTTTAAAAGGAGCTGAGGTTCTTGGGTAGTTCCATATTTCGGTTAGTCGTTCTTTAATCTTTTGTCGATAAGGGATAGATTCCAGATATGAGAAGGTCACTTCATTTTGCTTTTTGACCCATTCAGCTGTTTCTGCTGAGCGGTCATCTTCTAACCAGCGATATGGATCGGCTACTTTTGTGCCGAAGTATTCATCAACTACATCCCCTTTCTTAGTTTCGGGGTATTCATACGGACTTTTGTTGCAATCGCATGCGTTTAATACTAACATAGTTGTCAGAGTGAGAAGAAAAAGGTGTTTCATGATGGGGAGAATTAATAGAGTTTATTGTCTTGTTTGAGTTTATTTTCGGTGATTTTGCCTGTCATATAACCGGTGAGCATACCAAGTGCCCAGCCAATACTTACATTTGCCAGGGTATTGGCATTTTCCAATAATAAGCTAACCCCAAAGGCAATTATAGCACCTAGAGCCATTCCTATGGCAGTGTAGGCAGATGTGATTCGTCCGCTAACCTGCAGTTTATGCTCTATCTTCAGGTGTTTTTGCGATTCATCAACCCATTGTTCAAATTGCTTTCTGGATGATATATCGTCTTTAAAAAGAGGGGCGATGTTGTTGATAAAAGCTTCGCCCTCGATATTGAATTTACGGCAATGAGGGCATTTATCCATGTGTGTATCCAGAACATTGATTAACCTTGGCAGAACGGCCAAACTTAACGAACGAATCTGAACTTTGGGTATATCCTTAAGTTGAGCATTAAGTATATCAAATGCTTCTTGTTGCTTCATGAAATAGTGTTTAGGTGTTTTCGGAAGTGTAAAATAGAAAAAAGAAGTGAGTGCATCAAAAAAAAGCCGTCTTAAGAGACGGCTTCTAGAATTGTATAGAACTAACTAATTAGTCTTTTTTAGGTTTTTCTTTGCGCTCAGGTTTTGGTAATAATACCTTACGCGAAAGCTTCAGTTTGCCAGTGCGCTGATCTACTTCGATCAACTTCACTTCAACTTCTTCACCTTCTTTAAGTGCATCTTCCACTTTTTCAAGACGGCGCCACTCAATTTCAGAGATGTGAAGCAAACCATCTTTACCTGGAAGAATTTCAACGAAGGCTCCGAAAGGAACAATTGACTTGACTTTACCGCGGTATACTTCACCCACTTCAGGTACTGCGACAATCGCTTTTACTTTTGCAACTGCTGCGTCAATTGAAGCTTTATTGGAAGCAGAGATAGCTACTTTACCAATGTTACCTTCTTCTTCAATGGTAATTACGGTTTCAGTAGTGGCTTGAATTTCCTGGATAATCTTTCCACCTGGTCCGATAACAGAACCAATCATGTCCTTAGGAATATCGAAGTTAACGATACGTGGAGCATGTGGTTTGTAATCTTCGCGTGGCTCAGTGATGGTTTCCTCTAATTTATCAAGGATGTGCATGCGACCGGCTTTTGCCTGGTTAAGTGCCTTTTCCAATACTTCGTATGATAAGCCATCAATCTTGATATCCATCTGAGTTGCTGTGATACCATCGCGTGTTCCGGTTACTTTGAAGTCCATATCACCCAAGTGATCCTCGTCACCTAAGATGTCTGAAAGCACTGCGAAATCGCCAGTTTTTTTATCTGAGATAAGCCCCATTGCAATGCCCGATACAGGCTTTTTAACAGGTACACCAGCATCCATTAAGGCAAGTGTTCCGGCACAAACAGTAGCCATTGATGACGAACCGTTTGATTCCAGAATATCTGATACGATACGAACCGTGTAGGCATAGTTTTCAGGTAACATGCGTTTCAATGCACGGAAAGCCAGGTTACCGTGACCAATCTCACGGCGGCTGATTCCACGTGCAGGACGTGCATCACCGGTTGAGAATGGAGGGAAGTTGTAGTGTAATAAGAAGCGCTCGTAGCTCTTATTCATTACGTCATCAATCAACTTCTCATCTAACTTGGTACCTAATGTTACGGTAGTTAATGATTGTGTTTCACCACGGGTAAAGACAGCTGAACCATGAGGTCCTGGCAAGTAATCTACTTCACTCCAGATAGGACGAATTTCGTCAGTCTTACGACCATCTAAACGAAATTTCTCGTCTAATACTACTTTACGAACCGCTTCTTTTTCAACGTCGTGGTAATATTTTTTAATTAACCCAACAGGAGCTTCTTCTTCAGAACCTTCCGGGTAATTTTCAGCAATAAACTCCTCAACGATAGCACCAAATGCATCAATACGCTCGTGCTTGTTTGGATTAGCTGACTTTGCTACAGCATAAGCTTTATCATAAGTTGCTTCCCAAACTTTCTTCTCAAGTTCTTCGTCGTTTTCTTCGTGACAGTACTCACGCTTTTCAGTCTTGCCAAGCGCTTCCATCATCTCGATCTGAGCCTGACACTGAACTTTAATTGCATCGTGAGCTACTTTCATAGCTTCCAACAAATCTGCTTCAGAAACTTCTGACATCTCACCTTCTACCATCATGATGTTTTCCATGGTAGCAGCAACGATGATGTCCATATCAGCTTCTTTTAATTGAGTTGCAGTTGGATTAACCAATAACTCACCGCCAACACGTGCAACGCGTACTTCTGAGATAGGTCCGTTAAACGGAATATCAGAAACTGCCAAACAAGCAGAAGCTGCCAAACCAGCTAATTGATCTGGTAAAATCTCATCATCAGCTGAAATAAGGTTAACTGTAACAAATGTATCAGCGTGGTAATCATCAGGGAAAAGAGGACGTAAAGCACGGTCAATTAAGCGCGATACTAATATTTCGTAATCTGATGGACGAGCCTCTCTTTTTTGAAATCCGCCAGGGAAACGTCCAACGGCTGCGTATTTCTCTTTGTATTCAACAGTTAGCGGCATAAAATCAACATCAGGCTTTGCTTCTTTTGCAGAAACAACTGTCGCTAACAGATAGGTATTACCCATTTTTACAACTACCGATCCGTCAGCCTGCTTGGCTAACTTTCCTGTTTCAATGGTAATTGTTCTGCCATCACCCAGTTCAATAACTTTTTCAAATGGTTTAATCATGACAATTTTCTTATCTTTTTTTTATCCTTCTTTTATCACAGCCAAAGATATGTATTAAACTTTGATTACGATAAAATTGGGATGGATTGTTTTAATTTATAAACGATAAATTAAGCAAAATGATCGCCAGTAGGGGTGTATGTTACGATTTTTAACAAAAAAAAGAGCAACTACCGATAGATAGTTGCTCTCTAATACGTTTCTTAATTGCTTACTTACGAATACCAAGCTCAGCAATAATTTTACGATATCTTTCGATATCTTTTTTCTTTAAGTAGTCTAATAAGCTACGACGCTTACCTACTAACTTAATCAAAGCATGTTGTGTGCTATAATCTTTACGATTTGACTTTAAGTGCTCAGTCAAATGAGAGATACGGTATGAAAATAATGCAATCTGGCCCTCTGTAGAACCAGTATCAGAATTCGACTTTCCGTACTTCTCGAAGATTTCTTGCTTTTTCTCTTTTGTTAAGTACATAACTCTTGTTTAAATATATTTGCGGGTGCAAAGATACGTAATTAATTGGATGTGGCAAGCGTATGAAAACTAGTTTTTTATAAAAAAGGCAGTCGTGATACGTCAGACTGCCTTTTATTCTGTTTCTCAATAGCTCTTAGAAACCTCTTTCTTCAGCCATTTTCTGCATTTCCTGGTTGAAGATTTCTTCGAATTTAGCTTTGTCGTAATCAACTTGTAATTTCTGGTTTTGAGAAATTTTGTTGTTGATGCCATTTAAAACATCATCTTTACTCACTTCAACAGCTATAAAACCTCTGTATTTACCATTAGGTAGTACGCTTTTTTTCTGACAGGCCACCACAATGTTATTGATGGTTTCGTCTGCTACTTCACGTGTCAGGTTTTCAAATTTTTGTTCAAATTCGGCAGCATCACCAAATTCACGTTCGTTCACATAGCGGTCGGTTACTGACTTGGTATTTGAGCTAATTAAAGTAACCAATCTTTGTTTGGCATTGAGAAGTGCTTTCTCCTCTGCTAAGCTGAGATCAGAGCTGGTTGCCATGGCACTAGCACGGAAGAATTTCTTGTCAGAACGGCCGGCATCTTCACATGGCATATCTTCCAGAATTGTTCCAACTTCATTGTTAGTAGAAACTTTCTCTTTCGATTTACAGCTATTTAATCCAACAACAATGGATAAGGTTAAAAGTGCAACTCCAAAAAATCTTTTCGTATTCATAATTTATTCGTATTTGGGTTTCTAATTAAATTCTAACGTTCAACAACTATCAAAAAGCGAACCAAAAATTAACATTACTTAATAATTCCCTTTTTAGTTACGCCAAATTTCTTTTATACTGTTTTGACAACAAAAGGTTTAGCTTTTGGTACTTTTTAGCTTAAGTATTATTGAGTCTGTTGTTTGTTAGTTGTTTATGGTTTGTGGTGTGCTTGTTAATATAGCTTTGAATTGTTCAATTTGGGTAGGGGAGCCTAGAACAAACAGCTTATCGGCTGGTGTTATTTCAATATCCGGTGAGGGATTAAAAAGGTAAGCTCCTTCAGCTGTTTTGATGCCAACTAAATTGGCCCCTGATTTTTCCCGCAGTTTCAGTTCTCTGATTGTTTTTTTATAATTGGATACAGCCAGTTTGTTACAGTTAATTTCGGTTAATTGCACATCCTTAGAGCGTTGCAGTAGGATGTATTCAACAAACTCCACCACATCAGGCTGGGTTACCAATTTGGCCATTCGCTGTCCGCCGATGCGATCGGGCATAATAACGTTTGTGGCGCCTGCACGTCTTAGTTTCGTATCTGATCTGAAATCACTCGCCCGGCTAATGATTTTAAGTGACGGATTCATTTCTGCAGCTGTTAATACTACAAACATATTGTCGGCATCATTGGGTAATGCTGTGATAAGCGCTCTGGCTTTTCGTATTTGTGCAGCATCCAATACCTCCTCTGAACTGGCATCGCCTTGTACGTATAGCAGTTCAGGGTCTTCCAGAATGCGTGTAACCACATGATCGCGTTTTTCAACAATAACAAACTGTTCGCCATGCTCAGCCAGTTCAACACATGCCTGATATCCGTTACGACCAAAGCCGCAAACAATTACATGATCCTCTAATTTGACAATTTTCTTTCTCAACTGATAAGCTTTATATGACTGATGTAATACACCTTCAAATATAATACGTGTTACCTGAGTTATTACATAACCAAAAATTCCTAAACTAAAAATAATAAGAAAAACCGTAAAAATCTTTCCTGGATCGGTTAATGGCACTACCTCACGAAAACCTACAGTTGCCATTGTGATAACAGTCATGTATACGGCGTCAACAAAACGATAACCTTCAATCATCATAAAACCACCTGAGCCAATGGCAATTGTTAGAACCAATAAGCCGCCAGCCGTTAGCAGGGCTCGTATAGTGTCGTGATAAACTGTATTATTATCTAATTTTTGCATAGTACCTCGTGTCCGATGTGGCAATTTAAACACTTTTTCTGATTGCAATAATTACTCTTTAAATAAAGTAGTGCCTGTGCTTGTGCTTCATTTTTTGAAGGCACACCTAAATTGTTCCATTGCTCAAGTGTTTTATTGTTCTCTGATGGTTGTTGATAAAGATAATCAATGATTTTTTCTTTTTGTTGCTCGTCTTTATGTTTTGCTGCATAAATAAAGAGGTACGGGATGATGGTATTGACTATAAGACGCTGCTTAGAAGAGCTTCCCAATAGTTTGACCGATGATTTACTTGATTGTTTTCCCAGTACGTAATGTGATTTCCAGTAGTCTGAGGTTCCAATATTCATCTTGTTTAAGAGAAGTGGTTGTTGACTGAGGTTTAATAATTGCTCAAAGCTTCCTTTAATGTTGCACATTAGGTTAGCTAACTGGGCGATTCGGACGGTTGGGAAGTTAGCAGGACGTAGGCGAAGAAACTTCCAAGGGCTTTGCGATATTGGCTTGAGCAGATATTTATTGCGAAGAAATTCATATTCTCTTTTTAATGATGTAGTGTATTCATCTTGTTCTTTGGGCTCAGTTAACAAGCCTGCCTGACCAAAGAGCAGAGCTTCCATCTGAAACAAATTGTCGGTATGCTTTAAAAGAATGGTTAAAGGTGTTTGCTTGGCCATTAGCTCAAAAGGCAAGCCATTAAGGCCAAAGCCAAAGCTTCGGGCCAGCAAGATGAAAAATACCTGGTCCCAGTTGTTGTTGGTGGCTTTGAGTAAGTTGTTTACCAGATAACTTTTCTCCTCTAACCGCTCTATGAGCATGCGTTCCATCCATTGCGAAAGGGTAAATTCATTAATGTTTGATATGTTTTGAGCGCAGGCTATCCATTTGCTGCTGGTATACAGTTTTTTAAGACGATTCTTAAGTGTCATAGAAACAGGCAGGCAGCAAGCGGGAATTAATCTATTCTTCGAATTGTAGGTGGTCTTGTTATTGATCTCTACCACATGGAGTATCACATTATCGTAACTTGGGTCTTGATGATGCTGGTGCAGGTACCATTCTTTCTCATTCTGGTGTATTTCTACATTGCCAGCCCATAAAGTGCCATCAATTTTGATTTTGGCATTAAAGAAATCAGGACCACCGTCCATATTTTTTATGCCAGGGTGTATAACTTCAATTGGTTTATTGTCGGTGGTGCGTAAGTCGGGTTTGTATAGCTTGTATTGCCAGATGTAGTGTAAGAGTTCTTCATTCATAGCACATAGGTTTGGTCTATGAATTTAAATCTTATTGTTAATAAGTGCAAATAGAGCGCTTAACTCACAAAAAAAGCCTGAAGGACGGTTGTCGCTTCAGGCTTTCATTTTTATATTATTCCGGTCAATCTAGATTAAACCATGTACTTTCAGAAGTTTTTCCATGTCCTGTTGCACTGCAATGGCATTTTCACGGGCTTTAGCCGCAAAATCTTCAGCATCGCTGGCGTAAATAATACCACGACTAGAGTTTACTAAAAGGCCACACTTGTTGTTCATACCATTTTTGGCCACTTCTTCGAGGCTGCCACCTTGCGCACCAACGCCAGGAACCAATAAGAAATGGTTAGGAATGAGCTTGCGTATGTCTGCGAGCATCTCTGCCTTTGTAGCACCAACCACATACATCAGGTTCTCTTCGGTACCCCATTGGGCACTTGTTTTAATAACCTTCTCGTACAGCTTTTCGTTGTTTTCTTCCATAAACTGGAAGTCGAAAGCGCCTTTATTAGAGGTAAGTGCCAACAGTATTACCCACTTATCAACATGTGTTAAGAAAGGTTTTACCGAATCTTCACCCATATATGGAGCAACAGTTACCGAGTCAAACTCCATGTGGTCGAAAAAAGCTTTGGCATACATGGCTGATGTATTGCCAATATCTCCACGTTTGGCATCTGCAATGATGAAAATATCCGGGTGGTTGTATTTTATGTAGTTAACTGTTTTTTCCAGTGAATTCCACCCGTTTACCCCAAGACTCTCATAAAATGCCAGATTGGGTTTGTAAGCTACGGTTACATCGTGTGTTGCATCAATAATCTGCTTATTGAAAGCAAAAATAGGATCGGTCGTGTCTAAAAGGTGACGAGGAATTTTATTGATATCGGTATCAAGCCCAACGCATAAAAAACTCTTCTTCTTTTTAATGTTTTCAAAAAGCTCTTGTGATGTCATAATATCTAGCTTATGGCTAACAGCTTATAGCTGACAGCAGTTTGTACTGTATGTATTATTCAATAGCTATCAGCCATTGGCCAACAGCGATTAGCTTATTTACAATTCGCTTGCTTTCAGTCGCTCAGCATTTTCCTCAACAATTAGTTTGTCAATGATTTGCTGAATTTCACCATCCATAATGGCTGGCAAGTTGTAGAGCGTTAAGTTTATACGGTGGTCGGTTACGCGGCCTTGCGGATAGTTGTATGTACGTATCTTAGCTGAACGGTCACCTGATGATACCATGGTTTTACGCTGCGATGAAATCTCATCAAGGTATTTCTGATATTCCAGGTTGTAAAGGCGGGTACGTAATTCAGCCATGGCCTTGTCCAGGTTTTTCAACTGCGATTTCTGATCCTGGCAGGTTACAACAATTCCTGATGGAATGTGAGTGAGTCGGATAGCTGAATAGGTAGTATTTACCGACTGTCCACCTGGTCCTGACGAACAGTAAGTATCTTTGCGGATATCCTCTGTGCGCAACTCAATGTCAAACTCTTCGGCTTCGGGCAATACAGCCACTGTGGCTGCTGATGTGTGAACACGCCCTTGTGTTTCGGTTTGAGGAACACGCTGTACACGGTGAACGCCCGATTCATATTTAAGAATACCATAAACACCTTCGCCGGTCACATTCATCACAATTTCTTTGAAACCACCGGATGTACCTTCATTGCTGTTGGTCACTTCTATGCGCCAGCCTTTTTCCTGGCAATATTTGGTATACATGCGGTATAAGTCACCAGCAAATATACTGGCCTCATCACCACCTGTTCCGGCACGAATTTCCAATACCGCATTTTTGGCATCCTGAGGATCAGCCGGAATCAGCAGAAGCTTGATGTTTTCTTCCATTTCTGGCAGCTTGTCTTCCAGCTCATCCAGTTCCATCTTAGCCATTTCGCGCATCTCAGCATCAGATTCTTCTTTAAGCATCTGGCGAGCCGAATCAATGTTGTCTAAAGTGTTTTTGAACTCATGACGAGCCTCAACCACTTTCTGCAAATCTTTATATTCCTTGTTAAGCTTTACGTATCGCTTAGTGTCGGCTATAACTTCCGGATTGGTAATCTGTTCCGATACTTCCTCGAAACGAAGTCGGATACCTTCCAGTTTTTCTAATAAATCGTGTGCTTGCGACATATTTTATTCTTGAATACCGTTAATTAATCAAAAGGATAGCTATTTCTCTATCCGCAATAAAACCATTAAAAGTGCTTAATACTCAAACGTACCAAATTCACTTTCGATGGTTAGTTTTTTGCCATCATGAGCTTCAACACGTCCCACAATCTGGGCGTCAATATTGAATGATTTGGCTATTTCGATAATTCTTTCCGCTTTTTCTGGCGAAAGGTATATTTCGTAGCGATGCCCCATGTTAAAAACTTTGTACATCTCTTTCCATTCAGTCCCCGATTCTTCGTGGATGGTTTTGAAAAGTGGAGGCACATCAAACATATTATCTTTAATCACATGAACATTATCCACGAAGTGCAGCACTTTTGTTTGGGCACCTCCCGAACAGTGTACCATGCCATGAATATCGCTACGCATTTCGTCCAGCACTTTTTTAATCACCGGTGCGTAGGTGCGGGTTGGAGATAAGACCAGTTTACCTGCGTCAAGTGGCGAATCTTTTACGCTGTCGGTTAATTCATAGTTTCCTGAGTAAACTAGGTCTTCAGGTACTGAGCCATCGTAACTCTCAGGGTACTTGCTTGCCAAATATTTGGCAAATACATCGTGGCGGGCTGAGGTGAGTCCGTTACTTCCCATTCCACCATTGTATTCTTTTTCGTAGGTAGCTTGTCCAGATGATGATAGTCCAACAATTACGTCACCTGGTTGAATTGTATGGTTCGAGATAACATCACTTCGCTTCATACGACAGGTTACTGTACTATCAACAATGATAGTTTTTACCAAATCACCCACATCTGCAGTTTCACCGCCTGTTGGGTAAATACTGATACCCATCTCGCGCAATTCGGCCAAAAGCTCATCAGTGCCGTTGATGATGGCTGAAATGACTTCACCAGGAATAAGGTTTTTGTTTCGGCCAATGGTGGAAGATACCAGTATGTTTTCGGTGGCGCCTACGCATAGCAGGTCATCCACGTTCATGATAATAGCATCTTGAGCAATCCCTTTCCACACAGATAAATCACCTGTTTCGCGCCAATACATGTAAGCCAATGATGACTTGGTGCCTGCGCCATCGGCATGCATAATGTTGCAGTAGTCCTCGTCACCTCCTAAAATATCAGGAACAATTTTGCAAAATGCTTGAGGAAATATGCCTTTGTCAATGTTTTTAATAGCGTTGTGTACATCTTCTTTAGAGGCCGAAACGCCGCGTAGGTTGTATCTCGAATCTGAGCTCACAAGTATTATTTTATCAGTTTTTTACCCTATTTTGGAGTGCAAAAATAGCACAATCTTTCGGCTTCGTCAAAAAAAGCGTCCATAGAGTAGTGTTAGTGTCATAAATCCTAATTTCTTATACCATTATGCGCTTGGTTGGTTCAGGTTTTTAATTTGAAAGTATGTTCTGATATGGGTAATCATGTTCTTTTTGCCATTCAAAATAAATAAGGCGCTGGTTTTATCAGGTGAAATACCTATTTTTCCAAAGTGTTAATAAAGATTAAAATGTGTTGATATTTATTTTCACAAAGTGCTGCATAGCTTTGCAAATTGTAAAGTGATATAGATGAACTACATCTTGAAGTGTCCCATATTCAAGATGAAAAATCAAGTTTTTAATCGTAAAGTGTGATAGAAGATTGGTAAGCACATGAATAATACAGCTTATAGTAGAATTGATTTTTTTGAACAGCTTTATACCAGATATCATGGCCGCCTAGTGTTGTATGCTAATAAGTATGTACATGACATTGAGGTGGCAAAGGATATTGTTCAGGAGGTATTTACTGCCTTTTGGAAGCATACTGAGGGACAGGAATTTATCGGCAATGCTAAGGCCTATCTTTTTCAGGTAGCCAGAAATAAGGCCTTAAATGCTATTCGTGATAATAAAAAACTGCTTCATGAAGCAGATGGTCCTTCAGCCGTATTGAATGAGGCTGAGCAATCGGTCCTAAGCAATGAAGTCAATCCTTTTGTCAGTTTATTGGAGTTAGAACTTGAAGAGCAGTTCGAGCAAGTCATGAATCGGCTACCCCAAGGTTGCGTCGAAGTATTTAAGATGAGCCGTAATGATGGATTGAAGAACAAAGAGATTGCAGAAAAGATGGGGATCTCTGTTAAGATGGTTGAAAAACACATTACTAAGGCTTTACGACTTTTCAGGAAAGAGTTTGCCGAACTCCTTTCTATTCTATTCTAAATATTCCGTATTAAATATTTGAGATACTGTGGGTTGCTTTCTATTTAGGAAGTCATTTGTAAAAAAGTATAAAAAAATCCAAAATTGTGGTAGGGTAAATTGAGGTTGATGTGTTACAGCAATGAAGCATGGAAAAATGAGTAAACAATCGATTGAAAACAGAATAATTGATTACCTGGAAGGTAATTTGTCGGAAAGCGAGCAGAAAAGCCTGGCAGCCTGGGTTCAGGAGAAGGATGGTAATGCTCGTTATTACGCTGAGGTAAAGGATGTTTGGGAAAGTTCGTACCTCAATGCCAGTGAAATTGCTGATACCGGGAATGAATGGAATAGGTTTAAAACGCATATACAGGACGTTTCTATTAAGTCAGCTTCGCAGCTTAAAAAGGTATTGCGAATCTGGCAATCGGTTGCAGCTGTTGTTGCTGTATTGTTACTGACTGTCAGCTTTTTTATGTTTTTTCAAACAGAAGCAGATACAGGTAGCCTCATAGTTAAGACCGTGGTGCCCAGTGGTGAAAAGAGTAAACTCGAACTACCTGATGGTACCAGCGTGTGGATTAATTCAGCCTCGGTATTGAGCTATAATACAGATTATGGACGGGATAACCGGGAAGTAAAACTGGATGGAGAAGCCTATTTTGAAGTAGCTACTAATGAGGCTTTACCATTTAAAGTTTTAACCAAAGATTGTGAGGTAAAGGTACTGGGTACTAAATTTAATGTAATGGCTTATGAAACAGCTCCGGTGACAGAAACTTCTCTCCTTGAAGGGCGGGTTGATGTTGCGCTGTTTGATGGAACAAGAGCTGAAATAAAACCCGGACAATTAGCTTATGCCAACAGTGAGGAGGGAAAATTACAAGTAGTAGAGGGCAATATTCAGAATATTATTTGCTGGAAAGATAATGTGTTGAAATTAGATAACACACCATTAAGCGAGGTGATAGAGAAGCTGAGTAAGTGGTATGGTGTGCAGATTGAACTAAAAAACAGTGAGCTGTTGGCTCAGAAGCGTTTCACGTTTACGGTCAAATCAGAATCATTGAGCGAATTATTAAGCATTATGAAGCTTGTTCAACCGCTTGAATATCAAATAAAAGGAGAGCAGGTGTTTATAACGATTTTAAACCCTTAGCCTATGTAACATCCGTAAAAAAGAGATTGTTAACCAAAATCAGGAATATGCGCCAACATATCCCTGATAAGCATTAAAACATCCAATTGCAGTTGGATATTCATTAACATTCATTACAAAACTATGAAAAAAAGTGCAGAAAAAGCCTGTACGGGAGGCTGGTATGCTTCCTGGCTACAAACATTAAGAATTATGAAACTACTGATACTATTTGTATTGGTGGGTACATTGCAGTTATCAGCCAATGTTTACTCGCAATCAAAAGTGAACCTAAACCTAAAAGATGTTAGCATCAAGCAACTTTTAGAAGAGATAGAAAAGCAAACTGACGTAACTTTTATTTACAGCGATTCTAATATTGATGTGAATAAGGGAGTCAGCGTTAAAGCAGAGAATCAGTCATTAGAAGAGCTGTTAGCCACCGTATTCAGAAACAGCGATGTGCGCTATTCAATGATTGAAAACCATGTGGTTTTATCTGCTTTAGTTAATGATAAAGGTGCTTTTCAGCAACAAACATTAAGGGTAACAGGTAAAGTTATTGATATCAATGGAGAACCGCTTCCGGGCGTTAATGTATATGAAAAAGCAAATCCACAGCACGGCGTGATTACCGGTATTGACGGAACCTATGATATTGAGGTAGATGATGCCAATGATGCCTTGGTTTTCTCATATATTGGCTTTGAGGATCAAGAAATTGTTGTAGGTGCTTCACGTGAAATAAATGTTACCCTTATTGAAGTAACAACGGGCTTGGACGAGGTGGTTGTTACTGCTTTGGGAATTAAACGTGAAAAAAAGGCTTTAGGATATTCTGTGAGTTCTATAAAATCTGATGAACTGGTAAAGAGTGGAGTACCTGTTAATCCCTTAACTTCATTGTATGGTAAGGCAGCTGGGGTGAAGATTTCAGGAACCGCCAATGGCCCTACCGGAGGTATGATTATTAATATTCGTAACTCTGTTTCATTGACAGAGTCTTCTTCAACTCGTCCTCTTTTTGTGGTTGACGGAATTCCTATTTTTGATGAGAACTCTGGAATGAACAGAAATGATCGCGATGGACGAGATAGAGGTACTGGTATTAATGATATTAATGCTGAGGATGTTGAGTCCGTTGAGATATTAAAAGGAGCTAAAGCATCTGTATTATATGGTCATGCTGGGGCTAATGGGGTTGTATTAATTACTACTAAATCAGGAAAAAGTAAAAAAGGATTTGGAGTAGAAGTCTCCTCTAGTTATACATGGGACAATACGGCCTTTGTACCCGAATTACAAAATGAATTTGGCACAGGTAACACAATGGCTGTTGAAGGATTAGATCCTGAACTGACGGACGAGGGTGGATTTAAGTATGAAGATATTGACGGCACTAAAACACCAATATTCTGGGGTACTGGTGGCGCAGCTGGCTGGGGACCTCGCATGGATGGTCGGCAAATTTTATGGTGGGATGGACAAATGAGACCATACTCTGCTCAACCCGATAATTATGAAGATCTTTTTCGAACAGGACATCTGGCAACTAATAGTGTAGCACTTTCTAATGCTGGTGATGTAGGTAACTTTAGATTCTCATATACCAATAGGCAGTATACAAGTACTATTATTGGTGCGGAGCAAAAAAATCATACTGTAAGTTTTAATGGGAACATTAATATATCAGATAAAATTAAGCTTGGATATATTAGTAATTACTATTACACATTCAATCATAATGCGCCATACCGTATGCAAGATGAATTAGTTACATATGGTGTGCATCGTGATATGAAGCCAGAACTGTGGAAGCAAAATGTGCATGATGATACCGGTATTTATTGGTATTTCAGAGATAAAGAACGTCGTGAGGCAGCAGGTTCTCAAGCAGGTCAAATTGGCGCTAGCTATTTTTGGAATCAAACACAGAATGATTTTGACGAAGAACGTCATCACTTCATTCAATCGGCCAATTTAGGAATTGAGTTTACAGACTGGCTTTCTCTATCCTTACGTTCAGGGTTTGATATGACTCGTAAACTAGGTGAAGTTAAGAAGAAAGTGATTCGTCCGTTAGATGAAGATCCAACACAAGGCTATTATTCTGTTTCTGAGAGAAATATATTGAAGCTTACCAATCAGGCTCTTTTAAATTTTGACAGAAAACTTAATGATGATTTTAGACTATCAGGTTTTATTGGTGGAGTTTATGAATATAGTATGGATCGGCAACTGAAATCTTTGACCACAGAATTTCTAATTGAGAATTGGTTTTCATTAGGTAACTCTCGCAAAGATGTTAAATCAGAAGGAAGCGGCGGGCGTACCTCATATACACTATATGGTTTACTAGGATCTGCACAGGTTGCTTTCCGTGATTATTTATACCTTGAAATACAAGGACGTAATGACTGGTCTAGTATACTACCTCCTGCAAACAATAGCTATTTCTATCCTGGCGTTAGTATGTCATGGATTGTCAGTGAGGCGCTTGAATTGCCTGAATTTGTGAAATATGCTAAAGTCCGTGCTTCATATGCCGATGTAGGACGTCCGGGACCTGCCTATTTTGGTAACCTGAATTTTAATGTCAATAGTTACAATGGTATTCCTTACCAAACAGCTTCAAGCGATATGCCTCCAGTAGACTTTGATAAGGCTATTGCCGAAGGTACTTTTCCAACAGAAAACCTGAAGCCAGAACGTAAGCGTGAAATTGAAATAGGTTTTGAAGCTAATATGTTTCAGGGTAACCGACTTGGAGTTGACTTTTCATGGTTTAAGGCCAATACTTATGATCAGATTATGGCTTTGGATGTGCCTCGTTCATCAGGTGTTAACCGTATAATTACCAATGCTGGTGATGTGCAAAACAATGGTATAGAACTGCAACTAACAGGTAAGCCGATAATGACTAATAATTTTGTGTGGAATGCAACTCTTAACCTGGCTAAGTATGATACAAAAATTAAGAAGTTGGCTGAAGGAGTAGAAGTTTTACCTCTATGGGGTGTAACAGGTGCAAGCAGGGAAGCTCGTGTTGGTGGCGAATTTGGTGAGTATTACATTAATCCTTGGTTACGCGATGAAGAAGGAAATCTGGTTGTAGGATCAAATGGTGTTTATGAGTTCGATACAGAAAACCAGGTTAAGGTTGGTAAAGAATTACCTGATGTTATAGGTGGTTTCAATACTAACTTTGGTTACAAAGGCTTCTATCTTGATTTTGATTTTGACTTCCAGTTTGGTGGTACTTTAATCTCTCAAACTAACATGTATTTGCGAGGTAATGGTACCGGAGTTGAGTCGCTTAAATACCGTGATGAAGCTAGAGGCGGATTACCATATTACATCAACAATGGTGGGGATTTAGTTTTACTAGATTCACATTCAGATGCTACTCCAGCAGATTCTAAATATGGCTGGATATTCCATGATGGAGTAATTTTAGATGGAGTAAAAGCTGATGGAACACCTAACGATAAGTTGATAAATGCTCAGCAATATTACGAAAGAACTTATTGGCAAGGGTATATGGATATTACAGAGGATGTGGTATTTAAGAGTGATTACCTGGCTTTACGTCGTATCACATTTGCTTACGAGGTTCCACGAAAATTCTTGAATAATACTTTCCTGACACGTGCTCGTTTATCCGTATTCGGAACCAATATAGCTTATTTATATAAGGATATACCAAACGTAACGCCTGAGTCCTTTGCAGGTACTAATGAATTTACTGAGTATTCTGGATTGCCAGGAGTGAGAAGTTATGGATTTGAAGTTAAACTAGCTTTCTAAAAATATTACTATGAAATTATATAAGATACACGACCTGCTTGGTAAACTACTTTTACTAATGCTGACGGGTCTCGTTATAGGATTATCCTCTTGTCAGGACGAATTGGAAGAAGAGTTTTATAATCCGGATAAAGTAACACAGGCTGATTTTGCAATGTTATTTACAGGCGCGCTTCAACCAACAGAATTGTTTCGCCTCGAATATGGACCTGGTTATCATCAATGCCGCGCCTTTAATCGTCTTTTTGGTTTAGGAACATTTCCATATGCCCCATTTAACAATTATGAACCAGGATCATACACACTATGGACAGGTTGGTCGGGTTCAACATTGCGAAATACTCAGTTCAACAAAACCTATGTGGATTTTAATAAGAACATTCCGGTAATGAACCTGTTGCTAAATAATCTGCCGGAAGAAGAAAAAGCTGATTACGCCATTTATGTGCATTGTATTAATATAGTCAAGGCTTATATGTTTCAGCGCCTGACTGATATTTATGATGATGTACCTTTTACAGAAGCCAATGGTGCTTATCAGAAAAAATTCTGGGCTAAGTATGATAGTCAGGAGTTTATCTATAACGCATTATTAGAATCATTAGATGAGATTCAAACTACCTTGGATGGTTATGAATTAAACAACTCCTTGGCTCACCAGAAGTTTCAGGTCCATGATATTTTGAATGATGGAAATGTTGAGCAATGGAGAAAATTTGCCAATTCTTTGCGCCTTAGAATGGCAATGCGTCTTAGTAATGTTGATGCAAGTAAAGCCCAAGAGATTATAGGTGATATCTTATCTAACAACTTACCACTGGTATCTGAGGCTGATGATTTTATTGGTCTGGCAGAAACTGATTATGCCCACGTAATGGAATGGTATTGGCCACGAGCAATGACAGAGATGTGGTATAATTTTCATGCACCTCGCTACATGATGCAAGATATCTTTGGATATGTTTCGCCAGCTACACCTGCTGATCAGGTTGATCCGCGTCTTTATGTTGTATTTCAACCCAATCAGTTTGGCGATTATGTTGGTTGTGACAGTTGGGGGACAACTCAGTTTGATAAAATTCAAACAGATATGGAGGCGCTAGGTTATGAGCAGGATCGGATAGATAATGCTAAGGACTGGGCCTATGATGATCATAGAGAACCATACTTCTCATTCTATAATAAAAAGACCTACTTTAACTTTGATATGGAGTATCCGGCATTTACTGCTACCGAAACACATTTATTATTGGCTGAAGCTGCAATAAGGTATCCAGGTGTTGCAGGAAGTATTGATGCCTCTCAGGCTTATCGGAAAGCGATAGCGGAATCAATTGATTGGTATTATATGGTTAATGGAGGTAATACGTTCGATGATGCCTCTTCTCCTGCTATCCCAGTGGCTATTATGGATGGAACGCAGCCTTCAAAGCCTGATGCTGCGGCTATTGATGCATTTCTGGATAATAAGGTTGCTGCCTTCAATGCAATGAGTGATGATGAAAAAATAAAAGAAATTTTTTATCAGAAAATGGCTCACTTGAATGTACTTAACTATTGGGAGATATGGAGTGAAGCTCGTCGCTTGCAGAAGGACTATGGTATTTTAACGCCTACCTCAAATATTTTCGTTTGGATGGAGCGTTTCTATTATCCTTCAAGTGAAGAGACCACTAACCCGGATAACTTTGCTGCTGTAGCCCATAAGAACGATCATGATACACCTGTATGGTGGACCGGAAGGACCAAAAACTAGTTGTATAGTTAATTTCAATAATTTGGGGAGTCAATATTTGGCTCCCTTTTTTGTTTCAAAACCACCTGTTAGGTACACTTGATTAACAATCATTAAAGTTCTATTCTAATAGCTTATGTTATTTTTGCAAAAAAAAATACGGTCGTAATGCTTAAAAAAATAGATCCATTTATAGTTGGCTTAATACTTATGCTGGTATCGGCCTGGTTATTTCCGCAGTTAGGTACCTATGATGGGCCTGGAAACCTGGAGCAGATTACCGACATTGGCATTACGCTCATCTTCTTTTTTTATGGGCTGAAGCTGAGTCCGCAGCAGTTTAAGAGTGGTTTAAGTAATTACCGGCTGCATATACTTATTCAATTAGCTACGTTTGTGTTGTTTCCCTTATTACTTATCGTATTTAAACCGTTTATTAACACCGATGAGCAGCAAATGCTTTGGCTGGCCATGTTTTTCCTGGCGGCTTTGCCATCCACCGTATCTTCATCGGTGGTGATGGTGGTGCTGGCCAAAGGCAATATTGCCGGTGCCATATTTAATGCCAGTATTTCAGGATTGATAGGTATTGTTTTAACCCCTTTATGGATGGGTTTATTCTGGCAGGTGGAAGGAGCCGCTTTTGATTTCTCCGACATCACCACAAGCCTTGTTTTACAAATACTTCTGCCTGTTGTTGCGGGTTTACTACTGCACCATTCCCTGGGCGGATACGTCAAGAAATATCTGAGAGCCCTGGCCTGGTTTGATAAGATGATTATCCTGCTGATTGTGTATAACAGTTTTAGCAAGTCGTTTACCACAGGCTTGTTTGAAACCATTAGCTTTATTGATATGGTGCTTATTAGCATAGCTACCATTGTGCTGTTTGCCTTGGTTTATGGGATAATCCATTTATTTACCCTTTGGTTTGGCTTTAATCGTGAAGACCGCATCGCCGCCTTGTTTTGCGGGTCAAAAAAGTCACTCGTGCATGGAACTGTTTTTTCAAAGGTCTTATTTGAGAATGTGGCCAGCCAGGGACTATTTCTGGTGCCTATCATGCTGTATCACTCGTTTCAGCTAATTATTGTCAGTTTTATTGCACAGCGTATGGGGCGTCAGGTAAAAGACTAATTTACATACAGCTCATAGTTAAACATGATTGAGCATCTATTGAACATACCTGTCCGTTAGTTGCTTAAGAATGTTGATATATTTGGGAGAGTAATCTAAACAGTAATATGCCTTTCTATGAGAAGGCGCAACCCAAATAAAATCAGCTATGAAACAAAGTTTATTTCTTTTACTATTAATGATTGGTTGCTACTCATGCCAGCAATCATCCATCACCATAACAAAAAACGGACGCTCAGATTACCATATAGAAATTGCTGCTGATGCATCGGTCAATGAAAAGGAAGCGGCAAAGGTATTGCAGCAATATATTCAATTGTCAACGGGAGTCGAATTAGAAGTTAAGACTGGCTATTCAGATGATAAAAAAACTATCCAGCTGATTGTTAATGAGCAGCCTGAGCCTGCTGTCAGGTATTATAACAAGGCTCATAAACTAGTTATTGAAGGAAGTAATGGTTACCTGCTTTCTGCTGTTTATGAGTTTCTGGAGCGCGAAATGGCTTGCCGGTTTTGGGCTCCTGATGCAGAGACAATTCCTCAAATTGATAAACTAACGCTGCCAGTGGGGGAAAGCTATCTCTACTCGCCACCAGTTCATGTGCGCACGGTACATTCCAAATTGTTTTACGAACATCCTGAATTTGCCGATAAACAAAGAGTTACCTACGAGGCTTTTCCTATGTATGCGCCAGAAGCGCGGGTGCATACTTTTCATCGCTTTTTGCCTGCCGACCAATATTTTGATAAGCATCCTGAATATTATGCGTTAGTAAATAGGAAAAGACGCCCTACACAGCTTTGCTTGAGTAATCCGGATGTTCTTCGCTTAGTCACAGAGGCTGTAGAAGCTACCTTTGCCAGTCATCCTGAAGCTTCGGTTGTGTCAGTTAGCCAGGATGATAATACGCAGTACTGCCAGTGTGAGGATTGTGAGGCTATCCACCAGGAGGAAGGCAGTCCTTCTGGTTCCATGATTCGTTTTGTGAATGCAGTAGCACAAAACTTCCCCGATAAACAAATCTCAACATTGGCCTATCAGTATACTCGCAAAGCATGCAAAACCAAGCCTCTAGACAATGTGCTGATAACGCTTTGTTCTATTGAATGTGATCGCAGTGCCTCTATTGAAGATAAATGCTCTGATTTTGCGGTTGATCTGCAAGCCTGGAAAAATCTGACAGAGAATATTCGTATTTGGGACTATACCACACAGTTTACCAACTTCCTGGCTCCGTTCCCCAATATTTATACCCTTGCACCCAATATCCGTTTTTTTGCTGATAACAACGCCAAATGGATTTTTGAGCAGCACAGTCATAATCCCAGTGAACTATTTGAGCTGCGCTCATACCTGCTAGCTCGTTTGCTATGGAATCCGGAAAGGAATACCGATGTGTTGATCCGTGAATTTTGCGATGGGTACTATGGAGAGGCAGGACCGAAGGTGGTAGAATATATAACAGACATACATAAAGCACTGGAAAGCCATCCTGACTTTTTTCTGTTTCTTTATGGAGGCCCATCGCAGGCCTTTGATTCATTTCTAAATAAGGAAGCTCTTGCTGGTTACAACCTTTGTTTTGACGAAGCCGAAGCCCAGGTTACTGATAATGCAGAACTATTAAAGCGGGTTCGAAGAGCTCGATTGGGCGTACGTTATGCAACTCTTGAAGCCTGTCGGGCAAATTTATCAGAAACCTATTCGCTAAAAAATACAGACTTTGTCAGGAAGGAGCTGGCAGCTTTTGAGCAAAGTTGCTATGACGGGCATATTACCATGATGAACGAGACGCGTTTTATGGTGACCGATTATCTGGACTTGTATGAGAGAAATCTTGATAGAGTAACAATTAATAATTTAGCATCAGAGAAAGCAGTGACCTTGTTAACCAAACCACATAAATATGCCAATGAGAATCCACAAACACTGACAGATAATGCTTATGGAGGAGGTAGTTTTTATGCTAACTGGTTGGGCTTTGAAGGTAACGACATGGTGGCAGTTGTCGACTTGGGCGAAGTACAAACCTTTGAGAACATATCAACTGGCTTTTTACAAGTGATCAATCACGTGGTATTTTTCCCTACAGAAGTCAACTACTCAGTATCGCTTGATGGAGAAAACTACACCAAGGTTGGAAGAATACTCAATGAACGACCTTTGCAGAAGGATAGCAAAATAAATGACACGCAGCTATTTGCCCTAGAGTTACCTCAAACAGATGCACGATTTGTGAAGATTGAAGCAAAAAACATGAAAACGCCTCCTGTGTGGCACCACGCAGTGGGATTGCCATCGTGGATTTTTGCCGATGAGGTGCAGGTCTATTGACAATCAATTGAGACTGGCTGTAATTTTTAGTATCATTGCAGCCAATTCAATTGTTACATGGAGGAAATTGCGAAATATTTTGCCGTCTATCTAACAGGCGCTACAGGCATTTATAAAGGTATTCCGGTGGGCATTGCTTTGGGTTTAAAGCCCTTGCTTATCGCTTCTTTAGTGGCATTGGGAGCCATGTCATCCGCACTTTTGGTGTATTTCTCGGGAGAGCCTTTTCGCAGGTGGCTACTGAAAAAGTACGGCAATAAAACTTTTGAGCATAAGAAAGCCAAGTTTGCAAAGTGGATGGATAAGTATGGAGTACCTGGCCTCGGTTTAATGGTAACGGGATTGCTTGGTCCTTTTATCGCTTTAATAATTGGCATGGCTTTGCTCGATGATACACGAAAGTTTCTGTTATACCTGCTGGCTGGTATTGTGCTGTGGTCATTTGGCCTCACTTACCTGACAGAGCCTGTTGTGCAGCTGGTTAAAGGGTGGCTCAATTAGCCTGACGATTAAAACACCAAATTGGAAGATTAGTTTTTAATAATTAGAGGTATCATATTAGTTTTAAACCTTTGTCCTTAGCGTCTTAGTGGTAGATTATTAATGCAATTTAATCACAAAGTAACGAAGAATAGTAGTTAAGTTATCTTATCTGGCTAACAGATTTCTTCTACTTCTTAATTTTAAATTCAATTCGACGATTTAGGTTATGAGCCGCTTCTTTGTTGGCATTACCCCGCAGGCGTTTAATAAACGATGCATATAACACATCTCCTTCTTTCAGAAAGTCGAGTTTTTTGGCTTGTCTTTTACTTACAGTAACAGGTTCGGAGCTACCTACACCTTTAGCCGATAAGCGTTCTGTTGGAATTCCCTTACTCATAAGATAGCTCATCACCGATTCGGCTCGTTTTTGTGATAGAACGATAGCTTCCGACTCCGATCCTTCACCCGATGCATGTGCTACAATATCCAACACCATCTCTTTATTCAGGTTCATGATGGCAGCCAGTCTGTTGAGCTCTTGTTTCGAATTGGTATTTAAATCAAACTGGTCCTTGCTAAACCGGATATTTCTGAAGACAATGGCATCTTCCATTGGCAGCATACCTACTTCAATATTAAACTCTTTATTATTGCCCAGGCCAACGGTTGATAGCTTGTGCTTGTGGTTAAAGTAACCTTTAGAGGCCACCATAAACACATATTCGGTTTGTGGTGCCAGCTTGGCGCCAAAGCTACCGTCATTGCGTATGTTAAGCTTTATATTGGTGCCATCCGTACCAATCAGGCGTAGGTAGGCATCAGCTAATGGCTCATCCGTTTTTTCGTTGTAAACCAGCCCTTTCATGCTAAATTCGAGCTTAGGTAAACTAAACGCATAGATGTTATCAATGCCTTTGGAGCTGCCTCGCGATGAGCTTAGTAAGCCGGCTTCTTCCATGCCTTTGAATGCAATGCCAAAGTCATCACCTTCGCTATTGAGTGGACGGCCAAGGTTATATACTTCCCAGTCTTCCTTTTCTTCGTCGAAAACGGCACGGTAAATATCCAGGCCTCCATAACCAATGTGTGCATTTGAACTGAAATACAAGGAACCATCCAGGCGAACCGAAGGAAACACTTCATCACCGGCTGTATTAATCACACTGCCCATGTTAACAGGTTGTCCCCATCCGCCTTCTCCTCCTTTGGTTGTTTTCCAGATATCCTTACCACCATAGCCACCAGGCATGTCACTCACAAAATACAAGGTCTCGCCATCGTGCGAGATGGCCGGATGTGCCACAAGCAGACTGTCGCCACCAATTTCGAGCTGAACGGGCTCGCCCCATTTACCCCCTGAGCGGCTCACCATGTACATTTCTGCACTACGTGGTTGTTCATTATCATAGCGACATCTGGTAAAGTACATCTCCTTACCATCACCCGACATGGTGGCACTACCTTCGTCAAATTCAGTATTGATGGTTTCATCCAGAGGTTCCGGATCGGTCCATTCTCCTTTGGCATCCATCTTAGCCATAAAAATGTTGGTGCCTCCCTGGCCTGTGATTCTACTTTTCTTGCGCTTCTTTTTCTCAGTGCGCATCGATGAGAAGTAGATTTGGTCGTAGCTGGTACTGGCGTAGCCCGGCGAGAAGTCGCTGTAGCGTGTATTGTTTACCTTCTTCAGTTTTTCAATATTGTAACGGGTTTCAATCGTATCCTTCATGGCCAGTTTGCAGGCAGCAAGCCCGTTTTGCGCACGTTTATCCCGTGGTACCTTTTGCAGATACTCCTCATAAGCCTCAATTGCGTCTTCGTACTTTTGCGAAGCCAGGTAACAATCGCCCAGGTAAAGTCCTGCATCGGCCATCTCGTAGTTATAACGCACGGCTCGGGCATACTGCATTGTGGCTTTTCGGGGTTTATTGGTTTTGCGATAGCATTCGCCCAGGTAATAGGAGATTTCTCCTTTAGTGTAATTATTATCTGCTTTCCGGTAGGCTTTTTTAAACTGGGTAGCAGCACGGTCATATTCGCCTATCAGATAGGCTTTATTGGCATTGCCGAGTTTACTGCCTCCTATACAACCGGATAGTAGAAAAGAGGTAACAGATAGATATATGAATAGTCTGAAATTAACTTGCATTGTGGGCATTAGGTCCGAGATTAATTAAAGAACCAAAAATAAATAATTATTAGACACATAAAAAACGAGTAAGCACCGTATTTATTGTAACAGGACAGCGCAATGTGTAATTGATGGGGCTGTTAAAACCATGTTAAACAATTTACCGTTCAAACCAATTTGCCAATTTAGTTGTTTCTTTGTTGATGATGCATAAAAAAGTGTTACATATTATTCTATCCCTGATGCTCCTGGTATCAACCACGGGCATTACCTTTTCTATGCATTATTGTGGAGGTCAATATGTTTCCACCTCTTTATTTGTTGAAGCTGATTCCTGTTGTGGTGATGGATGTGGCTGTTGTGAAAACAAGAGTGTGCATTACGAAGTGGAGGAAGATTATACCGGCCCCGTAATTTCTGCACTTGAGCCAGTCATTGAGTTAGACCTGCTGATTGAACTGTTTCATTTCGAAGTAGATGCCGAAAAATTATCAATACTTTGCGTAAAGAGAACGTTTGAGGATATTTCGCCGCCGCTCCCGGTAGCAGAACGTCTTTCTTTATTGCAAACTTTCCTTTGTTAGATATTGCTTAACTGAATTATTTGGGCTCTATTCTTTAGGGCCTGTGTAATATTGTTTGAATCAAAGCAATGTATTATCTAACATATTGAAAATGATTAATTCATTAATACGTTTTTTTCTCGAAAACAAGTTAGTCACCTTTCTGGTACTTATGGTATTTATAAGTTGGGGGATTATTAATTCGCCATTCGGCTGGGATACGGGACTCTTACCAAGTGACCCGGTACCCGTTGATGCCATCCCGGATATTGGCGAGAATCAGCAAATTGTATATACCGAGTGGCCGGGCCGTTCACCGCAGGATATTGAAGACCAGATATCGTATCCTTTAACGACTTCCTTATTGGGAATTCCTGGTGTGAAAACCATTCGTAGTAACTCCATTTTTGGCTTGTCCAGTATCTATGTCATTTTTGATGAAGATGTAGAGTTCTACTGGAGTCGCACGCGCATCCTTGAGAAGCTCAACTCGTTACCGGCAGGTACCCTCCCAGCTGATGTGAGTCCGGCTTTGGGTCCCGATGCTACGGCGCTTGGGCAGATATACTGGTACACGCTGGAAGGCCGCGATAAGGACGGGAATCCGACAGGTGGCTGGGATCCGCATGAATTACGCAGCATTCAGGATTTTCATATTCGCTATGCATTAACAGGGGCCGAAGGTGTGGCCGAAGTGGCTTCCATTGGTGGGTTTGTTAAAGAGTATCAGATTGATATTAATCCCAATGCCATGAAAGCTCATGGTGTGACGGTGGCGCAAATCATGAGTGCGATTAAAAACAGCAACCTTGATATTGGTGCACGAACCATCGAGTTTAATCGTGTGGAATATCTGGTGCGGGCCCTGGGTTACATCAAAAATCTTGAAGACATTGAAAAGAGTGTAGTGACGGTTAAGGATAATGTGCCCATCCGCATTAAAGATGTGGCTAAAGTCACTTTTGGGCCGGCTACCCGTCGCGGAGGGCTGGATAAAGGTGGTGCCGAGGCTGTTGGAGGCGTAGTAGTGGCGCGCTATGGAACCAATCCACTGAAGGCCATCGAAAACATGAAGGCTAAGATTGCGGAGATTGCGCCTGGCCTGCCATCAAAAACCTTGGCTGATGGTACGGTTTCAAAGGTCACCATCGTACCGTTTTACGATCGTACCGGTTTGATTAAAGAGACTCTTGGAACACTGGAAGAAGCCATCTCACTGGAGCTACTGATTAGCATCCTGGTGGTGATAGTCCTGGTGTTTAACTTGCGTGCATCTTTCCTGATTTCAAGTTTGTTGCCCATTGGGGTACTCATCACTTTTATAACGATGCGACAATTTGGTGTCGATGCCAATATTGTGGCCCTTTCGGGTATTGCCATCGCCATTGGTGTGATGGTGGATGTGGGAGTGGTGTTTGTTGAGAACATCATCCGGCACATTGAACTGCCTGAGAACAAAGGGGCGAGGGGAAAAGAACTGCTGCATGTGGTTTATATTGCTACTACAGAGGTGGCTGGGGCTGTTATCACAGCTCTGTCTACTACCATCATCAGTTTCTTACCGGTATTTGCCATGGAAGCTGCCGAAGGTAAACTGTTCAAGCCATTGGCCTTCACCAAAACGTTTACAATGATGTCTGCCCTGCTGATTGGATTAATTATCATTCCTACATTGGCACATCTGGTATTTTCAATTAAAATTGACAAACGACGCTACCAACGACTGGGGAATAGTATTTTTATAGCAGCTGGTGTGGTGCTGTCTGTTACGTCGGGGAACTATATTGCTCTGGCTATCTCTGCTTTTGGAATAAATGGTTTGTTAGCGCATCAATGGCCCGAAGGCAAGAAACAATGGATTAACTTTATCAATGTGGCTATTACAATCGTGGTGGTTGTATTCTTCTTAACCAAAGCCTGGATGCCTTTGGGAGCTCAAAATACGATGTTTGCGAACTTCTTATTTGTAATTGCCATTGTTACGGTCGTATTGGGAGGTTTGTCATTGGTGGTTGTGTTTTATCAACGCATCCTTAATTGGTGTCTGAATCATAAATGGCAGTTCCTGACTATCCCGGCTTTGGTTGTGATATTTGGTATCACGAGCTGGCAGGGCTTCGATAAGCTGTTTGGTTTTATGCCGCAGTTTGTAAAAAGTAGCGATACCTATGCCTACCTCGATAAGAAACTACCCGGTATTGGTAAGGAGTTTATGCCTTCGCTTGATGAGGGTTCATTCCTATTGATGCCAACTACCATGCCGCATTCGGGCATTGAAGAAAACCTGGAGGTGATTCGTATTTTGGATAAACGGGTGAATGCCATCCCAGAAGTAGAATCCGTTGTGGGGAAATGGGGGCGTGTAAATTCTGCTTTAGACCCGGCACCGGTATCAATGTATGAGAATGTTATCAACTACAAGCCCGAATACATGCTGAATGAGAAAGGCCATCGCATGCGTTTTAAAGTCAACCGTGATGGGGCCTACGAACTGACTGATGGCAGTGTGTATAATCCACGGGAGGAGGGCTTCCGTTTGATTGATAGAAGTTTGCTTATTGAAGATAAGAACGGGGAGTATTTCAGACAGTGGCGTAAAGAGATACAATCGCCCGATGACATCTGGAATGAGATTATTGAGCAAAGCACTATACCCGGGCTGACTTCGGCACCTAAGCTGCAACCTATTTCAACGCGCCTGGTGATGCTGCAAACGGGAATGCGTGCGCCTATGGGTATGAAAGTATATGGGCCTGACTTAAATAGTATTGAAAAGGTTGGTTTCCAGCTCGAACAGCTGCTTAAACATGTAGAGGGAGTCAATGGCATGTCAGTTTTTGCCGACCGAGTAGTGGGTAAGCCTTACCTGGAGATGGTGATTAATCGTGATGCGATTGCTCGTTACGGTCTCAGCGTGCAGAGTTTGCAGGCAGTCATTGGCAGTGCCATTGGTGGAATGCCGCTGACCAACACTGTTGAGGGGCGCGAACGATACCCGGTACGTCTGCGTTATGCCCGTGAGTTCAGAGATAATCCTGAGGATTTAAATAAGATTCTCATTCCGACTCCAACGGGTGCTCAGGTGCCGCTGGGACAATTGGTTGAGATACAATATAAACGTGGTCCGCAAATGATTAAGAGTGAAGATACCTTTTTGGTGGGCTATGTTATTTTTGATAAGAAACCGGGCTATGCCGAGGTGGATGTGGTGGAAAATGCACAGGAATATCTGGATAAGCAACTGGCTGAAGGTAAACTGGTATTACCGGCCGGTGTGAGCTACAAGTTCACGGGTAACTACGAAAATCAAATTCGGGCTACCAAGCGACTGATGATTGTGATTCCGATATCGCTTATCATTATTTTCCTCATCTTGTTCTTTCAGTTTCGTTCAGTCATCTCCACCAGCTTGATTTTTACAGGTATTCTGGTGGCCTTCTCTGGCGGATTCATCATGCTTTGGCTTTATGCTCAGCCATGGTTTATGGATGGAACACTGGCTGGTATGAGCTTACGAACGCTATTTCAGGTGAGTAATATTAACCTCAGTGTGGCGGTGTGGGTCGGTTTTATAGCCCTATTTGGTGTGGCTACCGATGACGGTGTGCTTATCAGCACCTATATAAAACAGTTGCAAGACAAGCGTCAGCCACAAACAGTGGCCCAGGTGCGTGCTTTGGTGCTCGAAGCAGGTGCCAAGCGGGTGCGTCCGGCGGTGATGACCACAGCCACTACCATTATTGCCTTGCTGCCGGTATTAACGTCCACCGGTAAAGGGTCTGATATCATGGTACCGATGGCTATTCCACTGTTCGGGGGCATGGTGATTGAGGTACTGACCATGTTTGTAGTGCCGGTTCTATACAGCTTCTGGCAGGAGACTGTGATTAAACGTAAGGTAAAACAGCAAAATAATTAAGCGATGAAACGAACAATATTAACATATATTCTGGCGCTGCTGTTACCGGTTCTGGCAATGGGGCAAGAGGAACTGAACAAGTACCTCACCATTGCAGCAGAAAATAATCCGGGCCTTCAGGCAGCCTTTAACAACTACCTGTCGGCACTTGAGAAAGCACCACAGGTCAGGGCTTTGCCCGATCCTCAACTGGCTTTTGGTTATTTTATCCAGCCGGTGGAAACGCGCAATGGTCCGCAGGAATTTAAATTTTCGGCCACTCAGATGTTTCCCTGGTTTGGGACTCTGAAGGCAAAAGAAAATTCAACCATTCAGCAGGCCCAGGCGCAGTACGAACTATTTGAAGAAAAACGCTCCAAACTGTTCAACGAGGTGAAAGCCAACTGGTACAATCTATACTTTACCAACAAGGCGGTGGGCATCACACTGGAGAACATTGATATTCTCAATACTTTTAAAAAGCTGGCTGCCGTAAAGGTGGAAGCAGGAAAAGTATCGGCGGTGGATCAGTACCGCATCGAGATGGAGATTAACGATTTGGAGAATCAACTGGCTAACCTGCGCGACAAGCAATATGTGCAGGAGGTGGCTTTTAACAAGCTGTTGAATGTGGAAGAGCCGGTGACGCTTACCTGGCCCGATAGTTTATGGACGACGGATTTCTACCTGAATAAATCGGCTGCTTTGGACTCAATAAAACTGAAGAATCATCAGTTGCTGAGCATTGATATGCAAAAAGAAGCACTGGCGTTCAAAAAGCAGGCCGCTAAAAAGGCGGGCGCTCCATCTTTTAGCCTGGGCATCGATTATGTCGCCATTGGTAAAGGGGCCAATAACCTGTCGGGTAAAGATGCTATTGCTTTTCCAAAGGTGGGGTTGACTATTCCCTTGTACCGGAATAAATACCAGAGCATGGTGCAGGAGGTGGTTTACCTGGAGATGGCCAAAGACTATGAACGAGTAGATAAGGCTAATGTATTAGAGGTGCTTTTTGAAAATACCTGGAAGGATTACAGTGATGCTCATCGTCGAATTGATTTATTTGGAGACCAGTTGTATCTGGCACGCAAAGCGATGAAGCTACTGGAGACTGAGTATGCCTACGCCAATAAAAATTTCGAAGAGATACTGCGTATGGAGCGACGCCTGCTACAGTATCAGCTGGAACTGGAAAAGGCTCGAACTGATAAGCAAGCTGCTATTGCTTTTATTGGCTACTTGATGGGTAAATAATTGTTAATGATTAATTGTAAACAGATGAACACAATCTTTCAATATATAAAAGCTAATTACAAGCCGGTACTGATAACATTGGCTATCGGTTTGTTGGTAGGATGGGCCATTGCGCCATCCGGAAGTGGAAATGCTCAGGCTGACGCTCACGAAGGACATCAGCACGAAGAAGAAACAGTTTGGACGTGCTCTATGCACCCGCAAATAAAGCAGAATGAGCCGGGCTTGTGCCCGATATGTGCCATGGACCTGATTCCTTTAGCAGGTATGCAATCGGCCGAGAATGCCGATCCTAATGAAGTAGTGATGACGGAAGCGGCTGCTAAGCTGGCTGAAGTGGAAACAAGTGTGGTGCAATTGGGAAAACCGGTAAAAGAAGTTTATCTGCAGGGTAAGATACATGTGGATGAGCGACGTATAGCTGAGCTGACAGCCCGTTATGGAGGCCGTATCGAGCAGCTCAACATCAATTTTACCGGGCAGAATGTGCGAAAAGGGCAGAAGCTGGCTACTATCTACTCGCCTGATTTGGTTAGCGCCCAGCGGGAGCTGATTGAAGCTTTTGCTGTCAGGGAAAGCAATCCGTCTTTATACATGGCGTCTAAATCAAAGCTGCAGGCCTGGGATTTAACGGACGAGCAGATTGCAGCCATTGAAAAAAGTGGTGAGCCACAGGTGTATTTTGATATCTTATCGCCTATCTCGGGTACGGTAATGATGCGTCATGTGGCACTGGGCGACTATGTGAAACAAGGGATGCCGCTGTTTAAGGTGGCTGATCTTACAAAGGTATGGGCCTTGTTTGATGCCTACGAAACAGATTTGCCTTGGGTGAAGCAAGGCGATAAAGTGAGTTTTACATTGGAAGCCTTGCCCGGTGAAACGTTTGCCGCCAGGGTAACATATGTTGACCCCATAATTGATGCGAAAACACGCGTAGCTAAAGTGCGTGTGGAAGTAGCGAACAGCAACTTGCAGCTCAAACCTGAGATGTTTGCCAACGCTGTACTGGAGGCCCGGTTGTCGAATGAGGATGTGATGGTGATTCCAAAGTCGGCGGTACTGTGGACGGGCAAACGCGCCGTTGTGTATACCAAAGTGCCGGAGCGTGAAACACCTACCTTCCTGTTCAGGGAGATTACGCTTGGACCCGATGCCGGTGACAATTACATCGTGAAAGAAGGTTTATCTGTTGGTGAAGAGATTGCGACCAATGGTGTGTTTAAGATTGATGCCTCGGCACAGTTGATGGGGCTGAAGAGCATGATGAATGCCCCCGAAACGCACAATAAGAACAAGGCAAGTTTTACTGTAGCCGGCAATTGCGATATGTGTAAGGAGCGCATCGAAAAGGCAGCCATGACGGTGTTTGGTGTCGTAAGTGCCGAGTGGTCAGCCGATGCTCAGGAGGCCAGGGTAGTATTTGATCCGGAGCACACCAATGCGGATGCCATTCAAAAGGCAATTGCTCAGGTAGGCCATGATACCGAAAAATATAAAGCCGATGATGCAGTTTATGAAACGTTACACAGTTGCTG
The DNA here is from genome assembly GCF_018156225.1 of Carboxylicivirga sediminis. Taxonomy (GTDB): domain Bacteria; phylum Bacteroidota; class Bacteroidia; order Bacteroidales; family Marinilabiliaceae; genus Carboxylicivirga; species Carboxylicivirga sediminis. The sequence goes on from NZ_JAGTAR010000011.1 coordinate 123,434, forward strand.
TCTATACGAGCGTTTGGATAAGCAGGCTGTTACAAAGTCTTCAGCTAAGCAATCGAGTCAGACGAAGCATGCCATGGTTAAAGTAGCCGGTAATTGTGGTATGTGTCAGGAGCGCATTGAAGAAGCTGCTCTTTCGGTGGAAGGTGTGACTATGGCCAAATGGGATAAGGACACCAAAATGCTGCACCTGAATTATGGCGGTAAAGCCACAGTGGATGCTGTTGAAAAAGCCATTGCTGCTGTGGGGCACGATACGGAGCATCACAAAGCGGATGATTCAGTATATGGTAAGTTGCCTGGATGCTGCCATTATGATAGGATAGGAGAACCTGCAATTAAAGAAATGCCTGCAGTTCAGTCAAAGCACGCCATGGTTAAAGTAGCTGGTAACTGTGGTATGTGTCAGGAACGGATTGAAGAAGCTGCTCTATCAGTGGAAGGTGTGACTACGGCCAAATGGGATAAGGACACCAAGATGCTGCACCTGAATTATAGCGGTAAGGCTACAGTGGATGCTGTTGAAAAAGCCATTGCCACAGTGGGGCATGATACTGAGCACCACAAAGCCGATGATGAGGTATACGATAACCTGCACGGGTGTTGTCAGTACGAACGTTTTTAATGGAATACACAGGCTTATGCCTCGCGTTCCTGTGTGACTTAAAAAAGTTGTGTTCCTGCTGCGCATACAATGTAACGTTTGCGCATGCACTGTAACGACTGCTCAACACATTGTAAGGGTTGCGCAGTACATTGTAACGTTTGCGCAGTGCATTGTAACGACTGCTCAACACATTGTAACGTTTGCTCAGTGCATTGTAATGGTTGCACAGCACATTGTAACGTTTGCTCAGTGCGTTGTAACGTTTGCTCAATACATTGTACCGGTTGCGCAGTGCGTTGTGTCAGGTGTTCAGTATATTATAACAGACAAGCAGCCAGGTATATTTTAAATACCTGGCTGCTTGTATAACTTCAATAAAGTTTACCCGCCAATCATTGCCTTGACACCATAGGATTCAAATATGGCAATGATTTCCTGCAAACGCTCTGCAGAGGGTTCGGCCATTTCGCCTTTATCATATGCTTCACCCAGTTTCTCGTATTTCTTCTCCGCAATATTATGAAATGGCAGAAGGTTAACCAGCGGCTTTTTACCTTCTAATGTCGCAATGAATTGGGCTGATTCGCGGATGTTCCGGTCGTCATCGTTCACTCCTTTAATCAACGGAATACGAATATTCAGGTCAACACCAGTGGCAGCAAGACTCCTGAGGTTAGTCAGAATTTTATCATTGGGCATGCCCGTCCATTGACGATGCTTGTCCGTGTCCATCATCTTCAAGTCGTACAGAAAATGGTCGGTGCGTTTGGCTACTTCCATCAGCACCTCCGGTTTGGCATAGCCGGTTGTATCTACACAACGATGAATACCTTCTGCACCGCAGGCATCCAGCAATGGGATAAGGAACTCATGATGCAGCAAGGGTTCACCACCTGAGAAGGTGACGCCACCTTCTGATTTGTCCATCAGCATGGTCTCTTTTTTGATCTGCTTCATGATTTCTTCCACAGTCATCAGGCGGCCCGTCATCTCAATGGCTTTGGTTGGGCACACTTCGGCGCAGGTGCCGCATAGTGTGCATAAATCGCCGTCTGTTACAATGCCATCCGCTGTGAGTGTCAGTGCCTGTTCGGGACAATGTTTCACGCATTCTTCACAGGCAATGCACTTGCTGTTATTGTACATTTTCTGCTGTTGCTTCAACTGACTCTCCGGGTTATGACACCACTTGCAACGCAAAGGACATCCTTTCAGGAAAATGGTGATGCGAATGCCCGGCCCGTCATTGATGGCGTAGCGTTTGATATCAAATATTAAACTTGGTAGTTCCATTTGCTTGACCAATAATATGGTTGTTTGTCGTTTTTATAGCTTATAGCTGCTGGCTGATAGCTGATAGCGATTTACATGACGCTTAGTTATCCTTAAATAAGACACAATGGTGCATGAAAAAACTTCTGACTACTGCCTACAGACTAATAACTAGATTAAAACGATTCATTCTCCGTTCTGTCAATGACTTCCTGCTGTAAATCGGCATTCATATCGTTGAAATAATCACTGTAACCTGCCATACGCACCAGTAGGTCTTTGTAGTCTTCCGGATTCTCCTGGGCGGCTCGCAAAGTGGCAGTATCCACTATGTTGAATTGTACATGGTGACCTCCCATTGTGAAATAGCTGCGTATCAGTTTACCCATCTTATTAATGTCTTCATCACGCTTTAATAAGCTCGGCAAGAAACGCATATTCAGCAGTGTACCTCCCGAACGGGTGTGATCCAGCTTTGTTAATGAGCGAATCACCGCTGAAGGGCCATTCACATCACAGCCATGTGATGGCGAGGTACCATCCGAAATGGATTTGCCGGCTAAACGGCCGTTTGGTGTGGCACCCATCACTTTACCAAAATACACGTGGCAGGTAGTTGACAGCATATTCAGGTGGTATTTGCCACCTTTGATATTGGGCTTACCATCGATTGTTTTGACCAAATCATCATAAACACGCAGAGCAATGTCATCGGCATATTCATCATCGTTGCCAAAGAAGGGTGTGCGGTTAACAATGGTTTGGCGCAGGATTTCGTCACCTTCAAAGTTGTTGGCCACTGCCTTTAAAATGCGCTCCATGTCAAAGGTCTTCTTTTCAAAGACATGGTGTTTGATGGTCGATAAACTGTCGGTAACTGTTCCAAGTCCTGTACATTGGATGTAATTGGTGTTGTAGCGCGGTCCGCTATTGTAATAGTCACGACCTTTGGCAATACAATCTTCAATAACCACCGACAGGAAGGGAGCCGGTGCATATTTGGCAAACATGGTATCGATGTAGTTGCTCACACGCATTTTCTGGTCAACAATAAACTCCAGCTGCTTTTTGAAGGCTGCATATAGCTCGTCATAACTTTTAAAGGTTCTTGGATCGCCTGTCTCACAGCCGGCCATCTTTCCGGTTACCGGATCGATGCCGTTATTAAGCGTAACTTCAAGAATCTTAGGTACGTTGAGGTAGCCGGTGAGTACATAGGCTTCTTTGCCAAATGCACCTACTTCAATACAGCCACTGCAACCGCCTTCTCTGGCATCAGTAAGAGATTTGCCCTGTGCCAGCATCTCGGTAATATAGGTTTCGGGACTGAAAACAGATGGATAACCATGCCCCTGTCGTATCACTTTGCAAGCAGCATTCAGGAACTTATCAGGTGTAACATGACTGATATGAACCGATGAGCCAGGCTGTAGGAGGTGCAGTTCTTCCACCACTTCAAGCATGATGTATGAAACTTCGCTCACGCCATCAGAGCCATCGGCTTTAACACCGCCAATATTGATATTGGTAAAATCGTTGTAGGTGCCACTTTCTTTGGCTGTGATGCCCACCTTAGGTGGAGCAGTCTGGTTATTCACCTTAATCCACATGCAGCTGATCAGTTCCTTGGCCTCTTCCCGGGTCAGTGTGCCCTCGGCAATCTCTTTTTCGTAAAATGGTGCCAGGTGTTGGTCGAAGTGCCCCGGATTCATGGCGTCCCAGCCATTCAATTCGGTGATGGTACCCAGGTGAACAAACCAATACATCTGTATGGCTTCGTGCAAGGTACGTGGTGCATGAGCGGGCACCCGGCGGCATACCTCGGCTATTTTTAACAGTTCGGCTTTACGTTTAGGGTTTGATTCTGTTTGCGACTTTTCTTCAGCCAGGGCAGCATGGCGCTCGGCGAAGAGGATGACCGCATCGCAGGAGATGTCCATGGCCTTTAGCTCTTCCGCCTTGTTGTTGGCATCCGGATCGTTGAGGTAGTCCAGCGAATCCAGGTGAGCTTTGATATCCTTTTTGAAATCCAGCATGCCTTTTTTGTAAATCTTGCCATCCAGGCAGGTGTGGCCCGGTGCGCGTTGCTCCATAAACTCAGTGAAGAGTCCGGCCTCATAAGCACGCTTCCATTCTTCGGGTACATGGTTGAAAATACGCTCCCGTTGGGTACGTCCTTGCCAGTACGGAATAACCTCCTGCTCGTAGGTATCAATATCCTCCTGGTTGATGGTGTAACGTTGCTGGTCACGTGTGTTGAGCACATGAAAATCTTCCACACTGTGACAGGTCAGCTCTGGGAAGGTAGGCACGGCCTTCGGTTGAGGACCGCGTTCGCCCACAATCAGCTCATCATCTCCCATGTAGAGCGTCTTTTTCTGGCAATGGTCCAGAAAGGTGAGGGCACGTAACACCGGAATAGGATGTTTGCCGTAGTGTTCTTTGTAGAATGCTGTTTGGTGCAAAGCCCGCTCAATGGAGATGCTTGGTTCAGCGTCAAAACTCAGCTTGCGAAGGCGCTGAATACGTGGATTCATACCCGGGCCAAGTTTATCGCCCAGGGGTTGGTAAAAATTACCTTCTGATGAGGCCGAACGTTCAGCTGTTTTTACTGATTCTTCTTTACCTAACAGTTCTTTGATGGTTGGCAGACCTGCGCCATTGGGATCAGGACGGCCTTTTATGTTTTCTGTTGACATTGTTGACGTTTTAAAGATAGTTCTACTGGTTAAATACATACAGGAGCGGTTATGTAGCGCTACCATTTTAGTATTTACAATAATTCAGAAAATAGTATAAGGAGATGTTGGCTTGATGGATTCAAACCAAACGGCTAGAATTGCTTATAGAACATTAAGCATTCAAATAAACAGCGGTATCCTTTTATGTTGTGCGAATGACTCACAATAAACGTATTTAGAACAATGCCAAAGTTGCACAAAAATGATTTGATTGCAAATAGCTATTTCGCTTTTTTTACGAGTTGGCGGTTATTTTATCCTACTGGTTAAAAGCGGGTAGTATTAGTTTTCATTTAAAATAAAACGGTTTTCGGGAATGATAATCTCTACTCTTGGTGCCTTGTTGTTTTCTGGTTCTGGCCTGTTTTGTTGGCGTGCGCGTTGCTTACGTATTTTAATGACTTCTTTGCGGTAGTCTTTATATTCTTTGCAAAATGAATTATAGTCGATAGGTTCTTTATGATCAAACGGACGATACAGTGGACCTTCGGTATCAAGTAATTCAACTGATTCGGCTTGATAAACAAGTACATCGTCTGTGGTACAAACCTTTAATACCACGCCCGGAAGACCGTGTAATTTCCATGGTGCTGCAGTATATGGCAATTCTGTAGTATAGTGAGCCTTATACTCACGACCCCTGAACTCAGCAAAAGCTGTTTTGCAAGGAAAGTCTAATATGGTGTCTTTTTCATTAACATGGTTCCATTTAAACAGATCCAGCTCTTCCTGTACAACCAGGTTGTCGCGTCCCAGGCTTTCTTCATAAACCAGGTAATCGTTAGTATAATCCTTATACAGGCGGGTTGAATCGGCCGTTTGCTTATATCGGATATTTTTGCCAGCGCCAACTTTGGTTAAACGGATGGTGTAGCTCAGTACCTTGTCATCTTTGGCTTGTAGTTCCATTTCGTAGGTATTGGGCTTGGTATGATCGATATAGTTATATCTTACTTTAAGCGTTTGTTGAGCATTTACTGCGGTTATTAGAAAGGTGACTATAATAAGTGCGGCTATTTTCATTTTCGTGTTGTGATTTTTGTTTTGTCCTACGATTAAATTGTTTCAAGGTTTGGTTTATTTCCTTGTAAAACGGGGGGAAGTGCAAGGGTTCATAGATAGGCGTTGATTGTCAGTGCTAATGACCTGTTTCAATTAGAACTTATTTATTCCATCCAAACGTGTGACATGTGTGGTTAGAGAAAAAAACGTAGTTAAAGTGAGGTGCAAAGTAACTATTGAAGTTTGTCAAAAGTGGTTATATATTAATGCCATTGATACTTTTGTTGGTTCAATAACGGAAGTGTACCGCATTAAATTTAGTTACTTATGGTAGTAAGATATATCTTTCTTTTAGTGTTTGTTGCCTGCACTTTATCATGCTCTCAAAAGCCTGAAAATGATATTGTTCGGATTAATAACAGACAAGTGCTTGTTAATGAAGTCCCTTATGTGATTAAGGGCATTTGCTATAATCCCGTTCCCATAGGGGCAGATCAACGTGATTTTAGACGTCTGGATGAAGACCTTGATTTAATGAAAAAAGCTGGCATCAACACACTAAGGTTGTATTCGCCCGTTGATGAAAAGTGGGTGCTGGATAAGATTGATGCAGCAGGCTTAAAAGTGATTATTGGTTTTGGCTATAATCAGGGCGGCTATTACGATATTTTATCAGGCTCATTTATTGATTACGTGAATAAGTTTAAGCACCATAATGCCATTCTATTTTGGGAGCTTGGTAATGAATATAATTACCATCCCGAGTGGTTCGATGGTGACATAAGTAACTGGTACCAGGCCTTAAACAAAGCTGCAGGTATGATACACGAAAATGATGCTGCTCATCCTGTATCAACAGCTCACGGCGAATTGCCCGATTCACTGGTTTTGTCACTTTGTCCTGATATCGATGTCTGGGGCATGAATGTTTACCGATGGGATGCGCCTGCACCAATATTTGATGAGTGGCAAGCCATGAGTCAGAAACCTATGTATCTATCAGAGGCAGGCGCAGATAGTTATATGACGATTGCTAAAGACGGCTATGTGCAAGGGCCAAACCAGCAGGCACAAGCCGATGCAACGCGGCAGATTCTCGAAGACGTGATGATGTATTCGAACATTTGCTCAGGTATTACATTATTTGCATTTACTGATGAATGGTGGAAGGCCGGTGACAATGAGTCATTGGATCCGGGAGGATTTGCTCCTGAGAGTAGTGGGGTCCCATACGATGGAACTGCGAATGAAGAATATTGGGGGATTGTTGATATTAACCGTCAACCGAAAGCGGCTTATCATGTAGTGGCTGAAATGTATGCAAGCATCGATAACTAATGTTCATATTTATATAAAAACGATCGATTTAAAGGATGGTGAAAGTGAAATTATTAGGCTTGCTGCTATGGATTTGCACCCTGCAGTCTATTGGGCAAACAGCCTTTGTACAGGATGATTTCGAAGGGAATGGGACTATTAATAGCTGGTACGGAGATGACTGTGACATAGATATTACTTTCTCCAATCCAGTGCAAGAAGGGATAAATACCTCGTCCACGGTGCTGAAATATCATGATGTTGGCGGACAATATGCTAACGTGCGCTTTGATGTGCCCAATAATTTTAACCTGGAAACAAATCATACGTTCAGCTTTAAGATTTATGTACCATCTGATGGCCTGAGTGGGAATGAAACCAATCAGGTCTCTGTTAAACTACAGGATGGCACCATTGGAGCTCCATGGTCGACCCAAAGCGAAATTATTAAGCCTATAGCATTGGATGCGTGGCAGGAGCTTAGTTTCGATTTTATGAACGATTCGTACATGAATCTTGACCCGAATTCAGTAGCTCCAAGTCAACGCGCCGATTTTAACAGGGTGCTTATTCAGGTTAACGGTGAAAACAATACCGATCCGGTACTGGCTTATATTGATGACTTTAGTTACGATGGCACAATCGCCACTGATCCTGTTTATGATCAACTGGTCTGGTCTGACGAATTTGATGGTAATGGAGATATTGATCCGGGTAAATGGTTCAGGCAGTATCAATTACCTATTGGTGGGGGCTGGTATAATGGAGAAGTACAGCATTACACCAACAGACCAGATAATTCATACATTGAGAATGGGGTCTTAAAAATTGTGGCAAAAAAGGAAAACTATACCGACCAGGGCGTAACAAAGAACTATACTTCAGCTCGCTTGAATTCAAAGTTTGCCTTTACCTATGGTAAGGTTGAAGTTCGTGCTAAATTGCCAAGCGGAACAGGAACCTGGCCTGCTATCTGGATGTTGGGTAAGAACATCAATGAAGATGGAGCCTATTGGGATAATGAAGGCTATGGTACTAAACCATGGCCGGCATGTGGAGAGATTGATATTATGGAACATTGGGGTGACAATCAGAATTATGTGCAGAGCGCAACGCATACACCATCAAGTTATGGAGGTACAATAAACCATGGAGGACAAACAATTGCCACGGCCTCAAGTCAGTTTCATATTTACACATTGTTATGGACCCCTGAGAAACTGGTGTTTAGTGTAGATGATATTGAGCATTACACTTATCAGCCAGACAGCCGCAATGCAGACACCTGGCCATTTGATTTGGCCCAGTACCTTATTCTTAATGTGGCTGTTCAGGCTCATATTGCTCCCAACTTTCAGGAAGGAGCAATGGAAATAGACTACGTTCGCATCTATCAGGCAGGTACATCAACGGCCATAGCAGAGCCTCAGATGGAAAATTGTGTGCATGTATATCCAAATCCATTCCGGGATGAAATGAATATTGTTCTTAAGGATGTTAATGCCAATCAGGTTGAACTAAGAATATTCAATACCAGTGGGATTCTCCTGAAGTCGTATACTAAGGGGTTATTTAATAATCGAGTGAGGCTTGATGATATAGGCTTTTTATCCAAAGGCGTTTATCTTCTTCAATGCGAATTTGACGATAAGGTGGAATGCCTGAAAGTGATTAAGCAATAGTTCCAACTTAATGCTAAGTAGAAGCTCCAATTTTATTGGGGCTTTTGTTGTATATTTTCATTCAGAACTATTGAGGTTTACGAGTGTCATAAGTTTTTCTAATAGAGATGCTGGCGGTTTGCAATAGTAGTCTATTTCTCGAAATTATTTACTCCAAAGCAGACTGAAATAGGCTGTTCAATAAACTGCCTGGAAATGAAGTCATTTATTTATGTATTTGTTAATGGGGTGTTGAATATTGTTCAGTTAATGAGTGTTTTACGTTGGTGAACGTAGTTAAAGTGAGGTAGCAGGTAAGTGATGAAGTACTTCTTTTTTATCAATTGCAGAACATGGTCTGTAGTTTTGATTCAGACAATTAAATCATTAACAAAATCAGTTTAATTTTAAAACTACAGATTATGAAAAAACTTTTTACACTATTTACAATTTCAATGCTGGCCATTGGTATGGCTCAGGCACAGAGTATTCCTATTACTTTTGATAGTGACATTATAGTTGGTGAGAACTGGAAAGCAGATAGCGGTCTGGAATCAGTAACAGTTGCCGACGATCCTACGAGCTCAGGTAAAGGAAAAGTTGGGGCTATCACAAGTTCCTCTGCTGGGCAAAAGTGGCAGAATGCACAACTACAGTTAAATACTAACTACATCGATCTAACAACTTCAACAGGAAGCAAAACTATTACTGTTGATGTTTATTCAGATGGTGCTCAAGATTTTTTATTTAAACTGGAGCAATCATTAAATGGCGGACCAAATGTTGAAATTCCATTTTCGAAGCAAGGTGCCGGTTGGGAGACAATTGCTGTTGATTTTACATCAACAGGAGTAGATGATCAGTATAAGCTATTGGTGTTTTTCCCATGTTATTCTACTGATTTTGCCAATGATCCATTTGATGGCGTAACCTATATTGATAATGTAACAGGTGTTGTTGGCGCGGCTTCAACGCCTCCTGCAGTTATTTCTTTCCCCATTGATTTTGAAACAGTTGTTGGATCATCTGACTTCAATAACTTTGATGGTGGTTTAGCTACAGTAATTGATAATCCACAGGGTTCAGGTAAAGTAGCTCAGATGGTTAGAAACGGTGGTCAGGTTTGGGCCGGAAGTTGGTTAGGTATGAGCGAAAATATTGACTTTACGACCAAGAAAATTATCTCAATGGACGTTTATACTGAAGCTCCTATAGGAACAAAGATAGCTTTAAAGGTTGAGGGTGGAGCGTTGGCTGAGATTCCTGCTTTTACTACTAAAACTGGTGAATGGGAAACTATGTCATGGGACTTTACAGGAACAGCGAATGATAATTTTAAATTGGTATTCTTATTTGATCTTGGTAATACGGGAGATGGATCTGCTACGTCAACTTTCTTATTTGATAATATTACACATACCGAATCTGTTCCCACGGCCATCGGCGATACTGAAATTGAAAAATTAGACTTGTATCCTAATCCTGTATCAGATGTTTTAAACATTAAAGGTCTTGATGAGGGTGTTTCAATTGAAATTTATAATGCGGCAGGTAGCCTGGTTAAAAAGGTGTCTGTTTCCGGTGGAACTGTAAATGTTTCTGAACTGGCCAAAGGCGTTTACTTTGTATCGTCGAATGGTGCTATTGCAAAGATTATCAAGAAATAATAAGTGCCATGATATAATAAAGGGGGGCAGTCTGTTCCCCTTTAATCCATTCCAAACCTGTTTCATTCTAGCGATTAATCAGTTAAACAAAATTGCATGTTATTTAAATTAAAAAATATACAGGTGCTTTTGACTCTTTTATTTATTTCATTTTTCTCAGTCAAAGCTGCCGATCTACCCTTAACTTTTGAAGCGGGCACGTTCGATATTACCAATTTTGATGGTGGCGTTTTAACAGTCATTGATAATGAACAGAAGAGTGGGATTAACACCAGTAATAAGGTGGCCCAAATGGTCAAAAATGATTGGCAATCCTGGGGTGGTAGTTATATCACACTGGATAATAATATCGATTTTAATAGCGGTAATACTATTAAGGTGAAGGTATTTTCACCAAGGGCAGGGGTTAAGGTTTTATTAAAAGTTGAAAATGCCACCGACAATCAAATTTTCTATGAAAAAGAGGAATCGACTACTAAAGCCAATGAATGGGAAGAACTCACTTTCGATTTTAGTGGGATAAATAAGTCAAATAGTTACCGCAAAATCATATTTATTTTCGATAATGGAACCAATGGAGATGGCTCTGCCAACTTTACCTTTTTGTTGGATGATATTGTTTTGGAGCAAGTCGCAGATGCAGCACCAACCATAGCTGCGCCAACACCACCTGTTTACCACGCTTCAAAGGTTATTTCTATTTTCAGTGAGGCTTACAACTCATTGGATGGCACAAACTTTAATCCGTATTGGGATCCTTATCAGACAACAGTTGGGAGTATTGAACAGGTGCAGGGCAATGAAGTGGTTAAATTGAGAACGCTTAATTTTCATGGTTTTGAACTGTTTGAAGAAGTTAATGCTGCCAGCATGAAATACCTGCACATTGATGTATGGAGTGCCAATGAAACCCTGTTGGAAATCTATCCAATCAGTCATTCAGGTGAACGAAAAGCTAGCCTTGCACCACTGGTTCAGAATCAATGGAATAGTTACGATATCAGACTGTCTGATTTAGTAAGTCAGGATTTTAATTTGGCTGATGTTTACCAATTTAAGTTTATTGGAGCCGGTGGAAATACCGTGTATATAGATAACCTGTATTTTTACGATGATGATGCCACCCTGGACACAGAAAATCCAACTGGTTTTAGTGCTTCGGTAGGTAATGTAACCTACAACAGCATTGAGTTATTATTGAATGCGATTGATAATTCGGGTGCTATCGAATACACTATTGATGTTGGGGGAACCACCACCACTGTAGGCGCTGTCTCCGGTGTGCAGAAGTCATATGAATTCACTCATTTACCATCTGATACTGAATATACTTTTTCTATTACAGCAAAAGATTTAAGTGGTAATGGTGCGGCTAATAACCCAGTTATAATTACTCAAAGTACGGGAGCAGGTTACCAGGAGCCTGCTGTATCGTCGCCAACACCCCCAGTAAGAAATGCATCCGACGTGATTTCGATATTTAGTGATGTTTATGCCACTATACCTAATACCAATTTTCACCCATGGTGGAATCAAAGCACCTGGTTTTATTCGGTACAGGTGGGAGGAAATGAAGTGTTGAAATACGAAAACTTTAATTATCAAGGCATAGAGATTGGAAGCAAGGTGAATGCTTCTGAAATGGCCTTTTTACATATTGATTTATGGACACCTAATGAAAGTACTTTAAGCATTTCTCCAATCAGTGAAACCACTGGCGAAAAAGCTTTCTTTCTATCTCCAATCAATCTTAATCAATGGAATAGTTATGATATACCATTATCAAGCTTTACAATTCAAGGCTTGTCGATGAGCGATATTCTGCATCTGAAGTTTGTGGGTTCAGGTAAGTCTATCATCTATTTAGATAACATCTATTTCCACAAAGGGACTGCTACTTCAATTAATGAGGCTGCTATGGATAATATAAAGGTGTTCCCAAATCCGGTTGAAGATATGCTTCATATAGAAGGTATTGCAGATACAGAATTGGTAGAATTGTATAGCGTAACAGGGAGTTTGATCAAGCGTGTGCCCGTTAGCGGAGGCACCATCTCTATGGCTGAGCTTAATAAAGGCGTGTACTTCATTAAAGCCAAGGATCAAACCATTAAAATCATTAAAAAGTAATTTGCTGATTTAGTTTAAGCCTCACCAGTTCAGACCGACCGTCCAATAGTTTGAGCTGGTGAGCTGCTTTTAATAACAAGGGGAAATAAGGATTGAAAAGAATGAAGAATTTAGTATTAGTTATATTATTTAGTTTACCATTGGCCATCTGGGCGCAAGGGTACCAGTTGGTGTGGGAAGAGAATTTCGATGGCAACAGTTTAAATCCATCAGTATGGAATATTGAACAGCAAGTAGGCGTATGGAACACCGAAGCCAACCAGGAGTTGCAGCATTACAAGGCTGACAATGTAAGCGTAGGTGACGACGGCAATGGAAATAATTGTTTGATTATAACAGCCAGGCGAGAAGCATATAATGGCTATCAATTTACTTCGGGTCGCATTAATACTGGCGGAAAGTTTGCGTTTCGCTATGGTAGAATAGAGGCCAGATTGAAACTGCCGGATATGGCCAACGGCCTGTGGCCAGCCTTTTGGTTATTAGGTAATTCAACGAATGTATGGCCGGCATGTGGTGAAATTGATATTATGGAAGCCGGGCATGCCGATGGTATTGCGGCTAACAAACAAAACACCCTGTTTGGTGGTGCTTTGCATTGGCAGCATGCCGGTAATTATGCTGGTTATGGCACAACAGCCGAAGCACCAACAGGCCTGAATACTGATTTCCACACTTTCGCCATGGAATGGACACCAACCAACATCAGCATGTACCTCGATGGTAGCTCCACTCCTTATTATTCGATGAATGTTGATGGAGCTGATGCTGAAGAGTTTCGCGATTACTCAATGTACATTATTTTAAACCTCGCCGTTGGTGGGATGTTTCCGGATATCTATGACCAGGCAGGTATAACTGCTCAATTGCCTGCTGAAATGTTCGTTGATTATATCAGAGTATATCAGAAAACAGGTGAAGGTGAAATAGAAGGTGCTGCACCTCTATATGGTAACCTGGGAGTGTATGTTGACGATACCAACTGCGAAAACTATCTTGATTTTAATTTTGATGCCACCCTGTCAACGACCGGGACAACCGAAAGGGCAGGCGAAACAGCCAAGGAAGGCACGGACGTGTTATCGTATAACCTGGTAAATGGTCAGGCTTATTCGGTGTCAGTTTTCTCCGAAGCAGTTAAGAACTTATCAGAAATAAAAAATAGCGGCAGCCTGGATGTATATCTGAAAACTAATTCCGGTTCAGATATTCAGATTGGACTGGGTGATGCCACCGGTGCTGAGAGCATGGTTACTTTAAGCGCCTCATCGGACTATAACTGCAGCAGAGATGGCTCATGGTCGAGAGTAGTCATCCCTTTTACGGCCTTTGCGGGCCTGGATCTTACTCAAATTGATGATGTATTGTTGCTGAAAGGTACACCTTCGGCCGATGCGTATCTCTCTATTGATAAAGTTATATTGTCAAACTTGACAGCTAACTTTGAGTTATTTGGCATTTTTACCAATAATCCTTCCATTACCGAGGGTTTTATCATTGATGATATTTCCGGTCATTTATATGTGTGGAACAATACCATGCAGGCCATTGAGGCGGCACCTGCCTATGATGGAACTGATGTGTTGGCATTTTCATCGCCGGCTACCAATACCTGGTTTGGATATAGCCTTACATCAGATGCAGGTATTGATTTGGAACAATTTAGTAACGGGTACCTGAAACTGGCATTGCGAAGCTCATCGACCGATAATTTCTGGATTGGGGTAGGCGGCGCTAATAATACTGAGGCACGGGTAGCTTTTAATAATGGCTCAGATCCATATGGATTTACAAGAGATGGCCAATGGCACCGGATAACCATTCCGGTTAGTGATCTGGTAGCCCAGGGCCTGAACTTGTCGGCTTGTGGCAACGTATTTATGCTGGGCGGCGAGCCATATATTACTGATGTGTTGGTGGATGATATCTATTTTTCAGCCATCGCTGCAGATGCCGAAAATACAGCTCTTAATCCGGACAGGAATGCCAGCCTGATTGAAGATGATGAATATACCATTGTGACAGATTATTATGGTATCTACTCTGAGAATCCTGATATCAACAATAAGTTCTTAATTGATGATGTTGATGGACATATCTATATATGGGACAATACATTGTCGGCTCTAAATGGTGGTTCGGCATACGATGGTTCGGAGCACCTGTATTTTACCAGCAACAATGTGGGATGGTATGGCTTTGGTGTATTTTCAGATAACGCTTTGGATTTAAGTCATTTTGAGAACGGTTATCTGTCCTTCTCATTAAAAACAAGCAGTTCAGCCGATTTTTGGGTGGGAATGCAGGGAGCAGCTGGCAGTGAGGGGCGTATTACCTTTAATGCGGCTTCAGCCTACAATTTTTCTCGGGATGGTCAATGGCACCGCATTTTAATACCCATGTCTGAATTAACAGCTCAGGGACTACAGCTGTTTGCCTGTGGCAATATTTTTATGCTTGGGGGTTCGGAAATAAGTGATATAGCGATTGATGATGTGATATTAACGGTTGGGGCTGCTCAGCCTTCAAATCCGGCTGTTGATGGGGCTACCGGCATTTCCTCAGCTATAAATACTGAAGTAAGTGTAATGCCTAATCCTTGTGTCAGTGAGCTGATTTGTAAGGCCCAATCAGACATTGCTTCTATTGAGTTATTTAATCAGATGGGCAAACTCTGTGGGTCTAAAGCAAATGTGGGTAGTGCACAATCAATAATGCCTGTCGCACACTTGGCACCGGGCGTTTACATTGCTGTCATTAAACTCACCAATGAGCAGGTAATTATCAAAAAGGTGGTGAAAAACTAATCACAGCCAGTAGCCATCAATAAAACAATGACTAACCAAACCACCATTATTACTACTTGTTGGGGGCATGTACCCAGATAAGTAGTGTATTAATTCACTCAAAATAGATGGAATGGCCGGATGGCGTTACTATTAACCAGGCCTGCTGTTGCATCATATTTTGGATAATCGTTAAATCACATGGAAATAAAACACCTGAAAAAGGTATATAAAGGACTTTCTTTCTTGCTGCTTATTGTGTTAACAATGCTCCTTTTGGTTATTGTTGAGGGTAAGGCGCAAACAGTGAATGTGGGCAGTGGCAGTTATACAACCTCATTTCCCGGAGTGGATGCGGCCGGACGTAACGGCTATCCTGCTGGTTCGCCCCAACTAAGTGGTAATGCAGTGGGTAAACCCGTGCCAACGAACGACTGGTGGTCAAGACTAATTAAAGAAAATCATACCGCCAATATGTACAATTACCCATTGGGTTTACAGAGTAGAACCGATGGATTGGTTGTCAGTTATATTCCATGGGGTGTTTATGGTGATCAGGAGCCTATTGTGGTGGGTGTTGAATCATTAAATGCAGCTCAAGCCACTGTGTCTGATTATTCCGATTGGACCGTGACGATGGATTGGAATGATGGTTCACATAATTTTAATGCCACTGCAGGTATTGGCATGCCATTTTTGTATTTCACTAAGGGCAGCAGTGATGTGGCTGAGATAACTGTTAATGCCGGTACGGCAGCCATATCCGATGAAATGCTGCTGATAACCAATGCCGCCAGTGGTGCTGATTTTGTTGCTTATGCACCAACAGGAAGCACATGGACACAAAATGGCAATACATATACTTCAACTTTAAATGGACAAGATTACTGGTCGATGGCCATGCTGCCTTTGACTACAACTGATGCGGCAAGCACTGCGACTGCCTATAAAGCTTATGCCTATGTTTTCCCAACAGGCACCACTACCTCATGGTCGTATAACGAAACAACATCAGTATTGCGAACTGATTTTACGGTGACCACCGAGGTAAAAGAGGGCAGTGCAAGCAATATGCTTTTGGGTTTACTACCTCATCAATGGGCTAACCTGGCTAGTGATTCACCGCAGCCTTCAGGCGACAGTTATCCTTCGGTAAGAGGAGAGCTAAAAACACTGGCCGGTAATACCTTCAGCGTGGAGAATACCTATCAGGGCATTTTACCCACTCTGCCTTATCTGGCCAATTACAGCCAGGGTTTTAGTCCTGCTGAACTGACCGCTAAAATTAAGCTAATTGAAAATGACCAGCTGGCAACCTGGACTGATTCCTACAACGAGGGGCAGGTTATGAACCGTTTGATTCAGACGGCTCGCATAGCCGATCAGATGGGCATGACAGAAGCGCGTGACAAAATGGTGGCCACCGTTAAAGAACGTTTGGAAGACTGGTTAAGCTATCAGTCGGGTGAAGTGGCCTTTTTATTCTACTACAATAATACATGGTCAGCCATGTTGGGCTATCCGGCAGGTCATGGTCAGGATACCAATATCAACGACCACCATTTTCATTGGGGGTATTTTATCCATGCAGCGGCTTTTATGGAGCAGTTTGAGCCTGGGTGGGCAGCGCAATGGGGAGATATGATTAACCTATTGGTTAGAGATGCAGCATCACAGAACCGGGATGATGATAAATTTCCTTTCCTGCGTAACTTCAGTCCTTATGCCGGGCATTGCTGGGCCAATGGTTTTGCAAGCTTCCCGCAGGGTAACGATCAGGAGTCTACTTCAGAGAGTATGCAGTTTAACTCATCTTTAATCCACTGGGGAAGCATCACCGGTAATGATGAAATACGTGATTTAGGTATCTACCTTTATACCACCGAACAAACCGCTATTGAAGAATACTGGTTTGATATGTATGAGCGCAATTTCAAGCAGGATCAACCCTATAGCCTGGTCTCAAGGGTGTGGGGTAACTCATACGACAACGGCACTTTCTGGACATCCGATATTGCAGCATCCTATGGCATTGAGATGTACCCTATTCATGGCGGTTCGTTATATCTGGGACACAATACTGCCTATGTAGAAAAGTTATGGAACGAAATAAAAGCCAATACAGGCATCATGAACAATGAGGAAAACCCAAATCTGTGGCATGATGTGATGTGGGAATACCAGTCCTTTATTGATCCGGAGGGAGCCATCGCTTTGTATAATTCTTATCCTGATCGCAACCTTAAATTTGGAGTATCCGATGCGCAAACCTATCACTGGTTACATAATATGAGTGCCATGGGTCAGGTGAATAGTGGTGTTACGGCCGATTACCCCATTGCTGTGGCCTTTGATAATGGTGGTGACATGACTTACGTGGCCCATAACTACACCAGTAGTCCTTTAACGGTTACTTTTTCGGATGGCTACGAACTGGATGTGCCGGCCAATGCCATGGCCACCAGTAAAGATATTGATGCGTCAGGTGTATTGAGTGCTGACTTTACCAGGGCTTATGCCAATGGTAGTGTTAATTTATTGCTTGAAGCCACTGGTACAGGCATCACCAAAGTAGAGTTTTATGATGGCAATAGTTTGTTAGCTTCAAAAACGGTTGCGCCATATACCTGCAAAGCGGAGAACCTGACACTTGGGATGCATGGTTTATATGCTAAGGTTTATGTGTATGAAAACTTTGTGGTGAGTAATACCATTGATGTGCAGGTGGGCGAGCAAGTGCCTTACCTGGGGGCAGCATTTGAACTGCCGGGCATCATTGAGCCTGGTAACTACGATAAGTTTGAAGGGGGAAAGGCAAATAACATCGCCTATCTTGATCTTTCACCAGGTAATGCCGGTGATTACCGGATGGATGAAGATGTGGATGCTGTTTCGGATAATACCGAAGGCAAAACTATTGGCTGGATTGCAGGTGGTGAATGGACTGAATATACCGTGAATGTTTCTCAATCAGGACTGTATTCCATGAGTTTCCGTTATGCTTCAGGCAATGCGGCCGGAGGAGGACCTTTTTCAGTACTGGTGGATGGTCAAACTGTGGCTTCCAACATTAGTGTACCCTCCACGTCTACTACATCATGGGATGTGTGGGCCACTAAAAGCGTGGCTGATCTGGCCTTGCCAGAAGGTGAGCATATTTTACGACTGGAGTTTGCGGCAGGGGAATTTAACCTGGGACAAATGACCTTTAGTCGTACAGGTGATATTCCCTATTCTTATCCATTAGCTTCGGCAGGTGCTGACATTAAAGTGCTTTGGCCCTTGTCAACAGCTACGCTGGATGCCACAGCCAGCAGCGAATCGAGCGGACAGACGCTGAGCTATCAATGGACACAGCTCTATGGACCATCGGTGGTGACATACGATGATAATACCTTGGCACAACCTGTTATCAGTGGTTTACAGGAGGGTGTTTATCGCTTCAGACTGGAAGTGAGTAATGAAGATATGCGCACATCAATTGATGAAGTGTTAGTGATAGTGAGCAGTACAGCCAACATAGCACCAAATGTAACCTTGACGGCTCCTGAGGAAGGTGCCACCTACAGGGATGGTGATGAAATTACTATTACGGCCAGTGCGAGCGATCTGGATGGCTCCATTCAACGGGTGGAGTTTTATCAGAATGGTAATTTAATTGTGTCGGATGATACAGCTCCTTATATAATTCAATGGACAGGCGCAGCAGGTGATTATGCCCTCACGGCCAAGGCCATTGATGATGGAGGTGCTATGGCTGAGTCACAAACCGTAAATGTTTCCTTTGCCGAAGTACGTTCATGCACCATCAACTCGGTGGAGGCTCAGCAGGGTGCCTTTGATGTTGGCTATCAGTTTGTTTTTGAAACGGTTGGCAGCGATGTGTATATTACTTGCGAGCTGCTGGACGATAAAATTGGAACGATTGCTTACTTATGGACACAGGATCCATTTTCTGAAACCAGTATGAATCATGTGGATGGGCGTAAATTCTCAACCGTTTTGGGCAGTCAGGCTCAGGGCTCTACCTTGACCGTGGCCGTCAAATTTGCCTTTGCAGGCGGCCTGGCAGTCACTGAATATGTATCTTACATGGTTGGTGATAACTGCGAACCGGACTTTGAAGAGCCAACTAACTTTACTGCCGCTGTTGGAACCATCACTCAGTCGAGTGTTGAATTACTTTTACAGGCCAGCGATAACTCCGGAGGCGTGATTTATCAAATTAGTTACAATGGCCAGACTAAGCAGGCCACGGCTGAATCGGGTGTTGAACTAAGCTATGATGTGACTGGTTTAAGTGCCAGCACAGCATATAACTTTTCGATTGTTGCAGCCGATAATGCGGGCAATGTTGCTGCCAATAGTCCTGTTGTGTTAAATGCCACGACCTCAGAAAGTACCAATGACGCCTGTTCGGGCACCGAAGTAGAGGCTTCGCAAGGCACATTTGAGGTGGGCTATAACTATGCTTTCTCTACTTCAGGCACCGATGTGACAGTCAGTTTTGAATTATTGGATGATAAGGATGGGCAGGTGGCCTATTTATGGAACTACACTAATGGCTTTGCAGAATCTGCTATGTCGAATAGTAATGGGGTGTTTACCACCACATTGAGCAATCAAACCCCGGGTGCTGTTCTTCAGTTAGCCTGTAAATTTGCATACGCCGGTGGTATGTCTGTTACAAAGATATTCTCCTACACGGTAGGAGACAATTGTGTGGCCACTGGCATAGAGACAAATCCAGGTGTATTGAGAGCGCCTTATCCTAACCCTGTGAATGCATGGTTGAATCTAGAACTGCCGGATGATCATTCTGTGATTAAAGTGTTTGATATGAAAGGCAATGCGCTGGATGTCATTAGTGTGATTGGCAAAACCTGTCAATACCATATGGGAGCTTATCCTGCAGGTATTTACTTTTTTATTATTAACGGACAGTCTTATAAGATTATTAAAGAATAAGCCTTTATATGCCTTCGTAGCAATTGAACAGAATTTAGCAAAGCGCAGGCTACCCTTTGGTTAAAGCAGGCGTATATCAGAAGTCCATGGAGCTAAACCTGTGGGCTTCTGTTATATTTTTATATTTTTAGAGCATTAGCAAAAACCTGATCGTCTTTAAGTAGAATAATCATTGACAATGAAACGCATCAATTAACTTGTAAATCGTTCATAGCGTATGAAAGGAATCATCTCTCTGATATTGGTCTTTGGAAGCATGTTCTCATTGGCAGGGCAAAGCCTCTCTGGTGGAATTCCTTTTGTCACTAATTATTCGGAGAAGGATTTAAAGGTTTCCACCGTTAATTATGGTATTATCCAGGATAACAGGGGGATCATGTACTTTGCCAATGAATATGGCATTTTGGAGTTTGATGGTAGTAACTGGAACATTGTTACGGCAGTGTCGAACCACTCCAATATTAAATCACTGGCCATTACCAAAAGCAATCGCATATACGCCGGTGCGCAGGGCGACTTTGGATACATCGATTACCAACAAGAAAATGGGGTGGTTTTTCATTCGCTGCTTGATTTAGTGCCAGCAGAATACCGTGACTTCAATGATGTGTGGAACATTGTGCTGCACAACCATGAAGTGTACTTCCATACATGGCGGGCCATCTATCGCTTTGATGGTGAAAAAATTGATGTGATAAATACCGGTCATCAGATTAAAGGCCTTTTCAAGGTCAGGGATGAGGTACTTTTGCACGATGAATTTGGCTTGCACAGAAAAAGAGGTGATGATTTTGAAAGGCTGCCAGGATCAGAGCCATTAAGCAATGAAGAGTTGAGGTTTATTCTGCCAATGAATGAAGAGGATCTGTTAGTTGGCACACTAGCTGGCGGCCTATTTGTTTATACTAATCATGAGTTAAAGCCGTTTGAAACAGAGCCACAGATTGATTTCAAAAGCACTGGCCTGTCGACAGGTCATGTGCGTAAAAATGGCGATTTTGTTATTGGCACCCATAAAGCAGGTGTTTATATTCTGAGTAAAGATGGCTTTGTAAAAACACAATTGACTAAAGCGCAAGGTCTTCAAAATAATACGATTCGGGGCTTATATACCGATATTCATAATAACCTGTGGGTAACGCACAAAACGGGGATTGATATGGTTGAATTATCAACTCCTTTGTACCATATGAAACCCAGCACCGAAGAGCCAACAGGTGTTTATTCGATTGTTGAATATGAAGGTGATATGTACTACGCCACTCATGATGGTTTGCTTAGGCAGTCGATAGAACAAGGAGCTAACCATTCATTTGAGAGAGTTAAGGGTAGCATTGATATTAACTGGAGCCTGAATAAATTAGGAGATATTGTCGTATTAGCCCATGCCAATGGATTTTCGCAACTGCATAATGGTGAGCTTATTCCGATTTATGGAGGAGAGGGGTGCTGGCTTATCAGAGCTTTACCGCAGCATCCGGACTATCTTATCGGGGGCACTTATCAAGGCCTTGCTTTGTTTAGAAAAGAAGGTGAGCGTTTGCACTTCGTTCACAAGATCAGGGGGTTTAACGAATCAAGCAGAGTTTTAGAGATAGGTGACAATGGGGAGATATGGGTGGCTCATGGCTACCGCGGCATTTACAGACTGGTGCTGAATAGTTCGTTAAACGAGGTTGAGCAGCTATCATTTTATGACTATTCAAAAGGATTGCCATCGCACATGTTTAACACCGTTTTTAAGCTTAATCAAGAGTTGGTGTTTGGCACACAGGTTGGATTCTATAACTATGATGCATCAGCTGATTCAATGATAATGAATATGGAACTGACAGAATTGCTGGGGTATGGGCAGGGGCGTTTAGTTAAGGAAGATCCCAAAGGTGATGTATGGTTTATATCGGGCGATAAATCAGGTATTATTGAAAAGCACGCCGACGGCAGCCGAACGGTTGTAACCAATCCCTTTAATAAGTTAAATGAATATTACATCCCGGGATTTGAAAATATTTATTTCTCAGGTAACCAAAAGGCATACATTGGTACTAAAGATGGTGTTATCGTTTATGATGCGGCAACAGATGTATATAAGCCGGCCAATTTTAAGTGTTTATTGCGTGCGGTGAAGACCTCGGGTGGCGAAGATGTACTTTATGAAGATAATATCAAATTTCTGTGCGATACACTCATCGGTCAGGACATAAAGCTGTTGTATAAGGAAGTTAAAAACAATAGCCTGACCTTTAGTTTCTCTGCCGCTTATTATGAAAACACTAAAAACATCCGGTTTAAATATTACCTGCAAGGGTATGACAACGACTGGTCTGACTGGGAAGATATCCGATACAAGGAGTATACAAACCTGAAAGAAGGTGATTACCAGTTTCGTTTGAAGGCCATCAATATTTATGGTGCCGAAACCGACGATATCATCTATCGCTTTAGCATTTTGCCCCCCTGGTATCGCACTGTATATGCCTATGCAGGGTATTTTATGCTTTTTATATTCATATTCTATCTGGCTATCAGAGTAAGAGACAGGCGGGCCGGGGTTGAGAAACAGCGCTATATTGAAAAACAAGAACGTATACGCAAAATAGAGCAGGCGGCCTATCAGGAGGAAAAGCTAAGAAATGAACTCGAAAGTAAAAACAAGGAGCTGGCCGCTATTGCCATGAAAACGATATGTAAAAATGAGAAGCTGATTGATTTACAGGCTCGCATCATCACCATCAAAGAGGATGCCACCAAACAGGTGGAGCAAAAACTAAGCGATTTGCTGGGTTTTATAGAGAGTGAGATTTCTGATGATGATTGGGATGATTTTGAACTGCGCTTTGATTTGGCCCACAACAATTACATCAGGAAACTAAAGGAAGAATTTTCAGCTTTGACACCGCATGACTTGAAGATTTGTGCTTATCTAAAGATGAACCTGAGCAGCAAGGAAATTGCACAACTGCTTAATATGTCTGTTCGCGGTGTTGAGAATGCCAGGTACCGGGTGCGTAAGCGGCTGGGATTAGACTCGTCAGTCAACCTGACTGATTGGTTAATGAGCCGATAGCTTCCAGTAATATGAGGGATTAATTCGCCAAAATTAACCGAAGGATAAAACCTAAACAGTTTTTTAATACATACCTAATATTCTCCTAATCTTAAGGCAAGATTAGCGCTCTATCTTTCCTAAAAACTTCATACTATGAAAAGGATAGGGATAATAACCTTAGTGTTTGCATTATGCATCAGTTGCCTGGTCAGTTGTTCATCTGATTCAGACGTACTGAGAGACAGGGACATCTTATTAGAGACATTAACAAAAGGAAGCTGGCAGGTAAGTTTTCAGCATTCGTTGACGAAGCAAGCACTTCAACATCCGGAGGTGCAGCTGGCTTTTGAAGATGGTAGTATTGTAAATGCTCTAAAAGGTGAGGACTATACCGGGAATGGTTCATATCGATTGTTGTATGATGGTGCTGCTGTTCCCAATTATGATGATCCGGAATATGATTATCTGGATAGAGAAAAAGACAGAGAAGAGGATCTTTTTTTGTCACTGGCTTTCGCGATGAACGAACTTATCATCTTAAATCAGCGATGGCAGGTCAGAAGCTTCGCGTCAGATGAAGTCATATTACGATCGGATGATCTTATCCTAACATTAAGCAGGGCTGATTAATAAGCTACAAAGGGGCTTTAAACAGTCCTTTGTGTTTGTACAAAATTGAATGGTCAATCCTATTGGCAATGAGGGTCACACATGAGGTGATGACTCTGTGGCGCCGGTAGGATTTTTTACGATGTTAATGCAATGATTACCGTCGAAACATCATTAGCCCTAAGTTGTTACATAACAAGTCAAATAGTTATTAACTCAAAACTCATACTAGCATGAAAAATTTTATCGCCCTGGTATTTGTGTTTACATTACTCCTGGTAAGTTGTAAACCGAAAGCCAGTAAGGAACAAAAAACTACCCAAGAAGTGCCAACAGAAACCGTTGTACCACCCTATGAAAATGTAAGCGAGTCGGTAGAGCGCATCGATAGTGTGGCAGCGGAGCTTGAAAGCTCAATCGAGAAACTGGATGAAGCATTAAACGAATTAGAATAGTATTATGAAGATATTAATATTGAATTTAGCATTAGTATTCGGTTTGGCATTAGTGGCTCAACCGATACAGGCACAGCAGGGTAAGGGCAAGGAAAAAGCCAAAAAGGAAAAAGTAGAAAAACAGGCCAAAGAGAAGGCGGAGCAGGAACTGAAAGAGGAGAAAGAAGAAAAAGAAGAAAAGCTTCAAAAAGGGAATGCCTATGGAAAAGATAAAGGCGAATTGAAGGGTAAAGAGTTTGGTCAGCAACGCGCTGCCGAAGCGCGTGCGAAGCAGGAGCAGAAACAGAAAGAGCTGGATAGCTCCATTGAACATGGCAAAGCCAAGGTAAAAGAGGCGGATGAAAAGATAAAACGCTCGGAAGAAAAACTGGAAAAAGCCAAAGAAGAAGGTAGTATTTCCGAAGAGGATTATAAAAAAGGAAAGAAACAGCTGAAGATGGCCGAAGAAGAAATGAAGAAGGTGAAAGAGCAGCTGGAAAGAGCTGGTGAGGAACGAGAGCGTGCCATGGAAGAGGTGGAGAAAAGACGAGAGGAAGCAGAGCAGTATAAAGAAGAAATACTGAGGAAGCAGGAGGAACTGGAAAGGAAGTAATGACTTGTAGTAAGTCAGTGATATCGCCGGGTTTGTTAAGTCCGGCGATTATTTTTTAAAACCGCCTCTCCGCAAAAAACACAATGAGCAATATCAAGCCAATAGCTGCTTGAACCTGCCAGTAGGGAATAGCCAAACCGATGAGGGCGAAAATAATAACTGCTTTTAGCAGTCGGCCCGAGCGCCTTTCCATCTTGGATTTAAACTGAACGAGTTTTAGCTGGCGGTTCTCCATATCCAATAGAAACACCCCATCGTTCTCCACCACATAGTCATATTCGAGCAACTGACGGCGGGTACTTTTGTTGCGGGCACTGATGGCCTGGCTGCCGCTTTTAACCTCCACAATGTATTGCTTACCGTTCTTCTTCACAATGTAGTCGGGCTGTATATCGGCGTATTGTACCTCGCCATCCTCCAGGTATTTGTGCTGGTAGGTACTCTGGTAATCAACAATGGTATAGCCTTTACTTTTCAGGAAACTTTTGGCCTGCAGCTCCAGCTTATTACCACGCTCAAAGCGTTTACGCACTTTACGTTCCTGTAAATAGGTTTTGACCTTATGCCTGATAATGAGGTAGGACAGAGCGATGATAATCAGCGCTAATGATAGAAACAGGATGTGGTTTTGATTGGTATAATCGAAAGAATACATAGTGTGCTGTTATAGTATCAGCTGCAAAAGTAGTGTCTTTATCTAATTAAAAAGCGAATAACTGCCAGCTTATCGCTTATAGTGATTGATGCTTCCATGTCCTTTCATTTTTGCCTGCAGCAGCAAAAACGAAACAAAAAATGCCGCCGCTGCATCACTCATTGACCCGCTATTTTTTCATTTCGGGAAAATATTTAAAGATGCCCGGCTTGGTACCAAATATTTTCTTCCTCCATTCAAAAAGCGGGTGCCCCAATATCGTTGCTGATGCGGAATCCCGTATATCAACTAATTGAGT
>NZ_JAGTAR010000120.1 GCF_018156225.1 Carboxylicivirga sediminis
TAGCTAGTTGAAAAACTCATATGCATTCAAAAGCCGGACTGTTTTATTAGTATTAATTCTTCCATAGCACAGATTACAAATCTGCGCTAGCGGAGATTAAATAGAAACATTGATATAGCAGAAAGGTGGCCAAACGGTCACCTTTTTTTGTTTTACACGCTTAATCATGATCATCATGCTGCAAGGATGAAAAGTGGCTTGAATCCCATGGCTGGCGCGGATTTGCAATCCGTGCACTAAATTAATAAGCAAAACATCCAGCAGGTTAGCTTTGACACTATGCCAACTGTACGATCTATATTGAACTCATAGCTAGTTGAAAAACTCATATGCATTCAAAAGCCGGACTGTTTTATTAGT
>NZ_JAGTAR010000121.1 GCF_018156225.1 Carboxylicivirga sediminis
ACTAAGTATTATAAGACAAATAAAGGTAGCTGAGACAACGGACTTTAGCTACCTTTAGGTTTAGTGCAACAATGGCTTATAAAGCATAGGGGGGCGAGGTGCAGTTTGGGAGTTTCGAGCCATAGGGATCACCGCCAAATCGTTGATTTGGCTTTTGAAATGAAAAGATAAAATCAAATACAACGCTTCGGCTCGACGCACTTTGGAAGAAATATCTGGCAACAATCCCCCAACGCTTCATAGCCTGGCCGTTGTGCCAAATACGGTACGTTATACAAACATCCTTTACAAAGTTATATAAACATCGTTTACACTTTTTAGCTTGCAATTTGAATCAAAAATCAGATTGCCATGCCTTG
>NZ_JAGTAR010000122.1 GCF_018156225.1 Carboxylicivirga sediminis
TTGAGTGAAAGAAAGGAAGATTTGGAGCATGAAATGTAAATCTTTAAATCTTCCCTGAAATGAAATGTTAATGGGTAGACGAGTGCTGTAGTCTTAATGTTCTTTGCGTACTTTCTTATATCAAGATAAGAAAGTATGAGCCTCTGCGGCTTGAGCAGAAAAAGCTTAATTGCCTTAATGCCGGGCTGGCAAATCCTTTTTTAAAAAAGGATGCAAAAACTTTATTGAAAGAGGTGATTGCCTGCCTGCTGCAGGCAGGCTACGCACCGGAATGAATCTGTTACGCCAGGCTTCCCCTTTTTCAAAGGCCGCCATTCTGTAACATTCATTCCTATCACTGGCTTTCAATA
>NZ_JAGTAR010000123.1 GCF_018156225.1 Carboxylicivirga sediminis
CTGACACCAGTTTGCTTCAACATTTTTATCTGACGATGAAACGGCAAGTGGTACTCGTATTTATTGATTAAAAGCTCTGCTAATAGTGATGGGCCGGCATTGCTGCGTGGTAAAGGTAATGGAGGAAGTGCTGCAACTCGAACAGCTGGTTCTTCTTGTTCTTGTAAAGCTTGTTTTACTGCATACTTGTGTCGGACAATCCGGCGCACATACAACTCTCCCGGTTTATGTTCCAATACTTCAGTCACTTCTTCACCAATACGCACCCAATTGTCATTAATACCATCAGGTTCGATAACTTCTTCTTCCCGGCGAAGCTCTTCAGGCAGGGGCAAACGTAC
>NZ_JAGTAR010000124.1 GCF_018156225.1 Carboxylicivirga sediminis
CTGACACCAGTTTGCTTCAACATTTTTATCTGACGATGAAACGGCAAGTGGTACTCGTATTTATTGATTAAAAGCTCTGCTAATAGTGATGGGCCAGCATTGCTGCGTGGTAAAGGTAATGGAGGAAGTGCTGCAACTCGAACAGCTGGTTCTTCTTGTTCTTGCGAAGCTTGTTTTACTGCATACTTGTGTCGGATAATCCGGCGTACATACAACTCTCCCGGTTTATGTTCCAATATTTCGGTGACTTCTTCACCAATACGCACCCAATTGTCATTAATACCATCAGGTTCGATAACTTCTTCTTCCCGGCGAAGCTCTTCAGGCAGGGGCAAACGTAC
>NZ_JAGTAR010000125.1 GCF_018156225.1 Carboxylicivirga sediminis
TCGGCATTATTAATGGTCAGAACAGCAGTATTTTGGGTACTACCATCGGGTAGCAACCAAGAGTAGGTCGCTCCTGGAGCACCTCCACCACCGGTCAGCGTTATATCTTCGCCTTCGCACCATTCGGTGGTAGTCTCAGCGGCATCGCCATTAATGGTCGGCACCGGTAAGGCCTGAATGGTAACTACTACTGTTACTTCTGTACTTGTACAGCCATTTGAATCTTCAACAGTAACACCATAAGTTCCGTTATCTGTTACATCAGCCGGGTCGATGGTTAAGGTAGCACCTGTTTCACCTCCAATTACAACTCCGCCTTTTGTCCAGGTATAAGTAGT
>NZ_JAGTAR010000126.1 GCF_018156225.1 Carboxylicivirga sediminis
TCGGCATTATTAATGGTCAGAACAGCAGTATTTTGGGTACTACCATCGGGTAGCAACCAAGAGTAGGTCGCTCCTGGAGCACCTCCACCACCGGTTAATGTTATATCTTCGCCTTCGCACCATTCGGTGGTAGTCTCAGCGGCATCTCCATTAATGGTCGGCACCGGTAAAGCCTGAATGGTCACTACAACAGTTTGTTCTGTACTTGTACAGCCATTTGAATCTTCAACAGTTACACCATATGTTCCGTTATCTGTTACATCAGCCGGGTCGATGGTTAAGGTAGCACCTGTTTCACCTCCAATTACAACTCCGCCTTTTGTCCAGGTATAAGTAGT
>NZ_JAGTAR010000127.1 GCF_018156225.1 Carboxylicivirga sediminis
AAGGACCTCCTGGGGCATGTGGATATCAAAACCACCATGGTGTACCTGCATGTGGCGCAGCTGGACAAATACCGCGGCTTCTCGCCATTGGATAAACTGTACAAAAAGCCCAAGTCATGAAGCCCCGCCATGAAGTGGCCGATGTGTTAAATCAAAACATCGACCGGATAGAACAGCTGTGCACCAATAGCTGGCAGGCACGTGCCCTGTATGCCCTGGCAGCTTGCCGAACCGCTAAACTGGGTGGACATATCGACCGTTGTGACAACCCCGATTGCCAGGCCTTACACCTGAGCTATAACTCGTGCCGTAACCGTCATTGTCCCAAATGCCAGGG
>NZ_JAGTAR010000128.1 GCF_018156225.1 Carboxylicivirga sediminis
TTGTCTTCCCATTGCACTTCCTCTCCGCCTAACTGCAATGATGTTAATTTGTATCCGGCATCTGGTGTGATAGTAAATTCATCACTGCTTTCATTTATTAAGACTTCAGAAGTAGGCGGTGTTATAGCTCCTCCGGTACCTGCCGTTGCAGTTACAGTAAAGTACTCTGTAAACGCTGCAACTAAAGATACATCAGCTGCTACTGCGGGCACTGTATAAGTTAATACACCTGCATTGTCTTCCCATTGCACTTCCTCTCCGCCTAACTGCAATGATGTTAATTTGTATCCGGCATCTGGTGTGATAGTAAATTCATCACTGCTTTCATT
>NZ_JAGTAR010000129.1 GCF_018156225.1 Carboxylicivirga sediminis
CTCCCGAAAACTTGACTCGATTATGCGCATAGTTTTTGTTTCAAAACTAGGTCGCCGGAATAAAGTTGGCAATATGTATCAGGCCGAATGGTTACATTTATTTGATACCTCAAGATACAAAATATCTGATCTCGCTATTCTACAAGTAGGCGGTTTTTAGACAGTCTGACGGTGAAGGGTATGATGCGTAGCTTGTGTTGCGCCTGCGGCAAGCTATGCATTATGACCTATTGTTGCACTAAACCTAAAGGTAGCTAAAGTCCGTTGTCTCAGCTACCTTTATTTGTCTTATAATACTTAGTTATGAAAAAAAAGCTTTACCAG
>NZ_JAGTAR010000012.1 GCF_018156225.1 Carboxylicivirga sediminis
TATAGGGTTAAGGGTGTAAGGTTTAAGACCGAAGACAGGTGGCATGGAGATGAGAAAGGTATATGGTTTAGGGTGTAAGGTTGAGGGGTTGAGGGGTTTAAGAGTTTAAAGTTTAGGGGTTGAGGGTTGAAGGTTTAAAGTTGAGGGGTTGAGGGTGAAAGACTGATGAGGCAAAAGAAATGGTGGAAGGTATAGGGTTAAGGGTGTAAGGTTTAAGACCGAAGACAGGTGGCATGGAGATGAGAAAGGTATATGGTTTAGGGTTTAAGGTTGAGGGGTTTAAGAGTTTAAAGTTGAGGGGTTGAGGGGTTGAGGGTGGAAGACTGATGACCGGTGATGGAGTGAAAAGTGATGAGAGTATATGAGGAGTAATGTTTTGGGTGCAGGAAAAACTAAATGCGTATACCAAACTGTTTTCTTATCAAATAGAGCAGGCCAAATACCAGAATGGACGATTTAATCAAGTGGTTAAGAACGACTTAGAACTCCGTCTCGGCTTTTATTACCTGTAAAAACAGGATAGGGCTCCAAAGAAGAAGGGTTGGGTAGATAGCGGATAAACGCCATAATTTTTGCCAGAACCAGGCAATAAAAACACCCCATATAAACATGAACAGGATACCTCCACTAACACCATAATTGGCATAGCCTTCTCCTACCAGACTAATACCCATGGACGTTGATTGACTGATATTAAAACCTGTAAATCGCTCATAATTTTCGCGGCCCCCAGCTGTCTTTTTGTTGGGTGCCAGAAAACGTGGTAACAGACTTGATTCAATGGCCTCGGTAACCGTTGAGCCATTGGCATAAGGCTCCTTCTCCGGCACATGCTTCATAATGGCCGAAATAATCCAGCCCTGATTTAGACGCACGTTAGCATCCGTATCTGCATTAGGATTAACTATACTACCAGTGCTCCATTGCTGAACAACCAGGCTGGTAAACAGGGCCAGTTTATTGCCCGTATAGCCTTGCCAGATGGTGTTGCGGTATTCAGCTTTTACTGATTGGATAGACATGGCTAGTATAACCCCTGCAATGGCAAAACTGAACTTGCGCACCAAACTCAGGTGTAGTTCCCTGGCTACAAATGTAAATGACAGGATGGCCCACAGGAGTAGGTCGTGGAACATACCGGCCGCAATTGATGCAATAGCTGTAAAGGCCATAGTGCCCCAAAATACAGGCCAGCGGTTTTTATTATCAGAAAACAACAGGTAGATAACACCAATGTATTTGATATTGGCTAACAGATAAAATACAAAACCTAATGAAGCTGGTAGCAATGGGGATAAATAGGGTATTAATAAACCAACGCCTACCATAATAAATGGTAATCTCGGGTAGTTCTCCAATAAGGACCTCACCCGCTCGCCTATTTCTTCCAGATCAGAGTGCTGTTTAAATAGGCGGGTGCCCAGCCAGAAAGCCAAAACAGAAGGTACCACAAAGGCCATATACGTGCTTTCCTCCACATACATGTGGTATTTATAGTGGTACGAATCATTGTGGTAATCAATAAATGGCCCTACAATCCATTGCAGGGCGGCCATGGTCGCCATCAATTCAATTATGGGAATGTTCTTGCCCATCTTACTGAGTAGATCCATAAAGAAATAGGCCGCCAGTCCCAAACCAATTGATGACCAAAGAAGGTTCCCCATGGCCATACTTATGGCAGCTACTAGAATGATAATCCAATAGAAGCTATTGCTTTGTTGCATGTATTTTAGGCGTATTAGTAGGTTTAAAGATAAGGTTTAGATTTTAGGAAGTAGGATTTAGGTTTTAGGTTTTAGGTTATAGGGGTAAGCGCTAATACTTCTCTCGAAGTGGTTTCCACCTTTAAAAATCATTAATTTCTAGCTCTAAGTCATTTCTTTTTCAATAACATTGCATATTTTTTCAAAGCTCCAGCTGGTAATATGCTGTTGGCAGGCATGGGGAGTGATGTTTTCTTTTGCTAATTCCATCAATTTAGCTTTTAGGTCACTGGCATTTCCTGAAGAAAAGATACTGCCAATTGATGCATGAACGACATCAGCAGCACACCCCACTTTATCACTTACCAGCACCGGACGCCCCGAAGCAAGAGCCTCGTTAACCCCCAAACCCCATGTTTCTTCGGGTCCTTGGGATGGCAAACAAAAAATAGTTGCTAAACGATAGGCAACCGGCATGCGACGTTGATTGATAAATGAAATAAAGCGGATATTATTATCACGTCCGGCAATAGTTTTAAGCTCTGCTTCAAGTGGCCCGGAACCACTGAAAATTAGTTTAATAGTGCTATTGCCTGATTGGTTAAGTTCTCGAATGGTATTAAGCAACAGTAATGGGTTCTTCTTGTGTTCCAGTTTGCCTGCAAACAATACGACGGTATCATTTTCACTAATACCTAATTCCTTTCGCCATTTTATAGCTTCCATTTCATAATCCACTTCTATTGAATATGTAAAGCGCTGATTATCGATGGCATGCGGCGCCAGTACCAGCTGTTCGTTTGTTAAGCCATGCGCCATAAAATAATGTCGGCTGTTGGTTCCCACGTATAGAGCTTTATCAACATAGCGATAGACAAGGCGGAGCGCAGTTTGGCGGAGCCTATATTTTAAATATAATTTAAAAGAGGAGAGAAAAGAGAGGTGAGAGGTGAGATTATTCCGAGTAGCTATATCCTTCAAGCCTTTAATATCATAATCCAACAGGGTGCTGTCGCCTCTGAACCAAACAGGTATCTTGCCTTTGAAATGGCGCATCAGAGCAAAGTGGCTTTTGAATTTCCAGCCAAATACCAGGATGGCATTAGGTTCAAATTGAGTGACTTCATCAATCAAAGTGGGATTATCAATACCTTTCCAGGTTTTGGAAGAGGGGTGTACTGACACATTCTTCACAAAGCTGTATGGGTAGCCCTTGAGCAGAGGAATATCCCACTGTATATTTTTACCAAAATCCGGATCATCAAAACCTTCAACCGCTTGCGGCCAGGTGTAAAAAACCTTGATGTCAACCTTGCCTCTTTGATGGAGCAGGGCAAACCAGGGTGCATTGTACTGAATGGGGTGAGTGGTGATGATGGCGAGACGCTTGTTCATAAATAAAAAGGATTTAGGTAATAGGAATTAGGTGATAGGAAACGATTTATAAACCTTTTAAATCTTGTAGTTTCGTGCGTTGAGAGCTTATTAAAGCATTTAGCATTTTGAGAATTTCACCTGCTTGATTTTCAATGTAATTAAGTCGTTCTGCTGAAATTATACCTTTTCTTTGAAACAGATTTAGAAGGGTAATACATTCGTATAAGGAGCCACGTGAGATATATAAGAAATGAATGTATTCCTTAATAGAATGCCTGCCTTTTCCTTCTGCAATATTTTGTGGTACTGATGCAGAACAAGACTCTAGTTGTTCTACTAATCGATAATGACCTTTCACACTCTCACATATTTCCAATATAAGTTCTGCTAAAGCCATAGATTTTTGCCAAACTATAAGTTTTTTAAAATCAAATTCTATCATGTTTGAATAAATTTTGGTTAAACATCATATTGCATTAATATCACAAA
Organism: Carboxylicivirga sediminis; assembly: GCF_018156225.1. Taxonomy (GTDB): domain Bacteria; phylum Bacteroidota; class Bacteroidia; order Bacteroidales; family Marinilabiliaceae; genus Carboxylicivirga; species Carboxylicivirga sediminis. Next base: position 3,573 of record NZ_JAGTAR010000012.1, read on the forward strand.
CCTATATCCTAATACCTAGACTCTAAATCCTATTTTTGCGGTTAAATCACACTTTCAATAGCCTCAATCAACTTCCTTGCACTTTCTTTAGACGAATAGGGGGCTAAGGCTGATAAATCGGGTTGCCAGTGGTCTTCTTGCAAGCGTTTACTAAGTACTTCTTTGAACGCATTGACTATATCAGTGTGACTCATTTCCGGTTTGTATCTGACTGTGTAAGCATCGGCACCGCAATCTTCCATTACGTTTACAGCACTGCTTAAATGGTGGAAAATACTCACCACAGGGCGTTCACTGAGTATCGATTGATAGGTTTTACTGGCTGTGTAATGCTCCTCGGTACTGCCAATGACCATTACCGTATCAGCAGCTGATAAAAAGTTAAGTACCTGTAAAAATGGGAATCGCTCCCGCTGTTCAAACACTATGTCATTAATAGCATGATCACTAGCATAGCTGGTAATCCGTTTAGCCGGGTAAGGTCCGGTCCCTATAAACCACAGCTGGATAGTCTCATCCCATTGCCCCACCTGTCGCATTTGGGCAATTGCCTCAAAAAAAGCATCCATCAGTACATGGCTATTTGGCAAAAAGGCACCGGCGTAGAGCCAGATTTTAGGTTTTAGCTGATTGGATTTAGGCTTTAGGAGAGTGCTATCCCAGGGATAGGTCAGGTTGTTCAGTTTGATTTTATGGTCGTTGGGATCGAAACCATAGGGCATGGCGACATGAGTGATGGGTTTAGAGGTGTTAGGGTTTAGGGTTTGGGCTTGAGTAGTCAGTAGTGAATAGTCAGTAGTGAGAAGTTGAGACGCTATTTCCGGGAAGTTGCGCTCAATAGCAGGGGCATAGTAAGGCGTGGAGACACCGCTGATGACACTGACCTTTTTAATGGCAATTGGTTCTAAAATTCTGGCGACCCACTGACTTAGTTTAGCTCTTCGATTGTTTTGGTTACTAATATCACGCACCCATGGATCGATGTAATCAACACCATAGGGTACTTTGGTACGATCATAAAGCAGACGCCCCAGCAGAGCATTGTAAAAGCTGGGGATGGGCAACCAGATAAAATCTATGTGTTCGTTCCGTATAATTTCGCGGGCTTTTTTATACAACTGGTAAAAGGCCCGCAGACCAATGTCCCCTATCAGGCGAGGTTTAGTAACCTTAAATGCCTTCACACGTGTCACGTCATAATCACTACTAAAGGTCTGTTCAAAATCCGGGTCAGGTGTTTCTTCAAAATAACCGGCTTCCACCGTTAACACTCTTGGGTGCCAGCCTAGCTGTTTCAGGTAGTTGCCAATCAGCCTGGGACGTTGCACACCGGCCAAGTTAGCCGGATGCCAGTGTGGATATATAATAAGGATAGTTTTCATGTGTCTAAAATTTTATTTCTTAATGGTCACATGGAACTCGCCAGAATAGTCATGCTCCTGTGTGAGAAAACTTCTCTCATGGCTCGTTTCATATGCTTATATTTTCTTTCAATTGCCATATGGAACTCGCCTGAAAAATAATCATCCTAATGTGTGAGAACATTTTCTAATGGCTCGTTACATATAAATATCTACTTAATTATCTGATTAGGGAGCAACTTTTCCTAATTGAGAGTTAATTACTGACCACAAGTTCTTAATCTTATTGGCTTCTTCTTCCCATGTCAACCCTTGTCCTTGTTCAAAACGCTCTTGCTGACCAGAATGAATAGCATTACATTCAAAGCTCAATTGCTCAATGGCATCTGCTAAAGCTTTCGTCGATTGTTGACATACAATACCAGCCCCGGCATGTTGTTCTATAAACTGCTTCTGCGCAGGGGTATCAGTGGCTAAAATATAAAGGCCTGCCTGAGCATAAGCCATTATCTTATTGGAGATTGCTAATTCATTATTCAGGTCTTTACCGGGTTCTAAGGCTAATCCAATAGTATGATGGGCCAGTTCGGCGTGGAGGCTAGTTTGAGAGAGGGGCGGTTTGATGAGTAATGAGAGGTGAGAATGTAGGTTATAGGATTTAGGGTTTAGGGTGTTGATGAAAGGCTGAATGATTTGCTGGTTGAATTGTGGATCGAGGTCGCCGATTAAAGTTAAGGTTATAGGGTTTGGGGTTTGGGGTTTAGGGGCATTGGATGAAAGGAGGATAAGGAGCGCGTCAAAGAGCTGTTCCAGGCCCCGGCCAAAGGATATTTTTTGGGAGAACCAGACCAGGCGCAGAGCGCCTGAGGCATTAGGGCTTGGGGTTTGGGGTTTAGGGAAGACAAAATCGTTTTGTGGGAAACTATTGAGGACGACCTGATGATTAGGGTGACCGCCAATCAGTTGGAGGGTATAATCACCAATTAGTGGACTGGCAGAGGTGAGGGCGGCTGATTTGGGCAACAGGGTTTTCATTAAAAATTCACGCCTGCTCTTTTCATTCTTGGCATCAAAACGAATGAACTCTCCTGGGTGATAATCTTCCACATCAAAAACAAAGGGTATATCCCATTTTTTACCAATTGAATACGCCGGATATAAGGTGGCCAGATTGTGTGCACATATTATATCCGGTTTTATAGCCAGTTGCTTTACTGCTTGATTAATTTGCATTGAACGTCGGCTGGAAGCCAATGCATTGAAGTACAAATTATGCCTGAACAAAGCATACACCTTCTGCGCCACCTTCTCCATTAATCCCCACTTCAACCAGGTCAATTTATTGGTTTGGGTGGCGTTAAGATTGATTATTTGAGGATTTGCGTGCCCCGACGCAGACGGGGAGGAAGTGATTATTTGATTCGTTGCATCTTGTGTATTATTCTCAATTAATCGATTAATCAGTTCATCTGTTTTTTTGTCACTCCAATTGCCCATCTTAAACTGAATAAGTGTGCACTGGTGGTTTAATTCCTGGGCCAGTCGTATTTCCTTAAATAAACGCGGATTGGTGGCCAGGTTGTTGGAGGTCAAAAATAGTAGATGCATAATGAGGTTTTAGGTGTTAGGGATTAGGTTTAAGGAATTAGCTGTTAGGTATTAGGCATTAGGATTGTTCAGTAGCTATTAATTAAATGGATTTAGCACTTGTTAGTTGAGCGGGGTATTAAACACTGGCAAGTATATTTATTACTACTCTATCAACACCCTTATGATGATTAATGATTAGACTGGTTATACGATTGCACCTGATAAGTCTTCCTATTACTTTTTGTAAAACCCTAATAGAGTAATGTGTCGTTGTCTTTCACTGTTAAATTAAGTGTTGTGCGCAAATTGTTCAAATAGCACCTTTCATCAAATTAATTAGGCTGTTCGTCATTGGTATTAGCTCTTTAGTCACGTTACGTTATATTTTTAATTTTATATATGGTATTTTACTAAAACAAATAAAGCAGTGACTGCCGGCCTGGATATACAATTTTGGCGAACTGTAACAGGCCTGGCAGCACTGTCAGTATTAATTAATAATTTAATGTCTTATGGCAAATTCAAATTTAATTGCAATCAGCTTTACTGCTGAAGAAGTTCAATCTATCCGGGAGCACATGAGTGCCATTCGGGAGCTGCTGGGCAGCAAGTGTATCAGTCTGACTGCCGAAGAACGACGGGAGCATGGACGCATTGGCAATAAAACCGAAAACTGGTCGCGCAAAGTGATGCAATACATGAATGAACAACCAGGTTTTAATCCGACATTTATTGATGCCGAAGAAACCCAGCGTGACTTTGAGGCTCGCGAAACACTCAAACCTATATTTAATGAACTACAAGCACTACAGGATATGGTGGACGACACCATGCTGATTCTAGGTTCTGACCTCTACCAGGCCAATCTCAGTTATTATCAGAACGTACGCCTGATGGCTGCCCAAAATGTGAATGGCGCCAAGGCTATTTATGATGATTTGGCCGCCCAGTTTCCACGCAATGGGCGTAAGAAAAAGGCTGAATAGCTATTTTGGTGATAGTCCTTAGATAAATAGGTTTTAGCATTTACTTGCCAACCTTATATTTTTAAACTTAACTTCCGGTTGACTGCTTCTAAGCTATAATGTGCTAACCGGAAGTTCTGTTTTTGAACGGTTAAGTTCCGCTTTAGACCTTTGGAGTGCTGATTTCTTACTTTTTACTTCCAATTTACATCTAATTAGTTCTGTTTTTGAACTATTAAGTTCCGCTTTAGACCTTCGAAGTGCTTATTTGCTACTTATTACTTCCAATTCACATCAATTTAGTCCTAGTTTTGAACTAATTAGTAGCGCTCTTTAAGTTCTTGATAGGCTTTTAGATCTAATAACTATATATTTACAAGCTCCGCCGTGTCAATCTGAACCAGTGATTCCTATTCTCAAAGTTCTAAAGCCTTGTAGGCTTCTTCAATGATAGCAGCTACTTCCATCATTGAGCATGGTTTTTTTATATTCTTTGAAAGTTGCCTAAGAAGTGTTTTAGATTTAATCAACTCATTCATTCTCTCAGCAAGTGAAGCATGGCAACCTTTATCAAAAAGAAGACCTCCTCCAAATTCTTTGATTTGCTCTTTAAAAGCTGATATATTGGAACATAATATAGGCGTTTTCTGAGAAAGTGATTCAAGACTTACAAGAGGTGAAACTTCATTGACTGATGGTTGAATAAGGCAGTCAATTTTTGAATAGTAATCTTTTATTTGATGAGGTGCTAAATTTTCATTCCAGATTACATTAGTTCTACCTTTTGCCCAATTCACAGCCTTCGTATAATACTCACTTTCATTCCTATCTTTAATTGTAATTACATGTAAACATGCTTTTTCCGGGTTTATATTCGAAAAAGCTTGCATTAATAGGTGGAAGCCCTTAATAGGGTGCATACGGCCAATGAAAGCAAAATGAATCTTTTTTATTGAATCGTTGAATTGTTTAATTGTTGAACTGGTAATAAAGACAGGACTTATGCCCTGAGGGATTAATTGGGCTTTGGTGATGCCATTGATTTCAAAAGCTGTCTGAATCCATGGGGCAATGGAGAATACGATATCGGCGTATTGGTTGACCCGCTCAATTTCTTGTTGACGATGTTGCGCCAAAAACAGGGTAGCAGGAACATGATTTTTTAAGGCTTTTAGTTTGATTATTTGAGTAATTGACGAGCTGAGTAGTTGAGCTGTGAGTTTTGAATGGCCCTTGCCTTTTAAAAAGCAGCTCATACAGCGCCTTTTGTCGACACGTGCATCACAATTAGAATGACCAAATAACCTGACATCACCCTTAATACAGAAAAAACTACCCAGGTGTGGGGTAAAAGCTGTTTTTATTCCTAACTCTTTGACAACCTCGAGATGAAAGCTGTTGATGGCACGACCAAATGAATGGAAATGGACAATATCTGGCTGTAATTCTCTGATGCGTAAGGTAAAGTGCTCAATCCCCCGCGGTGGTATCAATCCGTTTAACTCTTGTGCGTTGGCCCTTTCAGGTATATCAAAGGTATAAACCGGAATGTCTTCATAATGGTAATCAGCCAGTTTCTTACTGGTAGCAATCAACACACCTACATCCCATCCGCGCTGTTTAAAGTAGTGACACAGATTAAGTACATACACCTCTGTGCCTGCACGATGCGATGGAAAAAAAGATTCGAGGGAGAAGAGTAGTTTTCGAGATACAGCCATCTATTAATATAATTGAATCCGCAACTTTGTTGGCAAAAAGCAAATTAAAAGTGATTTAGCCGGAATGCTTAATTCTTTGATTTTTTTAAGTGCCATTGCAAAATTAAACCTGAGTAGTAAAGACATAGCCCGACGTGCCTGTATATTTTTTAAGTTAAAATAAGCTTCTTTCCTGTCTTTGTCTGATAATGGACAATCAGGTCCGGTTAGATGAATCTTATTTATTTTATCATTAAAGGATTCATATTCATGCTGTCGTAAATTAATTTCCTGCCCTCCATGAGGACGCCACCAGAACAGATCTCTTTGAAAAATAGCAACCGGCCCTAATTTTGCACATTTTAAGTTGAAGTCCATATCTGTTGCAACACTGTATTGTGCATCGAACCCTTTTAATTCAAAAAAACTAGATGCGCGGTATATTGCACCGGTAGGACCCGAATATAACAGACCTCTTTTCAAAAAATGTTGGTAATAAGCTTCTCCCGAACTAAAACTATAGGGAAACTGTTGTTGTTCATCTTCTTGAAAGTTGGACATGCCAATGGCCGCTTCGGGGAATCTTTCCATCGCAGCAACCATTAAATTTAGTCCATGAGGATATATTAAATCGTCAGAATCCAGATACTTTAAGTACTTACCTTTGGAATATGAAGCTGCTTTATTTCTATTTGGATAATCTCCTAAATTATGCTCATTTATGAATACTTTAATACGGGAATCTGTTTTTTCATATCTGCGCGCAATTTCAACAGATGAGTCAGTACTCCGATCATCAACGATAATTAACTCCCAGTTTTGGTAAGAGGAGGCAAGTACACTTTCAATGGCTTCAGCAATGAATTTTTCTCGGTTGTAAACGGTCATTAAGACACTAACTAAAGGAGTATCCATGTTATATAAATAATTGTTTTATAATTTCGTGTTTTGAGTGGTTTCTTTTTGCAATTATATACTGCTTATGTGCCTGATTGTATATCAACCAACGGTGTATCTGAGTAAACATCCATTTGGGGTTAATGCGCCATTTATAGGCTTTGTATAATAGCATAACAAAAGATCTTAAAAGTGGTACCCGCTTGCTCTTTAATTCTAAAAGGATATCATCTTGTGCTATCTCAATGTATTTTCTGTGGAACTCACTGTTTTTATCAAAAGGATGATAATGAGCTACCTTGGCGTGAGGATCATAGATGATTTTATAGCCTTCTTTTAATATTGAGATGGCCCAGCGAATATCCTCACCAAATTTAACAGGTTCAAATGGATAGGATGTCAAAACAGATTTTCGGTACATACTGTTCACATTATCCCAACCACATATCTCCCTTTTTTTATTGGCTGATAAGGCGTTGTAGTTACTTATGTTTTTAAACTGATATGCTCTAATTCTCGGCGGGTTGACTGTACGAGTCCATTCAAAGGGATTAATACTTTGTAATTTTTGTATCATTTGCATTCCACAAACCCCTGCTACATTATCATCTGAAAAATGTGAATGCATGGTTTCCAACCAATAGTCATCTGATGCAATGGCATCCTGCACAGTCATCATTATGTAATCGCCTTTAGCCAATGAAACCCCATAATTACGTGTGGTACCATGGTTAAAATCTTCAGGCGGAATCTGAACTAATCGAACCGGATACTGGCTGATAATATCCAATGTACCATCTGTACTTCCACTGTCTATTATTATAACCTCGGAGGATTTAATAAGGGTCTGACTGTAAATAGCATCCAAACATTGACGGATTGTGGCGATACCATTCTTGACAGGGATAATGATTGATATTGACGGCTCTTTTAAGGACTGATCCATTTATTTCGTATAAGGATTTAAAGTGGGCTTTATCTTTTGCATAAAAGCAACAAAAGTATGTGCTATTTGATGATTACATAAAAGCAACCATATAAAAATTCTATATTGTTTTTTATTGCTAAGATATTTTCTTTTTTTTAAGACAAAATTGCCCATTTCAGTAATCTTACTTTTATTCTTTTCAATATCGTTATCTTGATGAAACATGTAAGTGTAAAGCTTACTGCATGTGCAAATCGTAAGTTCTTTTTCAAACTTTTTAAGGGAAATATGATTAGCTAGTATTTCAAAAGTATAGTAGAATGCCTGAAAACCTGCCTCAACGTATATCTTTCGGTCGCCACTCATTGTAGAGCCTTTACGAGCAACAACATAATTGTATATTAACTCTTGTGTAAAGACAACCTTTTTAGTGAGCAAACTCCATTGAATGCTCACTGGTAGATCTTGTCCGGCCTTAATATTCGGATACTTTGTAGCTTCTTTAATTAATTCGGTTTTGTAAAGCTTCATGCACACCGTGTTGGGGCCATGGCTTAGGATTCGTTTGGTATAATCCTCATTATACAATACCAATTCTGGATGCTGAATTGTATTTATTAGTTGATTATTATCTGCCAAAATAATGTTTGCGCCAGCTACCACAATATCGGCATTCTCTATTTCTATAATATTTAGCAGTTTTTCGATGGCATCTGTTTCCAAATAATCGTCCCCATCCACAATGGTTATATACTTGCCACTACTTGCTTTTATACCAGCTTCTCTTGCACTATTTAATCCTCCGTTTGGCTTATCCACAATCTTTATCCGATAATCTTTTGAAGCGTACGAATTTATTAGGTTTAGTGAATCGTCCGTACTGCCATCATTAACAGCAATTAGCTCAATATTAGTATATGATTGATTTATACAAGATTTGAAGCACCTTGATAAGTATGGCGCCACATTATATATTGGTATAACTATTGAAACAGTCGCGTTATTCATTAAATCCTATTTACTCGTTAATGTATTATTTTTGACTTAAAATGCTTTCTAAAGCATCATCCCATCTATCGATATTCACTTGATTTCCAAGCTTATTAATGGTATCATTTTTTATGCGCCTAGAAAACAAAGCCAAAATGTCTCTGTTGTTGTATATATAATCAATCCAATAATAAAAATCACTAATTGTGCGTTCACAAAGAATACCATTTTCTTGATGAATTATGACTTCTGCAGGCCAACCATTTTTAGTTGATATACATGGAATATGACACATACTTGCTTCCCAAAATAGTGATGGTCCAGCATCTCCATTTGATGCAATCAAAACTAAATCAACATCATTATAAAAGTCAATTAGAGTTTCTAAAGGTCCTTTGAACCTAGTTATAAACCTAACCTTGTTACCATATTTCTCTTGAATTTTATCTATAGCTGGAAGAATAATATCATAAAAGCCTTTGAATTTTCGATTGGGATTTCCTGTCCATCCGATTGTTAAGATCCCTGGTGACTTTGTTTCCTTGAATTTTGCTTTAAACCTATCTTCATCTATTGTTGGGGCATTGCAGTATTTTATAGGTATTTCTTTGTTTTTATATAATTCAACTATATCATGACTGCCAGCAATAATCAAATCACAATTGCTAAAATACTTTTCTAGAAATTGGTTCTTATCTAAAGACCAATCTTCTCTAACTGCTCCTTGAGGAGGAAAAGTAGAAGTGTAGATTCCTTTAATGATATGATTGTATTTATATGGTAAATTAATACCTCTATCAAAATAGAATCCTAAAAGGATTACAATATCATATTTATTAGATAGCCTTCTTTTGCAATACTTTATTCTTATTTTAATATTCGATAACTTCCGCTTTATATCTGATTTCTCATACACACATGTAAAGTCTATATAGATATTATATTTTTTTGCAAAATGTTTTTTTACAAACAAAGCAATATGATGATACGCCCAATTAGGAGAATCAGCTACGATTAAAATATTCTTTTTACTTTTTATTTTATACATTCCTTAGATAAAGAAAATTAATAAAGTTTATATCATTCTAAAAAGACAGCCTTTCAGAAAGGGGATACTGTTAAGAATTGAAAGCGTTGAATACTTACTGTATACTTTTATTAACTTTATTTTTACAATGCTTAATAATTTTTCTTTTTCTACCCAAGTTAAAAAACTTTGATGTTCAGTGAGGTAGCTTTTTACTCGTTTCAATAAAAATGTTTTATATAAGTTTAAGATACCTTTACTAAACGCCTGCCTATGATGTATATGAGGAACTTTTGGTAGCAAATCCCTGTAAAACTTCATTCGTCCAATAATGGAATTATGCCAAAAGGCCAGTTCCTGCTCAGGTGTTTTGGGTAGAAGGCGATAAAAGAAGTCGGGTTCACCCTGCACGACTTCAAAATGCAAACCTTGTAGTATCGCCCGGATATGTAATTCCGGATCTTCCATTATCGTGTAATCCTCGCGAAATCCATCCGTATTTTCAAAACTTTCTTTTCTCCAAATTGGCCCACTAATACACCAGGGGGGCGAGTCCATTAAAAAAGACTCCAGATATTTATTGGAATTGGTACAATATTTACTGAAAATTTTGTAACTATCAATGTTAATTTCGAAGGTAGCTTGAGTGAAAACAGCAAAATCAAGTTGAGGACGCTGTCGGATAAAATCCACCCTTTTTTCGATACATTTGGGAGATATTATGTCATCTGAGTCCAAAAACAACAAATAGTCACCTTTGGCCATTTGTACGCCCAGGTTTCTGCATCTCGATGGCCCTTTGGGTAAACTTTTTCGATAGTAAAGTTGCACACGGGGATCGGTTTGGCTCAACTCTTTTATGTACGTATCACCACCATCAGTTGATCCATCGTCCACCACAACCCATTCCCAGTCAGTATAGGTTTGCGCTTTGATGGAAGCCCAGGTTTCAGGCACCAGATCAAGTCGATTAAATAAAGGTGTTATAATACTTAGAGTAGACATTATATGTGGGATTTAGGTTTTAAACTGTTTTGCCTGTAATCTTTAATTTTTTTGTATTGCTTGAGTGTTTGCCAGAATGCTTTAAATCGCGTTTTAAATTTCTTAAACTTCCGGAATAGAAGAAGAGTGCTTAGTTCGTCCATACTTTTCTTTAGGAATAGTAACCAGGCACTTCGGTAGCGATGATTAATATTGGCCAGAGGGATCAAATTAAATATGACATTACGAACCGGATGGTGTTCAATTTTTTCCCATGAAAAAATAGAATCGTGAGTAACCTGAGCCTTGGGTACAATACCGACTTTAAAGTCCCAATAATGTACTCGGTTAATGTAATCCTCATCCTCGCCATAATGTGGGAAAAGTGGATTAAAGCCACCTACTTTAGAAAGACACTCTAAGGATATTAACCAGGCTGCTGCATTTACAAATTTGGTGGTGTAAACTTGCCTTAAGCTGTTCTTGTACAAATCCGATAATAGTCCTCTTGTGTTCTCTGGACCAGTATATTCAGCAAATTTAGTTTCTAATCCATCTTCCTGAGCATTTAGGTGGACTGGACTTAAAACCCCATATTCGGAATCACTTTTATGCGCATTCACCAAAACCTGCAGAGTATCCGGTTTAATCCAGGCATCCTGATTCAATAAAAACACATAATCAGCAGCTACTTCCAAGGCTTTCTGCATACCAATGTTATTTCCTTTTCCAAATCCCAGATTCTGTTCCGAACGGATTAACTCCACTTGTGGGAAATGTTGCTCTATATAATCAGGTGTACCATCGGTCGAAAGGTTGTCAATGACCAGTATGTGAGTCGGAAGCACCGACTCCAATAGGCTGCTTATACAACGGTCGATCCATTGCATGCCATTATACGTAACTATGATAGTGTAAATGCTTGGTTGAATGGTAGAAATATTAATTTGAGTTTTATCCATTGTATTCTTCCTCTTTATACCATGAACTGACGTTCGTGGTCACTTGCTTAAAAAACAGCTCCTCATCGGAAGGTTTGTCGCTATCCTCATACCAAGGTAAATGACGTGCTACATACTTTCCTCCGGTACGCAGGCAGGTGTCCCATTGTTGATATCGGGTGTTGGGTTGGTAAAGCGCAAAGGTTGTATCAATTTTAGCCTTATAAATGTCTTTTTCGATCTCCTGTTCCCAAAAAGGTCGTTCCCATTTTATGACTTCTTCCTTACGTAAGTAATGGTCAGGTATATCATCTATCTTTAGTCCAAATCCTACTTTTGATATATTCGGATATTGATCTAATACCTCTTTAAAATAGTTGACCGCATTCAGTGGGCATTCATTAACTGGTATTATATCCGGATCAGTTAATACATAATATTGATCTTTAAACCATAACTGTATGTGCGTATCCCAAAATGCTGTGTGTCCGACATTTTCGGTGAGTTGAAATATGGTATAGGGCAAGTTTTTATAATACTTTAATAATGGAGTATATGTAGAAGCATTATCAATGATATATATGTTTTTCATGCCAGCTTTTTCAAGCCACGACAGTTGTTTTTGCAAGTAATCAAGGCGATTAAAATTATTGATGATTACGGGTATCTTCTGCCAATTTTGACCCGGTCTAAAAATAATATTCTTTAGTTTAGCTATAAGTCTGAATATTAAGTTTATTTGCCCCTTTAAGCCGGGTTTAATACATATTATCATTATAAAACTCTTCTTATTATCAAACGGCCAAATCCGAATTTGAACTTCTGAAAAGCAAATTTAGCTACTTCAAAAGCAAAGTGAATCTTTTTATTCTTTTCCTTGACTAAGGAGTTATACTCTAACTGCATTTGCTGAATCCTAAAAAGCAGATCTTTTTTATATTTAGGAAAGGTGTTGTAGAGTACTTTCATTGTGTGTAATGAATGAAAATACTTATTTTTTAAACTAATTGTACTCCAATTACCGGTATCATGGTGCCTATATACTGACGGAGCTACATCGTTATGAAAATAAGCACCCTTCTCATATAAATTAGCCAGCCAACAAAATAAAAATGTATCGCCATTATAAACTTTTGAAAAAGTCGTTGGAAAACTTGTATTAGGATTTCTAAAAACGACTGTTTGTGTAGGAATTATCTTACTTCGAAAGATGTCTTGGATTGTGTATGATCTTGGTGTTTTTAATACTAAATTACCTGTGCTACCATGATTATTATAAACAGTCGAATTATGAAAACTAATGGCATATGCTTCATTCGCCTCCAAAAAGTTCACTTGTTTTTGCAATTTAAAAGGATCAGTCCAATAGTCATCGCCTTCGCAAAGCGCGACGTAATTGCCTGTACAGGCTTCTAATGTCCTAATAAAGTTAGGTATCATACCTAGATTATTATGAATGGGGAGCAGTTCAATCAACTCAGAGTGCTGATGTTGAAAGTTCTCACATATATTGCGGGTTTTATCAGTGCTACAGTCCTCGCCAATGATTAATTTAATCGGGAAATTCGTTTTTTGCATTAATACCCCTTCAATTGCTTCGGCTATAAAGTATTCATGATTATAGGTAATCATACATACACTAACAGTTGGGGATTTACTATTATTTAATGGACTCATATAAATTGAGTATATTTTTTTTACGTTGTTTAATAAAAAGTGCCGGGCATCCCCCAAAAATGCTCCATTCTTCCGTGTTGGTTTTTACAAGTGACATTGCACCGATAGCTGTCCCTTCATCAAGTGTAACATTTGGGAGAATAACTGTACCAGCTCCAACTTGAGAAAATCGTTTAATCGTAACTTTACCTCCGTTAACGTTTGTAAATTCATCGGGCACCATGGGACTAATCATATATTCCCCACCAAAATCATCGGAGGCACTAAATATGGTACAGCGCGGAGAAAGGCCCGTAAAATCTTCCATTTCAATGCCCAATTTTCCGTAAAGAGCTGAATAAGCTGAAATATGAATATAATTACCCAAAGTAATATCCCCGGAAAGTAAGCAAAAGTCATCAATGCGCACGTGTGAGCCAATGCTGATAGTTTCTGGACTATAAATGGAGGCTTTGTCAGAAATCAGTACATTGCTACCATAACTTTTAAAGCCCACATTTTTTAATTCATCCTCAGTTAAAAAAGCCATCGTTAATATTTTAAAGTTCTTAAGATAAGCCGACAAATTAAATCGATTTCTGATTGCGTGAGGTTAAAATACAAAGGCAGACAAAGCACGCGTGGCGCAATATTATCGCAAACAGGTGTGGTTTGTCTTTTTACAATATAGTCCAATTTAGCTAAGGATGGATAGAAGTATCGGCGAGCAAATATTTCATGTTTAGCCAGGGCATCAAATACCTTTACGCAATCTTGTTCTGTTTTAAAGATAATAGGGTAGTAGCTATAGTTATACAGCGTATCAGCCGGTATTGCGGGGCGCATAAGTCCTTTATCAAGCAGCCAGGCATCGTACTGAGCACTATCTTCTTTTCGTTTTTCAATAATATTATCAATATACGGCAGATTGGCCAGACCCATGGCGGCATGGAACTCCGAGTTTTTACCGTTAATACCAACACCGTTAAATCGGTCAGCTCCATCGTGCCCGAAGTTACGAAGATAGGCCAGGCGTTTTAATAGAGCAGGGTCATTGGCGATTACTGCCCCCCCTTCAATGGTATGAAACAACTTTGTAGCATGGGTACTCAATGTGCTTATATCGCCATAGCTGAGTAGGGATTGCCCCTTGTAGCTAGTGCCAAAAGCATGGGCTGCATCATATACCACCTTTAGTCCGTTTTTTTTTGCAATGGCTTCTATCTCTTCAACATGACAGGGTATACCATAGACATGGGTAGCCAATATAGCACTTGTTTTCTCAGAGATCAATGCTTCAATTTTTGTTGGATCAATGGTCAAGCGTTCCGAAACAATATCAGCAAATACAGGTGTACACCCTTCCCAAACAATTGAACTGGTGGTAGCCACATAAGAAAAGGGAGTAGTAATAATTTCTCCTTTTAAATCCAATGCTTTAATTGCCATCTGTAAAGCGATGGTGCCATTGGTGGTAAAAAGCAGGTGTTCGAGGTTAAGGTTAGCTTTCAACTTTAACTCCAGTTCATTAACCAGAGGCCCATTATTGGTCAGCCAGTTACGCTGCCAAATCTGGTCGATCAATTGGTCATACTCGTTCTTAGGAGGCAAAAATGGTTTAGTAACAGGGATCATTGATTATATTTCAGATGTTTTATTTTTCCACTCAAATGTTTCTCTTAAAGGCGTCTTTCCAATAAAATGACACATTTTTTTATAACTCTCCTTCTCCGCGGCATTAATAACCAACAGATCGTTTGGTCTGCTTTTAAAATACTCTATGACATCATTATTGTGTTTATTGTAAACTTCCTTATAATGTTCAGCTTCATAGTAACAATCACCAAAAATGCGATTTATTACTTTTAATGGATACCCTTTATAGATATACTTCGCATTTGCTAAATCAGCTTTAGTGGGTGTTTTTCCATCGGCCCACAGTTTTCCATGGAATTTGCATAAGGATTCGAACCATTGCTGATCACTATCGCGTACAGTTAATATAAATTTACTCCCTTCAAACTTTTGATCTAAAATTTTAAATATACTAGGTAATGAGAATGGTATGTCCTGAAAGGCCTCTGCTTTTAAACAGTAATTGAATAGCGTTTTAAAGTCGTCATTTATGATGTTATCCAATAATAATTCAGCTTCTCTTTGATTACCAAGTTTTATATCAAACTCTTTTAGTGCAGACTCTACAGAAGTAGTTCCGGTTTTATTAAAACCGATAACAAATATTTTTGGGTTATTTCGTCTTTTAATAAATTGTTGCTCTTTAAATGTAGCATAGTGCTTAAATAGTCCAAATAAATTAAGAATAGCATGAAATTGTTTTCTGAAATAGTTCTCTAACATTCTACATCATAATTAACTAGTACGCCTTCTTTCACTACGGCCTCTTTTCCAAATCCATAGAAATCACCACCTTCAACTGTAACGGAATAGGCGTGCTCAATGTCATCTCCAATACCATCTTCTGTATAACAGCTTAACTGTAATGAGTATTCTCCCTCCGGTAATGGAAATTTTGAAAAACTAAATAGCACCTTTCCTTTGTCGGTTTTATTAAAAATTTTAGGCGTTTGATTGACTAATCCTGAGTTGCACAGGATTCTAACAACACCTTTATTGTCAACAATAAGCATTCTAATACCTATTATTTTTGTATTCTCCAGTAATTTATATTCAAGTTCGATTTTGCATTTTAAACCGGCTTGTAATAAGTTGATCTTTTCATGTCGCTCATTTAGTAAATTTACATTAGTAAATCTAAAATTATAGCCACCCTTACGATCCGTTCTATCTATTAAATCTTTTTCTGATTTAGCCATATTATTTGCTAGGTACAAATTGATACCATCAGAAACATCGCCATCAAATAGATATCCTCCATTTTGAAGGACTAAGGCACGATTGCATAAGTACTGGATACTCGCCATATTATGACTCACAAACAGCACCGTCCGACCCTGGTTTTGGGAGACATCCTGCATCTTGCCAATGGCTTTTTTCTGAAACTCGGCATCGCCCACAGCCAGTACTTCATCCACCACCAGTATTTCGGGCTCCAGGTGGGCCGCAATGGCAAAGCCCAGGCGCACCGTCATACCACTGGAGTAGCGTTTGGTAGGGGTGTCGAGGTATTTGGCCACACCGGCAAACTCCACAATCTCGTCCAGCTTACGGTCGATCTCCCACTTGCGCATCCCCATGATGGTGCCGTTCATGTAAATGTTCTCACGGCCCGTCATCTCCGGGTGAAAGCCGGTACCTACCTCTAAAAGTGAAGCCAGTCGGCCTTTGACTTTGATGCTGCCGGTGGTAGGAGAGGTGACGCGGGAGAGGAGCTTTAAGAGAGTGCTCTTACCAGCGCCGTTTTTACCAATAATGCCTAGCACTTCACCTTCTTTCACTTCGAGGTTGATATCGCGCAGGGCAGCCACTAATTCGCCTTTCTCGGCTTTTTGGGTGCGGTCGTTCACATGGCCCACTTTGGCGTAGGGGTCGTCTTGCCCCAATATATTCATGCGTACAAACCTGTTTAAATCGTGGCTTAAAGTGCCAGTACCAACCTCTCCAAGGCGGTAGATTTTACTAAGGTTTTCTATTTTGATTACAGTATTGCTCATTTTTCTTTTTGTCCACAGATTACGCAGATTAAACGGATTATATGGATTTTAATTGCTTCGCAATTATTATTTAGAACCACGAATTTAGCGAATTATACGAATTTTAAATGCTTACGCATTTTGATAAAACTATAATTAGGCTTGTCCCGCGCTAGGGAGGCTGTGCGATAGCATATAGCCGAACTTATGCGGGATACCAACCTCTCCAAGGCGGTAGATTTTACTAAGGTTTTCTATTTTGATTACAGTATTCGACATATGATATTCTCAACGAATTTTTTAAATCTAAGGTTACTGCTTAGCAATGATTTTTGTCCGCAGATTTCGCAGATTAATGCAGATTTATTTTTCTTTTATAATTCTTTTTCTTTGCAATGATTCTTGACCAAAGTTTAAAAGAAGTCCTAACTTATATCCAGTAGCTTTTAAATAGTTAAAAACTTGTGACTCATGCTTACCAGATAGCTCGTCAAGGGCTTTGAGTTCTATGATGACCTTGTCATAACAAATAAAGTCTGCAATATATTCCTTTTTTAGATTCTGACCTCTATATGATATTTGTAGAGAAGCTTCTCTTAGATAAGGAATCCCTTGCATTTTAAATTCTATCTCTAATGCTTCTTGATAAACCTGTTCGAGAAAGCCACATCCAAGCTCTCTATGGACAGCCATAGCGGCACCTATTATTTTATAGGTTTCGTCATTATATAACAGTTTATGAGTATTTAGCAGGTTAGGCATTATTTATTTTTTATTAGCGTCAATCCGCTAAATCAGCGGACAATATTTTATTAAGCGCCATGCTAATCAATAATTCGTCAAATTCGCATTAATTAGATGACTAGACTGTATCAATAAAGTTACGTTCTGTTTTATGGAAGATGATAATGCCTAAAAACAGGATGACTGTTGCTACGGCAGCACTATAGCCCAGGCTAGCCCAGCTAAAATGACCGGCTCCTAAAAAGGCGTATTTAAAACCTTCGAGGATAGGGGTGAAGGGGTTGAGCAGCAATATGTCGCGCATGGTGCCTTCGGGTATAGAGCTGACCGGGTAAATGACCGGTGAGGCATACATCAGCAGTTGCACGCCAAAGGTTAATAAGAAGGTCAGATCACGGTACTTGGTGGTCCAGCTGGTGAAGATGATGCCGGTGCCCAAACCAAACATGGCCATCAGAATAATATAGACGGGCAGGAGCGCAATGCTCCAGTTGGGCTGTACTGCGCCTTCCTGTGTTAGCAGGTAATACAAGTACACCGCCATAAAAAAGGCGAACTGGATACCAAACTTAATCAGCCCGCTTGTGACCTTGGCAAAAGGCATGATGAGCCGTGGGAAATACACCTTCCCAAAGATATTGGCATTCTCTTTAAAGGTCTGTGCCGTCTTATTAAAGCTCTCGGAGAAATAGTTCCAGATGGTGATACCGGCCAGGTAGAACAATATCTGGGGCGTGCCATCGGTACTGATTTGGGCTATTCGGCCAAATACCACCATGTAAATAAGGGTCGTTAGAATGGGTTGCACCACAAACCAAATTGGCCCCAGGATGGTCTGCTTATAAACGGTGATAATATCCCGCTTCACAAACATACGGAGCAGGTCGCGGTACTGCCATATCTCCTTAAAATTAATATCGAACGCATGGCGTTTGGGGCGTATAATTAAATCGTATTTTTCCATTGTTTTAAATTAGTAACAAGTATCAAGATGTAAGTATCAAGATGATTTACAGCTTGGTTAGTTTTGGTCCACAGATTACGCGGATTATGATGATTATTGATTTGCAGCTTGGTTAATTCGGTTGTCCGGGAATTACGCGAATGAACGCGAATTTAATATTGTTGAATTGTTTATTGGTTGAAGAGTTGAGGATGCTATGAATTTTTACCGTTATGCGCTTTAAATTTTTCACTTTTAACTCTTTTTAACCACAGATTACGCAGATTATAAAGATTAATGATTGGCAGCTTTAATAATTATTTACCACAGATTAATGTGATTATTGGGATTCAAAATTGATGTAATAGAGCTTATCACTCATCACTTTTAATTTTTCACTCTTTGCTAATGTGCTAAAAGCCGAAGGCGTTCTGGTCTCTCACTTCTTATCGCTTATTCTATCTATTTTCTATTAGTATAGCTTTTTATTTCGTCGCCCACACGATCGGAGTCGTACGGTAGCGTTGAAAGTCTGTCCTTCATTAGTCCAATTTGTTTTGGTACTTAACGAAGCCAAACACTTCAATCGTATTGTTATTGATGCGAAATACAATTGTATAACCCTTGAAAATAACATCCCTTATTCTTTTATCTTCAAAGTATATGGAAGCTCTGTATTGGTATGGATTCTTTGGTATTTGCTTTAATTGTTGAATCAGTTCAGATTTGAACTTTCGAGCTCTCGCCGGGCTATCAACAGCTATGTATTCAACTTGGTGTTCAAGCTTTAGAATAAAGGATTCTTTAAAGACTATCTTCATTTCTCCTTATTTTGCTTTCCAGTCGTTCTTCTAATTCATCAATGGTATAATATTTAACTGTTCCTTCATTTATTTCATTGAGCTCAGCCTGAAGTTCTGCCTGTATTTTTAGAAATGCTTCATCTTCACTGATAATCTCTATCTCATCCTTGCTAAACTTGCTTAACAGCCAAATAAAATGCTTATAGGCTTTGTCATGTATTTTTAGTTTTATGGTATGCATCGCAGTTTTTGTTAGGTATATCCGGTAAATTACTATAAATGAAAATATTGATCAAGCAACAGA
Organism: Carboxylicivirga sediminis; assembly: GCF_018156225.1. Classification (GTDB taxonomy): domain Bacteria; phylum Bacteroidota; class Bacteroidia; order Bacteroidales; family Marinilabiliaceae; genus Carboxylicivirga; species Carboxylicivirga sediminis. The sequence continues at coordinate 23,017 of NZ_JAGTAR010000012.1, forward strand.
GTCTCAATTCTCAACGCTTAGCTTATTAAGCCCCTCAGGCCTCTGGCCAGCTCCCCGGGTGGAGCATTGATTGGCAGCTTGGTTAGTTTTGGTCCACAGATTAAGCGGATTATGATGATTAATGAGATCCAAAATTGATGTAATAATGCTTATCACTCATCACTTTTAACTCTTCACTCTCTGCTCTTTGCTAATGAGCTAAAAGCCGAAGCGCGCTTACTACCACCTTACTTCACTCTTTACAAACTGATAGGCTTTCTCAATGCCTTCTTCAATGCTTAATTCATCGGTGTTGATGGTTACTTCAGCATTGTCTGGTCTGTCAAAAGGCGCATCCAGACCGGTGAAGTTTTTAATTTGTCCGGCCAGTGCTTTCTTGTATAAGCCCTTGGGGTCTCGCTTTGCACAGGTATCAAAGGATGCATCCACAAATATTTCAATAAAATCCACATCTCCAATAATCTCCCGTGCCATTTGGCGGATATCATTGGTGGGTGAGATAAAGGCATTGATGGAGATGATGCCACAGTTGAGGAATAGCTTATTAATCTCCGCAATGCGACGAATATTCTCAGTGCGGTCTTCCTCCGTAAAGCCTAAATTATTATTGATGCCCGTGCGGATATTATCACCATCCAATACCTGGGTAAGATAACCACGCTCCGCCAGTCGACGCTCCAGTCCATGTGCCAGGGTACTTTTACCCGAACCTGATAATCCAGTGATCCAGATGACCTTGGCTTTTTGCTTCAGGTATTGTTCTTTATCGTCGCGGTTGAGATAAATGTTGGTGGGGTGAATATTTTGCATATGATTAACCACAGATTATGTTGATTATTAAGATTATATGATTGGCAGCTTTAATAATTATTTACCACAGATTATGGTGATTATTAAGATTGTTTAATCTTCTTAATCCTTTTAAATCTGTGCTTCATTTTTAGAAATAGTCTTTTACGTTAATGCGCTTGTACTTTAGACTTATTTCACCAAAGTTTAATAATAAACCCACTTTTTTATTTGTAGCTTTCAGATAGTTATATAATTGAGCTTCATGCTCATTCGACAATTGAGATACAGCTTTTAACTCTACTATAACTTTCTCATAACAAATAAAATCAGCTATGTATTTTTGTTTAAGTTTTTGTCCGCTATAGAAAATTTCTATTTGTTCTTCTCTCTTAAAAGGAATATTACGTTTCTGTAATTCAATTTCAAGGGCCTCCTGATAAACTTTTTCAAGAAAACCAAAACCTAATGATTTATGAACGCTCATTGCTGCCCCTATTATTGCATAGGTTTCATCTTTTAATGGAAAATGTTCATCTAATAGGTTTGGCATTATTAATCTTTTTAATCCTTTTAATCCTTTTAATCTGTGGTAACTATTTGGTTCGGTTCTTTATCGTCGCGGTTGAGATAGATGTTGTGGGGTGAATATTTTGCATATGATTAAACACAGATTATGGTGATTATTAAGATTGTTTGTTTTAAATAGTTTACCACAGATTATGGTGATTATTAAAATTGTTTAATCTTCTTAATCCTTTTAAATCTGTGGTTCATTTTTAGAAATAGTCTTTTACGTTAATGCGCTTGTACTTTAGACTTATATACCAGCAACTAGAAACTTTTTCACATTGTTGGAATCACCGTTTCTTTCATTGGCATTAACGCTTTATCTTTTTCCGATAGTATGATTTCCTCAACGGGCAGTTGCCAGTCAATATTCAGGTCTTGATCATTCCAGGCAATGCCACTATCATAGTCAGGGGCATATTTATTATCCACCATGTAGCTGAAAATAGCCGTTTCGCTCAATACTACAAAACCATGGGCAAATCCCCTTGGGATAAACAGTTGATGCTTGTTCTCACCACTTAGCTCAAAGCTCAGGTGCTGACCATAGGTAGGAGAGAGGTGACGTAAATCCACCACCACATCCAACACCTTCCCTTCGATACAACGCACCAGCTTAGCCTGTGAATAGGGTGGTTTCTGATAGTGTAAGCCCCGCAATACGCCATAAGCTGATTTGGATTCGTTAACCTGTACAAAGTTGACATCACCAATGTGTTGGCTAAACTTCTCCTGGTTGAACGATTCCAGGAAATAGCCCCGGTTATCGCCAAAAACACTTGGCTTAATTAATGTCAGGTCTTGTATTTGGGTGTTAATGAATTCCATTGTAGTCTGCAAATTAATTTCGTCGCCCACACGATCAGAGTCGTGCGGTAGCTGCGAGTTAAATATTGTTGAATTGTTTATTGGTTGAAGAGTTGAGTATGCTATGAATTTTTACCGTTATGCACTTTTAATTTTTCATTCTTTTTAACCACAGATTAATGTGCTTATTGAGATTCAAAATTGATGTAATAAAGCATATCACTCATCACTCATCACTTTTAACTCTTCACTAATGGCCTACAAGCCGAAGGCGTTCAAGATGATAAAGCTTCGCCTCCTCAGTCACAATGTGTGAGTCAGCTACTGGCTGATTTTAAGGCGAATAAACAGTCTCCACTCAAGAAACATATAAACACCAATGAGGTTGAGTCCAGACCCCCATATCATTTAAGTAAAATCCCAGAGAAAACAGGCGATTCCACTTCCGTTATACACCGTAAAAGGCCATAGGTTACCCTAACAGCACATTCTTTTTTATCGGATTGGTGTATGGGGCAGTCAGCTCTGTTAGTGCTCACTGCAGTGTTTACAGAAGTAGTTACCCGGTAACGGACAGTCCATTGAAATTGATGCGCGTATTGACTAATAGCCAGCCTGTCAAAGTATTTATGCAAGATTTTATGACTTACATGAGCTAACTTAGATAGGGCAGCAGCTAGTATATAATTGGTAAATAATTGCAATTTCTGGTATTTGTCCAAAACCTCTCTCTTGATTTACATGCGAATTTAATAAAAATGTAGGTTTTGAAACGCTTTGTTAATAAATTATAGGGCATATTGAAGGTGAAAAAGCGCGAAAAATGGTCATTGTTATAACAGTTGAAAGCCGAAGATTGGCCATATCATGCAATGAGTGCAAAAATAAATCCTGACATGATAGTATTGAGACTGATATTACATGGGTTTGTATTCCTTGCGTTTCCAAACAACCACTACGTAAGATTAAACTTAAACAGTTGTGAATGGCAATACTCAGCTGTTATTTTATCTGTTTTACATAAAATACTCTTGCAAAATTCGGATACGAGTTTTAATGTGTGAGGTATGTATACAATTTGACTTCTGTGACAAAACAGACTCTCAAGTCTTTTATTGACTAGGTATATATACTAAGATAAATAATACTTCAAATACCTAAATTGCTGCAAACTTTATCTTTTCCCGGATTCTACAACCTAAGCCGCTGTTTAATAACGTTTACTCAGCGGCTTTCTTATGAGACTCATTTAGTATTCTTTCAAATAATCTATTCAGTGCTGAACCTGTTCAGACGTTCTGACTTAAACAGGCACAATTACCGGACTTATAATTTTAGCTTTACCCGTATTTGTTATAAACCATACATCCACTCAGGAAAATCTGTTTGCACTTAGTGCATTGTTTACCACATACTCTTAAGGATTTAAGCCATTTAAAATTCGCTGAGATTGGCACGTACGTGGATTTATGCAGATACGAATGAGATATTCAATTCTCAGAGGCTTTATTAAAGAGCAATACTGATTTTATTTCAATTACCACAATGTCGTATGCCTATGCTTATAATTTGGCTTTGGCCAAAGCACCAATACCCCTGTCTTATATTTGATATTATGTTATTTTTAAAATATAAAAAAATAGCCGGCGATTAAACCGGCTACCTTCTTTATTAATTTAAAGCGTCAATCTTAGCTTTTACTTCATTGTACTTGTCCATTCTCTCGAAGCGGTAATACAAACCTTTTAAAGTTTCTAGAACGGCTGCTTCTTCCGGCTGCACTTCGTGAGCACTTTCCATGTATGGTAATGATTTTTCCCAGAATTCGTTAGCCACTTTCATAGCTGCATTGAATTCTTTTGTGGTTGTTTTATCATTGGCTACATTTTGCTGCTCAACACCTTTGTTATAATAGATAACTCCAATGTTATAAAGCGCATTGAAAAACTTGTTGTCAATTTCTAAACACTTTTCATAGTTCTTAATGGCTTCATCTTTATCAATGCTCTCATACAGAACACCACGCGCATAGTAGAATGATGGATTCTCAGGATCCTTTTCGATGGCTGTATTCAGGTATTCTAAAGCAGCATCATTCTGCTGAGCATCCAGGTAGTACTGAATCAGTGTTGTTAAAATACGCTCATCTTCAGGATATTTTTGGAAACCACGCTGCAGGTTTTCAGCTACTTTTGTGCTGTCACCAGATGCATCAAACACCTGATCCAACAACAATACAGCATCACCACCACCGTAGCCTAAGTCAATTGACTGGTTGAAATACTTTTCAGCTCTGTTCCAGTCCTTGGCATTGTAAGCAGCTAATGCACAGTTGTATACGATAGCTGTATCAATACCTGGGGCTTCTTCCTGGAACATTGGTAAAGCATTGATATACAATACATTTTCGAAAGCAAATAAAGCCTGCTCGAAATTTTCAGTATTAAATCCTTCGATACCCGAGTTAGTTAAGTCAGGCTTGAAGAATGTCAGCTGAAGCTTAATTTCTTTCTCATATTTACCAATTCCCTTACCTTTTTCATCACCTTTTTGGTCAAGCTCAATGGCTTTCTTGTAGAAATCCACCGCTTTTTTGATACCATCAGCATCCTGTCCGGATTTAGCCAACTCAGTATAAACTTTGGCAGCAATGATGTATGTTTTAGGCCAGTTCATTGATTTCTCGTTCTCAATAGCCTGGTCAATTGCCTTTTTTGCAGCATCTACGTCATTTGTGTCCAAATAACCACTGGCAGCTGATACTTTACCTTTTTGGGCAAATACAGCTGAGATGCTGAACATTAAAATTGCAAATAGCGCTAATCTTTTCATTTCAAAAAGTTTTAGATTGATTTTGTGAGGCAAATATAGTATTTATCCTCATTCGTTAGTTTGTTCCTTAGTATTTTCGGTTACCACATCATCGTTATCCTCCTGTTCAAAAGCTTCCTGTTCAATGGCCGCTTCTGAAGTTACTTTAGCTACCGATGCGATTTCATCCTGCTTCTTGCTCAGATTGATTAATCGAACGCCCTGAGTAGCACGTCCCATTACTCGCATCTCACTAACTGATAATCGAATAGCAATACCCGAACGATTAATAATCATTAAATCGTTATCGTCAGTCACGTTTTTAATCGTGATCAATTCACCGGTTTTTTCACTGATATTCATGGTTTTTACCCCCTTACCACCGCGGTTGGTAACCCGGTAATCTTCCGTTTTGGAACGTTTTCCATATCCTTTTTCGGACACTACCAGAATATCTTCAGCTTCTGTATCTTTCACACAAACCATGCCAACCACTTCATCATGTTCTGAAGCCAGCGTTATACCACGCACACCTGCACCTGTCCGGCCAATGCATCGGGCCTGTGTTTCGTTAAAGCGAATGGCACGACCTGAGCGTGTAGCCATCAGTATTTCAGACTGTCCATTGGTGAGACGGGCCTGCAACAGCTCATCGTTCTCTTTAATGGTAATAGCGTTTACTCCATTCACACGCGGACGAGAGTAATCTTTCAATAATGACTTCTTAACCACACCTTTCTTGGTACCCATCATGATGTAGTGCGAATTGATGTAATCCTCATCATTCAGCTTCTTCACCTTGATAAATGCCTTCACCGTATCATCCGGATCGATGTTCAGCAAATTCTGAATGGCTCTACCCTTAGAGTTCTTTGTACCTTCCGGTATTTCATAAACTTTCAGCCAGAAACAGCGTCCTTTTTTGGTGAAGAACAGCATGGTATTGTGCATAGAAGCCGGATAGATGTGCTCAATAAAGTCTTCGTCTCGTGTGTTGGAACCTTTTGAGCCTACACCACCCCTGTTTTGCGTTTTGAACTCAGCCAATGGCGTGCGCTTCATATAGCCCAGGTGAGAAATGGTAATGATCATTTCTTCATCAGCGTAGAAATCTTCCGGGTTAAACTCTTCAGAACTGTAAACGATATCTGTACGACGCTCATCACCATACTTAGCTTTGACCTCTTCCAGCTCTTCTTTGATAATGCTCATGCGCAATTCAAAGTTGGCCAATATATCTTTCAGGTGGGCAATCTCCTTCATCAGCTCTTCATACTCAGCACGCAGTTTATCCTGCTCCAGTCCGGTTAACTGACGTAGGCGCATTTCCACAATGGCACGTGCCTGTATATCCGTTAACTCAAAGCGCTTTATGAGGTTCTCACGCGCTTCATCAGGCGTTTTAGCAGCCCTGATAATTTTGATCACTTCATCAATATTATCACTGGCAATAATCAAACCTTCCAGGATGTGCGCGCGTTTTTCGGCCTGATCCAATTCATATTGTGTACGACGCGTCACAACTTCGTGACGGTGCTCCACAAAACACTTGATTAATCCCTTAAGATTCAATAATTGTGGACGACCATTCACCAATGCAATATTATTGACCCCAAAAGAGGTTTGCATGGCCGTATACTTATATAGATGGTTCAGCACCACATTGGCAATTGCATCCTTCTTCAAGTCAATCACAATGCGCATACCCTGACGGTCTGACTCATCATTCACATTGGAGATACCATCAATCTTTTTATCATTCACCAGGTCGGCAATCTTCATGATCAGCTCGGCCTTATTCACCATGTATGGTATCTCTGAAATGATAATCTTCTCACGACCGTTGCCTTCCATCTCAATATCTGTTTTGGCACGGATCACCACACGTCCTTTACCAGTGTTAAAGGCATCTTTAACACCCTGGTAACCATAGATCGTACCTCCTGTCGGGAAGTCAGGGGCCTTAACAATATCAATCAACTCATCAATTTCGATGTCATTGTTGTTGATGTAAGCAATGGTGGCGTCAATCGTGTCGCGCAAGTTATGCGGCGGCATATTCGTAGCCATACCCACTGCAATACCTGATGCCCCGTTGACTAAGAGGTTGGGGATGCGTGTAGGTAAAACTGTTGGCTCCTGAATAGAGTCATCAAAATTCAATTGAAAATCGACGGTGTTTTTTTCAATATCCACCAACATTTCTTCCGCCAGCTTATTTAAACGCGCCTCCGTATAACGCATCGCCGCCGGGCTGTCTCCATCAACCGATCCGAAGTTTCCTTGTCCATCAACCAAAGGATAGCGCAATGACCAGTCCTGAGCCATCCTTACCATGGCAAAATAAACCGATGAATCGCCGTGTGGGTGGAACTTACCCAGCACCTCTCCTACAATTCTGGCAGATTTTTTATACGGCTTATTGGCTGCTAATCCCAGCTCACTCATCCCATACAAAACGCGGCGGTGAACCGGTTTCATTCCATCACGAACATCAGGTAAGGCACGCGAAACAATCACCGACATCGAATAATCGATGTAGGCTGACTTCATCTCTTCCTCAATGTTGATTTTTATTATTTTTTCTCCTTCAGTCATTTATGAGTTTGTTTTTATATAATCTATTACAATAAAAAATGGCTTGTATCAGCCATTTTTTGAACGCACTAATTTAAGTAATTTCGATTAGATGGAAAAACGATTATTAACACATTTTATCAACAGGCAAAAAGCAGGTTCACCGCAGGAATGTTTTCAACATTTTTTGATTATTGCAAGGAGAATAATTAAATTCATCCATTGACAAGAAGCTGCACAATTGTCAGGTTTTGCAGTTCATAGGCTGTTCTTTCGCTTGTTGCACGATTCTTGTTCATTTTTTTTACCTGTCGGCCAAACAAGAGAGCCGGCAGCTTGTTTTGTAATAAATAGATTCAAACAATTATATGGATTTAAACTTTTCGCCACGTATTAAAGACGTGATCTCATACAGTAAGGAAGAAGCTGAAAGGTTGGGTAACCATTTCATATCGCCAGAACACCTGATGCTTGGCATCTTGCGTGACGGTGAAGGTGTTGCCATGGAAATAATGCAATGGCTGAATGCCGATATTTCGCGCATCAAATATGCATTAGATGAGCACCTGAAAGAAAAGGAGGCCATCCAAAGCGATAATCTGCCATTATTACAATCAGCCGAACGAGTATTAAAACTGGTTCACCTCGAAGCTAAAGCCTTAAAAAGTAAGCGTGTTAATACAGGCCATTTACTAATCGCTCTTCTGAAAGAAAAGAGCAGTATAATATGGGAAATTATGGCAGAAGAAAATATTAATTACCAGCGGGTTAAAGAAATACTTGAGCAAGAAGCTCCCCTGGCCAAGGCCGACTATCCGGAGGATGACGATCAGGATAGCCCCTTTTCCGGATCGGGCTCCGGTTCGGGTGGCGAAGGCAGTAAAGCTAGTGCCAAAACAGGTTCAGACACACCTGTCTTGGACAACTTTGGCATTGACATCACCAAAGCTGCGGAAGAAAATCGACTGGACCCCATCGTTGGCAGAGAAAAAGAAATTGAACGACTGGCACAAATATTAAGTCGTCGCAAAAAGAACAACCCCATTTTGATTGGAGAGCCGGGTGTTGGTAAATCAGCCATCGCCGAAGGCTTAGCTCTACGCATCAATGAAAAGAAGGTGTCCAGGGTACTTTTTGACAAACGTGTGGTAACCCTTGATCTGGCTTCTATTGTTGCCGGCACCAAGTACCGGGGGCAATTCGAGGAACGTATGAAGGCCATTCTTAACGAGTTAAGCCGCAATCCGAATATTATCCTGTTTATCGATGAGATACACACCATTGTAGGTGCCGGTGGCGCCACTGGTTCGCTGGATGCGGCCAATATGCTGAAGCCAGCCCTGGCACGTGGTGAGATACAATGCATTGGTGCCACTACACTGGATGAATACCGTCAGCACATTGAAAAAGACGGTGCCCTGGAGCGTCGATTCCAAAAGGTAATGGTGGAACCGACGACCATTGAAGAGACCGTGGAGATATTGAATAACATCAGGGAGAAATACGAAGACCACCACAATGTGAGCTATACACCGGAAGCCGTGGAGGCCTGCGTTAAGCTGACTGAGCGCTATATCTCTGACAGGCATTTGCCCGATAAAGCCATTGATGCCTTAGATGAAGCTGGTTCGCGCGTACATATTTCCAATATTGTAGTGCCCGAAACCATCCTGAAGATTGAAAACAACATTGACGAGGTTAAGGAGAATAAGATCAAAGCCGTAAAAGCCCAGAATTTTGAACTGGCGGCCAGCTTCCGTGACAAAGAAAAGGAGCTGCTTGATGAGCTGGATAGTGCCAAAAGTAAATGGGAAGAAGAACTGCTTCAACACCGTGAGAGCGTAGATGCTGAAAAAGTGGCAGAAGTAGTAGCCATGATGACAGGTATACCGGTACAACGAGTAGCCCAGGCCGAAGGCTTCCGCCTTTTGAAGATGGGTAAAGAGTTAAATGGATCGGTCATTGGCCAGAATACCGCCATTGAAAAGATTGTAAAAGCCATACAACGTAACCGGGCCGGACTGAAAGATCCGAACCGCCCCATTGGCTCTTTTGTCTTTTTAGGACCAACCGGTGTTGGTAAAACCCACCTGGCAAAAGTGCTGGCCAGGTATCTTTTTGATACAACCGACGCACTTATTCGCATTGATATGAGCGAATACATGGAGAAATTCTCTGTGTCGCGATTAGTAGGTGCCCCTCCGGGATATGTTGGGTACGAAGAGGGTGGTCAACTAACCGAAAAGGTACGCCGTCGCCCTTATGCAGTGGTGCTTTTGGATGAAATTGAGAAAGCTCATCCAGATGTCTTTAATTTACTGCTTCAGGTGCTGGATGAAGGTCGTTTGACTGATAGTTTAGGTCGAAAAGTGGACTTTAAAAATACCATTATCATCATGACCTCGAACATCGGTACGCGCGAACTGAAAGATTTTGGCCGTGGAGTTGGTTTTACCCCGGCCAGTAGTATCTCAGACCGTGATCATGCTAAAGGGGTTATTGAGAAAGCGCTGAAAAAAGCGTTCGCGCCTGAGTTTATTAATCGTATTGATGATGTTATCATCTTCAATAACCTGGAAAAAGAGGACATTCACAAGATTATTGATATTGAACTAAAAGGACTGTATGACCGCGTGGAAGCTCTGGGATACAAACTGGAGCTGTCCGATAAAGCCAAAGACTTTATTGCTTCGAAAGGCTACGACGTTCAGTATGGTGCGCGTCCTCTGAAACGTGCCATCCAAAAATACCTGGAAGATGAAATGGCCGAGGTCATTATCCAGGCGTCCGTATCAGAAGGTGATATTATTAAGGTGGATTATGACGATAAAGAAGAAAAAATAACCACTGCCATTATTGAACTATCGAAGAAAAAGGAAGAATAGAAATATTTCCAAGCACAAAAAAAGCTGCCCACAGGCAGCTTTTTTTGTGCTATTTATTTTGGATTATTTTAACAAGGCTGCCATTTGGCTGGCCTTATCCTCCATTTTCAATCGTCTGTAAGCAATACTCAAACAGCTGATTATAGCCTTGTCCTTAGACGAAAGTTGGTGCGCCTGCTCCAGGTATGGTAAGGCTTTATTATACCCTTTAGCAATCTCCTCCAGCTTTTTTGTTGAGTTGTGATAATCTACCCGACTCGGGTTTTTCATAGCCTCATAGCGTTTTGTTTCTTTGCTGTAGAGATGGTCAGTTTGCTTAAAGTAGATCACACCGAGCTTCTTAATACTGTTAAGGTGATTGGGCTGTAAAGCCACCACTTTTTCAAGCTCCTCTGTAGCTTTAGCATAATCCTTCAAACGCTCATAAGATGAACCTAAGAGGTAGTGATACATATAATTGCCTGGCTCCTCGCTAATAGCTTCACTTAAGGATGTCACCGCTTTTTCATATTGCTCAGAGTTAAAGTACAGATAGCCCAGCTTTTTGGTGAATTCAGCCTTTTGGCTTGCAAACTGATTGCGCCCATCGATTAAGGCCTTTTCTGCTTTATCAAATTGCTTTGTGCCGGCAAAAGCATCCCCCATAGACAGATACAATTCTGCCTCGGAATAACCGCTTGTCTGTGCCTTATCCAGCATGGTCACGGCCTTTTGATAAGCTTTAGCCTTTGCATAGTTTTGACCAGCTTTGAACCAGGAGAAGGCATCCGTATGACCATCTGATTCATAGAGCTGAGCAGCTTTTTCATACAATTCGGCAGCAGCGAGGTATTGCATCTGACTCTCCTGCATGATAGCATCACTCTTCATTACATCCGCATTTTGCGCGAATAGTGCACTCACACAGCCGGTGAGTAACAGCACTGATAACAGTTGTTTCATTTACTTCTTGTTTTTAGGGGTTGAGCTACAAAAATAACTGAGTTAGTTAGAAATTCACCAAGAATGATACCAAAAAAAAGCGGCAGCCTAATCAGACTGCCGCTTTCAACTATTTTTATTCTTTCTTAGCTAGCCAGGAAAGTGTCAATTCCGCTTAAGATGGCTTGTGCATTTTTATTAGCTGCATCATACTCCAAAGCTTTCTTAGCTAAATCAGCTGCTTCATCCAAAACAACCTTAGCTTTTTCTTTAATAGCATCCCACTCATCGCGGTTACCATCAACACGTGTATTTAAGATGCCCTGCCCTTTGGTGTAAAGTTCGTTACTTTCTTTCACATAATAACCAGCCAACATCTTTTTCATATGTGCCACGTACTTGCTTGTGCCATACTCTTCAATACCGGCTAAAAGCACTTTTTCCATTTCGGCATCTTTATCAGCACTCTTCAATGCTGAAGCAATGTAATAGGTAGAAACGTCAGCTTTGTAGTTTAATTTCTTAGACTCGCCGTAAAGGTTAATGGCCTTATCGTAATTTTTTATTTTACGCGCACAAGTAGCTGCATTGTAAACCATGGCTTCATCCATTGGTTCTTCGCCCCAAGTTGCAATTGCTTTTTCAAATAACTCCAACGCGCCTTTGTAATTTTTCGCTCTTAAAGCTTCATTCCCCTGATTTTTCAATTCTGCCGCACTTTCTTCCTGAGCATAAGCTCCGAAAGCTACCATTAACACAAGAGATAAAGTTGCTAAATACTTCATAATAAAATTCTTTTAATCTATTTTATTGATACAATTGATTTCAACGGTCGTAAAAATAGTTTTTTTTTAAAAATATATTAAAGATTAGCAGGATTTTTTAACACATGCCTACTTACGTCCGGCGTGGCCCAGCAGGATTTTTACCAAATCACCATAGTCAGCCGAGGCACTTTCCACTTGCTTTTGACCATCTAAAAATGCTTTGAGGCGTTCTGGTTGTTCCACTTTCTGCTGAATCACCTCCTCTACCGTTTCAGGGAATTTAGCCGGGTGAGCAGTTGCCAGGAAAATACCGTAAGCATTGGTGTCCAATTTATCTTTGATAGCATGATAGCCAATGGCTCCGTGCGGATCAAGTACATAACCAGACGTCTTGAATACCGAACGAATGGTTGAATAAATTGTATCATTATCCACCTTCACACCTTCTACAACCGCTTTAATATCCGATAACTTATGATGGAACAACTCCTGTATCCGAACAAAGTTACTTGGATCACCTACATCCATGGCATTGGCCGGTGTAGCAATGCTCGGGGCAGGTTGATAATTACCCGTATTCAGATATTTAGGAACAATATCGTTACAGTTGGTAGCAGCTACAAAACGTTTAATAGGCAAGCCCATCTTGTAAGCAATTAATCCGGCAGTTAAATTACCGAAATTACCACTGGGTACACACAACTTAACTTCTTTGCGCCCTTGCTTAAGCGCCTGTGCATAAGCTGAAAAATAATAAACCATCTGTGGCAGAAAACGCGCCAGGTTAATGGAGTTGGCCGAGGTCAGCTGCATACTTTTCTTAAGTTCATCATCCATGAAAGCAGTTTTAACCAGCCGCTGGCAGTCGTCAAAGGTGCCATCCACCTCTATGGCTGTAATATTTTGGCCCAGGGTGGTGAATTGCTTTTCCTGGACATCCGACACCAACCCTTTGGGATAAAGTACAAATACATTGACCCCTTCTACTCCGAGGAAGCCATTGGCAACAGCACTGCCCGTATCACCCGATGTAGCCACCAACACATTTACCGCTGCACCTGTGTCTTTGGTAAAACGCGCCATAACCCGTGCCAGGAAACGGGCACCTATATCTTTAAAGGCTAAGGTAGGCCCATGAAATAATTCCAATGAACCAATTCTATCGGTGACCGGCACCAACGGAATGGGAAAATTAAATGCTTCTGTTGTTAGTTGCCTGAACTCGTCTTCGGGAATCTCAGGACAAAAGAAGTGCTTTAAGGTTTGGAAGCCTATTTCGCCCAATGACATATCTGGCAAAGCTTTCCAAAAATCATCCGGTAAAACCGGGATTAACTCTGGCATAAACAGGCCTTTATCAGCTGCCAAACCATTAATGACGGCCCTCTTTAAATCACTCTTAACAGATGGATTATTTGTACTGTAATATTGCATTGTTTACTTTTTTCCGGATAATAATACCTGCATAAATTCTGTTTGATCGATAAAACCAAATACACCATTGCTTACCGATTCTTCATTATATTCCTTCACCTTATCGGGGGCCACCCCAGGCCGGTAGATCATAAAAGGTACGTGATCCCGCGTGTGTGTCCTTATCTCGCATGGTGTTGGATGATCGGGCAGAAAAGCCACACTCACATCTTCGCCATCCTTACTTAGATATTCAAGCACCAGCTTCACCACTTTCTGATCAATATCCTCCAGCGTTTTTATTTTCAACTCCACATCACCTTCATGACCAGCTTCATCAGGTGCTTCAATATGCAGAAACACATAGTCGGCCCCCTCCTTTAATGCTTTTAGAGCAGCTTGTGCTTTGCCCGTATAGTTAGTTGTATACAAGCCAGTTGCTCCTTCTACAAAAACGGATTGCAGTCCTCCCAGCTGGCCTAATCCATGAATCAGATCAACCGCCGATATCACCACTCCCTGCTCAATGCCATATAGCTCCTTCATGGTGGGCATGGCTGGCTTGAAACCAGGCGACCAGGGCCATATCATATTGGCAACGGGCAATCCTTTAGCGCGCCTGCGCACATTTACCGGATGCTCACTCAACAGTTCATTGGAAGCAAACATTAACTGGCGCAGCAGTTTAACGGTATCATTACTTTCAAAGGGCTTGGGTAGGATTGTTTCAACAAACTCGCCAGGTACATCGTGAGGTGGCGTACATTCTACGCCATTTTTGCCACCCTTTATCACCATCACATGACGATAACTTACGCCGGCATAAAATTTAACCCGCTCAGTACCCAAATACTCATTCAAGGCATTGATTAATTCCCGCGCTTCTTCCGTTTCAATATGGCCGGCAGAATGGTTGAGCAGCTTAGCTGCTTCCACGGTCACCAGATTACAGCGAAACACCAGATCCGTGGGTCCTATATCAATCCCAAGAGCTGCCGCTTCCAACACGCCTCGTCCCTGATAGTATCTTTCGGCATCATAGCCCATAATAGTCATATTGGCCACTTCGCTGCCCGGATGTAATGAATCAGGCACCGTTTTCAGGTAACCGCAACCCGATTTCTCACATAGCTGATCGATATGAGGTGTATTAGCCACCATCATCGGCGTTTTGCCATTCAGGCGTTCGATTGGTTGATCGGCAAAGCCATCTGCCAGTATTACAAGATGTTTCATGTGCTTATTTCGTTTAAGGTTAAAGGTTCACTACTTTAATAATATCGGCAAAAACACCGGCAGCTGTCACGTCTGCTCCGGCCCCGTAGCCTTTTATCTCCATTGGATGCTCGTAATAATAATCTGATCGGAGAATTACTTTATTATTGCTATCCGCCAAATTATAAAACGGATGATGGGCATCCACTTCAATAAATCCCACCCGGGCACGCCCCTCTTTGAGTGAGGCCGCATAGCGAATGACTTTCCCTTTTGCGTCAGCTTCGGCGCGCATCGCTTCAAAGGTAGCATCGTATGCCTTCAAACGCTCCAGAAACCCTTCCACAGCCTCATCTGTAAAATACTCGGCAGGCACAAATGGCTTGATCTCTACGTGTTGCTCCTCCAGGGCATATTCACTTTCACGTGCCAAAATCAGCAGTTTACGCAGCACATCTGTTCCTTTCAGATCAATACGTGGATCAGGCTCACTATAGCCCAGTTCTTTCGCCTCGAGTACTACTTCTGACAGGGGCCGATCTGCGCTGACATTATTGACGATATAATTCAAGGTGCCCGACAGCACTGCTTCCAGTTGCAGGATGCGATCACCACTCTGCACCATACCATTAATGGTGTTAATGATTGGTAAGCCAGCTCCCACATTGGTTTCAAACAGGTACTTCACCCCTTTCTGACGAGCTGTTTTCTTCAGTTGTTCATAACGTGCATAACTTGATGAGCCAGCTATCTTATTGGCTGTCACCACAGATACATTGTTTTCCAGTAATCGTTGGTATTTTTCAGCCACCAGTGCACTGGCTGTACAATCTACAAATACACTGTTTGAGTGGTTGTTGGCAATGATTTGCTCCACAAACTGGTCTATTGTTCCCGGACTAGCCTCCTGAAGCACTTCAAGGGCAGATTCCAATTCCAGTCCCCTATCGTTGAATATCATTTGCTTTGAGTTGGCCAAACCAGCTAAACGTATGCTTAGATGCTCGGTTTTTAATAAGCGCTCTGATTGACGTGTGATTTTCTGCAGCAGGTTCTTACCAACTGTACCAACACCCACCAGATACAGGTGAATAGCCTGATAAGCACTCAGGAAGAACGACTCATGCACCACATTGAGGCACTTTCTCAGGTCGCGTGCATGGATTACAAATGAAATATTCAGTTCTGAAGCCCCCTGGGCAATAGCATATATATTAATACCATTGCGCCCTATGTCACTAAATAATTTGCCCGACACACCTGGTGCATGTTTCATGCCCTCTCCAACAATGGCCACCACTGCCATATCTTTATCAATAGAAACTCCATTGATCTCGCGGCGGGCAATCTCTTTATCAAATTCTTTTATTAAGGCCAACCTGGCCACTTCTACATCCTCATTGGCCAGTACCACACTAATACTGCTTTCGCTGGATGCCTGTGAGATAAGGATAATATTTATATTATGGCTGGCTAGTGCACTAAACATGCGCATAGAAATACCAGTGATCCCAATCATACCATTACCCTGTAGCGTCAATAATGCCACATCTTTTATAGACGACAGACCTTTAACGCGCTGTTGTTCATCCTTCTGATCATCAATTAAAGTGCCTCTTGCCGAAGCATTAAATGTATTTTTAACTTTAATAGGGATTTGCTTTTGTAAAGCCGGAATGATAGTTGGCGGGTAAATCACCTTAGCACCAAAATGCGACAGTTCCATCGCTTCTGCATAACTCAGATGTTCAATGCAGTAGGCCCGTTTTATTACACGCGGATCGGCCGACATGAATCCATCAACATCCGTCCATATTTCCAGCGCTTTCGCCTCCAGACCTGCAGCCAGTAAAGCCGCCGAATAGTCTGAACCTCCCCTTCCAAGCGTTGTGTTTTCGCCATCGGCATTGGCTGCTATAAAACCAGGAAAGACATTCACCTTGCTTAGCGAAAATTTTAGCTCGCCAATGGCTTGCATGGTTTCATTGTATTTAACATGGTGACCTTTGCCATTGGCTTCAGTCATAATAAAACGACGACTGTCAAACAGTTTGGCACCATCAATAAGCTGACTTAAAAAAACAGATGACAGGCGCTCTCCAACACCCACTATTGTATCGTAACTTTTGGTGCTTAATTCACGCGTTAAGTAAACCCCTTTGAGCACTTGCCTTAACTCTTGCCATACATCCTGACACGAGCTATGAAGATCTGCCTGACCATTGTCTTCAAATAATTCCTGTGCGATGGTGGCATGTTTCTTAACTACCTCTTCAATTATGTTCTGGTAGTCCTCGCCCCTTACCGCTGTATTGGCAGCCAACACTAGCCTATCGGTAATTCCTCCGACGGCTGAAACGACAACAACAACAGGTTCTGACTGGCTCTTGACAATCGCTTGTACCTGACGGATAGCTGAGGCACTGCCCATAGATGTACCACCAAATTTTAAAACTTTCATATAGTGAGCTTTACAAAATCAAAATAATCAATGCCTAACCACAACAGATTAGGTTGAAAAACTTATAAATAAAAAAATGAAATGACCGGATGAAATAATAAGCTATACCCCCCAAGGGGTAGTTGTAGAAGTAGTAATATTTGTAATGATATAATTCATCTTATTTTTCGGTCACGAATGAGTGATTTCATTGCAAAAATAGGGATATATAATTTAAATCAAAATTACAACCCCTATTTTTTTATTAATTTATAAGCAAAGCACCTACAAAACTGTTTGTTTTTTTATTGGTAGCCTTTTAACTCATCAGGGCGTATGATACCACGATTGGTGATAAAGCCCGTTATATAGCGATGTGGTGTGACATCAAAAGCCGGATTAAGCCCTGCAGATCCAGGAGCAGCCATACGAATCTTGCGTATGATATTATGCTCATCCGGCCCTTCATGATAGAGCAATTCCTCATCGCTCCTTTCCTCTATTACAATCATATCACCAGAAGGCGTATTAAAATCAAAGGTGCTGAATGGAGCTGCTACATAAAACGGAATGCCAAATTCCTTGGCCAGAATAGCTTTTTCAAGGGTACCAATTTTATTAGCCACATCACCATTGGCCGTAATCCTATCGGCGCCGGTAATTACCATATCAATAGCACCTTTAGCCATATAGTAAGCAGCGGCATTGTCAGCGATTATTCGATGGTCTACCTTGTTTTGCTCCAGTTCATAGGCCGTCAGTCGAGCTCCCTGACCTCTTGGCCGGGTTTCATCCACATATACAAAGGGTTGCTTGCCTGCATTATGCGCCGCATATACCGGTGACAGTGCCGACCCGTAATCCACAAAGGCCAGCCAGCCGGCATTACAGTGAGTCAGTATTCTCCCGGATGGTTTTATGAGGGTGTTCCCATATTCACCAATCAAACGACACCCCTCTGCGTCTTCATCTGCAATCTGCTGTGCTGCAACCATAGCTGAGTTTCTATGCTCCTTGCCAGCATTAAAAACCTTTTCAGTAGCATAGAACAGATTAACAGCTGTTGGACGTGTCGCTTCAATATATGCACGAGCCTCCTGTATTTTCACAAGGTCGCCTGTGGTATCAAAAGCCTGTGCCATGGCAAAACCGGCGGTAGCACCAATAGCTCCAGCGCCCCTTACAGTCATGTCACGAATAGCCTCAGCTGTTTCCTGATAGGTCTTAAAATAAACAAGCTCAAACACAAAAGGCAGCTTATTCTGATTAATCATGGCCACCTGTCTGGTTGTATCATCATACCAAACCGTTCTATAGTGTTGATTTTCAATTAACATTTATTCCTTTTTAAAATCATATTTTCAAGATAATAGCCAGTTCTGAACTTTACTTTAACCGGCATTTGTTGTAAATTAAATACAAATTTATCCACCTCAAAAATATCCGGTATGAAAAGAATCGTCAAAACACAAGACATGACCGTTGATACCCTTCCCAATAGAGATGGGCAGCTACCTGCCAGGATAGTGGCAAAAAACCATTCAAACACGCCAATATGGCTTTCAATCAATGCCTTAAAATATGTGTTTGCCATTTGCCTTCTGGGGGTGTTCATCCTTTCGTCCTGCGAGATGAAACCCAAAGTAGGCTTTTTAATGGATAGCCTTGAAATAGAACGCTGGAATAAAGACAAGGCCCTGTTTGAAGAAAAGGTGAAGGAGCTGGGTGGCATTCCTTATGTTGAAGTAGCAGACTCAGATCCAGATAAGCAGGTGGAACAAGCACAAAAGCTGATTGATGAAGGCGTGGACGTGCTGGTGGTTGTGCCGGTTGATTTAGAAAAAGCCGGTGAAATTGTCAAGCTGGCCCACAAAAACTATATTCCTGTAATATCATACGATCGCCTGATTAAGAACTGTAACCTGGACTATTACATTTCGACCGACAACATTAATATTGGTGAACTTCAGGCTGATTACCTGACAAAAATAGCTCCTACCGGCAATTACCTGCTAATAAGCGGTCCAACCAGCGATTACAATGCCTATCTGTTGCGTTTAGGTTGGATGAATGTACTACAGCCACTGGTAGATAAGGGTGATATTAATATTGTGTTAGACGAATTCAGCAACTTCTGGCTGCCCGATGAGGCCTATCGCATTTTAAGCACCTATTTAAAAGACAAAAATGAGGTAGATGCTATTATCTGTGGCAATGACGCCTTAGCATCAGGTGCCATTACAGCACTCAAAGAACACAATAAAGCCGGTAAAGTTCTTTTGGCCGGGCAGGATGCCGATATCATGGCCGTGCGCAATATTGTTGCCGGCAATCAAACCATCACTATTTATAAACCTATTGAATCGTTAGCTTTTGCGGCTGCCAATGCGGCCATTAAAATTTCTGATGGCGAAGCACCTTCCAATATGAATATCACCGTTAATAACGGCAAACGCCTGGTGCCAGCCATTCTTTTGAAAGCCAGTGTTGTTAATAGCCAAAACATCAGGATGACAGTTATTCAGGAAGGCTATATAGGAGAGCAGGAAGTATTTAATTAATGATATTTCCAGCATCTAATGTTTAGTGAAAGGTCATCTGCTCAGGTAGGTGACTTTTTAGTATAGCCACTGGGCCATAAGGGCCTGACTGCGCAATGGCTGCACCATCAGTTCAGGCACTATTATTATCGCTTGCTGGCAGATGTGCAAAACACTTTTACCACACTTTGTAACTTTTTCTTTCAAAACATTGCTGAGTTCCAAGATGGGCCGTTTAAATCCAATAATAACCTTCTTTGTCTTTGCTATGACACGATGCCTGTTTACCTCAGTCTCCATGTCATTTAAATAACCTGGATCCAAAAATAACAGCATAAACCAGTCAGCCAGTCTTTCAATGAATACGTGATATGAAACCATAATTACTTAATTAATTACTTATATTTTCCAGTACAGTACTAAAACAGTAAACCAATATAATTTCAAATATCTCCTATATATTAGACATTTATAAACTTATTAAGCAATTTTTATTACAAAAAAAGTTGCTTAAGACTACTTAATAACTTAAGTAATTACTTAAGTTTATACTTAAGTTTTATACCTTTGTTAGTCAAAGAATCAATTAATGCGACACGCACCTGCCACAAATACTATCCACACACATCCTGCAGCTTTTTTAATGCGGCAGTGGCAGAGTTTCTTAAGTGGCCTTGATCGAATATTAACCTTTTATGAAAGCGATAAACAAGTGGAAGGTCTGGAATGGCATCAACAAATGCATGGTATCATTACTCCACTTAATATCGGTGATGAGGCCAGGCAAAAATTAAAAAACATCTCGAGAGAAAAGATAAGCCATCAATGGTTGCGACCCGAGTTATTGCCATTTGTCAGCCAGGATACCTTAAAGCTTAATCAGCTCGACTTATTCTCAGAGTCGCATTACCTGGTTTTATTGGTGCGCACCAGAAGCCGCGAGACAACGATTTTATCGTATCTGTTTTTCAGGAATGACTGCAGTAATTTTGGTATTTCGGGCAATCAAAGCAAACTGGAGACTTCGCATAAGGCCATTATCGGCCAAATGGCCAGTCAGTTTGCCAGCATTACCCTTGGCAATTATTATTCCGTGCGAGAGGAATCAGAGAGCTTTAAGGAAGCCACCAGAAGCCTACTGAATGCCAATCAATTAGATAATACCAAGCAATCAGAGTCTTTAAAGGAGTGGAAAAACAACTGGTTAGATACATATTTACTTGAATCAAGCCGAAGAGATGGCGTTAATTATGTTATATCTGTACAGGCTCGCGACAAACTACTTTCAGGCGAACACACTTACGAGGTATGCAAAGTTGCAATTGACAATTGTATAGATTACATATGTAAACTTTATAATCCGGCAACAGGTGATGAATTGATGATCGAGGCAAGCTACATTCAACTAACCCAACAGTCAGCTCACCAACAAGTATCAAAGACTTTTTTAGCTAGTAATCAGCAAAACAGGGCCATGCTGATACTAGACCGCCTGGAGGATGCTGCAACGTATTTACAACAGCAAGGACAGTCCATTACCAGCGCAGATGTTGGAGCTACAATGCAAAAGCCCATATCAGCACCTGCCATCTCAGATGCATTGCGCAAAAACAGGGTGCGAATATTACAGCTATTAGAGCAATACCCGGAGCGCTGGCCAATTATCAGGCGCTATTTTAAGCCCATAATTAACCTTCGCAATAAAAATAATCAGTTCTTAAGTGCCAGTGGGTAAAAAGCTTGATTATCCAGTAAGTAAAATCATCTTGATTAATATTATACAAAACTTGTGCATATGCCTCATAAGGTCTATATTTGCAAGCGCAAAAGCAAAGGATGACTCAGTAGCTCAGCTGGTAGAGCAACGCCCTTTTAAGGCGTGGGTCCAGGGTTCGAATCCCTGCTGAGTCACCACAAAGCTCCGTATTAAGGGGCTTTTTTTGTTTATAGACTTTAGCTGCTATATAGGTTATTAGCAGAGATATTTGTCATTGGCCTATTCAAAAAACTATAAAGAGCACAGTGGCCTTTTGTGAGCTTAAAACAAACTATTATTATACTCCTAATAAGCAATTGCCAAATGTAAATACAACTTACTCTACTCAATAGTTTACAAGTGTAATTAAAGTCTCAAATACAGCACAATGCATGTTGTTTACTTTTGTAAATCAGCTTCACACAAAAAAAGCCCACAATAAAGTGAGCTTAATATCAATAAATCGTTGAATGGTTTACACCTCTAAAGCACCAACCAGGTCACTGACCTTAGAAAAGCCATGCTCCTGACAGTATTGTTCCAGTCCATCAACTATCTTAGCCGTTACACAAGGATCAATAAAATTGGCCGTACCCACCTGAATGGCTGAGGCTCCAGCCAGCATAAATTCAACTGCATCAGTGGCATTCATGATACCACCCATACCCACAATCGGCACCTTTACCACCTGTGATACCTGCCACACCATACGCAAAGCAACAGGCTTCACAGCCGGACCGGATAAACCACCCGTAACTGTGCTCAACACCGGCTTACGGGTCTTCGCATTAACGGCCATGCCCAGCAGGGTATTAATCAATGAGATGGAATCGGCACCAGCCCCTTCCACTGCGGCTCCAATCTCCGCAATGTTCGTTACGTTTGGCGATAGCTTCACCATCAGGTGCTTCTTGTACACCTTACGTACAGCTTCTACCACCGATACAGCAGATGGACAGCTGGTACCAAATGCCATACCGCCTTCCTTCACATTCGGGCACGAAATATTCAGCTCGATACCAGGAATCTTATCCAGTTCATTCACCACCTCTGCTGTTTTAATATAGTCTTCTATGGTTGAACCAGATACATTCACCAGCATATGCGTATCGTAATCTTTAATGCGTGGGTATATGTGCTCGGCAAAGTAGTGTACGCCTTTATTTTGCAGGCCTACAGCGTTTAACATCCCTTGCGGCGTTTCGGCCATACGTGGATAAGCATTGCCCTCGCGGTGTTCCAGTGTAGTACCTTTTACTAATACACCGCCCAAACAGCTGATATCGAAAAAATCCATGAACTCTTCACCATAGCCGAAGGTTCCGGACGCTGTCATCACCGGATTTTTTAGCTTTAATCCGTTTAAATCTATCTGTAAATCTACCATTTCAAATAAGTTGAGTCAAAAACAGGACCATCCGTACACGTACATTTATGCCCGTCAATGGTGTCTGCCACACAGCATAAACAAGCACCAAAACCACAAGCCATATGATTTTCGAGCGATACCTCACATTTAATGTTATGGTTACGGGCATATTTGGCTACCACCTTCATCATTGCTTCCGGCCCACACGTATAAATCATATCAATCTCCGGTTCATGCGTGCGCATCACAGGGTGGTGAATCACGTAGCCTTTAGTACCTACCGAACCATCTTCGGTGGTAGTGTGCACCTGCCCCAATTCTCTGAAAGCCTCTAGAGCAATCAGGCCTTCCTCTGTGCGCGCTCCCAGCAGAAACTGTGGTTCAATACCATTGGCCTTTAAATGGCGGCCCATAAATAATAAAGGCGCTATACCGCAACCGCCACCTACCAGCAAAACGCGTGGCTTCTCAGGCAGAGAAAAGGAATTACCCAGCGGGTAAACTAAGTTACAATTGTCACCTTCCTTAAGCTGTCCCATCAATTTGGTGCCTTCACCAATCTCCTGCACCAGCAGTTTCATGGTGTTATTTGCTTCATCAATGTCATGAATGGAAATAGGTCGTCGGAGGAAGGTATTAGGCCCATTATCCACCCGCACTTCGACAAACTGACCTGGCATCATCGCCGGTAGTTTACCAGGATGCTGTAGCGTTAAGATGACATACTCGTAATTTAAGCGTTCATTTTTAATGACCTTAAAATCATCGATGTACTTCTTCATGTATCTTTATTACTATTAATACTGTACAAATAAAAGAATTGTTGTTTACATTTGTAACAATCCCAAAATTGGACAAAGATACACAAAACTGAGTAATTAATACGAATCCTCCTGGTTACATTTTGATAAGGTACATAAATAGGCGTCTATTATCATTAGAAAAGACGATGGATAAGATAAGTTTAAACCACAACACGCGCCTAAATAACATACACGCTGTCATCTCCTATTAAGTGCTTAAATGGCTATCAAAAACAATAGAAACAGCCTATTCTGGGCGATATTCAACAAAGCTTTTATCCGCATAAAAAACGATGATGCGTTCAATGCTTTTACCATCAACTGCAGCAACGGTTTGTGCCAGATTCTGGGCAGTTTGAGGCTTTTCTAGAGGCTTATACGCTGGTACCTCTTCTTCCTTCACCTCCTTTTTAGGCAATTTAAAGCTCTTTTTAGGACTTTCTTTAACTTGTTCTCCTGTCATAGGCATTTGTAACTGAGCCTCCTCTTTGGGGAGTGAAACAGCGTTTTTAAGCATGGTTCCCTGTCCTGTTATCAACCAATCGCCGCTAATATGAGGAAAACGCCCCAGTAGTTTATTAAGAAAGTCAAGGCTGGGCTTGTTACGACCTGATAAAATATGTGATATACCTGAACGTTGCACTCCAATGGCATCAGCGAATAATGACGGTGTTAAGCGTTCGTGTTTTATAATAGCCTCAATACGTTCTTTCATTAGTTTACAAGCTTAATTTTGGTTACTGCAGTATGTGGTTGTTTACAAATATAACCAATAGCAACAATAGTTCGCGGTTACAACATTGACTTCGTGCAACAGTACAAATGTAAATCATCTTCATGTAATCTACAAATGTATCCGTTACAAAACTGCACTTGTCTTCCATTTAAACCTCATTAAAGAGCAGTTATTATTAATATGAGTGTATAGCAGAGAGTGATAATAATGCCATGATTTAATTAATCTTCCATTAATTATTATTATACAATGCTTTATATAGCGTAATGAATTCTAAAACAAACGCAAAATGATCATTTACAATGCGTTAAATACAACAAGTCATCAATTTATATACCTCTATGAAATAAGCACTTAGGCATTAAGCAAACCTTTGCATCAAGTAAGTGTTATAAATTACTGGTATTAAGCCATATGGGTCCTTATAAATAATGATCACAGGTGGTTTATGTATAAATATGCATAATTTTCTCCTGAAGCATTAACATCTTACTTTATTTGAACGTTTTAATTCGTTGGACTATAGTGCTATATGAGTTATTAAGTAGCTGTATTAATAGATAGGTATTGCAATACAACTCTAAACTAATCCGGTGCATAATGTCAACAATCTTATGCGTGAAATATTGCTGTGCGATTACATATGTATATATCCTAATTAGCGAGTTTGATTACTTATGTAACTCATATCCCACTCCACTTCTATGTACATATGTAAACACACCATTTATCTTACTTTAGTTTTGATGCATCAGTTTAATGTTACTCATTTAAACGTGTAAAAATAATACCCCCCATTATAACGCGAATTGTCATAATATAAACTAGCGGTATCCGAAAAGTCGTTTTTAATATTCCTGAATTATTATGAGTAGCAATGAAAAAATGCCATTCTCCTGCGGTTAATTATTGTTTAATACTAAACCTGTTTCTTTTTCAATTTCATATGTCGACTGAAAAAATTATTTTCGCAGGACAAACATGAACAATGGAAATTTTAACGCTCATCCTTCTTGCCTCGGCATTGGCTATGGACTCTTTTGCTGTTTCAATTACTGCAGGTATTTCTCTGAAACGTTTTAAGGCATCCACCATGTTGCGCATCAGTCTGATATTTGCCTTCTTTCAGGGTATCATGCCGGTGATCGGCTGGAGCCTAGGTTTAAATTTTGTGGAAGTCATCAGCAACTATGATCACTGGGTAGTGTTTATTCTGCTGGGCTTTATTGGAGGAAAGATGATCTATGAAGCTCTGCAGCATCATGAAGAGGCTCATTGCATTAATATATACAGCAACCGCACCATTTGCCTGCTTGGTATTGCTACCAGCATTGATGCCCTGGCTGTTGGTTTCAGTTTTTCCTTGTTGGATGTTGAGATTATTCTGCCGGCCATTATTATTGGTTGTACTACTTTTCTTTTCTCCTTTGGCGGACTGACCATCGGTTTGAAATTGGGCAGCATATTTCGTAGTAAAATTGAGCTGATTGGTGGCATTATATTGGTGGGTATTGGTTTTAAAGTGCTCATTGAGCATATTTTTGCATAAAAAAAGGATGACTTATACAAGCCATCCTTGATATCTAAGTGATGATTACTACTACTTAAATTCTTTCTTCAGGGACTCTACCCATTTTTCAATACGTTCGTTGCTAAGAGCTGCCTGATTTTCAATATCCAGGGCCAAACCAACAAACTGCTCACCTCGCTGTGCACGACTTTCTTCGAAATTATAGCCCTCAGTTGATGTAAAACCAACAAGCTGACCACCTCTTTCTTCCAGAAATTCAGCCATTAGGCCTATGCCATCTACAAAGTTCTCGGGATAACCTTTCTGATCACCGCCGCCAAATAAGGCAAAGTTTTTACCTTTCAGATCTTCATCCTCGACAGATGGTAGGAATTCGTCCCAATAGCTGGGAAGTTCACCATCAAACCAGGTTGGCACCGCCAAAATGTAATTAGTAAACTTCATGAAATCATCGGTGGTTGCAATATCCACGTCAACCGTATCAACATCACCCCCGAGCAGTTTCATAATCTTTTTCACCTGCTGAGCCGTTTTAACTGATCTGAAACTATAGAATATACCTGTTTTCTCCATTTGAATAAACTCTAAAATTAGTACGCTAATAGTTCTTTGGCTGCCTCCATAATACGCTCATTATTTGGCAGAACGGCAGCTTCTAAGGTCCGGTTAAAGCCAACCGGGGTAAATGTTGATCCTACACGCTTAACGGGTGCATCAAGGTATTCAAAAGCATCCGTCGTGATTTGAGCCGCAATTTCGCCACCAAAACCGCCAAATACCTTATCCTCGTGTACCACCAAGGCTTTAGAGGTCTTTTTAACAGATGCCAAAATCGCTTCTGTATCCAATGGAATAATTGAACGTAAATCGATCACTTCCACCTCTCCAAGTCCCTCTTTGGCAAGTTGTTCAGCCACCTCTACGCACATGTGCGTAGTGTTACCATAGGTAAAGATGGTCATGTCTTTACCCTTGCGGCGAGTGCGTGCTTTACCAAACGGTACCTCAAAATCATCAGGAATTGGTGTTGCTGCCTTCGGAGCATTATAGAGTGCTTTGGGCTCCAGGAACACCGTCATCCCTTCGGAACGCATACTGGTACGCAACAGTCCGGCTGCATCATCGGCATATGACGGATACACGATACGCACACCCGGGAATGTAGCCAGTGCCCCTTCAATGGTTTGCGAGTGATACAGTCCACCGCCAATGTATCCACCCGAAGCCAGGCGCACTGTAATATTTGGTGAGAACTGTCCTTTCGTACGCCAGTATTCATGGGTCGTTTCAACAAACTGCTCCATGGCCGGCCAGAAGTAGTCGGCAAACTCAGCGCCTTCAACCACTACGCGAATATTCTTATTGTAGCGCACCATACCATTGGCCGTACCCATGATAAAGTCCTCGGCAATAGGCGCATTAAATACGCGCTTCTTGCCAAACTCCTGCTGCATGCCTTTCGACACGTTGAAAATACCCCCCTTATCCTTGTTGGCGATATCCTGTCCCCAGATGTAAGTATCCGGGTTATGGCGGAATTCAGCTTTCAGCGTTTCGTTTAATCCCTGGATCAGCTTCTGTGGCTCACCATCAAAGGTGTGTGTGCCATCAGGATATTTGCTTGAAGCATACGGTTCTGGAAGCACAAAGTCGTGAATCGACTCCGGTGTTGGGTGTGGTGCAGCCATTCCTTTACGGTGCGCCACCTTCACTTCAGCCGCTACGTCTTCCTCAATGGCCTTCAGCTCTTCCTCTGTGGCCCGCTCGTAGCGCAACAGCAGACGGCGATACTTGGCCAGTGGATCGTATTCTTTCACGTAACCCAACTCATTATCATCACGATACAACTCATGACGATCAGAGTTGGAATGTGAGTGAATACGCACACAGTTAGCTTGTACAATCACCGGTTTCTGGTTTTCTTCGGCCCACTTGGTGGCCTCCAGCATGGTATTCATCGAATCAAACACGTCCTTACCATTACAGTACATAACGCGCAGATGCTTCATACTCTCGAAGTTACGGGCAACTTTGCGGTTAGCAGTCTGGTCCTTTTTAGGTACAGAGATACCATATCCATTATCCTGAAACACGAATACAACTGGTAGCTGCTCTTTAGACGCTCCATTAATCGCCTCATATACATAACCTTCAGACACAGATGACTCACCCTGAGAGCTAAAAGCCACCCCTTTGGCCTCGTAGGTCTTGATGGCACGGGCCACTCCAACCGCATGCAAAGTGTGGTTACCAGTACATGACGATACATTATGAATGTTCCATTCCGGTTTGGCAAAGTGGTTGGACATATGACGCCCACCACCAGCTACATCCGTATCTTTGGAAATACCGTTGTAGATGATTTCCTCTGCTGTTAAACCAGCCGACAGGTTGGTAATCAAATCGCGGTAGTATGGAAACAGGTGATCTTTTGAACGGTCAAACACCTGGCCAATGGCCAGCTGAATACCATCGTGACCGGCAGCCGGTGCATGGTACGACCAGCCAATGGCCTGCTTCAGATAGTTAGGCGCCTTTTCGTCGAGGGTGCGGCCCAAAAACAGCAGGCGGTACCACTTCATCAACGTCTCCTTATCTGTTTTTTTAATGGAATGTATCTTAGGAATATCACTCATATTAAAAAGTTTAAGTGTGAAGTAAAGTAATGAAGCCACTTCTGTTGCAGCTTCATTACTGCTATTGTATCAATAAATTAAATCTCAGTGTTAATATCAAAGGCTTCCAGATAATCACCAATGCGACGCAGGAAGGCGCCTCCCAATGCGCCATCAACAATCCGGTGATCGTAAGATAACGACAAGAACATCTTGTGGCGGATACCAATCACATCACCCGTTGGTGTTTCAATAACAGCCGGTTTCTTTTCGATTGAACCCGTAGCCAGAATAGCCACCTGTGGCTGATTGATAATAGGTGTACCAATGATGTTTTTAAACGAGCCGAAGTTAGTGATGGTAAATGTACCACCCTGAATATCATCAGCAGACAGCTTGTTGGCGCGCGCATCATTAGCCAGGCGATTCACATCACCGGTTAGCCCCACCAGGTTTTTCTGATCGGCATTTTTGATGACCGGCACAATCAAATCACCCGAAGGCAATGACACGGCCATACCCACGTTCACATTCTTGCGCAGGATAATTTTATCGCCATCTACAGAGGCATTCACCCCCGGGAAATCGCGTAATGCCTTAGCCACAGCCTCAGTAATAATTGGCATGTAGGTAATCTTCTCCCCATATTTCTTCTGGAAAGCATCTTTTATTTTTGTGCGCCAAAGTACCATGTTGGTCACATCAGCCTCCACTACGCTGGTTACGTGCGGTGATACTTGCTTCGACATCACCATGTGATCGGCAATCAGCTTGCGCATACGTCCCATCTCAACAATTTCATCATTGGCCGAAACAGACACGTTCACCTTATGCTCTTTTGGTGCCGGTTGTGGTGCAGCAGCAGCCTGAGTAGCTGGCTGTGCAGGCGTTACTGATACAGGTTGAGGCGCTTGTTGTCCGCGGCTGGCAATATAATTCTGCATATCAGCTTTTGTGACACGACCATCTTTACCGCTACCAGGAATCTTTTCTAACTCTTCAGCACCAATGCCCTCCTGACTGGCCATGCTGCGCACTAATGGTGAATAGAAGCGATCAGAATCGGCATTAATGGATTTAACATCTGCGGTTTCAGCAACCGGAGCTGCCACCTGAGTTGTTTCACTAGCCTGAGCGGCCGGTTGTGCACTTGCAGCAGGAGCTGCCTCCTCCGTATCTTCGGCACCTTCCAACAGGATAACCGCTACAGGCAGGCCAACAGCCACCACATCATCCACCTGGTATTTAATCTCTTTGACTGTTCCGGCAACAGGCGACGGAATTTCAGAATCAACCTTATCGGTAGCAATCTCCAATAACACATCATCTTCCTGAATGGTGTCACCTTCAGAAACAAACCACTTGGTAATGGTTGCCTCTTCGACACTCTCGCCCATTTTCGGCATTAAAATTTCAAATGTTGACATATGCTTATCGTTATTTATTCTTTGTATTACTTTTAACTCAAATTTCTTATTTATATCAAATCTAAATATCGAATTTAAAACAAACTTTTTTACCAAATTGTTTTGGCCAAATTGCAATCTCTACATTACAAAATACACCTTGCTAAACAAGGATAATTCAGATTTGTTTATCCGTTTTTCTTCAAATTGTGTTAAAAACTGTCTCAGTGATTAATAAGCCTACAGGTAATCATTAAGTTAAGACGATATGACCACATCACACTTTCAAAAATTACTGTGATCAATCATACCAAATTCTTTTGTGGTCTGGTGGCTATTAACTTAATTTGGCATGCTCAAAAAAGCACGATAGATTCAAAATCATACTAATAACAACTAAAGAAACATCTATGCAAAAAATGTCTGTGATGTTGGCCTGTGCCCTGGGGTTAACCGTGGGTGCCTGCCAAACAAAACAAAGCACTAAAGCACCAGTCAAGCCGGTATTTTCGGCCGAAGACATGGATCTGAGCGTTAATCCGGGAGAAAATTTTTACCAGTATGCCAACGGTGGCTGGATGAAACAACACCCGCTGCCCGATGATAAGAGTCGTTTTGGCAGTTTTGATAAGCTGGCTGAGGAAAGCAAAGAAAAAGTGAGAACCATTGTGGAGAAAGCCGCTGCTGAAAAAGCTGAAAATGGTAGTCTTGCACAAAAGATTGGTGATTTTTACAATGCCGGTATGGATACCATTACCATCAATAAGGCCGGTTATCAGCCTATTAAGCCCTTGCTTGATAAAGTTGCTGCCATTGACTCTAAAGAAGCACTGGTCAATATGATTAGTGAACTTCAGGCACAACAGATTTCACCGCTCTTCTATTTTTATGCCTCGGCCGATCAGAAAAACAGTGAGATGACCATTGCCGGCATTTACCAGGGTGGCATGGGAATGCCCGACCGTGACTATTACCTGGAAGATGACGAGACATCGGTTAAACTGCGTGAAGCTTATACCTTGTACCTGACCAAGCTATTTGCCTTAACTGGCCAGGCCGAAGATGAAGCAGCAATGCAAGCTGAAACAGTACTGGCCTTTGAAACAGCTTTAGCAGCAGCTTCTAACACACGTCTGCAAAACCGCGATCCGCATGCTACCTATAATAAGGTAAGCGTTGAAGGATTACAGGAGATGGCACCTGAATTTCCATGGACAGCGTTTTTAAGCGGCATCAACATGCCTGAGCCAGGCGATATCAATGTGAACCAGCCAGCTTTCATCAAGGCCATAGCCAAGATGTATGAAACAGAAGACCTGGCTACCTGGAAAGCCTTTTTATCAGCCACAGTGATACGCAACACAGCAGCTTACCTGAGTGATGATTTTGTGAAAGCCAACTTTGCATTCTACGGCGAAGCTTTGTCGGGACAAAAAGCCATGGAGCCCCGCTGGAAGAAAGTACTGGGCAGCACCAGCGGAGCATTAGGCGAAGCAGTAGGTCAGTTGTTTGTGGCTGAGTACTTCCCGCCTGCAGCCAAGCAGCGTATGGATGATTTGGTAGAGAACCTGCGCATTGCCTTTGGTCAGCGTATCGATCAACTGGAATGGATGAGTGACGAAACAAAGCAGGCGGCTCATGAAAAGCTGGCAGCTATACGCGTTAAGATTGGTTACCCCAACAAATGGCGCGACTATTCAGCGCTTGCCATTGGCGGTGACTCATACCTGAATAATATTTTAGCCAGTAACCGCTTTGACTTTGACTTTGAAATGTCGAAGATTGGCCAGCCCGTTGACAAAGAAGAGTGGCACATGTTCCCGCAAACAGTAAACGCCTACTACAGTCCGGTGGGTAACGAAATTGTGTTCCCTGCAGCTATCTTGCAACCACCTTTCTTTTACCTTGATGGTGACGATGCCGTTAACTATGGTGCTATTGGTGTGGTTATCGGCCACGAAATGACGCACGGTTTTGACGACAAAGGACGCCTGTATGGTAAAGATGGTAACCTGCAAACCTGGTGGACCGAGGACGACTCGGAACGTTTTAATAAGCGTGCACAAATTTTAGTGGACCAGTTTAACAAGATTGAGGTGTTACCCGGTACTTTTGCCAATGGCGAGCTGTCGTTGGGCGAAAACATTGCCGACCTGGGTGGTTTGGCTATTGCCTACCAGGCCTACCAAAATGCCAGTAAAGATAAAGGTGAGGTGGCCAAAATTGATGGTTTCACTGATGTACAACGCTTCTTCCTGGGCTATTCGCGTGTGTGGGCACAAAACATCCGCGATAAAGAAATAGCACGTCTGACAAAAGTAGATGTACACTCATTGGGTGAAAACCGTGTAAACGGCCCACTGCCTAATATTCAGGAGTTTTATGATGCCTTTAACCTGGATAATACTGCTGCCTTGTACATTGCACCTGAAAACAGAGCAACAATTTGGTAACAACAAGCAACAATAGAATAAGAAATCGCATCTGCCAGCAGGTGCGATTTTTTTATTTTTTTTACTCAACCATAACCATCAGCCTACCACCCACTTTGCTCTATAAGGTGCGCCAACATTGAGTTTTATTACATTTTTTAAGGTTTTTCTGTTTGCGTATTTCAACTAAATACCCTTTCTTTGCATCGCATTTGAGAACAATGGTTCACAATCAAAGCAAATAAAATAATGGTTCTGTAGCTTAATTGGATAGAGCACTGCGTTACGGCCGCAGAGGTTAGGGGTTCGAGTCCCTTCAGGATCACTGGTTGAAATATTATTTTCAACCAAAAGCACTTAAAGTCAACACTTTAGGTGCTTTTTTTGTTTTATGAAAATGTCAAGTATAGCCATTAAAATGCAGGTTTATCGAGACTAAATCGAGACCCTTCCAACAAGTAGTTGCACTCTTATCCTAATGGTCTCGATAAAATAAGTCAACACTCTGATGTTTTGAGATTTACATTAATGTGTTTTGACCTGTTTTGAGTTTTGTGTTGGGAATTCTCTTTAATACCTTGAGACAGGTAAAACACAGGATAATAACTTTTAAAACTGTGTGTTATGAGAATTACAACAAACTTCCTTTTAAAGAAGGCAAAACAAAGAAGTGATGGAACCTACCCTGTTTACATCAGAGCTACTTTGGATGGCAAACGTATCGAGTTGTCGACCGGAGTATTTGTTTCATTTGACGGTTGGGATAAAACGGGACAGAAAATCAGCAACAGATATCCCAATTCCAAATTATTGAATAACCGACTTACCAAAGTTCTCAATAAGCTGACCGAGACCTACTATCAATTGGATGCACTAGGTGAAGAGTTTGATATTCGCTCCATTAAAGAGCGCTTATGTGGTACACCAAAGAATTATCTGGTTAAAGTCTTTCAGCTTGTTATTGATTCCATAGAAAAGAAAATCGGTTATGGTTACTCATATGGTACTTACAAACATTACAAAACCACACTCAAACGCCTTAAACTCTATTTGAATGAAGTTAATATCAGGCAAGATATTGCCCTTAATAAGATTGATTACAACTTTATTAATTCATTTGATACCTGGCTGAAAGTCAAACATAAGGTGTCCGGGCATACAGCTGGTAAATACCATAAACAGTTGAAAAAGGTGCTGAATGATGCCATAGCCATGAATTTATTGGATAAAAACCCTTATATCAATTTTAAAATCAAAGGATTTCAAGGAAAACGGGATTACCTGACTCTGGAAGAGGTCACCAGGATTGAACGTAAAAAGTTTGCATTTACGAGAATAAACATTGTAAGAGATGTGTTTGTATTTGCCTGTTATACAGGACTATCTTATTCTGAAATAGCGAACCTTAAACCAAATAGCCTTAGCAAAGGTGATGATGGTGAAGAGTGGATTGTTACTGACCGTTTAAAAACCAATACTCGATGTCGTATTCCATTGCTATCTAAAGCTAAAAGTATCATTGAGAAGTATAAAGATTACCCAATTAATGTTGAAAAAGGTAGGTTATTACCCATTAACTCCAATCAAAAGATGAATGCCTATTTAAAAGAGATTGCAGATATCTGTCAAATCGACAAGAAACTCTCAATGCATGTGGCCCGACATACATTCGCAACTTCTATTACTTTAGCGAATGGAGTTCCCATCGAAACCGTTTCTAAAATGCTTGGACATAATTCACTAAAGACAACTCAGATATATGGGAAAATTATCGATTCGAAAATCACTAAGGATATGAAAAAGCTGAAAACACTTCTGTAAAATTAGTTTGGATTTGTACCTCGTCCTTTAGATAACAAATGGCGTGTTTTTTTAGTATCTCTCGGAGAGCAAGTGTTTTGTTTTAGGTACCAAAAAACACATCTTGCCTCTTAAAATTACCAGACCAACGGGATGCATTTTAGCGTTTTGGTCGCACCAAAACATAAACTTGCTAATAGCTTCGCTAAAGAAACAGATATTAATATCTATTTTGAGATTTCCTTTTACTAATTTTCAGTCTTCTTCTCTTTTGAATACATACTTTGGAGCTTTTTTTACATGCGTAAGCCACCCTATTTTAGAGGTTATGGTTTGGCAAAAGGAAGCGGAATAAATAGCCTTGTGCGATGGAAAGAAAAATCAATTAAAGAGATTTTGAGCGGACAGAGAAAGGGCTTTAATTTTAAGGTAATCATTATAATCAAAAGCTTTTTGCCATTGGGCCTGTGCAGTGGAAAAGAAAATGTCTTTGATTGATTTTGGCGCGTTTATGCCTAACTCTTTTGTATCAAATCATGGCCGATAATAAATTTGATGAAGCATGTAATAAAAAGTGGGTGACTTTTTATTGGCTTATTGACCTTTGTTGCAATAATATTGAAATTAATTCATAATGAGAGCAAAAGATTTCTTTTTATTCACTTAACTTTCTTGTTGATTCTTCAATATTTGGAAATACACCAGTTTTCAAAGATAAGTAGCCTGTACAA
Source organism: Carboxylicivirga sediminis (assembly GCF_018156225.1). Classification (GTDB taxonomy): domain Bacteria; phylum Bacteroidota; class Bacteroidia; order Bacteroidales; family Marinilabiliaceae; genus Carboxylicivirga; species Carboxylicivirga sediminis. The sequence continues at coordinate 57,931 of NZ_JAGTAR010000012.1, forward strand.
TGTTTTATTTTGTGAGTATTCCATCATATTTTCACTAACTTGCTGTAAAGTCAGCAAGTTTTTAAATGTTTTTGTAGCACTACATTCAAGCTCTCGGTTTTTAGTAAGGTATTATTTATTAAGTATATCGAGACAGAGGTTAAACTAAATTCGATGAAAAGTCTTTCCACCAATGATTATATTCAAAAACTAGAACAGCAAAATGCCGAACTAAAATTAATTGTCGATGATCAACAGCGTGAAATTGAAAAGATTGTCAACGGCCGAATATATGATCTTGAGGAGGTCATAAAAGCCCGTGATAAATTCTATCGGATAATCGCACATGAGTTAAGAAACCCTTTTAATGGAATTTTGGGCTTGGTAGAATTACTAATTAATGATTTTCGGAGTTATACATTGGAGGAAATAGAAAGCTTCCTGAAAATGTTATACCGGTCGTCTAAAATAACATACGAATTACTTATTAGCTTATCAGAATGGTTAAATGTTCAAAACGATAAGATGCCATTTAAACCGTCACGCATCAACATATCACCCATTCTAGCCGAAGCCATCAATTCAGCGCAATTAAATGCTCATAAAAAAAACATAACCATTCATAACTTTATCGACAAAGATATTGTTGCCTACATAGATAGGCATATGATTGCTACAGTTTTCAGAAACTTGATTAATAATGCAATAAAGTTCTCAGATAACAATGGTACTATTGAAGTTACTGCCCTTGCAAAGAATGATTTTATTGAAATTGTAGTAAAGGATAATGGAATTGGTCTGCATGAAGATGCTTTGCGAAAGATTTTTAAGCAGGAAGCCATTCACTCAACCTATGGTACCGCACAAGAGCCAGGAACTGGTTTAGGCTTGTTACTCTGTAAAGAATTTATTGAAATTGAAGGAGGTAAAATTTGGGTAGAAAGTAATTTGGGACAAGGCAGCGAATTTAAATTTACTTTACCTTGCCATAAGTAATGGTAACAGGTAATTATACTATGGGCACCTAATACAATTACCAATCAGTAACTGACCTTATTCAAAAAAAATAAAAAATTATGATTCCTGAAAAGTTTAAAAACTATTATCTGGGAACAAACAAGCTATTCTTTCCTGAATATGAGTTTGTTATTAAACTAAGCTTCCCCAGTGTCTTTATCCGCTTTAAACGTACTGAAGGCTATTATACTGATTTTGATAAGTTTTTTAAAAGTGTTGCTGAAGTGCAATACCTCGATGGCATTAAGCCGCCAAAGTCGGAAGAGCGTCAAATTTTAAATGAAGTTTGGGATTTTCTTACTATGGTAAAAAGTCCCGACAAAGGTGATTTCTTGGCAGGTCATCAAAATGGGGAATAGCCTAAAAAATTATCCACAATTGGTTCTTCCGAGAATACACATAATATACTTGTCTTTAGCGGGTATCAATGTCAGATGGTTTACTTCTTTGATGCGAATTTCACTTTATTCTTCACATAAATCAGTTTGTGTCGGCTATTGGGGCTATCCCTTTGCTCTATCTCAAATCGATTGATAGAATCAATCAGTGGAGTCAATTTCTGAAATCCATAGTTACGCGGGTCAAAGTTGGGGCGTTTCTTTTGCAACAAGCTGCCGACATCACCTAAAAATGCCCATCCGTCATCATCAGACAGGTCGGTGATGGTGGCTGCTATCAGTTTTATTTCCTTTGGGGTAATCTTATCAAATGCTTCTTTTTCAGCTTCCTTGTCATCTTCATCCACTTTCTCCTTAGCCCTGGTTTTTAAGATTTCGATGTATATAAACTTATCGCATGCTACAATAAAGGGTGTTGGCGTCTTTTTCTCACCAATACCTATAACTAGCAATCCGGCTTCTCTTAAGCGCGTAGCCAATTTGGTGAAATCACTATCACTGGATACCAGACAAAACCCGTTGACTTTCTCCGAATAAAGGATATCCATAGCATCAATAATCATGGCCGAATCGGTGGCATTCTTACCAGCGGTATAGGCATACTGCTGTATGGGTGTGATGGCATTCTCTAACAATACCTTTTTCCATTTACTCAAATCTGGTTTTGTCCAGTCTCCATATATTCTTTTAATAGTAGGATTGCCGTATTTAGCAATTTCCTCCATCATTTCTTTCACGTTGGCCGATGGAATGTTATCACCATCAATTAGTACTGCCAGATTAATATTCATCAGGTCCTGATTTTGCTTAGCCAATAAAGACTGGCCGTTAACTATTTAATTGAGTGTGAAGTTAATCAATAATATGACTGTACTCTAAATTATTCGTAACTTAAAACGAGCTTCAGCCAACAATAAGGATTAATACTATTTATCATGACTATCCTCTTGATTTCTCCAACAGTAGATGCCGAAAAAAGAACTAACAAAGGCCTGATGATACCTCAGCTGGCCCTTTATATACTTGAAGGATTAACTCCTGAACGATTTGATGTAGAGGTGATAGAGGAAGAAACACAGGAGGTTAACCTGGAACATAAATGTGATTTGGTTGCCATAAGCTGCATGACGGCCAATGCCCCCAGGGCCTATCAGCTTTGCGATGATTTTCAGAAAAGAGGGAAAACTGTTGTACTGGGTGGTGTGCACCCTACCATACTTCCTGACGAAGCTTTATTGCATGCCAATGCGGTGGTTATTGGTGAAGCAGAAGGTGTTTGGGAGACTCTACTATGTGATTTTGAAAACAATACCTTGAAGCAAAAATATCACAACCCTAATCCAGATTTAGAGAAATATGTTCGTAAAGATTTTAGAAAAATAGCATCGAAAAGACTATTCAACATCATTCCAATATTAACAACCCGTGGCTGCCCATATAATTGTGATTTCTGTTGCGTCACTAACTTATTCGGACAAAAAATACGACATATTTCAGTTGAGAATGTGGTACGTGATATCAAGGAATCGAAGGCCAAGGTTTTTATTTTTCTGGATGATAATATCATTGGCAATCCTGCATATGCCAAAGCGCTCTTTAGAGCTATTAAACCTTTAAAAATTAAGTGGGTTGGACAAGCTTCTATATCATTATTAGTAGGTGATGATGAGCTCATACGGTTGGCTGCTGAAAGTGGCTGTCAATCACTCTTTCTAGGTATTGAAAGTGTATCGGTAAAACAGCTGCTATCCATGCGCAAATCGATAAAGGAAATTCAACATCTAGAACGCGCTTTTAAAAAAGTAAAAAAGATGGGAATTCTTATCCATGCGTCAATTGTTTTTGGCTTTGATGATGACACGAAGGAAATATTTGATGAAACAGTTCAATTCCTGGTGCGAAACAAAGTAAGCACAGTTTCATTCAATGTGTTAACACCCTACCCCGGAACCAAAGTGTATGAAAAACTAAAAAATGAGGATCGCTTAATAACAACAGATTGGAAGTATTATGACCACAATACAGTTGTGTTTAAGCCCAAAAACATGACACCCCTTGAGTTGCAGATGGGGAAAATAAACGCCAGGAAGAAGTTTTATAGTAAAACGTCTGTATTGAAGCGATTACTGGGCAATTGGTACAAACCATTTGTTTACCTTTCGATGAATTTAGGCCATATGAAACAAGTAAAAGTAGAAAGCAGCAGGGTAGCTAATTTAAAAACCAATCTATTGCGGCAGTAGAGTTTATACAATGCTAAAGAGCCAATTGATGCAATGACTCAACAATACATTTCCAAAATCCACGATCAAATTACTAGTAATATTATCTGATGAAGTAATTAATAAGACTCTGTTAGTGTGTATTTTATGCAAAACTAAAATTCAGAGGTTCAGTTCATAATTGACCACTGTATCTATTCTTTTTCGCAAATCGGTGCAATGATAATTGTGTTTTTAATAACGCATGCTGCTGTTGAATAGGCTTCATCACAATATTCCCCTGTTAATTTAAAAGTGCCCAATGTGTGAATTATGTAACATATTTATGGATTTGTGTAAGGACTCCCCATTAATTGGATCGTAATTTTGTATATGCCAGTAGGTATTTCTATAGAAATTAGGTAATGATAAGGCGTTATAGAATAATTGCTTCGCTACTTGTTCATATAAGAAAATACCCACACGCATAAATTGGCTAAGTTACAATCTGATAAGGATCAGGCTAAGATGATTGCTTCAATAAAGATGTTTTTAATGAACCATTAAGTCACGTATAAGGAAATAACCTTGATTTTAGTGTGGAAGTATTAGTCGGTTAACCAGTCAATTATACTACATCGCCTTTCGAATGAACCATGTGTTGAATTAATCAGATTTGGTTTATTTACATACTTATTAAAACAAAATACCATGAAAAATTTATTGTATGTTATAGCAGGACTATTGATAGTCATATGGGGAATTATCTTTTTTGGATTTCATTCTTCAGGAACCGTACATTGGTTGTTGGCATTTGCTGCACTAGTGATATTTATGAGGCTTATTTTTAATTGGCGAGTAACAAACTAGTTAATTAGCAAAGCCTAGTGATAAATAATAAAGTTAGTAATGAGGGGTTTCTTAAAAGGAACCTTTTATTAGGCCAGCTTGTTTTCGAAGCCTATACGAATTATGATTATTGCCATGGGTTAATTAACAATTAAACTATCATCTGATGAAACGAGTTATTATTGCACTTGACTTTGATCCCAGCGCCCAAAAGGTGGCTGAGGAAGGTTATGCCCTAGCTAAGGCTTTAAAAGCGAAGGTTACGCTAGTGCATGTAAAAGCTACAGCAGATTATTACAGTTCGTTGGGGCAAGTGGTCGTTATTGGTTTTTCAGGTCATTTAAAAGATGACACACCTATTGCACCTGAAAAAATTGACCCTGATGTTATTTCGCAGGAATTTCTTAAAAAGGCGATGTTACATCTTGCAGATAAGAACATCGAAGTTATGGTAGCCAATGGCTCATGTGCCGATTCATTGATTGATGTTGCCAAACAATTAAACGCATATATGATAGTTATGGGTTCGCATAGTCGCAAATGGTTTGAAAACACTACTATTGGCAGTGTTACTCAAAAGGTGTTACTTGGCTCAAGTATTCCAGTATTTGTGATTCCTACAAATTAAAATAGGATTGATTAACTAGCGAACTTCTCTCCTAAATTTCTGACAATTGCTATTTAATAATTTTCAGATTGCTACATCCTCATAGCCACTCTTAATGACGGTTGAAATCATTTTAAATCGTTCGTTGGCTTTTACATTATGGGACGTGTGGGCCGGAATAATTATGCCTTCACCGGCTATAAGGTTATTGGAATGATTATCAATCACCACCTCTGCCCGCCCCTCAATCACCTGCACAAAGGTATCAAAGGGAGAGATCTTTTCAGCAAGTGCTTCGCCAGTGTCTATAGCTACTACACTCACATTACCTGTGGTTTTTCTTATAATGGTTTTACTTACCACCGAGTTGGGAACATACTCAATAATCTCAATTAAAATATGAGTCTTTGATTTTTCTAATTCAGTGCTTGGCATATATTCTGCTTTTCTTATAAAACAAAGGTAGTTCTACAAACAGCATAATTCGTTACACTTTAGTTAGTTTCATTTACATTATTCACACATTATACTAACCCGGGTTAAGGCCATATACCGTTCTAAAATGATAGCCATAAACAGCAAAAGTGATGGCTTCGGTCAACAAGGCAGGCTTGTTAAATAAGGTCCAGGCTAATAATTTCCAGAATTCGATACGTCCCTTATCAATAATGCCAATGATATACATGGACTTAAGAAAGGCAACAATCAGTGACAAGTTGATTCGCTGGTGTTGTTTGTAGGTGTGATTATAATTTAGAAATAACTGGCGAACTCTTCTATAGTATGGCTTGGTGGCATATATGGCTGCGATGATCTTTTTATATCCATCCAACAATTGATGGTAATCCATTTTAGGGATAAAGTTCATTGATAAATCGGTATTGTTCCCTGAGGTTTCCTTGGTTAAACGTTTCTCTGCCTCTAAGCGCTTATATAGTTGTGTATGCCTGGGAGCATTTAACAAGCCCACCATGGCCGAAACAATACCACTTTTTTGGATAAAGTCAATTTGCCGTTGAAAGACACTGGGCGTATCGCTGTCAAATCCCACTATAAAGCCGCCCGAAACGGTCAATCCTGTCTTTTGAATGGTTGTAATGGATTGCAACAAATTTCTACCCTTGTTTTGTAATTTATTACAGGTATGAAGCGATGTTTCATCGGGTGTTTCTATGCCGATAAACGTTGACGTTATGCCAGTTTCAACCATCAATGACATGAGCTCGTGATCATCGGCAACATTAATAGAACTCTGTATATTAAACACAAAAGGATAATTGTGCTGTTGCATCCATTGTCTCATTTGAGGAAGTAATTGGTATTTAATTTCTTTTTTGTTGCCAATAAAATTATCATCCACAATTGAAACAGGTCCACGCCAGCCTAAGCGGTATAATTCCTCCAAATCATGAATAATCTGGTGCGGCTTTTTCATTCTCACCTTATGCCCTAAAAGGGAGGTGATTTCACAAAAGTCGCATGAGAAAGGGCATCCGCGGGAAACCTGAATATTCATGAAGAAATACTTTTTCATTTCCAACAGGTGATAATCAGGCCTTGGCGTATGTGATAGATCGGCAAATTGGTCTGTTTTGTATACTTTGGCGGGATGGCCATCTGCCAAATCAGCCAGAAACAAGGGCAAGGTGATTTCTGCTTCATTCAAGACAAAATGGTCAATCTGTGGATAGTTATGATGCTCCTGGGTAAAAAGCGGACCACCTGCCACTATTTTTGTTCCCAGTTTCACGCACTCCAAAATGATATGACTGACGGATTGCTTTTGAATATGCATGGCACTAATAAATACATAATCCGCCCAAAGAATGTCCTTAGCTTCCAGTTCACTAATATTTAAATCAACCAGTTTTTTGTTCCATGCGCTGGGCAGCATGGCCGATACAGTTATGAGGCCAAGTGGCGGTACCGCCGCTTTTTTGGATATAAACTTAAGCGCATGTTTAAAACTCCAGAAGGAGTCGGGATATAGCGGATATACGAGTAAAATGTTCATTATCACCTTTAATCATTATAGTTTAGCCTGCTCATAGCTAATCCCATTCCCCACCGATGTGTATTTATCCTGACAGCTTTACTGCTTGCAAATGATTTGATATCACAACCATGGCGACCATTCCATCTGCAAGAATTGTATTGGTGCAAATTTCGTAGAGTCAGTCAAAAAAGGCATTACATTTTTCCTGTTTAATGTTACAAGATTCACACATTTTCGAGTGTGTCACGTCTCTTGTCTTTAAGTTTTTTAAAATGAGAAGGTGTTAGACCTGTCATCTTTTTAAACTGGTTGGATAGGTGTGCAACACTGCTGTAATGCATCTTGTAAGCTATCTCTGAAAGGTTTAGTTCATCATAGACAATGAGTTCTTTAACTTTTTCGATTTTATGCTTCAGGTAAAATTTTTCGATGGTGGTGCCTTTTACTTCCGAAAACAGATTGGCCAGATAGGTGTAGTCGTAGCAAAGTTTTTCACTCAGGTAATCCGATAGGTTCACTTTTATTTGTTCTTCGGTATAATGCACCAATTCAATAATCGCATTGGTTATTTTTTCAACGAGGATGCTTTTCTTATTGCTCATAAGCTGCAGCCCAGCTTTTCTTAACGCCGTATCCAGCTTTTTTAATGTTTCGTCAGGTACTGGACCGATAATATTGGCCTCCCCGATTTTTACATCTGTATATTCCAATTCGAGCTTATCCAGTTCACTCTTTACCACCATCTGGCATCGAATACATACCATATTTTTGATATAAATTTTCATGTGTTATAATATGCTTTTCAGTTGTCACTTCATACCACTCCTTCCTTCTGTCGAAAATACAAAAAAAGGCACTGAAGCATTGGTGCAGCCGTATAAAGTTAAGGATATTCCAAATTTTTATAAAGCCGTTTTGGGCTAGCTATCGTCGAATTTAAAGCCGATGTCAGAATTAAGATTTTCAGTTTTCGCTATCGTAATATTAAAAGAACAAGACTCTCTCTGCAGAAATAGATATGCCTTAGTATTCTCCCGTAAAAGATGATTATATTATATCTATTCCATTATTATTTCACTAACTTGTTATGGTTTGAAATGCGCTTCCATAACCTCATACTTTATCAATTAGTTGTTGCAACTAATTGATTGACGATATATAATGAATAGAATGAGTTTATGAAAACAGCAATAATAGGAACATACCCTCCCCGAGAATGTGGCATCGGCACATTCACCCGCCACCTTTATGAATCGATTATTGGGGCAAATCACCAGAACCATGTTAGCATTATTGCGTTAAACAATTCAGATAAATTGCTTTCGTATCCGAATGAAGTGGAACAGATTATCCGGCAGGATTACCAGCGTGATTACATTGATGCCGCAAAATTTATTAACCACAGTGGCACCGACATTTGTATTTTACAGCATGAGTTTGGCATTTTTGGTGGCAAGGATGGCGTTTATATCCTTCCATTGATACACCGCCTGAAAATACCTCTTGTCGTAACTCTTCACACCATCCTTAACGCCCCGTCCTACAGCGAGAAGTTAATCCTTCAGGAGATATGCAAAAAGGCTTGCAAGATAGTTGTAATGACCCAAAAAGCTATTGATTTCCTGGATGAAATTTATGAAGTGCCTAAGGATAAAATAGAACTGATTGAACACGGTGTACCACAATACAAACTTGACCATCAGAAGGCAAAAAGCGCCTTAAAGCTTCAGAATAAAAATGTGATACTCACTTTTGGTTTTTTGGGGCGTAACAAAGGCATTGATGTGGCCATTAAAGCATTGCCTAAGGTAATTGAAAAGCATCCTAATAGCCTCTACTTTGTATTGGGTAAAACCCACCCCAATGTACTGCGCTATTCCGGAGAAGAGTATCTCATCTACCTGAGGCAACTGGTCAAAACTTTGGGTTTGGAAAGCCATGTGATTATTCCGCATAAGTATATGAGCCAGGATGAGCTATTTATGTACTTGTATGCATCGGATATTTATATCACACCTTACAACAACGAGGCGCAGATAACCAGTGGAACTCTTTCGTATGCCGTTGGTGTTGGTTCTTGTGTTATTTCAACACCCTATTGGCATGCGGTTGAATTGCTGGCCAACAACCGGGGGCTTCTTTTTGATTTTGGCAATTCAGAACAGCTGGCCGACATCTTGATTAATTTGTTAGATCACCCTGAGGAACTGAATACCTTGAGAAAAAATGCTGGTAACTATGGAAAAGAAATTACCTGGCCTTTAACTGGGATAAAGTACAGTGAATTACTGACACACACTATTCAGGAAGACATAAAAGAGGATGACAACAATGAGCAACCTTTTGATTTGTTGATAATACCTTCATTCTCGCTAAAGCATATCAAAAGATTAACGGATGATACTGGTATTATTCAGCATTCTAAATATGGCATACCTAATTTGAAACATGGCTATTGCCTCGATGATAATGCCAGAGCTCTTCTAATGGCACTCATGACCTATACCCAGAAAAAAAGTAAAAAGGCACTGGATTTATGTCATGTGTACCTGAGTTATATCCATTACATGCAAAACGAGGATGGCTCCTTTAGAAACTTCCTGAGCTTCAACCGGAACTATATAGACAATTTGGGTTCAGAAGACTCCTTTGGCAGAACTATTTGGGCTCTTGGATACTTGATGGCTAATGCACCCAATGATTCTTATTATCAGGCTAGTTATTCTATATTCTTTAAAGCGGCACCCATTTTTGAAGAACTCAAATCTATTCGCAGCATTGCCAATACTATAATAGGAATAAGCCATTATTTAAATATTTCACCTGATAACAACAGTATGGTGGCTGTATTAAGAAGATTAGCCAATAAATTGATTACTCATTATGAAAATAATAGCTCTGCAGACTGGAATTGGTTTGAAGAGTTATTAACCTACGACAATGCCATTCTCCCTCTTGCCCTATTGCATGCAACTGAAAGACTTAATGATGAACGCATCAAGAGTGTTGCCTTTGCATCTATGAACTTTTTGATTCGGCACACTTTGAGTGATGGCTATCTGTCTCTAATAGGCAATGATGGATGGTTTAATAAAAACGGTAGCAAAGCAATGTTTAGTCAGCAACCGGTTGATGCTATGGCCATGATTCTGATGTTTCATCAGGCTTATAGCATCACCAAAAACAAAGAATACTTAAGCAAATTATTCACCTCTTTTATGTGGTTTCTTGGCGAAAACGATTTACGCATGCGACTCTATGATTTTGAGACCCATGGATGCTGCGATGGATTAGAGCGTGATGGAATCAATCGAAACCAAGGTGCCGAAAGCACCCTGGCCTACCTTATTTCACACTTAACGGTGTTAAAAGCACATGAAGATTTTTATAGCCTTAAGTGATGTCAATTACGACGAAATGCACCTACTTACCTTTAAATCATTTGAAATGTTAATAAAAAGATATCCCGGCAATCCGATTCTGCAGAAAGATGATGTGCCCTATCCTGTTGCCACAGTCCACAATGCCGGCATGGTCAAACATGACAATAAGTACATCATGATTTTCAGATCCCATAAATTTAATGGACGTAGCATATTAGGTAAAGCAGTGAGTTATGACGGCTTTAACTTTGTTGTTGATAAGCACCCCTTTATGATTCCATCAAAGGAGCAACCGTTTAAAAAATACGAAGCATATGGTATTGAGGACCCTCGCATTGTAAAGATAGATGGAGAATATTTGATTACTTACAGTGCCTACTCCCAATATGGTGTAAGAATTGGACTGGCAAAGACCAAAGACTTTGATCATATTCAGCGCGTTGCGCTTATTACCGAAGCCGACTATCGGAACGTGGTAATTTTCCCCGAAAAGTTCAATAACCTTTATGCCCGATTAGATCGTCCGCACTCCGAAATATCTCCCTGGTCCATCTGGATATCCTATTCGCCCGATTTAATTCATTGGGGTCAATCTCAACTGATTATGCGTCCAATGCAATACCATTGGGATGAAATGAAAATCGGCCCCGGAGCAAGCCCCATCAAAACATCGCGCGGATGGTTAAATATATACCATGGCGTATTTCCTACCATGGATGGATGTGTCTACCGCTTAGGCGTTGCCTTACATAAGCTTGAAGATCCGTCAGTTGTTATTGCTGTTGGCGATGAATGGATCTTACAGCCTGAAGAAGAATATGAGATAACCGGCTATGTGCACAATGTTGTTTTTACCTGTGGGGCCATACCTGAACCCGATGGAACATTAAAACTGTACTGGGGTGGCGCTGATAAGGTGATGTGTGTTGGAACAGCTGTCATTGACGAATTGGTTGATCACTGTCTAAGTAATCTCAGACAAGCTTTATAAGCCAATAGTCGAATAGGTTTGATGTTAAGTTTCGTAACTGGTGATGATTGACAAATAGTAAAGTCTGTTTTTTAAAATTGCCAATAGTACTCTAAGTACTAGAATAATAACTGTATAAATTGATGAAGTCGCCTGAATTTGAAGGGTAAAGTCCTTAAGCCAATACAAGTAAACTCCTCATCCGAGGATGAGTTTTCCTGACGACTTTCATCTCGCCTAAGCAGATATACAAACAAATTATAAGCCCATGAAAATAGCCATATTATCACCAATAGCCTGGAGAACACCTCCCCTGAGGTATGGACCATGGGAACAGGTTGCCTCTAATATTACCGAAGGCTTGGTTGCCAAAGGGCTGGATGTGACTTTATTCGCAACCGGTAACTCCAATACCAATGCTAAGTTGCAATCTATCTCACCTACCGCTTATGGCGAGGACGATTCGATCGCTTCCAAGGTGTGGGAATGTCTTCACATCAGCTTCCTGATGGAACAAGCCAACGATTTTGATATCATCCATAATCACTTTGATTACTTGCCACTGAGCTATTCCAGACTTATCAAAACTCCAATGGTTACTACCATTCATGGTTTTTCATCACCTAAAATTATTCCGGTTTTTAAGCGGTACAACAACCATAATTATTACGTTTCAATAAGCAACGCTGATCGAAGCCCTGAACTCAATTATATCGCCACAGTTTACAATGGCATTAATCCGGTTGATTTCACTTTTAATAGCGTTCCGGACGATTACTTGCTCTTTTTTGGCAGAATACACCCTGAAAAAGGCACCTACGAGGCCATTCAGATAGCAAAAAGAGCCAAACGCAAGCTTATTATTGCTGGATTGGTTCAGGATGAAGATTATTTTTACAGCCGTGTTAAACCTCATATCAATAACGAAGACATTGTATATGTTGGTAATTCAGGGCCTAAACAGCGGGATGAGTTGCTGCGGCAGGCATTTGCCCTGTTGCATCCGATTAGTTTCAATGAACCTTTTGGATTAAGTGTAGCAGAAGCTATGTTTTGCGGAACTCCAGTCATCGCTTTTAACAGAGGATCAATGTCAGAAATCATACTTGATGGTAAAACCGGTTTTTTAGTCAATACGCTTGATGAAGCCGTTGCTGCAGTTGATAAGACTTCAAACATCAATCGATGGGACTGCAAGCAATGGGCTAGCTCTAATTTTTCGCAAGATAAAATGGTTGAAGGGTATATTGATGTTTACAAGAGTATTTTAAGTTATTTATAAATACATTACAAGGCCATGACAGTATTTAAGATTGAGGATAAAAACGCTTCTGAACTAGTGCAAAGGCAGAAAATAATCATCCATGGAGACGATTCACGCGTCATCACACGCGCTCATATCCCAGGTGAATTAACGCGTATCAATAACATCATCAACAGGGTACTAAAGCTTACTAAGGACGGGGTTGAGCGGGAATTACAAAAAGTGTATCGTGATTTTGAAAGCAGACATAAAAACCTGGATCACCAGTTGATTAAGCATTATAACAAAATTTCGGAGTATATTCCTGCCTCCGTGCAGCTAAGCCAAAATATGCAGATGCTGATTGGCGCCTATTTAACCATGGAATATTCCATTGAATCAGCCGCTTTATTTAACCCTTCCATTGTTGCTCATCCAAACCAGAAATATGTGGTAGATGGCTGCCTGAGGTTTATTATGAGTCTGCGGGCCACTGGTGAAGGCCATATTTCCTCCATTGTTTTTCGCAGTGGGGTGATCAATACAGATAGTTCATTCTCATTTGACGAAACCAGCAGGTATGTCGAGCAAGCGTCGGTGTGCCACAACTCAGCTTATGACAGGCACCTGTTTCAATTGAAACTGCAGGATTTGGACGCCTGGGATGAAACAAGTATTCGCATATTTGACCAGATTCCGGACACCTTTTCTTATCAGGAGCTAAAGGTGAGCATAGGTGTGCTATACTTAGATCCTGATTTTGTATGCAATGATAAAGTTATTGAGATCATCTACTGGGTGGCTAATTCCAACTATACGCTTCAGTTTGATGAAACCAGTAATATTTCGGAACGGGTAATTTTTCCATCATCGGATAACGAAAGCCGGGGAATTGAAGATGCCCGGTTTGTACAATTTAAGGATGACAATGGTGAAGTGACCTACTATGCTACCTATACAGCATATAATGGGTTCAGCATTCTACCCCAGTTAATTGAAACCAAGGATTTTCTCCGCTTTAAGGTGATGACTCTGAATGGAAAGGCTGTTCAGAATAAAGGAATGGCACTGTTTCCTCGAAAGATTAATGGGAAGTATGTGATGTTATCGCGGCAGGATGGCGAAAACAACCACATCATGTTTTCTGATCATTTACACTTCTGGCAATCATCCCAGATTATTCAGGAACCAACAAAGCCCTGGGAATTCATACAGATTGGTAATTGCGGGTCTCCAATAGAAACAGATGAGGGATGGCTGGTGCTCACCCATGGTGTTGGTGCCATGCGTCAATACGCCATTGGGGCAATATTACTTGATTTGGATAATCCTACAAAAGTGATAGCCCGACTGGATGAACCACTGATAACGCCAACAAAAACGGAACGGGAAGGCTATGTACCTAACGTTATCTATTCGTGCGGCGGCCTATTGCTTCATCAACAATTAATTATTCCATATGCCATGTCGGATATATCAACCGGAATAGCTACCATCAATGTAAAAGATTTACTTGGGTCGATGACCTTTATGAACAATAATGAGTAGCTGTTTCATGTCTAAACAAAGCATTGTAATATACCCTATTAGAATTTTAAAAGATTATGATTTTATCAATAACATAACCAAATTCTTTCAAAACTTATTGCTATTTTTACAAATGATAAAATATCAGACGAGACTATATAGAGACCTTGGTTTTAAGTGCTTTTGTAGTAATTTGGAAATAAGCAAATTATAAAAATACAAAGAATCCCTTCAGGATCACATAAAAGCCTGTAAGTTTTATACTTGCAGGCTTTTGTATTTTAGTGATGATAATATTGGTATTGAATTTTATAAGCTTTACAAAAATTACAATCATTTCTTAAAGCCCAATCTTGTAAGTACCGGACTTGCAAATTGGTTTAATGATTCAGAGCAATCCGGTTTCAATGCCTTTGCTATAACATGTCGTAGCTTTGAAGCTCATAACAACCTTATCTTCAAATACTTTGATGGCAGTAGCACTAACGCGACTGCAGAATCATTTAATGGCAAAATCAAAGACTCCGGAAAACAATTTTAGAGGCTTGTCAGTTGTGATGTTTTTTCTTATCTGACTTTGTGAAATTTATGTTTAGACCCAGATTTTTCATGTGATACAATTCTTATTGATATATTAAATCGATTAAAATATAGTAATTTAAAGATTTATGTGGGATTGATGTATGTGGAAAAAATATTTCGTAATACATTTAGTTAAAATCCAAATATATTTGTATTATTGTTATGAGAATCGTCAATAATACATAAGGGTTAAGATTTAGGTGGTTATTATTTTTAACCAAATCTAATGCTATGAAACTTAACCAGCATTTAATACCTCTATTACTTGGTAAATATTTTATTTGTACCACTTTTCTTCAAATAAAAAAAAGGATTAGACTTATAGTCCTGTTGCTTTATGTTTCTTTCTTACTTCCCAAAAGTAAAAAAGGAAACTATTTATCGGTATAATTAAATATTATCTGAGCTTAATTAAGCTAAATACCTTACCATTTTATTAACTTAAATTATTTCGTATGAAAGAATTGAAAATTAATCTAGTAATGGTTTTAATTATTATTGGGTTTCACTCCTGTGAATTCAATAATGATCCAACACCATTTGAAAACGAAGTTTCACAACTCAAGACTAGTCAAAACGACGCGGAGTTTAAAGAAAAGAAGAGAAGAGCAAATATGACAGATTTATTGTCAAGTTTGCAAAGTCAATTTCAAAATCCCTTTCTGGTAATGAGTTTAGGGGACTTGTAAAGACAGAAGCAGAGTTGTTATTAGATGGAGATTACTCTATTATTTGGAAGAACTTTAAGAATAAATCTGTTAATAATGGCAAATCTGTTAGAGAGCTAGTAGAAGCTGATATTGATTCAGATATCTCAAATGAATCATATAAATTTAAAAATTTTGAATATGAGTTTAAACAATTGCAAATTTCTGTTCCAGTAAACTGTGAAAAATGGGATTATGAGAACTATCAACCAGTTGTTATCTATTTGGCGAGCGATTATGATGAAGAGGACGAATTTGTAAATGGATTCGATCAGAATGGAAAAAAAATTGTTCTTAGTAATTTGCAAAAACCTGATGTGCCTGTAATTGTAGTAGGATTGAATGAGAGATGTGATGAGAATGGTGATATCTATCCTGAATATATGTCTTCTAGAATAATAGAGGATCCAGGGGAAGATCCAACCCCTCCGCCAGCTCCATCAAACTTAACTGCTGAGACCTCCCCAACAGGAATCCTTTTAAATTGGGATAGAGCAAATGGAATTAGTGTCACTGGCTACCAAATATCAAGAAAAGGGCCAAGCGATAGTTATTTTAAGGCTATTGGATCTAATAGTGGAGCTTTTAATACAACCTACCAAGATAATGCAGTTGAGTCTGGCGTAACATATAGTTATCAGGTTAAAACTCTTGACGATACTAATCAACTTATGTCATCTCCTTCAAATACAGCATCTGCGCAAGCTCCATATAATCCTAATCCGCCTATATCATTTAATGTCTCTCACGTTGTAAGAAATGAGGCTAAGCTAAATTGGGTTAATAATAATCAGCAGTATATTCTAAAAACAGAAGTTCTAAGGTACCTAGTTGAGCCAAATAATGATTACGAGCTTATCGCAACACTAACTAAAGATAATTCCTATTATTTTGATCGTAATCTTCAAGCGGGTAAGAAATATGAATATATGATAACACATTGGAATCAACAAGGACCATCTTCTGGTGTTTTGGATCATGTTAGAATTCCATTTAGAGATATACAATCGACCAATCCAGTTTATGTGAAAAATATTTCTTTTGATAGTTGGGATTTAGAACGATGGCCTGCAGGAAAACCTGAATTTAGAATAAATGTTGCTAGTGTGAATAGGTCGACACTAACATCTTACTCAGTAGTAAAAAATGTTGATTTTGATTTTGGGAATGATGTTAAAAGTTGGAATTTTTCAGGGAGGCGATTAGTTGATTGGGATCAGGATATTTGGTATGACGTTTTGTCATTAGCTATGGTTGAATATGATGAACAATGGGGGACTCATAACTTATCATTTAGTGCGGGTTTGAAAGAAAAATCAGCAAACTTTTTAGAATTAGAAAGTCTAGGTGTATCTTACAAGGTAGATATTACAGATGATTTTGAGGATTGCGGAGTTGTTTATGTTGATTTCTATCATGAAGAAAATAAGACATATTATTTCCAAAACTATGGGGCTAGAATCACAATATCAAATCAACCATAACAATAAAATATAAAAGAATATGAGAGATTCATTTCTGGTTATAGTTATTCTATTTTGTTGTTCAATTGCTGCCTTTTGTCAAGAGGAGGTACAGAAGTACGAAATGAATATCAAAATTGAATTATTTTCTGATAACCTTCAAAATTGGGATAGGTTTCTAGAGGATGGTCCAGAAGATTATAATACTGGTAATTCAGGCATGTGGAAAGGTGCAAGTATTGAATTTCTTTTCCCTTCGAAAAGAAAAAATATCAGGTATCTAATTGGCACATCAATGTTGAGGTACACAAATAATGTCGAGTTTTTTGGAACATCAGATATTCAAGAGAGTATCCGTAATGTGGGAGGCGCATATACAGGAATAGAATATGGTTCAAGAGAGAGTAGCGTTGGATTAATGGCTAATTTTAATGCGGGTATTTATTCTGCATCTAAAACGGTTATTCAATATAACTCTATCACAAAAGAGTCAAATAACAGTTACGTTGGCTCTTGTGCTTTTGGAAGTAGTTTCTCTTTAGGTTTAAATGTACGAATCAATAAGATACTATTTACACCTTATGGTAAGATAGCTTATTATGGAGGTAATGATCTCTCCTTTATTTTGCCTGGTGGAGGAATTAGATTAGGATACATTTTTAAATAATGTGTTTTTAAATGGGGGTGTCAATAGGCACCCTCAATATAAATAAACACACTACAAATTAAATTAATTCATTAGATTTTCGTTCAAACACAAATAATTAAGGTCATCACCGTTGTATCTGTTTTTCTAACAATAAGCGTGACAAGCTACTACAACCTGAATTACAATTCCTACATCATGTTCAGGCATTGATCCGAACAGCAAAAGTTACTGGATCAACGGCATATACAATTGTGGATCTTGTGTTAGATAAAACACCTTTACTATCAAGTAGTTTTCCAAATCTTTATAGTATTGCCTTATATCACTGCATTTTGGCATATGCTAAAATCATATATATATTAATTATGTATCTATTCCCAAAAGTTACTTTTTAAGGCGGCTACGCAAGGCAAATCGACTCATCCACATGTTATCGGCATTGTTTGATTTAGACCCTTAAAACGCTCCAGGGTCTTGGTCATAACTTCAGCTATTTTATATAATAAGCCAAACTAAACCACCCTTTATCATCACTAAATACTTTTTTGATTTGCATACCGCCGTTATGGCCCAATGCTTCGAGTTGGTTCACTGTAAACTTATGGGAGTTTTCGCTATGGATGGTCTCTCCCTTCTTTAGTCGAATCACTTGGTTGGCGGCTCTCAATTGAACATTAATATCCTTCTGAGCTTTCAAATGCATTTCAATACGCTGCTCATCCTTATTATAGAAAGCCCAATGTTCAAAATCACTTATCTCAAAGCTGGCGTCAACATGCCGGTTGACCACCTTTAGTATATTTTTGTTGAAAGCAGCAGTCACCCCTTTGTCATCGTTATAGGCTCGTTCTAGAACCGTTATATCCTTCACCATGTCAGCCCCTAATAATAGGGCATCGCCTCCATCCATCACCTCGCCTATCTTTTGCATGAAGTCTTTGGCTTCGACCGTTGAAAGATTGCCAATGGTACTGCCCAAAAAGCAAAACAAGCGATGCCTGCGGCGCGGCATATAATCGAAGGAGTGCAGAAAATCAGTTACAATGCCCGTAATGCTGTTGAAGTTATGAAGCTGAATAATATCTTCAATTGATTTTGTGATGGCTGACTGGCTAATATCAACCGGGTAATAGTTAATGGTTGAAAGAATGTGTGGCGGAATTGGCCCGATCAGTGTTTTAATTTTGGATGAATCACCGCTTCCCAACTCAATAATATCCAGATCGTAGAGGCTAATATCCAGCTGATTAACAAGCGTTGACAATATCTCCATCTCACATCGTGTGGGATAATACTCATCCAGCTTTGTAATCGCTTCAAAAAGTTCAGACCCCGCTTGATCGTAAAAGTACTTGGGTGAAATATATTTTGGAGATGTAGTTAAGCCCTCAATAATTTCCTGTCGGGCTGTATCAATTCCTTTTTTATGGAGGTAATTAACAATCTCAAGCTCACCTATTTTAATAATGGTTTCGTCTAAATAATTCATAGGCAGATTAGTTTTTTCCTGGAATACCAGTTTCGTAAGGATTATCAGGATCGTTACTCCACTCAAACCAACCTCCATCGTACACCGATACAGTTGGCCAGCCCATCAGCCAGGCATTATAAAAAGCCTCACTTCCACGCCAGCCTGTTCCGCAATAAAAGGCCAGGCGCTTTTCTGGTACAATACCTGCTTCATGCCAAATATCTTTTATCTCACCAGCCTCTCTGATGGTATGATCCAGATTGCGATAATTCTCCATGTGGTAGGCATCGGAGCCACAGTTGCCAAAGACCGAACCAGGTATTCGCCCTTTCTTTTCAATGTAATTATAGCCGCTCACTTTGCCAATATACTCCTCCCAGCTACGTACCGAAACAATATCAGCATCAGCATCTGCAATCATCTTTTTAGCTTGAGGTGTATCGACAAAAAGATGCGGACTGGCCGGTATTTCAGCCCCAAAATCAGCCACTGCACGTTTAGGCACATCAACGGTACTGATTTCATAACCTGCATCTTTCCATGACTGGAAACCGCCGTTCATCACCCGCACATCTTTAACACCAGCATACAGCATAATAGCGCAACAGCGAATAGCTCCCAAATGCCCGGCTGCACTACCCGGAAATTCATCGGTATTATCTGGCCACATAAATTTGCCATAAACCACAACCGTAGTATCTGCTGTAATACCATGAGATTCAAATGCTTTTTTCAGCTCCTCTGGCGAACGCCTGTTCCATGTTTCTGGCGCCTCCAGAGCCAGTGTGTCCATATCAATGGCCCCAGGAATATGTCCTGACAAATAAGCATCGCGGTTACGGTAATGCGCATGCAGCACCAGCACGTCTTTCCCCTTAAGTTCTGCAGGTGTATAACCATCAACCACCTGCTTAACCCACGATGCCGGCACAAGCTGCTGATAGCGCGGCAATGCATCCATTGGAAGGCTTGTATCTGTTGTCCACTCCTTTACAAAGTTTTTATAAATATGAATGTTGGAATAACCAGCTTTCGCAAACAATTCGGCCACCTGTATGCTGTTATTATCATGATAGCTGTATAACACAAGGGTGTGATGTGGCAATATCCCTTTAGCTCTTACAATTTCAATCCAATCCATATAGCTGGTCCATTTCAAGGGTAAAGATCTTGCTCCCTTTATGTGCCCTCCGCGTGCTTCACCATTTAGTGGCCAGCCATTGTAAGCGTCGGCCTGGCGCACATCTACAATATGCACATTAGGTTTTCCGATGAGTTCTATTAGTTCCTGTGTTGCTACTTCCGGGTATTGTGTCATTATAAGAGATATTTAGTGAGCTTGCTTTATATAGGCCTGAATCATTTCATCCAGTGTTTTATGGTTGCGACTGGTTACTTTCTGATAATCGGATATTCCATCAAAATCACCTGTCCGAATTCCTTCATATATACCACCGATGACTGTACCAAGAAAGTCGCCTAATGCCGCCTTTCGCTCCTTCAGGTATTCATCAACCGAAATACTATTGTAGAATAAATTGAGCTGAAAAGCTTTATTAATGGCGTCGGCCAATTGCTGCTGCGTAACAGCATCGCCAAACAAGTTGTAGGTGGCTCCATTCAGCCCATCATTGCATAGCAAATGGTAATAGGCACAGGCCAGTTCGTCTCGTGAAGTATAGACGCATTTACCATCGGCTGCGCAGTTAATGATAGCCCCCTCTTTTATATAGTGTTCAATGTATTCCAAATCAGGTTCGATGTAGATACCGTTTCGGCCAATAGCCCATTGCAAACCAGATTGTTTAATATCTTCTTCTGTCTGGCGGTTACTGGCTACCACAGGACTAAATGCGTTACCTACTTCGGCTCCATAAATGCTGGTATAAACAATTTTGCGGACACCATTTGCTTTAGCAGCTTCAATGACGTTACGGTGCTGTTGTATGCGTTTATCAGGCAGATCCATACCTGATACCAACAACACGGTTTCAACGTCGTTCAAGGCTTCCATCAGCTCTTGTTTGTTATTATAATCACCTTTTCGTATTTCAACGCCCAATGGCTCAGCTCTGGCAGGTGTGCGGGCAATACCAATGACTTGTTCAGCCCCTATCTCCTGTTTGAGTCGTTTTACAATGGACGATCCCAGGTTACCACTTGCTGTTGTTACTGCTATTTTCATGCTCAATGCTTTTTATTGAAGAGGCAATTTATACCAGTTTTCAATGCGGCAAAAGGTCAAGTTACGCCAAAATATGGTAAAAATGGAACTCCTGTTGTTGAATTCATAGCCTTCAAACTAGTATAACTTTGCTATGAGGTCAGGCTTATCTGTCTGCTGGCTATATCAAAGTATCTGTTGACAGTTAACGCAGAAAAGTAAAACCACCTCATTCATTTTTTATGTATAATAATGATGGGCATTACTATTTTTTTTCTATCTTACAATTGTCTTATTCGAAGCCATAAAATGCAGGGTCAATTATTATTCACTTCAAAAATTGACAATTATGGCACGACGAGAATCACAGGAAGTTAATGCTGGCTCAATGGCCGACATTGCATTTTTACTACTCATCTTTTTTTTGGTAACCACCACCATGGATTCTGATAAGGGACTTGGCACTATTTTACCGCCCTATGAAGAAGAACCACCCATTGATAATAAAGCAAAGAACGAACGAAATGTATTTGAAATACTGGTGAATGCCAATAACCAACTGATGGTAGAAAAACAGGAAATGGATATTGCCCATCTGACTGAAGCCACTAAGGAGTTTATACTGAATCCTCATAACCTGCCTGAACTATCAGATAAGGAGACAAGGAAAATTACACTGCTGGGGCAACGCCAGGTGAGCAAGGGTGTTATCTCATTACAAACAGCCAACGACACCAAATACCAGGTTTACCTGACTGTGCAGAATGAACTGCTCAGGGCATTTAACGAGATGCGCAACGATTTTGCTATTCGTACCTTTGGCAAAGAATATAACGATTTGGATAAGAATGAAAAAGATGCTGTCAGAGAGTCGATCCCTAAACTTATTTCAGAAGCTGAACCGGTTAAGATCGCCGCCAATTAAGCCTCTGATGCATAGTTGCAATGCAAGCAATTTTGAAAACAGCCTTGACCTATTTAGCCATAAGACAAATAAGTTATGTGAGTTTGTACAGAGCGTCATCATACCTTATTGAACTGGCTTGTTTAATTCGAACAATTGAATTAACCCCTTAAAATGAAAATACTCCTTCTAACAATGCCTTTTGAAGGAGTATTTTCGCATTATAAGTTATTAATAAATGCCTATGCCCTATTTATTGAGTTGCTTAAAGCGAAGCAGAGCTTCCAGAAAATAATAGTCAGCATAATTTAGTGGCACATCCACTTCCGAGTTGGCAGCCAAGTATCCCACACTGTGTTCCAATATAAAATAGGGATTGTTTACCGACCTGTAATGAGCCGACAGGTTCTGAAGCAGCTCTTTTGCAAACGCATAATAGACATCACCCTTGTCGCTTACCTGGCTTAGCTCAAACAATGCCGAACAGGTAATGGCAGCAGCAGAAGCATCGCGGCTTGGCTCTTCCTGTTGTGGCATCTCAGCCACCCACGAAGGTGCATAAGCGTCATCTTTAACATGGTAATCCCACAACGGCACCCTGTCATCGGGCAGATTTGGGTGGTTGATGATGTAGTCGGCAATGCTCTCGGCCTGCTTTAGGTATTTCTCGTCGCCTGTTGCACGGTGCGTTAAGGTGAAGCCATACAGCCCCCAGGCCTGCCCCCTGGCCCACGACGACTCATGTGAATAGCCCTGATGGGTGTAACGTCCTCTTACTTCTCCCGTGATGGTATCGTAATCGAGCACGTGGTAACTGCTGTAGTCCTCTCTAAAATGATTTTCAATGGTGGTATTGGCATGCTGAATAGCGATGTTGCGGTACTTATCGTTACCGGACAGCTCAGAAGCCTTAAATAATAATTCAAGATTCATCATGTTATCGATAATAACCGGATACTGCCACACATGACCATCGCGTGTTTTGCCACCTCCCCACGATTTGATGACTCCAGTCACCGGACTGAAGCGGGTTGACAACGACTCCGCCGCATTGATCAATACCTGCTGATAGGCAGCATTGCCGGTCAATCGCAAAGCGTTTCCGTAACTGCAATTGATCATGAAACCTACATCGTGGTTTCCGGTGTAGTACTGTATTTTATCCAGCCATTCGGTGGTTCGGGAGGCCTCTTGTTGCCAGCGTACGTCGCCATTAAGCTCGTAGAGGTACCAAAGGCTGCCCGGGAAAAACCCGCTGGTCCAGTCATAAGGACCAACATAGACGATGGAACCATCTGTTTTAACAGAGCGCGGAAACTTCCTCACCACACTGTCTTCTTTCATTGCGTTTAAGGCTGCGTCCAGCTGCATCTGAGCAAATGCCACATTATCCTCAATAAATTTTTCTTTTGGACTGGTGCAGGCATTGGCTAAAAGCAAGAGTATTAGCAGCAAGCCCCCTGCGCCTAGATTCAGCATATCAAGCCTTTGATTTTCAGTTTTCTTCATCGATAAGGTAATTTATGCGTGTTTTATAATCGGTATAATGTCTGTATTTCTTATTGACCATCCAGAGAACAACTGCAGGATCATCCGGTTTCATGTTTTTAGGTACAAGCGGGCGCACATTGTCATACTTTGAATTCTGGGTAATGGCCGTGTTTTTCCAGGTCTTTCCCATATCGCTTGTTACCCATTTCTCAATCTCGAATGTGCCTTCCACATCGCGCGACAAGTAAACGATTCCGGGCTTTAGCGGATGAAGTGACATACCTGCTGAATAGTGCGGTTCGGGTTCCACCTGGCCTTTGGGTGTTTGAGGAAACCATTTGCCAGCATGGCACATCCGGTTATCAATCCATTGACTACCATCAAAAACGGTATAATGATAGAAGTGAGCCGTTTCCTCGGGGTAACGAGCATATAAAATCACCGGGTGGCCCTCGCTATTCACAATCAGGTCGTATATCCAGGCTCTGCCGTTCTCTTTGGTGGCTTTGTAAACCAGGGTAGCCTCCTCAGGTTCAAAAGGAATGTTGTCCATATCGCAAATCAGAGTTCCATCGGCTCGCCAGAAAGCCCCCTTTTCGTAGCAGGCATAATACACCGAGTTGAGTGACTCATTACGTGGATGTCCATCGGTAAACAAGATATGTATTTTTGATTGACCATCGGAGTGGTAGCACACATAGGGACGGTTGTTACTATCAAAGGGGATATTGGTAATGAACACTTTACTCTTGGCAAAAGTCTGCCCGTCATCATCCGACCAGGTGATATTGGGCTTATAACCAGTCCAGCGGCCAAAACAGTATATACGGTTATTCTCCTCTTCCAATCGGAAAGGATTAGCATAGGTCACTCGCCGGTTGGGGTAGCGTTCCAGTTCTTCTGCATCGTAAATATCATGCTCCATGGCTGGCCCAAATTGCAGCGTCTCAACCGGATCGAGTGTTTTATTGATGCGCACTTTGTGATCGAAATGCTTTGAATAGGCCATCATCACCTCATGATTGGATAATTCTACAAAACCCGGATTGGCATGATCATCTTTGTCAAGCTTAGCGACCACCCTTTGTACCTTCACCTCCTTGCTGTCGTACTTGAGTACCCCGGCTTCCAAATCGCCTTTACTCGTGATCCAACCTGTGATGATTTCCTGATTCTCATTATTAAGATAGATGGCCCTTGGCCCTGAGAACCAACACCATGCACCATCGGCTGTAAGTCGTTTTATTTCTTTGTTGTTTGTTAATGTAGCGCTATCCTTCTTTTTGCTCGTGTTGTCAGCTCTGCTTCTGATTTCATTAGCCTGTTGGTTTGATGATTCAAAAACGGCGGACTTTGCTATGCTAAAAGACGGCACTAAAGTCATCAGCATAAGCCCCAGACAGCTCCTCTTCAGAATGGACTGAAAGCCTCTTGGATAGTTAGCACTCCGCTTCGACTGGTCATAAAGTGTCACCGACACATACTTGTTACTTGCTGACATAAAAACTAGTGGTTAATTTCATTTAAATAGTTACCTAAAACATCTTTAATAGACCTTGCACGGTAGCCCTTACACCTTGTTAATAAACTCAACACCACAAATGCAATCAATTTGAATCTGCATACCAATAAGTGAAATATTCCTGGGGTTAAAACTCCGTACTATACGGTATCAGGTGTGAATTTCAATATTATAAATTTAATGGCGTTTTACCAATCAACCTGTGCTTTAACTTTAACTACTAGGATGAATTGCCTGCTAACATCTTCCTCTGTGGAAAGTACCTATAGGCGAAAGAGAAAGATTTCCAGAAATATATGTATTCAATAATTAACACTGCGTCTTTGCATTTCTATGAGGCAAAAAAGGAGCAAGCACGAATGCTTACTCCTTTCTCCTCAATCATCACGTTTCAAATATCACCTTTTAGAAACATGCATTAATGCTCTGGTAAAAACATAATATCCAGCACATCCGCATTTTTAAGGAATTTTTTTGCGGCCTTGCTAATGTCTTTTGTAGTCACATTATTAATCACGTTTTCAAAGTACTCAGGCGACATTCTGTTCTCCCCCGATTCATAATACGTTTGTATAACTGACATCCAGTAGTTGTTATTTTTTAAAGCCTTGAAGCTATTCTTTTTCATGTTTAGCACCACCTTATCTAAATCTGATTGCAAAACCGTTTTTTGAACTGTTTTCAGTTCCTTATAAACCAATTTCTTTAGATAATCTGCCTTAGCCGGATCGCAGTCGAATTTTATCTCCAAACCAAGCTTCATCTCTGGAATTCGGGAGCCTGTTGGACGTACACTAACACCATAGGTTCCCCCTTCTTTTTCACGAATATTTTCGGTATATCTTAGATTTAAAATAGACCCTAAAATGTTGTGGTATATAGTTGTCTCTCTCGAATAGTCGGCATTTGCTCTCATCGTCAAATTAACAGTAGCTTTGGGCTCCTCCATAGGTAAATAGATACGGTGCTCATGCTTCCCTTTTGGAAAGAAATCGCCATGATCAATCCAATTTTCTGTATTACCAGTCGTATTGATTGACCCAATATACTCCTCAACCAAAGGCTTTATTATTTCAGCATCAACATCGCCAACGATGAAGAACGTAAAATCAGCTGCATTAGACAATCGTTCGAAATAAATCTCCTGCATACGCTCATAATCAATCTGATCCAAAAATGTTTTATCGAATTTTAAAACACGAGGATTTCCATTGGCTGTTATAGTAGCCAGTGTATCGCGCATGATGGTTTTAGCTGTTCTAGTTTCGTTTTCAACATTGTAATAGTTGCGCTCCATGAGTTTATCAAAGGCCATACGATCAAAGCGAGGCTCTTCAAAACGCATGTAAACTAACTGAAACATGGTTTCTAAATCTTGAATCATTGCTTTCGCCGTAACCGATTCGTTGTAAGTACCCATTTTGTAACTACAGCCTGCTGTTTTACCGGCTGAAATTTTCTTCAATTGAATTGGGTCATGATTACCGATACCAAAGCCTGAAATAAAACCAGAAGCAGCTTTAAATGATGGCAAGTCAGCAACCTCGTACATTGAATCTCCTCCCTTGCTTTTAGCATTTAATATTACCGAATTGGTGTTGTTATTAACTTGCTTAAAAATAACCTTGGCTCCGTTTGAGAGTGTCCATTCTTCGGCATTGAATTCTTCTATGTTTTGCTCATTAACGATTTCTCCCGCTACAGGAGTCGTACTCATCAAATCAACATCCAAATTTGATCCATCTTCATAGGGAGCAATCACACTCTTTTCCACTTTAGCAATAATCGCTTCCAACTGCTTTTGTGAGATAAAATCCACGCCTTGCTTATCGGGTGTTGTAATCACATATGACCGGTTTAAATCACTCAAGTATTTTGCCGCAACAGCAGACACCTCTTCCTTTGTAATCCCCGGAATGATTTCATTAGCAAACTC
Organism: Carboxylicivirga sediminis; assembly: GCF_018156225.1. GTDB lineage: Bacteria > Bacteroidota > Bacteroidia > Bacteroidales > Marinilabiliaceae > Carboxylicivirga > Carboxylicivirga sediminis. The sequence goes on from NZ_JAGTAR010000012.1 coordinate 84,990, forward strand.
ATATTTGAATTTAGCGTCAGTAATGATAGCATCTTCCAAATAGGCCCTTTTTATTGCTTTACAGTATGAGTCTGAGTTAATACTTTTCCGTTTGTTATACCCATTTTTAATGGATACCAATGTATTCGTTTTTAAGCGTTCTAGTTCAGCTTCGGTAAATCCCTGTTGAATCACCCGCTGTAATTCAGTATAAGCAGCCTCAAATGCTTCAGACTCTTTCCCAACATTAGCTGTGACATACAAGTTAAAGGCTTTATAACCTCTCTCAAATACACCATAACTGGCACTGGCATTAATATATGGAGCCTTACCGCTTAGTAGTTGTTCTTTGTATCGCCCTTTCATTAAAGTATTAAAAAAGCTAATAACATATGAGTCACGCAAACCCTGAAGGGTATTATCAGCTACATCAGCATGCCTAATTTTCAGATTGATATTAACGTTTTTGTATTCTTTATCTGATACCTGAACATACATTGGCTCTTTGTTATCAGGAATAACGACATCTTTTCGTTCTTTAGGATTTTCAATGGCTGGGATGGCCGAAAATAGTTCAATTACGCGTTGCTCAACAGCTTCTACATCAACATCACCAACGATGGCAATCGCCTGTAAATCTGTACGATACCATTCATGATAGAAGGTCCTTAACTCCTCAGGATCAAATTTTTTGATTACATCCAGTTCACCTATTACATCGCGATATGCATAAATACTACCATTAAAGATGGTTGGCGCAATTTTGTTCTGTGTACGAAAACCGGCTGTGCGTCGCGTGCGCCATTCTTCCGATATCACCCCTCTTTCAGCGTCAATCTCTGCTTCATCAAGCGATAGCTCATCGCACCAGTCGCGCAGAATAATGAGGCAAGAATCTACTAATTCCTTCCGTTTGCTTGGCACTCGACTTATGTTATACACTGTTTCGTTTTTCGTAGTGTAGGCATTTACATCCTTTCCAAATTTCACGCCGTTGCGTTCCAGCATATCCAGCATCGATTTACCCGGAAAAGTTGTGGTTCCATTAAAGGCCATGTGCTCCAGAAAGTGCGCCAAACCATCTTGCTTATCCGTTTCAAGTACTGCCCCTACATTTTGATAGATGTAAAAACTAGCCATGCCTTTGGGATTCGGGTTACGCTTTAGGTAATAGCTTAATCCATTGGGTAAAACGCCTCTTTTTATGGTTGTATCAAAGGGAGCTGCTTGCGATAAATCGGTAAATTTCTGCGCATAGCCCCCTGAACTAATGAGAAATACTCCCAATAGCAGCGTAAATAACTTTTGCATATTATAGTGTTTTTGAATATCAATTTTAAGGTTCAGCCAAAAATGCTGTATCAACCTTATGAGAAACCATGATTCGATTTTATAACTATACAAGAAGCAGCAGATTGTGCTGTTCTACTCCTCTTCATTCTCTGGCTTACCAAATACCACTTTGCCTTCTTTCATTAACTGCAACTGATATTCCAGATTAGACTTTTTCTTGTAATTAAAAGGCACATTCTTAATTGCTGCGTTTTTTAATAAAATTGCCTTATCGGCTTTGCCTTGCGCATATAGCACATCAGCCTCCAGATTATTAACTTCCCAGCTATCGGGAATAAGCTTATAACAATACTTTATCCACTTCTTCAGGTGCTTATAATCAGCATTTGTTTCGCATCGAGACCAATACAAGCGACTAACTTTAACGATATCACCAACATTGTCATTGGCTATCCTTCCTTGCTTCATTAGCTCACGCTTAAACTCAACATATGTACCTGTTTGGTCTTTACTAAACTCCATATATTTGTTGTAAGCCTCAGCATCTTCTTGTTTGATCTGTTTTATTGATTTTTGGCTAATAATGTTATTCACGTAATCAATTGCAGCCTTTTTATAGGCCTCATTATGATTGGCAATTCTTAAATACTCCATCTCATAAAAGCTTAACTCCCCGCTCTTAGCTGTTCCTAGATTTTTTTCTTTACAAAAGTCAATGTAGCGTCTCATCATTTCAGGGTCTTGTGTACCATATGCCCTTTGGAGCGTCGTTCTGGCAAGGCTGGTATCGATCCTTTCTAAGCGTATTTTGTTCCCCTTAGAAGCAAAGGTTAAGTAATGCTCAATGTTGGCCGTCAAAACTTCTTCAGCTTTGCTTCCTAAGTAAATCCCACTGGCATTTTTCAACAAAATCTCAAGCATTTCTTCACTTGATTCGTCAACCGTTGTTTGCACCTTTAGCCAGGCATTTAACGCATTAATCGGATTCATTTTGTATTCTACCAACTTGTCATAGTAGCTTTTCAAGAAAGCTTCATCATCCAGTTTTTCAGAGAAGAGTTGCTTCATGTCTTCCAGTGTAAACTGATCCTTGGTTGCCTCAAGGGCCGATTTTCCAAACGGTATCATTCCACCGCCTTTGGTCATTGAGGAGCCGGTGCCTCGATAGATCAGATTGGAATCGCCATCGACAAATATCAAGGTTGGGTAACGATTCACACCATACAGCTGCGCAGCGTGTTTACCTTCCCTTTCGGCATCGAGTTTGAGGCTAATAAAATTTGTATTGTAAAAGTCACCAATTTCGGGTTCCATAAATGGTCCTTTTGCCAACTTTTTACAAGGTCCACACCAAGATGTGTAAAAGTCGATAAACAGAAGCTTATCCTGCTCTTTGGCTAATTGCAATGCCTCTTCAAAAGTGACGTACTTAAAGTCAATACCTTGCGAATATGCAAATCTTCCCAACAGGACAAACATCAGTAATAATAATTGTATTTTATTCATTGAAATAGGGTAAACAAGTGAAACATATTATCGACTCGGGACCGAATGTGAATAGCCCGAGCCTTTTATTGAAAGACTTAAAAAAGCAACTGCAGGGTGACAAGTGCCAAAAAAAACGCTCCAGATTTATAATTAATCAGGGAGCGTTCTATCTTTATCTGTTACTGCTCCAATGGCAGTCAAATTCTGAAATATGATATAGCATTATAACAACTATTTTAGAACTATGCTTTTACCAGCTTTCATTAATTCTAAATCCATTTGCATTCCTTTTACTCGCTTGGTATCTTCCTTTTCAGCTATTTCGCAGGCCTGTTGTTTAATTTTAATGGCCTCTTCTTTATCATTTCCATATAAATACAGGATGTTGGCATAGGCACTCATCGTTCGGTAATCGCCTGGTATAATATAATAGGCCACCTTCATCCAACGCACAACATCTTCTTTGTCCTTTTCGCTTGTGACAAATTCGGCATAATCATTGACCATCATCGTTATCATCTGACTTTTTCGGACTGAAATTGGTCTTAAACTTTGTGCTTCCGGATCACCTTCAGCCTTCCGTTTTTGTACTTCCTGGTAAAAATTGCGTATTCTCTTCGCGTCAATTTCACTTATATAAGTTTCGATATTATCGCGTACCAACCGTTTGTAGTTTTCACCATCACCAATGCTCTTGTAATAATAGGTATATACTCTTTCACGTTGCTCCTCACCAACACTGGCACCTACATTAGCAGCTCTGTCAAACACCATCTCTAAGATTACAGTGTCTTTTTTAGCTACGGCATAATTGGTGGTATTCTCCACCATCTGGCGTGGTATTAATTGGTATATTTCACGAATATCTTTTCTGACATAGAGCTTCCAGGCATCCGATCCATAATTGCGTTGAATAATTTCATCGGCTTTACCATCAAATATGATCTGCTTATAATGATCAGCCAATAGTGTGACCATTTCCTTGCTCGATTCATCAATAGATGTTTGAATACTCAGATAATGTTCCAAAATATCCATGTAATCTGATGACTTTGATTCCTTTAGTTTACCCAGGTAGCTAAGTAAAAACTGTTCATTATCCTTTTCTTTCTCATAGCGTTCTGCCATACGGCCCACACTATTTTTATCTTGTGCATAAGCCACCGCCTTTTTCACTTCCTTCATAAACTCGTCTTTGGGCATAGCTGAAGAAAAGCGATATACAACAAAGTCATCACCATCGATAAAAACATATCCAGGTAAACCTGTAATGCCGTATTTTTCTTTGATAACGGGACCTTCACCTCGTTCAACATCAACTTTTAAAGCAACCAGATGTTCATCGAAATAGTTACCAACTTCTTCATCCTTAAATACTGTATTGGCCATTTTCTTGCATGGGCCACACCACACCGCGTATCCATCGATAAACAAAACCTTGTTTTCAGCCTTGGCTTTAGTTAAGGCCTGATTGAACGTTCCCTGTTCAAACTTGATACCCTGTGCTAAAACTGAAACAGAAAAGGCCACCAACACTATCGCGCTAATTATATATTTCATAATCTTATTGAATCTATTATACCAAATTAAACTATTCTCCTTTATCACTTTTCATCTTTTCAAGCTGGCGCTCTAACAGAGTTCGTTCTTTCTTTTTCTCAGGCAGCTTGCTTATAGCTAACTCCTTGTATTTAATGGCTTCGTTTCGCTTTCCTTGTTTATTCAATACATCAGATCGAAGATTATCCATCATATAGTCATCTGGCATGAACTGCTCTCCATAATCAATCCATTTATACAACTGCTTATAGTCTGACTTCTTACTTGTGCAATGTCTTAGATTTTGACGCACCATTTTATCAATTGTACGAATCAATTTAGTGGCTCCTACTCCCTTTTCGTACGCTTTAAGCCTTGAGTTACCAATTAAACTTGGTCGATACTTATTTTCTTTGTAATCGAGGTAAGCCGCCTCATCATCAGCCTTGATTTGTGCCAATGACTTAGAATTAATAAGGCTATCAAGATAAGCTTTCGACTGCTCTTTATAGGCTTTAAATTCTTTGTTCATTAACAAATAGTCTAACTCATAGCCTTTAATAGCCTCTGTATTCTTTGTAGCTTCTGGTAACTCTTTAAAATTAGTTATAAAAGCACGCATCATTTCAGGATCCTTTTCCTGATAGGCAAATGAACGGGTATTGGCGACAATACCACGCTTTAAGGCTTTTAAACTAGCCTCTTCGGCACGAGTGGCAATATCCATATACTCATCAAAGTTGGCGTATAAAATCTCTTCTGCTTTACCATCTACCATCAGGTACTTACTATGATTTAGTAAGAACTCCATCATATCTACATCATCCTCTTTAATTTCTGTTTGAATACTTAACCAGTCTTCAATAGCTTGAAAAGGACTTTCACGGTTTTCGAGCATCTTTTCGATGTAGATTTTCAAGAAGCGTTCATCCGTCTTTTTACTATCATACTGCTCTTTCAGTTCAGCAATAGTGTAGCCACTTTTTACTGCTTCTAAAGCATTTTTGCCCATTTGAATGACCCCTGCTATATCTTTAGCACCAACATTTTTATAGACCATTTCTCCATCACCTCTTAAAAAGATCATGGTTGGATAGGCATCCACACCATATTTTCGAGCCGCCTGAACGCCTTCCTTTTCTGCATTAACCTTAACATTAATGAATTGGTGATTGAAAGACTTGCCAACCTGCTCGTTTGTAAAAATCGTTCTTGCCATACTCTTACATGGCCCGCACCAATCTGTATATACATCAACGAATACCAGCTTATTCTCTTTACTGGCTTTTTGTAATGCTTCTTCAAGCGTTATGTGTTCAAAGTTAATTCCCTGACCATTGACTAACCCATATGACAGGGTTAACATTAAGACCAACAGAACTTCTAATTTCTTCATAAATTAAAATTTAATTAGTTATTGCAGCAGAAATGATTAAGTATTTCTTTTGTACTAATGACGCAGGATAATACTTCGGGAGTGACACAAGCCCAAAATAGTTGTGCTTATTGGGGGTAATCGTTACGCATGTTTTAGTTGATTGTGAGCAATTCGACATTACGTTTCTATAACGTTTGTCTCTTAAATCTCTGATTTACATACACACAACTAATAATAAAAAAAACACTACCTGCAGTAGTCTTGAATGCGTCCGGCTCGAATACTTACTACCTGTAGTGATATTTATAATTTATGTTTAGAAAACTCATTTTTCTTTTGGAAAGCGATCTAACTGATAGTATTTATCTGCTTGAATAATCCGTTTCATTGCGCTCCTAATATCATTGGACGTAATTGATTTAATTACCTTATGGATTTCATTTGGATTTACTAATCTTCCATAATTAAGATACCATTTTGGCCAAATGCTTTTAAAGTTGTCATCTTCATAAAATGACATTACATACATGCTTCTCAACATCGCTTTAATAATCTGAATTTCATCATCGGATATTTCACCACGACTCATAGGTAGCAACACTTCATTGTGCATAATAGTATGTGAGCGCTCAATGTTTTCGGGATCAATCAGGTACCTTAAACTTACCGATTGAAAATCAGTGGGAGACTTAACGGTGGTCATATTCCCTCCCGAAGCATAGATTAAACCATACTTTTCTCTTATTATCTCTCCAATCTTTAACAAGGCATGCTGTGAAATGGCTTGTACAATCAGTTCATCTTTTAGCGTTAATGGCTTGGCAGGAAAGTGATAAAACAAATAATCCACCTTCCCCGTTTTTGAATTCCACACAAATTCTTTTTTAACGGTCCCGTTTGGTACAATCAACTGATTGACTTGCTGCTTTGGCCTCAAAACTTTTTCTGAAATCAATGTCCCCAGGTATTTAGACGCCAGCTCTTCAATGTTTTTAGGCAAGTCTCCTTGTACTATAATTATCGAATTAGAAAGGTTACGCTTTATTAGTCGGTCATAGCTTAACAAACGTTCCCCCAACCCTTCAGTATTTAACGTATCGGGTTGAATAGCTAAATCCTGGATATCAAGATTCCTTTTATAGAGATCAAATTCCTTCTGGTTATCCAGAGTTCGTTTTGCAATCGACTCAAATTGTTTTAATACATCTTCATCATCTGGCGCCCTGTTATCAGTCATTATCAGGTAGAAAATCTGAAATATCTTCTCAATATCAGAAGGTAAACCATTCATTTCTATCTCATAACCATAATTATCAATTTCTGTTTTTTTAAGAATTTTCAGACCACGCTCCATTTGCCGTGCATCTTTAGCCGAATAGCTACTATACGAGTTATTGAATGATCGAATAGCACCCTTATAAAACAGTCGATCACCTTCAGAAATTAAATTTAGTCCATCCTTTCCTACTAATTTTAAGGTGACTTTTTCATCAGATGTTTGGTGCATAACCGCCTTTAATCCATTCTTATACAACACTGTAGATATATGTTCATTAACTCGTTCGGACTTTAAAACATCAGCCACATGCTCTATTCCTGTTTCTATGTGCACATCGCTGATTTCTTTTACTGTAGCAGTTGGTTCCTCAAATTGAAAGGGTATCGTTTCAATATCTGATAGATTTGCCAACTTATCTAAAATATATTGTTCATTGAATTGCGGAGTGCAGGCAGATGATGTACTATCAAACATGGCTGTATAGTGCATATTCAAAAGTTCATCAAGCATATTCGAAAAATCAGCCGGCTTTAACTCACTAACAACCTGCTGTGTTAATTCATACTTTGTTTTGCCGCATAAAGGTGTATTCCCTTCTAAGAAGTGCGATTGAATGCCAGTTAATGAAATTGTTTGGTCATTCATATATTTGGCAGATCTTGCCAAACTATTTTTTGCCTGATAAGCAATCTCCTCTTCCAGAAAACCATGCTGCTTGGCTTGAGCCAGTACGTTACAAAATGTATTAATCAGCTCGTCGTATTTAGTTTCTTTTCTATCCTGCAGTCTAAAGTTGAAAATTTCATTGCCTGGTACGATGCTTCCCATATTAGTCGATGGAGCTGCCATTGAATAATTTGAATGCTGTAACCTGAATTTGATGATATTGCTGAAGTAACTACGAATTAAATTTTGCTTAAATGTGGCATAGGTATCACTAGCAATTGGTGCTGTTTTAAACGCTATACCTATACGAGGTCGTGTATCTATCTGTGATGGTTTAAATTTACCGGTTACAATGGTTTCATTATTTATATTAACGTAGGAATTAGGTGTTCTATCAGTCGCGGCAGGTACCTTCTCAAAAATAGAACTTATGATCTTTTTCACTTTCCTACTATCTATTTTTCCATAAACAACCAGAGCTAGTTTACCAGGCACATAGTTATTTCTATAGTACTCCTTTAAACTATTCAAATCAACGGCAAGAATCCCTTCTTTGGTACCTAACACGTTGTGACCTTCAAGAATGGTTCCGTCCAATAACGAAGAGGCCGCTGTTCCTCCTCTATTAATTTCCTCAACAACAATTTTCTTCTCCAATTCAAATGCTTCCTCATCGAAGCTGAGATGAAACATCCAGTCTTTCAAAAGCAACAGGCTTCGTTTAAGATATTCGGTATCATCCTCTGGGATAGTCATAAAATACTGGACATTTGAGCCCACCGTATACCCATTATAATCTCTTGCCGGCCGCATACCCATCCTTCGCATTTCAAGCACTCCTTCTGCTCCTGGATAGTTTTCACTCCCATTAAACATTACATGCTCCAGCAAGTGTGCAAATCCATGCTCTTCAGGCTTTTCTACCAATGCTCCCTGCCCTGATAACATTACCACCTTTACTTTACCTGGTTCGCCTTCCGGTGCTAAATAATAGGTTAAACCATTGTCTAACTTTCCAATAGTTAAGTTTTTGGGCATTGGCAATTGTTGTGCAAATAAGTTTCCGGTAAGAAATACCAGCAATACCAATAGGGTCGCTTGTTTATAATTAAATTCTATGTAATATTTCATATGCAATTTTTTTTCTGTTGCCATATGGAACTCACCCGCAAAATAATTATCCTCGTGTATGAGACCTTCTTCTAATGGCTCGTTTCATACTACAACATTTTTTTATGACTTATCGATTTTGAATTATGTTATTTTCCCTTTGATAAATGACGCAGTATTAAAAAATGAGAGTGACAATTGATTAAGAAAAGTCATAGGCAAAATAAGAAATGAAATAGCTTCATAATCGTACATAAAAAATGGGGCTAATTATTTAGCCCCATTTAACAATCTTATATCACTAATACTATTTATTGATAGAAGAATGTATATGTTTCACTTTTACCTTTGTAGGAGTAACTACCACCTGTATATGTCTTAACAAACTTGGTGATATTACCACTTTCATCCGTCTCATAAGTATAAGCTGGTAATAGCAGGTAAGTGTAATCAGTAGCACCAACAGTTTTTGTATAGATATATTTGTGCCAAAGAATATCATTAAAAATGTTTAATCGTACTGAATTCGCAACAGCAAAAGGCGGGAAGCCTTCCATATACGTTGGCATAATGCTTGGAGCAAAATCTTCTCTGTGTTGTCTTCTATCTGGATTCGTCATGTATGTTTGACTTTGCCAGTATTCATTAAAAATCATTTCTCCGGCTAAAAATGGGTCTGTATAATTCACATCAGATATCATCGTACTTCCTTTAAAGAATGATGATACTGCACCGTCAACATAAACGAAATTACTCATCAACACATCTTTTTCGTACTCTCCGATGATATTTCCTTCGGTATCGAAATCAAAATCCTGTTCTTCAATGCTAGACACCTCCGTAGTACCTTCAACATAATTAAAGTATGTCCTTGTTTCGTCATCAAATATGCCGTCACTATCAAGACTTCTGTATGTCATGGTATCAACCATTCCTAACTCATTATAACTAAACAGAGTTTGGTAATTTGTTCCGGATGAGAATATATAATCCATAATATCCAACTCTCCGGTTAACTCATTGTAATGGAACTGAATTTTAATGATAATCCCAGACCTATTTTTATGTAAAATATGATCAGGACGTTTTACCTCATTCGTTTTATGAACATTCAATGTTGTTGTTGATGTCTGACCTGCTTCATCTTCAATAACGATGTAAACCGGATATTTGACACCTAATTCCATTTGTCCAAGCAGCACCATTTGCTTAAGCGGCATCTCATAAATAACAGTATCGTCATCTGCGGGATAATAGCTAAATTGCTCTGTATCGTTGTAAATGATTTTAACAGATTTAAGAGGGTTCAAGCCAGTGGATACAATCCCTTTAACAAAGCAAGCCGGCACTGCTACTGCCAAATCATTACCTCCAACAAGGTTTATTTCAGGAAAAGAAAACGGTTTAACATCAATTCTAATGCCCTGATTAAATGTACGTGAATCTTTATCAGAAACTTTAATGATATAGTTTAATACTGTATCCTTTTCAAAAGGAGTTAAGTCAACACGATAACTAAAATCAAACTTTTTCTTTCCATAATAGGTATCAATTTCCTCTAAAACCGAATAGTCGTTGGCGTTGATTAACTCAATAATTGACACTCCATTAGGCACATTCATCCTCATTGAGATATCATAATAATCAGCTGTATCGCGTCGTACCTCTACGCGCTGATCGGTCAATTCAAATCCTGGATCCGGAAAAGACGGATCTTCCTGGCATGCCTGAAATGTAATTAAACTGGCAATACCCACAAGAAATATACATAATAATTGTTTAGTCATAATTAAAATTTTTGAAGATTAAACCTCAGTAATTAACACTTCTATGTCAGGATTCAAGCTCATTAAATCAACTCCCCATCCAGAAACCAGGTTATATATTAAGCGGAGATTATCCTGTATATTTTCAGGAAACGCCTCAAATTCAGATGCATTGCGAAATAACAGCTCATTGATGTAGGAGCGTACGTCCTTTCCAACACCAGGAACAAAATCATAGGTTGGCTTAAATGCCTTATAGTGTTTTACCCAAACGCCATCGACACGCTCCCAAACAGTACCTAGGCCTGATGATGAATTGTAAAAATACTGGGCATCAATAAATCCTTTAGAATAAACCCAATCCTTATCAATAACAGACAGACTTGTTTCCTCATCAATTCCCATCTCTTCGCGATATATCGCATCCATCTCTTGCCCATAATAATCTAGTTTATTGGCATAAAACTCCTCCGGCACCAAGCTGTAAAGATTATTCATTTCCATCACCTTAGCCAGAAACACATAAAAATCATCGATGATAAAATCTTCTGTATTTTGGGTCACTTCATCCTGATTAACATTGATGACTATTGAATGAACATTGTAAACCATACTCAATGAACCATCAGTGTATCTTGAATATCTTGCTTCAGACTCGGTTAATGCATTAATATTAACTCGATCGTTGGCATAAACAGATGCACTTATTAATACTTTTTGGGGTAGTTTACTAGCAATCATGCTTCCCGGAGTAAAGAATTTAAAGATAGCCGTATCAACAAACGCAAGTGCATCATCTACATACTTATTGTAATCGGCCAGTCCTTCAGCATCCATATTTCCCTCTTCATCAACAAACAGACTGCTGATTTGAGGTATTTCTACCTGTCCCCACAAGCGGGCAGCATCATCTGTTTGAGCTACATAGGCAAAATCTAGTGTGTCATCATATTCATGTAATATACCAACATGGTAATCCTCGTAGATACGCTTGACAATAGGTCGTGATAAATCAACCTGCGAAGCTACACGATCAATATCCTTATATGAAGGTTGTAAGCTATCTTCGTCTTGCTCGCAAGCATAGATTAACCCAACCAATAAAATATATAATATCCAATTTTTCTTCATGATCAAATACTTATTTAATTATAGACAATCTACCTTAAGGGATTAATATCTCTTCATTAATCTCCGGTATTTTCTCGTATCGCTCATTATTCCTGATTAAAGGGTTATTTTCTCTTTCCTTTAATGGAATTGGGAGCGTGTAATTCAGGTCATCCGATAAAAGAGTATAGGTTTCAGTACCTAGCTTTATACCACTATTATCAACCAAAGTAAACACATGCTTAATTTCAGGGCGATTAGCCATCCGTCTCAAATCGAACCAACGGTGGTGATCTTCGAAACATAACTCTTTACGTCGTTCCTCTATTACAAAGGCAACTACTTCCTGTGCATCACTTGGATAAACTACTCCTGATGCATCAGAATAACGTGTTGCATGTAAAGTCTTAATATCGTTAATGGCATTGCCTGCATCCCCTTTTTGAGCATAGGCCTCAGCTCTGTTCAAATAGGCTTCTGCCACGCGTATATTTGCAAAGCCAAGCGTTGTATAATTATCTTTTTGATACTTTAGGGTTAAGTAGTTAACCTTACCAGTTCCATCATCAATGGCATCGAAAAACGCTTCTTTTCGTTTGTCTTCATTATCATATAGGTTAATCAACTCCATATTTGAATAATAAACAAACTCTTTTACCTTACCTGTTAAGTTGTCATACAACGAAAAGATTGGAGCAGCAGTGTAATACGAGTACAATATCTCATTATTTGACTCTGATACAAATGGCTGGTCAACTTTTATAGTTGATAGTCCATACTCATTTGTAACTTTATTTGCGTATTCAATACATTCATCCCATTTGTGCTGGTATAGTTTCACCCTTGACATTAATAAGTCGCAGGTAGCAACTGTTGGATGCCATACCGTTTTTGAAAGACCGCCTGCATCAATTAAACGTCTGGCCTCAGTAATATCTTTTTCGATTAAAGCATAACATTCTGCCACGCTATTTCGGTTATAAGTTTCTTCAACCCCGATATCGTTGCGTAAAGGTACACCCAAGTCAGATTGTGCAGATGATGAATTATATGGTACGCCATATAAGTTAACCAGATTGAAATACGACAAAGCTCTTACGAAATAGGCTTCACCTTTTACCTGATCGATTTCAGTCTGTTCGCCGATGGCTTCATCAATTTGTTCAATAACATAATTAGCAATGGCGATGTCCTCATACATTCTTTCCCATGACGAATTTACATAGCTCAACTCATTACCTTCTTCGTCAATCTCAATCTCCCTTTGCCAGGTATATGTTGTTTTTTGGCTAAGCTTTTCAGTTGTTAATCCTTTAGGATCTTCAACCAAATTATCTGTCATAAAATCAACCTGTTTGAAGATAGGATACTCGAAGCTAAATTCGTTTAACAATAGCGCCGAATAATGATCTGTTTTTTCAGGCACCAGTTTATCCTGATCGACTTCATCTAAAAAGTCACTACACCCCCAAAAAGGTAAAAGGATAAGTATATATAATATTTTTTTCATGATAACACTGTATTAGAAACTCATGTTTAAATTTAAACTATAGGTCGGTAGGTTGGGCATACCAATTCCGCTAACCTGCTCTGGATCTTGACCATTCAAATCCTTATCAAATGCCCATACGGCAATATTACTGGCCTGAACGCCCATCCTAAGGTGCTTAATACCTGTACCTTCAAGCCATTTGCGAGGCATAATATACGATAATGTAATGGTCTGCAAACGTATATGATCAGCATCCACAACACGGGCATCACTATAATCATACATCCTCCACAGATTACTACCTGGCGAAGCTATGTAACTGGTATTGGTAGCATATACATTATCATATCCATCGGCATCTGAGTTACTGGTCAACCTCATGTTGTAATCAGTAATCACAGGTATATTGGTAACATTTTCATCCCCTGCCTGGCGCCACCTATTATTAAATGCACTATTAATATTTTCATATGGCAATGGCAGGTTCTGATTTCCATTGTACAACGGTAACAGGCGCGTTTTATACCCTAGCTTATAAGTGAAGTTGGCAGAAAGACTAAGGTTTCCATATTTAATTTGTGTACCAAATCCACCATAATACAATGGCACCCGACTTCCTTCGTATACCAACATTGCTTCAAGCTGTTGTTCAGGTGTCATATTCTCTTCAACCAAATGTTTAAAGGTTGGCAGACCTTCTTCTGTCAGGCCATCAAACTGATAAGAGAAAAACCCATTTGTTGGAAATCCTTTTCGGTAAATGCTACCATTTAAATAGTCTTGTACAGTTAGGTTACTTTGTACGCCTTCCTCAAAACCTTCAAGTACGCGGTCCTTGTCGTATGAGAAGTTAAAATGGGTGCTCCAACCAAATTTATCTCTCTTGATATTTACAGTGCGAATGCTAAACTCGTAGCTGGTTACATCCTTGCTACCGGCATTGTATAACTGCGAAGAGCTACCATTAACCAAAGAAACTGGTCGACTTTGAATCAGATCATTGCTCTTGGAATAAGCATAATCAAATGCACCATTAATTCGCCCTTTGAGTAAGCTATAATTTAAACCGATATTAACTGTTTCTGTTTTTTCCCAACGTAAGTTGGCGTTTGGAAACTCTGACAAACTAGCGATGGTCTCTGGGTAATAAATAGAACTGTAGCGACCATAATTTGAAATAAGCAAATAAGGACTTGCATTAGGCATAGTTCCTCTTACCCCGTAAGAAGCACGTAAGGCCAACTCGTCAAACAGGTTATTGCCTCCCATAAAAGCCTCGTTATGAATATTCCAACGACCTGAAAATGACCATGTTGGCTTAAACTTATAGCGCTGATATTGTCCAAACGTATTAGAACCATCGCTACGAATATTAAAGTTAACAACATAGCGGTTGTCGTACACATAATTGAGAATACCAAAGAACGACATCGAATTTTTAACTCTATCCGTAATAGTTGGATAGACAGATACTCCACCTTGGTCTGTCAGCCAACTTATCATGGCATCATAGTCGTAGCTTTCGAAATCCATTCCTCCAATTGAAGAACTATATGAAGGGTGATCCAAAACAATAAAACCGCGACCCTGATAATGATTATATCCCGGCACTTGAAATCCGGTGGCCCCCCAATAGTTAGCCGAACGAGCTTCCTGCCCTAGGTTAACGTTAAACACATGCTTACCATTAATAACCTTATTGTAGTTTAACTGGTTCGTTATTGAATAAGTATCCTGACTTACCATTCCTCCTGAGTAAATTCCACCAAATGGGACTGTAGAGCCTTTATTCACGTCTTCTGCGATCATGTCCTCAAACGAATCATAAGTTCTCAATGCAGCAATGTAATAGGTATCTTCGTTAATCCATTCTTCGGTTAGGTTGGTTGTATTTCGATAACTAACCAATGATGTAAAACGGAAATTATTTAAGAACTTCCAACGTAACGAAGCTGATAATGCCAAATCCTTATTTGTAATATTCTTTTCTGAATTATCCATTTCATTAAGAATATTATAACGCCCATAAACATATCCATTAACGCCATTATACATCTGCTTATTCGTATAATAATAGTCGCCGTTTTCGTCATAAATCGGAATTGTTCGGCTGGTATAATAAGCTGTATTAAATGGGTTAATAGAGCTATGGTTATAAGTGGCTTTCTGAACCGAACCACTCATTTTAAATGACAATAAAATATTATCACGCAAGTCCAGGTCGAGATTAGAACGCGCTGTAATCCTATTTAAATCAACATTTTTCTCTGTCCCTTGCTGGTCGTCATAACCCAAAGAAAAATAGTATCGTGCATTTTTACTACCACCACTGGCATTTAATGAATGTTGCTGTTTAACAGCCGGACGGTATAACTCGCCAAACCAATCTGCATTTAAGCTTTCGAGGTAAGATACCTGATTTTGAAACTGTTCAAAATTATAAGTTCCATTCCAGTAGTTTGTTAAAGCACCTTCATAACCTAAATGGTCAATATTATTGTATGATGAACTAAAGCCAAGGTTTTGCTCATATATTTCACGCGATACATCAATACGTTCTTTAGAATTCATTAGGTTGAAGTCTGAATATTGAGGTGCACGTACCACACTCATTCCTCCTGAATAGCTTAGCGTAGGTTTTCCTTCTTTGCCTCGCTTGGTTGTAATTACAATCACACCATTGGCAGCGCGCGTACCGTAAATGGCGGTTGCCGATGCATCTTTTAGTACATCAATTTTGGCAATATCCTGTGGGTTGATACCTGTTAAGGCATTACCAATCAAGTTAATATTATCAAAACTATTAATCTCATCAGCTGATAGAGGAACCGGATCTTCATAGATGACTCCATCGATAACCCATAACGGACTTTGGTTTCCGGTAAAGGTACTTCCACCTCGGATACGTACTTTGGCAGCCGCTCCTGGTGTTGAACTCAGGTTAGTAATCATTAAACCAGTAGCCTTTCCTTCCAACATTTGGTCAACACTCAATGAACCAATCATATCAAGGTCTTCAGCTTCAATTGAGGCAATAGAGGATGTTAATTCTCTCTTGTCAATTACCTGATAACCAGTCACAACCACATCAGCCAACTCTTGCATTTCAGGTACCATCTGAACCTCAATGGAAGTGCGACCATTCAAAGCTACTTCCTGTTTCTCATAGCCAATAAATGAAAAGATCAATACTTCTACTGGCCGTGGCGAATTCATCTTAAATTGGCCATTCAAATCGGTGATGGTTCCTAATATACCATTCTTAACCAATACATTTACCCCTGGCAATGTTTCACTCGTTTCAGAATCGGTAACTGTTCCTTTGATAGTTACTGTCTCCTGTTGTACATCATTAGCGGCTTCTTCCCTGTTCTTAATAATTATTACATCGTCGACCATTGTATAGGTTAAGTTGGTATTGGCTAACACCTCCTTAAGTACGTCTTCTACAGTTACATTTGACTTGTTGATTGTAACCGTATTAAGCGCAGCCATCTTTTCCTGGTTAAAGAAGAAGCTATAATCACTTTGTTGCCTGATTTCTTCAAACAGCTTGGCAATACTAACGTCTTTCAGATTAATGCTCACTCGCTTATCCTGAGAAAAAGAACTTGCTGATACAGAAAGAACAGCACTAAATACCATAATAATGGATAACCTCATAATTAACCATAATTTTCTTAACTCACCGGGTGGCCGGAGAGCTGTTAATAGTTTCTTTTTTTTCATACTTTTGTAAATGCTAATAAATAATGTATTCTATTAAGGGTACGTTATATTCAGAGGGTGCGCCAACACCCTCTTTTTTTTCGTTATTATCGTGAAACGTATATTGTTTTATTGTCTTCTATCTCAATATGCACCGACATTTCTGCCTCAATAATATTAAGAATATTATTCATGTCTTTATAGCGAGGCAAATCACCTGTAAAGCGGATATCTTTAACGCTATCATCTGTAATAAATACGTCGACATCGTACCAACGAGCCACTTTAGTTAAGAATGATTCCAGAGGTTCATTATCAAACTTAAAGCGTCCTTCCTTCCAAGAGGTATACAGATAGGTTTCAACATCGTGCTTAAAAATGTTCTTTGTTTCTTTGTTCAGAACCGTTTGCTGGTTGGGTTCCAGGTATTCATGCATGGCTGTCTGTCCGTCGAGTAGCTGCTCAACCAAAACCTTCCCTTCCACCAGCGTGGTGATAATATTTAAATCTTCTGGATAGGCCGAAATATTAAATTCTGTCCCCAATACTTCAACCGACTGACCACTAGACTCAACAATAAAAGGTTTGTTTGCATTGTGTGCCACATCGAAATACGCTTCTCCCCTTAGCTGCACCCTTCTTTCTTTGCCTGTGAAAGGAACGTTGAATTTTAATTCACTGTCGGAGTTCAACCAAACCTGAGTGCCATCCGGTAACACCAATTGATACTCTCCACCTCGTGGAATTTTTAACGTGTTCATCATTGAAGGTAACTCTTTCTTTGCATCGGACTCTTGATACTCCAAAATACCTTCTTTATTATGAATCGACATGCTGCCTTCGTCAATGGATTCGCTTGCCAGTCCTTCCAAATCCACAACCTGACCACTATTTAGTATTAACTGAGCCTGAGATGAACCTGGACCGATAGAAGCCTCGACAACCGATTGGTATTGAGACTTGTATTCGTGTTTCTGAAATAATACAAACAGTGCAATGCCAATCACCAATACTGCAGCAATAGATGCCACTGCCTTATATACCTGCATACGTACTGATTTGCCCCGACGATACTCCTTATTCATCCGTTTTAGAAAAACTTCCCATTGCTCTGAAGCATCCACTCCATCAAAGGCCTGATTCCAATGGTCGAAAGCCTGCTCATCCAAAATATCTTTGGCAAGGATCCTGTTTTGAGCTGACTTTTCCCATTCAGACAGAGCCTCTTTTTGTTCTTTATTCAACGAATCAAGAACCTTACCGGCTAATAACTTAGCATTCTTGATTTGTACGTCTATTCCTTTTCTCATAATCTAAGTATCGACAAAATACAACTTGATTTCAAGTGAATGACGCAAATAAATGTTGTGGGGAGTGACAGGTATTCGAAGTTTTTTAAAAAAAATTGATAAACTGAGTAAGCAATATAATAATATACTCAGCACCAAGCCTTTCCTTTAGTGCTTTGTAGGCACGTTTTTTTACTGTTTTGATGGTATTAATGGTCACATCCAATTCGTCAGCAATTTCCTGATTACTGTATCCCTTTAGTGATAAGTGAACCACTTTAGATGCCTTGGGTGATAGTTCATTAATGGCTTCACGCAATAGCTGGTAAGTTTCTTCTCTTAAAATTTCGTTTAAAAACTCCTGGTCGCCAATTGTTAATCCTTCGTCAATGCTTGCATTTGTTTTATGCTTCTCTTTGCGTAGCTGACTGATGCAAGCATTTTTTACAAGCACGTACAGATAGGCACGTAAGGTGTTTTCATCGGTAAAGTCTTCATTGTCTTTTTGCCAAAGCTTTACAAAAGCCTCCTGTACAATATCTTTGGCCACATCGTCGTCTTTTAGAATACGGGCTGCCAACAGACACATGGAGGGAAACAGACGTTCAAAGATATCCTTAAATAACGAACTGTTATAGTCTATTTGTTTTCCAGCTAGCTTCATAATTTATGACAAACAACACAGCAGAATGCCCAATTTTCATCCTTAAATATTGGACCAAGATAAGGTATGCAATTAAAAAATCAGCAAGTTTATTGTCACTAATCGTATTTGTCAATGCAAATCTGCCATTAAACATTTTGTATTCTACAGTCTCACCAAGACCACTATACAGCTAATTATTAACGACTTATATCTTTGCAATTAATCAGTTTCAATTGTCCACGCACAAACGCAAATTTTCTTTAACTAAAATATCCCAAAACCAACCGATATACATCCATCACAAGATGCAATATAATAAACATGATTACATCTATGAATTTGCATCCTTTTATACAACTCGGCGTTCAAATATGAATCACCAAACTTTTCACAGCCACTTTTTTCGTTTAAAGTACCACAACATTATCAGCACAGTAATGATAATGATGCCCCACATGATAAAATAACTATACTTGTAATGAAGCTCCGGAATATTTTCGAAGTTGGTACCATATACCCCGGCAATAAAAGTGATGGGAATAAAAATTACTGAAAAAATGGTCAGCATCTTAAGTACATCATTGAGCTTATAAGCTACGGTAGTATGGAAAATATTCAGCTGATCGGATAAGATTTCGCGGTAGTTATCGACGGCTTCGTTGGCCTGTTCAATATTATGTCTCAGTTCATCCAGATGCACCTGAATACTTTCATCAATCAGCTCTGAATCTAACCTGCAGAGGTTTTGTATCATCTCACGGCAGGGCTTAATTATTTTCCGCAGATAGCTGATTTCTACCTTATAAGTATTAATTTTCACCAGACTATCAGATGATGGTTTTTCGATGAGTTCATCATCCAGATCCTCAATTTTTTCACCCAAACGGCTGATGATGTGCAGGTAATTGTCAATCACAACATCCAGCAGGGCAAATGCCAAATAATCAGCATTAGAACTACGAATACGCTTTTTGTTTTTGCGTAAGCGCTCTCTTATAGGATTAAACACGTCTCCCACTCGTTCCTGAAAAGATATGAGCAAATTATTATTGAAAACCAACACGAGATTCTCTGACGTTATTTGGTCTTCGTCATCATCAAACTGCAGCATTTTAACCGATACATACAGACAATTCTCATATTCCTGCAGCTTAGGACGTCGATGGGTATCCAGCACGTCAGCCACCACCAGTTTATCAATCTGCAATTCTGCAATCAGCTCCTCCAGCACCCCGGTGTCGTGCAGTCCATCAATGTTCACCCAAGAAACAGCATCTTCAGACTGAAAGTCCTTGATTTCTGATATTGAGGCCAACTCCCGCTCTTCTAATTGGTCTTCACTGTAATTAATGAGCCGCAACTTGACAAAATCAAGTTTTTGCTCTCCCAAAAACCTTAATTCATAAGGTGATAATCCAATTGCTTCTTTTTTTGCTTTTAAAAACCTGGCCATATCTTTAGACGAGAATTAGTATCAATCAAACGAATATACTATTAATGCACGAAATAAAATCATTTCAGCTGCTTGTATTCAATAAGCATTTGCATGCCTAATCAAAATACTCGCATCCATTTTATCCAGCTATTTGAGTTGCTGCTTCGCCAATGATAAGCAAACCTCCCTGCTTGGGGCCGATACATTAATCACACTATAGGCTGCCTCACCATTTATAGCCGCCATTCTCCATGTGAACTGACTGCAAGTATGCTGAAGGCCATTGGAATACCACCAGCACGAATACAACACCGGTTCTCCTTCTTTGTGTAATTCAAAAGTAAATACCTCATGATGATTGATTTGCACCATATTCTCATTTGCTATTTGATAACCACTACCTCGCCAGCAAATAAACGGATGATGATCGGCACCCAGAAAAAATGCCGGAGGCTTTACATACACTAAAGCATTGTTGTTGCTGTACTTCACTACACCATCTTTTGTAATACTTTGTTGCATATCAGGTAAGTTAAGAGATGGTGTTCCACCTTGGGTGTGAACATGATTCTGGCGCACCAAGGCTGATCCTGCTACCAGTAGCAATAGAAAAATTACCTTTCGAAAGGTGACTTGCTTGATGACAGGCGCCTCATGCCCTTTCTCACTATACAACGGCTGCATATAAACAGCCAACAGAACCAGAGGCAAGCAAATATTGATGCTAAACACCAACAGGCCAATTATCTCGTGTATAAAGGTACCAGGCATGGCTCTCAAAATTACTGTAAGGATGATCCGTGATATGTTGCCGCATATCACCAATAGCAAAGTTGCCAATAGAAATAATAAACAAGGGAAAATAGCAATACGTTTATTATATCGCCGGGCTATAAAGGCCAACGAACTAATCGCAACAATTAGAGCCGCAGAAAGCATGTTAAGTCCCATACACTCCGGAGCAACAGTAAAACTCACGTCATCCATTACCAGACTATTTCCAGCCAATTCGATGGACGGAAATATAAGTGCCAATATCTTGCCTGCCAGACGGGTTAAAAATAAACGTATTGAAAAGCTGAACACCTGAAATAAATACTGAAAAGCAGGAGTACTTATACCCGCCAATACATAGGACAGCAGGCCTGGTTGTTTCGGTGTTAGCATCAAAGTGAGCAGTAAAGAAAGGGTAAAACCTATATAAAAAGCGCTATATACATGTGTCAGGTAAAACAGACCTAAAAACAAGGCTGATGCTACAAACGTAAATCCTGTATATCGCCTCGCCCTGTTGTTACCTAGTGTTAATGGTAAGGTGACAAAAAAGAGTATTTGCTCTAAACTTAATCCACCATAAGCAGCAAACACAGGAGTGGCAGCCAGTATTAGCAAAGCAATCTGCATATAAGCCTTGTAATGGCATATCTTTAATGCCTTTATCCAAAGAAGCCTTATGGTTTCGATGGTATTGGCCAGCTTAATACACAAACCAGGATGATTTAAGCACAATATTATGGCCAGCTGCCTGACATAACGATAGATCATACTACAACTTAAATTTAAAATACATCAGTGCAATTACTGCCAGAACAACCGCTATCAGTGCCCATTCATGGGGTTCGGGTACAGCTCCAGAGTCCTTCAGACTGGCATTTTTCACACTATTGGTACTCTCGTCAATATCAAATCGGTCGTAATCCTGCAACGTTTCAAGCACTATTAAGCTCGACACTGGTGATACAACAAAAGCTTCATCGAACAAATCATAAATAGTATCACCTATCTCATCTGCATTATTTAAAAACAAATGTCCGGCTTGCTGAATGATCGCATGATAATTATATAAGCGCAACAAGTGTGAGGGAGCACCGGTATCTGCTGCTTGTGCTGATACAATCGGGCTTTTGACAATCATCATTTCAGAATTAGCCAATATTACCGCTTTCTCGCTCTCAGGATAGCTTTTGTACCAGGATTCAATACTGCGCTCTTTCGCCTGCCTGGTTTTTAATACCTGACAATTCAATAATTTGTACTGCTCTAGACTCGCAATATAGTCAGACTTCATACCATCCACTACCAAACAGGCTATTGACTGCTGGTAATGACTCAGCGATAAGGTTAAATCATCATAAAACTCAGAACCACTTAATTCCGAAGGAATGGGCGCATTCTTTTGACCCTTCGTAATCAATAATGCCCCGCTGACCTTGGTCAGCTTATGCACCGGGAATACACTAAAAGTATGCCGGGCCAATTGTTGATATATCGAATCAAGCGATGCCAGCTCCAACTGCTGAAACCGGTCAGTGTAAACATACACCGGCCTGTCCTGTGCCGATAGCAGGTAGAATTGCACCTCTTCCAATGTCCATTGGCTGTTTACATCGAGGTAGATAGCTGATGGATTTAAGTTGGTTCCGCCAGTGAGTGTTTTCAGGCAATAACTTTGATTGTTAAACGCAAAGTGTTTTGTACTTAGGGGTTGCAGCGGGATTTTCACTTGCCAGCTATTCAGTGGCCGTCCGCTGTAGAGGTATTGGTTGGCTGCTTTTAGCTTAAATCCGTTTGGTACTTTCGCCGTTTTTGAATCGCCTACTATTTTTAAATGCACCATCTCTGTTGCACCTCTGTTATCAGGCCCAGCTATCTGCATGTTTTCAAGCACCAGTGATCCGTTATCAACTGCCATCGGTATGGTAATACCCACCTTCACGCGCCTTGACTCAACGGGTGTGCATGGAAAAATAGTGGCGGTCAGCCGGTTGCCTTCCTGCCAGTGCAACACAACCGGGTCACGTCTCTCAACACCAACCACCTGACGATAAGCTGTCGCTGCTTTTTTCCTGGTTGTGAGGCGCGACTGCTCCTCTTTACCATTTATCCACAGTGACAATGACGAAGCTACCGCACCCTCTGGCAAATAAAACGTAAGCAGGGCCTCCTGCCGGCTGCGTTCATGTTGATGGGTATTTTCAATCCAAAATGTTTGTTCGGAGTATGCCAGACGGTATGCTGGATAAACGCGCATATCAGTTATTTTCTTGCTTATTCTTAAATCACGTCCTGACCACAGTTTCTCATATGCATAATGTCTTGTATCAGCGCTGGTTGATAAGATTTTCACCTTCTCCTCCTTGCTTAAGTCTAAATCACCTATCCTCGCACCAGCCAAGGCCACTAAAGGATCGTGTACACGTATTTCAGAGAACGAACCACGGTTAAAATCGAAGCCCCACCAGTCATCTGAAAACTTTTCATACAGCAGTCCTAATCCAATAACCCGCCTGGCCCAAAAGGATGATTCGCATTTTTGAGCATACTGCACCCACTCAGGTAACTCCAGGCTTTCATTCAGTATGATGTCTCCCTGGGCACTGGTAATTTTCTCATTCTGGTAGGCAAATAACCCAATATAAACCCCAACGACCAGTACTGCCGACAAAAAGCCTGTCCAGAACCAACCAGGCATTCGATTGGGTGATTTACCGGCCAGTACATAGCGCAATTGGGTAATCAGTATGATCATCGGTACCGCCAGGTGTATGGATATGCCCAGTAAAATAAGGCCAAAGACTGCAAGCAGCATGGTTGGCAAAAGAACAATCGAATAATAGAGTATTATCAGAAACAATACACCAGACAAAAACCACAAAGCCTTCCTCATATACATTGGTAAACCATTTGGATACCCTGTTAATACAAATGCCAACAACAAAGGAATCAATCCCAACTCCAACCAAAGTGGGGCCTTGGCAAAAACATGCACATCTTTATTCAGTGTGAAACAGCTAATCAGTAACAAGGCCAGCAATATGTGCCAGTTCATACGCGGCCTAACCAACCTGAAGATGTTGGTATTAACAGGTTTATCAAAGAACGAAATAAAGAAGTATGCCACGGCAAGTACATAATTAATTAATGACCATCCATTAAGTGTATTCTGGGATTGTGGCACCCAATAATAGATGAGCACACTTAGGGACATCATAGTCAGCCCTATTTGCTGTGCCAAAGTAAGTTTTGTTTTCATCGATATATAATTTAAAAGTACTTTGTATTTCAAAGTGTATGAATAAAAAAAATTATTGCTTTACATTACTAATTAAATTATTGAGGCCATCGAGATGTTTCTGAAACAACTGACGCCCCAGTGGAGTGGCTTCATAACTGGTTTTTGGTTTCCGTCCAACAAACTGTTTATGCACAATAATTAAATCATGCTTTTCAAGCGCTTTAATATGGCTGGCCAGGTTGCCGTCTGAGGCATCCAAATATTCTTTTAATGCATTGAAGTCGACCTTGTCGTTGACCATTAATACAGCCATAATACCCAAACGTAAACGACTGTCAAACAGTTTGCTCAAATTATCAATTATATGCTTCATTATTCCAAATCAGTCAGTTATACTTTTTCATGTTTGGCATACATCAGCAGTCCATATACTATATGCAGCAAACCAAAACCAAACAACCAAAATAGTATACCATAGCCTATAAAATACAGACTAACTAATCCCAATACGATTTCGGAAATACCTAAATAGCGGATTTCGCGGTGTGTATAGCGACTGGCATTTAACAAAGCCAGACCATAAAAAACGAGTGTAGTTGATGCGAGAAGGTATAATTCGCCATGATAAATTAAAGCCAGGCAAAATAAACCGCCTGCTATCAGAGGCAAAAATAAGTTAATCAGAAAGTTTTTGGTTGATGCATCCCATATCTTAAGCCCTTTCTTCTGACTGTTTTGCCACGTAAAGAAAAATGCAGTTCCAATGGCAAATACCAATGTAAACGCAGCAACCATAAGCAGGTGGAGGAATGTTTGACTGTTAACAGGCAGAGCTAAAAAATGGTTGGTGACGGTAACAGGTGTAGCGAAGGTGCCATTGCCAATATACCACCAGGCATAGCTACCACACAAAATAGCCACACTGCCAGCTGCAACACCTGATAAGCCACTCAATGATAAACAACGGCTGGAACGTTCCATTAAGGATTTGATTTCTGTCAACTGGTTTAAATGCTCTTGTGTATTCATTTTAAAAGTTCTTTGAATTTCAAAGTAATTAAATGATTTTGAATATTACAAGTAATATTTGAAACTTTTAAAAGAAAACCACAACAAAGGACATATTAACCAATTGAACATGATTCACAACCATTCCAGATATTTAGAGTTGTTCACATCTGTCGAGCATTATAGCTTAATAAACCGCCCAATAGAATTATTGAAGCGAATAATGTACATTCCTTGTACTAAATCAGCTACATTAATCCTTTGTCCTGTATAGTTTATTGACTTAATTAGAGTGCCGTCAATCGCATAAATTTGAACGCTTCCCTTGTGCATGGGCTGAATTGTAATATAAGACTCTGCAGGATTAGGATATACAGTAAAATCATTGCTTGCAACAGAAACAGGCAGGCTGGTGACCAATGTATTTTCACGCGATAGTACTTTAGAGTTTACAATCCGTTTTTCAAAAGCACCCCAGCTAATATCCATTGCTGCACCTAAGGTTATTACATCCACAGTAGAATTAAAATAGTGGCGCACGCTATGTGACAGGTTTTGAAGAGCTGCGATATCTTCTGAGTAACTGAAACCATATTCAAAGCCTATGTGAGGGTAAAAGCAATATGACAGCTTATTTCCTAATTGAAATGCATCTGAACCATTGATGGTATATGTAACATCAACATATCCCTGCTCCCAATAAGCCGAATTATTGATGCTGATACTTATTGATGGTAATCCTATTTCATCGTTACTGAACAGGACTCTCCGCTCCTCTTCCTTCAGTTGAATGCCAGCTTTATCATAAAACCTAAAAACCAGTTCAATATCTTTTCCGGAAGTTGACTCCAATTGCAAATATTCCTTCAAATAATTATTATCAACTATCCTATCCAGCATGACCAAATCATCAATGTAAACCTGCATTCGCCCAATGCCATCATTTACAAACACTTCAACAGGAATGGATGTACCATATACCTCACCATTACGGGGTTCTGTAATAATAGCACGCTGATAATCATGTATGACATTCCAGGCAGGACGTTCGGTCCCTACCGCATCGCTTAGTGACGAATATTCTACTAAGCCAAACCACTCTTCTGCAGCATCATCGTGTACATATTCATTGCCGGCTTTCCACCATCCATCGGCATAGTTAAACACACATGAACCTGCGGCACCTCCATTCACCAATGATTGATACATGTGTAATACTCCATTGGTCTGTTCTGAAAGAGTATTACCTCCATAACCCCAATTTCCAGGTCCCGATGGTGAAACTGACAATCCATACTCACTTATAATCAATGGTTGTTCTGGCTGATTCAAAGTTCTTAAATATGCAATATAATCCTGGTATTCATACAGATAATTGACTGTAACCGGATTGTACACATAAACATTAAATGCTTTAAAATCAAATATGCCCGAATCGATATACGTTCCATTACAGGTATTAGATATGCTGACTGGTCGTCCGGGATGACCGGAGTGAATTATTTGAACTAACTGTTGCCATAAATCTGTTGTTTCGGTGTAACCAGAATCAAAAATTGTGGCTGGAGATGGCTCATTCATTATGAGATATGCAATAATATTACCATAATCCTTAGAGTAGCTGAGCACATCCCTTACTATGTTTTCAGCTTCATTTATAAAGACAGGATCAGAAAAATCACCATGCGGATCAATCCATATGCCCATAATAATTTTAATGTCATAGGCAGCAATTACATCAAGTTCTTCTTTGGTAAAGGGAGCCCAGGTGCGTATCGTATTAAAACCACCCGCCAGAATACGCTGGATATCATTATGAATCTGCTCTGGCGAGAATGTCTTTTGCCAGGGAAGCTGCCCGGGCAATGCACCAAGCTCATAACCAACACCTTTGACGAAAAACTTTTCACCATCTATATAAAAAAAATTGTCTTTAAGTTCAACTGTTTGAGCCTTGGTGTACGATGTAAAAACACCAAGAAATAACAGACTCAATATGCATAAATTAATCCTCATAAAATCACACTTTCTGCAAATTAAGGATTATTTACTGATTGCCCAATTTCACTTACGTTTAACCCCTCTTACAGCATCTGCTTCTATAGGATTATCGGGCCAGTGATGTTTGGGGTACCTTACTTTAAGCTCCTTTTTTACCTCAAAATAGGCCTTGTTCCAAAAGCTATTTAAGTCATTGGTAATCTGCACCGGTTTAAAACCAGGCGATAGCAGGTGCAGTAATACATTCACTTGATTACCGCATACTCTTGGCGTATCAAGCATACCAAATACCTCTTGCAGGCGCACGGCCAATACAGGCGCCTCCCCATTGGCTTTATATTCGAGTTTGATATTGGAACCACTAGGTACCTTAATACGCTCTGGGGCCAGCTCATCAAGCAAACCTTGCAGTTCATAACTCAGGTGGTGCTGTAACACGCTTTTGAGATCAATCTTCTTTAGGTCGGCCGGCTTTTTAACATCATGCAGATAAGGACCTAACCAGTCTTCACAGGTCATCAATAATGTTTCTGTAGCAACATCAGGCCAGTGATGCAATTTATCCCAATGTTTCAGGCTCAGAACACGATACTGCCATTGCTCCACCTCTTTACTAAAATTAAGGAGCCAGCTTCCCTCCTGCTTTAAGGCATCGCATATAGC
Source organism: Carboxylicivirga sediminis (assembly GCF_018156225.1). GTDB lineage: Bacteria > Bacteroidota > Bacteroidia > Bacteroidales > Marinilabiliaceae > Carboxylicivirga > Carboxylicivirga sediminis. The sequence continues at coordinate 112,855 of NZ_JAGTAR010000012.1, forward strand.
ACTGATTTTTAAATTCTCATCATAATCATATAAAGGTTTACTTTGCAGTATGATACTACCTATTCGTAATTCTGTCACTGCTTTAAACCCACCGTTTTTAGTATCCCAGGTAATGGATGCCATTGATTTCACCATTGGGGCCAAATCCTGCGGATTTAAAGGTGAAGCCAGAAAAATACGTCCCACACCATCACGGGCATTTACATTGGCTATAGCCAACCAGGCTTCGTGCGCCAAATCATCCTGATGACCAGCTGCCGCAATGCTCCCATTCGACAGTTTAAATTGTGCATTATTTCCTGGCTTGGCATGTGCAATGCGCTCAGGGTAAGCAAATACCAGCAATAATCCTGTTTCATATGGATCTACCGCGTTATTTTCTTCTTCAACTTTAAGGATCTTCCGGTATTGTTCAGCAATTTTGGCAATGCGCTTAAGCTTTTTGTTTTTCAGCTCACCACGTCTGTAGCGTCTCAAAGCCTCAATGCGTGTATTGATATCAATACCAGCTTCTTTCCCTAAGGGATCACGCTCTTCCAACAGAGCTGCTATGTCGCCAGCAAGAGCAGTTAAGCCCTCTTCTTCAGCCAGTAAGAGCATGTGTGCCAATCGAGGGTGACATGGTAAACCATGAATAGCCTTGCCATGTTCAGTAATGCGATTATTTTCCAGGGCCTCAAGCTGATGCAATAATTCCCTTGCCTGGGCTACATGCCCTTTAGGAGGTGGCGACAGCCAGGTAAGACGATTGATATCATTAACACCCCAACGTGCCATCTCAAGGACTAAAGAAGCTAAATCTGCCTCCTCAATCTCAGGCTTACGATGAGCCTGCAGACGATTGTGTGTTGCTTTGGTCCACATACGGTAACACACCCCGGAACCAAGGCGTCCGGCCCGCCCAGCCCTCTGATCAGCTGAATCCAGTGTTATATCAACAGTTTCCAACTTTGATAAGCCTGAATTAGGATTAAAGCGCAAGGTGCGGCTAAAACCACAATCCACTACCACGCTAATACCTTCAATGGTTAAGCTGGTTTCAGCAATTGAAGTAGCCAGTATTATCTTACGTTTACCCTCTTTGTGCGGCATAATAGCCGCATACTGCTTATTGGGTGGTAGCTGACCATAGAGCGGATGAACAGATATAACAGGATGTGAGCGTTTTAGTAATATTTCGCATGCTTTTATTTCGGCTTCTCCTGGTAAAAAAACTAAAATATCCCCGGTTTGCTCCTTCACGGCTTTTGACACCGTTTTAGCCGTCAATTCCGGTAAGAGCATCAAGTCACTATCACCACCATATAGTATTTCCACAGGAAATTGTCTTCCCTGGCTTACAACAGAGGGCGCCTTTAGTAATTGGGTCAATTGTGGCATGTCAAGGGTAGCCGACATAATCATCAGGCGCAGATCAGAACGCAATACCTGCTGGGCCTCTCTGGCCAGGGCTAAAGCGGTATCCGCAAACAAACTCCGCTCATGAAACTCATCAAAAATTACCAGTCCCACACCCTCCAGAGCATTATCCTGCTGCAGCATGCGGGTCAGTATCCCTTCAGTAACCACTTCCAGTTGTGTACTTTCACCTATACAATTATCAAAACGTATGCGATACCCTACTCGTTGCCCCACCTTTTCGCCTAATAATGCGGCCATACGCATGGCAATGGTTTTTGCGGCCAGGCGACGAGGTTCTAACATGATGATTTTTTGACCATTAAGCCAACTCTCTTCAAGTAAAACTAGTGGCAATAAGGTACTCTTGCCGGCACCAGGAGGTGCATTAACAATCAAGGTATTTGACGCCGATAAGTGTTTTTTCACATCGTCAATTACCTCAGTAATTGGCAAATCTATGTTATAGGGATTAAAATGCACAGCTTTATTATTAAAAGTGCAAAAGTAAATAAATCACTACGAAAAACTACATCTTCAATTCCTTTGAGTAGATAATTGCCGTGCAATTGCATGGGTTGCCACAAACAGGGCACTGATATTGGTTGATGATACTTTCTGCATGCCAGAAATCTTGTATTTCACAAATTACTTCAAAACCAAAGTCATCCATCAGATGCTCGATATTTGTTCCCTTGACACTTTTCCATCCTACTAAAATAATTGCATCCAACTGATTAGCTTTAGCCTTATTCAAAGCACTTTTCATAAGCTCTGTACCGTATCCCCGGCGTTGATAACTTTCTTCAATAACCATTGATTTTAGCACATACACCTGCCTGTCCCATTCGGCATAAGAAGAAACATTAAGCCCATAATCACATAAAGCACCCTCAATAGTACACTGATAGGCCAAACTAAAACCAATTAGTTTATCGGCCTTAAAAACACAGTTAATGTCAAGAGTATAGTGTTCTTTCAAATGCTTTAACTGGCTAACAAAATAACCTTCTCCAAGTCCCTGACAGGCAATTGGTAACAGAACCGGAAGCATAGCTTCAGTAAAAGATAAAATATGGCACCTATCCTTACTCAATTTAATACAGCAAAAATTTGAACTTCAACGAACATAATACTTAACTGAATAGAAAGGAAATTAATTGTATAAATAATTTGTATTTTCGCTCGCATGCTAACCAAACAATTAATTTATGAACAAACTTCCACATCTCCTGTCATTGGGCATTTTTTTATCACTACTGCCCGTTTCTATTAAAGGACAATCTGCACAGCTATTTACACCACCAGATTCTGTTGCAAGAATAGAATTAAGATATCTGCATCCTTTTTATGAATCAGTAGATAACCAAGGATTGTTGAGTGGTAATTACGATTTTACACTATCATATCCAATCAATAACAGATGGAATATTCAAGCATCTATTCCGGTTCTTTTTTCAAAATACGACCTTGATAATTCATATAGCTATGATGGTGGTTATGGTGGTTATGGTGGTTATACTGGAGCAAAAACAACTACTTTAAAAGACAATTTTATAGGGAATATAATGATTGGCGTAAACACAAATCACTATCAACAAAAAAGCCGCGTACTTAGCCTTGATTTGCAACTTTACCTGCCAACTGCTCCTCATAAGTATGATCCGTTGAGTATTGCAGCTGGTACTAATTTGTGTGAATATCAAAAATACCTTTATGATGTTACTACTATTGCAACTAAAGTAACATATGCATCAAATCCCGAGACTGGATGGTTTTACTCATTGAGTGGTGGTGTGCAACTTTTAATTGGCAAATCGGATTATGTTGGAGATGATAATGACCTATATTTTAGCTATGCGCTTAGGACTGGTTATAAAATTAAATCATTTGCTTTTGGTCTTGACTACAATGGGATTATTAAGCTAACTCATACTGAAACAGATGCATATAGATATCGCAGGTCTCATGAATTTAGAGACCGAATGTTTGATGCTATCAATATTAGTGCTCATTATTCATTGAACAATTTTCAGCCTTCAATTTTCTATTCGGTCTATACAAGAAATGACTTGAGAGATATTATCTCGGGGACATTGGGTATTAAACTGGCTTACCGATTTGCGAAATAAAATCAAAAAACCTGTCAGGTAATTAAGACCTGACAGGTTAGAGCATATAATATAGTTAACTACTACTCTTCTATGCCATAATCTTTTCCAAACTTCTCCACCACATAATCAATGTCTTTATCTCCTCGCCCGGATAAATTAACGAGTATCGTTTGGTCTTTAGGTAATGTTTTAGCCAATTTCATGGCGTAAGCTACTGCATGTGAACTCTCAAGAGCAGGAATGATGCCTTCCTGACGTGCCAGTTTCATAAAGGCGTCAATGGCTTCCTTATCGTTAATCGTTTGATAGCTAACCCGATCTATATCCTTCAGGTAAGAGTGTTGTGGCCCCACACCTGGGTAATCTAAACCAGATGCCACAGTATTAACAGGCGCTGGTTCGCCTTTTTCATCCTGCAACAGGTAGCATTTAAACCCATGAATCATACCTGGCTTACCCAAAGTGAGCGTGGCTGCATGATCGCCTGTTTCAAAGCTGGTACCAGAAGGCTCAACACCATAGATACTCACAGTTTCATCATCCAGAAAGGCAGTGAACAGGCCAATGGCATTGGAACCACCGCCCACACATGCCACCAGATTATCCGGCAGACTTCCGGTCATTTCACGAAACTGCTCTTTGGCTTCGCGCCCTATTACCGCCTGAAAATCACGCACCATCATTGGGAATGGATGTGGTCCCACCACCGAACCGATAGCATACAATTGATTTACAGGATCTTTCAGATAAGCTTCAAATGCTGTATCAACAGCTTCTTTAAGGGTTTTCAATCCATGTGTTGCAGGAATGACATTGGCACCTAAAATGCGCATTCTAACCACATTAGGGTGCTCTTTATAGATATCTACTTCCCCCATATAAATATCACACTCCAGTCCTACCAATGCTGCAGCTGTAGCCAGAGCCACTCCGTGCTGCCCGGCACCCGTTTCGGCAATGATTTTCTTTTTTCCCATGCGCTTGGCCAGCAAAGCTTCGCCCAGGCAATGGTTAATTTTGTGTGCTCCTGTATGATTTAAATCTTCGCGCTTTAGATAGATTTGCGCACCACCCAACTTTTCAGAAAGGTTTTTGGCATGGAATACCGGCGATGGGCGGCCTGTGTAGTGTTTTTGCAGATAATACAATTCTTCCTTAAAAACCGGATCATCCTTAATTTTTTCATAAGCCTCTGTAATCTCCCGCATAATGGGCTCTAGCATTGGTGGTACAAAACGACCACCGTACTCACCAAAAAAGCCCTCTGCATTAGGCATTACTTCATTGGCCAATAATGATTTGTCCATTTGTTACTTTTATTAAAGTTCTAGTTCTTTTAACCTAAACTAAAACTATTGGTTAATAATTATTTATAATAAAAAAGGCCACAGGTGGAATCCTGTGGCCTTTACTTATTCTTTATCGTATACACCTACTGTTCCACCTTGATAAAAGCAGAGCAACGCCACCAATACTTATGAAACAGTTGATTCATCATTTCTTTAATTTTTTACTTATACAATATTAACGTTTTGAGGGCAATCAGCCAAATGCCTCCATCATTTAATTGTCATTACATATAGTTGCCCGTGTAAAAAGCGCACAACCTTTACTTTTGTTCCTTTTTCGATGTAACCCGATTCAGCCACAGCATCATATTGTTCATCATCAATGGTTATCTTGCCTGAGGGCCTTAAGGTAGTGTAGGCTACAGCTTCAGAACCTACAAAGTTCTTTAGTGAGGCTTCAACACCAATATAGCCCAGTTCCACATTTTCTTCGGTTTGCAATGCAATCCTTGCACCAAAGGTAGGTGATGACAGTAGCTTTTTACTGAGATAAATAATCCCCAGTAACGAACCAAATAAACCAGACAGTACAATCCCTAAAGCTTCTAAAAGTTTATTGAAACCTACGCCATCGAAGTTAAATAAATCATTATCCAACAAGCTCAGAGTCAATCCGCCAATTACCAGGATGATACCAGAAACACCTGCTACCCCAAAACCTGGAATCACAAACACTTCAAGACCGATAAGCACCAATCCGATGATAAAAATAATGATCTCCCAATTGGCCGCCAGACCATCAATATAGAGTGGAGAAAAATATAAAACTGCTGCAATGGCTGCTGCCAGCAATGGAAAGCCAACGCCTGGTGTTTGCAGCTCAAAATAGATGCCACCAATTATGACCAAAATAAGAATACCTTGCAGAATTGGACTCGTTAAGAAGCCTTTCAGCCCATCATAAAAGGAAGGCTTGAATGTGGTAATTTCATAGTCATACACCTTCAGTTTCTTCAGTACATCATCTATGCTGTTTGCCTGTCCTTCACAGAAACCATGTTCAATAGCTTCCAAGGTTGTAAAAGTAAGAATCTTACCAGTATCCACAATATTCTCGATATATATGCTTTCATCCACCATAGCTTCGGCTATATGAGGATTACGCCGCCATACATAGGTCGTATCCTGTCCAGCAACTAAAGTGTCTTTTCCGTGCGCCTCAGCAGTGGCTCTGATGGTTGAACGCATGTATGACTGGTATTTATCAGGCATTTTCTCACCACTTTGATTCACCACTGTGGCAGCTCCAATATTAGCACCCGGCCGCATATAAATACTGTCACAGGCAATTGAAATAAGAGCTCCAGCCGATGCTGCATTGTTATCAATGAATACATGCACCGGAATATGACTATTCAGAATTTTAGTCCGGATCGAATCGGCAAAAACAACCTGTCCGCCGTAAGTATTCATGTGTAAAAGAATCATATCGGCCTTCATAGCCTCTGCTTCAGCAAAAGCTTCCTGTGTATGGATCCATGAGGTGCTGCCAATTTCACGGAATATCTTAAATGTATACACCTGTGTTTTAAGCGAATCGGTATCCTGGGCATACACCTGACAGCCAAATACGATAAACAGTAATGCTAGAATTATTTTTTGGTTCATGAAAATATATTTTGTTAGTGGCTTAAAATTAGAAAGAATTATCAAGTTGTACTTGACTAAACATCTGCTATTCTGCCCTACCAGGCATTTTATTATTGCATTTCTGTACACTCCTTGTAACGAAAACAGCGTGTAACATGGTCATTGACCATCCCGGTGGCCTGCATATAAGCATAACATATGGTACTACCCACAAACGAAAACCCATCTTTTTTAAGTTGTTTGCTCATAGCGTCAGACACGTTGCTGGTGGCGGGTATTTCCTTATCATCCTGAAATGTATTTTGGATTACCTGACCTTTTGTAAACTGCCAGATATACTTGTCAAATGAGCCGTATTGCTTTTGAATCTTCAAAAATACCCTGGCGTTTTTAATGGCAGCATTAATTTTTAAGCGGTTACGTATAATTCCTTTATTTTGTAATAATTGCTGTATCTTATCTTCACCATAGTTAGCTATTTTAACAGCATCAAAGCCATCAAAAGCCGCACGAAATGCCTCACGTTTATTAAGGATTGTTAACCAGCTTAAACCAGCCTGAAAGGCTTCAAGAATGAGAAACTCAAAAAGTTTGTCATCATCGTGTAAAGGAACACCCCACTCTGCATCATGATATTGTTGATAGAGTTCAGAGCCATTTGACCAGACACACCTTTCTTTGTTTGCCATATGCTTTTGTGATTAAATGAATTATTCAAGAAAATTAATCATTATTCCGTAGCTATCAAACTTATCATACAATATCTGCAGCAAATTATTTAGTGTGAAACTAAATAAGTAGCTTACTGTAACCTTTAAGGGTATAATAAGTATAAAATTCGGAGCAAATAACCTGAATGTATGAAAGTTAGATTACTAGCACTTGGCCTTGTTACACTAATAACAGCCAATGTGTGGTCGCAGGATAGCGAGCAAAACACCGTGGATTTATCCGGTTTTAAATGCAATGTGGTTTACTTTGAAGGCTTTATAATGAATCCTTCTGCATATAATTTTGGCTACCCATCGATAAATTATGAACGTTATTTTGATAAACTATACCGTTTGTCGTTCAGAATTGGTGTTTCATCAAACTTTAAAACCACCACCAACATTCCTTTCTCCATCAATTGGCTTACTGCCAGTCAAAAACACCATCATCTGGAGTTTGGTGCGGGCGCAATCATTAGTTTCAATGATTATACCTATGAAAACAATAACATTGTTGCGTACGGCATATTTTTACCAGTCATGTATCGGTATCAGAAGGCTGATGGCATTGTAGTGCGGGCAGGTATAAACGGCGTATTCGGACTAGATCATTTTATAGCACCTTCAGTAAGTCTGGGCTATAATTTTTAAAAGAAAAGCGCCCTTTGGTTAAGAGCGCTTTACATCCGATTTATTTTTTATAGTATTTCAGAGCTTCCGGCATATAGGCCTGCAGGTTTTTAACGCGTGTTTCGTCGGCCGGGTGTGTACTTAAGAATTCTGGTGGCTTCTGGCCGCCACTGGCCGCCATTCTTTTCCAAAATGGAACTGCGGCTTCAGGGTTATAACCTGCCATAGCCATAAAAATCAAGCCCATTTTATCAGCTTCAGTCTCATGAGTTCTTGAGTATGGCAGCATAAACCCAACCTGAGAACCTAAACCAAAAGCTGCCATGTAGATGGCTTTTGTTTCTTCAGGCTTTTCATTCAGAGCCACCGATAAAGCTGCACCTCCCATTTGCACACCCATCTCATGGCTCATCCGTTCATTACCATGTTTGGCCACAGCATGGGCTATCTCATGCCCCATAACAACGGCCAGTCCTTCTTCATCTTTGGTTAAGGGCAATATACCGGTATAAAAAACCACTTTTCCGCCAGGCATACACCAGGCATTAGGCACATCCTCATCAACGAGATTAAACTCCCAGGCAAAATCTTTAATATGGGCAGCATACCCATTATCAGTCATGTACTTTTCAACCGCGGCTGCAATACGTTTACCAACGCGTTTCACCATTTCTGTTTGCTCTTTATCAGTTGAAAGCTTGTTCTCTTTTAAGAATTGGTCATATTGACTAAAGCTCATGGACATCATCTCAGCATCTGAAACCAGATTCAGTTGCTTTCGGCCCGTAATAGGCACTGTAGAGCAGCTATAAGCCATCATCATCGCCGTCAGGAGGAATACACCCACAGGCCATCTTCTAGTTACTTTCTTCATAATCAGATTAAATGTTTTAAACACGAGATTAAACTCGCATTAGGTTATATCACAAAGAACAAATTTAATGCGTTACACCGAAACAATTTCTATTTTTGCCAGAACAAAATTGTCGCTTGATTAAAACTATTCTATGAATGTACTACTAAAAAACCATCTCAAACTCCATTTTGTTGTCATCCTGTATGGATTTACGGCTATCCTGGGTAAATTAATCACACTCCCAGCACCACAAATGGTATGGTATCGTATGATTATAGCATTTTTAGTTCTTGGCGGCTATTTATGGTACAAGAAAATGCCTATAGCCATTGGCACTGTCAATATCTTGAAATTAATGGGCATAGGATTGGTTGTAGCATTTCACTGGATAACCTTCTTTCATGCGGTTAAAATATCAAATGTATCAGTTACACTAGGTTGCATGGCATCCACAACGCTCTTTGCCAGTTTCTTGGAGCCCATCATCTTTCGCAAACGCATCAAGTGGATTGAAGTGTTGATTGGACTGGTCATCATCCTTGGGTTATACCTGATATTTCAGTTTGAGCTCACTTATTGGAAAGGCATAATAACAGCCTTAATATCAGCATTTTTAGCGGGATTATTTACTGTACTGAATAAAATATACATTGATAAGTACCACCCTGTAACCATTAGTTTCTATGAAATGCTAAGCGGCTTTATTAGTATTGGCATCTTCCTGATAATTATTGAGGTTTTACCAAACAATTTGCTTATTCCTACAAATTCAGACATTATCTATATTTTGATTTTGGGCATTGTTTGTACAGCCTATGCTTTTGTTGTGGCAGTTGATGTGATGAAAGTACTATCAGCTTATACTGTTGTTTTGGCGATTAACATGGAACCTGTTTATGGCATATTACTGGCATTCTTTATTTTTGGACAGAGTGAATTTATGTCTGCCGGTTTTTACCTGGGTACTCTTGTTATTTTAGCAGCTGTCTTTTTGCATCCTATTCTGCTTAGGTTTCAGAAAAAATAATCCTGACACCTGTTTATCTTTCTAATGATTTAAGTGAACAATACATAGGTTTGTTGCTTATAAATATATGAAAGTATTACTGACAGGTGCCACGGGATATATTGGAAAGCGCTTGCTGCCATCGCTGGTTAAGCAAGGCCATCTGGTTATTTGTCTGGTCAGAGATGCCAACCGGTTTCATCCTCCTGCATCCTTAAAGGCCTCCATCAGTGTTATTGAAGCCAACCTGGATGACAAAGAAACACTAAACCATTTGCCCAAGGACATTGAAGCAGCGTATTACCTGGTGCATTCCATGTCAAGTGATAAGAACTATATGCAAAAAGAGGTTGCTGCAGCCAAAAATTTTCGGCGCGCTTTATCGTCAACCATTACTAAACAGGTGATTTACCTTAGTGGCATCGTAAATGAAGAAAACCTTTCATCTCATTTGCAATCACGAAAGAATGTGGAACAGGAACTGGCAAAAGGTGATTATGCTTTAACCACACTGCGTGCAGGTATAATAATAGGTTCAGGCAGTGCCTCGTTTGAAATTATCAGAGATTTGGTTGAAAAACTTTCCGTAATGATTGCGCCAAGGTGGTTGAATACCCGTTGCCAGCCCATTGCCATCCAGGATGTTCTAAAATTTTTAACGGGCTGCCTGCTGAACGAGAATACTTATAATCAAAATTTTGATATTGGAGGACCAGATGTATTGACCTACAAAGAAATGCTGTTAGGCTATGCTCACATTCGTTCACTAAAGCGAAGGATATTTGTTATTCCTATCATGACACCGCGCCTATCCTCTTATTGGCTTTATTTCATTACATCAACAAGCTATAAGCTTGCTATTGCGCTGGTTGATAGTATGAAAATAGAAGTTATCTGCAGAAATACTTCTATTAATGACATTTTAAATATCCACCCAATCAACTATGAATCAGCTTTAAAAGCCGCCTTCAGTGAAATTAAAGATGAACACATCCTGTCTAGTTGGAAAGATGCACTAGTGGATGGAAATTCCGATTTCAAACTATCTGATTTTATTGAGGTACCTACCTTTGGCTGCTTTACTGACAAGCGAAGCAGGCAGGTCGCAAATCAAGAAGAAACACTAGACCGCATTTGGAGCATTGGTGGTGAAACAGGCTGGTATTATGCCAACTGGCTTTGGCAGCTCCGAGGTTTCATGGACCGGTTAAACGGTGGCGTTGGCTTGCGACGAGGCCGTACGCATATCAGCGAAATACATAGTGGTAATGTTATTGATTTTTGGCGTGTTATTTATGCCAATAAAGATGAAGGCAGGCTGTTGCTATACGCAGAAATGAAGCTGCCGGGTGAAGCCTGGCTGGAGTTTAAACTACTGAACCACCAGCTACATCAAACTGCTACTTTCAGGCCCAAAGGTTTAAGCGGCAGGCTCTACTGGTATTCGGTATTACCTTTCCACTTCATCATATTCAACGGCATGCTAAAGCAATTATCTAAATGACAGATAAAATTACGATTCACTGGTTCAGACGTGATTTGCGTCTTGATGACAACATAGCACTTAATGCGGCTTTAGATAGCCCTTACCCTGTTTTACCTGTGTTTATTTTCGATACCAACATTATTGAGGAATTACCCTCTGACGATGCCCGCATATCGTTTATTTACCGGCAACTAGACAACATTAACCAGGACCTGCAGAAACGCTTTAAAAGCTGCATACTTGTAAAGCATGGCGATCCGCTGGAACAATGGCAAAAACTTCTGACCGAATACAATATCGACCAAGTTCATTTTAATCGCGATTATGAACCCTATGCTCTACAACGAGATCAAGCCTTAATAGAGCTGCTCTCCCAAAAGGGAATTAAAGCCTGCTCTCATAAGGACCATGTGATCTTTGAGGCACAGGAAGTACTTAAGAAAGATGGTTCACCTTACACTGTATATAGCCCCTATAAAAGACAGTGGCTAAGCCACTTCAACAATGAAGATTTTCAAATAAACCCCATTGTTAAGGATAGTTTCCTGGAAACTAATGCTCCTTTTCCTGCCTTAAGCTCATTTGGTTTTCAAAGCTCTTCAATTAGTATACCTGCCTGCAACTTCGATAATATCCCAGATTATGCAGCTAACAGAGATATACCCTATTTGGATCATACCTCCCACCTTGGACCGCACTTGCGTTTTGGTGCCATCAGCATTCGTCAGGCAATAGCACAAAGCTCAGACAGCGAGGTATTTTTAAGCGAACTCATCTGGCGCGATTTTTTTATGCAGATAATGGTTCATTTTCCACAGGTGATAGCCCATAACTTTAAGCGAAAGTATGATGGCATTCAATGGCAGAATAGTCAAGCTGATTTCCAGCGTTGGTGTAATGGACAAACCGGCTATCCGCTTGTTGATGCAGGCATGCGCCAGCTCAATCAAACGGGATTTATGCATAACCGTGTGCGCATGGTGTGCGCGAGCTTCTTGTGTAAACACCTGTTGATCGATTGGCGCTGGGGCGAAAGCTATTTTGCCCAAAAGCTCCTTGATTACGAATTAGCTTCCAACAATGGTAACTGGCAGTGGGCTGCCGGCACAGGCTGCGATGCTGCGCCCTATTTCCGCGTATTTAATCCAATAGAGCAACAGCGAAAGTTTGATTCTGAATTTAAGTATATCAGAAGATGGATTGATGAGTTTGATTCTTTCGATTATCCGCCACCCATGGTTGAACACAAATCTGCCCGCCATAGGGCGCTTACTGCCTACAAATCAGTATTACAATGAAAGGTTGCACAAGGCAACCTTTTACATTGGTTAATAACATTTAAAATCTTAATGCGAGCACACATGGCCATCGGCGTGATGCTCACAACCAACCCCTGAGTCTTCTATACCATTAACCAGATAATTATTAACCACTTGCATAACATCACCTGAACACCCTCTATAAACTCTGATGCCGTGGTTATTAAGCACATTAAGCGCGCCATTTCCCATGTTGCCAGCCAGCATTATACTCACTCCTTTTTGTTGCAGGATTGCTGCTATATTGCTCTTACACCCACATCCCTGGGGCGAAGGCAATAGTTCTGTTTTCGCCACCTTTTGATTAGCATCCACTGTCACTACAGTGTATGCTTCGCAATGACCAAAATGGTCATCAATCACATTTCCTTTGGTTGGAATTGCCAGTTTCATAATTTGATTCTCCTATTTTTTTTGTGTATAACTGATGATGATAACTTCCTTCCCGCATCATGTCTTGCCCGCACTTGGGACATTGCTCATTGCGGCACGGATGGCCTTTTTTATGCGGAAAGGTTAGATTGCATTCAACGCAAATGCAATTACCATTGTATTCTTCTTTTTCCATAACTAGTTTAGTGTGCGTAAGTTTCCTGCCTGGCAATAAATACAGTTGTCCAGCGCATGTTTGCTAATATTCAACTTTTGGCATTCAATGCATTTATACCAGTAGTCATTGGAATGAAAGTCGCCTCCTTCAATCATGATTACCTTGCCCTCAACAAATGCCTTGGCCACACTTTGCCTGGCCTGTTCATAAATTCGTGTAAAGGTGGGACGCGACACATTCATTTTGCTTGCAGCTTCTTCCTGATGCAATCCTTCGTAATCAGTCAGCCGCATAGCTTCATATTCCTCGTAAAGCAATATTATTGGCTCTATATCCCTCAATGGTACACCCAAAGGTTTAAACCCATCTACTTTTGGCGGTGATTCTATGAAACGTTTGCGTTTTGGTCGTGGCATTATAAAAAGTTTTATCCGACAAAAATATGAAATATAATGAACATTTGTTCATTACTATTCCTATTTTTGCACTAAAGTTTTAAAATTTATTATTCTGAATATGCACAAACAAATTATAAACTCAGAAACACGGATATGCAAAGCGATATTTCCTAATACGCTTAACGCCAATAACAGTCTATTTGGAGGCCTGATTATGCAATGGATGGATGAAGCCGCTTATATTGCTGCAACCCGATTTACAAAGCAACGCATGTTTACACATCATGTATCCGATATGAAGTTTATAAAAGCTGTTGTACCCAATACCATTGCTGAAGTAATTGCAAAAGTTGTTAAAGCTGATGCCCTGCGGCTAACCATTAAGGTGACGCTAATAGCTGAAGAAATGTATGATGACAATTGCTATACAGCGGCAGAGTCTGTTTTTACGATGGTGGCCTTAAACGAGCAGAATAAACCTCAAAAGCTGCAAGTTCACAATCTTGAAACGATTTATTATTAAGCAGATTACATTACCAGATAGCCTTTATAACTGTGCCCGGAAAAAACGGATTTTCCACACTGGCTGAATAATCTCTGTAGTAATCCGTTTTCAGGTTAATGTAATGTTTGTCTGTGTCGAGCGCTTCCCCAGCTCGGTACCACTTGATTGAATTGGTTTTATCCAACACATCATTCACATAAACAGCACCTATCCCATTGTCGTATGCCAGCTTGTACATTATCTTCTGACGGCCGGTAATTAATTTACCTACTTTTTTAGGTAAACGATACAAAATAGGTGTTAATGATTCAAATTTGAGGTTGTTTAGTGATAAGTCAATTGTATCAAGTTGCACACAGGATGACAAATCAAGATTAATCTTCGTTAGGTTATTGTTTTTTAACGACAGATACTTAAGATCCGGTGAATACACCTCGAACTGTATGGTATCCAGCCGATTTTGGCTTAAATTGAGTTTTACCAAAGCTGTTGAATCACCATAAACCGGAGAAAAATCCGTTAGGTGATTACGACTGACATCAATAGCAGTCAGATGCATTAACGAGCTCAAATCGGCATTAAATTGACGCAACAAATTGCCCGATAGATTAACTGTTTCAAGACTGCTACTCCACACATCATCAGCTAAAACGCCCGCCACCTCATTGTTTTGAAGCTCCAGTTGTTGCAGCTCTTTAAAAGCCTTAAAGCTGGCGGGTATATATCCTCTCAGATGATTATTGGGTAAGTCAATGCCAATTACATGCCCGCCCTTATTAAAAGTAACCCCATGCAGGGCAGTAAAAGTCCGTGGCAATCGCTTTCCTCTTTTAATCTGCGACCAGCCCTCATTGCTATACCACTTCTCTCCCTGCATCTCATTAAAAAACTCATAAAGTGCCATCACTTCTTCTTTGGGTACAGCAATGTTGATATAGGCCTTGTAAGCATATGTCAACCCTGGCAACTCAGGATGACTTATTACACACTCTATCAATCCCTTATCCTGATTACTTACGACCAATTGATTGGAACCACTTTTAACTAATCGGTCGTTAAAGTACCAGTCAATTTGTAAATCATCAATTCTGGCTATCAATGAGTAAACACTTTGTTGAGCATTTACTTTCTGCCATCTAAGCAAGCCTGGCGAGTACTGACTATGATAACTAAAATACTGTGTATTTTGTGCGAATGTTTGTTCCGCTTCAATCAAATAGTCAGGTGAAAGGTGGTTATTGTGCAGAGTTAACGAATCTAAATCAACACCCAACGCAAAATCAAGTTCAAGCTCACTTAACAAATTATTGTCAAGATTCACCTGCTTTAAATACGGACTCCACTCCATATTTAGCGATAGCGCTTTAATTTTATTCTTACTTAAATTAACATCTTTAAGAAGCGAACATCCCTTAAAATCAACATAAACCTGCTCGATAATATTATGAGATGCATCTAACGACTCAAAAAACCAACATTCATTCAAATCGAGCTTTAGCAGTGCAATATTGTTCCTGGCAAAATTTAAACGCCTCAAATTGAAACTATTGGATAAATTGGCTACAAAAAAGAACAGCTCATTATCCGATAAGTCAATCTCTGTGAGGTAAAACATGTCATCAAACTCAATATCAAATTGAACCAATTTATTTGATTGTAGTAATAATGATTCAAGGTTGTAACACAAATCCAGATTATTGGCCAGAAAACTAATCTGGTTATGACTCAAATTAAGGTAACGTAATTCAGTTAAATCCTTAAAAGAGAAGGGAATGTTGCTAATATTGTTATTTGAAAAATCCAGGTATCTCAACTTACGCATCTTCCCAATGGATGTACCAATATATTCAAGGCGGTTATTACTTAAATCAAGGGTGTGCAGAAACTTACAACTATCCAGGTTGTGAGCAAACTGCCTGAATTCGTTATTATCCAGTATCAGATACCTCAGACGCGGACAATAGTTCAACTTACTTTCTATGTAACTGATGTGATTTTCACCCAAATCAAGGTACACCAGCTGTTCATTATTTCTCAGATTATAATTGAATCTTGAAATATAATTTCCACGTAAATTGAGCTCCCTCAGCTGTGGAAACAGGTAGAAGTTAATATTTGGATGACTCAACTTATTGTAACTTAAATCCAGCACTTTAGTTCTGAAACCATTAACTTTCAGGTCGCTGAATTTCTTCAGTTGGTTATGACTGAGGTTAAGCACCTCCAACTTATGGTTGGCACGCAGGTCCAGGTCAAATGTATCAATTTGATTATGCGATAAATTTAATACCTTCAGCTCCCGGCAATTAAACAGCTTGAGATTAACATCTTTGATTTGGTTATTATTTAAAGATAATTCCTCTAAAAGATGCTGATTCAGCAGATCAATATCGAACAGCTTAAGCTGATTAGCCGACAAATTAATTTGCTTAAGATTAGGACAGTGAAATAGCTTGGCATTAAACTCACTGATTTGATTACCATTAAGTTTTAAGGTTTCTAATTGCCAGTTTCGCTTAAACTCAACTTTAAAATCAACTATCCTATTATTACTAATATCTAGGTGCTTAAGCTTCGGACAGGTCATCAAATTATAATTGAACTCCATCAGTCTGTTATTGGATAGATCAACATTAACCAATGCTGTACATTTATCCAGTTGAGCATCAAATTCATATATCTGATTATTGCGCAGAACCAGAATTTCTAATTTCCTGTGGTTATTCAATTGTTGATTAAATACGCTTAGCTCATTATTACCCAAAAACAACTTATTCAACTGATTATTATACCTCAAACTAGGGGCAAAAAACTCAAGCCTATTATTACCAAGGTTTAATACCTCGAGTTGAGTGCAGTTGTTGATATTAACATCAAACTTTCTAAGATTGTTTCCCCATAAATCCAACTCTCTTAAGCTTTTATTATAGCGTAAATCAAGATCCAGTTTAGATATATAGTTTGAGTTTAAAAGCAGCTTTACTAGTTTAGGATTAGGTCTGAACCTACCTTCAAACCGGCTCAATTCATTAAATGACAAATCCAGAATCTGCAACTCTGAGCACGCCGCCAAAGAAGACGTAAATGAGCTAATTTTATTGGACGCCAGATACAAACCAGTCAGTTTTTTGCATCCTGAAAGATCAAAATCAAAGGCTTTTAGTTGGTTATTACTTAATGCTAATCGCTGCAACGAATAGCAGCCCTTCAGGTTGGGTTCAAAGCACTGAATTTGATTATTGGAAAGGTTGAGTTCACTCAGGCGTCTGAAAGAACTTAAGTCATTATCGAATGCCTCCAGCTGGTTATGATCAATAAATAAGGTATGAAGCTTATTACTGCTCCCCGAGTGATAAGCAAAGCTTTCAATTTTATTATAACTCAACAGCAGTACTTCAAGGCTTTTCAACTGCGCAAAATCAACCATAAAACTGTCGATCTCATTCTTAATTAAGTTAATCCGTCTCAAAGCATTATTTGGCGCAAACTGATACTTAAATTCTTTGAGTTGATTGCCAGACAATTCAAGCTCTTGCAGAGAAGCCAAATTCCCAAAGTCAACGTTCAAATCCTTCAGGCGATTCTCACTAATATTAAGGGCTTTAACCCGATTATCTGGTGCAAAACTTAATTGGCAATATTTAATTTGATTATTTGATAAATCGAGCTGTTGCAGATGGGACAAAAACGATAAATCAGCCACCAGTGTATCTCTTTTAATTATCCCCTTAGCAATTACTCGGCTAATTCTGCCATATCGATCGTAATAGACAAATTGCTCATCGGGAATACCATCGTTATCAAGATCTACCTCCGGAAAAACGTCTAATAACAGTTCAAACTCATTAACCCTTGATTGCGAATGGCTTATGTAAGAACATAAGAGTCCCAGCAAAAGAGATATCTTAAACACTAATTTGCGCATTAATTGCTAGATTTTTCCCTGATTCTGAATGTTAACAATTGTTAACAAACATAGCTTTTTTATTTTATTTATCAAAGAACAATGGTCTCCAAACAACTATATAAGGCCAATTTTTGCCAGTAAAGTATACCAGGTTATCATGAGGGTTATAGGCAATACCATTCAGTACACCTGCCTTTTTATAACGGTGCCTGTCAATGCATCCGCTTAAATCAATTTCCATCAGCACTTTCCCACTTGTCGGCTCAATAACCTGCACTATATCACTGCCCAGGACATTAGCCCACACATTGCCTTCAATATACTCCAGCTCATTTAAGTATTGAACCGGTCCCCGGTTATTATACACCTGAAAAGTTGAATCCACGTTGAAATTCTCATCTAGATAGTAAAGGTTATATGTACCATCAGAGGTGAGTAAAACATTGTCATCAGTGGTTGTTAATCCCCAACCTTCATGTTTATATGGAAATACACCAATTTGCTCCAATTCTGCATCAAATTTGTATACCAAACCATCCTTCCAGGTTAATATGATAAACTCATCACCTCGCTTACTAATTCCCTCAGCAAAAATTTGCTTATCTAGAGGCTGATTTCTAATAATATCACCATTTTCCGGATTCAGCATTCGCAATGACGACTCCCCAATTAATCCGGTAGTTTCGTATAGGTAACCGTCCTTCCATAGTAAGCCTTGCGTAAACGCATCTTCATCGTGCTCCAACAAATAGTAATCATCTATAGTTATTTGCCTTGGCTCAATATCGGACACCATGTAGAAATGCTCAAAGGAACGCCGCTTTTTACCATTCGAATAAAAAATGTATGATACCTCATTAATACCCGGCTGTAACTCACTGGCTGGCAAATAAAAATATTTGGCAGATTGCGGGTAATACACCGTTTTTACCTTAAGGTTAACCACGGAATCTATTGGGGCATATTTAGGTAAATGATAGACGGCAGTATCAATATATGTTAATAGCTTCCACTGCGGATTATTACCTTCAGAAGGGAAATCGAGATAGACACCACAACCAAAGGTCATCATCAAACAGAGTATGGATAGCCCGAACCTAAACATCTACAAGCTATTTTCTGGCTTCGTACATTTGATTCAAGGCTTGCTCAAGAACGCACCTTGGGCTGGCAATGTTCATACGCATAAAACCTTCTCCATCCTTTCCGAATGAGACACCATCGTTCAAACCAACTTTGGCCTCTTTTACCAGAAAATCTTTGATTTCCTTTTGACTCTTATTCCAGGCTTTAAAATTCATCCAAATTAAATAGGTGGCCTCAGGCCTGTAAAATGACACTTCAGGCATCTTTTCTTTTAAGAAGTCTTCGACAAATAAAATGTTTCGCTCCAAATAGGCTTTCAGAGCCTCCAGCCAGTCTCTCCCATGATTATAGGCAGAGCACAATGCTACTCCACTAAATAAATGTCCCATATGCAATTGTAACCTGTTTTGCATATCACGATACGCTTTGAGCAATTTAGGATTGGCTGTAACTACATACGATGTACTGAAGCCTGCAATATTACAAGTTTTAGATGGGGCCATAAAAGAGATGCAATTCATAGCCGCTTCGTCATTGAGCGATGCAAAAGGCGTATGCTCATTACCAAAAAGTGTCAAATCAGCATGAATTTCATCGGCCAACACCAATACATTATTTTTACTGCAAATTTCATGAACTCTCATCAGCTCTTCTTTTGTCCAGACCCGACCAACCGGGTTGTGAGGTGAACAAAGAATGAAAATTTTGGTGTCACTCAAGGAAGCCTGTTGCTCAAGCAATTCAAAATCAATCTCATATTTCCCGTCAACATTAACCAAACCATTGGCAATAATCTTCCTTTTATTATCAGCAACAACTGAATAAAATGGCGGATAGACTGGCGTATTAATAATGACACCATCACCTATTTCAGAAAAAGCCAGCACCGAAAAAACCAAAGCAGGCACAACACCTGGCGAGTATTCTATCCAGTCATTTTTGATGCCCCAATTGTGTTTGTATTGACACCAGTCTACAATGGCTCCTGTAAACTCTTCCTTTCGGATAGTGTAACCATAAATCTCGTGTTTAGCTCGCTCCTGTATAGCTTGCTGTACCGCTTCAGGTGCAGCAAAATCCATATCAGCCACCCAGAGAGGAATAACATCATCTGTTCCAAAATAGCGTTGGCGTAAATCCAGTTTATATGCATTGGTACCTGAGCGCTCAATCAGCTTGTCAAAATCGTACATAGTGGTCTTTTATTAATGTTTGCATCAAAAAAAAGGGCTCTGAGGCCCTTTAATTACATCTTTAATTACGCTTATCCTCCAATCTGGATATCAAGTGTTTCAACTGTTGTATTTGGCTCTTCTGCCGTATCGGTAATAGTGAAGGTTAAAGTGTAAGTTCCACTAGAACAGCTATTCTCGATAGGCACGTTGAATAGTTGTGTTTCATTTACGTCTGATGTTTTTTCAGCGTTAAAGTTTATCTCATGCTTTTCGTTATTCTCTGCAGGCGCCCAAGGTGTATCTATGCCCTTAAGTATAGCTTGCTTTGGAGTAACCCCTTGGTACTCGATAGTAATAACACACTTATCAAGTCCTCTATTGTCTTTAAATGTAGCAATTAAAGGCAAATCACTACCTCTTTTATAAAGATCAGTACTATTAGGCTTAGATATTGAAATTGTTGGAGCCTCAGTATCCGGACCATCACTTCCTCCGCCGCAAGCCACCAGACTAAACACCACCATACCAAGGGCTAAGATTTTTGTCAGATTTTTCTTCATAGGTTTAAATTTTATCACAAATATAATTTTTTCCAGTACATATCCTTTTCTAATGTTCTTAAAACTACTCTGTCTGTCGTAAATTTTCCCAATACCAACCAATAGCCTCTCTTAACCCCTCTTTAATACTGTAATTAGGCGAGTATCCTAAAAGTTTAGCTGCTTTATCAATGGAAGCCAGGCTATGTGGGATATCACCTTCCCGCGCGGGTCCATATGTTATTTTCACATCGGCAATTGAGGCGTCATAGTCGCTTAAAAACTCCTGAAGATATTGAACCAGTTCATTAAGTGTTGTTCGTTGACCATAAGCAACATTGTAAACCGTATTAATGGCCTGTTCATTCTGCACAATCGCAGCCAATTCATTAGCCTGAAGCACATTATCTACATAGGTGAAATCGCGCGAATAAGTGCCATCTCCGTTGATTACAGGCGACTCTTTACTTATAAGCGTTTTAACAAATTTAGGAATGACAGCCGCATATGCTCCATCTGGATCCTGACGCCTTCCAAATACATTGAAATAGCGCAAACCAATGATCTGCATATTGTACAAGCGGGCAAATACATCTGCATAAAGTTCATTCACGTACTTTGTAATAGCATAGGGAGACAATGGCTTACCTATAATATCTTCCACCTTCGGCAGGTTCTTACTATCTCCATATGTTGATGAACTGGCAGCGTATACAAATCGCTTAACCCCACTATCACGGGCAGCAATCAGCATATTCATAAAGCCTGACACATTCACCTCATTGGAGGTTATTGGATCAGCTATGGACCTGGGAACAGAACCCAACGCAGCTTGATGAAAAACAATCTCCACACCTTCAACTGCCCGACTGCAATCATCTATATTCCGGATATCGCCTTCAATGAGCTTAAACCGATTATTACTAATCATTTGATTAAGGTTAGAACGTTTTCCTGTGGCAAAGTTATCGAGGCAAATAACCTGGTTATTTTGATTCAACAGTTTTTCACATAAGTTACTCCCAATAAATCCTGCACCGCCTGTTACAAGAACTTTTTTATTCTCAAGTTTTGTCAACATATGTATCGTATTTGAATGGTAAAAGTAACAAAGCCAATAGAAATAGCAGAAACTTTAGACACCATTTTTTGGGCATTTATCAATTGATGACATAAAAAAAAGCGACCTAAGGCCGCTTTTTAAATATTTAGTAATCGATTAATTACTTGGCATAGCTAATTGCACGCGTTTCTCTGATAACTGTAATCTTAACCTGTCCCGGATAAGTCATTTCAGTTTGAATCTTACGTGCGATATCATATGACAATTCTTCCGCCTCTTTATCTGACGTTTTCTCTGCTCCAACAATCACTCGCAATTCACGACCTGCTTGGATAGCATACGTTTTAAGTACACCCGGATATGACAACGCCAAATTTTCCAAATCCTTAAGGCGCTTGATATAGGCTTCAATAATCTCGCGGCGAGCACCCGGACGAGCACCTGAAATAGCATCACATACCTGAACAATCGGTGCAATCATAGTGGTCATCTCCACTTCATCGTGGTGAGCACCAATTGCATTACAAATATCTGGCTTCTCCTTGTACTTCTCAGCCAGCTTCATACCCAAAATAGCGTGTGGTAATTCAGGATCTTCATCAGATACTTTACCTATATCATGCAATAAACCAGCTCTCTTGGCACGTTTGGCATTAAGCCCTAATTCAGTGGCCATAATTGCACATAAATTAGCTGTTTCACGTGAGTGTTGCAATAAGTTCTGTCCGTATGATGAACGATACTTCATTTTACCCACCAGCTTGATGAGCTCAGAATGCAAGCCATGAATACCTAAATCAATGGCAGTACGCTTACCTGTTTCCAGAATTTCTTCTTCAACCTGCTTCCGCACCTTATTCACAACCTCTTCAATACGTGCAGGGTGAATACGGCCATCAGTCACCAATTGATGCAGTGCCAATCGGGCAATCTCACGACGCATCGGGTCGAAAGCAGATAACACAATAGCCTCTGGTGTATCATCCACAATGATCTCAACACCAGTAGCTGCCTCAAGCGCCCTGATATTTCTACCCTCACGCCCGATAATGCGACCTTTCATCTCATCTGAATCAATGTGGAAGATGGTCACGGAATTTTCAATGGCAGTTTCGGTTGCAACACGCTGAACTGTCTGTAATACAATTCGCTTAGCCTCCTTATTTGCATTGATTCTGGCATCATCCATAATGTCATTAATGTATGACATTGCTTCTGTTTTGGCTTCAGCTTTCATGCTTTCAATCAGCATCTCTTTAGCCTCATCACCTGACATACCTGAGATAGCTTCCAGTTGCTCAACTTGCTGCTTATGCGCCTTGTTAACTTCTTCAGTTTTCTTCTCAACAATTTCAAGCTGCGCTGTCAGATTCTCACGAATCGCCTCCACCTCTTTCTTCTTGCGGCTCTGCTCTTCAATACGCTGAGATAAATTTGTTTCTTTTTGTTTCAGCTTATTTTCGGCATTCACCATTCTAGCATTACGTGAGTTGATCTCCTTCTCATGCTCCGCTCTCAGCTGAAGAAACTTCTCCTTAGCTTGTAAAATTTTATCTTTTTTTATGACTTCCGCCTCTGCTTCTGCCTCTTTTACAATTCGTTCGCTTCTGGTCTTAAGCGCTTTGGTAATAATCAGCCATGTTACCAAGCTTCCGACCAATAAAGCACCAATTGCAAGTCCTATTACTATTGGTAGATCCATATTTATCGTGTTATATATAAAACAAAACCGCATCATCTTACCATATTCCTTACTTTAAGAGATATGGTAAATAATGCGGGTAAATTTCTAAATTATAAATCCTTATCAGAAAACCTTATCAGTTTTTTCTGTAAGAACATTATCCAATTGCTCGTTTAAATCGCGAACCATTTCTATAAATGGATCCACATCATGACGGTTTTCCAATTCCAACAATTTAATGACGTACTGTAGTGTGGCCATTGCCAAAAAGTCCTGTACATCCTTATCTGAATAACGTTGTTTATATTGTAAAACCTTCTCATTAATGAGTTTAGCAGCCAAACGAATACGCTCTTCATCACTGCGTTCTATTCGCAGCGGGTAATACCTGTCGGCAATATTTACACGTATCGAGAGTTTATCGTCCATTTAACTTGCTTAACGGTTTAAAAGCGCAATACACTTATCTATTTCCCGCACAATCTGACCAATCCGTTTTTTAGTTTCACCGGCTTCTGAACTGCCAACCACCAAATCTTTCGTTATTTTTAAATTGTTGAATCGTTGCTCCAGATTATGATATTCTCTGGAAGCATCCTCAAGCTGATCAGTTAATCTACCCTTCTCATCTTCCAACAGTTGCACCTCCGACTTTAAGCTTTGGTACTGCTGAATCAGCCTGTTTATTTTATCTTTTAATTCAACAATTAATTCGCTATTTGGATTTGTCATGGCCAAATTTTTCATTACAAAGTTAACATTGGTTTTAAAATATAAAAAAAAACCTTTAACTCTTTTGCTGGTTTACTTTAAACAGAAAAGCGTTTTTCTGTAAGCGTTGCCCTAATTATGAAAGCAAGATAATTAAAATTCAGCTACATTTGCCAACGATATGATAAAAACTGAGCATAAGCATAAGATGGAAGATTGGCTGCCTACATCGGCCAAAGAGGTAGAGAGAAGAGGTTGGGATAGTATTGATGTGATATTATTCACTGGTGATGCTTATATCGATCACCCTGCATTTGGCGCTGCTGTCGTTGGCAGAATGCTTGAAGCGCATGGATTAAAAGTTGCTATTGTACCGCAACCCAACTGGCGAGATGATTTAAGAGATTTTAAAAAGCTTGGGCAACCAAATTATTTCTTTGGTGTTACCGCCGGCGCCATGGACTCTATGGTGAACCATTATACAGCCAACCGTCGACTGCGCTCTGATGATGCCTATACGCCTGATGGCAGAGCCGGACAAAGGCCTGATTATGCATCTGTTGTCTATTGCAACATTCTGAAAGAATTATATCCGGATGTACCTGTTTTATTGGGTGGTATAGAAGCATCATTAAGACGAGTTACACATTACGATTACTGGTCTGATAAACTCAGGCCAAGTATTCTGGCAGATTCAAAAGCCGATCTGCTGGTTTATGGCATGGGCGAACAGCCGCTTTTGGAAATTATTCGTTTAATAGAACGAGGTGTACCCATTGAAAGTCTGAAGACTATACCGCAAACAGCTTTTGTTATCCCAAAGGAAAAGTCCCTTCCAAAGAATAGAAACTGGAAAGACTTACCACTTTTCTCGCATGAAGAGTGTCTTTCTGATAAAACCAAATATGCCAAAAATTTCAGGCATGTAGAAGAGGAATCGAACCGATGGCAAGCGGCTCGTTTAACACAAGACGCTGGCGAACATACTATCGTCATCAATCCGCCGTATCCTCCAATGACGACAGGAGAATTGGACGCTTCATTTGATTTGCCCTATACACGCCTGCCACACCCCCGGTATATTGCTAAAGGACCCATACCAGCCTTTGAAATGATCAAATTCTCGGTAAATATGCATCGCGGCTGCTTTGGTGGTTGTAGTTTTTGTACTAT
Source organism: Carboxylicivirga sediminis (assembly GCF_018156225.1). Lineage (GTDB taxonomy): Bacteria > Bacteroidota > Bacteroidia > Bacteroidales > Marinilabiliaceae > Carboxylicivirga > Carboxylicivirga sediminis. Next base: position 138,104 of record NZ_JAGTAR010000012.1, read on the forward strand.
TTCAGCTCATCAGGGTAAGTTTATTGCTTCCCGATCTGAAGAAAGCATCCTGAAGGAAGTGGATGCCATCTCACAGATGCCTGATTTTAAAGGTTACCTGTCGGATTTGGGCGGACCAAGTGCCAACATGTATAAGATGGAAGGTAAAAACCTGAAAATCTGTCAGCGATGTACCCGTCCCTCATGCATTCACCCCAATATCTGCACCAACCTGGATACCAACCACAGTGCTATGACACGTCTATATAAGGCGGTTAATGAGCGTCCCAATATTAAAAAGGCATTTATCGGCAGTGGTGTGCGCTACGATATGTTGTATAATAACATGGCTTCGAATGAAGAAAAAGAAAGCCACAGGGCCTATATGCAAGAACTGATTGAGCACCATGTTTCTGGCCGCTTGAAGGTGGCCCCTGAACACACCTCTGATCAGGTGCTTAAAATCATGCGTAAACCATCCTTTAAACTCTTTCATAAATTTAAGGCTGATTTTGACCGCATTAACAACTCTAAGAAACTGAACCAACAAATCATACCTTACTTTATTTCAAGTCATCCGGGAAGTGAAGAAATGGACATGGCCAACCTGGCCTGCGAAACACACGATATGGATTTTAAACTAGAGCAGGTGCAGGATTTTACACCAACACCAATGACTGTAGCCACTGTCATTTACTACTCGGGCATTCACCCCTATACTTTAGAGGAAACATATACGCCACGTAGTAAAAATGAGAAGCTACAGCAGCGCATGTATCTGTTTTGGTATAAAAAAGAATACCAGGAAAAGATTAAAGATCGCCTGAAGAGCTTTAAACGCTTTGACATGATCAAAAAGCTCTTTCCTGAAAAGGATAATAAATCTGAAAAACAGAGCCATAAAGGACGAAAGAGTAATTTCAAAAAGAAGAAACCAAGCTACAAAAGCAAACACAGAAGAACTACATAACGGACTATATAAAAGTACTATGAAGAAAATCATTTACATTTTACCATTAATTGTTTTAAGCGCCTGTGCCGAGTTAACTGCTGTCATTGATACCTATAATGCCAATGCTCCGCTTACCGAAACAGAAGTGGCCAGTGGACTGAAAGAAGCATTGCGTGTAGGTACCGACTCAGCTGCTGCCCGCCTGGGTGTTACCAATGGCTATTATGGCGATGAACTGGTAAAAATTATGCTGCCGGAAGAAGCTGATATCATTGTAAAGAATGCATCGAAGATACCCGGAGGCGAAAAGGTAATAGAAGATGTGGTGGTACACATCAACCGGGCGGCCGAGGATGCTGCTAAAGAAGCTGGCCCTGTTTTCTGGGGAGCCATTAGGGAAATGACTATTGCAGATGCATTCAATATCTTAAACGGAGAAAATGATGCTGCTACCCAGTACCTGAAAAACAGCACCTACGAAAAACTGTTTAACCTTTACAATCCAAAGATTCAGGCGTCATTAGATAAAGAAATAGCCGCTGGCATATCCCCCAACATGTCGTGGGAAACACTAACCGGCAAATGGAACCAGATTGCTGACAATCCGTTTGGTAAAATGGCCGGCCTTAATGCGGTTAACGTTGATTTGGATGCATACCTGACAGAACAGGCTCTGAATGGCTTGTTTATTAAAATAGCACAAGAGGAGGCGCAAATAAGAAAAGACCCAATGGCCAGGGTGAATGCTATTTTAGAACGAGTTTTTGGAAGTATTTAATTAATCCGGGCCGCTAGTTTTTAGATAAAGAAATAGCTTACAATCATCAAATAAGTACCATCTCTGGCATTTAAGCTCAGAGTTTGGTACTTTTTGTTTATCGCAAATTGAAAAGCACTGAGAACGCGAACAAACTATTGTAAAAGCCATGCAATTAACCGACGAGCAGGAAAAGATTATCAACCACGAAGGCAACCTGAAAGTGAATGCCGTGGCCGGTTCGGGCAAAACAACCACTATCTTGCAATACGCGCAAAAAAGGCCACACTCGCCGATTCTTTACCTGGCGTTTAACAAGTCGGTGAAGCTGGAGGCCGAGCACAAACTGAGCCAAATGGGGCTTAACAACGTGCGGGTTGAAACCGCCCACTCGCTGGCCTACAAGTACACGGCACCCTACAGGCATTATTCCCTTCGGTTTGATTATAAGCCGCACGAGATTGCAGCTATTTTAAACATCCGACCCAAAGCGGGCGACCTGTCGCACCTGAAGCTGGCGAGTCACGTCTATCGCTTCGTCCGTTACTTCTGCAACTCAAAGGCCCAAAAGGTGGTTGAGATTAATTACCTGGAGACCCTGACCAACCTTGAGAGTCTGTCATTTGCCACTGAGAACCATGAGCTGATTGTGCATTACACCCGCCTGTTTCTGGCCAAAATGCACAAAGGTGAGATAGACATCATCCACGACTTTTACCTGAAACAATTTCAACTGAGCCGCCCTATCCTGCCTTATGATTATATCTTGTTTGATGAAGGTCAAGATGCCTCAGGGGCCATGCTGGCTGCCTTTGTCAACCAATCGGCCCATAAAATCATCATTGGCGATCAGCACCAACAGATATACGGCTGGCGCTTTGCTACTAATGCCCTTCAGCAGGTCGATTTTCAAACCATGGACTTAAGCAAAAGCTTTCGGTTCAACCAGGAGATTGCCCGTCTTTCCAAATCCATCCTTCAGCTGAAAACAGAAATTGGGCAAAGCAGTCAAGTAAATATCCAAGGCCTCGGCAATCACCAGCCTATCAGAAGTCGTGTTACCCTGGCCCGCTCCAACAGCAAACTGGTATCGCGGGCCATTGAGCTGCTCATCCAGCAAAAAGAACTTAAAAGTATCTATTTCGAAGGTCAGCTGAGCTCCTATACTTTCTCTGAAGAAGGCGGCTCCATTTACGATGTGCTAAACCTGTACAACCACCAACGTCACCTGATTAAGGATGACTTGCTTAAAACAATGCCCAGCTTTGACCACCTTAAAGACTACCTGGAGGAAACATCAGACACCTCACTTAAAGCACTGGTAGATTTGGTGGAGAAATACCATAAAGACATTCCTTACTTTATCAGTAGAATTAAGGAGTGCACCGTTGAAGAAGCGAACAAAGACAAAGCCGACATGGTGTTTTCAACGGTTCACAAAGCCAAAGGCATGGAGTATGACCAGGTGTTTATAATGGATGATTTTATCAGCGAACAGCAGATAATGGACCTGAAAACTGCCCTAAAAGCACAGGAAATTAGTCCTGATGCTCTGGCCGAAGAAATCAACCTGCTTTATGTGGCCGCCACGCGCACTAAAGCAAAGCTGCACATCCCGATTCAGTTGCTGCCTACCTCCTATCAGATTCATGATTTTAATACGGTTAGCAACAACCTAAACCTATCAATCAAGTCCAAAGTAAAACCCGTAAAAGCACAGCGAAGCAACCAGTTATGGACTAAAATGGAAGAGGCAGAACTTAAGCAGCTCTTTATACAAGGTAAAACCGTGAAAGAAATTGCCTTGCTGCTGGGCCGCAGCCAAAGTGCCGTTATCAGGCGGGTGGAAAAGCTGGATTTGTGGTTTTGATTACTAGCTGATGGCCAATAGCTGTTAGCTATTCAAACCGTACTTAATTTCCTCACTTCTTCAGTGCGCCATAATGACAGAGTTATTTATCAATAATGCTGCTGGAAGCATTGCGCACTGCTTTTGAGCCATTGGGAGGCGCTTTTGCCTGCCATGTTGTCGCTTTGAGCCATTGTGCACCCGGCTGGAAGCACCGGGAAGGCGGCTGGAGGCTCTGAGCGGTGCCCCCGAGCCATTGCGCAGCGGTCGTAAGGCTTTGGGAAGCTGATTAGCGCACCGGTTAGTGCCTCCGTAGGATAAAACGGCGAGGTGGAAAGATAGAGTTGTAGTGGGAAGGGATTATGGAATTATAGGGTGACGGATTTGAGGTCTGATTTGAGTCGGGATTAGGGTCTGTTCTCTCGGATTAGGGCGATTGCATTTAACTCAACAAATAAAATAGTTTAATTCACAGATTTTCACCAGGGAAATTGCTTTTAAAAGTAATGTCAAATATGAAACCGCAGATTTCACAGATTATCACGGATTATTTTCCGCAGGAAAATAAAAGTCAGTGAAAATCGGTGCTAATCTGTGGATAATAATCATTAAAAAAAAGGGCTCTATATGATTTGTAGTGGGTAAAGTTTCAAGTAACGTATTGGGGTTTTCAACCCCAACCCCCGACTTCATTTTTTCAAAGATGAAAAAACGCAAGCAAAAAAATCTTCGGCTATGCCTGCTTACACTCATAAAACTACTGTTGTATGACGAAATCGTTAAACTCGCTGCGCTCAAACAAAAACGATTTTGAAATCGTCATATACAACCGTGTTTTATGGCTTACCAGCCAAGGCCGTTGGGGAATTCCTGACTTTACCCACTCTTATCCATACAGAACAAAAAAAGTTATTCGCTTAAAGGCGATACCCCTGAGATTTTCACGGATTTTTCCATCAAATAACTTTCCCGCTAACGGACAAAAAATCTGTGCAACTATTTTTTACAAACAGAAGCTGTAACTATATCAATAACAACTAAAAGTTAAAGGAACAGAAAATCTTCACAGATAGTTTTCCAATGGAAAACAATTAATCTGGGTCAATCTGCGCAATCTGTGGTCTTAATAGTAAGTTT
>NZ_JAGTAR010000130.1 GCF_018156225.1 Carboxylicivirga sediminis
GTGATAACGCTCACTCATCAGGAATTTATCCGCCGCCTGAGTCTGCATATCTTACCCAAAGGGTTCGTTCGCATCCGACATTATGGCATATTGGCCTCATCGCTTAAGCGAAAAGTGCGTGAACTGGTGGAGCAACAAATCGGCAAAGCCACCATCCCAGAACGACCACCTTTAAAACATCGTGTTTGCTATACCTGTGGCAAGGGACAACTTGTTACACTCATTATTTTTGATGCCCGTGGACCACCACCTTTGGAGCTATTACCTCACCTCACACTAATCTAACGTCGGAAGGCGATTGGGAAGCTATGGTCTTATCCCA
>NZ_JAGTAR010000131.1 GCF_018156225.1 Carboxylicivirga sediminis
TAATCAGATGAGCTTTTGTGCGGTCTGGACGGGACTCGAACCCGCGACCTCCGGCGTGACAGGCCGGCATTCTAACCAGCTGAACTACCAGACCAATAGATGAAGTTTAAAACAAGCGGTCTGGACGGGACTCGAACCCGCGACCTCCGGCGTGACAGGCCGGCATTCTAACCAGCTGAACTACCAGACCAGTTTTATACTTCAATATTTTGGAAAACTAAACAAGCGGTCTGGACGGGACTCGAACCCGCGACCTCCGGCGTGACAGGCCGGCATTCTAACCAGCTGAACTACCAGACCAGTTTAGATTTTCTACAGTC
>NZ_JAGTAR010000132.1 GCF_018156225.1 Carboxylicivirga sediminis
ACCGTATAGCTTTCGTTGTAACCCGAACCATTGTAAAGGTTAACAACCGTACCTGCTTCTGCTCCGGTCATACCAATGAAGAAAAAGACATCGTTAACGGTTTTGGCAACCGGCGCCTCTGCAAAAACAGATACGCCCATATCGTTGGCGCAATCAACTGTTGTTGTACCCGTTACCGGCGTTTTACATTCCTTGCTAATTGAGTATGAGTACTCGCCGTAGGGCACGCCGGCAAACATCACATCTTCCATTGGTAAGCCCTGCACCGTATAGCTTTCGTTGTAACCCGAACCATTGTAAAGGTTAACAAC
>NZ_JAGTAR010000133.1 GCF_018156225.1 Carboxylicivirga sediminis
CAAGGCATGGCAATCTGATTTTTGATTCAAATTGCAAGCTAAAAAGTGTAAACGATGTTTATATAACTTTGTAAAGGATGTTTGTATAACGTACCACATGGCACACAACGGTCTGGCCATATGAAGTGGCCCGGTTTGCGTGTGGTATATTCGCATTCTTGTGTGTGCCTCAGCTGGCGCGGGAGCTGAACTCCCAAATCCTGCCAAAGCCAGGGCTACTTTATGATGGCTTGTTGCACTAAACCTAAAGGTAGCTAAAGTCCGTTGTCTCAGCTACCTTTATTTGTCTTATAATACTTAGTTATGAA
>NZ_JAGTAR010000013.1 GCF_018156225.1 Carboxylicivirga sediminis
GATACTAAACATCAAGCATCTAACCAAATAATCAAGGCAATAATCTATTGATTATGAATACAAAAGAGGGCATCCGTTTTTTGGACACCCTCTTTGTTCTAATGCCCTGCCTAAACCTGTAAAGTTCTTCTTGACAAACAACTAATTGTCTAACTATTTTCTTTTTATATTGTTATAGAAAAAACCATAAAGTGAAGTTCCAACTAAAGGAATAATCACAACAATCAGGGAAGCTCGCAAACTAAAGAAATCAGCAACCAAACCATACAAAAGAGGGATGAAAAACCCACCTGAAATAGCCATAATAATAAACGATGAAGCTTCATTAGTAAACTTGCCCAAATCTTTTGTGGCCAGCGCAAAAATAGATGCAAACATTATAGATACGAAAAATCCAATCGCAACAATTGAATAAATCCCGGTTTTTCCAGATGATAACATTGATATAGTAACCAACAATGCAGCTATCAACGCAAAGAACCCAAGTATCTTTGTTGGATCAATCTTCGTCATAATCCAGGCTCCGAGAAACCTGCCTAACATTAATCCATAGAAAATTATAGCTGAAAGTTTAACGGCCTCAGTACTGCCAATCTTACCTATTTCTTTAAAATAAGGCGTCATTAACTGGTATAAAATGGCTTCGGCTCCCATATACGAAAACATGATAATAAAGCCGATTACAAAATGACGGTATTTAAAAGCACCTTGAATTTTTAAACTTTCAAGCAAATTAGTACCTCTTGTCTCGGTTTTATTTTCGGGCATTTGAGCTGTATGCACTAAAACCGCCAATACTAAAAACACTAGAGCTACCAGTATATAAAAAAATTTAATTCCTCCGAAAATATTTCCTTCATACAATTCCAGTATAAACCACCCACCTAAAGGTGCTGTTAAAGCAGCACCTATTGCTCCAATGCCTTGAGCAAAATTAATTCTCGCTTCACGTGTTTCAGGTGCACCTAAAATTCCGATATATGGATTACATACAGTTTGAAGGATTGTTACACCACTAAAAATTATAAACAACCCCAAAAGAAAACCATTATAGCTTTGAAAAGAAGCAGCTGGATAAAATATAATTAATCCCACGGCTGATAACAGAGCTCCCAGTGATATCGCTTTTTGAGTGCCAATACGATTAATTAGCACTTTTGCCGGATATGCCATTAAAAAGAAAGCCAGAAAAGATAATGAAGTTCCTAACGATGTCTGAAGATTTGATAGGCTAAAAGTTTCCTGAAAAAATGTTGCTAGTACATTGAATAGATTCCAGACAAAGCCCCACATAAAAAACAAGGCATAAATGAGTATCATGGGATATATCACTACTCCCCGTTTAAGATTCATAAAGGTTCTTTTTTTAAGGTTTTATTATAATTATGAACATTGACTGCTTCAACCGTTATTTAACCCTATCGCCTGTATACATTCTTATGGCTTTCGTTCAGGCTAAATGATCCCTCAAAAGATCTCTCATTACAATATTTTGAGTCCATTGATCAGTAACAGGTCTATAACTAAAAGGCAAAGTCTGCAAATACGGCTCTGGACCAAATTCAGTACAAACCGGAAATTCTGTATAGCCTTTCAATTTTGCATTTTCAAGTATTCTTTTCCACCATGACAAGTGCGTCTCAATGGCCAACCGGTTATTATCAGACTGCAAATGATTAATCTGTGGCCCTTGTTCATAGCCCACTCTTGCATGTATAAAGTCAGCTCTTTGGCAGGCCTGTAAAACAATATCATTCTGATCTTTCAATAACGATTCCGATACACAACACCAATGCGAGAAATCTGCATTGATTCTTAAATCAGGCAGCGCATTGAAGTATTGTTTAGCCATGAGGGTCGAAAAGAGTGCTCGCCCCCTGTGGGTTTCATGGACAATCTTTACGCCTGTATATTCACCAACTCTTTCTGCGGCCTCAAATATCCTGCAATTCTCTTCAAATGAATAGAAATCCTTCCCTGTATGGGAATTAATAAACAAAGGGTTAAATGAAGCAAGATAGGAAAAGTATTCTTCCATACGTTCAATATATTCGTCAGGAGTTTCATCTTTGGATTCCAACCATTGCTGGGCAATTAACTCAAGTTCGTATTGAGGTAATAACTGTCTTATTTTTTCAGCAATGCCTTCATCGAATGAGATATTCATTTCAACACCATCAAAACCAGCATTTTTTACCCTTTCAAAGAAATGCTCCAATGAAAGATGACTACTTCCCCAGTATGGATAGAAAAATTTAATTTTCATTTATTATCTTCTTTATTACTCATTCAAGATACTCTGTATTTATGCAGTTCACTTAGCCTTTACATCAGAAACCATCATTTCTTTCCAGGTAACATTAAAGCGGTTTGTAACGGGACTTCCTGTGAAATTTTCTCTCAGATGCTTAAACTCCTCATACGATTTAATAATTTCATTTTTTCTTTTTTTAGACCTTACCAAAAAGTCTGCGTCAGGCGGGTAACACGCTGCAGGAACCCCTGCTTTTTTATTTTCTTTTTGGTCACCTTCAAAACGGGTAATATTTGCATTGGTAGGCAAATCTGCACTTTGGTAACGCAAATCCATACTCCATCTGACACTATCCGTAGTATTTTTGAAACTAGCATGAATAACCTTATTTGAAAGAAGCAATACTCCACCCTTTGGTACGGGGCATTCGACCCAATTTTCTTTTGGAAGCAATTCATCCTTTACGGCCAGATACTTTCCGGTTTCATGCATTACATGCTCCACCACATCACCTTTATGGCTACCTGGGATGACGTACAAACATCCATTATCAGCATTGGCATCAACCAGAGGAATCCACATGGTCATCACCAAAGCGTCATCACAAAATGGTTCAAAATAACCCGAATCCTGATGCCAGGGAACCTCACCATATCCAAAATTAGGGATTTTGGGACGAAGTCTGTACACCGAACTTGCAATCACTTCTTCCCCGCAAAATGCCTCAGCAACATCTAATAACTTTCGATTTGTAATTAGTTCAAAAATAGCCGGGCCATGTAAAATTCCATTCCAGATTGACACTGCAAGTTTGGGTGTTTGACTGCTTATTTTTGCGAGTCTTTTTTCAAACGGTTCATTCTCATATTTATCAGATAATTCTCCACTTTTAAAGAGTGAATTTGCCCTTATCCCGATTTCCGCATTTAACTCATCAATAACACCCTGAAGGTCTATGCTTTCAATCACTTTGTCGATTATCAAGTATCCCTCCTCTTTGAAGAATTGCTTTTGCTTATCTGTAACAACGATTTTTTTCTCCATAAACTGAAATTTATACGATACTATTCTACCTGGACACAAAGCCGGTTATTTCAATTTTATTGTTTGAATGTTTTTCCTGAAACTGGTTCATTTTCTTTAAATCCGATTCCATATACTTTTTCCCGGTATATCGCCACTTCTGGTTCATTTTAATATACTTATCTTCACAAACATCGTTAAACATACAAAGTTCCCATTTGGTGAATAGTCCAGTAAGGTTCTTTTCAAGTAGTACTGAAATGGCATTTAAGTTTTCTTGGGTATCAGTAGCATCCGGAATTAATGGCGTACGAATCTGCAATTCAGGGGCTCCATATTTTTCTATAAACGACTTAACAACCTGAAGTGAAGCAAGTATTTCTTTTGTACCTTGCCCTGTCAACTGTTTTGCTTTTTCGGCAATCAATATTTTCAGATCAAAAAATACCAAATCAATGTAAGGCAGGAGTTCTTGCATCACCTTTTGCGAAACAAATCCGGAGGTATCGAAAGCAGTATGAATCCCTTCCTTTTTACATTTTTTCAAAAGCTCAATGCAGAATCTGGAATAAGTGGCAGGTTCACCTCCTGTGAGTGTAACCCCACCACCTGAAGCATCCCAGAATGGTTTATCTCCCATAATCCTTTCAAATAATTGATCAACTGTATATTCATCTCCCAGTTTTTCTATCGCTTTTGACGGACAGACATTTGCACAAATTTGGCATCCGGTACACTTTTGTCTATCAACTTTAATTCCTTCTGAGGCCATTGATAACGCCTCTGTCGGGCAAACCTGAACACAAGATTCACAACCGATGCATCGCTTGTTAACCACCCAGATCTCCTTCTGCGGTGAAATGCTTTCGGGATTATGACACCACTGGCATTTTAAGGGACACCCCTTAAAGTACACAACGGTACGATAACCAGGACCGTTGTGGGTATTTAATGATTCCACCTTAAAAACTATTGCCGTTAATTCATTCACTTTCAATCTTTTTCACTATATAGCGATTTATAAATTCTGGTAATTCACCCGTTCAATAAACTCCTTCTGGAAACGTTTATCCATGGTTACAAAATGACTGGAGTATCCGGTAACTTTTACATTAATATCGTGATAAACCGGATTGTCATTGTCATGATATGCTTCTTCTAATATCTTTAAGTCAACTAAATTAAAATTGATTTGAACTCCACCCTTTTTGAAAAATCCAATAGCAAAGGCTTCCATTAACTTCTCCTTATTAACACCTCCTTTAAAGAAATCCGGTGTTAATTCGATCTGAAATGACCCCCCTTGGAATTTTGCAAAATCAAGTTTAGTAAATGAATTAACGGTGGCGCCAATACCATTTTTATTCCGCCCGTGCATTGGATTCATCCCATGAGCAAGCGGCTCTTTTGCCAGTCGTCCGTCAGGTGTAGCTCCCATCATTGGTCCTGCATAGGTGTGTCCCATGTATTGAAAAAGTGATGGTCTGAAACAGAAACCCTTGTTGTTTTGTTTGCTTTCCAATACTTCCCGAACCTGTTCAGAAACCTTGACAGCCATTTCATCCGCTTCTTTATGGTCGTTTCCAAACTTTGGAACGTTCAAAAAATGCTGACGCATCATTTCATTCTCAGACCAATCGGTTTCCAGGGCTTTTTTCAACTCAGTTAAGGCATATTGCCTTTTACTAAACACCAATTCTTTAATGGCATAAATGGAATCAGATACATTGGGAACACCCAGAACATTTACGGAGGTATAGTTATATCTAACCGCCCCTTTATCAGTAACATCTTTACCTTTTTCAATACAATCATGCATGCAAAAAGAAGTAACCATCTCTGGCCACACTTTTGCCTGCCAATCGTAAGTGGCATTCTTAAACTTCACAAGAGCATCAGCAGTGCAATCAACTTCATGGCAATACAATTCCCAAAATTCATCGAATGAATTAAGGTCTTTTTCTATCGCTCCATCAATTGCCCGTTGCATTGGTTTAATCAGAACAAGACTATTCACATCCTGATCGTTATATTCAGTTCCAACCCCGCAATACCACTGACAGCCACTATATGCAACATTCCATGCGTCTTCAGGTTTATAACCACTTCGTACTTCACTAGCTTTTATCACATCGTAATTAACCAAAATAGGAACACCACAACCATGACGGGTTAATACATCGCAGGCATATTCAAAAAATGCCTCATTCATGTCTTCGTGCCACATCACCCCCATGTGGTTTATGCCTCCAACTAGGTCGTATGCCTCCAGACAAACCCAACTCATTTCATTCGTTGCATCAGATAAATCCTGTAATCGGCCACCTAATGCGGTATAACTACCATATTTAATGTACATCTCACCGATTATCTCACGAGCAAATTGCCGGGTGATCTTTCCTTCTGCCATATCCTTTTCATAGAACGACAGTAAAAGCTGGTCCGTACGGCCATAACCGTTTCCATGGCCATGTATTCTTTCTGCCACCTGGAAGAACCAAATCCATTGAACCGCCTCATGCAAAGTTTGCGGCGCTCTTACTGACAGGTTCTCACAAACTTCGGCAATAGACAGATAGAGATCAATTTGAGAAGCATCGGAGCAACAAGATGCCTTTTCACGTGCCACATCAGCATGTCGGCAGATAAACCGTTGAATTGATAGGGCAACAATTTCCGAGCCTTTCAGATATTCTACCTGTTCTGTTTTTCCTTCCTTCTCAAATTTTTCGATGTTTGCCCGCACTTTATCCAACAATCCATTCCAACCTAATTCTAAACCAATACTTAAATCAGGACATGTATGCGTAAAACTAATACCTCCGGCTCCCAATTCGCGGGCCTCAAATCCTGCCTCCCGCTGCTCCTCTGGATATTGAAAATAGCGTGCTTCATCTAACTGCCAATGAAACTCACCCACAATCAATTCATTTTCGTGAACTTCTGCCGGACTGTTATCAATAAAAAAAGCATAGTCTTTTGCCCAGTTCAACGGAGTATATTCAAAATTGCCATTTTTAGAGGGCATTTCATCTGTTTTAGGAAATGAAATTCCAACATCAACCCGGGCATTATGATCGCCAATTTCAATTCTTTTATCACTATCGCATGCGTGCTCACCTGTAGCAGGGGAGAATGAGGCTGCCTCTCCTGACCAGTGATATACCAGGAATTCAGCGTTATCGCAATATATGTCTCTTTTTTTATCAATCACCAACTGTAACCTTCTATCAATTAAGGCTTGCATCCTATAATCAGGTACAAATTTCTTAGCCACTTCCTTTTCCTTCATAATTGTTTGTTATATTTGACGATCTAAACTTTTTATATATTCTTAAAATCTAAAAGAACACTATATCAGTTAAATATTAAATGCACATATCAAACATTCACATGCACAATCTTAACTAAATGGCAATAGATTCATTCGAATGCAAGATAATCACTGGCGGTTATAGCCATTGCGATAGTTCATGGAATAAAAGAAGAGATGAGCTTGACCAGTGTTTTAAAATATATATTCCAACCGAAGGAGAAGCCTCTATTCGAATCAAAGACGTAGATTATTGCATAAACTCTAACAACATCTATTTCATCTCAGGGTTCCAACTAAATAACCAAAAGTGTGATTCATTTATGAAAGTATATTGGCTCCATTTCATCCCAACATCGCTTTACTTACGTAGGATTTTAATGAATTCAGCCCCATTCTTTTCATGGAAGAAAGAAAACGTCCACTTTCTCGATGAAAAAAGCAGCTATATAAAATCCTTGTTCAAACCAAACTACAAGGACACAACTTTCATTTCACAGATACCCTACTCGTATGAAGAAGCCAAGTTGCATGCTTTCATCCTAAGTTTAATTGCAGATGTATTGAAACATAATTCCAAAGCTGAGATATCCCCCACAACAGAGCTAATGATCTTAAAACCAGCTATAGATTTTATGAATAATGAATTCAGACGCAACCCGGCATTGGAAGAAATTGCTAAGAAATCAAACCTTGCACCAAATTACTTTCACAGGCTATTCAAAAAGAATTTTGGTTTAACCCCACTGAACTATATGTTACGAATGCGAATGGAAATAGCGGTAAGACTCTTAACAACCACCGCTAAAAGTGTGAAAGAAATTGCTTATGAGGCAGGATATAATAACGAATTTTATTTCTACAGGCAATTCAAGAAACATTATAACTACAGCCCTGGAAGATTGAAAAAAATGAGACCTTTTTAATTTGAATATGTGCAAAATTAAAGCTTTGCTACTGATGTTAACACATCAGCAGCAAAGCTTATAGAAATCATGCAACTACATTAGTTCTCAACATACGCTCAACCAAATATTGCAACAAAACCTGCATTTTATTTATTTATAATCAGCTGCATGTAATTTAATACAATCACCAATATTACCATTAAATTCTTTTTCAATTTCCTTATAACGAATTTTACAATTCGTGCCTGTTTTTGAATAAATAACTGCTTCAACTAATTCATTATCCCTCCATTTGATATCCACTTCAAAACCTCCTCTGGCTAGCAGTCCTTTTACTTCGCCGGTTGTCCATTCAAACGGCAAGGCAGGTAATAAATGTATAGTTTCATCATGGCTTTGGATTAACATTTCTGCGATTCCTGCTGTTGCTCCAAAGTTGGCATCCATCTGAAAAGGAGGGTGTAGTCCAAATAAATTGGGAGAAGTACTTTTCTCCAAAACAGTGTTCAGGCTTTCTTTTGCTTTCTCTGCCTGATTCAATCGAGCATATTGACTTATCAGCCAGGCTGCGCTCCATCCGGTATGCCCCCCTCCGTTGGCAATCCTGTAATCCAGTGATTTTTGTGCAGCTTTTGCTAATTCAGGTGTATTCTCCAAACTAATTTGTCTTCCCGGATGCAAGGCAAAAAGGTGAGATATATGGCGGTGTCCTGGTTCCACCTCCGGAAATTCTTCTGCCCATTCCATTAAACGGCCATCAGATCCAATCTGTGGACCGGCAAGCAAATTTATGGCTTGTTTCACTTCCTGAACGGTTGTATTTTCAAGTTCAAGTTCCTCGGAAGCAAAAATAAAATCAGAAAAAAGCTGCCATATTACCTGTTGGTCATGAGCTGGCCCCATGCTTATCTGACTTCGGCTACCATCAGGCGCAATAAAACTATTCTCTGGTGAAACTGCCGGACCGGAAACCAACTTACCGGTTTTTGGATCAGCAACTAACCAATCCAAATAAAACTCTACCGCTCCTTTCAAAACAGGGTACATTCTTCTCAAAAAATCTTTATCATCGGTAAACAAATAATGTTCCCCGATGTGAGAACAAATCCAGGCACTTCCTCCTGTGTGCATTCCCCAACTGGCCATTTCGCCCGGCGAAGTGTATCCCCATACATTTGTAATGGGGTGAATAACCCAACCCTTGTTCCCGTATTGTACCTGCGCCGTTTTCTCACCTGGCTTTACCAATGATTCAATTAAATCAAATAATGGCAAATGCATTTCCGATAGGTTGGTCACTTCTGCTGGCCAGTAATTCATTTCCACATTTACATCGGTATGGTAATCTCCGTTCCATGGTGTCTGGATTTTATTGGCCCAAATTCCTTGTAAATTAGCCGGCAATGTTCCTGGTCTGGACGAAGAAATTAAAAGATAACGCCCATATTGAAATAACAACTCAACTAAGTGAGGGTCTGATTTTGTTTTCTTAAAATCGATTACACGTTGGTCAGTTGCAAAATTAATGTTATTTTCTGGGGTTAAATCAATACTTACCCTGTTAAAATAGGCCTGGTATTCTTTCTTGTGAGTGTCCAGTAACTCCTGATATGGCCTACTTATAGCACGTTCAATATTTTCGTTTGTTATCTTCTCGTACTCCCTTCCTTTATATTCAGGATAACTCAACACATAGTCTGTTGATGCTGTAAGAAAAAGCACAACTTCATCGGCATTTTCAACAATTACTGTTGAATCGGTATAGCTTACTGAACCATTTTTGCAGACTGCTTTTAACCGTGCCATGTATTGTAATCCGTTTCCTCCCTTACCATCAGAAAGAGCACCTGACATTACCAACTGATCATTTTCCGAATATGTTTTAAACCTTTCAGGGCGACTCATTGAACATTTGAAAGAAATCTGACCCATTTTATCTGCAGTAAAACGGGCAACCATCGCCTGATCCGGTTGGCTTGTAAATATTTCCCTTTGATAATTAACCCCATCCTGTAAATATTTTACGCGAACTACGGCATCATTCAGATCCAGTTCCCTGTAATAATTCTCATAGCCAGTTGTTTTTCCGTTTTCAATCCACAGATCGCCAAGTGTTTGAAAACAACCAAATGGGACTTCTGCACCATTGCCATGCCCGGAACCTTTTCCGACACAAATTTGGGTCTTGTTTGTTAACTCAGTGGCTTCTTTATACTTTCCTTCAAAAAGTAATTGGCGTATCTTTGCCTGGGCTTCCTTTGCCACGGGATTGTCATTGACATCAACGCTACCCGACCACATGCTTTCTTCATTTAACTGAATGCGCTCCTTATTTACATCGCCAAAAACCATTAGCCCTAACGAACCATTGCCCAAAGGCAGGGCTTTCAACCACTCCGGATCGTCTTTCCATCCATCGGGAGAGTCTTTTACTGTAGCATCAGCCGGTTGGTTATACCAGAGCTTTAGAGCTTTAGAGCTTGTTTCTTTCTTTTCGTTGGTACATGAAAAAAGAACCAGCATGATGAATAAGGAGGATAAGTGTCTTTTAATTTTCATATTCGATTGTTTAAAATAAATAGATTAAGGCTCAATTTTTATTTCTGCTATTCTCACCACGTTCTGCCCGCGTGTTGCAGAAAGCATCACATACCGCAAATATCGGCCTTTTGCCAGTTTGTGGAGGGTTACGGATTGTGGCACAGGATTATTATCCACGTTTCCATTCTTACCTTCACCCACTTTAAAATTGATATTTTCCGGATCATTGCCAACATACACTTCAAATCGTTCTACCCTACCAGGCTCTTCCGGACTTCCCTGAGGAGGAATGTAAGTAAACACTGACAAGGTTGTTTCTTCTCCCAAATCGATATCAATGTAAGCAGGCTTTCCATCTTTCAATTCTCCTTTCCAACAGGTATTCAGGTCTCCATCCTTAATGGCAGCATCTGTTTTCCAGTTATCCCTGGATAAATCTTTTTTCTGATTGATTATGTTAGGCTCTATCAACTCAGGTACTTTCAATAGTTTTACAGTTGCCAAACTTGGCGACAAACGGGAAGAAAGAATCCGAATTCGAATCTTATCTGTAGTGGTTGATTTTACTCTTTGAATTCGTCTAAAACCAACGGTAGTATTTTTTACCAACTCCCTCCACCTGCCATCTACCATGGCATCCACTGCAAATGCTTCAATTCGCTGTCCGAAGTCAGCCACCATTTCCTGAAGATAAACAGCATCGAAAGTTTGTTCTCCGTATAGATTAATCACTATTTCTGCTGTTTCAATCCCTTCAGGAGCCACCCAACCGGTACGGATATCATCGTCAAACATATAACTTACATTGTAACCGCCCTCACCAGTTGGAGTCGTTTCGGCCCTGGCGCCCAAAGCGTAATTATGTCCCGTCAACTCTCTTCTCCAGTCACCAAAAGCCTTCATTACTGCCATATCTTCTTCTGGAACTAAGCCGGTAGTATCAGGAGACATATTCAGTATTACTCCGGAATTACAGCCAATGGTACTAAAAAATGACTCAGCAAGATAGTTTAACGAACGTACTTTCTCCAATGGATTCCAGAACCATTTGGTATGAACAGGTAAACCACCCCTTGCCGGCATCCAGGTTAATTGCCTGAGTTTAGAAGTATCTCCGGTCATATCATCAATTCCTTTTAATGTCATTAACTGACTAATATCACCTAATTCAGGTGCCATTGTAGGTACACCGGCATGTGCACCCGGGAAATCTTTTGTATCATAAACAACCCCTTGCACACACCATTCTGTTGTGCGCCCCCGACCGGCTTCATTTCCAACCCAACGCACATCAGGGCCAACACCTGAAATAACAGCCGAAGGTTGTAACTTATGAATGGTAGCATGTATCCTGTCCCAGTCAAAATCCATTTCAACACCACTAACTTTAGTACTGATACCTGCACCATCAAACCATACTACATCCACTGCGCCGTAATTGGTCAATAGTTCCGTCAATTCATCCACCATCAAATCGTTATAAGCAGACGTCCCGTATGGTTCCTGTTTATCCCACGGAGAATAGTACACGCAAAAACGAAGTCCGTGCCTCTGGGCTGCTTCCGACACTTCTTTTACCAAATCTCCCTTACCTTCTTTATAAGGTGTTTTAGAAATATTTCTGGGGTGATAAGAACTGGGCCACAACCGGAACCCATCGTGATGTTTGCACACCATAATCACCGACTTTACACCTGCTGCGACAAAAGCTTCCATCCATTGGTCAACATTCACACTCTTTGGATTAAAAATGCTTAGGTCTTCCACTCCCGTTCCCCACTGTCTTCCGGTAAAGGTGTTCAGGTTAAAGTGAATAAACCCCATAGTTCCATATTCCTGGTAGCGAAGTTGTTTGGCAGATGGCCTTACTGCAGCCGCCAGCTTAATCATTTCTTCTTTCGTCACATTCTCCGGTATTAACACCGATGTACCTTCTTAGTAGGTATTTTCCACGTACTTAATGCCTGTTTCCTGTGCATGGGAAAAAAGGAAAAAAACCATAAAACCAACGGCTAATATATATTTCATAAGAAAATAGGCGTTTAATTACTAATTTCAGGTTGAATACGAAATCCGTGAAGTACAGTCCAGGAATTGCCTTCTGCATTAAAACCACTGGGTAAAAACATATAAGCAGGCACGCCATCAACCTTGATTACTTTTGGCCGTTCAAACTTATTATTGGCATATACCGCTTTCCCTTTACTGAAGTCTTGCTCAGGAAACATAACAGGACGCGTTTCCCAGGCAACAGATGTTGGAGTCATTTTTATTTCACCTGTCTTTTCAAAATGCGACTGGTCCATCTCGCAATAAATACCTCCATTTTCAGCATA
Organism: Carboxylicivirga sediminis; assembly: GCF_018156225.1. GTDB lineage: Bacteria > Bacteroidota > Bacteroidia > Bacteroidales > Marinilabiliaceae > Carboxylicivirga > Carboxylicivirga sediminis. The sequence continues at coordinate 12,376 of NZ_JAGTAR010000013.1, forward strand.
CATCCCAAAGTTATCACACATAGTTGCAACGATATTACCATCTTCTGCTACAAACGCACAGAGGTCTTCAACTTTTTTTCCCGGAGGTGGGGCAAAAACCGGCACCATCTGTTCAACATAAGGTCCTTCCAGGCTTTCTGCCACAGCTACACCCAAAGAAGTATTATTCATAAGTCTGCCATTAATTTCATAAAGTCTGGGACAATACATAAAGAACAAATAATATTTATCGTTGTATTTAACCAGCGATGGATTATCAGTGCCGCGTAAACTATTATAAGATGGAACCCCCTCAACAAGCGACTTCTGCATTATCATGCCACAATCTTTCCATGGCCCACCCGGCTTTTCAGCCATTCTCAATCCTATTTTTCCTTCAGCTCCGGTGTTTATTCCAGGATAGGAAAGATAAGTCAATACATATTTTCCATCAATTCTTTTCACTTCAGGATTATGTGCTGTGTAGCGATTCCACACCCCCTCTTTATCTCCTCCCGGCCTGGATGGAATAATGTTCTTTACAAAAGAATAAGGACCTTCTGGATTCTCGGCAATAAAGTAATTCACTTCAGATTCAACATCCCAGGCACCAAAACCATATTCTGCTGACCACTGACAAGCATACATATGATATTTACCATCATCTCCCTGAACGACTGAAGTACCCCATGTATGATAATCTGGCCTATCCAGGATGACACCCAAATATTCTAAACGGTCTATAAACTCTCTGGTAATTTTGGGTGGAATTGCAGTATCAGTTGCATTAACCATCACGTTAGTTTCTGACTTTCCTGCTTCAGAGCCTTTTTTTTGTTTGCAGGCTACCAAATTGAAACTGCCCAGTATAAGAATGGCAATACCAATTAAATAATTATATCTCATCTGCTTTCTTTTGGTAATTGTTCGATTAAAAATTCCTTTCTTTTCCAAGTACAGCTTCTTTGAAATGTTTTGGTTGATTGTTTTGAATACTTTTAAAAACAGTATTAGTCATTGACGGCTTTGTTCCTTTCATCACAATAATGTATTTTCCCAATGCTTTTGTGTCAAATACAATAACGCCATCTTTTTCCTGTTTTACCTTAACTACAGATTCATCATTCCCATTCAATACATCAACCCTTTGCCCTGGCCAAGGATTAACCAATTTACAAGTACTTCCCTTTAAACTTTCAATATGAACCGTTTTAACAACTCCCTCCTTCATTTCCGATGAAACGATGAACGCCCCTCTAGCCCGAAGCTTAAACGCAGGATTCCATCCTTCTGGAACAGCAGGGAATACCCTGATTTTGCCTCCGTTACTTTGCAGCAACATCTCATTGATTGTTGAAGTACATATGCTCATTGGCTCTAATCCACATTGGATAAACGGCTTTGCAGGATGCCCCTTTTCGTATTTACATCGCTCATCATAGATATAGTCACGCTGAGTGGTAATATCCGGTGTTTTAACGGAATCTGCATACAGTGACAAATAATACCAATGGTCAATGTTATAAAAAAGGCCCTGTGGAAAGTGCTGCAAACGTCGAACCTGGTTGGTTATTCGCTCCAAAGCAACATCGCCTAAGCCCAAGCGAGCTGCCACTATCGGATCGGGTGATATGGCATTTTTAGAAGGTGAATGGCTCTTTACAACATTGGCGGCAGCATTGTACTCCCGGCTCCCTTTTTGGTCAATGCCAATAATATTTGTAGGAAAGACCAACAAAGTGTTAGCGCTGAAATGATTGGTCCAGTCTCCATAGTCTTCTTTTTTAGGATAAACCGATCCATCCTGGTTATAGCCCAATTGCATGATTTCTCCAATACCTTCCTCTTCTCTGAAGGGAATAGGCCACAAATGGTCAATGATATGCTGCCATTCTTTAACTTTTTTATTGTCTCTTTCCAGTATTTTTGCAGAAGAAATGCAGGCAGTCATCGTTGAAATGATCATATTACGGTCTGTAATCGTATTCTTCAGTTTGTTAGAACGTGGACTCTCATACGGCTGCGAAGGAGATATAAAAAACTCATTTTTAGATTTATCCCACTGCAATGTCTGCACATAAAATTCAGCAGCTTTCTTCAAAAAAGGATAGGCTTTCTTTTCTAAAAATACAGTATCACAGGTATATTGAAAATACTCCCAAAAGAATCCGGCAATCTGACTGGCAGGCGTAAAGTTATTAATCATATCCCCCCTGTCCCAGAAGGTCATACGACCAAAAAAATCGTGTGCCTCACTCCAAAGGATAGCATTGTCAGCGCCCCGCATTTTAGCATGTTTCTCGGCTTCTGGCATAATCCGGTAATAAGTATCTAAATACGGAAGCATTAATTCGCAATCATTCTGCGGTGCCAATCCCCAGTATTGTTGTTGTGTATTCCAATGGTGAGGCGTCACCCAATTTCTAACATCATGGTTCCAGGTCCATAGCCCGCCGTTAAAAACAACAGGATACTTTCCTCTTGAGCTGCTTCCCATCAAATAACGACGCAGGTAATATAAATTTTCTAAATAACCCGCATCAATCTTTACAAAAGACTTGCCCCAAAACGATTTCCACCAGTCATGGTGTGCCAGCTTTTCCCGTTCAACACCCACTGACTCTGCCTCATCCAATAGCTTAATTGCCTCTTTAGTGGGAGCATCAGATTCATTTGATGTTACAAGTGCAATCATAATTGTCACTGTGTGAGCTCCGCCAAGTCCGGTAGTTAATTCAGCTCTGTTTTCACTAACTTTTTCGGCACTCACCGGGGCACCAATCAAACGGCATGCTACGGTAAAATCCAATCCATCAAAGCACTCCTCCAAAACAATATCATTGCCAATTGTAATGGCCTTTGAGTTCCCAATACCAATCTGGGTATTACCAGTATATCCGCCATACCAGCCTGGAAAAGCTCTGCTACCATACCTTTCAAGAGTAGTTCGAAGTTTCGTTTCACGGCTCCCTTTACTATCTGCCGTGACCTCCACAAACCATACATTTTTGTTGGCCGACACCCAAGTTCTTATATCACTCTCCATAAAAGGGGTTATTGATTTTATTGAAACATCCGCATTTTGAAGAGAAAGACGACCATCGTAGTCATCTAGGTAAAGCCAATCAAATACCGGTGCTCCAAAATCAATACTTAGTCTTGCCCCTCCTCGTAATGTAGCCCCTGCCTCTTTATTTGGCTGATCAAATAAATCATTTTTATTTATTTGAATCTCCAGGCCGTTAACATTTGACCACACCATGCCTCCTAAATCACCATTCCCAAGCGGAAATCCCTCGAAGCCTTCATAAGCAGGTGTTTTATATACCACATCGTGTTTATTTAAATATGTTTCACTATCAACACCAAATACTAAATTTGAATCTTGGGCGTAGACAATCGTGCAACATAAAAGAGCAACTATAAAAGAATAATATCTCATATCTATTACATTATGGATTAATCTATAATTTTATCACTAGTCTGTTTAGAGTATTGCTATATTGTTTTCCATTTATAACAATTCGACTAAAACACTCTGGTATAGCAACTTCAACTTCTTGTTCTATTTCTGAATTAATTTTCAAACTAACTTGTTCCTTAGTTCGATCCCATTTTAGCTCCTCAACCTGCATTTGACGGCGTAAAAGCACATTTTCAAGCGAACCTTTTCCCCACTCTTCAGGCAATGCTGGTAAAACATCCAATTTTTCATCCCAGGCAAATATCAATGAATTATTGATCACATCAGGAATTGTACCAACGGGATCAAACCCATAACCTCTGTTATCCGGCCAGTAGGAAATCATAAAACTCGGAAATACATATTTTTTCGCAACAAGCCGTGATAAAACCTCGTGAACGACATCGGCCCGTCCCAAACGCGCTGCACACTGTGCCTGATTAATAATCCCATGGGTGATGTGATTACTATCCGGGTTTTTCCAGTTATTCAGGAAGCCTTTTTCTTTCCCTTCAAAGGCTTTTTCAGAAGCTGCCCATAAAACAGGGTCACTTTCTTTATCGAATTCACAAAACTGGTACAAAGGCAGCATATGTGAATGGTGACGTTGGTTGTAATTCTCCGTTGTACCTTCGTAAGCCCACTCCTGCAATTCCCCTTTTTCATTGATTTGATAATCCGGCAGTTTCTTCAACATTGCTTTCCATTTCGGCAAGTTGTTGTTTTCAATGTTAAGTAGCTCACAAGATTCGACCAGGTTACTCAAAACAGATTTTAATACCGAAATATCGAAGGTAGAGTTAGCATAAAGCAAATGATCCTGCTCAGGCGAATATGAAATCCAAAAGGTATATTTTCCATTTTCGTCTTCTGTACCTTTTAGCAAATCCTCGTAGAATAATGCATTTTCTTTAAGTAAAGGCACCACCCTTTCTTTCAGAAAATCCTTATCTCCGGTAAAGCGATAATAATCATAAAAAAAGTGCAGCATCCAGCCCATTGTACCAATTGATTGTTCGCCGGGCCATCGTCCCCAATGCAAGAACAAGTTGGTGTTTGAAGCCCTTGGGTTGGAAACAATTCCACGACAACCAAATAACTTTTGGGCGTTTAAACGACTATCCACCAACCATGATTCAATTAATTTGAAGTAACCTTCCATCAGTTCAGGCATATTGCAACTCATTATGGATTGAATTTCGAGCTGAATATTTGAATCGAGGGTATAGTCCCCACTCCACTCTGGCTTCCAGGTGCCGGTCCAAATCCCTTGAAGGTTTGCCGGATTTTTGCCGGTGCTGCAAATTATTAAATACCTGCATGCGTCATATAGCTTTTGTGTCAAAGCCGGTGTTATTGTCCCATTTTCAACTGCTAAGTTTAACATTTCTTGGGACGTAGATTGAGTTTCACCCAAATTTAATTTCACCCGCGAGAATAATTCGCCATGTGCTTTTGCATGTGGTTTTAACAACCTGTTGTAATCCATGGCCAATCCATCCAAATGCGCTTCCATGTCAGCCAACTTGTTTTTAGGATATCCATTCACAAAATCGGGGTATTTTGGTGAAAAAGCCCAAACTTCGCTTTGCGACTCCGGAAGTGGCGCACGCCATGGCTCTACCTGCATGACAATTAACAGCTTATCTGCGGCATTAACTTTTATTTCATTGTTCTTAGCCGTAACAGTTCCCCCTGTTGGAATAAAACGGACAAGGTTGTCGTACCCCCCTTTCCCTTTTACATAGGTAACATGTGCCTTTATCTCGGTATCCTTTGCGGTCATTTCAACGTCGATCAACTCATGTGCCATTTTCATCGAAAAATTACCTCCCACTTTTCCTTTGGGACCGGTTAGTTCCATTACCACCGCATTATCGGGACGGGAAATAAACATTTTTCGTTCCCAATGACCAGCCTTATTATCCCATGTTACCTTTAATTCGCCTGTTTCGAAATTCTCGGTCAATTGATAGTTTTTCACTTCACCATCATTCCCGAACTGTTCAATGTGAAATGTAAAAGCCGGATGGAAGGGGTCAGTCCACGAAATCTTTTGATTGGACGTTTCCAGCATCATTTGGTGAGCAACCGAAGGCCCGTTTTTACCAGCTTGCAGGGCAGCCTTTTTTATTTCAGGCATTGAAGCTGAAAGGTCTTTTACAAACTCTTTAGTCCCAAGCGTCAGAAACAGTTCGCAATGGTTAATAACAATGGTCTCTTGGTATGGATCGCCGTACATCATAGCTCCCATCACCCCGTTACCTGTTAGCATTGCTTCTTCCCAGCGGGTTGCCGGCTGATTTGTTATTGCGCCATTGAATTCTTTCTTCTTTTGTCCGCATGCCCAAAGGCTAATTACCATCAGGACTGCTGTAATCTGAGCTTTAAATTTCATATGATATAAATGATTTGTTTTCAAATGTATAGTATAAAACTTGCATGTTTTTAATTATCCTCTCTGTTGTAAAATATTTTACATGCTCATTTCATAATACTCTAATTATGTGTTTACTTAATTTCTATTTCCGGCAGGTTCATTCCTGCATGCCATTGTTTGTACCTTTCTTTTAAATCTTGAGTAATTTCAGGAATCGTCAATGACAGGTCATTTTGTTCCCCTGGATCATTATCCAAATCGTACAGTTTGTATTCATCTGTTCTCCCAAAATACCGGAGCTTAAAGTTGTTCTTTCTAACTGCCCAGCCGGAATCATCTCCCCCAACGGAATAATAACTTTTTGCTTCTACTGAATTCATATCCTCAAATGAAGGTTCAGACGCCCTAAAACTCAATCCGGTCCAGTATAATTCATCATGAGGATGCCCTGCATTACTATTTTTTAAAAAAGGGACTAAGTCTTTACCATCGAAATCCACATTTTCTGGGTGTTCTAAACCGGCTAAATTGCATATTGTCGGGAAAATATCCATCGAGCTGACCATCGGTTTATAATTAACTCCACATGGTAGTTTCTGTGGAAAACTTATTATGTAAGGCACCCTTATTCCTCCTTCTTCAAGCAAATATTTTCCTCCTGAGAGGGGGCCATTATTGCCACTAATTCGTTTGGTTGAACCATTATCAGAAAGAAAAATAATAATTGTATTTTCCAGTATTTCATTTTCTTTCAGCTTCGAAATAATTTTCCCAACACTTTTATCCAATTGTGATAAATGCCACAGGAGCCTCGTTCTTCCATCGGCCATATAAGGTCCAATTCCGTCTCTAACCACCCATTCCAATGCTTCTTCCTTTTCCGGATCCCAATCTTCAATTTTTTCTATTCCAAGTCTTGTTAGCGCTGAATCAGGCATTTGATGAGTCCAGGCATGTACTTCGGTATACCCCATCATTAAAAAGAATGGTGACTTTTTGTTTTTATCAATAAACTGAAGGGCTTCATTGGTTATAATATCGGTTGTGTATCCTTCTACTTCCTTTACTGAGTCATCAAAATACCAAGGGCCAAAACCCCAATAAACGTTTAAGGGTTTCGGATACTTCATTTGGTCTTCAAACGAATGTTTCAAATAATCTATCATACCTCCCGTTCTTCCTACGAATCTCTCAAAACCATGCCTCAAAGGATACTCTGGAGACATAATATCATCAGCTTGACCTAAATGCGATTTCCCGAAAAGGGCAGTTGAATAACCTTTGTCTCTTAAATACTCGGCTATTGTTAACTCGTTATTGGGGAATGCTGCATTCGTGTATGTATGGACTCCCCAGCGCTGTTGATACCTTCCTGTTAAAAGACCGGCACGAGATGGTGAGCATATTTGGGCAGTTACATACCCTTGTGTAAAAAGAACACCTCTTTCAGCCAATTTATCAATATTTGGTGTGCTAACATCCGGTGCATGATGAGTATATGCACTACAATCACCATACCCCAGATCATCAGCGACCAATAATAACACATTAGGTTTCATACTATTGTGAATATCAGTATTATCACAAGAAACAAACCCTAATGCTAGTAATACCCAAATCCTAAAGAAATAAAATTTATTTATTATCATATATTTTAATATCACTTTTTACTTCAGCAATTGTTAAAGAAATTCTATCGTATGTACTAACAACTACAACGATCACATAAATATCTGTCATTGATTTAGCAACATTTATCTGTTCGTTGCAACTATCTGTATGTACAATCCATCACTTTTCTTTATACATATTGGAATAAGCTCTTCATTAATGTTTATTATATCGATATTCAAACAGTCGTTGAAATGTCGAGCATATAAAAATGTGGGTTCACAAAACCTCCGTTAAAAACTTACCGATTAAACGGTTTACCCAACTCTGTCGGATTTCTGTATTTTACATTAAGTTTCTGTAAGCGTTCAAGCTGAGGATAAAGCCTTTTTTGAAAGGATTCCCAACTCCTGTTTTCCATTTCTGACCACCCGGCTTCTACCAATGCAAAAGCTCTAGGCCAGGTCATATAGAAAGCACGGTCTATATTTTTAACATATTCTCCCCATAAGGTGGCTTCCACTCCTATAATGTGAGCCTGTTTATTAGGAGACAATCCATAACCCGGATCAAATTTATAAACCTGTCGTAAAGGCAAATAAGCCATCCAATCGCAGGTTTCTTCCCCTTTTGCCTGTGGATAATCAAAATAGGCGTGCTCACCCGGACTACAAATGAGAGAGAAGCCTTCATGACGAGTTTTACTGATAACCTGTGACGTTAATCCGCCACGCCAAGCATACATTGTACTTCCTTTCGGATATTTTGGCACATCTAACTCATACCAGAATAGAGGTCGTTTATTATAATCTATTAAAATTTGATTAACCTCATCAAAGAAATAGCTCATAAGGCCGTGTTCATCACCTAATCCTTTTTCCTTAATTTTACTTTGACATTTAGAGCATTCTTTCCAATGATCCAGCGGTGCTTCATCCCCTCCCAAATGAAATCTCTCAGAAGGAAATACTTCAACCATCTCGGAAATAAGATCCCTCAAAAACAAGAAAGTACTATCATTGCCTGCACAAAACAAATCTTTAGACACACCGGGTATTGTCCTAACTTTTAGCATCTTAGGAAAGCAAGTATATTCAGGATATGCCGATAAGGCAGCTACACTATGACCTGGAACATCCAGTTCCGGTACAATGGTAATAAAACGTTGATTAGCATAGGCAACTAACTCTTTTAACTCAGCTTTTGTATAGTACCCATAATGCGGTTTCCCATCACCATCTGTTTCTCGCCTAAATGAGCTTATTGTATTTAGTAAAGGGTATTTTTCTATTTCAACTCTCCACCCTTGATCATCTGACAAATGAAGGTGCAGATGGTTGAACTTATACATGGCCATTACATCAATGTATTTCTTCACATCATCAACAGGTAAAAAATGACGAGCAGGGTCAAGCATCAAGGCACGGTACTTAAATCTTGGTTTATCATCTATTATAACGCAAGGTATCCGAACCGTTTTATGACCATCGCCTGCATTGTCTACGATCTGCGATAAGGTTTGAATGCCATAAAATAAGCCGGTACGGTCAGTAGCCGAAATAATTATCTGCTTATCATCTATTGAAAGAGAATAGTCTTCTGAATCACCATTTCCTTGTGTGCATTTAAGTACAATCTGATTTTCTGTTTCTGTCCCATCTTTGACTAACTTTAAATTTGTTCCAATGGCCCGTTTTATCTGCTTGTTCAAATTCGCCACTTCAAACGATAAATCAATATCTGACTGTATTGCAATAGTACTATATTCTGAAAGCGAGTAATAGCCATCATTAACATCGATACTTAAAGGTTGTGGAATAATTGCCAGTTCACTTTGCTGCCCCATTAAATGCAGGGTCAAGAATATCATTGTTGTAGTAAATATGCATTTCATTCGATTATTAATTTTATATATCAACTAATGCTATGTTTATATTATTTTGTTAAATTTATGCCGCCTTGAATATTACACGTGTTACTTTTATTATTATATAAAGCCACATTATGGGATATGACTCTTAGTATCCTTTAATTCTTTCTAGTTTTATTCAACTTACTATTCCTTGATTTCTGGATAATGAATGATTTAAATAGTTTCATCAAATTCCCTTAAGTGCAAAGGATATTTTCCATGTTCTCGCACCAGCTTCACAATGTAATCGTAGCTTTGACCTGACACATTACTTGACACCGAATGGTCGGACTGAAAAATATATCCACCACCTTTGGCTGCATTCAATTTAAATAACACTTCTTTGCGAATTTGCTCTTTATCACCTGATTCCCAAACTTGAATGTTGTTATTGCCACAGTAGCTTATTTTATTGCCATATTTCTTTTTGAGTTTTACTGCATCCATATTTGCTTTTACTTCGAGTGGATTATAGGCATCCAACCCCAGTTCAATAAAATCTTCAAAAATCAGCTGTACATTTCCGCATCCGTGATAAATAACAGGCAGGTTATTGTTATGGCACTCTTCTATCATTGCTTTTACCCAGGGTTTGAAATACATTCTCCAGTATTCCGGGTCGAACAACATGGTTTGTTTGTATGCCACGTCTCCCCATATTACCATTCCGTCGAGCAAACCATCAGCAGCTTTAATTTGAGCTTTCATACAATCGAGGTAGAATTGCCCAATCCGGTTTATTTGCACCCCTAACTGATCGGGGTACATTCCCATCCAAAAGAGTGTATTTTCCTGACCCAATAATCTGGTTAAACACTCTGAGCATTCTATTATACTTCCATAAACCGGAAAATCCGGATGTAACTTTTTAACAGTCTCAATCCATGCGGGAGAGTTCCGTTCAAATCCATCACCTACACCGGCGATTTGATTGTCACCGGCTTCAAAAAAGCGTCGGCTGTCGTAAGGATCATCAAATTCAAATTTTTCCAGTTTTTCAATGGTATCAACTTCCCACGAAATAAATTCAGGCATAGGAAAGTCAAATTTTTTCCGCATGGTTGTTCGGAATCCAGTTTTAACAACCACCTCCGTTTCATCTTCCTTTATTGTTTCGAACGATTGTATTTTTGGATCCATATTTGGTATAGTCACAATCCAATCCAAATCGTAATAAGTGTATGGATTTGTTTCATCAGGCAGGTTTAATTCTTTTCGCCAACGCTTTACAAAACTGCCCCAAAAGAAATCACTAATGGGGACCTGATCAGGCTCTTGATGACTTAAGGCCTTATTCATCCGGTTTAATTTTGCCAAACATTTTTTTGTTCGTTCCATAGTGATAACTTAATTTATTCGCAGTGGTTTAAACTCAACTACTCCATTGCATGGTTGCTCAATTTGAATGATAAGTTCAACATACAAATCAGCTTCACCTTTGATTTGAGCCGTCTGATTAATTTGTATTGTATTGTTTTTAATCCGTACAAACTCTTGCATGGCTTTATTTCCATCGTAAAACATGGCAGCATTCTCCACCTTTACCTTCTGTTTGATTTCCGGCAAAACGGTTAAAACATATTGGCCAGGAACATTTATTTTATCACCAAGATTAATTTTCAGTTCGAGTTTGTTGTTGTTCACATCCTTTTTTTTCCACGAAACAACCTTTTGTGGATTCGACCAAACATGCATGCTCTGATTTTTGGGAGGAATAAAATTACTGACATTATAAACTGAAAATGACCGGATAAGAGGTTCCGCGGCTGCCTTCGTAATCACCAGGCGAAGTTTTTCAACCTCAACATCATCGAAATAATCAATCTTTTTACGGCCAACTGAAATTCCTTTGGTTAGTTCAACCCATTTTCCATTCGAATAACCTTCAATCCTATATTCACGGATACGCTCTCCTTCGCGATAATCTTCCATAACAACAGCATGGTTAATGCGGGTCGGTTTATTCAACTGCAAAACAACCTCATTGCCCTTTTGAGAATTGATTTCAGCAATAGGATTGGAAAAACGACGATTGATTTCGTCCCCAAATTCTTTATAGCGTTTCATATCACCTTCAACAATAAGGCCGGTGGTATCGGGAGAAGCGTTTAACAAGAATACACTGCCATATCCAACCGACTTATAATAGCAATCCATCAACTCATCAACCGATTTCCGTTTTTTTACTTTCTCGGGTGACCAAAACCAATAATGGTCATATAGCGTCGTATTAGTTTCAAGCGGGGCCCATACATCTCCATTCGGAGTACCATGAATTTGAGTAGAAACCCCTGTTTTCAGGTCTTCACTTCTGACGGTATTCCATGCGGGGTAAAACAGCTTTCCCGATTCAGTACCAGGCCAGCGCAATGTAGCGTGTGGTCCCTGAAATACGACCGAATTTGCGGCATATTGCTCCATTATGTCCGAAACATCAATAACACAGCTGCCATCGAACCAAACTTCCAGCATCTCTCCGTAGTTCGAAAGCACTTCAGTAAGTTGTGTTCTAAAAACCTTGTTGTACGCTTCCTGCTTTGCCGGATCTTTAGTTTTTCCTCCACTTCCAATCATTGCTCCCCAGGTACGATCACCGGGATAGATATAAACCCCAAGGTTCAATCCATATTTTTTGCACGACTCAGCGATTTCCTTCAACACATCGCCTTTGCCGTTTTTGTAGGGTGTATCTTTTATTCCATAATTGGTAGTTTCGGTTTGCCACCAACAAAAACCACCCGAATGTTTAGCAACAAATATGATTTGTTTTGCACCAAAAGCCAATGCCGCTTCGCACCATTGGTCAGTATTCAGCTTTGTAGGATTAATCCTGTCTAATGATACAGAATGGTCATTCTGTTCCACCTCCGACCAGGTCGTTGGTGCAAAATGCAGAAACATCAGCCGCTCCTGTTCATGCCATTGGTATTGTGCTTTTGTGGGAATAGGTAATGTTTGACCGATTACTTGATTAGTAAATAATAACTCAAATACAACGCACAAAATGACCAACATACACTTCATCAGCTTAATATTCACACACACTGATTTGCATAACTTACTATACTTACTTTTCATTATAAATTGATTTAATTATGTAGCTTTCGCCTTTTTGAGTTTCAAAAGAAATTATTTGATTTGTGTTAACCTCGGCGCTTACTTTCTCACCTTTCGATAGTATTGTAATATCTTTCGTATTCCAGGGGTTTAACACCCTACAAGTTCCTCCTACTGTAGAAGTCACATAAATGCTTCTAATCTGGGAATCCTTCTGCTCTGACGATACTAAAAAGCCTCCCTGCGCTCTTAAATTTTTAAATTTCCCTTCCTTTTCTAATGGCCATGCCGGAAATACCCGTATAATGTCATCAACACTTTGTAGTAATAGTTCGGTGATTGCCCCCGAACATGAAAAGTCTTCGGTATATATTCCGAAACTGTTAAACGGATGGTCACCCGGCATGATGGTCAGCATTCCATTTGAACGACGACGTGAAACCAGTTCTTCCTTTAACCATTTCCACGTTCCATCTATACTTAGCCTTGCTTTGGCGACTGCCATGGTTATCATCGAATTAACCCCTGTGTTTTTGATATTATTTACTGTACTTGTCAATATCTCTTTCTCGAGTGTAGGAGAGAACCACGAGTGAGTTTCGGCAGGAAAAACCGAAGCAACGGTGGTGGGAATATTGTGACTACGCTTAGGGTCATCACCAGGCCAATCGACTACTACCGGATTTTTACCTTCTGACAATGGTAATTCAGGAATCAGTTTCATGTTTGTCTTTATCCTTTCGGCAAGAGCGCTATCCGTATTTTGCAGGTCGATTGCCTCTAATGTTGAATTAAAGGTTGATGTAATAAAAGCAATGTCGAAGGCACAATTGTAGGTTCCAAAATCGCCATGTTCAGGGCTAAAGCTTGGCCCTAGTATGGCTTTTCCTACTTCATCTTTATTGCATTGCTCAAGAACATTGCAATAAAATATCGAAGATTCTTTTAAAAGTGGATAGGCTATATTTTTCAGATAATTTTCATCCGGATAATATTTATAACGCAACCAAATATTTCGACTCACATATCCTGAAGTCCCCAATACATATGACCAAGGTATATATGCCATCATGCGTTTATTTACACTCACACATGCATCGGGAGACGGTTCGTGGCCAAAAATATTTATGGGATAAAAAGCCCCATCCAGCTCAAATGTTTCCCATGCAAACCATTTTGCTCGTGGCAGATAATCCAATATCAATCTGTCATAAGGTTCCGAAAGTTCGCCTTGGTTACAACAATAAGGCCCCCAAAAAGCTTGTTCTACATTATAATCTAAAGTATAACTCCCATGCCACAAGGCATTTTCGTTAGCTGCCCCGGCATACAAGCCTATTGGATAGACACCGGGCTTACTTACACAGCGCATAAAATATAGGTTTTGATACCATATATTTGTCAAAATAGTATCCTCTAACTGAATGGCACTCCTGGACCAAAATTCCGCCCATATTTTATCGTGTTCTGAGACTAACTCAGTTGCATCTTCGGCAAGTACTTGTTTTGCCATTGCTATTGCATCAGCTTTAGGATTTGGTGAATCAAACGAACTTACAATACCAACCGCAGTCTTCTGCTCTCCCCGAGCAAGTGCAACAGCAAAGCTCATTCCTTTCCAATCTTTGTCAGCAGGTAAATCCTGCGTTAACCAACATACATTTTCGTCCTCACCCAAAGTTGCTTTTGGTAAATAATCAACATACACTGCTTCAAGACCAACCTCTTCCTCCGATTGAATGAGGAAAGCATTCTTTTGCGCCAAAGCCCTGACTTCAATTTCATTTGAGTTTATATTGGCTTTTGCTTCTCGAATATCTAAAGTAGAGGAAAACGGAGCCTTATTTTTAATAATAAGCTTACCGCACATTCGCGGACACGGATAGGGATTCTTCCAACTTGGAGGCGTATCATGCTCTTTTGCCCCACCTGAATATTTCCGGCTGGCAATATCAATTTTCATTAAAGGTGGGTCGTTTTCGGTATCTAACCTGGCATCCCAAATATCATTTTTAGACAGGTTTATTACCAAATCATTCCCACTTGAAAATAACATTCCATTAATGTCTCCATTTCCAATAAACACTGCATTTTGTATTGAGTTGCTATGCTCGGTTTGATTTATCCGGGCATTTTCTAGTACTTGACTAAATAGAATATTGTCATTTTTAACATCTCCCTTGTTACACGAAGCAATAGTAAAAAGAGCAATTATAAATAAGGTAATTCGCATGGGCATGTGATTGTTATTGATTAATTAAACACTACTTTTCTCAGAAATACAATTTCATCCTGTGCTTTGTCCGCCAGATTGAATATTACTTTTATTGAGTTGTCTTTCATTGTGGGGTGAGCTGTAATATTTAGCTCCATACGGCCAAAAACCCGGTCAATTTTGCAAAAACCGGGAGTTTCAACTCCTTCCAACATTAATGCAGCCTCTGATGGTTTATTTGTTGTACCATTTACTTTCTTTGCCACGAACAGTTCATATTGTCCGGGGCGGTCAATTATTTTTGATAAATCAACAGTAAATTGTCGCTCGTTTGTTGTTTCAACAAAACCCGAAACTTTTCCAACCTCAACTAAATCGATGTACTCTTTTGACTGACCTGCTTCCCATGAATTACCAAAATCATCTTTATCACTTTTAAGCCTGTCGTAATCCTTTTTATCACCTACCATATAAACAGCCAGTTTCTTTATAACTGGTGGTGCTGCATGTTCACTAGCATGAAAACGTATTTTTCGTACTTTCACAGGCTTAAATTTATCAATTCGCTTGTGCCCTACCGAAATTCCTTTTACAATTTCGAACCAATTGTTTCCATCCTTTGTCCCTTCAATGGTATATTTTCTTACCCGTTCACCAAAGGCAATATCTTCCAT
This sequence comes from Carboxylicivirga sediminis, assembly GCF_018156225.1. Lineage (GTDB taxonomy): Bacteria > Bacteroidota > Bacteroidia > Bacteroidales > Marinilabiliaceae > Carboxylicivirga > Carboxylicivirga sediminis. The sequence continues at coordinate 27,667 of NZ_JAGTAR010000013.1, forward strand.
GGTTATTACGTGGTCTATTTCAGTTACTTTATTAAGCTCAAGTTCTACTACTTCGCCTTTTCCCGAAGTTTCTTTGATGCTTTGCGAAAACCTTCGGCGAATCTCATCTCCCAATTGCTGATATAATCTCATATCGGCAGCAGGAATCAAACCTGATGTATCAGGTGCCGAGTTTAATAAGAACAATCCTCCACGGCCAACAGATTTATAATAGCATTCTAAAAGTTGGTCTAAGGATTTTAAATGTTTTTCGTTTTCTGGCGACCAAAACCAATAGTGGTCTTTTAATGTAGTATTCACCTCAAGGGGCATCCACATATCGCCATTTGGGTCACTATGTGCGGCAGTTGCAGATCCGGTTCCTCCATCTTCTTTTTTTACTGTATTCCAGGCCGGATATGGCGCATAACCACGTTCATTACCAACCCAGCGGATGTTTGCCATTGAGCTACCGAAAACAATGGCATTGGGTGCGTATTTTTCTTTTATATCGTCGATAGGGATGATGCAGTTTCCATCAAACCAAATCTCGGTTGCCTCACCATAGCGAGACAGTACTTCTTCCCATTGCTGACGCAGCACTTTATTGTATCCTTCTTGTTTTGCAGGATCTTTGGTTCGTCCTGCTCCTCCAAGGTAGGCTCCCCAGGTAAGATCGCCTGGATATACATAAATGCCTAGTTTAATGCCTCGTTCCCAACAAGCATCTGATAATTCTTTTAGAACATCACCCTTTCCGTTTTTATAAGCAGTATTTCTTATACCGTAATCAGTCGTTTCAGTATTCCACCAACAAAAACCACTTGAGTGTTTGGCTACAAACAATACCATTTTTGCACCAAATGCTTCCGCTGCATCCAGCCATTGGTTAACATCGAGCTTCGAGGGATTCATTTTTTCTATTGGGTAAGAATGATCCCCTTGTTCAATTCCTTCCCAAGTGCAGGGATCGAGGCAGATAAACATCGTTTGTTCCATATTTTGCCATTGTAGTTGTTGAGGCGACGGGGTTGCCAAACGCTTTACCTCTTGAGCAAATAAGGAATGTACCGCTATTGTGAAAACTACGCTAAAAAAAAGGATATTTCTAATCATGCCATTAGTTTACTTTGTTTGCTATGGAAAAGAGCCGCCATAGTGAGCGGCTCTTTTATTAATTTCACTTATATTTTTATGATTAGTGCAATAAGTTTAATATCCTGGATTTTGTTGCCACTCTCCTTCTGCAGTCGTCATTTCAGACTGAGGAATAGGCATCCAATACATCTTATTATCCCATACATGTAATTTGGAATCCTCCGCTACCCTATTGTAATTGTATACAAGGTCACCAGTAGATAATTTTTCGATCCATACACCTTTTTTGGGTTTACCCATCACATCTTCTGCAATTTCCCAGCGCCTGATGTCGTGAAAGCGATGATCTTCAAAGCTAAGTTCAATGGCTCGTTCTCTTCTGTAAGCCTCAAGCAACTCTCCTCCAGTATAAGTGATTTCAGGCAATTCAACACCGGTTCTCCCGCGTATTACATTGATGGCTGTTCTTGCTTCTGCTTCATTACCAAGAGCGATTTGCGTTTCGGCATAGTTCAAATAAAATTCAGCCTTACGATACAGAACATCTGGAGTATATACCAAAGGAACACCTGCATAGTCTACAGACAAGGACTCGTCTGTATGTTTTCTCCATGCATATCCGGTGTGAGAGTATTCATGCCCTGTATTTCCGTATCTTGTATCTTTCCCTTGCTCTGAATTAGGAAGAGGTGTTCTTCCTTCAAAACTACCATCTCCATCATCCTCATATTGGATCCAGTACTCAACATTTCTATCTTTAAAAGGCATGCCGTTATAAAAAACAATGGCATCCATGCGAGGATCTCTATTTACATAAGGATCATGAGGATCATAACCTGAACTTGGATTTACGGAGCCGTCTGAAAGGAAAGGTCTTTGGCCGTCCTTCATGTCAAACATATCAACAAAAGTTTGTGTAGGTGTAGCATTTTGCCAGCCTTCAAAACCATTGGGTAACAGCAATGTGTTGGCTCCTGACCATTGTCCTTGGCTGATGGTTTTGTTATATTCCTTTGCAAAAATAACTTCAGGATCCAAGTAAGACGAAGTATTGAACATTTTGCCATAGTCATCTGCCAAAGGATATTCAGCCAAGTCCATTACGGCCTTATTAGCTGTAGCTGCAGCAGACCATTTTGCCTGGTCGTTGTTTGGATTAAACAACTTGCTGGCAGCATAAAGCAGAACTCTTCCTTTCATTGCCATGGCTGCCCCTTTGCTTGCTCTGGCAGGAGTTGTATTTACTGCAAGAGAGGAATTGATCACTTTATCCAAATCTTCCACGATAAACGCAACAACCTCATCCAGTGGTGACCTGGGCAGTCTCACGTCTTTGTCTTCCAATTCATAACGTTGTTTTACCAAAGGAATTTTACCATACCATTTCATCAACTCAAAATAGTAGTATGCTCTCATAAAGTGCATTTCTGCATCCATTGATTCAAGTGTCGTCTCTGAAATGGAAGAGCTTTCTGTTTTTTCGAAGTAACTGTTGATATGGCGTATGTATCCATAGCATCTGCTCCAACGTCCACGGGATACGCCTTCGCCGTTGGTTTCATCAATTCTACCTTCCAGATAGGTATCAAATCCATCGGCATTAGTTTTTTTGAAAAAGCACAGGTCTTCATAGCCAACCGTGCCTAAGTAGTTTGCTTCGTGCATATGATATATACCTGAATATGTCGCATTCACATAAGCTTGCAATAAAGCCTCGTCGTTAAACACATCTACTTCTGATACCGAATCTAAGGGTTTTAAGTCTAGTACTGACTCATCGCAAGAGAAAAGTATTAGAGAAATGCATAAACTAATTATAATTTTATGTATTACTTTCATAATAAATCACTTTAAAAGGTTAAGTTCAATCCAAAGTTCACTGTTCTTAGCATCGGATAGTCCCATGTAAGGTTACTTGTTTGTTCTGGATCGGTTATCCCATATTTATTTAAACTTGAAAAAGTCAGTAAGTTATACCCGCTAACGTAGAGTCTTAAACTATTCAAGCCAATCTTCTCAACTAATTGTTTTGGGAAATCATACCCAAATTGCACCGTTTTTAAACGTATGTAATCATTTTTAAAGAAGTAAAAGTCATTATCGTGAAAACCTTGTCCCGGAGCAGGCCACTCTGCATTGATGTGATCAGGATCATAAGTATGATTGGCGAAATATGCCATTGCATTATTTTCAGCACTGAAGAAAGTCCATATTTGTTTAGTTCCACCTGCACTTCCTTGCCAAAGCATATCGAAATACCAGTTTTTGTAGTCCACATGTCCAGTAATACCGAAGGTCATAATTGGCACATTAGAGTTGTATTGTCTGGTTTGGTCTGCAGAAGTAATTTCGCCATCCCCGTTATAATCTTGAATAATTACACTACCCAGATCGTCACCTGCTCTTTTAGGATACTTATCTAAGTCTTCCTGAGTTCTAAAAATACCAATAGCATGATATCTCAATGCACTCGAAACAGGATGTCCTTCTGGGTTCTGCCATTCGTATTCCCATTCTGGTTGATCAATGTCTAAAATCTTGTTTTTAGCATACGTAAAGGTGCCACCTATGGAGAAATTAAAATCATTATTGATACTCTGCTTGAAATTTAAAGTTGATTCCCAACCTTTGTTTTCCATCGTTCCGATATTTGTTTGAGGTACGCTTATGCCAAGATATCCTGGTATAGTTACATTCGGGGTGGCAAGCATGTTAGAAACGTTGTCTTTAAAAACGTCTAATTCCAAGGTCAACTGATGGTTAAAAAATGCTGCATCAATACCAAAATTCACCACATTATGAACTTCCCATGTAGTATTGGGATTTGCGCTTCCTGATTCAACATAACCTGGTGATATAGCTCCATTAACAACTGTATTTCCTCCAGTATTGTATGAAGCTAAATAATTAAAAGTAGGTACTGCATCATTACCAAGGCTAGACAAAGATCCTCTTAATTTTAATGAACTAATAAAGTCTGCGGACTGAAGGAACTCTTCTTCTGACGCAAGCCATGAGGCTGAGACCCCAGGGAAAAATCCAAATCGCTGACCTTCAGCAAATCTCTCTGAACCGTCATACCTAAAAACACCTTGTAAAAAATATTTTCCGCTGTAGTTGTAGTTCACACGTCCCGAATAATTAATGCGTGCAGTTTCTGATGCATAACCTCCAGCTGTACTTGCAGCGCGATCCGAACTACCCGAATTTAATTGATCAGAGCTCGATGATAGATAATCATCGTTTGATGCCGAGAATGCATCAAAGCGACCTGTCTGTTGCTCTACCTGTAGGAGAAGATCCATATTGTGATTACCTACTGATTTGGCATAATTGATGTTTAAATTCCCCGTAAAACCTTTTGATCTGTTGAATGATTCACTGAGACTGGTTGTACCTTGCTTATGTTGAATCGGCGTTTTATCAGCGCCTTCCGGGTTTTCGCTGTACCAGTACCAGGGTTCATTCCAATTTTTATTGAAGTTTGAAACTATTACAGCAGAACCAAATCCCCCAACAGACATTCCTTTTACCCATGGCAAATTGTATTTAAAATGTAAGCGTAGAGATTCGTTTGTTTCTTCCCATTTTTGATAACCTGCATTGTTCATTGCCAAAGGACTCTGGCCGAATCTACCATAAGCAGGATATCGCTCGTCTCCATTTACATAAAACTCTTTTAAAGGGTTGGTCAGACCTGCTGTTTGAATCGACCCTGAAAACACACCAGCAGAACGTCCAACATCCTGTTTCCTGTATGAAATATCCATACCTACGGATAAATTCTTGGTAGCTTTCAGATCTAAATTGGTCCGAATATTATATTGTTTATTACCACCCTGTTCGTCCAGATAGTAAACACTCCCTTGATCCAAGTACCTAAGCGATGTAAAAAAAGTGAACTTATCATTACCACCTCTAACTGAAAAATTAGTATTGCTCTGTGTAAATGTATCATTAAACGCTTTATCAACCCAATCATAATCTGGTATTTTTCCACTAGCAATATCTGCCAATTGCTGATCAGAATATGCTTTGGTATAATTTGGATCCCAACCAGAGTTTTTCCAGTTTAACCTGTTTAAATATGTCGCATACTCTAATCCATTAGATACTTTCATCAAGCCAATTGGTGAGTTTATACCGAAATCAGTTGATAAACTATATTGAACTTTCTCGTTTTTACCTCTTTTTGTTGTTACCAAAATTACACCACTAGCCGCCCTTGCACCATAGATAGCTGCTGCCGCATCTTTCAAAACAGAAATACTTTCAATTTCATTCGGATTTAAGCGCGATAAACCGTCAGCACCAATTACACCGTCAATAACTATAAGGGGATCGTTGCCGCTCAAACTTGATACACCTCTTATCAGCATGGTATTTGATTCGAGTCCAGGTTCTGCTGAGTTTGAGGTAACAAAAAGTCCGGATAACCTTCCTGTAAGAGAGTTCGTCATTGAAGCAACTGGAGCAACTTCCAATGCATCGCCTTTAATTTGGGCCACAGCTCCTGATACTTCCCTTTTCTTTTGTGTTCCATATCCTACAACCACAACTTCATCTAAATCGGTTACCTCTTCAATTAATGTTACATCGATTTGGCTTCGTTGACCAATGTTTAACTCTTGTTCAATAAAACCAATATAAGAATAGACCAACATTGCATTATCTGTTGCAACCGAAATTGAATAGGTTCCATCCACGCCAGTTATTACACCATGTTGCGGATTACTTTTTTCATATACGTTAACACCAGGTAGTGGTTCACCATTTATATCCGTAACTTTACCTGAAATAACCCTCTCTATGTTCTGTACAACCTGAGTAGAATTCTGCTCTAACGGCTGTTGATCTTTTACTATTGCAATGTAATCGTTAATCACCCGATAATCGAGATCTGTTTCTTTAAGTACCTCATTTAATACATCATCTAAACTTACATCTTCGAAATTTGCACTAATCTTCTTATCTACATCCAGATATTCAATCTGGTAATAGAATGAAACATCCAATTCCTTCTCTATCTTATCAAATACTTCCTTTAGATTTGCATCCTTAAAAACAAGACTTGACACTTTTTTTTGCGAAAAAGTTGATGCAGAGATTGACACAATGCATAAAAGGTTTAGTAGGAACAATAGTTTCATAACCTTCCTGATTTTAGCCCACCACAAACAGTGAAGAGCAGTGTTTGACTTTTTTTTCATAAATTTGCTTTTGAATTTAACACTAGCCATTTATGGCTTTATTTAATGGTTGTTCATACTGCAATATGAGCAACCATCTTTTATTTTAATATTACCTGAATTTTTTCCTGGTTTGTTAAACTGAGTTCGTAAGAAATACCAAATGTCGTTTCTAATGTGATCAACAACTGTTCGATGGGCACATTACGATGAGCTCTTCCTGAAATTTTACAATTTTTACTATACGATTCATCTACTACAATACGGATGTTATAGAATTGTTCCAATTTAGGAACAACTTCGTCTAATGGTAAATCATCAAACACCAGGTACCCATCTTTCCATGAAGTAAAACAGCTTGTGTTAACCTGTTTGATAGAAACATTGTCTATTCCCGCTGAGCAAACGGCTTGTTGACCTGGATTTAATCTGCCAATTGCATCACCGCTGATATTATGTAATTCAACTTTTCCTTCCTCAAGCGTTGTGATAATACTTGCTGCATCATAGGCATTTACATTAAAGGAGGTACCAAGCACCTTAATTACGAAAGATTTTGTTTTTACACGAAATGGTATATCCTCGTTTTTTGCAACAGTAAAATACGCCTCTCCTTCTAATTGAACATCTCTGCTTTTACTATCATTAAATTGCGAGGAATAAGTCAATTTTGAACCACCATTTAGCCAAACAATAGTTCCATCAGGTAGCGTGTTTTTGGTCGAATTTCCAAAAGTTGTTTCAACAACATACTGATTTTCTTCCTTAAAATATTCATTAGAGAAATAATGCCAGGATAGTGCTACTAGCACTACTGCTGCTGCATACTGAATGATTTTAGTAAAGACACGTTTTGGCTTGATTAACTCTCTTGATCTTGTAAAGGTAAATGAATGATATGCCCTTTCTATTGTTGCATCACTGATATCCTTCGACTCTCCTGTTAAAGCAATCACACGCTTTAAACGCTGGTACTCCCGAATACGCTTTTTATCTGCCTTTATCCATAAGGCTGTTTTCAATAGCTCATCTTCACCACCAACATCAAGTATATATCTACAAATTCTATCCAGATCCATTTAATCCACTTTTTTACTGCTTATACTAATAAGAGTATAAAAGTGCCAACATCCCTATAACATTATTGGATTTTTTTTAATGTTTTGTAACAAAAAAGTGCTTTTACCAAAAAAATCAGATTACAATCACCATTTACTGCCACTTAGATGATGTATTTAAAAAAACAGGTGTGTTAGGTAATCTTTTACAACAGAACGTATAATCTTTAACCCCCTGGTTATATTGCCTTCAACGGCTTTCTCTGATATTTTAAGTTCTTGGGCAATTTCCTTATTATTAAAGCCTTCTAATCGACTCATTTCCATCACTAATTTACACCGTGGGGATAATTTATCAATTGTTTGATTAATAATAGTAGTCAGCTCTTCAAAAGAATACTCATCACTTTTTTCTTCCTCACTGATAAAAAGATCTAACTCTAAATGTGTATTATTAAGCTCTGATATCATTTGCTGATTATGCTCCTGATCTTTTAAGTATCGGAAGCACATATTTTTGAGTACTGTATACAACCAAGAAATCAACCCTGCCTCATTGACACATCTGAGCGTATTTTTTTTCTTCCATAAAAGCAAGAATGTTTCCTGAACTAAGCCTTCTGCCTCAATAGAATTACGCACATACTGAAATGCAAAATAATGCAATCGACGATAGTATTTATTGAAAAGCATATCGAAACTACGCTCTTCTCCTTCTTTAATACTGTCTACAATTATCTTGTCTATTTCAGTCATCACTTTTTCTGAAAGTCATATATTCAGACTCAAATGTATATATTTTTTAACATTTACAAAGTAACTAAAAACTCATATCTATTTTTCCTCTGAGCAATCTTCACAGAATCATTTATTATTAGATTCATATAGCTGTATTAATCAAACGGATAAGATAATTTAAAACAGAGGCTTAGTTTAAACTCTTTATAGCTGCCCCCAAGGCATCCAAACCTATTGATTGACAAACACCAAATTTATTTTGTTCTTTCATGTGTGCAATGTCCCATGTATAAACATCATCAGCCAATCCCCAAAGGCTTCTGAACCTCTTTATATAAATAGCATCATTTGCTTTGGCTGTAAATTCTGGCTGAAATTGATTAATTTGTTTATCCCTTGTTTGCCATATTGCTTCGGCAGTGGCAAAAAACACCTCATCAAAACCAGAATTCAATAATACTCTTTCATTGTACCCGCCAAAATAACGCATTAATATGCCGCGACCAGCCAGATAGTCATTACCGTGAATTGGTCCAAAACTAGACAAACAAGGTGCTTCTCGAAGCACGTTATCAGTAGCATCAGTTAATGCCAGTCTTACACCATTACCAATAAATTTAATGAGGTATCGCAATCGTATTTCAAACGCATCAATGCTAAATGACGGTGTAACATTCTTTACTAGTTCACTCTCTACTAATTGATTCTTAAAAGTCAGCATATCAGAAAGGGCTGCAACCAACATCCCTTGATCACCACTCCACACCCACCCCGGCGACCAGGGAGGATGAATCTTTTCCTGGTATCCCGAGCCTTCAAACTCCGCCATAGGACGTTCTTGGATTAGTCCTGCAGATGACGATAGTTTTTTAAGATATTCATACTCTTTTAATTCAAACCATTGGTCAAACCATACCCATTGGCGGTACGCCATTTCAAGATATTTATCATTATCTCCTATATTTTCTTGTAGTGTCAATTTGTAAATTCGTGTTGACAACAGAAATAATAGGACATTTGTAACAGTATTTTTAACACCCTTACTTTGACCGTTAGCATCGCCGTTTCGACAACCATGTGATACTGGCAATGCATTATTAGAATAATCGTACGCTGTATTTTTTTTGTACTCCCAACATAAATTAACGGCAAGGTTATAATACCTCTCTGCCAATCCATCTTCTCCCATTCTTAAAAGATGCTTTCGGGCGTTTAAAGCCATAAGCCCCCACCAACCAAAATCATCTGCCCAAAGCCCGCCAGGATCAAAGCTATTAAAAAACTCCAGGTTCTTTTTAAGCATTTCAACAACCTTAACTTGCATCACCTTAACTTCTGGATCATCAGGCCACTTTTGACTAAGGGCTTCAACAAAAACCAGGCAGGCATCAAATGTGTTCCCTCTCTTCCAGAAGTCATTAAAATCCCAAATTTCTGTGAAACGTTTAAAGGCCAGTACCGACCTTCTTTTAAGCTCCTTTTCAAAAGCTTCATTTTTTGTAGGATTACAGCCAAATGATAACCCCACTGTGGTTAATATCGAAAAGCTACCGGAAAGCTTTATAAATTTACGTCGCTTCATTGTTATAGGATTTACACAATTAGAACTTATATTAGTTAAACATTATCAGCCTGCCTGCTGAAGCTACACCCCAAATCTTTTATATTGTAAGAAAAGGAGTAAATCTTATCCTATTAATCCAAATACATTATTAACTCCTTAAGAGGGTCTTTGAAAGGAACGGTTTCATTTTTGTATTCTGATTGAATCCATTGCTCTTCCCACTCCAAGGTATTAAATTTTGTATTATTCTTCTCTGCTTCTAACCAGAGTTCCCAACGTTTGGCATAGTATGAGCCAATTAATCCATTCCAGGTGCGTGCGGCATATTCATTTACTCCACCGCCCCAGGTGGTATTCAGGCGCTTAGCATTGCTTTCGTAATATTGCTTCTCCTCTGGAGTATCACCAAAATTTCGTGCGAGATTCACCCAATTCTCTAATTTATGATTGGGGTGTGAGGCAAGCAAACGATCAATAAACACCATGTCTTCAATTGCATCGCCGTAAATTGTATACTTTTTCTCACTCTTCTGTTTTCCTGCTTCTTCAAGTTTCTCATCTGCCCTTAATCCGACCAATTGAACCCCTAATTCAATAGCATCAAACTTATAAAGTTCACTGTCGCTTAATTCATCAGCACATGCTAAAAAAAGTTTTACAGCTTGCTCGAAGACTGGTGATTGATGAACACTGCCACCCCCTCCTCTGCCGGGACGAAACTGGTATCGAAAACGTGGATGATCTGTAAAGGTACCAAAGCATGATTTTCTAAGTAAGTCCCAGGATTGTTTCATTTTATCAGGATATGCACCATAGCGGGCTTTGCAGTACATGGCCAGCCACTCATCAAGATGAATTTCTTCAGTCCGCCAGCCCCAATCTGAAAGCAATTCATAGATAACCTCGTTATTTTCTATACCTTCCGGCGCAAATCCAAAACCTACAAGGTTACCTTTATCCTTATAATTAAGGGCCTCAGTCGGAGCTGTAGCATAAAAATCAAGCACTCCATTTAGAGGCACCTTTCCTCCCATGTTTGGAATGAATGAATAAATCCACTGTTTACCAAAAAAGCCCTTGTACATGTCCCATGAATAATCAATCTTCCAGAACAATGCATTGTATTCATTAGCCATATCCAAAATCATCAGTTTGTCATCCGGAATTTTTGACATCATGGCTTTAAGTCGTTCAGGAGTCCAAAATAGTTTTCCAGCCTTATCGCGATGGTAAGGGAATGTCCAGCCTTGCATAACCCATACAGCATCTGGATTTGCTTCGCGAATAGGCTGATAAACAACTTCCCCATACGCCGCTAATTCATTGTTTGCTATTTCCGGATCGTTACTTAATGGCACATCCATTTCATTAAAGCTATCCGCCAAGTAGTATTTGCCTTTTCCAAATTCCTTTTCCCATTCCTCAATATACATCTTACCAATTTTCACAAAAAGATCACTTTCCGGTGAAAGAATATGCACCTTTTCGTCAAATCCACCCCATCCGAGTTCTCGTACCTTCTCATCAGGGTAAATACGGCTGATGCCTTTCGGCACAAAACCAGCAAAAGCATGCACGATTGGCTCCATCTGTAACTCCTTCATACGATTTAGCATCTTATGGTTTAATTCAATTTGCTTATCGAAGAAGGATGCTGGCGGAGAACCATCCCAACCTCCGATGTTACCCATTCGGTTCCATGGAAAATGAGCTGGTCCTGAAAAATAATCGAGTATTTCATCGTTGTTCAGTCCTAGATTTTCAAATACACGAAATAGAATTGCTTCATGGGCACCGGCAATTAAGGGCATATTCATACCATGCATGGCCATCCAATCCAGCTCTTTCTCCCAACGCTCCCAGCCCCAATAGGGTGTTGTATATCCATGTGTTACCGTGTTTAAATAATAACGGTATTTAAAAGGAGACTGAACTGTTTTGTTCACTTCAGGAAGCTCTTCTGGGATATCAATGCGATTACCCGACCAACTAACAATTGAATGGCAATCATTACGCAGGTAATCGTAAGCACCCCGACAAAGAGCAGTAGGTGAACTGGCTGTTACCACAACCTTTCCATCAGCTGACTCAATCGAATATGCATCATTACCTTGTCCTTCAATATATTTAAAAGTAAAAACATCGGCATTAGCCTTACCAATAACACGACTAAGCACCTGTTTTGCCACCACTTCGGCAGGTTTATCCATACCGCTTTTCGCCTTACAGCTATTCATTATAAGCAACAGAATTGCTACTGTCCAAATTTTAAGATACATTTTCACTAGTTTTAAAGTTTATCTTATAATTTTTTATCCAACTAATTCAAGCAAAGTATTACTAAACTCTAGTAACTAATAAAGAGATGACCGCATTACTATATGGCCATCTCTTTACATCCAGTTAAATGAAACACTTTCTATTATAACCTATAGAATATTCCAAATAGATACTATTAGTTCCAACCTGCGTTTTGATCTAAGTTTTCATTATTTATTAATTCCCATTCAGGTATTGGCCATAAATAATCACGTGGTGCAGTAAAAACACGATTTTCGAGTGGCACCACACCTACTGCGGGTTGATTCATTGTTGTTTCCAGTAATTTCCACCTATGGTAATCATAGTACAAAACACCTTCACCAACAAGCTCAATAATACGTTCGTTCCTTATAATTTCTCGGAAACTATCTTTAGTTAATCCTGATAAAGCAATTGGTGGAACAACGATATCTGAGCCATCATCGGCCGCTTTTTTACCTCCCCGCTCTCTTAGTTCATTAATAAGATCAACCAGTTCCTGAGATGGACCATTCAGTTCATTACTGGCCTCAACATAGTTTAAATATACTTCTCCTAACCTGAAGATTATATGATCAACATGGCTACGCTGTTCAGCCTCTTCACTTGGATCTATAAATTTACGGAAATTTAACCAAGTTCCTCCATTGATAAACATAGCTCCTTCATATTCTACATCTTTGGTCCAATCAAAAATAGATTGATTCAAGCGTGGATCTCTGTTTTCAAATGGTTTATCAGCATCGTAAATAGGACTGGAAGTAATAGGGACTCCGTTAATATCAGGATACCTTTCCACTAAAGCTATTGTAGGCGAAAAAATGTTCCAAGAAGCATGAAAACTAATTGGGCCTAACCACTGACCAAGAGAATGGTACTGTCCTTCCAGATCAGCATTGATACGCGCCAATATAATTTCTTCGCTACCATCCCCTTCGGGTCTAAACAACTCTGTATAATTATCATGAAGCGAATATCCTCCTTGATCCATAATCTGCTTAGCTAATTTGGCACTTTCATCTAGCATGGTGTTATCATTAGCAAGCGTCCCCTCATACAATAAAATCCTAGATTTCAATGCGATAGCTGCCCACTTATTAATCCGACCTTGCTCAGGAGTGAAATCGGAGGCTGATAATTCAGAGATAGTTTTATCTAACTCGGTTAAAACAAACTGCAACACTTCTGCCCTTGGACTCTGCGTAACTTTTCCTTCAGTAATAGCCAAAACCTTATCAACAATAGGTACATCTCCAAATTGATACAGTAACTTATAATGCGCCCAGGCCCTAATAAAGCGCCACTGACCATTATACTTGTCTAACTTCGACTCATCAAGTCCAGCTTTACCAACATTATCCAAAAACCAGTTCGCATTTCTGATGGAGCTATATGAACTTTGCCATAAACTATTAACCATGGATGCACCTGGATTTAGCGCACCTGTGGATATTTCGGCATTAGGACCAGACTGGCTAAACATAACTTCCGTCAGCGCATCCCATTGTAATTGTCCTACATTATCTAAATCGAAATGAGCAGCGTTAGCAGCTTGTATCACTTGCTCTTCTGATGTCCAAAACTGATCATCAAATATCGCGGTTACCGGAAGTTTGGTAATATCTTCCTCTGAACATCCCATCAATAAAACACTGAATAGGAATAAATTAAGATATATAATAAAATTCTTTTTCATAACTATTTTCATTAGAATTTAACATTTAAACCAATTACATACGTTTTAAGTGGCGGTATACCTAAACCTCCGGTTTCTGGATCGTGGCCAGGTCTGAAATTGGAAATAGTTAGCAAATTGGTTCCTGTAGCATAAATTCTTACACTACTTAGTATATTGTTATCAGGTATTGGCAGTGTATAACCAATCTGAATATTCTTAAGCCTTAAATAACTGGCATTAAATGCCCAGTAATCAGAATTTGTATAGAAATTTTGAAAATAAGTTTGCTGGGCATATAAAAGTGGTCTTGGATATGTACCATTGGTATTTGTTTCGCTCCATGCGTCATTAGCCTCTTCTGGTATCCAGGCGTAATTACCAAACAAGTCATTTGATTTATACTGATCAGCTCCAGCAACTCCTTGGAAAAATGCTAAAAAGTCAATGTTTTTCCAATCAGCCTGTAATCTTAATCCCCAAGTCACTTTTGGCAAAGTTTCTGCGATTTTCACGCGATCATTAAAGTCCAATATACCATCATTATTAATATCCTTATACTTTATATCACCAGCTGAAGTATTTGGATGAATTCCTGAACTTATTGAAGCCCTATACTCCTGAGCTTCTGCTTCTGTTGAGATAATTCCCTCACTCACATACCCATAAACTGAACCTAAAGGATCACCCACGCGTGTATCTCCCCACTCACTGAATGCATCGGTTAACTCAAGAATTTCGTTTTTATTGTAGGTTCCATTTAATGAAACACGATAATTAAAATCGCTAACATGCCCCTGGTGTGTTAATATCATTTCGACACCAGTATTCTGAACACTTCCTGCATTTACGGCTGGCCCGCTTCTATTGGTTCCTACGACACCTTGTACCGGACTTGCAAGCAGAATGTCATCGGTGACCTTTTTATATACATCTATCTCTCCGCTTAATAATCCATTCTTAAATGAAAACTCCATCCCTAAGTTAGATGTAGTAGTTGTTTCCCATTTTAGATCCCTGAAAGGAATACTTCCCTCTGAAGCTGTTGGTGCCACTATATCACCCATCCCAAAATAATAGGTATTAAAAGCTATAGCCGAAAAATAGCTACCATCAACAGCATTATTTCCACTTGTACCATATGAAGCCCTGATTCTCAGGTAATCGAAAAACTCACTATTAAAGAAGTTTTCTTCAGACAAAGCCCATTTACCTGATACGGCTGGAAAAAAACCATACCTCGTTTCTGGAGCGAATGTTGAAGAGCCATCATATCTGCCACTTACTTCTATAAAATACTTCGATGCATAATTGTAACTTATTCTACCAACACCTGACTGCAATGCGCTTTCTCCAAGGTTACTTGACAGGGCAGTAATATCATCATTATCACCTGAATTAGGTGCATCTAATTCTGTTAATAACTCATCAAATTGAAATGCTCTTCGTCCTCCTTTAAGAAATGATCTTTTATAGAACTGTACATCCCAGCCAGCAAGTGCACTAATTGAATGAGCACCAAAGGTCTTATCATAATTTAAGAAATTCTGAAAATTGAGTTGTCTGCTTGTTACATATTCCTTAGAAAGAGAATTCACATCAGAGAACCAGGCTGGTCCCTGACTATATGTTCTGCTATATATATATGAAGTATTGTTTGAATTTCCAAATACACCAGAATATCTACCAGTAAAACTTAAACCATCAATAATATCCCAGTTAATACTAGTATTAGCAGTAAATTCACTTCCTTCATAGTTTGATGATCCAGCCTGTAATTCCCAAACAGCATTCCAAAAGCCTCTAGGGTAAGCACCCGCCTGATTTAAATAAGCAAACCCACCGCCATCTTCTTCTGACTGATAAACAGGTAAAAATGGAGCGGTTGAGTTCATGTGTAGATAAATGTTATCTATTCCTCCATTTACACTTGGTGAAGTATTATCAATAATCGTGTAATTTAAATTGGCAGAGATTTTTAAACTATTAGTTACCTGTGTTGAAAGGTTTGAGCGTAGTGTATATTTATTCCGCTCAATGCCATTCATAATACCATCATCATTTTTATAACCCAACGAAAATAGATAAGATGTCTTGTCGTTGTTTCCTGATACACTTAAATAATGGCGATTGGAGCGTTCTGTCTTAAGCACCTCATCCTTCCAATTTGTATTAGCATAATAATGATCTGTGCCGCTTTCAAACAACTGAATCTCTTCTGGTGTAAACATTTCTGCTCCACCCGAGTTTAATGAAGCCTGATTCATTATCTTAGCTGAATTAACTGAGTTCATTGACTCTTGAGTGGATGTTAGCTTCCCCCAACTGGTATAAGTTTCATAATTAAAAACGGCCTTACCGTCCTTACTTTTACCCGATTTAGTAGTGATCAACACAACACCCGCTGCAGCACGCGCTCCGTATATTGAAGAAGCGGCTCCGTCTTTTAATACAGAAATACTTTCAATATCATTAGGATCAATATTATCCGAATTCTGAGGAATCCCGTCAACAATAAAGAGTGGTGAATTATTCCCAATTGTTGTCGCTCCCCTTACCTGGTAACTTAATCCTTGGTTATAACCGGCATCGCGCACATACAATCCGGGTAACTGTCCCTGAAGTGCAGAACCAATACTAGTTGTAGTGATATTACCCAATTCTTTAGAATTAATCTGCGTTACAGCAGCAGTTACATTCACCTTCTTTTGCGTTCCATATCCGACCACAATGACTTCATCCAATCCGGTAGCCTCTTCAACTAACACTACGTCAATTGCAGTTCTGTTGGCAACTTGTACGGTTTGCGTATCATACCCAATAAAAGAAAATGTAATAACAGATTCCCCTGAACTTAATTCAATAGTATATGAACCATCAATTCCAGTTATTACCCCATTAGTAGGATTACCTTCTTCAAACACATTTACACCAGGTATGGGATCTCCGTTGGGATCGGTCACAACCCCTCTAACAGTCACACTTCTTTGCTGAGCAGATTGTTCATTTATATTACGCGTAGATGCAAATAGAAGAATTTTATCGTCTATAATCTTAAAATCAAGATGTTGAGCCACCAACAGTTGTTTTAAAACATCTTCCATATTGGAGTTTTCTACTTGCATAGAAACAGTCTCTGATTCATCTACAACATCATGGTTATAAATGAAATTCACATTCGTCTGGCCTTCAATTTCCTTAAAAACCTGCTTAAGAGTCATTCCATTCGCCTTCAAGCTGACCTTTTGATTTTGGGCACTTGTGTTAGCCTGCAAAGGCAAAAGCATGGCAAACAATAACCAAATAGTTATCCGCATAATAATCCATGTTTTTTGAAAACCACTGGCATGTCGCAGCGTTCTCACTTTAGTCATTTTTTTCATACATTTGAACTGTTTTAATTAAACTTAAGGGTGAGGGGGCTTGTAAATGTTGGTCGCATTTTCCCCCTCATCTTATTCTTGCTTACTCATCACTATTGTATTATTTTGTATTTCAAATCTAAAAGGCTTTGTAACTGACAAAAATCCAAGTATTTCAAAAAGGGTTTCGTTCTTAAATCTACCGGAATACTTATAGCTATAAAGCTCCTCATCAAGAACTATTAGCTCAACCCCAAACTTTCGTTCTAATCTTGTAACAATCTCTTTTAGGGTGGCCTGTTCAAAGACCAGATATCCATCAACCCAGGACTTGTTATGGTCCGCTGCTTTTACAACTTCCATTTGCATATTCCCTTTATAAAGAATAGCTTTTTCATCGGGTTTCATCTCACAACTTTTCAAGTTCGAAAATGCCCCATTTAACCGAACACTACCTTCTTTTAAGTATGTTGTTATCATTTCATCTTCCTGATAAGCCGATAGAATAAATTCAGTGCCTAATACCTCCACCTGCAAATGGGAAGTTTCTACCCTAAACGGCCTGTTTATGTCTTTAGACACCTTAAAAGAACCTTCTCCAATCAGAACAACATCCCTGCTATCATTAGAAAACATTTCTGGGAAAAGGAGAATCGATGATGCATTCAAAATAACTTTACTGCTATCTGGCAGTATAATTTCCTTGGTCTCACCAATAGCTGTTGAGTACCTAATGGTATTAACTAGTGGAGAATCTTTCTGTAACAAATAAACCAAAGAAGTAGATAAAAGCACTAGGATTGATGCTGCCACCTTCAAAAACAAGTTTTGTCTTCTTTGCCATAGAATTGTCTTATCCTTCACATCAGAGAATACTCTATTATATATCCTATTGGTAGCATCGGGACTCACTGTTAAGTATCCACTATCCCAAAACCGTTTAACAACATCGTATTTCTTACCATGAGTTGTATCTTCTTTAATTAACTCATGTAATAAAGCACTTTCCTCAAGGGTGTTCTCCTTTATTAACTCTCTAGTAAAAAGTGGTATTATTTCTTTTTTCCTTTTCATCATTTACTGGTCTTCATTAATAAAGACCATATGAAAATCAAAAAAGCCTAGGTTGTATTCAAAAAAACTAGAAAATATTAAATAGCAACAATAACAACCTCATGCCTTCTCGGGTAGGATGTTTTTTAGTATTCCCCACTTGTTCAATTAATTTAGTAACGGCTGTTTTCAGATGATACTCAACTGTCTTCTCTGAAATATTAAGAACATTGGCAATTTCTTTTCGTTTAAACCCTTGCAATTTGGCCATAGAGAACACAAGTTTACATTTTGGGGGCAAACAGTCAATCGCCTCGTTAAGGGCATCTATCAACTCTGAATCAAATCCCTCTTCTTTAGGCACTTCTATACGATCAATATAATATGAAGGTAGTTCATCAAGTTTAATTTCGTTTTGTTTTTTTCGTTTGATGGCTGTTAAACAGCTATTGCGTACGGCAATAAAGAGATAATTCTTTAAATCCTCTATTTCAAGTAATTTCCCTCTATTTTTCCAAAGTTTCAGGAAAACATCACTGATAATTTCCTCTGCCACCTCACTACTATTAACGAATCCCCTTGCAAAGCTATATAAACCTGAATTATAGGTACTCATTAAATGTGCAAACTCCAGTTGGTCTCCTTGGCTAATACGTGCTATTGAGGCTTGGTTCATAGTATTAATTAATTCCTAATAACCTGTAGAACTCAAATATATGCTTTTAATTAAACACCAACCGTCTGTTTTGTCTAAAAAAACTGACAAAATTTAGTTTACCATCTAATGACATAAGTACCTGAATGCAATGAAAACCTCTATTTTATTTACAAGCTGATAGTTTTTAAAGCGCCTCCTTCCAATCGCGATTCCTCAGCCATAAAACCCATTAAGTGACTTTCCATTGATGCCTGAATTGTTGAAGTTAATCGTTCAGGATCGTTATGCGCAACTGCTCTGATAAAGTCATACATTAGCCAGTAATCACCTCCCCCATGACCATAAAAGGCTGCATTTTCATCAATACTTAAATTGGATGCATCCCATGTCCGTTTTTTTCCTGTAATAGCGCTGTAATGGACGAGTTCATCCATATCACCAAACATATCACCCATTGTGCCAAATATGCGGGTTCTTCTACGCCCATAATGCGTGTGCGCCTCCATAGAAAATGATAGAGTTATATCATCTTCAAATTCGAAATTACTTACCTGATGATCCACTACGTTATTATCACAATGGTAAACACATCGACCGTAAGGCCCTGTTCGAAGTTCATTTAATATAGTCTCGTCGCTTGCACTTTGTAAATCAAAATTAAAGTGCTGCCCCCAGGTGCGCGATTCCTTGTATATTTTAATTGCTGAAAACGGACAGTTACGTTCAACCATACAACCATCGGTACACCGTAATGTAGATCCTTTGGGTGCATTTTTCTCCTGAAAAAGTGATAACGAACCAAAGGATGACACCTTTTTACAAGACTTACCAATTAGCCAACGCAAAATATCTGTATCATGACAGGACTTGGAGAGAATCATTGGTGTTGATTTTTGAGAGTTTCCCCAATTACCTCTGACAAAAGAATGCGACATATGAATTCGCTGGACAGGCTCAAGGTGCTGCACACTCACAATATCTCCTATTTCACCAGAATCGATAATTTGTTTCATCTTTCTGAAATACGGCGTATATCTTAAAACATGACAGATAGCAACAATCGCCTTCTTTTTGACAGATAATTCTAAAATGTCATTACATTCTTCCCAGGTTTGGGCAATCGCTTTTTCCAAAAGCATATCATAGCCCTGGTTTAACCCTGCCATTGCCGGTCCATAATGCAGATGATCTGGTGTTGCTATAATTAAAGCATCTGCAAATTTAGCTTGCTCAAATACATGCTCCCAGGTCACAAACTGCTTGTCAGCCGGAATATTAAAAGCCTTTGCCACCCTTTCGCGACGATAAGTTATTGGTTCTGCAACACCAACAATTTTTATTTCATCACGATGCGAGGCAGCATACTGCCCATATGCTAACCACCCCCGACTTCCAGCTCCAATAATTACAGCAGTGATAGGTTTCTTTAACGCATCTTCTTTATTATTTCTTTCAGACAATAATCGCACACTCGCCTCTGCTGTTTCAGCATGTGCCAAGAGTGGCATTGAAATCGATGCCATCCCCAGTGTCTTAATCATATTTCGTCTATTCCAGTTTTTCATGATTATTGATTTTTCAACAACAAACCTTAGAAACAACAGAGTACAGAAGGAATCTCACCTATTTTCTCGTTCAATCTCTTCTAAAGTTTTATTGGTAGTTTCAAACAAGTATTTCTTAAAAAAGAAAAATCCGCTAAATGTCATAACTGAGAAAAAGGCAAAGCTATAGGCCACACCTTTTCCCTGTTCAAACATGCCTGTCACAACAGGAAACAGGAAAGTAATAACCCCGCTAACCATCCAATTGGAGAACGATCCTATAGCAACACCCCTTGACCGTATATTATTTGGAAAGACTTCGGCCAATAACACAAATACAACAGCTCCCATCGATGACGCAAAGAACGCAACATAAACGATTAGTACAATGATTAAAATCCAACTGCTGGTTTGCCCCATGAAAAAGGCCCACGAAAAAACACCTAAAGCAATAGCCATTCCTATAGTGCCATAATAAAGTAAAGTCTTTCTGCCAATTCGGTCGATAAACTTCATCGCCAGTAAGGTAAAGGTTAAATTAGTCAAACCCAGTATCACGGTTTGGCCAATAGCCGAATCAGTAGAAAACCCGGCAGCTCTAAATATATCAGTTGCATAATAAAATACGATTGCTACCCCCGTTAGTTGACTATACAACCCTATACAAATACCTATTAAGGTAAACCTCAGGTTTGGTTTTTTAAACAGTTTTTCTTGTTGTTGTTTCTTCTCTTCAGCAATTGTTTCTCTGATTTCCCTAATAATATTTTCTGATTCATCTAAAGGGTTCACTTCCTGAATGACAAGTTGTGCCTGCTCATAATTACCTTTCTGAACCAGCCATCGCGGACTTTTACCTACCTTAAATAACAATAGAAGAAATAACAGTGAAGGCACTGCCTCTGATACAAACATGTATCTCCAATTGTTTCCACCTGTATTAATAAGCAGATAATCAACAAAGAATGCCAATAAAATACCAACTACTAATGCAAGTTGAAATGTTATAATTAGACGTCCTCGGAAGGCAGCAGGAGCTATTTCTGAAATATACATTGGCGAAAGAACTGAAGCTGCACCTACTGCTAGTCCACCTATAAAACGAAATACAATAAAGCTGTTAATTTCTTGTGCCAGCCCGGTCCCAAGCGCTGAGATCAAAAATAGAACTGCAGCCATTTTTAACATCTGTCTCCGTCCAAATAGATCACCTGGCTTTCCAATGCTAATAGCCCCAACAATACAACCAACTAAAGCCGAGCTAACAGCCCATCCCGTCATGATGTCATTAAGTTCAAAATGAGCTTTAAAAAAAGGTAAAGCACCATTTATTACTGCTGTATCGAAGCCATATAGCAACCCTCCTATAGCTGCAACTAAAGTATAAAGAATCAGTTTTCCTTTCATTTTAAATTTGATAGTGCATGTTACTGCATATTAACATTGTTGCTACATTGCTAATCCAGGCAAATAAACTCAATCAAATTAATAAGTTATAGCCTGGATTAACATCTGCGCTTTCAGCTTTATTTTTTAGCAATTTAGTACTTCGCCATAAGCCTCACCTAATATGTCCCACACTTTACGAGGTTCAGGTGCTGATAGCAAAGTACCCTGACCAGCTCTGTATGTCCACGAAAATATAGAGTCGACTCCTTCTTCTGCATAAATTTTCACAATATCTTTTATTGTACTCAAATTTTCGGGTGAACGAAAGAAGGATTGTATCCAACGTTGCGAAGGCTTATTATTCTGCTTTGCAAGCGACACTGTCGTTTTGGCAATATTCCTATGAGCCATTAATGGATCGTTCCCATCCACCAAAATTGATGTTGAAAACACATCATAAGCCGGATTAAATGCAATCCTTTCCCAATCATCAAACCCCCTTGCATGTGTGCTGTAGAAATGGTTATCTGCCGGCAAGGAGCATTGAATAACCTTTAGAGAAGGGTTTATAGATTTAACGATACGACTACCTTCTGTCAGAATTTCATTTGCTTGATCAAAACGAAACTTCAAGACTGTTTTTGTTAATGTTTTAGGCATCTCATACCCATATTTATCCTTAAATATGCGCTGGGTGATTGGGTTTCTGCATGAAAAATCAGTCGTACTTTGGTAGCTAATCGGATAAACCGGCATGGCATAATGTGGCTCATCCCAAAAGAAACCATCAACATCACACGTTCTGGCCAAATCAGCCAAAATACCCCAGAAATATTCGCGAAATGCCGGCGAACTTGGCGAAGCTGCGGCTAATGGTTCTCCAGTTAGTGCCGACCATTGCCGATCATTGACATGACACTCCTGTAGAAATACAGATGGTGGTTCTCCCCCAAAAAACTTACCTATCCCCCAAGTATTTAAATACACTTTTAGCCCAACTTTTCTGGCCTCATCCACAATTAAAGGAATAGTCGGTTTCCAAAAAAACAAATCAAACTCAGTAAGTGCAAGAAGAACGGCGGTACAGTTGTGTGCCTTCATCTCCTGAAAGTCCTTTCGGGCATGTTCCGGATAGGAAATACCATAATAACTAACTCCTGTTTCTGTAACCATTGCTATTTAAATTAAAGAAATTTCACTCTTGAGTTATAACGCTCACGCATGGCCTTATTCTTTTCATCACCACCAGGTATGTTCGCACTTGACCAGACAGGTGGCTCAACCCCCCTTGCCACACATGTTTTCACACATTCCATTTCTAATCGGTGTGCTATATAAAAATCTATAGTACTGGAAATACCAGTTATTGGCTGTTCCAGACCTTCTACTTTAATAACAGTATCTCCAAAAGGCACATAGTTTTCAATGTAAATATCAACAACATCTGATAGGTGGTTTCCACTTTTATGCCTTATTGGAAAATCCTTTGGTATATTATTATCCCAATCTTTAGATGAAACACCAATAACGGTTGCACCTCTCCTTTTTGCTTCCATGGCACAATCTATGGTTGGTGGATTAAATCCATAACTATGAAAAACAATAACCAAATCGTTTTCCTTTACTCCATAATAATCAACTGTTCCATCACCAATTCCATGCATCCTTTCGTGATTCAAATACATGTAAGCTGGTGTTACTGGGTGAATGGCGAAATCAATCATCGGGCAGATATTAGCTAATCCTCCAGCTCTCCAAAACAATTCCTGCATAACTAATGCAGTATGTCCACCACCACCATAAATATAAATTAAACGGTCATTCTCTAT
Organism: Carboxylicivirga sediminis; assembly: GCF_018156225.1. Lineage (GTDB taxonomy): Bacteria > Bacteroidota > Bacteroidia > Bacteroidales > Marinilabiliaceae > Carboxylicivirga > Carboxylicivirga sediminis. The sequence continues at coordinate 51,104 of NZ_JAGTAR010000013.1, forward strand.
CGCATCTGCCATCGCCGATGCTGCTTTTTTTAACAATTCACCTTGCTCCTGCTCAAATTTTGTTGCTAAAGCATTGAATGTTTCCAATAATCTTAAATCAGTTTTTGCTTCCATTTTCGTTTCATTTTTAAGTTGATTACTGTAAAAATATAGTTACTTTGATTAAATGTTATTCTAAAAAATACCATAGCACTAAATCAAACATGGCAACACTTGATACAAAATCAACCAGCGACCGAAAAATCATTAATCTCCTTGAACTTGGTTTTAAAAACGTACTGGTGTTGGGACATTATAACTATAAACGGGCTAAAGAAAACCTTGAGACCCATGTACACTCAGGCATCATTGAAATATGCTTTTTTGAGAAAGGCACACAGCACTATATAATAGGCCAAGATAATTACCATCTAAAAGGTGGAGATCTTCTAATTACGCACCCAAACGAACCTCATGGTACTAGTAGTTATCCGGAAGAAAAAGGTAGTTTATACTGGATGCTTATAAGAATTCCGGAGAAAAATGACAAACTATTAAACTTGTCACCATCAAATTCTCAAATTTTAATAGAGCGTTTGCTAAACGTTAAGTCCAGACATTTTAAATCTCTGCCTGGAATTAAGAATATATTGTCTAGTATTTTTCAGGCTTACGCTAAGACAGATGAGCCCCTTAAAATGGTGGAGATAAACAGCTATATACTTACCTTTCTATTGAAAGTAATTCATTCTGGTGAAGATCAGGAAAATGAACAGATGTCTGATGAAATTGTGTTTGTATGTGAATTTATCAAAGATCATATTGAAGAAGATTTTGAGCTTGAGAAGTTAGCTTCGATAATCCACCTCTCTTTATCACGCTTTAAACATCGGTTTAAAGAAGAAAGCGGTGTTCCGCCTAAAGAATTTATCCTGAGGCAGAAAATTGAAAAAGCAAAACAACTTCTATTAACTTATCGGATGCCCATAAATGAAATTGCATTTACCCTTGGTTTTACATCTTCATCCTACTTTGCGACTGTTTTTAAACGGTTTACCAGGCAAACTCCAACTGAGTATATGAACAGTTATCACCAAAGATCTATTCAATAATTAACAGAAGTTCACTTGTTCGTTATGAAATATCTTTGCAGAACAACAAACTGGCTGTTTTGAAGAAAGGTGACAAGTTGTGTCAATCATTAACCTCAAATGAATACACATTTCCTCCAAAATCTGAAATAATAAAACCTTTATCAAAAGACGCAACAGGAGCAAGTATCGGAGCTCCTAGTTCAAACTTTTGAATTACCGTCCCATCAATAGGATTAACCCGGTATAAACAGCCATCTGAGGCTCCAAAAAATATTTCCCCATTAATTAGTTCAGGAGCAGATTCAACTGTCTGGCTCTTAGGAGAAGAGTATGGTGCAGTGTAAAATAAAGCCTCTCCGGTATTAATGTGCCATACTTCATCACCTCGCTGAATATCATATGCCACTATACCATCACCCGATGTGCCAAATATTATAAGCCCATTGTACACTATTGGTTTTGTTGCTACCTGCAAATCATATGGTGTTTCAACATATTGATAAAGCTCTCCTGTATATACATTAAATAATCCAATTCCTTTTTGAGAACAAACATAGAGCGTATCATTATGACAAGTTGCTGAGCTACTTCTAAAGCGAAACCCATTATCGCTCATTTTCCATAGTAAGTTTCCGTTTGATATATCATGAATGTACAATGCGTTCCAGTTTGAACCAGTTATTAAAACATCATTAACTACAGTCATAGTTGCCGTATTTCCTTCACCACCTGACCATGCCTTGTTTTGCCAAATAACACTTCCTGAATTTATATCAATCGCCTTTAAATAATTACCAAATCCGGTATAATAAATATCGTCTTTAACTACACTACCTGTTACAAAAGCACCAAGACTACTTTGTCCTAAACTGGTTTCCCACAATAATTGTCCATCGTTGGCATTTAAAGCATACACATTTCCAAAGTGGTCTGTTAAAAGAACCATTTCTTTTGAGTAGCAAAAACTGTTTTTTATTGATCCTTTGGTTTTGTATGTCCACAGTTTATCTCCAGTAGCTATATCCAAAGCGTGAATACCACATTTTTCCATCGCGAAATCGTCTATTGTTGCAACAAACACTTTACTATTACCCACAACCGCTTTTGCCATCCAGGTGTTTGCATTTAGGTTCGATAACCACTTTATTGACAACCCTTCCTTTTCATTTGAGAAATTGCCTTTTTGTATAATGTTTTTTCCATCATCAAAGGCAACTTCAACCTGCACTTCTGTACTTTCACTCAACTCAAACCAGTCTGGAATAACCACACTCCAATTCCAATCACTATTCTGTTGGAAATCCAAAGTAATCTGGCTTCCTTTTGGATTTATGAACAAGCCTTTAACTATCTGAACTTGAGCAGATGTATGATAAGTATTCACAGAAACAAGATTGCGTTGTCTATCTACATTATAGGGGAGAGCTGATTCTGAGGTAGTTATTGCCAACTGACGTTCAACATAAGTATACCGAGGCGTAATTTTCACTTCACCTTCATTTGTTATATTGAATACCAAAAAATTAGATGGAGAATGATCGATCCCTCCCTTATCTGGAGTTGACGCACAAACACTTACTGGCCCATCACCTCCATGCTTCTTGTAAAAATTAATATGCCAATGACCATACACCCATGCTTTTAGGTTGTGTTCATTCAAATCTACATACTTTTTGTTTCTTCCTTTAATATGAAATTTTTCATCATAAGTTAGTAAGTCGTGATTAAATACTACCAGATTTTTCTCTGGCGATACGTGTTCTAAGTCATTTATTAACCACTCATATAACTGATTTAGAGTATATGATGGCTTAACATCTCCATTCGCCATTGGAGTAACTATAAAATGTGTATTACCTGCATCAAATGAATAATAAACAGGTCCAAATAGAGTTTCAAACAACTGCTCGCCATATTCACCCTTAACCAAGTCATGATTACCTATACAATAATAAACAGGCACTCCCATTGTATGAGAGTTAACATTTTCAGCATGAAAATTTAAGCCGTCCTCATAACAGATATCACCTGTGTGGATAATAAAACCAACATCGTAATTAGTCGAATAATCTTTCACATCCTTTATCCACTTTTTATGCTCATGAGTTTCGGTATCGGCCAACTGTATAAATTTTGAACTATTCAATGTTCTCTTATATGGCTTTAGAGCAAAATCATAGGAAGCATCCTTACTTCCTATCGGGATATAATGCTTTCCTGCTGCTTTGTAGCCAGCTGGTACCGTAATAAAAATAAACCGGGTTACTTGAGCACCTGGTAAGATAAAATTACCACCTGCATCAGTTTTAACAACATGTAATCCGTCCGATACACATACCCCTTCAACTCCTTTGTCACCAGTATCAAATTGTGCATTTTCATTATTATCCAAAAACACACATCCATTATATGAAGCCTTTAATGTTATTCCACAAAATATGAATATACCCAGTAATATTAGTTTACTAACAGCCACAGTTTTAATCTTAGTTAATAATTGTCTAGTATAGTAATTGAAAATTCCACAAAAATCAATGATTTTCAGAATCACGTATGAAGCCCTCTGATGGTGTTAGAGTATTAGAGCAGTTATTCTAATAACAATGCAGGAATCCTCTGGAATAGGATTCCTGCAATCTTTATAAGTTATATACTCACTTATTGAGGTCGTTTAATTCATACGAATTCCTTCATTCTCTTAATTCATCTCAAGTTCACGATTAGGCTTGATTGTAATTTTTAAACTTCGCTCCTGAGCTGTACCTTGTGGCTGGATCTCCAAATAACCACCTATTCCATTATCGTTTTTCACAAACTTGTATGCATCTGACTTCGGCATAAGTTCTAAAGAGTTGAAAGAAACATTCTCAAAAACAGGAATAAAAATACGGGTTGGCGCTTTTATTTCGGCTTTCTCCATCCACTTACAAGAAAAAACACTCTTTTGTGGATCATAATCATATGATAATAGTTTACCGGCTATCTCAGATGGAAAAGGACGAATGACTCCATATTTAAAATATGAATACTTTTCTGTTCCTTCATGATAAGCCCAGTAAGTGTTATTAAACAAATACTTCTCAAAAAGTCGCAAATTGCGATGAGCCAGTTCAACTCGTCCTGGTGTTTCATGCCCAAGTGCTCCCCATTCTCCAATAAGAACAGGTACATTCATTCGTTTGCCACTCTCATTTATTCGTCCAAAAATTAATTCAAGTCTTTCGTCACTGGAATCTGATAAATTATCTGTATCCACTAACAAGTCATATCCATGTGCGGCATATACTACATTTTTATCAACTTCTCCGTTTGAAAGAGTGAATGGCTTAAGAGCTGTATAAACACCACTATTACAGAAATAACTATGGTTAAAGAACAGCATCTTGTCGGAAGTAACCTCACGAACAGCATTGGCTACTTTTTGATAAAAGCTTTGCAAAGCTCCTTTTTCAAATGAACTATTTAACTCATACACAGCGTCCATAACTTTCGCAAAACTTTCCTTATCATTTACAAGCTGAAGTGCTTCATACCTATTTCCAGTGTTTTCCCACATCTGAGCAACTTCCAATGCAGATACTTCTGTATTTGTTTTTTCGGATACAACCTGCGCGTATGCAGTAAATAAAACCGGCATAAACATTTTTGCATCCGATCCGGCAAAAGGTTCATTCATTATATCAAAACCTATCACAGTTGAGTTATCTGAATATCGTTTAGCCAGATGCTGCACCGCTTTAGCATAATGGTCCTGAACTCCCATTCCACCATCAACTTGCTTGTTTGCCCAAAAGTTATCCCACGATTTTTGTACTGCAGGGCTAATTAAATATGAATCACTCCACACTGCTCCTGTAATATGCTCTTCTCCTTCATCGAGAGTGGCCCATTCTGGAGCTCCATCGCTAAATTTCACACTGAATAAATCCTGGTGCATATCTAGAAAAACAAACAAGTTGTTATCCTTCGCCCATTGAATCTGTTCATCAATTTTTTGAAGGTAAGCTTCGTTAAAAACACCTGGTTGAGGTTCCAAACCATCCCATATAACACCTAAACGAATCACGTTAAATCCCCACTTTCTGAAGTTCTTGAATGCGTCCTCTTTCTCTGGACCAATATATCCCTCTTCTGGTTTTTTGTTAACAAGATTAACTCCATTCAAAAGAACTTGCCGTCCGTGTTGGTCAATAAATTCAGTCCCATTTATATGTAGGCTTGTTGCATTATTATCATTTACTTGTTGACAAGCCCCCAAAAACATTCCAATGAAAACAACCAAAACCACAAAATGTAATCGTTTCATAATTCTTATAGTTTAATTTTTAATTCGTGTAACAATTGAGGCAAACATATACTTAAAACTCTTATTATCCTTACTTTAGGTATATATACAACCATAGAGGTATAAACGTGTATAACATGGTATCAACTAAACAGATGGTTAATAGCTGGAATACATAGAATATTCAGTTAATTCACAATCTCACCATCTTCATCCCATAAATCTTTCCAGCTGTTGGCTCCCTCCCATAAAAACACTTGTCCCTTAACTAACCGAGAACCACATTCGCATTCATTAATTGAGTTATATTCCTCATTAGTAAGAGGGTGTTCAAACGATGCCTTGAGGTTACTAGTAATTTTATGCTTATGTACAGAAAACGGAATTGTAATATGTCCATTTTTCATTGCCCACTTAATACATATTACTGCCGGATGAACTCCATGTTTTTCTGCAATATCTTTTATTTGGGGCATTTCAATATCTATGGCATCTCCTTCAGCCTTATCACGCAAAGGGCGATTTGGTGAACCAATAGGCATATATCCAATGGGTAGTATTTGCCTATTTACACAATAGTCAAAAAGTTCCCGTTGCTGAAAACAAGGATGAATTTCCATTTCATTAACTGCCGGCAGAATATCCATAAGAGGAAGAACCTTCTCAAACTTTGGAATTGTCATATTTGAGGTTCCAATATTTCTTACTTTTCCGCTCTTAACAAGCTCCTCCATCTGCCTCCAGGTATTCATAAATTGCTCAACAGAAAATGGTTTCGAATTAGGATTTCTCGAATCACCATCACAGCCTGGAGCGTGATAATTGGGAAATGGCCAATGGACCAGATACATATCCAAGTAGTCAAGTTGAAGATTTTCCAAACTTTCCTGACAGGCTAGTGCCACCTCCGAATGTCGGTCATTCCACACTTTACTGGTAATAAACAACTCCTCTCGTTTACATAGGCCTGATTCAAACACTTCTTTTAATGCTCTACCAATCTCCTTTTCGTTGCCATAAACCTCAGCACAATCAATATGTCTGTACCCTAATCCAATGGCATCTTTTACCGCATTAGCAATTTGTTCACTTGTAAACCGGTCTGAACCAAATGTACCTAATCCAATAACAGGTATCTTATCGCCGGTGCGTAATATTTTAACCGGAACATCATTAGGATCTACCGGAATGCACTCATTATTAAAATCTAACATAATACATTAATTTAAGATCATTTTAAAATTCTATTCTAAGCCAATCTTCTTGTGGCAATTCCATAACGACACAATCATTTGCATACGTTCTCTCTGGAAGATTAATCAGAATGTTAGCTGGATTATCATTACTGGAAAAAGGAGCCCAATGCCAAACTCCAGGTTTAATTGTGATGACTGTACCTTTAGGCACATAAAAAACTCGGATTTTCTCTATAGGTATCGGAATTTGACTAACTGTTGCCAAACCAACCTGTAATAGTATATCATTGTCTAATGGGAGTACTGCTTCGCTGCATGAAGAATGGTACTCAAGGGTATCAATCACATAATCACGTTTTTCAACTCGACAACAAGAATAGCTTAAGGGTAGGTTTCCATTAACACTTAATTGTAGTTGATCTCTAAAAAACTCAACCGGGGGTGTACCCAGTCGTTCATCTACCGGATCAATTAAATTAGCATACGTCCCAAACGGTTTGTAGGCTTCCAGCGAAAGTGGTTCTATTTGAATTACTTTCATTATACATAAAATATTAGACTAAGAATATCATTTCAATTGCAAGTAAATAATAGACCTTCAACTATTTAATTTCCTCATCATACACAACGGCTACTTTCCCGCATCGGCCCTCATTCATTAGTGCGAATGCTTTATCAGCATCTTTTAATTCAAAACGGTGTTGCACTAAATCCTCTGGATGAAGATTCCAGCGTACCAGCAACTCAATTAATTCTTCCATTCTCCACGAATTTGTCACCCATGAACCATGAATAGAAATTTGATCGTGAATAATATCAGGTGATGGATTAAATTCAACAGTACCACCTTCACCTATCATCACATTTTTTCCCCATTTCCGGGTAGCACGAATGGCCAATTGACGACCATGAGTATTTCCAGAGCAATCAACTGTCTTCTCAAATCCTTCGCCCGTATGTGTTTCTGCCAAAACATTGTCTAAAGTGTCAACGCCTGCAACATAAACTGCATCGGCTAAGTCTAAGCCTTTTGCAATATCACAACGTTCTTGTACGGTATCAACTCCTACAACTTTGTTTGCACCTAAAGCTTTGGCTAACATTAAAGCGGCAAGACCAACAGGGCCAAGACCGACTACCAACACCGCATCCTTTCCTGAAATACCAATTTTCTCAAGCCCCTCATACACAGTACCAAATCCACATGCAACCTGGGCTCCATCAGTATATGTCAATTCTTCCGGTAAGTATATACAATCCTTCTCGTCAGCCAATATATATTCTGCCATTCCTCCATCTCGTTGCCAGCCATATGCCTGCCGAGCCTTACTTGTACAAGAGATCATATATCCACGACGGCAATCATTGCAAACGCCACAACCTGAAATATGATACAATACAACTCGATCTCCTTCTTTAAAACGCTTCATGTCCGATCCACATTGCACTATCTGTCCACAAGGTTCATGACCTGCAACAACATTCTGATACGCCTCGGGTCCTTTACCTAAGTGCTCACGATAAATAGCCCGTATGTCGCTTCCACAAATAGTAGATGATTTGGCTTTCACCAATACCTGGCCGGGACCAGGAGAAGGAATTGGCACATTCTTTAGTTCAACACTGCTATTACCTGGCAGGTATGCTGCTAACATAGTTTTCATATTCGATTCTTTTATAAGTGAGTATCTTAATTTTATAAGTGCTCATCATAAATATTATATATTGAAACACTTAATTAGATGATATTTTATCTGCTTAATAAGGCGTAACGCCCTTCTTTAAAATTATATTACCATACTTTGCGACCTCGCCAGTCATTACAACAGCAAAAGCACTTTTAGCTCTCTCATAAAATTCAAACCGACCTATCCGTTCTATAGGAGCAACATTGGGATTCGTCTGATGAATGGCCGAAAGGTAGCTTCGCTCTACTGATGGATCTAGCTCATCTCCATCTACTGCTGCCATCATGATTAATGGAGATGAAGCGTAAGAATCTAGTTCAAAGAGGGGTAAAATTGCCTCCAAAAGATCATTAATATTAAGGCCGTCTGCCCTGATAACTCTATCATTAAAGCTCTCCCCCGGAAAGTGAGCATCTGCAAGAATTATTTCGTCTCCGTGACCCATCCGGGCTAATAGCTCTAAAAGCTGAGGACTGATAAGTGGTGAGATTCCTTTTAACATAGCTGTATTTTACTTTTTAATGTTAAGAAACTATCTTTTTCTGAACTTATTATTCTCTCAAGTTCAAAACTTCATTTAAAATTAAAGAAACAGCGCCAATGGCAGCTGCTTCATTCCCAAGTTTACTCTGAATTAAATCGATACTTCTAGCTGGTTGCTGAATAACCTCACGCTGAAATACAGTACGAATTCGTTCTGTAAAAAAGGAACCGGCATTAGCTACTTTACCTCCTAAAACAATTACGGCTGGGTTTAATAAATTGGCAATAAAAGCAATCGATACCCCCAAATAATCCGCTGCCTGATTGAATAAGAAAAGTGCCAATTCGTCACCTGCTTTCGCTTTTTCAGCGATGATTTGGGTTGTCAGCTCATCCAATTTATTAAGACTTGAGTTAGGGTAGTACTTTAGCTTTTCAGAGGCTAATTTTGAAATACCTCTACCTGATGCATAACACTCAAGACAATCGATCTTACCACAGGCGCAAACTATTCCTGCAGGCGCATTAGAATGAATTTTATTATGACCTATTTCACCAGCAATTCCTTCAAAACCAAAGAAAGGTTCTCCATTCAGAATAATACCGGAACCAATTCCATAACCAATATTGATAAAAACAAAATCTTTATAGGTTTCGCCTACCCCATACATTAACTCTCCTTGTGCCATTACTCTTGAAACATTATCTACAAACACTGGCACATCAAATAACTCGGTTAGAGGTTTTCTAATATCCACATTCTCCCAATTAAAATTAGGTGAATATTCAATAACATCGGTCGTCTTATTATGAAACCCTGCTGCAGCAACACCTATACCTCGAAGCTTTTTCTTATTTACTCCTGACTTAAAAATTAGTTTCTCAATTATTTTTGAAACCAATCTCAGATCAGCCTCAAAACCATCTGTTGGATTTGTCTTTATATCATGAGCCAAAAGAGTATTCCCGTCTAAATCGGATAAAATAGCGTAAATATGCGTACGTCCCCAATCTATCCCAATAACATAACTATCGTCACCTCTGAACTTAACGATTACGGGTGGTCTTCCGCCTTTCGACTCACCTATCCCTACTTGCTCAGCCAATTGCTCTATATTGATCAAACTATCGACAATTCGTGTGATAGTTGGTGCACTAAGGCCTGTCCTTTTTACTATTTCTGCACGAGAAATCTCACGGCTTTCACGAATAAGATTAAGTACCTTAATTTTATTCAGGCGATTAATATACTCAGCGCTTCCTTTGGGATGATTAGAGCTCATAAACTTTCTTTAGCTACGAAAATAACCAGTACTAAGATAATGTCCAAATTGAATTACATTCTTTCTTGAATATTTTCTAATTTGATAACTGAACGCTAGAATCTAACTTTGATCTAATTCAATCCAGCCACCTTACCATCTAACTCCCACTCATCTTTTATTGGTACTCCCAGGTGATGCAAAGCTGTCACGGCAACGTCTACAACATCAACTTTATCTTTAATAAGACCTTGTTCAACATCCTTTCCGTTTAAGATATAAAAAATAGTTGTATGCTCATCAATGTTTTTCCCATGTTCATAACCACTTCCTCCATGATCGGTCGTGAGAATAACTAACCAATTTTCACCATCGTATTCCTTTCGTTGCTTAAGCGATTTAATTAGTGTACCCACTCGTTTATCTGCTTTTTCAATACTTTTTAAATATTTTACTGAATCAGGTGAAAACCCGTTGACATGTCCTGAGTGATCAACTTCATCAAGCTGAATAAAAATAGCATCAACATCCTCTCGTTTGATTACTTGTCTAGCAGTTTTTGTAACAGTTCTATCAAATAATCGAGATTTCTCAAAGTTGGCATCACCTTCCTGAAGAATATTGTGTATGGGTTTCCAATTCACAATTGAGTAGGTTTTAGCCATAGGATTATACTCCTTCAGTCGCTTAAAGAAGTGAGGATATTTTTCAATATTGGGATTTTTATACTCATTAGTTACTACATTATGTTTTTGGTGCCAAACTCCTGTTAACATTCCGGTCCAGCAAATCCCACTGCTACTTATAGGATCTGTTTGTGCCGAAAAAGAATACGCACCTTCGCGCCATAGTCTATCAATATTGGGAGTATTGGCTCTCTTTAACGCGTCAGGCCTACAGCCATCGATCCCAATAATTAGTACTTTGTTATTTCCTGCATTAGAGTGATAACAACCCAATATAACAAACAGCATTAATACAAATAAATTTTTCATCTTCCTCTACTTATAAATTACGCGTGTATACGGTATTTAATTTCAATTAATATCAACGTTTAATCATACATAATCCAGCTCAAAATATCGTTGCCCGCTTTAAAAAAAGGGGCAACGAAACTCTTATTGACAATAGCTTACCCTTTTGCTTTTTTCATAGTAATGGGAATATCTCCTTCTGGGGTAACAGCATTACCTGCTAATTGACCATTTTTCAGCTCTAATTGCACCTCAACTTCTTCATATTGCACCTCAACTTTAAAGCTTACTTTATTGCCTTCAATTTTTAATGCAAAACCATTCACATCTTCATACTCAAATACCAGCTTAACCTTTATTTCATTGCTGTCATTGAAAAAAACTGCTTTTCCAACCTGATACTCATAGGGGGCATGCTCAACATCAAACTCCCAACTACCAATAACTTCCTTTTCTATTCCTTCCGCTTTTAAGTTCATTGTACTTACTAAAACCAATGAAACAAAAATTAACATCGCTCTTTTCATTCTAACTTACTTTTTAAATTTATAAAACTATTATTTCAGATGGCCTATTACAATTAAGTTTCTATGCCTCCTAATCTGTTAGAAACAAATTTATAAACGTAATTGCAATGTAAAAAACTAAAGGGATAAACGGAACATATCAGGGATGAATGGTTCTACATATCCAGAATATCGATAAACTGTGGGGTGTAGCTTCTAGATACGGGAAGTAGAGTATCCACTTCCTTAACTTTAATTTTATAACCACGTCCTACTTTTCTAATCCAGTCAATATTTTCTACATTGATAGCGAATGAACGATGGCAGCGTAGCAATCCCTGAGACTGAAACTCTGACTGTACAATCTTCAAGGAGCTTCGTACCATTTCAGATTTAACGTTCCCCTTCTCAAGGTAAAAAATGGTAATATAATTGTCTGTTGATTCCAGATAAAGCACGTTATCTCGCCGAATACTAATTTTAATTTGCCCTCTCTCGTCCTTAAAATTAAACATTTCAATTTTGTTTATGTCTTCCCTAGTATCTGATTTATTAGCAGTGAAAACATAAAGAATTAGCAGTGAAAACAAATAGGGAAATATAACTATCAACAAAACATACTTAAAACTATTAATCCACTCGGTGACATAAGAATACCCTTCCTCACCATAAATAAATGATAATGCAAATGTCAGAATAATAATCTCTGAGAAAAGCCACAACGTTAAATTTCCAAGTTTGAAAGAATGCGATTTTGCAAAGAAATACATTCCTCCTTGAGATATACTCATTACAATAGCACCAATCAGAATAAACCCATTAATACCTAATGAAGAAATCCAATATGGTGAAGCAATCCATTCGGACATATTAAATGCCTTGAGGCCTATTAGTAAAAATGTGCAAAGGCTCAATGTGACCAATAAATGTATTAACCGATATCGTAACTCATTAAAAAATGACAGCTCTATGTTTATCAAGGCACCTTTCTTCATTTAACCATTTTTATTCTTGCAAAAATATTTAAGGTCTTTGAAAACAACGTGTCAATCTATAAATTTATTTAAAAAAAAGAATCAATCAGCACAAAACCTATATCAATTCACTAAATGAAAACTACTTCGTACTCCTTCAGGCTATAAACACCTCCTTACATCAAACAATATTGACTATCATTAAAAACAAAAAAGTCCACAGAATGATTCTGCAGACTTCTTTGTCAAAAAATCATTTATAATTATTGTATTCTGATATAGCCTTCATCAGGTAGTTCAAAAGCGACAACCTCACCATTTAACATGTACTTTCCTACTTGCCCAGGCTGCCCACTAATCATTGCGATAACAACTTGACCATTTTGCCACTTAATATCAACCACATAATTGCCCCTTGCTTTGAGTCCCTTGATAGATCCATTGCGCCAATTTTGTGGTAAAGCTGGCAATAACTCAATGACACCTGTATGCGACTGCAGTAACATTTCAGCAATACCTGCACATCCCCCCATATTACCATCTAATTGAAAGGGTGGATGAGCACATAACAGATTTGGATAACTGCCACCACCAGATAGCATATCGTACCCTTCATCTTGAGTAGGCTTTAATAAACGACGAAATAAGAGATAGGCACGTTCTCCATCTTTCAAACGAGCCCAAAAGTTAACTTTCCAGGCCAGCGACCAGCCTGTTCCATTATCTCCCCTTGCATTTAAACTAACCTTAGCAGCTTCAGCTAATCTTGGTGTATCTTCAACCGTAATCTGTTTGCCCGGGTGAAGAGCATATAAATGAGAAACATGCCGATGTTTACTATTGGGGTCATCCACATCTTCCTTCCATTCCTGAAGCTGATTCCATTTACCTATTTGCGGAGGGCAAATACGATCTCGAATACCAATGGCTTCTTTCATGAAATTTGCGTCCACATTAAGCTGTTCACATGCCAGAACACAATTGTTTAATAAGTCCCATGCAATCTGATGATCCATTGATGCTCCGGTAGATATTCCGCCATGCTCAGGTGAATAGGATGGCATTGAAACTAAGTTACCATCATTATCCTCAACCAGATAATCCATCCAAAACAAAGCAGCTTCCTTCATAATTGGATATCCTACTTCCTTTAAGAATACCTTATCCTGAGTAAATTCAAAATGCTCCCATATATGCTGACATAACCAAGCCGCTCCGGCAGGAAAAAAGCCCCATGGAAGTCCCCAACCTTGTGCAGTGTAGCCAAATTGATTATTCATGGTATTAACAACCCATCCTCTGGCATTGAAATAATTCTGTGCTGTTACCTTACCTGGTTCAACAAGACTTTCCATATAGGTAAAAAGAGGCAAATGACACTCGCTAAGATTCGTAACCTCAGCTGGCCAATACAACATTTGCTGGTTAATATTCATGTGATAATCACAAGCCCATGGAGGGTTTGTACTATTATTCCACTTTCCCTGCAGATTTAAAGGCATAGTACCCGGACGAGAGGCATTGATCATTAAATAGCGACTATATTGAAAGTAAAGGGATTCCAATCCTGGATCATTCACGCCCTGATTGTATTCAATTAACCTTTTGTCTGTAGGCACACTGTTTCGTTCTCTTTCTCCTCCTAATTCAATTTCTACACGATTAAATAGGCTCTGATAATCCTTTAAATATGCATCGAAGATACTATTATAAGATTTACTAATAATAGACTTGACAACAGCTGTATTTTGACTAACAAAATCATTTCCTTTATAATGAGGATATTCCATTATATAGTCTGTTGCTGCCGTATGATAAATTATTAATTCACGAGCATTTTTTACGGATATTACTCCTTCATCATACGCCGCTTCGCCGTCAGTATCGATAACCATGCATGTTTCAAAACTCATATTATTATCTGTAACAACACCTTGGTATCTGAAGATATTACCAGCAAATTCTTCTTTATACTTTTTATGTGGATTTACATATTCAATTGCATAATCAGTTTTTGAATCACATTTAAAACGATATACCAATACCTTATCCTGATAAGATCCAAAAAAGGTTCTTTCATGCTTTACACCACCAGCCAGGTAATTAACATGTGCCAATCCTGTTGACAGGTCCAGCGTGCGAGAATAATCCCTAACCCTATCACTTTGTTTGACTTTCACAAACACGTCCCCCATGGTTTGTTGAGCCCCATAATCACCGAAATCACATCCCTCTTTTTCATGAATAACTCCAGTTAAATGTTTTGAAGCCAAACGATGGGCATCCCTGTTTTGACCTTGCCTGAGAAGATTACGTATTTCTGGCAAATACTCAGATGCTCCTTTTTGATTACCATAATTATATTTGGGATGAGAACCTGGTCCACCCGACCATAACGATTCCTCAGTAAATTGAATCTGCTCTGTATCAAACCCACCAAAAAACATGGCTCCCATATACCCATTACCAAATGGTAAGGCCTCTGTCATCCAGTTCTGAGCTGGTTCAGTATACCAAAGCTCTAGATTATCACCTTCTTTCTCTGTGCCTTTCATCTGAATTATTGTGAAAAGCATAAAG
The DNA here is from genome assembly GCF_018156225.1 of Carboxylicivirga sediminis. GTDB lineage: Bacteria > Bacteroidota > Bacteroidia > Bacteroidales > Marinilabiliaceae > Carboxylicivirga > Carboxylicivirga sediminis. Next base: position 66,125 of record NZ_JAGTAR010000013.1, read on the forward strand.
AGGCAAGTAAATAGCACTTGTTTCATAAACACTTATTTTAATAAATTCTGTTTATTCGGAAATAATAATCATCCACCCTTTTTTGGCCTCTATTGTAATAGTATCATCGACTCTAAAAGCCTGCGCTTTCTGAAAATCCTTTACTTCAGGTGCCATTAAGCTTACTTTTCCTTTAGCCAAATCCAAGCTATTCCAATCAATGTTTAATTGGCACTTTTGTGTTTTATCAGAAAAATTGCCCAAAGCCACTAAAATTTTACCATTCTTTTTATAAACTGTTGCTTTCACATTCGAATTGTTGGTTGTGACAAATGGCTTCTTTTCCCAAAATCCAATCATTTCAGAAGTATGAATGCCAAAATCATCCCAAACTTTCCAGATAGGTCGAGGATCGCATAAGACTCCATCTGTCACCCAGGGATGTCGCACTGTCATGCCATAAAGCATGCCCAACCAACGGTTTCCTCCTCGGTGTAACATATCACCCATTAATCCAAAAGGAATACCTGAAACTTCCACAAGCCAGTTCTCAGGAGGCATCTGATCATAATGAAAACTCTCACCGAACCATAATTTATCCAGATAGGGGAAATACTCTGTATACTGTGTTGCAGGTCCCTTTGAAAAACCAGTATTTGAATGCAAATCAAGAATACACCCGGGTTTTTCTCTATCAAGTACTTTTCTCATGCGTTTTACAATACGTCTGTCATAAGAAACATCATCCAAATATAATCCGTCAATATCTACGTTACGCACCAGCCAGGCTAATCCTTCAATATAATAATTGTACCAACGAGAGTCTGATGGCGTATTAACAATAGAAGCATCTGCACTTTTTTCAGGGAAATACTGATACCATTGAGGATGATAACCATCAATCAAGTGTTCACGCAACCAAGGGTAGCCACCTCCCTTACCATCACCCAGAATCTCATGTCCCAAACTACGTAAAGCCCATATTTCTGTGGTATAATTTGTTAACTCCCTTACTGTATTATAGATCTTAACTTTCTGACCTTTTTCATGCATATCATTTATAAAGCCTTTCATCTCATCAACAGCTATAAATGGATAGTTGATATGAGGATTATACTCATTGGCATGATGAACATTGATAATTTTAACACCTGCATCAAAGTCTTCTTGAGTAGGCATTGGAGCACCACCATTGTGATAATAACGGTCAACAAACTGGCTTTCATAGTTAATTTTCTTGACAGGAGTCATTAGGAAAGCCCATTCAAAATCTATAGATTCACCTTTTTTAATAGTCCTTTTACCACTGTAGCAAATTGCTTTCACCTGTGATGTTTGTGTTTCTATTTTAAAACCACCTTTACCATCATTATCCCAACTCAAGGGGTATTCAGGCTGATAAAGATTTAACAATGGTCCGTTGTATTCACTACCGCGTAATTCACACCACATACCACCTTTAGCATCTCCAATCCAAAAACTATCATGTGGACCTTTCCACTTTGCCTGATGATTTTGTGGTACTTTACTTCCTGGTAATCCCATACCCATCATATAGCGAGCAATTGACTTTTTCAAGGGAATCTCCAATCGAACGTCGTCCAACTTTACGTCTTCAGTTGCAGTTAAGTTTATTTTGTAATGCATATATCCATCAGACTCCAGGGTACCTTCTGCTAGTACTTCAATACCAGCTACATTATCTTCCCATCTGCCCTTCATTACACCTGCACTATTCTTAAGTACTTCTATATCATTCATTCCACTCAAACCGGCTTCTTGCTTTTGGGTTTTGAGTTTAAAAGCAATCGGCCCAGCTAATATCTCCGTTCCATACACCTGCATACTTTCTGGCATCCCATTCATATTCAGGCGAACGACTTTACCTGAACAATCGTACATGTAATCATTAATGGCTTTAATTGGCTCGTAACCACCAGTTGCTTCATCATCAATACCTAAAGTCGAGTTGAGCCACCTTAACCTAGAATGTCTCCATGGTTCACTATCACCGCGATCGGCCAGCACCTCATCTTCAACTTTTATTTTAACTTTTGCTACCTGAGGTTTACAATTATCAGAAGTAACTATTACTTCTCCAATATAAACACCTGCTTTTGCTGTTTCTGGTATGTCAACGCCAATCCATAAAGCCTGTACCTTACCAGTTTCAACATCCACTGTTTTTGTAAACGTTTTTCCAAACGGATCAACACCACCAGTATTAAAACATGTCAGTTGATTACTACTAATTGAATGATTACCATTTTTTAAATCCGAGAACTGCACCTGTATGTTTTTAACATCTTTAGCTGAGGCATAAACACCTAATTGAAAAGCATAATATTCATTTTGCATTGCCTTTCCTTCAAAGTCAAGTCCTTTATCTTCGATAATCCACTTCACAGGTATTTCATCCAGCATTCTAATCGGATCTTTTCTATCTTCTGAAAAGATTATATAATCGTCATTCTTATCAGCTAAAAATTTCGATTTTTCTGCTTTTGTAGGAATAAGTTCCATTGGATAGAAACTATCAAATTGGGTGCGGGACTGGATGGCTTCCACATTAGCATTTGGAAGTTGCTGAAGCACACTACTATCAGAAAGCTTATTATCCTTCACCCAAGCTACTGATGCACTCTCTGGCCTTAAGTAACCCTTATTATAGAATCCATACTCCTCTTGTATTTTAAAAGGCGCATAATAGAAATAATAGGTTCCTTTTTTTTGAACAGGACCAAAAGCAATCTTACAGCGCTCATTATCCACTGCTATTCTATGAATATTTTTAATTGTGTCACCTGTTTCAGCATTTACAATAACAAACTTTTTCTTTTCTGGATTGGCATCATGACGACGCCAAAGCAGATCAAGTTTAACAACATCTGCAGGCGCATCAACCTGTATTACTGCGCGGTGATGACCATAATAATCAGCCCAAGGTGTTTTTGGTACTGAATATGGTATCTGCTCCACCTGACTTGTAACTGTGCATTGTGTCAGTGCAATCAATGAAATCAATAAAATTAACTGTCTCATTTTGTCTACTTTTTATATTTAAATCCTAATTAAATCATCCTACTCATTCACAAACACCTCTCCGGTAATCTCTTCGATCGTTCTTTCATGTTCTGTAATTCTAACAATTAAGTGCCTCATCCCTTTTTCCAGTTTTTTATCCAACGGCAGGTTCATAAGGATTTTCTCATAAGGTTCAATCTGCTTAATTGATCCAGAAACAAGTTCAACAATTCCATTTTTTGTATCTTCAAATACACTCAGTTTTGCTTCACAAGAGCTTTGTTGCCCAAAGTTTTGCACCTCAATCGATAAACTCATTTGATTATTATCATTTTGCACTTTTGGCAAACGAGCTGAAAGAGCTGGCTCCAAATAGTCTACCCACGGTAAGCGTGCATAAGCAAATAATAACTGCCCTTTGGACATCTCACCAACAAGTTTAATAACAAAATTATCGTCTGTCACACCATTACCCTGAGCATCAAAAACTAAAATTAGATCATTACCATCGATGCGAGAATCAATAACCTTACACCCGCCTCCAAAATTAACTTTCTCAGATGCACCTAAACGTAAACTTTCCAGCTTGATATCGGTATGAGGATTAAATCCTTCCTCAGCCATTATCTTTACTTTAATAGTTTTGGTTTGAGCATGAATCTTACTATTATCCAAAACAGTCATTAGTCGACCGACCGTTAGTGGAATACAGATATGCTTTGAACTGTGGTTATCATTGGCCAAATCGTTCCATTTAATGGTGTCAATAACTGCGAAGTGTGCCTGTGTTGCCCTGCCATATTCATCTTGCAACATCTTAATACGCTCATATTTAAACCAGTTTTCTTTTACGCCATCAGTATAAGTAGTTATACCCGGCATGTAGGCTTCACCCGGTTCAACCTTCCATTTTATTCCATCCTTCGAGCGAAGGTAGTATGCTATCCGTCCATACCAATCATTTACAATCATGTGATACTGAACATTGGTTTTCCAGATAACAGGATCTTCAAACCGTCCTTCAACAGAAGGGTAAGCGCTTTTCTGTGTTACCTGATTCCATGGTGATAAACCTGTCTGACTTATCCAAACGCCACCGCCTCGGCACACCATTAAGTATGAACCGTCTTCCCGTTTAGCAAAAGTTAGATTTGATAAACCATCGTGCACATTTCTATCCCGACGATCGAATTGAAATTGCTTGTATTCCCATGGGCCATTTAACGAATCAGAAATGTAATATCCTCTAATTACATAAATTACATAACGACCATCATTTAATTTATATAGTTCAGGATTATGGCCTTTACCAATAATTTGTTGTACAGTGTATGGCCCCAATGAGTTTGTTCCAATAGCATGAACCACTTCCGAATCGGGCCAAGCCATATGCCCCTTTTCGGCACTTTCAGGCCATCTACAAACAAACAAATGGTAAACACCCATATTATCTTTAATCGCATTACCTCCCCAATAGGAATATTCATCCTCTTCTAATCCGTTATCAACGTATCGAGGAACCACATCACCAGCCCCCCAGGTATCTGCCGTAAGTTCTCCATTAGTTGGAATGGGCAAGAAGCGATCCATAAAGCGTCCTCCTTTAACAAGGCTCTTCCACTCCGCAGGCCGTTCGCGTTCAATAATTTGTGCGTCAACTGAAGCAATCAAACTAAATAATATTACTGGTATCCACCAATTTCTTCTTAAAGTCATAATACTTTCTATATCTGTTTTATTTTTTAACTTCATTTAAATAGGCTTTGAATGAATCTGTCAGCTATTCAACTTCAGTTATCTTTTCCTGATTTGATAACAAATCCAAACTGATATTCGCGATTTCCATCCACCCAATATTCTTTATGAGTCCTTGCACCCCATGAATCATCCCCACCTACACCATGAATCTTATAATCAATATTAATATTTATAAAATCGCGTTCCATTACTTCAAAATGATGCTCCACGCTTTCAATATCCTCTTCCAAACATGACCATGCTCTTACATTAAATGGTTGCATACCACTTATATCCAGCCATTGTCTTTGTTGCTTATCATTAAAACTAATCCACCTCACGTCACCCCGATTACTATTATCCTGTGGCGAAATGTACGGTACCATATAGTCTTCTAGATTCATCTGGTATATACCTATTAATGCTCCCTCTTTCCTATCCGGATAATTTTCATGGGGCCCGGCTCCATACCATTTCAATTTTTCGTACTCTCGTGGAATGGCTAAACGAAACCCAATCTTTGGCATACTACTTTGCTTGTCATTGGGAGTATAATGCATATTCACTTGCAAGTCACCATTTGTATTAAGTACATATTTTAGTTCAACCTGAATATCCAGTTTCCGGGGCTTAAGCCGATAAACAACAGTTATCAACCTATTACTTTTATCCATTAGAATCTGTTCATCGACTATTGAAGCATCCATCATGAGGTCCTTCCAATCGCTCATTCGACGATCATAGTTATTGCGCTGCTGATTATCATTTGGTGGCTTCCAGAAGTACGGTTCTAATGGGCGCATTAATAATCGCTGATTATCAGACACCAAATTCTGAACTGAGCCATTAGTACGATTAATTTCACATTTGAAGTTAGCACCTTCAATTATAAGTCGCCCGGCTTGTTTACGAAGAATCAACTTCCCATCATCCACTTTATTCAGACCATTATCGAACGGATAAGGCGTCAGTACAAACTGCTCTTTTGCAACAACAAATCCCTTTGAAGCCCATGCATTATTTCCCTTTAATGCAGCTTCAATAACCATCGTATACTCGGCCTTATCATCTGCAAATTCAGGTATCACAAGAGAACCCTTCCAGGAAGCACCAGGCGACGCTTTGACATGTTCAATCTTGCTTTTAGCCTCCAAATGACCATTACGAAACAAGAGTTGATGAAAACAAAAGTTTTCAAGATCTGTAAAGTGATAATGATTATTTATGCATAGGTTTTCTTTTTGGGCAGTATCAAGCTCAAAAGTAATATATTGATGCACCTTTTGAGCCTCAAAATAGTGAGGATTAGGAATCCTATCAGGACCAACCAACCCATTTATACAGAACTCCTTATCATTCGGATGATCACCAAAATCACCCCCAATTGCCCAATATTCATCAGCTTCAAGCGACAACTGAGAAGCTTTTGATATGTATTGAAGACGACTACCATCCTTCTTTCGTGCAATTCCCTGATCAACCCAATCCCATATGGCTCCACCCGCCATGTGCTCAAAATCATAAATAACTTGCCAGTATTTTGCAAAATTACCAAGTGAATTACCCATGGCATGAGCATACTCTCTCATGAATATGGGACGATCTTTCTGCTTTTCAGCTATATTTCGAACTTTATCAGGGTGAACATATGATACATCCAACATATCAGATACATCCAAATCACTATCGCAAAAGACAATCGCATTGGGCAACACCCTTTGAATTGTATCCGCCATTGCTCTTAAGTTTTGTCCTTTTCCTCCTTCATTGCCCAGTGACCAAATTATAACAGATGGATGATTCTTGTCACGATGCACCATTGCTGCTGCTCTGTTTACATGGGCTTTCTTCCAATTAGGGTTATTACCTAATTCTTTATTACCAATGTTGTATCCATGTGATTCCTGATTGGCCTCATTCATTAAATATATCCCATATTCATCACACAATTGGTACCATAAAGGACTATTGGGGTAGTGGCTTGTGCGCACCATATTGAGGTTGCATTGTTTAATCAGTTCAATATCCTTACGCATAGTTTGTTCATCCACATACCTTCCAGTGCGCGGATGATGCTCATGACGGTTAACGCCTTTTAATTTAACCGCTTTTCCATTGACGGTAAAAATCCCATTTATTATTTTCACTTCACGCACACCTACTTTTATAGGAAGTACTTCTAAAATCTGCCCCTTTGAATTCAATTGTTCAATTAACAGTGTATATAAATAGGGTGATTCAGCACTCCACAAATTTGGCTTCTCAATCTTCAGGCTCATTAACTGCCTATTTATCTCACCAACTGGTATTTTCTTTAGTGGGTGAACAGAAATTTCACTAACCTGCTTACCATTTGCATCGTATACCGATGCTCTCAAGGAACCTTTGCCACTATTACCTTCTGCTTTGTTAAGCAATTCACTCTGGATCTCGAGTGTTGCTTTTGTGTAATTATCCTCCAGTTTGGTTGTTACCTGAATATCTCGTATATAAACATTTGGCCTTGAAATTATCTTCACATCTCTGAAAATTCCACTCAAACGCCACATATCCTGATCTTCCAGGTAACTACCATCAGACCATCTGTAAACTTCAACAGAAATGCTATTCTGGCCTTTATGAACGTACTTTGTAATGTCGAAAACAGCAGGTGTCATACTACCCTGGCTATAGCCCACCTTGTGTCCATTGATCCATAAGTAGAAGGCTGATTTAACCCCATCAAAATTTAATAAGAGAATTCTATCCGCCCAATTATCTTGATAGTCAAAGAAGTGTTTATAGGAACCAACAGGGTTTCGCAACTTATAGGAACTATAGCTATTATTGGGTTCATCCGTTACATATGGCAGATTCCTTTTAAATGGATAAGTAATATTGGTATAAATCGGGATACCAAATCCTTGGGTTTGCCAATTACCAGGAACTTCAATCTTTTGCCAATCCCTTGTTTGCACATCGTTTTTATAAAAATTTACCGGACGACTGTCTGGATCTGGGGACCAACAAAACAACCATTGACCATTGAGTGACAGCTCATTAACACTCTCAGCCTGTAGAAGAGCTGATTCTTTATTGTTGTATGGCGAAAAAGTAGCATGTGAAGCTTCTTTGTTAATTCCAATGACTTGAGGATTTTCCCAATCTGGAACCTGAGCAATTAGACAAAAACCAAAAACTAAAAAGAACAATATAACGACGGATACTCTCATAATAATCAACGTTTATATATGGTGAATTTCTTTTGCTACCAGAAACTTATGGTTTATTCTTTTGGGTATTAAAAACCTCTGCAGGGAAACGATAAGCCACACCAATCCTATCAAAGTATTTAAAATGGCTATTGAGCTTATTGGTAAAATCCTTCCAGCTTCTATTCTGAGAACCCGACCATCCTGCTTCAGCCAATGCCATACCTCTTGGCCAGGTCATGTAAAAGGCGCGTTCAATATCTTTAACATATTCACCCCACAAGGATGCTTCAACGCCAATAATATGATCACTCTTTTTAACTCCCATTGCAGGGTTAAACTGATATACCTGCTCCAACGAAAGTATCGGCATCCAATCACAGGTTTCCTCACCTTTAGCCTGAGGATAGTCAAAATAAGCATGCTCTCCAGGACATGAAATCAGTTTATACCCCATTTTTCTGGATTTTTTAATCACCTTTGATGACAAGCCCATACGCCAGGTATACATCGTACTATTTTCAGGATAAAAAGGCACATCCAACTCATACCATATCAATGGTCTTTTATTATTTTTTTGCAATGATTGGTTAACGCGTTTAAAGAAATAGCTCATCAGATACTGCGGTGTATCCTCGCCGAGAGATTTCAGCTTTTTCTGGCACTTAGGGCATTCCTTCCAATGATCGAGCGGTGCTTCGTCTCCTCCAATATGAAACTCATCACCAGGAAATACCTCAGCCAGTTCTGCTATAACATCATCTAAAAATGTAAATACTTCATCATTACCGGCACATAAAAGGTTTTTAGATACTCCTGGTGTTGTCCTCACTTCCAACTCTTCATCAAAACAAGTTAAATGCGGATAGGCAACAATAGCAGCAACACTATGGCCAGGCACATCAATCTCTGGTATTATTGTTACATGACGCTTAGCAGCATAAGCAACTAACTCTTTCATATCCTGCTGTGAATAAAAGCCAGAATGTGGTACTCCATCCCCCTCAGTCTCTTTTCGAACGGAACCAAGCTCTGTTAATAATGGGTATTTTTTTACTTCAATCCGCCATCCCTGATCATCACTCAAGTGTAAATGCAACCTATTATATTTGTATTTAGCCATAACATCAACATACTGCTTAAGTCCTTCCAGCTTTAAAAAGTGACGAGCAGGATCAAGCATTAGTGCCCGGTATTCATATTTCGGCTTATCAATTATCTTAACACAAGAAACCGTGTTTTCTATTGCATGATAACTTCCCCACATCCATTGCTGAAGACTTTGAATACCATAAAAAACACCGGTGGCACTTCCCCCTTTAATTACTATCTGATTCTTATCAATTTCCAATGCATATGCCTCCCTATCAGTCATGCTTTCATCTACGAGCAATTTAATAGAGTTGCTGAGTTTTTCATTTGTAACAACTCCTGCCTGGATACTAAAATTTGAACTTAGCATATCTGTCAGGTATGAGGCTTCAAATTGTAAGTATGAATCTGATAATATAGATTGTTTGGCAGGTGAGAATTTAAAAACTCCTTCACGTTTCTGTAATTCTGATGGCTCAGGAATAATTTTATGCTCTTGAGCTAAAAGATTAACTGCTATTAGCAGCATTATAAGTAATGATATTTTCTTCATATTCCTTAATTTTATGTCTAGCTTTTCGTTTATCAACAACTCTTGATTTATGCCAATCAATTATGGAAATACTTCATGCCTAAATAGTACACTACATCAAGTTCATTTTCCTGTGCTTCACTAGGATATTCTTCATCACTCAACACCCACTTTTCTTCGAAACTAAAGAAATCAGGTATTCTTGGATCATTTCCGTCAAGGACACCTCTTGCATAATCGATAAACATCCTCCATCGCTCACGATAATAGTCATTTAACAAACCTGAATATTCTCTATATGCATAATCATTTACAACATGTTTTTCATTGGTCCAAACAGTTATCAATCGACGGGCATTTTCTTCAAAATTCGTCATCTCGCTTTGCGATTGTGCTCTTTTCTTTGCTTTTTCCAACCATGAGCCAAGTAAAAACTCTTTTCTTGAGCTCATCAATAAATCCATATCAGAAATTAAGTCGAGCATTTTGCCGGCCATAACATTAAAATTATTAATATCCTTATTGTCGAATGCGACCTGAAGTTTGTTGTACACTTCCCTTCCGTGATTTGCCATAACCTGTCGCGTTAGATTCACAAGATCGCAACGAAAACAATCAGAATCAGCAAATTGATGTCTGTTTTTGAAGAACATTTCCCAGGCGAGCAACAATTTCTCAGGAGAATAATCCATGTCGCCATAACCCCAGGTTGAAACCTTTGTAACATTCCATGCTGGACGGGCACATAATACCGACTCAAATGGTGGACTGCCATGATCGCCACTGGCATGTCTGTATTGTGAGTTATATATGGTATTTCTCATGATTTGCCAAGCCTGCAATATTTCACTATTGATTTTTCCATAACGACTGCTTACGTACATTTCTAGCCAATCATCCATATCAACAGTATCTTTCTCCCATGCCAGATCAAATATTAGATCATAGATAACCGCATCCTGCTCAATCCCCTCAGGCGTAGCACCTAAGCCTTTCATCTTATTTCCATTGGGATGTTTTAAGGCAAACATAATATCTCGGTTCGTTTGATCTAACTTTGCTGTCATGCCTGTTTGTCCACCAAAATTTGGAATCTCACTCCAAATCCAGTTATGGCCTTCAAAACTGCTTTTGCGAGCCCATTCCGAGGCCTTACCTCCCCATTGAGGCAAGGCTTCTGCATATAAATCAACCACAAGAGCTTTACCCTTAGGTATTCCTTTAAGTAACTTCTTGGTAGGATTTTCACCCCAGGCTTGCAACACCCATGTACTTCCTGGGTTATTGGCCTTCATTGCGGCATAAATTCCCTTAGCTGCTTTCGTTACATTAACTCCCTCTGAGGTTCCTCCTTCATGAAACGGGTCGCCCTGGTAATAATCAGAAATACCATAGAGTAACCTTTGTTCTTCATAATATATAGCTGCTATTTCGCTGAATAGCGGATCATCAGGCAACAAAAAACCAGGACGGTTAAAGTTTAACCATTTCCCCGGATTATGAATTTTAGCGGTAGGATGTTTAATCTTTAATGAATTAGGTACCATACCATAAAAACCTTGAAAAACAGGTTGCATACCTAATTCTTTCATTCTACTTACAATCTTCTTTTGCAAGTCACTTTGCTTATCAATCCATTCTTGTGATACCGGACCACCCCAGCTTTCCAGATTTCCTAACAACCACCAACCGGTGTAAGATGGTCCAGGTAAAAAAGCAGTAATTTCATCCTCGGAATAATTCAACCTCCTTAAAGTATTCTGCCAAACAGCCTCCTGGCCAACTAATGCCAATGGCAGATTGATACCATGCAAGGCCATCCAGTCAATCTCTTTTTCCCAACGTTCCCAATCCCAAAAAGACATTGAATAATTAAATGTACAATAGTTTAAATAATAACGCTGGTCAAACGTTGCTATCTTTCTAATCTTTTGTTCAATTACAGGCAATCGTTCACCTATGTGCAACTGTTGTCCATTCCATGAAAAGCTTGAATTACAGAAATTTCTTAAATAATAGTGTAAAGCGTATGCCATTACAAGGGCTGAATTCCCTCGTACAACCAGCTTCTCATTTACTGTTTGCAATTCAAAAACATCATTCCCATTATCATCCGGAATCATTTGAAATTCGACCTCAACTTCCCTTTCTGGCATTAACCGGCTTAATAAAGCATAAGCAGCATCCACTTCACTTGACAAAACAGGATGAACGCTTAGCGTAATTAAAATCGCTACGAATATCTTTCTCATAATACTAGCATCGTTATTTCAATGTTATAATCTCATTCTTTATTTCTGCGAATTACGATACGTTGTTTTATTGACTTATCTTTTGGAGTATAGTACAACATATCAGCATCGTTGTTAAACATTAGTGTTCCCCCTGTAGCATATACTTCATATCCATTTTGAAAATGCCATTCTGGTAAAAAAACTTCTGTAGGCAACTCACAATTTACACCAGGATTAAACTCAAGCTCCATTTCGCCTTTTTCACTTGAAAAGGAGTATTTGACAAGTTGACCATTGACACGATATGGGTACGGACGTACTACAGCATCAAGAGCACGTCCTCCTGAATTAAGGTCATTAGCATCTAATACCTGCGAAAGGCTAAATACCGATAAGTCCTCCCCATTCCATTGATCTCCTCTTTCGTTTGTATTATCAGCTGTATAGTTCCATAAGGTATAGTGCAATAAATTATCTTCTATAGCTGAAAAACACCGCTCCAATGCTTTATTCTGGACTGAATAATCGCCCGTTTCATATGCCGTTCTATTATTCATATCAAAAGGTATCCCGAATTCACCTAATAAAGTGACCGCATCCTTTCCGTATCGCATTTTGGTATCCTTTTGCATCTGGCTAAGAAAGTCGACAAATGCAGCATACACCTGTCTCTTTCCTAATAGTATTTCATCATTTAACAGTCCTAGCCAAGGCACATATCTTTTAGTTACAAGTGTTGCATCGTCATACCAGTGAGAGCCATCAACCAGATTACTGATTTCCTGTTCCTTTAACATAGGGAGTTTATGAGGTAATGGAAACAACACATTATCCACACATAAAAACCAGTCTGGATCAATGCTATGTATAGCCTTCTGATAGGCCTTTATAAAAGGGATATAGTAATCATTATTAAAGTTCACATTTTTACCGTTAACTCTAGTAAAATAGTCAGGCTTCAATAGTTTAGGCTCTTCCCCATCACGTAGTTGCCATATCCCGGCTTCTTTCCAAATATCTTGTTCTGCTTTTTTCCATGCCAATTTTCGTTCACGATTAACAAGTACTTTTCCTTTATCTATCAAAGACACCTTACCCAATTCATATTCTTGTACCTCTTGAGGAATCCCTGCACCTAACAGCATACCCTGAAATGGGGTTGGTGTCAGTCCTACAACACTTGTTGGGAAAGGTTGGGATAAATCATTAACCCCAACATACCCTGAAGATGGTTCATTCATTAATTCAAAGCCGACAACATTGGGCAATTCCTTTAGCTCGTTTGCCAGTACTGCCATTGAATTTATATAATGCGATTGCAAGAAATCCTGAATAGGAATGGAATCATTCACTGTTACGTGCGGAGCAAAATCATTACCAGCAAAGAACAAGGTAAACATAGTGCAGGAAGCCAGTTTATAATAATTTGAAAACCATACCATTTGAGGATATGGATCACCAAATATATTATGAACGAAAGCTGCATCTGTTTCTAAAAAATTTTTGACGTTAAATCCTGCTGCTTCAAATGTCCATAAAGGTGCACCATCGCCACCACTATATCGACTCCATAAATCCTGATGAGGATCAATAAACACATTTATATCATAGGCAGCAGCTTTGGTAATGAGTTCTTTCACATATTTGATGTACTCATAATCATATATTCCCGGCCCAGAATGTTCAATGGCTTCCCATGTAACAATAAAGCGCACAAAATGAAATCCCCATTTTTTTAATCTTTTAAAATGCTTGTCTGCTTCATTTATTGGGAATGGGCGTCCAACAAAAGAGATATCAGTACCATTAAAAAAACCTTCTTTAACATGACTTCCGATATTAGGTATATATGGCACCTTGCTGCTCCCGCCAAGATTGATCCCTCTCAAAAAGAGTGTCCGGCCATCCTGCGAACAAAATTGCCCTTCCTTGACTTGAATATTTTTACCTTCACCAATACTATCCTTTGCATTGTATTCTGGAATATTATTAGATAATGTTAAAATCAGCCCCTCTACATCTTTGGCTTTGTGATTCTCAGCTCCAGTAAAAAAGAGTACATAGACAATGCAAATTAAGAGTATGGCTACACTCATCAGAATTTTATACAATCGGCTCCTCATCTTCAAATTGTTTTATTGAGTTGTTAATTATTCACATCCAAAAGTATTGTTTGTTAATTCAAAACACCTCTTCTCGGTATGTATAGCCATATTATGGTATGAATGATAGCACATATTACTTTACAATTCATCCTATTGATATAATTATTGAATACAACCGGAAATGAGTATTAACTCATCACAATTATTCTCTTATTGAAAACCAACGTTTCGCATTCATACAATCGCCTGAAATCGTATAGTAGTATTCATTTGCTGATACTCCTTCACCAAGATGAATAGTAAATAATTTTTTGTCATCAATAATTTCTTGTTCTACTTCAAATCCAGGTGCATTCATAGTGATGCGTGATAGTTCATACTGCCTGGAATCATCACTCCAGGGAGAATACAAAGACACTTCTACTTTTATTTCTTTACCGTCCATCCTTTGTTGAATTAATGGCAATGGTTTACAATTTTTAAAAGGAAATAGAACAGCTGACATTGGAAACTTTAGTTGTACCTGACCAGCTTCGTTCTTTACATCTATTTCGGTCTCTCTCATTTGCAATGTTTCCAAATTAAACTCATATACCTTCTTAACACCCTTAGGTACTTCAGGTAATTGCACCAAAACATCTTCACGCAAAGGCTCACCATCTACATGTCCTCCTGTTAAGACCCAATAGCTATCCGATTTCCATAAATGTCCCATCCATTTTGAATTGTTTAATGCAACAGGATCCCATTCGCTTATTTCACCATAAATTACAGCGTCTTGTAAAGTACCAGCCAACTCATGCCATAATAATTCGCGATTGTTTTCTTCAGTAAAATCATCTGGTTTTTCTGCTCCTATATTCCCCCAGGCCCAGTCTTTTCTTAAACTTTCTGTTTTGGCCATTATGGCTCCCTTAAAAGCTGCTTCCGAAGCACTCGCATGATAGGATAAAGGCAAATAATCTGGCAATGCCACCTTCATAGCATCTATCTCATGACCAGAACAATCCATCACCAGTGCTCCATTTGTACTTTCACTGAAGTAATCCATGAAGAATTCAGTGGATATGAATAAATCCGGATTAATTGAATCAGTTGCCTGACGCACTCGCTTCAACATTGTTCGCATCCATTTATTGCTATTATATGGACTCTCGTGGTGATGCTCAGGATTGAAACATGGTTTAAATGGAAAGCCCAGTTCATCAAGTCTTATTTCATCAACCCCTGCTTTGGCCAACATGCAACAAACGCGAATAATATTATCCTGCCACGGTTTATATCCAGGACAACAAAAAGCACCATAAATATTATCCCCATTTCGATAATCCATTAGTGGTACTCCTCTTTCATTTTTTACAATTGCATATTTTTTCCATTCGCCCTTTAGCAAAGGGCTATCTTTTCTTATACCATAACCGGCAACATACATACCGACTCTTCTGCCATACTTGTGACACTCTTCAACACCCCGAGTAAAATCCTCAAGCCCGCCTAAATCAGACCTGAATCCAATAAAACCAGAGGACATCCATGGCCCATATGTTTCAGGCCAAAGATTAACGCCTTCATTCCACATAGCAATCTCCATACAATCATTATATGTACCTCGATAAGCATCATGAAGTTGCCTAAAGGATTTGAATAATTCTTCACCTTTAACGCGCTTATTAGAAGAAACGGTTTCTTGCGATGGCAACCACGTACTTGCACGTTTTACCACCTCCTTTTTATACCAGGCTGGCACTTTCTGAGTTTCTACATTGGTACTAAACCATTCCCCATAGGCTCTTGCCGCTTTTCGCCAGTTACCATTAAAAGCCATTATTCTATTTTCCGGCCAAGAAAAAGCTTTTCCTTTAGTTAGAGTTTGTTCATCAAAGTATAGTACATTGAGACCTCCATCTGGAACGCAAGAATATATTTTATTTGTGAACAAAGTATCCATTGTGACGATAGCCAATCCTTCCTTTACTATTGGATCATATACACATTGCCACTGCATCATAACATTCTGCCCATAAACACCTCCTGTTACATTCTCCCAAGCTTTTTCGCCAGGATATCCCCTATCCCACATATTAACCATTAAGTTAGAGTTAGCATCTGTCCCAAGACATATGCCTGATAAATAAGGGAAAGCCGCATAGACTGATACATCGTCATGACTTACATTCCTTACTTCTAAATGGCTATCAAAGCTCTCTTTCCCGTGATCAAGCCTTATCGACAATGCTATCTCAAGAGGCACTTCTTTAGCTTTATAAGTAAGCCTTAAAGTTCCGTTTGATTGTTCTTTTTCAAATGAACTATTTAAAAGATAACAATTTGAAGGCTCAACAATTACTCCTCCGTAATCATTGTCATGAGCTCCTGCTTTTAACTTAGGCATAGTTGTTGTGTTGACAAAAAGGCGAAATATGCTTGCCTTACCCTCATTTTTTAGATAGTTGTCATTGGTACCTTTATTTATTAATTTTAGTAGTTGTCCGTTATTTTTGCTAAAATGAATGGCCAATTTATCATTTTCTATACCAACACTATTTTCATTATCAATAGTAAAAACTGAAGTTTGTGGATGACATGAAACAAGAAAAACACTCAGACAAATAATTACTAGTATTCTCATTTTTTTTTTGAATTTAGTGCCGCCAATAACTCAAATTGACACAATTATAATGTAGAGATATATAATATTGACTCACCGTTTAATAGAGAAACGGTGAGTCAATCATTCTAATAAGATTTAGAACCTATCATAGAAAACCAATCAGCTAGCCTGAGCAAGCAAGAACGCTATACGTCACCTATCCAGACAGTAGACTGAAACTCTAAGTCATTAAATAGTTGTTAATTAACATTGGCAACAAGCACATCGCCTTTCTTTAATTTGATCGTTAATATGCCGTTTTGCTCAGTAAACTCATGACTACATTTAAATTTGGAGTCAAAAGGATTTTGAAGTTGAATTTCGCCATCAGCATTAGCCATTATTTCAATGTTATCGACTTTTCCCATCTTCATTTCTGCAGAAACCAGAAATGCCCCATAAGTTCTTAGTTTATTAAAACTAACATCCTTCCAGTCGGATGGCAGTGCCGGAAATAGTTTTACAATGCCCGTATGGCTTTGAATAAGCATATCCTGGATGGCTGATGCAAATGCAAAATTTCCTTCCAAGGTAAAAGGACGATATGTCATATTTGAGTATCCCGCCTGACACTGATCTCCATTCGCATGGAATGAGTTCTTCAGACAAAAACATTCTGCAAAAATACGTAACACACGAGCAGCATTATCACCATCGAATGCACGTGCATATAGATTACCTTGCCAACTGAATGAATAACCTGTCCATGCTCCAGAACCTTGAGCCTCTAGGTTTTGCAGTGTGTTATTTATCGTTTTGGCATCCTCTGAACCATTGGAAATATCGATTAAACCAAGCGGGTGAAAACCCATAAGGTGAGAGAAATGACGATGCGATTCATGATATGTTACTTCTGGGGCAAACATTAATCCTGTTTCCTCATCAATAGCCAGTTCCGGCCATTCTGACAATATCTGTAACCATTTATCAGCATCTTCCTTTAAACCAAGTTCTGCAGCAAGTTCTGCGGCTTTTTCATAGTTCCACCGAATAAGAGCCAAATCAAAATTTGTAGTTTCTGAGAACCAGGCTTTGGCAGAGTTATCATATATCTCAGGACTAGAGCTAATCAAGAGTTTTCTGCGCCCCTTTTCATCTTTAACTGCCATTTCATCAAGATAAATTGCTACATCTTTTAACCAAGGATAGGCTTTCTGCTCAAGAAAATCTCTGTCCATAGTATATTGCCAATGTAAATAAAAGTGATGCCCCAACCAGGATGCCACCGTTTGTCCAAAAGAATACTGAATCCATCCCCCCATCGGTTCTCCATCTAATGTACTCACTCCTGGCACGTTCATTCCATTTACATCAAAATAATCTCTGGTATATTTTTTAAACACATCGCGGTGCTCCCACAACCAGTTAATAAACCCTTCTTCTAGATTTAAATAGTTACCTGTATAGGCGGGCCAGTAACTTAATTGAGTATTTAGATCATGGTGAAAATCACCTTTCCATGGTGGTAACTTACCATGATCAGCTGTCCAAACGGCCTGTAAGGAAATAGGTGGAGCATCGGCTCTGGCGGCTGAACCAAATTTGTACATCTCAAGATAATACTGACGTTCAAGTAAATCATCAGGAATGCTGATTGATGATTGCGCCCAATAGTTCTTCCACCACAACAAATGCCCTTCTTTGGCAGATAGATAACCTTCTGATACTGCGTTGGCAACAACCTCTTCTGCCTTAACGCTCGCTTTCACTTTTTCATTCTCTGATGAAATTGACCAACATCCAGTTAGCGTTTGAGCTCCTTTTTCCCATTGAGTATATATCTGATATTTAAAATCATTCCACCCATTTTGGTTGTAGCAGATGTTATCATCACCTTTTGTTATTACACCTTGTTTGTAACCTAATTGGTTAAGGTCGGTCTTTGCCTGACTTGTATACCCTTCTTCATTAGGGCGGTCATATGACGGAGAAATCATTTCGATAGAAAGTTCTTCAGGCAGATTCTCAAACTGATACCAACCAACTGGCTCACTGGCATGAACAAAAGTTGTTAACCTGGCTCCATTTATCCATTCTACAGTACAAATGGCAGATGAAACATCTAAATCAACTTTTTTCACATCACCTAATGCATCAATATTAAACTCAATAGCTCCTGCAGGGATTTTTGATGGCGCTGGCAATTTATCGTATGGCACATCAAAAGCTTCCTGAACCTTATTGTATTCACCGGCTTTCCAATGTTTATAAACATCCTTAAACTTCCATTTATCAAAGTCGATGTTCTCCATTGGCCTCAAGTCCCACAAATCTGCTCTATCCAATGAGAATCTCAAACGTCCGCTCTTTTGCCAAACCAGGTTGCCAACTGTGGCATTTCCAAGTGGAATTGCTTCATCCCACACATGCGCCAGTTTTTCAAACTCAAGACCATGCTTTGCATAGCTATTGGGACTTGATTTTTGCGATTGTTGACACGAAATAAACATGCCAATAACGATCAAAACACTTAATCCAATTTTTGTGAAGTTCTTCATTATTCTCTTAGAATTTATTAAACTGATATTTTCTTTTCCACGTAAATGATTGTCCACTATCCAATGTAAATTCAATCATTGGCTCTGTGCATAATGCTAATTTCCATAGGTATATAAAAAATGGGCCACACTTCTTATCTTCAATAACCTTAACTGAAGTGCTTGTATTAGAATTAACTACAAAATATTCCTGCGCGTTTTTGCACTTAATATGCCCCCCTATCCATTCTGACTTAAAATCAATTACATTAATCTTAATTTCATTCTCCTCAAAACTGATTCGGGAATCAAACTTATCGACCGGTTCTACCTTATCTGAGAAAACAATTTTATAATCTTGACCGATGAAATTCTTATCAAAACAGAAGAAATTATGACAATATGGATTAGCATCAATCTTCTTATCACCGCAATTCTTTAGGCTATGAATTATTTCCAATTCAGCTTTATCATCGGTAAGTCGGATTTCTTTCTCATATTCGTAGGCATAACCAAAGTCCGTTACCAGGTTTTGCTTGAAAACGATACAATTATCTTCTGTATGTATATCCCATTTACCAGGCTTTATGATTTTGTATGGATAATCCCAGAAATATGGTTCCTGACTAGCTCGCTGCAAAACACCTACGCCTATCTTAACAAATGGCTCTCCAACTTTTGCTTCATCATAACCAAGAGGATTACGAAACTCTTCTGCTGTTCCTGTACCTGTCCCCGGTACTAACGGATCATGGACACCACCATTCGCTGTTCCGTTATACATTTGCCATGATTGAAGAAATTCATGCTCTCCGTATTCAATTTGAGCAATCATACCAGACCAATCAAAACGTGTGCTTCTGTAATAACCATTGTGTTCATCAGGCATTAAGACAGTTATTTTGATCGAATCATTTTGAAGAATAACCATAGGGTATTCCTGATTTGTTTTTAAACCTGAGTCAGCTAATAACCTTTCTGAAGTCCAACAGAGCCCAATTAAAAATATTATAATAATTCGATACATCGCTTAAATCAATTAGTAGTTAGCACTACTTATAAAGACACATGTAGCATCAAAAAGCCTAGGTGTTTTTGATGAAACTTTTTAAATGTTGCAAACTAAGGGTGATAATTTTTTTTTATTACTATTAAAATAGTTCAGCCATAATAAATCACACATTACTGATATGTGATTTATTTAATACTTTACAATTAATTATTGTCAAAAAATATCTATTGCCCTTGAATTAGCCTATATTTTAATACCGACTTATTTTTATGCTTCACCTGAATCTTCCCGTCAACTATATTATAAGGTACGTACTCAATAGGCCGATCGTTTATATCAAGTGCCTGTATTAAAATATTGGTTGTTAAACCCAAGACTGATGGATTAAATTCAACAATTTCGAAATCCTTAGCAGGAATAATTTCCCAACCGAAGGTTTCGTTTTTAAAGTATACTTTTCCATCACATCTAAAACTTTCATTTTCAAACACTGTCGCATGTGAATCAATATATATTTGATTGGCAGCCTGATTAAACTCTGCCAATCCTTTTGACTTCCACTTGCTTGACTGTCCATACACCGAGATTAGATCATATTCAGGATGATATGCCAAAAATCCATGTTCTGGTAAATCATACTTAATACCTTTTGCATCAACTGTCCATACCTGGTCTGAGAAATTCACAAAAACCTTTAGGCCTGAAGAATAGTCAACAGAAAGTTTAGCTTGCTTGAGCAAATCCTTTTTGATAGCTTCAGAAGAGCTAACATAGTTAATTCCATCAAAGTATTTAATGCCAGAGACTGGAATCATTGAATAATATTGCTGTAACGGTTGAAGCATCGCATAGCGTTTTATTCGCTCAGTAATATCTCCATTGATTAGTCCAATGTGGCCATACGCTAATGTATATGCCAGATACTCCACCCCTTCCACATAAACGTTTCCAGCATCCATCTCAAGGGGGTGTATTTTTAATAACTGAAAATCTGGAAAAACATCAATCTTATTGAGTTTTGGGTTGAAATTTGCATAATTTCCATCCACTAACCCTGCATACCACCAATGATAGTTACCTTCCGAGTAAACCGGCCCATGATAGGCTTTTTTCTCATTCATCAAAACCAGGCCGTAACATTCATAGCTGCGCCTAAAAGTTGCTGCACCTGGTACTCTATGATCATAATCCACCCTTGCCACTGGTGAAACAGCTGTATGTACATCACAGTAACTATGATTGGTTCCAAACTCTTGGTGTATTAGTGGAGCAAATTTCTTTTGCTGCTCAACAGCTATCATTGGTTTTGGGGAGTAACATCGTGACCAACTAACTTCCCAAGCTCCATTTGGTTCCCGTTTAATCCAATCAGGATTCCAGTTGGCATTAACCGGTGCAAAATCTGTATAGTTAGAGTACAGACCAACAAGCCATCCTTTACTTTTTATGTTTTCCACCAAGTCTTGTACAGCTGCATTACCTCCTCTCCCCGGAGCTGATTCTGTTCTAAAAGTGTAACTCTCACCACCATCACGCCAAATACCTTCATGATATCGTACGGCAACTTCTTTTAAACCTAAAGCTCTTAATTCTTTAGCTTGTTGTTTAAGGTAATCATGGTCTGGTGTACCTTCCACCATCCAAAGACGATGAGCCATAATAGAACGCATTGGAGACTTAGGGTTGTCCACTGTGGGTAATACCTCTTGTACATCGGGTGAAATATTTATAAACAGCTTCTCTCTTACCGGATTTCTAACCCCATTTGTTTTGGGAATGTATTTGACCCCATTATTGTAGCTTGCCCAGCCATCTTTGATATGATGACGACCAGGCGTAAAGTCCGATGCATCCGAGTAATACCAATCAAATTGCTTGAAGAAAAATAAATCATTACTGTATAATATCTGTGGAACACGATGGTCCCCATAGGTTAAAAACGGTACAGTGATGAGCTTTGCCTGTTCTTCAACTTTCGTCCTTCCAAGGTTTATAGAGCTAACATGACCTTCTTGACTCTTTTCATGTATACCTATAATTACTGATTTCTGCTTGATCGTATACCAAACATTAAACTTTACTTTCTTATGATTGTAAATAGCCAATGCTTCTACAAAGAGTGTATCGTTCTTAATTTTTGTTTTTTTAATATCCCATTCAACTAATTCTGCACTATCGAATTCAAGCTTAGCACCTTCATTAATGGGAATAACCTTATTGTTATATACTAATTTCAACCCATTTAAAAGGCCATGTTCAAGATTTAATTCATATCTAAATGATTGATCAGTGCCATCGTATTGCAGGGAGTAAGTCTCTCCTAATTTATTTATTGTATTTGAATATTTACTCTTATTATCTGGTAAGATCGTCACATCTCTTAAAGGGAAAGGTAATTTATCGGGCCACTTTTCGTACTCAATCGGTTTAAGCTGTTCTTTATAAACATAAATAGGCCCTAAAAAATAATTTAGCTCTAAATCAGTTATATTTCTTCGTCCTTTAAAGCGAACCCCTATAAATTTGGCAGGCAATTTAATATCTTCATTGAGCTTAATGTGGCTTAAATGCCAATACTTATGAATCATACCAGGATAACCTGCCTGAGTAAAGTCCAGCTCGTGAAGCTGTCCATTTGCTCCCTCAACAAGTGCAAAATGCCTCATTGCAGTCTCCCATTTTGGTTCGCCCCATAGCCAATGTGCTCCATAATTCCAGAAATCAATACAATCCCATGAATTGTCTATTACAATTGGCTTTTTGAGTTTTACCGTGATAGAAGCTTTCTTATCGGTTGCTTTAAAGTTTAATTTGCCACAATATTTACGATACAGCTGTTGTTCTTGCGTCTTTGTTAATGTCGCAATGCTGTTTTCTGTTTCCAATTCCCAAATCTTATCATCTTCGAAAGTAACCAAGGGAACTCTCGCTTCATTTCGATTAGCCATTTCATAAGGAGTGTTAGCCTGATGTCTGAACGGCTTGGTACTATCTTGTAGAGTACCTTGTGCACTTGTTGAATTAGAATTCAAAATAATTACACTCAACAAAAAAAGAGCATTAATAACGCTAAACTGTCTAAGCAAAATCATAGCAAACTGATATATTAACACTTTATACCCAAGGAGTAGCTTTAAACCTAACGATAGGTGTAAAGTGAGATAATTGAAAATAATTACATCGAAAGGATGTTTAATCAAACTCACTACCCGAAGTAGTGAGTTTGATTATCTAATGTAACTTAAATGTCACTAGAGATTTTAATAGTCACTTAAATTATTACTTATTCTGGTTGGGTAACTGTAACCAACTATGCCATCCGCATTAATCGCATACATACGAATGATGTATGCAGTATCTTTAACAGCGAACCCTTCAATAAGAGCAGTAACAGCACCAATTCCTGTTTCTTCAATTTCCCCAACAACCTTCACTGCATCACCGTCAAGTTCAGGAAATTGCATTTCTAACAAAGATTCGGTGGTCTTTAACTGCCACAATACTCCAACCTCCTGAATCGGAGCTCCCCCATCGGTATAAACACGACATCCCACTTCTGCAGATGTTTCGGTTATAATAGGACTTTTACTCTCATCAAGTAATATATTGGGTCGCGATAATGTTGGTGCTTCAATATCTTCATCGCAACTACTAAATGTAAGCAGGGAAAACACTGCAATAAATGTTAATATATATTTATACATAGTCTTGACTTTTAATTAATTGTAACCATTATTCTGCTTCATATTCGTATTTGAATTCATTTCTTCTCGAGGAATAGGCCAAACATAATCACGAGAAGAATTAAAAGAACGAATATCGAGAACTTTCGTTTTATATTGCCATTTATCTGTTGTTCCCATACCATCTCCAGGATAGGACATATCTTGTAAATAGGTTGCATCATATCCATGAACATCCTTCATCACATCCTCCATAATTCCCCATCGTCTGATATCATTTAATCGGTGTCCTTCAAAAACAAACTCTATGCGTCTTTCATTTCTAATAACGTCACGCATCTCGTCCTTACTTAAGCCAGGCATCGCATTAGTAAGTGTTGTCATACCAGCACGTACTCGCAACTCATCAATTGCTGCATATACGCTCATATCTGGGCCTGCTGCTTCATTTTGTGCTTCTGCATAGTTTAATAAAACTTCTGCATATCGAATAAAAAGTTTATTGGTTCCTTCACTCTTAGTTCTATCAAGAGCTTTACCATTATTAATCCATTTCTTTGGTTTAAACCCAGAACCACCTAAAATCCAGTTCTCTTCGAATCGTAAATTTACACGTCCCCAAAACTCTATTGTCCATGGAGCACCGGGATAATAAATTGATGCCTCTAGGCGTGGATCTCTATTCATATAAGGATTTTCAGGATCATAACCTGAATTAGGATCGGTTATAGGCAGCCCATTAGCCATGTAATAAGATTCAGCTAACTCTAAGGTTGGTAGAAAAGATGGCCACCATTCCATTAAAGGCATTTGAAAAAAAGATGGATTGATTTGAGGTGTATAATGAACTTCAAAAATAGCTTCTGTTCCCGATACTTCAACCTCATTTTCTTCTAAGAATAATCCCTCATAATCCGAATATAAACTATACTTTCCAAGATCCATACAATCTTGTGCAGCTTTTGCCGCATTAACCCATTGCTTGTCATATAGGTAAACACGTGACAAAAATGAATAAGCAGCACCGCGTGTTATACGCCCTTGATCATCAGGACCATCATAACTTTCTGGTAAAATTGGAATAATATCATTAAGATCCTCGATTATTTGCGCAATTATATCTGCTTTTGCAGTTCTTGCCGGCTCTTTATTTTCTAAATCCGGTGCATCTAAAATTAATGGTACATCACCGAAAAAGTTAACTAAATCATGATAATACCAGGCACGCAAAAACTTTACTTCTGCAATGTAACGAGGAATTTTATTAGAAATAAGTGTCGATTTTTCAATTGCATCTAAAAAAGCATTAGCTCGTGCTATGCCTGAATAATTTCGTTTCCAATGGGCTTCAACCCTGAAGTTCTCAGCTGTAACAGTTCCTCTGGCAAAATCAGTTGCTCCTTCCCAGGGAGAACGGTTAAAAGCATTATCTGTCATTACATCGTAATACATTGGATAGACTCTTAACCACAAATTATCATCACTGCTAAAGTCAATGTTATTGTAGACCCCATTTACAACAGTTTCCACTTGTTTCTCAGTCTTCATAAAATCTTCTGGTCGACTAAAGTCTTTCGGTTCAGTATCCAGATAGTCTGCACATGCGCTCATTACAAGAGCGATGACTAATATATTTAGTTTACTAATAATCGTTCTCATCATTTAAAATTTAACGTTTACACCCATTGAAAATATTCTCGTCTGTGGATATTGCAGAGTATTTGTTGTAGTACTAGGCTTTTCAGGATCAAAGCCATAGCGCATTTTTGTCCATGTTAGTGCATTCTGTATATTTCCATATACACGAACATGAGAAACCCCAATACCTTCGAGCAAACGTTTTGGAATAGTATAACCTAGAGTTACATTTTTCAAACGCAGATAAGAAGCATCCTCCATGTAGTAATCTGAAACTATATTAAACCTGTTTGGCTCACTGTATAATCTTTGGATATTACTATCTGGATTGTCTTCTGACCAAGCGTTACGATACCAAGCCCCAGTTGCAGCAGCTCCTCCATGAAAAGGGGCGGTGATCATTCCCTGATTAAGTGAATTAACTCCAAATACGCCTTGGAAGAATAGTCCTAAATCCCAGTTGCGCCACCCCAAGTCAAGGTTACTCGAAAATACCCAATCGGGATAAGGTTTGCCCAATAATGTTCTATCATCAGCTGTTATAACTCCATCTCCATTTAGATCAGCAAATTTGATATCTCCAGGTTGAGCAACCATACCAGCATAAGCATTACCAATCTCTGTATTAAGATGATTATCTATATCAGCTTGAGATCTATATAGTCCTTCCGTTTTAAATCCATAAAAAGAATTAAAAGGTTTACCTACTTCCCAAATTAAGTTATTGTCAAAAATTATAAAATCCTGACCACCTAAATCAGTGATCTCATTTTTAGTACTTGATGCGGTAACACTGGCTTTAATATCGAGTGCCTTATACTTTCCAACATAGGTTGCCATCATCTCTACTCCCCTATTCTCCATTGCTGCAGCATTTACAAATGGAGCCTCTGATAAACCTAGAGTACCTGACACTGGAAGTTGCATCAGAATATCCTTATTTGTTTTAACGAAGTAATCAAATGTGGCAGTAATCTTATTTTTAATAACTCCAATATCAAAACCCATATTTAATTGTTCTGAAGTCTCCCATGTGGTAGAACGATCTGCAAGCCTTGTAATTGCGGCAGCAGAATACAAGGTATTATTAAAATTATAAGTCAAATCAGAATTCATTCTATTACTTGCAGCATAATAATCACCTATTGCTTCGTTTCCTAATTGCCCCCAAGAAGCTCTTAACTTCAAATTGGCCAACCAATCTACCGACTCAAGAAATGATTCTTCTGATACACGCCAACCAATCGAAGCTGACGGGAAAGTACCCCATTTATCTTCAAACCTTGAACTACCATCTCGACGCACTGTTGCCTCCAGCATGTATTTATTTAAGATATTTAAATTCAAACGTCCATAATATGATAGCCATGACCCTTCATATGCTGAAGAACCATTTTTCTGAGTCGCTGGATCTCCAATGCCCATACTTGGTACATTAACTGGAAAATTAGCTCTACTCATAGAATACTGCTTATAACTTAATTCACGAGCTTCAAAACCAGCTAAAGCATTTAAATCAACACTCTCTCCTATTTTTGTAGAATAATTTATCTGTGAATCAGTCATCTTGGTTAAGGATGTTTCTCTATAGTTCTCCAAACTTGCCTGAGTTGGAGTGCCCTTTTGCAACTGACCATTATCTTGTAATGAATAAAAAGTCAAAGAAGGATTCCATATCTCCAATTCATTAGATGAACTATACAAATTATAAGAAGCATCAATTTTTAAGCCCTTAAGAACTTCCAGGCTAGCTGCCATTCGGATATTTATAGGTGTCGATTGCGTTTGTCTATATCCTCCTTCTTCCTTTGCGGCCCAATTACTTCCATACCCAGTATAGCCAACAGTTGGTATATATTTTCGTACAGTCGACGGAGCAACATAAACATTATAAATTGCATTATCCATACCTGCAACCACATCATTTGTTGTCTGATCATAACCGGACAAATTAAGATCTAATCGTAACTTATCTTTGAGAAAATAGGAAGTGAAATTAGATCGAATAGTCAGCTTCTTAGTATCATTTCCATCCACAATACCGTCCTGATTAAGGTACCCTACAGAAACAGAATACAGGAGGTTATCTGAGCCACCAGATATATTAACATGATTATCATAAATCGCTGCCGATCTAAATGTATCAGAAATCCAATCATAATTAGTTGGATACATCATTGGGTCGACATTGTTTCTATAATTATACATGTATTCTTCATTATACCAGGTAGGGTATTGACCATTATTCGAATTTGCTTCAGCTTGTGCACGTAACTCGAGGTACTCGACGCCTTTCAGGACATCCGGCATTTCCGTCACCTGTTGTACACCGGCATATCCTTTGTAGTCTACTTTCATTTGACCAGACTTACCTTTTTTCGTTGTAATTAATATTACACCGTTAGATGCTCTGTTACCATATATGGCAGTTGATGCTGCATCCTTTAGAATTGAAATATTCTCCAAATCCTTAGGATTTACATCTGCAAGATCGCCTACCATCCCATCAATAATTACCAATGGCTTACTATTACCAAAAGTTCCAATACCACGAATTAGTATTTGGGCATCATCATTTCCAGGCTGTCCTGAAGTTTGCGAGATAAAGGCACCAGCAACCTGACCTTGAAGTGCTGCACTTGTATTGGTTAAAGGCCTGCTTTGCAATCCTTCTGGCATTACAGATTCTACCGCCCCGGTAAGGTTGGCCTTTTTCTGAGTACCATAACCAACAACAACAACTTCATCCAATCCTGTTGACTCCTCAACTAAAGTAATATTGATATTTGTTCGATTGGCAACTTGAATAGTTTGCGTATTAAAGCCAATAAAAGAAAATGTTAAGGCGGATTCCCCTGAACTAACTTCAATAGAATAGCTACCATCGATTCCTGTAATAACTCCATTCATTCGATTTGCTTGTTCAAAAACATTAGCACCGGGAATAGGTTCACCATTAGAATCTGTAACAACCCCTTTCACAGTTATTTGAACTTGCTGATCATTGATTATAGTTTCATTATTTTCTTTAGGTAAGAAAATAATGAAATCATCCTGAATTCGATATACAAATTCTGACCCCCTCAATACTTCATCCAAAAGAGTAGTAACCTCCTCTTGTCGTGAATTTATAGTCACAGTTCTTCCTATATCTATCATATCAGAACTATACACAAATCGATAATCACACTGATTCTCGATAGCTTCAAGCACTTCAACAACTGACGCGTTTTTAACATTTAAATTTACTTTGCTTCGTTGTGCATTAACACCGGCTGAAAGATGTAAACTGAACACGAGTAAGAAAAATGATAAGATTTTCATGACCCTTAGGATTTTTTTCACCTCTGAAGTCATCGGAGGTTTAATAATTCGCCATTTTTTCATAAATTTAACTCTTAATTTATATTAAACTGAATATTTAGTTTTAACAGGAGAGGGCTCGCAAAACTCTCCTGTTTTTTATCTAATCAAACTAATCCTTTTTTCATCAAGAACCACCTTGTATGCTGTTCTTTCTTTAGTTATAACAATAGGCATTGATAACTGTATTACATCTAATATATCTGCTAGTGTATCATCTTTAACTGTTAATGATACCTTAAGATTCCTTAATGAATCATTAGCATCCAATTCGAATTTCACTCCATACCTCAATCCCAATTCAACGAAGAATTTATCTAACGCAATATTCTTAACTTGTAAGTCTTCCTTTGACCAAACTATGTTTTCCCATGAAGTTACCTTATCTACATGTAGTTCATTCAATGAATAGGTATAACTTGCTAATTCACCAGGTACAAGGATTTGTTTAAAATCCTTATTCACATCATGTGTAAGCATCACACTACCCTCTTCCAGTAAAACATCAACATTCTCTGAATCTGAATTGACATTAAATTTAGTACCCAAAACCTCAATATTTATCGGCCCACTATTGACAATAAACTTCAAATTATCAGGTCTAATATCAAAGAAAGCTTCGCCCTCCATGCTTACTCGCCGACTAAAAATAAATTGAAGTGGATTATACGAAAGTGTAGTATTCTCATTCAATATTACTTTGCTACTATCAGGCAAAGTGACTTCCAATTTCTGTTTTAACCTAGTTTGCACCAGAACATCCTGATTCATCGCTGTACTGTAAAACAAGATAGTAGTAACACATAAAGCTGTTATAACAACTGAAGCAACAGTTAACAGAAATATTTTCAGCTTTCTATTGGAATATCTCTTCAAAACAACTGTCTTTTCAAACTCCTTCCAAGCATTGTCTGTTCGAAAATGATAAACTTTCTTTGAATCCAACTTCCACTTCTCTTTTTGCAGCTGAAAGTATTCCCTGTTTTTGTTTGAAGCTCTTATAAACTTCAGCAGTTCAGATTGTTCATCTGGCGATGCAGTTCCTTGTAAATATTTGGTGATTTTGCTTTCCATTTTGAGTTTTGTATTGATATATTAAATACACATACAAATTGCAAAACCCTACTTTTAGAAAAAAAAAAATCGAAACAATATAAAAAAGAAGCAGAAGTCCCCCTCAACTCAATCTTCAATATAAAATAGCTTTACAACAAGCTATAGAAAGAACCCTATAGCATTGGAAGATTAATACAACCAATCAAAATAGCCGGAATTAAAGATTGCCCTGGATATTTACTTTCGATATGAATGCGTATATGCTTCTTTGCATTAGAAATGTGTCTTTCGATAGCCTTAACTGATATATTAAGCTCCTCGGCAACCTCTTTTTGCAAACGTCCTTCAAATTTACACATCTCAAACACTTCCCGGCACTTTGGAGATAATTGTTCACACGCCTCTTTCAACTCTCGCTGTATAAGATACTCTATAGGCTCTTCCTCAAATCCATTAAAGTCATTTTCGCTTAAAAACTGCACATCTTTTATTTCTTTGGCGATACAATTTAAGTGCCTATTATGTATTTCTTTATCCCGAAGATAATTTATACAGCGATTACGAATTGACTTAAAAACAAAAGATTCTATTGACTTTTCCAATCTCAGTTCACATCTATTATTCCAAATATTAATAAACGAATCTTGAACTATGTCCTTTACATCATCTTCATCTTTAACAAACAACGAAACATAATTAAAAAGTCGCATGTATGAATTTCGATAAAAGTGTTCAAATGCATTGACATCACCTTTTCTAATCAACTCGAACAATAGCTTATCTACAGACATATCAATTACGTAAGATATTATAACTATAGGCTTTCAATCTATTAAACACAATATTTTTCAAAGAAGGCTCCAAAAGACTGCTAATTTTGAACAAACTTATTGATAAGACCTAATTGCAATAATTTGGTATAAAAATCTTTGGTAATAAAAAACTCTACATCAACAAACTTAGTATCATATGCCTGAACTGTTGTATTAGAACTTAAAATCTGAGCTTCTAACCGCATGGCATCGCTTCCCGCATATACATTTTTCACCCACTGAATATATAAATTATCTGGTTCTTTTTTAATTGCATCTTCAATAATCGCATTCGCTTCGTATTGATTATTCCGACTATGCACTAATACTTGCCACAATAGTTTTGAACTTTCGTTAAGGTATTGTGGTGTTTGATGCCCCATTACCTTCTCATAACAAGCCTTTGCTTCCTCCTTCTTACCAAGGTTTTCATTAGCTATAGCTATCAGAAAATCATCAAGCCTCTCATCAACATCATAATGTTTACCAACACCTAAATTTAATGGCCATAACTTAGCCTTATTGGCATAATCTATTACGTAGCTGTATTGTCCTCTTTCAAGCGCCCTCATAGCTAAACGCAAACATACCTCATGGTAAATATTTCTTCCTTCTGTAGCCCCCTCATAAGGCATTACGTCAAAGTTCTCCAAGAATGAAAGACATTTATCAAACTTTTCTTGTTTCATAAGAGCGTTGGCATACAGCATTCCAAATTTGGCATTTTCAGGATAACGCTTGTGATACTTCTTAGCCAAATTCTCTGCCCTAACAAGATCTTTGCTTGCTATTGCATTCTCTATGAGCAATAAATTCAACCGCCAATCGTCACTATCAATTTCTAACGCACGCTTTAAACACGCCTGCTTTACACCTTCATCACCTACAAATAAATTAATCTTGGACAGATAATATGCCACAAAATCAGGCTCCTCGTCACATGCTACAAAACACTGCCTTGCCTCTTCTAAACATCCTATATGCCAATTAATTAAACCTGCATAATAAGACATTTGCCAACTAAACTTCTCCTTCAAGAGGATGTTTATTACTTTTAAAGTTTCTTTTCGATGAGGAAAGACGTGTGCTGCGGATAATTTGCTTAACTGTTCTAAAAGCTCTTTTCTGTTTTCAGGATTTAAATAAGCCAACCACAATTTAATTATAGGATGGTCAACCTTATATGAGTCTAATATTTGTATTGCTTCTTTTTTTTGACCAACCTGATCGTATCTAATTGCCAAATCTAAAACTGTCTCGAAAGGCAGTTCATTCGAGATATTGCTTAACCACTGTTCATTGACCTTTTCTCCGTCATAGTGTTCTTCAAAAGCAACAAAGGCATTGCAGGCATCAAGATTATCTAATTTTTCTAAAGTCTCATTATACTTCGACAGATCATTATTAAGGCGACTGGCAATAACCACCAGCTCCAACGCTCTAGTGTTAGTACCATTAAATAACAATGCCTTATTAGCAAATCGTATTGTCTCATTGAGTTGCTGCTCTTGCAAACATATCTCCGCTAATTTTGTGTAAGCTGCAAAACGATACTCAGGAGACTGAGCTGAAATTGAAAACCCACTTTTAGCTTCATCCAACTTGCCTAAATCTTTATTGACCATCCCATAAATATAATTTCCCAATGGGTCATATGTATCAATAGCAAGTGCTTGGAGGCTATATTCCAGAGCAGTTTCATACTTAGCCTTTCGATAATTCCCAAGTGCTAATCTGCCAACCACAGGTAACAAAGTGGACTCTTTTACATAGGCAGATTCATAAGCCTCCATAGCTTCTTCATAACGTCGTTGTTTTTCTAACTCCAACCCTTTAACATACAACCCATAAGCACTATTCCAGTTGAATTCTTTTAGTGGAACAGTTGGGCGTTCCAAAAACTGTTCGACACTTTTTGAATCGTATTTTAATAGCTGTCTGCCTATTTCAATAGTAAAATCGCTATTTATATCAATTTTTATTTTTCGCTTATACAATTGCAGTGGATTTAAATTAACAGCTTCCTCAAAAAGTTTAACCCCACCGCTTGAAATCACTATATCCGTTTCTAGTTTTTGAAGAGGGCTCAAATAAAGTTCAAAACCATCAGCTTCTTGTTTCACATTTAACACTCCATATTCGGAAGCAGCAACCATGCCCTTGGTTTCTTTTAATGGGAACCATAATTCGCGCATTATATCAGAATCGTAAGGCATAAACTCTCTATGTTTAAATGGTGTGAATGTACTGCTATGGGCCGCTTGGTTAAATAATTTTCCTGCCTGATATTCGATGTACTGTCCATCTCCATCCGACAATAAATCTTCCCAAATCATCCCCTGATCTGAAAGCCCCCAAATCCAGATTTTTTTACCTGGCTTATCATCATAATCGGCATAATGTCCAAAACCAAAATTATCATCATGCCAATAGCCCCCGAAAATATTTGCATAGGCATTCAATACATGGTACGATTTATAAATTCCAAAATTATTTTGTTCATACATGGCAATGTGTTTGCCATTATCGTATGGCCAATCTCCAACTTCACCTCCATGGCCTATTCTTTTGTTCCCCGGATAGATAAACTCAAGATTCCCATTGGCTTTTGCTGCCGCATTCATCCAATGGTAATAGGTAATGGGTACATCAGAAGTATTATGCCAAGAGGCAATTGTTTCAAAGTAAGCTTTATCTTTGTCAAGCTTTATCTCCACATTCCATCGGGAACCTGATGGTAGATCAATTGCTCCTACTACACAAGAAACGCTACCATCTTCATTTTCTTTAAGAATATAATCCACAGGTGTGGCACATGTTGGTATATGCCCGATATCGCCAAAGTTATATTCTAATCCTCCAGAAGACCAGGCACCACGCATTGCTACATCTCTGAACTTAACACTATGATTGTAATACAAAAACTCTTTCCCTGTCGATTTTTCAATTGCACCCCAAATTTTCCCGCCAATATCTGGGCAAACGAACACTTTAACAAAATCATTTTCAAGCACAACCATCTTCCATTCCTTTACAGCTCCATCTTTCTCGTAACCATCAAACCTAAAATAAGGATATATCCGATCCGGATTAACAACCGGATTTGGATCATAAAATGAATAAGTATTCATTGCAATCCATTGTTCACTTATGGTTGCCTTTTGGGCTATATTAACTGAAGCTACACTTAACATGGCTATTAAAACTAAAAATGATTTCATTATACTTATTTAAATGATTATAACCAGCGTCCATCGGTCATTACACATTCTTAAATATTGATAACGCTGCCTTTCTTATGCTGTAACTATTATTGCACTCGCTCTAAATAATGGATAGTATTAATATTTTACTTTTTTACTGTCCGAAATTAAGTTTTAATGTTTAAATAACAAAACTTCTAATTATCCTATGAGGAGGAAACACGTCACAATTTTCACCTATCGGCAAAAGCTATCTTATTATATTAGTTATAGTTAAATACAAAAGAGGCTTAAAAAAGCCCCTTTTTAGTTTGAAGAACTATTCTACTGCACGTTTACAGTTAAAACTTAATATCATATAAGCCTTTCGCATCTTTTTCAAACCACTCAATACTCATATCAGTCATAGGGTGGCTACGTAAACGCTCCAAAATTTCGAAATTAACAGTGGCTGCGTGACTCCCCATCATACTCACACGGTGCACCTGGTCAACGGTTTTAAAGCTAGCTGCCAAGACTTTAGTCGACAATCCGAAATATTCAATATTCTCAACAATATTCCCCACCACTTCGATTCCATGCGATGAAATATTATCCAAACGATTAACGTATGGAGCAACCCAATCAGCTCCTGCACGAGCTGCTACCAAAGCCTGCTGCTGAGTAAAAATAGCAGTTGCTGTTACATTGATACCTGCCTCCTTAATCATCGGCATGGCTCTATATCCTTCCTCAGATACCGGAATTTTAGCAAAGTAATTATTACCCAGGCCATACTTTGCTTTATAGGCTTTAGCCTCACGCAGCATATCTTCTGCCTTGTTACTAATCATCTGCACATGCAGCATTTTATCCTGCACAATCTCTATTAATTCAGGTAAGATAACAGACATAGGTTTGCCCGCCTGAGCAATAATAGTGGGATTGGTGGTAACACCCTCAAGAGGAAAGTAATAGAACAACTTCCTTAACTCCTCAATATTGGCTGTATCAGCTAAATAAATCATATAAAATCAGTTATTATTTCAAACCTGCAAAGTTAGCTATTAAGTAGGCTTCTGCCTCAACATTCCATAAACCATTATGCTTATCACACAGTTTAGCCAGATTCGCATAGACCGTATTCTCTCGACCTAACACTTTGAAATCGACAATAGCGGTCAAAGGCATTTCCACATGTGGATATATCAACTTTTTACCTCCTGATATATTTGGCAAGTCAAGCGTTGCCTCTGGTACCACATTTAATCCTCCAATGTGTGTCACTAATCCTGCAGGATCAAGACCTTTGGTCATAATTTCCAAGGCTTCTTTCATATCATACGTATTGCCACCTGATGTACCAACAATATGCGTATAAGCATAGTGTACGTTGTAAAAATTCATCTTAGCTGAGAAATCGGTATTAGATGGCCCAGCAAAAAAG
Organism: Carboxylicivirga sediminis; assembly: GCF_018156225.1. Lineage (GTDB taxonomy): Bacteria > Bacteroidota > Bacteroidia > Bacteroidales > Marinilabiliaceae > Carboxylicivirga > Carboxylicivirga sediminis. The sequence continues at coordinate 101,339 of NZ_JAGTAR010000013.1, forward strand.
TTTAAGCAGCCGTCAAAACCGAGTATGGCATCACCCTGCTCAATTACCTGGGGAACCGGTGCAAATACAAAAACATCGTTATAACCATCTCCTCCAGTTAATTCACGAAGATCTTCTACAGCATCACCCATTGTCGATGTATTAACATAGCGCAAGTCAATGCCTCGTGATTTGGCAAACTCAACCGTGTACAAACTTGCTGCTCTGTCCAAACGCTCCTGATCAATATCGGTTACCACCAAAAGCGATGGTTTACGATCTTCGCGACGTAAGGCATAATTAATAGCGGCCAAGCCCATTGGGCCAACACCTGCAAGAATAGCCATTTTACCTCCGTCCACAATCTCCATATCATGCACATAACTGCCTGCCTTAGTATGATAATTGGCATGCATCGCACCAATTACACAACTTAAAGGTTCAGCTAAAGATGCTGGATAAAAACCAGGCCCATCATATGCCAAAAGACAATCCTGAACCAACACATCTTTAGGAATAATCACATAGGTGGCGTCTCCTCCTATATGCTGATATGAGTAACCTGGAGCACTAAGTACACCAACCGGACCATCTTCATAATAAATAGCTGGCTGAATAGAAAATTTCTGCCCTGGTTTGAATTTATCAGTCCAGTTAGCGCCAACTTCAACAATTTCACCGGCAAACTCATGACCAATGATAATCGGACTTTCAGCTATATCATCAGGCACACGCTTATGGTCTGTTGCCTGATTGGCAGCCTTATAACTCGACATGCATAAACTATCGGTCACTACCTTGGCCAATACCTCATCTTCTGTAATCGGAGGCAATTCAAACTCTTCAATGCGAAGGTCTTTTTTACCGTATAATCGTACTGCTTTTGTTTTCATATTTCTTTAGACATTCATCATCATTCAAATATCATATATCATTTACCTCAACATCTCCTGACCTCCGGTAACCGGCACAGCCTGTCCTGTTTCGTATTCCTGATCAATCACGTAAACAATGGCTTTGGTGACGTCTTTAACCCGACAGCCGCGACCGGCTGGAACCTGCTTCTCATAATGTGCCTGTACATCGGCAATAGATTTTGCTCCTGGCACCTTGCCTGCTTTTAAGTACTGAACAAATAGTCCATTCTCAGGATCACTCCACAATGGCCCGTCAAAGAAATTTCCAGGACAAATAGAATTTACTTTAATATTATGTGGCATCAATTCCAAGGCAAATGACTGGGTGAGACCAATGCCACCAAATTTGCCGCCGGCATATGCAAAATTGCGGTTACTGCCCTTCAGCCCTGATTTGGAATTAACCTGAATAATATCCATGTAGTGTTCGGGAGCTGCCAGTGCCTGCAATTTCATTACACGAGAAGCATGTTTGGCACAATAAAAATAACCAGTGTAGTTCACTTTAGTCATTAAATCAAAGGTATCCGGGTCCATTTCGTCAAGACCACCGGCTCGAAGTATACCTGCATTACTAATGATGGCGTCAACACCACCTAATTGTAAAACTGTTTGATCAATCAAATGACGTACCGAGCCAGAATCTCCCACATTGGTTTTTATAAAGATGGCTTTATTGTTTTTCCCTTTACCATTTAGTTTATCCACCATCTGTTGGCCTGCCTGTTCATTTAAATCAGCTACAACAACATGGGCACCTTTATCAAACAGCTCTTCGGCTACTCCCCCACCAAATCCCTGAGCTCCACCCGTTACAATGATGATTCGATTACCAACAACTTCATTACTTTCCTTACTGAAGGCATCAACAAGAATAGCTCCTTTATTCTTAACAACAACAGCTATTACAGCCTCTTTCTTCTGACTGATTTTTTGTTTCAGCTCAGCAATCAACTGCTCTTCATTTTCGGATACATCTATTTGAATACAATTGTTTGCATCGATAGATTTATCAATCTGTTTAAGGGCCTCAATTGAATCTACCGCCTTACCGTTTTCATTTACTATCCCCTTACATATCACCAGACCTCGCTCCGACAAGCACATTCGGGTTATTGCCAATATATCAATCAACTCCATGAAGTTCTTTTTTACAGGTTACATGTTTAATTATCGAATTACCTAACTGGTAATATTTATGTCGCTGACTTGCATCAAACACACCCTGTTCATCCAGAATACCTTTACCTCTTTCGGCAAAAAGATGTTGGTGAGCTGCCAGTATACAAGCGCCTTCGTAATTTATCTGCAGTAGTTCATCATCCAATTTTTCATTGCCTTTAGCCATTACTTCAACAGGCTGCTTACCAGGACTATTGTGCTCGGTTCCGAAACTCACTACAAACCCTTCCTTTCTCAGGAAAGTAGCATATTCTTTTAATGTCTGATGTGAATTTCGGGTCGGGATCAATTCGATCGAATAGATATTCCGGCGTTTAAGATCAGCCGCAACCTTATGCAACTCCCTTTCAAAATCGGTAAACCCCTTTACTGCATCAGCCAAAAATGGATAGGTTGGTACACCTCCTGCCTTCAATATAATTTGCTTAATCACACTTGTTTCGGCAAAAGCCTCCGTACTCTCCTCCACATAGGCAGGCTTACCTGCTTTGAGCAATGCACTGCGAATTTCATTTTCCATTCCGGCCGATGAATGCAGATTACTTTCAAAACACTTATTACCAAAAAGTATCAGGTAAAATCCCAACAAACGTTCGGTTGAATGATAATGCCTTTCGGCCAGCAATCGCACTGCCAATGCCAGGTGACGCTCGCGAACATGACCTTCGCTTAGGTTTTTCTTAATCGCTTCAAAGCTCAACTCATAACCAAAACCCACCTCGTTGAACCAATCATTTAATTTAAGCGTCATCTCTTCTGAACGCTTATTATTCAGCTTCATAATCTTATCAAGAATAGCCTGATCATCATCAGATAATACCGAAGGAAATGCGAGTGCCTTGCCACTTAAATAAATCCTTCCCGGATTGGAAGGATCATTGATTAACAAACCATTTTTCTTATCGTCGCGGTTAATACCAATAAACTCAACATTAAACAGTGGGTAAAGTCCCCGCTTAAAAGCCCCATCACACCACTGTTCATATGCCTCAAAAGTATTGAAATCATTCACACCCACAACCTGCACATTTTCCTCAACAGCCTGATCCAGCGCTTCATCAATCGACATAAATGCACTAAATGAATAAGGTGTATGCAAATGGTTATTGACCAGCAATGGTTGATTCTCACCCGAATGTATTTCAGGTGAGAAATCTTTCATGTATTTTAAATAGCTCATAACAGGCCGAATTAAATACCCAGTTTTGAACGACGAATTATCTCCGCATTGGTGAAATTATTGCTAACCATATGACCTTTTAACGGCACAATCTTTTCATGAATAGCATCTAACAACCATTCTTTTGTGGGGAAGAAATAGTCTTCCAACTCATAGGCTGGTGTAATCCAGTTGCGCGAACCAACCACTACAGGTGGTGCATCCAACTCGTCAAAGGCCAATTCGGTAATGCGCTGAGCCATGTCTTTTAAGAATGAACCTCGCTCATTGGCATCACTGGTTAATAAAATTCGACCAGTTTTCTTCAAGCTTTCTATAACCGGCTCGTAGTTAAACGGTACTATGGAACGGGCATCAATTACTTCGGCCGACATGCCATACTTCTCTTCCAGCTCTTTAGCCGCTTCCAATGCGCGATAAACAGTGGCTCCAATTGATAGTATGGTAATGTCTTTACCTTCTTTCTTCACATCCGGCTCACCAAACGGAATCTCGTAATATTCCTCAGGCACACCACCTTGATGGAACTGCTCGCCAATATCGTAAATACGCTGACTCTCGAAGAAAATAACCGGGTCGGTTCCCTGGAGAGCGCTATTCATCAATCCTTTTGCATCATATGGCGTTGCCGGGAAACATACTTTCAAGCCCGGTATATGCGCAACCAATGATGACCAATCCTGTGAGTGTTGCGCCCCGTATTTGGAACCTACTGACACGCGAATGACCACTGGCATCTTAATCACATTACCCGACATGGCCTGCCACTTAGGTAACTGGTTAAACACCTCATCGCCACATCGACCTAAGAAATCGCAATACATGATTTCAGGAATAACACGACCACCACACATGGCATATCCAATGGCTGTACCAATAATAGAAGCCTCAGAAATAGGCGAGTTGAACAAGCGCTGATAAGGCAAAGCTTCGGTCAATCCGCGGTACACGGCAAAAGCACCACCCCAATCACGGTTTTCTTCACCGTAAGCAACTAATGTTGGATCTTTATAGAAACGATCAACAATGGCTTCAAATAAACCATCGCGCAGCTGATACTGCTTAATTTTTGAGAATGGCTTGCCATTGGCATCAAAAGCAAAGCGCTCTTTCTTGGCAATTTGCTGCACACGAGGGTTTTCTTCCATCGGATGATTGACTTCCACCGGACGATCTTCCATCTTGTCTTCGCTGCCTTCAGAGAACATCATCTCACCGATTATCTCCGGATGCTTCACCAAATCCATACGTGGCGAAACCTCTTCGTCGATGGCTAAGGTCATTGAGTACTTCATCAACTCAGTCACATCTGCCTTAATGCTATCTAGCTCATCCTGGCCGGCAATACCTGCTTTCACCAACTCAGCTCCATAAGATGCAATACAATCCTGTTGTTCCCATGCCTCAATCTCTTCCTTGCTACGGTACGACGACGCATCAGATGGTGAATGCCCACTATAACGATAGGTCAGTACATCTAATAATACCGGACCTTTTTTATCCTTTAATAATTCGAGTTTGCGCTGATAAGCATCAATCACTGCCAATGGGTTATAGCCATCTACACGCTCGGCATGCATGCTATCGCGGTTTACACCTGCTCCGATACGCGCAGCAATGTCGTAACCCATGGTTTCACCACACGTTTGACCCCCCATACCATATTGGTTGTTCATGATGTTGAAGATGATTGGCAAACCACCCTTATAGGCGCCTTCCCACAGTTGCTCAAACTGATCCATGGATGCAAAAGCCAAACCCTCCCATACAGGACCACAAGCCATGGATGCATCACCAATGTTGGCAACCACAACACCTTCTTTCTTGTTCACCTTTTTGAATAACGCAGCACCAACGGCAATATCGCCAGAACCACCAACAATGGCATTGTTTGGATAAACACCAAATGGCGTAAAGAAGGCATGCATTGATCCACCTAAACCTTTGTTAAAACCAGTTTCGCGGGCAAAAATCTCGGCCAGTGTTCCATATACCAGGAAACGGCGGGCCAAGGATTTTAGATCACCCTGATGGTTTTCAGATACAATTTTCAATATGGTTCCATCGAAGAAAGTTTTCATCACCTCCATTAAGGCCTCATCATCCATTTTATGAATGGCCGACATGCCTTTTGCTAAAATCTCACCATGTGAACGATGCGAACCAAAAATAAAATCCTGCTCATCGAGATGATAAGCCATACCAACTGCGGCTGATTCCTGACCAATGGACAAGTGAGCCGGACCGGGATGGTTATAGCCAATCCCCTGGTACTCTCCCTTTATTTTAATTTCATTCAACATGGTTTCGAACTCACGAATCAAAACCATATCGTGGTAGATACCGACAAACTGTTCTTTAGAGAAATTTACTTTTTCCTCTTCAATGGTTTTATCGTATTGATTAACCGGTATATCTTTAAATTCAATTTTGCTTGCTTGACGAACCTTGGTAGGATCTATAAATTGTGACTTTGGCATTTTTCTATACTTTTATTATTAGCAATTGAGATTAATGGGAATGAGCAAATACTGTTTCCCTGAATATTTCTGAAACAGTGGGGTGCGGAAACACGACCTGCTCCATTTCTTTAAGTGTCATTTCATTTTCGATGGCCATACAGGCCCCATAGATCATCTCACTGGAAGGATTACCGAGCATATGTACACCCAGCACTTCGCCATATTTGGCACCAACCAGTACTTTACAAAGACCAGCACCACCTTCATTTTCGGCAATAAAACGACCAGCATAAGCCATTGGTAACTGAGCAACTTTCACCTCAATGCCTTTTGCTTTGGCTGTTTCTTCTGTTAATCCAACACCCGAAAACTCAGGATTGGTATAAACAACGCCTGGAATAGCATTGTAGCGCATTTGATCCTCTCCTCCACTCAGGTTATTCACAACCACTTCACCTTCGCGACTGGCTGTGTGTGCCAAAAGAGAAAAGCCGGTAACATCACCAGCGGCATAGACATTCGGAATGTTGGTACGCATTTTTACATCCACTTTGATGCCACCTTTAAACAGTTCCACTCCCAGGTTCTCCAGGCCAAAACCATTGACTACAGGCCGGCGTCCAACGCTCATTAATATTTTATCGCCTTGAATTTCATTTGTCTGTCCGTTTTTTTCGAAAAACACCTTATTGTCTTCAACCTTAATAACTTTAGATGTCAGGTTAAAGTCGATTCCTTTTTTAGCATATTGCTGACGTAACATGGCACTCATCTCAACATCCATACCCGTCAGAATCTCATCCAACATTTCCACAATGGTAACCTTAGTTCCGAGGCTATTAAAAAAGCTGGCGAATTCCATTCCAATAACTCCGCCACCAATAATCACCAACTCATCAGGCTGCTTTTCCAGTTGAAGGATTTCGCGGTTGGTTATTATATTCGCATTGTCTTCCACTCCGGGTATTGGCGGGATAAAAGCTTCTGAACCCGTACAAATGAGCAGGTTCGAAGCCAATATCTCTCCTTCATGAAATGCTAATTCGATACCCCGTTGGGTACGTCCTTTAATAAAAGCAGAGTCATTCATAACCTCTACCTTAAACTGTTTCATTTTGGCACCAACGCCTCCAACGAGTTTCTTAACCACCTTCTTTTTGCGTGCCATCATTTTGTCAAAACTGAAGGATAAATCACCTGCTTCAACACCATACTTATTGCCTGTCTTGGCATTATCGTACAGTTTGGCACTGTATAATAAGGTTTTGGTAGGCATACATCCTTCATTGAGGCACACGCCACCCAGTTCTTTCTTTTCAAAAAGTACAACTTTCAGTCCCTTGGCACCCGCACGCTCAGCCGCTACATATCCGGCTGGTCCACCTCCGATTATTGCTAAATCATATTTGTTTTCCATGGCTTAAAAGTCAATTGTCAGGTTTTCAATTTCAATGGCAATTTGCTTCAGGAAGCGTGTTGCCAAGCCACCATCCAAAGCCTGGTGATCGTAAGTCAGACTGAGACCCATGTAAGGCACAAAACCATAAGCTCCACCACCCAAATCGGCCGGACGAGGTACAATGGTGTTAACACCCAAAATGGCTACTTGTGGTAAGTTGATCACTGGTGTAAACATCTCCACGCCGTAATTACCCAGGTTGGAAACAGTAAACGAAGCCGCTTCGGATGATAATAACTCGGGATCGATACTTCCCTGGCGGCATGATCCAGCCACTTCTTTAAACTGATTGGATAAACCTGCAATAGACAAGTCATCGGCATTTTTAATAACCGGTACCATCAGGCCCCGGTCGGTATCTACAGCCAAGCCTAAATGCACTTTATTAAAATACTTTACGCTATCGCCTAAAAAGTGAGCATTGGCATCTGGAAACTGTTTTAATGCTTTAATAAGCGCAAAACATACCATATCGTTGATGGTGATATTGGGCGCTCCTTCGGTAGCTTTCACTTGTTGACGCAATTCAAGCAAACGACGGGCATCGGCACTCAGATGGTGAGTTAACTGTGCTGAATTCTGCAAGGAAGCATGCATGGCCTTTGCTATCAGCTTGCGTATATTTGGTAATTTCTTAATCTCAAAATCGTTGGTATAAACCGGATTGGTCGAAAGATCAGCTGCTTTTACCATGCCATCTAAACCACTTCCCTTATCGGCCATTGCCAAACCTTCTTCTTTCATCACTTCTTTGGCCAGTGGGCTGGCCTTTGGCACCGAAACCAGATAAGCTTCTATATCTCTGACGATGATTCGACCTTCGGGGCCCGAACCGTCGATTTTCTGATAAGGTACTGCTTCAGCATTAGCTAATCTCTTAGCTCGCGGCGATATCTTAACTTCCTCATCTGCTTCGCGTTCTTTCAGCACCACTTCCTGTTGAAGTTCTACTTTTTTCTCCTCAACAACTTCACTTTGGGCTTCGGCCACTTCTTTGGTGACACCACTATTCTGAAACGAGCTGATATCTTCACCGGCTTGCCCTACAACACCAATATTCTGAAGCACCGGAATTTCATCACCAGCTTCACAAAAGGTTGCCAATAATATGCCATCCTCCTCTGCTTCCTGCTCGAAAGAGGATTTATCGGTTTCATAGGCAAATAACATATCTCCTTTGCTGATTTCATCTCCCACTTGTTTATACCAGTCGGTAAATATGCAGGATTCGACTGATTGCCCCTGACGAGGCATAATGATTGCGTTAGCCATGATTCTTTTTGTTTTGAACCAAAGATATTTGAGTGCACTTGTATATACAAGTTAATCAGCTAAAACATATTATTTCACTCATTTATTGCAATTTAACACTACTTACAAGTTACTTGTATATACATCTATAATCACTTATCTTTACAAAAATTTAAAAAATGGCAGTTAAGAAAGCTCTTCCCCCTTATAAAGTTTTATACGAACAACTACGAAAGCATATTACCGATGGTAACTATAAGCGAGGTGACATTCTGCCTTCCGAGAATGAGTTATGCACCACTCACCAGGTGACACGCCCCACAGTTCGCAAGGCCTTGGATCGCCTGGTACACGAAGGTTACATCCGCAAAAAGCAAGGAAAAGGGAGCATCGTACAGGGACAGCCGCAAGGCGTCGGCATCCTGTCGCTCTCGGGAACCACTTCTGCCATTGGTAAAGACAACCTGGAAACAAGAATAATTGTAAAACCTACCTTAATAAAATGTGATGATGCATTCGGCTTTCCATTGCTTGATTTTGAGAAGGAAGTGGGATGCTATCGACTGGAACGATTAAGGATTATGAATAAACAACCCATATTCTATGACATTACTTTGGTTCCAAACATAAATTTACCTCGCTTTAGCAGTAGGAATTTTGAAAACCGTTCTTTGTTTGAGATTATGCGCACTTCATACCAAATTGAAATAAGCGGCGGCGAACAAAAGCTAATGGCCATAACGGCAGACGATAAAGTTCAGCAATACTTTAATGTCGCAGCCGGCCACCCGATTTTACGTTTGGATCGAAAAATGGAAACCAGCGAAGAAGGCTTTTTCTTCTATAGCCAGGTGTATTGCAATACCGAGAATTATGGTTTATATGGCACCTTTTAACACATGCTTGATTATAGCCCAGTATTGAATCATTCTGTTTATAACACGTCCTTTAAATATCAAAAAAAATCATCCCTTTTAAAACGGATGCTTATCTATTGTCAATATCATGCTTATATTTTTGGAAAAATGTAGTTATGTTTTATTCAAAACATAGGCATGTTTTTCTTGGAATATAGCTACTTTGCTTAACGACATTCGTTTATCGCCGATTTACTGATGCTTACCCAAACATCGACAGATAACCTAACTATTGGAATAATGCACATTAACATGGAAGATTTTGGCAAGAATATTGACAATCCATGCTTAATAATACACAAAAAAAGAGGAAGATTACCAGAACCTTCCTCACAATCCATAACTCAACTATACCATACTAGTCTACGGTTAAAAAAACACTGAGTCGTACCATATGTTTTAGCAGAATGTTTTTCTCAACTCGTCGATTTCATTATCGCTCATTGGCTCAAAAGACCCCAAAGAAGTACCCATCACCAATGATTTAGCACTAAACTCAGCAACCTCCAAACGATCAAAGGCCTGAAGCAAATTATTACCTGTCATTAATACCGAATCGTTTTCAATAATAACTCCTGGATTATCTTTTGAAATCAATTCGGGCAATAAGTTATTTTGGGCAAAATGACTACCAAACGGCACATTGGCCATATCCTGTAAAAAGATCCAACTCTCAGGAATGGTTCTCACATCAAGTTTTTTGTGTGTTACGCCATAGGCCATCAGGTATTCAGGTTGCGTTAAAATAATCGCATTAATTTCGGGATGCATCTCGTAAATCTTCTGATGCAACCAGGTTGACCGACTTGGTACTTTATCGGCTTCACATTTGCCATCTTTGACCTGCACAATATCGCTCTCCTGAATATCCCAACGCGTAGCATCGGTTGGTGTAATTAAAAAGTCATTGCCTTTCCAACGCACAGAGATAGTACCATATGTACTCATCATTAAACCCTGGTCACAGGCACGGCGCACCATGTCTTTTATCTCATGACGGATTCCTTTCTCATCAGATGTATAAACAACATTACTCATCTTTGGATAATCAGTTGGCACCTGGTTATTGAATGAATAGATCTGCTCCTCTGTCAGAAATTTCGGCTCACCAATTATATTTGAGTTAATAAGCGTACGACAGGCAAACTCAAGAGTTTCAAAACGTTCATAGGCTTTAATCACGTTCTTTCCGCCAACCACAGCCCCATGGTTTTCCATGATTACCGAATCGAAACCATTTTTAAATTGCTCTGAAATTGAGTTACCAAGCTGGTTACTTCCCGGAATGTGATACTTAGCATAACCAATTGGGCCACAAACCGATTTAACTTGCGGAATGACATTGGTATTTGGTATCTGGCGAACAATACTGAAAGCCACCAATGCCGGTGGATGAGCATGCACCACTGATTTTAAATCCGGGCGTTCTACATATATCGCCTTATGAAACGGATATTCCATCGATGGTTTGTGGGGACCAATAATTTCGCCGTCAGCCTTTACACACATGATGTCCCCTGGTTTTAACGAACCTTTATCAACACCCGATGGAGTTACCCACATATCTCCGCTCTCATCCATGATTGAGATGTTGCCACCAGACGTGGTGGTCAATCCCTTTTTGTATATCCGGTTAATTATCATGATGATTTGGTCACGCGGATGTAACAAATTCAAATTTCTAACTGACATAGTCTACTGTTATTTATCTAAATTATTTAATATCAATCTGATATCCTTGCACTCTATATGTTATTTACTGCCAATTTCTTATATGAGTAGTGTCCATATATTGCAATCACCACAAAGCATAGCATGGGTAATATAAATGAAGCATTTACAGCTGGCAACCAACCAACAGTCTCAAAATCTATTATCATGGCCTGCAACATTGGCATAATTGCCCCTCCTACAATTGCCATCACCAATCCTGCCGATCCCATTGTTGTATCCTGACCTACATTCCCTAAAGCAATACCATAAATTGTTGGGAACATTAAAGACATAAAAACAGAAGTTGCCACTAAGCAATACAGACCTGGTAAGCCAACTATTAAGATGGCTCCTGTTGTAGTTACGATACCTCCTAAGGCAAACCACATCAGCAATCTGCTTGCATTTACGTATTTCAGAATAATTGTACTTGCCAATCGACTGACAATAAACAGACCCATGGCCACCATATTATGATACTGACCTGCCTCTTTTGTAAGTCCCAGATTTTCGGCATATTGAATAATAAATGTCCAACACATGATTTGCGCCGCAACATATGCTATTTGGGCTATCACACCTGAACGGTACACCTTATTTTTCAGCAATCGTTTCATTGACTGTAAAGGATGAATGTGTGTCTGATGCGCTGTATCAGGCATTTTAACTACTGCTATAACCACAAGCATCACTAATACAACAAGGCCTAACGCTACATATGGATCTCTTATGATAGCTAAATCATGTAATCTATCTGTTGCTTTGGTCATTTCATCCAAAGACGAAAAATCAATTTTATTTCCTAACTCATCAAAGTGTTTATCTGCATCTAAGTTGGCCAAAACAACTTTAGCAGCAACAATCATCCCAAGGAATGATCCCATAGGATTAAAAGATTGAGCAAGGTTCAACCGCCTTGTCGATGTTTCCTGTGTTCCAAGTGAGAGTATAAAAGGATTAGCTGTTGTTTCAAGAAATGCCAAACCAAATGTTAGTATATATAATGAACCAACAAAGAAAGAGAACATCTGGAACTGAGCAGCAGGATAAAATAAAAGTGCACCAGTTGCATATAATCCTAGTCCCAATAATATACCCTTTTTATAACTGTATTTTTGTGCGAATAATGCGGCCGGAATAGCCATGGTGGCATAACCACCATAAAAAGCAAATTGAATGAGTGTTGCTTTGGTATGCGTCAGCTCCATTACGGTTTTAAAAGCAGCTACCATTGGGTTGGTAATATCATTCGCAAATCCCCAGAGGGCAAACAGACTGGTTATTAACACAAATGGAACCAGGTATTTTTTTTCAAGTAATTTAGATGGATTTTTCACATGTACATTTTTAAGGATTTATAATTGTTGATATCCCTTTTTGTATATCAAATATTGATTGGATTATCTATTCTTCTTGTAAGCAAGGTATTTCCCATAGAGCGCCTCATAAATTGGAGCATTATTAGAAGGATAAATTACACTTTCATTGTAATCGATCTGTTTTCGGGCTGCATCAACAGATTTATAAACTCCGGCACCGGTAAACACAAACATCGAAGCGCCCAATACGGTTGTTTCTTTTTGCTCAATAAACTGAATGGGAGTATTACACACATCGGCACGCAATTGGTTCCACAAACGGTTTTTAGAACCGCCACCAACACAAATAATCCGTTCAGCTTTAAACCCCCCTGCCGCCTCCAGTGCCTCCAATGCCTCACGTAAACGAAAGGCCATGCTTTCAAGGAATGCGCGGTAGATCTGACTTCGTTTGGTATTGATAGTTAAACCGGTAATAGTACCTCCATTGGTGCTGGTTCCATCATCATAAAAAGCAGAATCCACCATAATGCCATTAGCCCCTGGCAGTTCCTGCTCTGCTTCACTTATCATGGTTTCATACAATTCGTCCCCCGTCAATTCGGAGTAATAATTTTTTGAGAACCACTCCAGTACACCTGACCCCAACCAGTTCTGACCGATATTAAACACCCCTTTGGTAGCATCAAGCTCCGTTGTCAGATTCTTTTCAAGCTCTTTGATGGTGGTGCGATGTCCTTTACTGCGTGTCATCAATATCTCCCAGGTACCTGAGCTCAATACCGGTTGATTTAACTGTGCTCCTGAGCCGAAAATGGCGAACTGTGTATCATGGCCGGCCACAAAAACCGGAGTTCCTTCTGGCAGTCCTGTTAATGCTGCGGCTGATTGACTAATACTCCCAGCCTGCTCTCCCGGTTCAGCCAGTTCGCCAAACAAACCACGGTCGATACCAATCGCATTTAAAATCTCCTCCGAAAAATCGCGCTTCACTAAATCACTCATCATGGATGTTCCCATCATGGTGGTATCATTCACCATCACGCCGGATAGTTTGTGTATCAGCAAAGAGGGAATAAAAAGGAATTGATGGGCCTTATCAATCACTTCGGGCCTGTGCTCCTTCAACCAAATCATTTTATTAATGGTATTGAAGGCATAGGGGTAAACACCTGACTTTTCGTAGAGTTTTTCTAATGGAACGTATTTACCAATGTTATCCATGATGGGGGCTGTACGCTGACATTGCCAGGAGATGACCGGATAAAGTAAGCTGCCATTTTCATCCACAAAAGCACCATCCACGCCAAAAGTGGTGACGGTAACACCGGCCACTCTTGACAAATCAATTTGCGTACTAACAATTTTTGCAGCCTTACACAATTTACCCCACAACTTATCCAGATCCCAGATTCTTCCACCGAGGTAATTCGGATCTTCATCCGTTTCATTAGCCATAGCATGTGAGGCTATTATGTGACCTCTTGTATCTATGGCAATCACCCTGACATTGGTTGCTCCACAGTCAAAAACAATGGCTATATCTTTTTGCATCGTAATGGTTTATAAACAAGATTGCGGACTGGCAGATAGTTGACGCCATCTGCACCAGTCCTTGTCAATCTCAGGATAATTATTTTATACCGTAAAGTGAACCGTAGTTGGCACATGCTCTGTAATCCGAGCCTTCTTTATCTTCGCCAAAGGCTGCCCATGCACTTGGGCGAAATACATCATCGTCGCTCACATTGTGCATACAGACTGGTATGCGAAGCATTGAGGCTAAGGTGATTAAATCGGCTCCAATGTGACCGTAACTGATGGCACCATGATTAGCTCCCCAGTTAGCCATTACCGAGTATACATCTTTAAAAGCCCCTTTACCATTGACCCTTGGAACAAACCAGGTGGTAGGCCATGTAGGATTGGTTCGCTCGGTTAATACCTCGTGGATACCCTCTTCCAGCTCAACGGTCCATCCTTCTGCTATTTGCAGCACCGGCCCAAGGCCTTTCACCAGGTTAATGCGACTCATGGTCACCGGCATTTCCCCCTCGGTATTAAACTGAGAAGAAAAACCACCACCACGGAAATACTCACGATCGGCCTGTGGCCATAAGGTGTTATCCAAACATTTTTGAGCTTCTTCCTCGGTAATTTCCCAGAAAGGCTTCATTGCCGGTTGTCCTTCAGCATCTCTTTGCTGGGCTGTTGCATCCAGTGTGGTAGAGCCTGAGTTAATCAGGTGGATAATCCCATTCTCTGCCAGTCCGCTCAAGGTTTTTCCGGTAACTCGTTTCACTGCATCAGGACTCCAGTAGGTGCGTACATCAGAGAATATCTGGGCAGTATTTGAAAGCAGATGACCGAATAACATCGGCACTGCATTTAAACTGTCATTTTCGGTGGCCAGTACAAAAGCCTGACGGATGCCATTCCAGTCGAATGAGGAGTTAAGGATGGCTTCGGTATAATCAGCATTTGGCTGATAGTCGGTCCACTGGCGCTGCCCCTGGAATCCTCCCATAATGGCATTACGTCCCAATCCTTCTTCGCGGAAACCTTTTGCAATCACTTTTTCATTGCCAATCATCATATCACGGCAAATCAGTGTCATTTTAACCACGGTTTCCCACTCGGCATCTTTACGCGACTGGTCAACCTGTTTCTCAGGCTTGTTGCGGTCTGCACCCTCTTTGCAATTTTTCTTTGTCCAAGCTAAAGCTTTTTCGTACTCATCCTTATCATAGATTTCTTCGTCGATGCGACGTAAAATCTCCGTTGAGTCAACAAACTCCGTGCGGATACCTAAATAATCCTGAAAGAAATCAGCATCTACCATTGAGCCGGCAATACCCATTGAACTATAACCGATAGACAGGTATGATTTACCATTCATCTGGGCAACGGCCAAACCGGCTTTTACAAAGCGGATGATCTTCTCCTGCACATCAGCAGGAATAGTTGTATCACCCACATCCTGCACATCACGACCATAAATACCAAAGGTGGGCAATCCCTTTTGTGTATATCCGGCTAAAGCGGCCGCCAAATAAACCGCACCAGGACGCTCGGTTCCGTTAAAACCCCAAACAGCTTTGGGCAATAGGGGATCGGTATCCATCACTTCGGTACCATAGCACCAGCAAGGCGTTACAGTTAATGAAACACCAACTCCTTCTTTCTTGAATTTATTGGCGCACATGGCCGCTTCAGCCACACCACCAATACAAGTGTCGGCAATGACACATTCTACTTTTTCACCACTTGGGAATCGAAGTGTTTCCTCAATAAATTTAGCAGCTGCTTTCGCCAAATCCATCACCTGTGATTCCAGTGACTCTCTTACCCCGTTCTCGCGACCATCAATAACCGGTCTGATTCCAACCTTGGGCAAATCGCCTATTAACCTGTTAGCCATTTTGAATATCTTTAATTTCGTGTTTATTAATTTTTACTACACACAAAATTGATTCTAAATGCCTCAATAATAAATGGCTATTTTTAATAGATTTGTATCTATTTTAAACATCAAACATGAATACTACTACCAACAGGCCATTAAAAGGTGACCCTTCGGAAATCATCCAGGTCTTCCCAAAGTATGAAATTCAGATTCACTGCTGCCGCTACTGGTGGCTGCAAAACTGGGAATTCAACGATCTGTCATTTCCATTCTGGCGGATATATCACAATAGTTTTGAGGGCGCTGCCATTATCTACAACAATCAAAAGATACCTATTACGCCAGATAAACTGATTCTCATCGCCCCCAACACGTCGTATTCCACCTACATGTATAACAACTCGATTCCACAAACAGGATATTCGTTAAAAGGCGGACGCGTTAGTCAAATGCTACCATACAATGAGCAGTACCTGCTTCACTTATTTATCCATTTTAACCTGGGCATGCCATACGACAATGCCATTCCAGGCGTTTATGCCTTACCCATCAATAAAGAACTGGATGCCATGCTGGCAGGCATTAAAAAGCATTTGAATTACGAACATGCAAAGTTCAACTTTTATTCCACCTTAGCCATCAATACCATCATCAACCACCTGTTATCGTCATTACCCGAAGAAAGCTGGCAGAATACAAGTGCTGATTACCGCATTATTGATGTTATCAAACACATCGAAAACAATCTGACCAATGACTTAAGTAACCCTCAGCTAGCCCGGATTGCCAGCATGGCTACCAATGCTTTCACCAGGCTATTTACCCGGGAAGCAGGTATATCCCCTCAAAAATATGTCAAGAAGAAACGGATTGACAAAGCCTGTATTCTGCTGCATCACTCTACCCTGTCAATCGAAGAAATTGCTACTGCCTGTGGGTTTGCCGACCGCTACCACTTCACACGCATCTTCAATCACGTTACAGGTTATTCGCCAGCGAAGTATAAAAAAGAATTTAGGATTAACTCGTAATGACACAAGTCTTTAAAGTGCATTTTTACACCGGGCAAAAAGCTGAAGCAAATGCTTAATAATTTAGAATACCAGAAAGTAGATTAATAACTTTCGACTACCTGCCCTAAAAAAAACGTGCCTATGTTTTAGTAAAAACGTAGGCACGTTTTACTAAAAACATGCTTACGTTTTTGTCAAATCATAAGCATGTTTTTTCACCCAAGTCATTATCCTTGACTACCAAATACATACAACACCACCAAAATACGATGTAATTGAAGGTAATTTACCCCAAAAAACAGGCCATAAGGCCGGGCAAAAACCTGTTTTCAACACCACATTTGCACTATTACAAGATGAACGCCAAACCCTTTATTTTATTAGCCCCGAGGCTTTCAATTCAAGTCCATCGCGGCATTTGATATGTCAACCGACCTGTTGCCCCTTCCACAGGGACGATTCCTCATCTCCATCGGCTCAATATGCTGCTCAACTGGCTTGGCTTAGCATCCCATCGACCTGGTTTTGTATTTCAAGAGGCTCGATAAGCAAAATAACAGGCCTGATTAAGCCGCCCATTGGCCAAATATCGGCTTCAAGAAGCCTGATAAACCGTTCCCGAGGCAAGGTACAACAGCCAAGAGGGCAAAAATCCCATTCAAGAGGGTTCGAATCGCTCTTCTGCATCCATCTCCTCCACCCCGCAAACCAGGTCAGAAGGCTGACCACCCAGGTTGTAAGCTTTATTACTTAGCTCATTTTCATCCTAAGCCGGGTCATCTTCTTTATCCCATAGGTCAGCAAGCAAATGTCTTCGGTCAGAATCATTCTGACCCAGGTATTTTTGAATCTGACCTTGGTCAGAAAGCCGCTGACCCAAGTCGGAAGCCTTATGACCCAGGTCAGGAAGCTGCTGATCCAGGTATTTTTCAATCTGACCTTGGTCAGAAAGTCGCTGACCTAAGCCGGAAGCCTCATGACCCTGATCAGGAAGCCGCTGACCTAAGTCGGAAGCCTTATGACCCTGGTCAACACTACCCTAGCTTCCTTGCTTATGGCCAATGCTCATTGACATATCACCATCACATCAATCCACCTCACTTCTCACCTCTCACCTCTCACTTTTTACTTTTCACTTTTCACTTTTCACTTCACTAAAACAACCATCTTCTGCATTCCGCCTCACTACTGACCACTGACTGCTGACCACTAACTAATAACCACTGACCACTGACTACCTCCCACTTATCAACTCCACCCCATCTTTTATCAACATAAGTATGTGCATCTCAAAATAAATTCTAAATTAGCAGGCACTAATCGGAAAAACTGCCCCCCTGACCGGGGATAATGTGAGCGTAATAAGGGGCAGCAAGCATAAAGGAATAATGAAAGTATAGGCACCTGGGTGTCGGAAGAAATGGCTATGCCTTAGCGGGTGATAGTAGTAATACCGGATATAAGGTTGGATATAAATGAGTTGCCAAACATCAAAACGACATAACATGAGTTCAAACCATCAGATAATAATACAGACACTTGTAGAGCAAAAACATCAAGAATTAGCTCCTGAGATGTCATTATCAGATTTCTTTCACATTTATGCGACAGAGCAGATTTTAAAGGATTATGATTTAAACTATGATGAAATCGAAAATGGAATAACTGATGGTGGGAATGATGGCGGAATTGATGGGATATATACTTTTGTTAATGGAGAACTCATCCAAAATTTGGATGATATAGTTGATTCAAAGAAGAATGCAATCCTTGAATTAATTATTTTGCAAACCAAATTTACAAATGGATTTAGTGAAACTCCAATTGAAAAATGTAACTCTTCGGCGATTGATATACTCGACTTATCAAAAGATATAGATTCCTTAAGAACTGTATATAATCCTGAATTAATAAAACAAACAAAGGTTTTTCGTGAACAGTATAAAAGAATAATTTCAAAATTCCCTCTTTTGAGCATTTCTTATTTTTATTGCACTAAAGGTGTCGAAGTTCATCCTAATACAGATAGAAAGAAAGGCCTGCTTGAAAATACAATAAAAGGATTGTTTTCCGATGCGAAGTATAATTTTGAATTTATCACTGCACAAAAATTACTTGAGATATCAAGAAAAGAACAAACCAGAGTAAAACAAATCGAACTAAATGATAATCCAATATCTACAAGAGACGAAGGCTATATAGCAATTGCAACTTTGGAGTCTTATTTTAAATTTATTACCAACACCGACAAATTACTTTTAAAGTATTTCTTTGATGCTAATGTTAGAGATTATCAAGGTGGAGTTGAAGTAAACAAAGGAATAAAAGAAACGCTAAATACAGAAGGTGAGGAAGACTTTTGGTGGTTAAATAATGGAATAACAATTACAGCCTCAAAAGCAACCTATTCTGGAAAGACTCTAACTATTGAAGACCCTCAAATTGTTAACGGATTACAGACTTCTTTTGAGATATATAATTACTTTAAGAAAAATCCCGATAAAGCAGAGACTAGAAACTTGTTGGTAAGAGTAATTACTACAAAATCTGAAAAAAGTCGACTTAAAGTAATTCGTGCAACAAATAGTCAAACTCGAGTTCCGCTTGCTTCTCTGAGAGCTACAGAAGACATTCATAGAGATTTAGAGGATTTTCTAGCAACAAAAGGCTATTACTATGACAGAAGGAAAAACTATTATAAAAACCAAGGGAAACCGATTAATAAAATAATAAGCATAGAGTTCTTAGGTCAATCCGTAATGAGCATTGTATTACAAGAACCTGATTACGCAAGAGCTAGACCATCTTCGTTGCTAAAAAACGACTCTGATTATAAGCGTGTTTTTAGTCACGAGTATCCTATTGAGCTGTATTGGAAATGCGTTGAGATTCAAAAGCTGATAGAAGATAAGCTAAAAAAATGTGAGTATAATTTCACTACTACACAGATTGGTGATATAAAATTTCATGTTGCGTTATATGCCAGTTCCATATTAACTAGAAAAGTATCTCCTTCACCGGCAGACTTGACTGGTATATCATTGAATGATTTGACCGATGACATAATTAAACCAGCTATCGACAATGTAAATATTTTATATGATTCATTGGGTGGTACCAACGCTGTTGCAAAGGGGAAAGAATTAGTTTCAGAATTGAAAGAATTATTAACTGAGAATGTCCAATAACGGTTGGCAATAATAGCTACTAGTATTATGCCTGCTACAGGCGCAACACAAGCTATGCACCATACCCGAAACCGTTTTACACAATTATGAAAAAGTATATAAATACAATACTAGCAATCTTCATTATTACCTCATGCAATAGCGTAAGTAAGAAAAATGAGACTAAATCTACACTTGATACGATTAAAACAAAAGTTGAATTATCAGTTATACCTGTTAAGACCAATAAGAAAGTAATTACAATCGATTCATCGCTCATTTTTAATGCATGGGCGACTGATAGAAGAGCCCCTCATGCTGATTTTTTAATCTCTAAAAATGAATTTGGGACTATTGAGGACTTCTATACTTATGAACTTATAGAGATACAATTAAAATTCAATATGAAGATTCCATAGAATTTGGGATCATTAAGAAACTTACTAATGACACCCTAATTATTGCATGGAACGGAAAAGAACCTGAATTCACATATTTAGATTATAGAAATGGCTATGACTATAAAAGAGAACAGGTAATATCAATTATAGAATTTTACTCAACAAATTACGGGACACCAAATACAAGTCATGATTATGTCGATAATCAATTAAATCCTGCATTATATACTCTGGCAGAAATGGTTGCCTATGAGAATGATGAAGAGTTGCTTGAACTATTTCTCGAAATGATTTTAGAATCAAATGGATCAGCAAATGAAACTCCAGCAGATATATTGGCATACATCTATATTTGTAATCATGAGTTAGTTTTAAGTAGACTTAAGAATCAATATAAGAACGATTATTTAGCAGAGTTGCTTGAATTTGGATTTCATAATTCAACACATGGAGAAGAAAATCTCGTTCAAAATTATGAACTATTAAAGGCGGAAGTAGATAGTTTACTAAGAAAATAAATGTGTGTAACTCGTCGCCGTAACGCATAATAGACAGTATTCACTTTGAGTAGCCACTCAAAAACAGAAAACCCCAAATCCACCTATAAAAAATCTACAACACAAGAAAATGACCAGACAAGAGCAACTAGAGTTTTGTAAGAAATGCACCAACCGGCAGAGCGATATTCACCAGGGCCTGCTGTGCCGCTTAACAGGTGAGAAGGCCGACTTTGAAACATCGTGCGAACACTTCAACCACGATGAATACGTGAAGGATACGGTGATTGATACGGCCAATGACACCGACCAAAGCATTTTAAGAGGCCTTGATGCCAATAGCCTCAATCAACTAAAGGAACACCAGGATTTTTACTATGCCCTTATTGGTGGCTTACTGGCCAGCCTCATCAGCGGTGTGCTGTGGGCCGCCATCACCGTAAGTACCCAATACCAGATTGGTTACATGGCCATTGGTGTGGGGCTTATCGTGGGCTTTGCCGTTCGTTTCTTTGGTGCCGGCATCGACCATAAATTTGGTTTCCTGGGTGCAGGACTGGCTTTACTGGGCTGCTTAAGCGGCAACCTGTTTAGCGAGGTGGGCTTTTATGCCCATGCCGAGTCGTTAAGCTACATTGAGGTGCTCTCCTACCTCAACATCAACATCATCATCGATATACTGGTAGATTCCTTTAGCCCCATGGACATCCTGTTTTATGGCATCGCCGTTTTCGAAGGTTATAAACTGGCTTTCAGGCGGGTGTCGGAACTGGAAATAAAGATGATTCAGGACAATCAATCGGAAGGCTTTCCGGCCAACTACAGGTTGCGCATGCCGCTGGTCATCGTTTCCATTGTGGCGATGGGCTTCTTCCTAATCACAGTTAATAACGGGGTCAGTGGCTTCCAGACCTACACCTATGAGTCGGGCAAGCGCATGTCGGAAGGTGAACTGGTGCACAGCAAAGAAAACGGCAAATGGACCTATTGGTATGAGAATGGTAACACACAGCTGATTGCGCATTTTACCGAGGGCACACCCGATAGCTTATGGCAATGGTTCAACGAGTCGGGCCAGCTGATGCGGGAAGGTTATTACCGCTCTGGGATCGAACATGGCCTGTGGATCAGCTATTACGATAACGGTGTTAAACTGGATTCAGGCCGCTATGAAGATGGCCGCATGACAGGCCTGTGGAAAAACTGGTATGAAACCTCGCAGCTGCAGCAGGAAGGCAACTACCACAGAAGCCAGCAGGAAGGCATTTGGAGGTCGTACCACGAAAATGGTCAGCTGGCATCTGAAGGCATGATGAAAGCCGGTATGGCCCATGGCATCTGGAAGCATTATTTCGAAAGCGGTAAGCCCGAAAGCATCTTGAATCATAAAGATGAGGAAACCGTATTGATTCAGGATGTATGGAACGAACAGGGCATTCAACTGGTCAAGGCAGGCAACGGACATTTTAAAACCTATTTTACGTCCGGACAATTACTGGCAGAGGGGCAGGTCAAAGAGGGGTTGCAGCAAGGTAAATGGCTAACCTACTACGAAAACGGCCAGCTACAGGAAGAAGGTATATATGCCAATAACATCTATCAAATCAATCATTCGTGGGCTCCCGACGGTAAAGCCATGGTGGTGGATGGCAATGGCTATTACACCTCTTACTATGCCGATATGAAAAAGGTGCTGGAATCGGGCTCTATCGTCGATGGATTGCGCGACGGCAACTGGATAACCCTGTACGAAACAAGCCAAAGCACCTACCTGGAGCATTTCTATGAGGCCGGTCGTGAGTCGGGCGAAATAAAATTCTATTTCGAAACAGGCGAACTGTACGCTTATGGCACAGTGGAAGACAATAAGAAAGAAGGCGAATGGACCTGGTACCATAACAATGGCTTGGTTTCATCTACCGTTAATTTTATACAGGATAAAAAAGAAGGTATCCAAAGCATGTGGAATGAAGTGGGTGATCTAACCAAAGAAGAGTATTACACCAATGGTGAGCTTACCGAAGAAAAGCTGTTTTAAAGCAACTAAGCATCACACACAAAAGAGGCCGCCCATAACGGATGGCCTCTTTTTTCTATTTTCTTATTCTAACAGCCTATACTATTGTATCTTTAAGATACACATAAAATAACCTACCTATGAAGTATATCAGCTTATTATTATGGGGATTGATAATTTCTTTTAGCCTATCAGCTCAGTTAAACAAGAGAACCATCAACCTTTCCGGCTCCATCGATGACAAATATGCTATTTTAATGACCTTGACTATTCAGGGAGAAAAAGTTATAGGCTTTTACTACTACGATAAATATAAATCGAAGATATTGTTGGAGGGTGAAATCAAGGACAACAAAGTTGTTTTAAATGAATCCCCTGGTTATGAATCTGAATTCGAAATTGGCTTTATGGGTGATTTAGATGATAAGTCCTTTAGTGGGATATGGACAGATAAATCGCAGAACAAAACAATGAAGTTAAACACACTAATATATGCCAACAACACAATAAGTCAGGACATCAAAGTATCTGAAATTGAAGGCCGCTATGAAAGCAACCACAATTCGGAGAAATACCTTGGTGCAGTTGAGCTGGAACACATTGCAGACAATATTTTTACTTTTAACATCAGCAATGGAACAGAATCTGGCTGTGTTGGATATTTAAAAGGTTTAATCGAATTAACCAATCTTAAAGAAGGTATTTACGCAGGAGAGAACTGCAAAGAAATACAGTTTGCATTTTCAAATCAGATGCTTATTCTGACAGAGAAAAACTGTGATTATCACGGCATGAACTGCCCATTTGAAGGGAGTTATAAAAAGGTAACACACAACAAGTAGTTATAAACTAATCAACAATGAATAATTCACGACAATTCCCGATTGATTTTTACGAGTATTTAGAAGCCAATTCACTGATAGAAATTAAAGGCGGAACCAGCAGAGAAACATTCCTGAAAATATGGATGGTTCAGGTGGGTAATCGTGTATTTGCCCGAAGCTGGAATAAAAGTCCCAAAAGTTGGTTTACTGAGATATTAAAGACAGGCCTTGGCCAGATAAAGTACAACAACCGGGTTATCAACATTCGTGGAAAGAAGGTGGATAAAGACGACGCCATTAACCTGCATATTGACAAAGCCTATCTGAATAAGTACAACCAGACGCATAACCTCAAATATGCTATAGGCATTACTCAACCTGAATATGCCAATTATACCATGGAGTTCTTATTTGATAAAGAAGGATAAATAAAAAGGCTGCCCGATTTGGGCAGCCTCACTCTCTTATATCTTCAGGCTACTAATAGCTATACTGTGCATTGTCAATAACTTTAAACTCTTCATCACCCAATAAGCGATAATGCACCTTAGGCCCGTTCCAGGCTTGCGGCCAGCCACCAATAATATTATTGAGATAAACCAGCTTAACCGGGTGCTTCCCTTTTGCCAGAGCAATGGTACTATTGTTGCGCGAGAAACGTTTCACCTCACCATCGTTGTTAATTAACAGCTCCTCACCAATAAATAACTGGTCCAGGTTAGTCTGGAACTCATAGATACCTTCCTCTTCAATCATCAAATAACCAGTATATAAATGCGCCGACGGATCATTATAATCGCTTTGACGATATTTTGGGCCTTTGTTTTCAATAAAGCCATCGCGCGTTTGCCAGTCGGTCACTTTATCCAGTTCGGCCACTTTAATAAATGTACCCTCGGTGTATTGTTCCTTCAACCCCACTTTGCTGGTTTCCACATCTACCGCTGGTTTCACAGTCGTCTTTTCAATGGTAATGGTTCTTACCTTACTCATTTTACCACTTGGCAATAGCGTTGCAATATTGATGGTTTTATTCTCGGCAAATAGCAGGGGCTGCTTGTAAGCATTTGAATAAGCCGTTGGGATACTGCCATCTGTTGTATACACCATAGGGTAATTGCGGGTATTAGAAAACTCCAGTTTGGTGTTATCTGCAAATACCACCTTATTAACCGGTCCTTCTGGCAACGGAATGTGGTAGTTAATGCCATGCTGATCCATACGTACCAGCTGGTTATTAATACGTGTAGCAAAACCGTCATAGTTCTTATTTTCTTTATTGGTCCAGTTAACTTCGGCCAAGGCAATCAAACGCGGATACACCCGGTACTCAACCAATTCGGGGGTATACATGTATTCGGTCCACACATTGCCTTGTGTGCCCAGCACATGTTTGGCCTTCTCTTCCGACAGCTCGGCTGGTACCGGCTCATAACTGTACGACTCTTCTAATGTGGTGTATCCACCAATAGCAACCGGCTCCACATGGTAATCTCCCTGGTAATGGTCGAGGTAACACCAGTTGCCGGGTGTCATCACCACATCATGCCCCTGCGAAGCGGCTTCAATGCCACCCTTTTCACCACGCCACGACATCACGGCTGCCGATTCGGCCAATCCACCTTCCAGTATCTCATCCCAGCCAATCATTTTTTTGCCATGTGCAATCAATACCTTCTCAATGCGCTTCACAAAATAGCTTTGTAGCTCATGCTCATCGGCCAGGCCTTCCTGCTTCATGCGCTTCTGACAGTCAGGACACTCTTTCCAGCGTTCTTTAGGGCACTCGTCGCCACCAATATGGAAATATACCGATGGGAACAAAGCTACCACTTCATCAATCACATCTTCCAGAAAATGAAATGTTGCTTCTTTACCCGCGCAGTATACATCAGGCTCCACACCCCATACTTTGCGTACTTCAAATGGTCCGCCTGTACATGAATACTCAGGATAGGCAGCCAAAGCAGCGAGGGCATGTCCCGGTAATTCAATCTCAGGCACCACTGTAATAAAGCGTTCAGCAGCATAAGCCACAATCTCTTCTACATCTTCCTGCGTGTAATAGCCACTGTGCTCAAAGCCTTCGCCCTCGATGCGGGTAGCTCCCACTTCAACCAGTTTGGGGTACTTCTTAATCTCAATGCGCCAGGCCTGATCTTCAGTCAAATGCCAATGAAATGTATTCATCTTAAACATGGCCAACATATCCAGATGCTTCTTAATATCTTCAACCGGCACAAAATGACGACACACATCCAGGTGCATGCCTCGCCATGTAAAACGAGGTTCATCCGTAATTTCCACTGCCGGAATCGCCCACTCCACATGCTTTACCAATGTTGGACTTTCAATCTCAGCAGGCAATAGTTGCAACAAGGTTTGCAAACCATAGAATACCCCTTGTGGTGTTTTCGCTTTTAGTTGCACTTTATCAGTTGACACCAATAAGCTATAGCCCTCTTCATTGATGGGCAACGACTCGTCCAGCTCAACAGCGATATAATTATTATCCGGTGCCTCATTGGCTATAGTCAAATCAAAACCAGTTGATTGTTTCACCTTGTTATTGATAAAATTAACGATTGCACTTGCCTCTTCGCTTGTTACAACCCATTGGCTCGAGCTGTTTAAAACAAATTCACCTTCCTGCTCAACCAGCTGATTGGGCAAGGGCACCACATTAATGCCATCGTTGTAACTATGATGCGTTGATTGTGTACTACATGCCATAAGCGTTAAAATTAACAGGATGCAGAAGCCATTTATAACCTTCATACTTATTGAAATTTAAGATTTATAGTTCCTTTTAAAAATGAGACACCTTCAAAGCTAACGAAAAGCAATCAGATTTACCGTTCTTTTCTTTCTTTTCATTGACAAAACAAAGTCCAAAGCTTTCAAAAGCCACCGAATATGATTCAGGTATAAATGATATTCAACAGCACTTAACTATTTATCGTATCTTCGCAGCAGAAAACAAAAGGACTATGACACATAAAGCAGGCTTCGTTAATATTGTTGGTAACCCCAACGTAGGAAAATCAACCCTTTCGAACGAGTTGGTTGGCGAACGCTTATCTATTATCACTTCTAAAGCACAAACCACGCGTCACCGCATTTTTGGTATTGTTAATAAACCTGAGTATCAAATCGTATTTTCAGATACGCCAGGTGTACTCAAGCCAAATTATAAGCTGCAGGAGTCGATGCTTAAGTTTTCAAAATCGGCCTTAAACGATGCGGATATCATTTTGTATGTAACGGATACCTTCGAGAAACCGGATAAAAACGATGATTTTCTGAGTTCGGTACAAAAAACTGATATTCCTGTTTTACTGGTCGTCAATAAAATTGACTTGATTGATCAGAATAAGCTGGATGACATAATGGACTTCTGGAAGCAACAACTGCCCAAGGCCGAGGTATTCCCCATGTCGGCCCTGCATAAGTTCAATGTACAAAATCTCTTCGATCGCATCATTGAATTACTGCCTGATTCACCCCCATTCTTCGATAAAGAAGCCTTAACCGATAAGTCGGAACGCTTCTTTGTGACAGAGATTATCCGTGAAAAGATACTGATTCAGTACAAAAAGGAAATTCCTTACTCGGTAGAGGTGGAAGTAGAAGAGTTTAAGGAGGCAAAGGAGCGCATTGACATACGTGCCGTTATTCATGTGGCCCGCGAATCACAAAAAGGCATCATCATCGGCCACAAAGGCGTTAAGCTTAAGTGGGTTGGTATTGAGGCCCGTAAAGACCTGGAAGGCTTCTTTAAGAAGAAAGTGAACCTTACGACTTATGTGAAGGTGAGCAAAGACTGGCGAGACAAGGACAACTTCCTGCGTGGCCATGGCTACGAATTAAAGTAGTAAATCCATCTAAATCAAAAATAAAGATTGGTCTTAAGCACAGGTTTAATTACCTTTGCAGCCCCGAAATAAAAAAGAATTGTCATCATGGGAAATATAGTTGCTATAGTTGGCCGCCCAAACGTAGGTAAGTCAACACTTTTTAATCGATTAACCGGAACACGTCAGGCAATTGTTGACGAGATGGCCGGCGTAACACGCGACCGTTTATATGGTAAAGCCTTTTGGAATGGTGTAGACTTTTCGGTGATTGATACCGGTGGTTATGCAACCAACTCTGATGACATCTTCGAAGAAGCTATCCGCAGCCAGGTGCTCATTGCCATCGAAGAAGCAGACATTATTGTGTTTGTGGTAGATGTAGTGACTGGCATAACCGACTATGATGAAGGTGTGGCAGACATACTCCGTCGCTCTAAAAAGCCGGTAATGATGGTGGTTAACAAGGTTGATAACAACGAGCGTATTGCCGAGTCGAGCTACTTTTATGCATTAGGACTGGATAACCTCTACCCTATTTCGGCCATTAATGGTGCCGGAACAGGTGAGTTCCTGGATAAACTTGTATCCTTATTCCCCAAGAACGAGAATGAGGAAGAGCTTGACTTACCCAAGTTCACCATTGTGGGGCGCCCCAACGCAGGTAAATCATCTATCATTAATGCCTTTATTGGCGAAGAGCGTAACATTGTAACACCCATTGCCGGTACTACACGCGATTCGATATTTACCCGCTATAATAAATTTGGACACGATTTCTTTTTGGTGGATACTGCCGGGCTGAGGAAAAAAGCGAAGGTGAATGAAGACCTGGAATTTTACTCGGTGATGCGTGCCATCCGCGCCATCGAAAACTCCGATGTATGTATGCTGATGATTGATGCTACACGTGGTTTTGAGACACAGGATCAGAAGATATTCAACCTGATACAGAAGAATAAGAAGGGCATTGTGGTATTGGTAAACAAATGGGATCTGGTTGAAAAAGATACAAACACAATTAAGAAGTTTGAAATCATGGTGCGCGAAGCCATGGCACCCTATACCGACTTCCCGATTGTATTTACATCAGCCATAACCAAGCAGCGAATTCATAAAGCCATTGAAGCTTCTCTGCAGGTGTATGAGAACAGAAATACCAAGATTACCACTTCGAAGCTGAACGATACTCTGCTACCGCTGATTGATAAGTTTCCTCCACCTTCAATCAAAGGTAAGTTTATCAAAATTAAATATGTAACCCAGCTGCCAACGCAGTCGCCAACATTTGCATTCTTTTGTAACTTACCCCAGTACATAAAGGATCCTTACAAACGTTTTCTCGAGAACAAGATAAGGGAGCACTGGAACTTCACAGGTGTACAGGTAAACATCGTACTCCGAAAGAAATAATATTCTAAAGAAGCTGTCACTGATAGCTTCTTTTTTATTAGCTGGCATAGCATGCTGGTTAAGCCTATTGAAAACTTTTTGTCTATATTTGCTTGTGAATGGGCCATTCAGCCCAAAGCAACTATTAATGCAAACCACTTGGTTCTAATAATATGGCATTCAACTTCAACAAATACCTTTTAACCCTTATCATTAGTCTTTTATTTGCATCATCTACCCTGGCACAAAGAACCCTGAGCGGCCCAGACCAAATGAACAGAGGACAGGGAGGACAAGAGCGTATGGGCGAAGAATCTGCTCCTAAAGGCGACTTTATTCCACCTGATGTACGTACCTGGCAGTTACGCGATGATTTTACTTTTTCAGACACGGTTGCTGTTGACACCATTAGCAGTAGTTACCAGATATACAATCCAATATATCGTCAAAGTATTGCACAGGCCTGGTTAGGTAACATGGGTAGCGCTCATCAGTCAATGATTTTTGATGAACAGCAGCGTCACTATGGCCATATGTTCTATAATTCATTTCTGGCATATCTGCCTCAACCTAAAAAATTCAATTTTTATAATACCAAAACCCCTTATGTGAATCTCACCTATCATTTCGGGGGACCTAAACGTTATTCAGAAGAATACATCAGTGCACTATACACACAGAATATTAATAAAGCCACCAATGTAGGCATCCAATATCAGTTAAGCTCATCGGTTGGCCAATACCAACACCAGAAGGCTGAAAACCAGAATTTCAAATTTTGGAGTAGCTATAATGGGGAACGCTATAACATGCACATGGCATTTATTTATGCGCTTATCAACAATCAGGAAAACGGTGGTATCAGCGTTAACGACGCTAATGTGGATTGGCATGAGCTGGATCCGAAGGATATTCCAATGAACTTTACAAAGAATACCGGACATAAAATTACCAACTACCAGTTCTTTTACAACCACTCCCTTTCTATTGGTAACATTGATGTACAACAAAACGATTCGACCACTACCGAACTACCTGTCAGCACCGTTTACCATACTTTTAAGTTCGACCATGGCAAGCGCGAGTATAAAATCGACGATCTGGAATTCTTTTATCAAACCGATAATCCCTTCTACCCTAATATTTATCGAGACTCGTTGCAAACCAGGGATAGCACTACCTATAATAACCTAACCAATACATTCCAGATAAAATTCAATGAAGAAGCTAATTCGCTGCTTCGCTTTGGTTTAAGAGCTTATATCACCAATGATGTGATGATGTATAAGTTTCCGGGTCAAACCAGCTGGGACTATGACAGTAAGGGTAAAGGAATCCCTGTTTACCAAACACGTGACACGACACTTGTAACCACAGCTATTGGCGGACAAATATTCAAGAATATGGGGGATAATTTCTGGTGGAATGCTGGTGTCAAGCTCTATATTCAAGGCTATCGGGCTGGTGATTCAGAAATAACCGGAAGTCTTAACTCTCAATTCAGAATACGAAAAGATACTGCCGGTTTTTTTGCCAATGGAGGCATCTATCTGCGACAACCTGAATTATTCGAGAACCAATATTTCTCGAACCACCTTCAATGGTCCAAAGATTTCAACCAGGTCAAAAGCATTCGCATACGTGGTGGTATTCGCATACCAACCCGTCGCCTGGAACTCAGTGGAGGAGTTAACCTGGTGACCGAGCATATCTATTGGCTCGATGATGGCCTGCCTTACCAAACCAGCAGCGTTCTGCAGGTACTGAATGCTAGGCTTAAAAAGCACTTTATTGTAGGTCGCATTCACAGTGTTAACGATGCTGTTTTGCAATATACAAGCGATGAAAGGTACATACCTGTGCCTCTTTTTAGCTTTTACAACTCCACCTACTACCAAAACACACTGTTTAAGGTATTACATTTTCAGATAGGGTTTGATGCACGCTATCACACTGAGTATTATGCACCCATGTATATGCCTGCTACAGGTCAGTTTGTTAACCAGACCAATCAGAAGATAGGCAATTACCCGTTTGTTGATGCATTTATTAACATGCAGCTAAAACGCGCACGTATCTATGTCAAATTTGACCATGTAAACCAGGGCTACCCTAATGAGCCCTATTACACAACCTATCAGTATCCGGGTAATCCGCGCAACCTCAAATTTGGTGTATCGTGGAATTTTTATGACTAAAGAAGTAACTTAAATAGCTTTTAATCAGTTGAAGTAATTAACTTTGCAGCTGAATTTAATAAGCTAAATATGCGTAAACTTGTCCTTTTTTTAATTGTATTAGTCAGTCTGTCGGCCTGCCAAAATAGCCACAATAAAGAGGTGCGCAAGCAGAAAGAAGAGTTGGTTGCAATTGATTTGGATGACATTATAAAGCGAGGTAAAATTCGGGTAATAACCGATTATAACTCCACCAACTATTTTGTATACAAAGGCCGCCCCTTAGGCTATCAACTTGAGCTCTTACAGGCGCTCAGCAACACTTTGGGGCTTAAGTTGGAAATTGTTGTATCCAACGATGTGGAAAAAAACTTCGCCAGCCTTTTAGAAGGTAAAGTGGATCTTATCGCCACCAACCTTACCATAACGCGTGATCGCAGCCACCAGGTAGCCTTTACCGAACCGCACTGTATCACACGACAGGTGCTGGTTCAACAAAAACCTTCGCCCGATAACAACCCATCCAGTGCGCAGGAGTTAATACGCAACCAGATTGATCTTGGCGGAAAAACCGTTTACGTTCAGGAGAATTCGGCCTATGTAAGCCGACTTAAAAGTCTGGGCAATGAAATAGGTGATAGTATTCACATTGTTGAAATTCCTGATTATGAAGTGGAGCAACTCATAGCTCTTGTAGCCAGCGGAGAAATACCATACACAGTATGCGATGAAAACCTGGCACGCATCAACCTTAACTTTTATGACAATCTGGATGTTGAAACAGCCGTCAGCTTCCCTCAGAAGATTGCATGGGCTGTAAGGCCGAATGCTAATAACTTTAAGGATATTGTAGATAACTGGCTCATCAACTTTAAAAAAACAAATCAGTATAAGCGCATTTACCGGAAGTATTTTATCAATAAGCGTTCCAATCACCTGGTAGATGCCAATTTCCACTCCATTAAAGGAGGGGTTGTGTCCGATTATGATGCAATTATCAAAGAAGAAAGTGCCAAATATAATCTGGACTGGCGACTGATTGCCGCCTTAATATACCAGGAGTCGCGCTTCCTGCCCGAGGTCAAAAGCTGGGCTGGTGCAGTTGGTTTAATGCAGTTAATGCCGCAAACAGCCGAAAGTTTCGGCGTTGAAGAAATCACATCGCCGAAAGATAATATCCAGGGCGGATTAAAATTTCTGATTTGGCTCGACAAGCGCTTTGCTGAAGACATTAGTGACCCGGATGAACGCCTGAAATTTGTATTGGCCGCCTACAATGTGGGCCCAGGTCACGTTGAAGATGCCATGCGATTAGCGGAGAAAAATGACAAAGATCCGTACAAGTGGGATGATAGCGTTGATTATTACCTGCTGAATAAATCCAAACCATCGTTCTATAACGACCCGGTGGTGAAGTATGGGTACTGTCGTGGTGAAGAACCTTTCCACTATGTTAGTGACATTCTGGAGCGTTATACGCATTACAAGAATGTTCTAAACGATTAGAGAAGAGGGTGCACGATTCTAACAAAGAGAGAAATTCGCTTGTAATCATTGCAGTAGCCCCCCAAATAATGTGATTATCAACTTTATAAAACGGGGCATCTACCACCACCCCATTGATATTACGAACAAAACGATGAATAGTAGCTGGTGAGAGCAATTGCCTCACCGGCACTTCTATAATAGTTTCTACCTCCCGGCAATCGGGAACAAAAACAGGTTCAGATTCTGTTATACAAACCTGAGGATAAACTATAAAGTTGGAATTGGGAATATATAGCGAACTTAGCTGCCTGACAAAAGACAACTCATGGCGGTCAATACCAATCTCTTCATAAGCTTCACGCAATGCTGTGTCAAGATGCGACACATCTCCTTCTTCGTATTTACCACCCGGAAAGCTGATCTGCCCACTGTGAGCTCCATCATACTTAGGGCGCTGAATAAGTGGCACATGCCACTCTAATCCTTTTTTATAAAGTAAAATAAGCACACTACTCATGCGTGCGTCGGCTTCATTATATCTTTTGCTACCTGTGAAGCGCACAGAAGGCGACATTCGTCGCTGAGCGTCAACACCAGGAAGTGGTCTGGTTAATGCCTGCGTTAATATTTCAATTTCTTTCTTCATACACCTACCCTTACAATGTAACTCAAATCTGAAGTGGTTTGTTCTCTTTTAAGTTAATTAATTGTAATGATTAATCCTATTGCCCTCACTGAAAAAAAGACATAAAAAAAGCCGGGCGTTCCCGGCTATCTGTCCCATTTATTAACTTAAACCTTAATTAAGTATTTGCCTTGGTTAAACCAACAACCATACCACTTTTATTTCTTTCGAAAAAAATTACTAAATCATCTGCAGCACAACTCAACTTCACGCTGATATACTGCTACTTAAACAACAAATAAAAATTGAAATAATATTAACGACTGAAATCACGCGTTACCAACCACACCAAAAAATGTACGAATACGTACACAGGCGTCTCTTTAACGGACAATTGTATTTAATTAAACCGGATGGCTTTAACAGGTAGTATACGTGCAACCAGATATGAAGGTCCCAGCATCATACTAATGGTTACCGCTAAAACACCGATATTGAGTAACAACAAATCAATTGGCGTTATGTAGATAGGTACAGTAGACAAATAATAATTTGCAGGATCAAGCTTAATGAGACGAGTATACTTTTGAATTATACAAACCAGTATGCCTATTATATTGCCCCACAACAATCCTCGTCCGATAATAAAACCGGATAAGTAGACAAACACCTTACGCAAGCTCCAATCTTCCGAGCCCAGAGCTTTAAGGATACCAATCATATTGGTACGCTCCAGGATGAGTATCAGCAAGCCGGAAATCATGTTGAAGCTAGCCACCAGAATAATTAGAATTAGGATAACATACACATTGGTATCCAACAGATCCAACCATCCAAATATCTGTGGCTGCAGCTGTTCGATGGTTCGGTTACGCAGCATGGTGCCATCCGCTTCAATTTTTGCACTGGTGAGGTAGTAGATTTCATCATTTACGGCATGCATCAACCTGAAATCGGACACACCTACTTCATACCCCGATATCTGGTGATTCTCCCAGCCATTCAATTTTTGAATATGCCTCAAATCAACAAAAGCAAACATCTTATCATATTCGGGAAAATGAGAGTTATAAATTCCGGTAATGGTAAGACGACGCTGAAGCGGTTTATCCTGGATAAAATACATGCGTATTTTGTCCCCGACCTTCAATTTTAACATGCTGGCAATATCTTCAGAAATAAGCACCTCATCGGAACGAACTGAATCCGTAAAAACAGGTAAGCGTCCTTCCACCATAATAGACTGAATAAACTCCCAGTTATAGGTTTGATCAACCCCTTTTAAAACAATGCCCTGAATCAGTTCATTGGCCTTTACAATACCAGGTTTAGTGGCAAAACGCTGAATGTACTTTACGCCTTCAATTTGCCCAACTTCTTGCTCTAAAGACGAATCAATGGATATGGGGTTTGTCTCGGGAGAATAGTTATAATCATAGCTCATTATTTGGATATGCGATGCAAAACCACTTATTTTCTCTCTTATTTCCCCTTTGAAACCAAATCCCACTGCCAGCGATACAATCATGACCACCATACCTAAGATAATCCCCAGCATGGCTACCTTAATAACAGGCCCTGCCAGTTTTTTACCAACCAGTCCGCCTGAGGCAATCTTACGCGCTATAAAGAGTTCGATATTCAATGTGCATGATTTTGTACAAAGGTAGAAAAAGACCGCAAAGATTAATGGGCTGCCCTATAAATACTCAGCGGGTGATAAAGAGTCACTCTATTATCACCCGCTGAATAGCCTGATATAAGATTGCTCTTATACCTATTTGTATTACACTAATTTCTAGTTCGTACGACCAGGATACACTTTCAACGCTTCTTCCAGCGTTTTAATGGCATTACCCAAATCTTCCTTGTTAAGTACATAAGCGATACGCACCTCATTTTTACCTGCACCTGGTGTGCTATAAAAACCCGATGCCGGCGCCATCATCACTGTCTGACCTTCGTATGCGAATTCGCTTAATATCCACTGACAGAATTTATCTGAATCATCAATTGGCAACTTAGCAACAGTATAGAAAGCACCTTTAGGCATTGGTGTATAAACACCTTCAATCTTATTAAGGCCTTCCACTAAAAAGTTACGTCGATCGATATACTCAGCATATACTTCATCGAAATATTCTTTTGGTGTATCCAATGATGCTTCGGCAGCAATCTGACCAAATCCAGGAGGGCTCAATCGTGCCTGGCCGAATTTAAGCGCGGTATTAATAATATCCTTATTCTTAGTGACCAACGCTCCAATACGCACGCCGCACTCGCTGTAGCGCTTCGATACAGAGTCGAACATTACCACATTATTTTCAATACCATTCAGGTGCATCGCCGAAATGTGCTTTTCGCCGTCGTAGCAGAATTCACGATACACCTCATCAGAGAACAGGTATAAATCGTGCTTCAACACAATTTGCTTCAGCTGATCCATTTCATCCTGCGAGTAAAGATACCCCGTTGGATTATTGGGATTACAAATAACGATAGCCTTCGTATTAGGCGTAATCATTTTTTCAAACTCTTCAATGGCAGGCAAAGCAAACCCCTCTTCAATGCTCGAGCGGATAGGCTTTACAACCACCCCTGCTGATACAGCAAAGCCATTATAGTTGGCATAAAATGGCTCAGGAATGATCACTTCATCACCAGGATTCAAGCAGCTCAAAAAAGCAAAAGTAATTGCCTCAGAACCTCCGGCAGTCACCAAAATTTCATTTTCATCCACATTAATATTAATGCTCTGATACATCTTGGCCAGCTTCTGACGATAGCTTACAATACCAGCTGAGTGACTGTATTCTACTACCTTCATATCAATATTACGAATCGCATCAAGTGCTACTTCCGGCGTTTTAATATCAGGTTGACCAATATTTAGGTGGTAAACCTTTGTACCTTTTGCTTTAGCTGCTTCGGCATAAGGCACCAGCTTACGAATCGGCGAAGCCGGCATCTGTTGTCCTCTGTCTGAAATATTTGGCATTTCTATATTGATTAATGGGTTCAACTTGTTATAACTTGTAGGCAAATTTAGAGTTAATACGATACTTTTTTCATGATTTTCAACATCTTTTTAACCACTTAAACAAGCGGTTGTCAAAGTCTTTTTCAGGTTCTCAACGGAAAGCTTATTTTTGTCAAAAAAAGGCAGCATTATGCTCAAGCGATTATCAACTATCATACTTCTGTTCATTTTTACTATATCACTATCGGCACAGATAGTTAGTATAGACAAGCGACGCACAAAGAATCCTAATAAAGGTTTCCAGGGTGATGTTAACCTTGGGCTTAACTTTGTGCACACCACTACTGATATGATGCAGCTAATGTCGCGTTTTAAACTTCAGTACAACGATAATGATAACACCTACCTGTTTTCATCTGATATAAGTTTTAGCAAAGTAGATGAGGAACGCAATGTGAATAACGGCGGATTGATGTTTAAGTATAACTACTGGGTACCCGATAAGATAATTATTGCTGAAGCCTTTTACCAGTATCAATACAACCGCGTGAAGCAATTAAAGCATCGACATGTAATGGGTGGAGGTCCACGTTTTAACATTGCCGACAAAGAGAAGTTTTCGCTCTTTCTGGTAGCCTACACCATTTACCTGAATGAGCTTTTTGAAACCAGTGATTATGAACGGCGTAAAAGCCTGGTTAAATTCAGTTCGATGCTATCGACCGACTGGCAAATGTCACCTAATGCCTCATTATCGCACAGCACCTACTACGAGCCGGATTACTCTGATCCGGCAGATTTCCGTATCTGGAGTGAAACAAAATTCAACGTCAAAATCACTAAGATGTTTTCTTTTGCACTCTATCTCCGATTCGATTACGACAACCTGGTGCCACCAGAAGTGGATCAGCTATTCTACACCATCAATAACTCATTCAGTCTGAATTTTTAAACAACACAATCGCTTTTTATTGACATTGTTGTAACTATTGTTGATGCTCGTACGCCTTATATTGAAATATAGCCAGGTGTTGAATGCATACGTCTTATAGTTTACAATAATTACATATCTTTACCATAACTTAAACCGCTAATCTAACTTATAACCTATGACAAAAATTTATTTTGCCACACTCTTACTTTTAATATCATTTTTCAGCCAGGCCCAGGGAGTTAAAGGAACAGTAACCGATGAAGAGGGCAATTCCATTCCGTTTGCAACCATTTACCTGACCGAAACTACCACCGGTACCACTACCAATGATCTGGGCGAATACGAAATATTGTTACCTGCTGGTCAATACACCATCGTTTTTCAAGGCCTGGGCTTCCAGAAAACAGAAGTAACCGTTTCCATTAAAGACCAAATGGTCACCAACAACATCGTTTTAAAGAAACAGGAATACCGCATAAAAGAAGTACGTGTTTATTCTGGCGGTGAAGACCCAGCCTACCCTATTATGCGCAAAGCGATAAGTCTGGCTCCCTACTATCAGCGACAAACAGAACAGTATAAGGCTGAAGTATATCTTAAAGGTAGCTTGCTGATGAAGAAAATCCCGAAATTATTCCAGAAGATGATGGAAAAAGACGAGGAGGCCCCCGACATTAAAGTAGGTGAAACGTATACTATGGAGTCGATGAATGAGATTGAGTTTACCGCCCCCGATAAATACAACCACACCGTTATATCCTCAAGAAGTACCTTCCCCGACTCCAACGACAATGATGTTATGGGCTATATAACCTATAGCTTTTACGAACCACATCAGGATATGGCCATCTCACCCCTAGCGCCCAATGCATTCTCGCACTATAAATTTGTTTACGAGGGCTTCTTTTATGAAGGTGATGTGGCAGTTAATAAAATCAAAATTGTCCCGAAACGTAAAAGTCAGCAAACCTACAGTGGCTATATTTATATTGTCGATAACCTATGGAATATCCACTCCATTGATGTGACCAATAATGCGTTCTTTGGAGAGATCAACATTAAACAGGTATATGCTCCGGTTAAAGAACGTTCGTGGTTACCTATCAGCCACCGATTCATTGTAAAAGCCTCCATCTTTGGCGTAAAGGCTGATTTCCGGTATGCCGGCTCTGTCAAATATTCTGACATAAAGTTAAACACTGAACTCCCAGTTCCTAATATTTTAATGCAGCAGTATGCAGCTGAAGAGGCTGCTAAAAAAGCGGCCGAGCAACAGCAAAAGGAACAGGAACTGACGCGTCAGCAAAAAAAGATGGAAGAGCTCCTGGCTAAAGAGGAATTATCAAACCGGGATATGATTAAGCTATCGCGTTTAATCGAAAAAGAATCGCGTAAAACCGAAGAGGAAGAAGAATCCCTGGAGATTAAAAGCACCTATAAAATAACCCATAAGAAAGACACTGCCCAAAGAGACTCCAGCTATTGGGAAACCATACGGCCAATTCCACTAACCAGTGATGAACTGCGTAGTTTTGAGGTCAAAGACTCCATCAAACTGGCCGAGGTAAAAGCAGATACTACTCAAACATCCAAGAAAAAGCGCTCAGGTTTCAGCAAAGCATCCGATGGCTTTTTATCTGGATATACCTTCTATGCCAATGATTCATCAACACGTATTACTTACCACGGATTAATTGGATTAAGCCAGGTTGATTTCAATGCTGTTGACGGATGGAATTATCAGCAAAAATTCACCATTCGACATGAGTTTGATTCATTACACAACTTGCGCATTGAACCCATGTTGCAATATGCTTTTGCGCGTAAAAAACTACTTTGGGATGCCAATGCCAGCTACTCATTTGCGCCGAAAAGTCGCGCCAGAATAGCCATATCGGGCGGACAGCTGAGCAAGGACTTCAATAGCCAATACGGCATCGACAGAACCTTGAACATGTTCTCTGCCCTGTTCTTTAAAGATCACTATATGAAGTTGTATCAGAAGGATTATGCCGCTAT
Source organism: Carboxylicivirga sediminis (assembly GCF_018156225.1). Lineage (GTDB taxonomy): Bacteria > Bacteroidota > Bacteroidia > Bacteroidales > Marinilabiliaceae > Carboxylicivirga > Carboxylicivirga sediminis. The sequence continues at coordinate 140,512 of NZ_JAGTAR010000013.1, forward strand.
CAGTGGCTCTTTTGACCTGATACATGGCATGCGAGTCAATCTGTCTGCGTCCTACAACTGGTACAGGCAGCTACAGAACAACACCAACTGGTCGATTTTAGACCAGGATAAAGACTATGCACCCAATACACCGCCTAATGACCAGGTGACACCGGCACAACTGATGGATCAGACAGATCTGTTTACTTCTATTGAAGTTAGTTATACACCCCGTATGCGTTATAGCATGTATAAAGGACGGAAATACCTTCGAGGTTCGCGCTATCCAACCTTTAAAGTCAACTATCAGCGAGGCATAAACAACCTGTTGAACAGCGATTCGGATTATGAGCTGATACGCGGCACCATATCACAAAAGAAAGAATGGGGTATTTTTAACGCCTTCAACTGGCAGGTGGGCGCAGGCTATTTCACGCGCAATAACCAAATGCACTTTTCACGTTTTCAACACTTTAATACATCTGAAATACCTGTTAACTTCAAATCGTGGGAGAATGCCTTTTTGTTGCTGGATGACTATCGCTACAGCACTAACGATTGGTATGCCAAAGCGCATGTTTCCTACACAACGCCATACCTACTGTTAAAATTCTTGCCAGTATTAAGCAATCGCTTGTGGACCGAAAACCTTTACACAAGTTACCTGACCCAACCCAACTACAAAAACTATGTAGAAGTTGGCTACAGCATGAATCAAATATTTTTAATTGGTAGTGCTGGTGTATTTGCTGGTTTTGAAGATGGCAGCTACGCCCGCTGGGGATTCAGAGTAGGCATCAATATTAATTAAACTTATTCCGCCTCACAATATTTAAAGAGGGTGTCCAAAATTGAGACATCCTCTTTTTTGTGTTTTAAAATAGATTTGCTTTTGCATTATTGCTATGCTGCTATGAAGTTGTGCACG
>NZ_JAGTAR010000014.1 GCF_018156225.1 Carboxylicivirga sediminis
AGAACGCTTACAAATAGTGAGTTTCAAGTGTATATTGACGAAAGAATAGCGGGCTATTTTGAGTCGATTACAAGAAGAAAATTGCTGTTTGTAAGTGGGATTAACAAGCTTTTAATAAATAACTGATTTACTGCTTCAAATTTTATCGCAATAGTTCACTATTCCTCTAAAATTATTCATTGTAAATCAGCTCTTTATTTTAATCTGAGTTTAAAAATTTAAATCGAACTCAGGTTAATTACTTTTTAATGCGACGATAACTGGCGTAAGTATCCAGTATAGCAGTCAGAATAATAAAGATGATCCAGTAACCGCGGTGTGCTAGCATGGCCCATGCAGCCAGTAGTAATAAAACAGCACTGTATAGCATGATGGTATATACGCGTTGGTTTTCGGGCTTACCTACCATGCGGTTGTACAAGCGAATGGCTACCATAATAACCGCACCACCGGCAAAGCACCAGGCACCGTAGGTTAAGCCACTCATATGCATTAGTATTCCTAAAAAAACAAGCGCCATCCCAATGTAGTAGATGACACTCAAAAACTTGTAAATATTCATGAATTTCTTGTATAATCTGGTTTAAACAGTGCAGGCAGTGGCTACTCTTCTTCAACAACAAAAATAACTTCGTCTTTTTTCTTCATCAGGTATTCTTCACGGGCAAACTTCTCAAGATTTTCAATGTTACTCTGCAGTTCATCCATCTTGCGGTTGTTTTGCTCAATTTCGTTGATATAGTGCTGCTTTTGCTTTTCCAATTGGTTGATGCGTCGGGCAAGTCTGTAGCGATCAATCAGGCTATTCTGATCAAATATGGTGATGTAAACAATAAAAGCCAGTGTAGCAAGAAAAAACTTATTGCTGATAAGTGGTTTAATGTATTTCCTGAAACTCGTTTGACTCATTTTGCCTTGTTGTTTCTGCAAATGTAATGATTTAAGCAACACCATATAAAGGTGAACTGTGATTTATTCAATTGACCATTGTAAATGACAACCGCCTGCCAGATCGAAATGATTTGCCGGCAGGCGGATAATAACCAGAGTTCGATATTAAATTTGGTTCTCTGTTTAATAGCTTATTTTAAATCTATTAATACTGTCGTGTGGATACGATTCTTTTTAAGTATTTGTGTTTTTAGCTGCACCTTTTGAAAGTCTATTTTTGATGAACTTAAAGTTGATGCATTAAAGAACAGGAATTGAGAAGTCTTCCCGGCGAATAGCTCCGGGTAGTGTTGCTTCAATTCTGATGGACTTAATGTTCGCTCCAAATCAACTGGTGTGCTGGTTCCCAGCAGCCATGTGCTGTGACGCGTATTAAGGTAAAGAGCTTTATCGCTCCCCAGTTTCTTAGCATGGAAGGTATAAGCACCTTCCGACACTTTTTTAATAAGCTTCAGGTCGTTTTGTAGTATACTTAGCAATGTGGCACCTTTTTGCCTGTTGGGCATATGAATCGCTGCTTTAAAGTCAGGCATATCTCGGCCATTAAGGCAGCTGTCGGTTATGGCCACAAAGCCATTCCCCAAGTGTTTTGCCAGTTCATCATCAAATGCCAAAAGGGCTAAACGGGCTACTGCACGTTCTTCGCGATCAAAATCTTTATAATCAAGATAGCTTGCCAGGTTGTTTTTGAACGAGGCCAGGTTGGCATTGTAGATGTATAGTGCTTGAGTTTTGGCCGGCAGATATTTGGCTATATGCTTATCAATTGGTTGATTGATGGGCGAAAGCGTTGCTTTATTGACCGCGATGCTGCTGGCTGCAATCTGTTGCGCATTGGCCGATAGTTTGAACCATACTTCCTCATAATGCTGCATCAAACCCGCTGTGAGTGATGAGTGCTCATAAAGTTCCGGTATTTCATTTCCAAGCACGTTGTAAACATGATAGGGGATGGCACCAGCATGCTGTGGATTGATATACAGCAAAGCACCACAATCATCAGTATTCTCATCAAATACTTTAGTAAAATCAACCTGGCGTTTGACTGGCCGGCTTATGGCGTTTTTCTCTGTTTCCAAAAGGGCCTTAAAGCTTAAGGCAGAGTTAACCGAGTCGAGTCTGTCCAGCGAATCCAGTTTAAAGGCTATGTCCTCATAACCCATGTCATATTTGACGGCGGTATGTTGTATATTTATCAGTCGATTGTATTCCTTTTTTAGCTCCCTGTCAATGGGTTCAATTTGGGCGAATATCTTTAATTCAAAATATTCCTTGTTAAACCAAAATATGCCCTTGCGGTATTTACCGCCGTTGATGATGGCGTGCGTCGGATTCAGCTCCTCTATGGTCAGGTTGTTCTTTTTTAGAATCTCATCTACTTGATTTAATGGGAATTGTTCAAATCTTCTAAACTGCAGCGTATAATGGTTGAAAGCTCCATCTTTGTGTCCGTAGAGGCATACTTCCTTTGCAGATTGAATGAGTTCACTTTTAATGTTATAAGTAAATTCACTTAAAAACTCAGAGAGCAATTCTGACGTAAACTTGTCTTTGTTGAAGTAGGTCAAAAACATCAGGCTGTCTTTGGAGACGTTTTCATATAGTTTATGTGCCTGTTGCTGCGCGTGCAATGGCATAATGCAGCTGATAGCCAATAGCAGACATGCCATTAGCTTCAATGTGTTTTGTTTAAAATTCATAATTCTTTTTTTTGGTATTAGAGAAAATATAGAATGTATTGTGACGAATGCTCAATAGCATGCACTATTTGCTAATGAGTGTCAGGTGAGTTGTTAAGCGATATCAGCAGTTTTGATTTATATTTATGATAATAATCAGAGCATGCAAAACTATCATTTTTTATCATAAATCAAGCGCAAAAAGGTTTGACATTGCGTACTATTCTTTTGCAGTGTTCCTTAGGAGATAATTAGAAAATAGTAATCGGTAGTATGTGGCCGGAAGAGCCTGGTGTAACTAAAGTGAGGGCAAAAAAAAAGCCCCGATAACGGGGCTTATAGAATTATTCTGCTAAGAAAGGATATTTGAAATCGTGTGGCGGAACAAAGTTTTCCTTAATGGTGCGTGGGCTTACCCAACGCATCAGGTTAATGGCCGAACCAGCCTTATCGTTTGTACCTGAACCACGAGAACCACCAAATGGCTGCTGACCTACAACGGCGCCTGTTGGCTTATCGTTGATGTAGAAGTTACCAGCTGTGTCAACCAATCGCTTGGTAGCTTTTTCAATAATGTAACGATCCTGTGCAAAGATACAACCTGTTAATGCATAGATAGAAGTAGAGTCAAGGATATCCATTGTTTCCTCAAACTTGTTATCGTCGTATACATAAATGGTTAATACCGGGCCGAACAACTCTTCTTCCATCGTGCGGTACTTAGGATTGGTTGTAAGTATGATAGTAGGCTCAATAAAATAACCAACCGACTTATCATGACCACCACCCAGAATCACTTTTGCTTCATTACTTTCTTTTGCTTCGTCAATAGCACCAGCTAACAAGTCAAAAGAAGTCTCATCGATAACAGCGTTTACAAAGTTGCTGAAATCTTCAGGAGGTCCCATTTTTACTTCTGCCATCTGCTCTTTTACATAGCCAAAAATCTCTTCCCAGCGACTGGCTGGCATATAGGCGCGAGAGGCAGCTGAACATTTCTGTCCCTGGTATTCGAAGGCTCCACGAACAATAGCAGTAGCCACCCCTTTAGCATCGCATGATTTGTGTGCCAGAATGTAATCTTTACCACCTGTTTCACCTACGATACGTGGGTATGTTTTGTATTTGGCAATGTTATCACCAATGGCTTTCCAGGTGCTTTGGAATACACCCGTAGAACCGGTAAAGTGGAAACCTGCGAAATCAGGGTGAGAGAAAATCTCTTTAGCAGCCACAGGACCCGATGCATACACCAGGTTGATAACACCATCAGGTACACCTGCTTCTTTGAATAACTTCATTAAGAAATAAGCCGAGTAAACAGCAGTCTTCGATGGTTTCCACACAGTAACGTTACCCATCATGGCAGGAGCTGTTTGCAGGTTGCCAGCAATAGAAGTAAAGTTAAATGGTGTGAGTGCAAATACGAAACCTTCCAAAGGACGGTACTCAACACGATCCCAGATGCCAGGCGCCGATTCAGGCTGACCAGCATAAATTTCGGTCATGTATTGTACGTTGAAGCGGAAGAAGTCAGCCAGCTCACAGGCTGAATCAATCTCGGCCTGGAATGCATTTTTTGACTGACCTAACATGGTAGCAGCATTAATTAACTGACGGTAAGGACCGGCCAATAAATCGGCTGCTTTTAAGAAGATAGCCGCACGGTGCTCCCAGCTCAGGTTAACCCACTGCTTACGCGCTTTCAATGCTGCGTCAATCGCCATGTGTACATGAGTCTCATCTCCCTGGTGATAATGACCTAGAGTATGGGCGATTTCGTGTGGTGGGTGAATACGTTTTGTATTACCTGTTCTGATTTCTTCACCACCAATAAACATAGGGATGTCAAGCTCTTGCGAGCGAAGCTCTTCCAACATCTTTTTTAACTCGGCGCGCTCTGGTGTGCCCGGAGCGTAGCTTTTAATCGGCTCATTAACAGCCGGCGGTACTTGAAAAATTCCTTTTGGCATAGATTTTATTTTTTTGGTTGTTACAATAGTCAAATGTATGACCTTAAACGAATAGATTCTAATCCAAAATCATCTGAGTGAAACAAATCTATGAAATAAAAAAGCCGATGTACATGAAATATGTCAGGGTTTGAAATGAATTTAGGTAATATTTATCAGCTTTTCTTTTAACAAGCTTACGATTTAAAGTATCATGACAAATGCTAAGCCAGCCACCTGTATGGTCACGCAAGATTACGCTTAGTAGCAGCAAGCACTTTACTTTGGATATTTTTTAGCCTAAATTAGCTAATGCATTAACCTGCAATCTATAAGCAATTCGTGTTTTCTGGTTTGTTAAATTTAATTCGAAAGACATGAGAAAAATGATCAAAGCTTTCACAATGCTTGCGGGCATTGTGTTGATGACTCAGGCCTGCTCTTATATTGATAAGATTGGGGGAAAGGCCGACCTGCTTGATAGGCTCCACGAGAAACGACTTGAGGTGGGACGTGCCTTATTGGAAGTAACATCAGGTGGGGTAGATGATGTACTTCCTTATTACTCGCACGATATTGAATACCACGATCCGATTGTGGATATCTATGGAATTGAACACATGACCGGTTTCCTTAATCAGCTCATCGAAGATTCTTCGCCAGATTTAAGAACGATTGTTGTGGATGAAACTCTCATTGATGATATCTATTCGGCCACATGGATAATGGATGGCAGTTTCAACGGCATTCCCTATGAGGCTAAAGGTATTTCTATCTTTAAGTTTAAGCCTAACACTTTCCAGGTTTACTACCAGCGAGATTATTATTCTGAGGGCGACATCATGGCAACAATAGATGGTATGGATGATTTGATGGCTGTTTTCAGGGCACAGTACAGGTGCGTGGTGGATCCAACTTTTGACTGTCCGTTTCCTCCTGTAAGTGCAGTTAATCAATTAAAATCAAGCAAAAAGCTCCTAAAAGAGCAGCTGAGTGTCGGACGTCAGCTTGTAGAAATGCATGCGGGTAACTGGACAGAGGTGCTACCTTTCCTGTCTGACAATTACGAGTATCACGATCCAATTGTCGATATTGTTGGACCAGAAACAATGACACAGTTTCTGGCACGTTTATTTGCTGGCTCATCGAACCTGTACACCATCGTTGAGGATGAAACACTGGTGGACGATATTTATATGGCAACCTGGACCATGACAGGTTCGTTTAACGGGGCCGAGTTTAGTGCTCCCGGTATGTCAATTGTTAAGTTTGTTGACGGAACAAGCGACGTTTATTACTCCAGAGACTACTACTCAGAGGGTGATATAATGCTTGGTATCCCTGAATTGGCTGAAGCAGTAATGGGTTTCCGCTACTATTACCTTTGTGCTGTAGATCCGCAGTATGATTGCCCGACGGCACCTTAGTAACTGACCTTACTATTCGAAAATTATTTACTAATCAAACAGGTGATGAAGCTGTCCATTTTTTCTGGCAGCTTTGTTTTTGCATTTACTCCAAAGTGTTAATTTTCAGATAAAGTGTCAGGCTGCCACAGGCCGCTTTATTCAACTTAAGACTTAGCTGGAAATTATGCATTAGAACTAGCCGGATTTTCGATGTAAGTATCGAAAGATTGAGATAGGTAATTTTCAATTATTGTGGAAATGCTTTTAGGGTTGCCATGTCATTCAACTATTATCTGAGGCTATGCTTTATTGAGTTGGATATATTAACGCCAATCAACCGTTCGTAGTTATCACCCACACTTCTGTAGTACACATAGATGATATAATCATTCTCGGTTTGTACAAAACTACCTTCAAATCGCTCCACTTCTGCTTTGGTATGTCCTTGCTCCAGAAAATGGTACTGGTAGTTGTAAAAACCTTGCTTCAGCAGCAGGGTTAGTTCATACATATGCGTATTGAAATTGTATTCCATGCGGTTGTTGGAATTCAGCTGCCAGTCGTTTAAGCCGCCTGTTACATATATGTGTCCATCTACAAAGGGGGCCTGAACCGGTAATCTGAAATGTACATATACATAATCTGCCTCAATAACCGGATCGCGGTTTTCTTTAACATCAATGTAATAACGGCCATTAAAATCTTCGCGATAGAAATACGGTTTCCGGCCCATTAACTTATCCGGAAACAGCGTAAAGTGATAGTGGGGATCAAAAAACGAAATCTCCGAAACATGCTCAGGTGCAAAGCGGGTGCTTCTTATATCCAGCCAGCGATATTCATTGCCACCATCAAACAGGTTCTCACGATTATAGGTATAGTCCAGTTCTTCGTTGCGTATAAACAGGGGTTTCAGATTATCAATCTGGTTATCCCAGCGCCCGTTTTGCTGAAGTACTACTTTTAATTCTTCGCGTGGATTATTAATTCTGAAATTGGGATGAAGTATGGTAAAGTTAACTTCCTGCATCGACTCCCTGAAGTTGGAGTTGGAAGTAAACTTGATGCGCGGCAAGATGCTTACCAATGATTCTGTCACATAAAACGGGCGAATCAGCACAGGTTCATCCTCCCGGCCCAATTCAAATATTTTTATGATGTAGTTGCCCGATAGCTTCAACTTGATATCCTCGTTGGGAAAATCGAGCTGGTAATGAATATAGTCAAAGGTGGTGTTAAAAGAATATTGGTAGTCATCCACCGAGTTCGGCATAAAGCCATCAATGTACTCAGTTTGCATCAGGTTTGACTCTTCCCAGTCCGAAGTGCAATGAATAATCCTGTATTGATAGTTTTTTGATTCGTAGGCAAAATCATCAAAAGAGAGGGTAAGCTGTTCGCTGGGATACAGGTTGATTATGGGTTGCGACATGCTCCAGCCTTTCTTATGCAACTGAACGGTACGTATGTGCGAGGCTGTTTGAACCGGATTATTGGCCATGCTGGCAGTCCAACTCAAAACACAAATAAAGATGCTGCTCAAGAAGCGCTTTAGTAATGTGAAAAATGAGCCTAAATCAGGATGTGAAGTATCTATATATTTATAGGTGTTAAAATAATCCATGCCATATGCGTTTTTACAAGTGCAATATATGTGGATTAGTGATAAATTTATGTATTTTTGCGCGTAAAAATAAAAAAACCGTTTTTCAAACATGTCAGAGGTAATAAAAATCAAAAAAGGTCTTGATATCCAGCTGGCCGGCAAAGCCGATAAGGTATTCGGGCAAGCTGAATTACCCGAGCTTTTTGCAGTGAAGCCTACCGATTTTCACGGTGTGGTACCAAAAATGGCTGTCAAAGTTGGGGACAAGGTGAAAGCGGGTACAGTTTTATTTTTTGACAAGTATCGTCCGGAAATAAAATTTGTGTCTCCCGTTAGTGGAGAGTTGGCTGCGGTTAACCGTGGCGAACGCCGTAGAATCCTTGAAGTAATCGTTAAGGCTGATGGAGCAGATGAAAAAGAGCAGTTTGGAGCTGCCAACGCTGCCGACCTTTCAAAAGAACAAGTAGTTGAGAAAATGCAAGCTGCAGGCTTATGGCCGTTTATTCGTAAACGTCCGTATGATGTAATTGCTAATGCTGACGAAACACCTAAAGCATTCTTTATTTCAGGTTTTGACAGTGCGCCTTTAGCACCAGATATGGACTTTGTTCTATCAGGTCAGGAGGAAGCTTTGCAAGCCGGTATCGATGTAATTAAGCGTTTGTGCGACAACGTACATGTTGGTGTACAAAATGATGCAGCTTCAAAGGTATTCAAAAACCTGAATGGGGTAACTGTTCACACCTTCAGCGGGCCACACCCTGCCGGTAACGTTGGTGTGCAAATTCACCATACCATGCCTATAAGTAAAGGTGAGGTAGTATGGGTAGCTCAACCGCAGGAAATAATTGCCATTGGTAAGTTGTTTACCGAAGGTGTTTATGATGCCAACCGTATTGTTGTATTGGCTGGTAGTGAAGTTGAAAAGAAGGGCTATTACCGTACCAAGTTAGGCGCCAGCATCTCTACATTAGTGAAAAACAATGTTAAAACCGACGATACATTGCGTTATATCAGCGGTAATGTATTAACAGGTACTCAAGTTGAAGAAGATGGTTTCCTTGGAACATATCATTCACAGGTAACCGTCATTCCTGAAGGTGATTATTACGAATTTATGGGATGGGCAATGCCTGGTTTCAATAAATTCAGTATGTCACACTCTTTCTTCAGCTGGATGTGTAAAAAGAAAGAATATCGCCTGGATGCAAATATGCACGGTGGTCTTCGTTCGTTTGTGGTATCAGGTCAGTACGATAAAGTGCTGCCAATGGATATTTTGCCAGAGTTCTTATTCAGAGCCATATTGGTAGAAGATATCGATAAAATGGAGCAACTCGGTATTTATGAGTTAGCCGAAGAAGACATCGCTCTTTGTGAGTTTGTATGTACTTCAAAACAGCCGCTCCAAGCCACTTTGCGTAAGGGTATTGATTTAATGATTAAGGAGTTGAGTTAAATTAGTCAGTAGTCAGAAGTGAGAAGACAGAAGTGATTCGTCTATTGCCTGCTGACTAATAACTATAAAACTAATATACATTGAAAGCGTTAAGAAATTTATTAGATAACATCAAACCTCACGTTCAAAAGGGCGCGAAGTTTGAAAAGTTTCATTCAACCTTCGATGCTCTTGAAACACTATTTTTTGTTCCCAATACAACGAACAAGAATGGTGTGCATGTGCGCGATGCGGTTGATTTGAAGCGTACCATGGCTATTGTCGTGAAAGCATTGATTCCGGCATTGCTATTTGGTATTTGGAACGTAGGTTATCAGCACTACCTTTCATTAGGTGTTGATGCCTCATTTTGGGCCGAAGTAGGCCATGGAGCATTAAAAGTATTACCAATTGTTGTTGTATCATATGGTGTTGGTTTGGGTATTGAATTTATGTTTGCCCAAATCCGTGGTCACGAGGTGCAGGAAGGATTCCTGGTTTCAGGGATGCTGATTCCATTAGTGTTACCGGTTGATATCCCGTTATGGATGGTGGCTGTAGCAACAGCCTTCTCAGTAGTGATTGGTAAAGAGGTATTTGGTGGTACAGGTATGAACATCTGGAACCCGGCTTTAGTAGCCCGTGCATTCCTGTTCTTCGCCTATCCATCAAAAATGTCAGGTGACCTTGTTTGGATCTCTGGTTTAACCAAAGGCGAAGGTGTAGTAGATGGTTTCTCAGGTGCTACATCGTTAGGGCAGGCTGCTTCGGGTATGGCTCCAAGCCATTCAGTTGCAGAAAGCTTTTTAGGGATGATTCCTGGTTCAATTGGTGAAACATCTACGCTGGCTATCCTGATTGGTGCAGCTATTCTGATTTATACCGGCATTGGTAGCTGGAAAATTATGGTATCTACCTTTGCAGGTGGTTACCTCATGGGGCTGTTGTTCAACCTTTGGGGTGCCAATGCTCTAATGCAGGTTGATGCTATTCACCACCTGTGTTTAGGAGGATTTGCTTTTGGTGCTGTATTTATGGCAACTGATCCTGTATCAGCCACACGCACCGAAAAAGGTAAATGGATTTACGGATTCCTGATTGGATTCCTGGCGATTATGGTACGTGTGTTTAACCCGGCTTACCCGGAAGGCGTAATGTTGGCCATCCTGTTGATGAACACATTTGCACCACTGATTGACCACTACGTAGTACAAGGAAATATCAAACGTCGTTTAAAACGAGCTAAAGTAGCAGCCTAAATAATTAGTAAAATGGATAGACAAGGAAATACTTATACTTTTCTGTATGCATCTGTTATGGTGATTGTGGTAGCGGCTATCTTGGCCTTTTTAGCACAATCGTTAAAACCAATGCAGGATAAAAATGCGGCCGTGGCCAAAAAGATGGATATCCTGAAGTCGGTGCAGATTGAAAGTACAGCAGCTAATGCTGAAGAAAAATACAATAAATACATTGGTGAGAATGCTTATGTGTTGGACATCAACGGTGAGAAGAAACCAGGATTGGAAGCTTTTACAGTTGATTTAGCTAAAGAAGTTAAGAAGGGCGACGATGAGCGTGCTTACCCGATTTATGAGTGTAAACTGGATAATGGACAAACGAAGTACATCATTCCGGTGAGAGGTAAAGGTCTTTGGGGACCTATCTGGGGATATGTATCGTTGGATGATGATAAGAACACTGTGTTTGGTGCTACCTTTGGTCACAAAGGCGAAACACCTGGCTTGGGTGCTGAGATCACAACCGATATGTTCCAGAAACCTTTTACAGGTAAGAAACTGTTTGATGAAAACGGTCAGTTTGCTTCCATTGAAGTTGTGAAGAAAGGACAGTCACAGGGCGATCTGCATAAAGTGGATGGCATCTCTGGTGGTACTATTACCAGTGTTGGTGTTGGTACTATGTTAGAAGACTGCCTGAGTGGGTATGAAAAGTTTTTAAAGAACTAAAATATTGTGACGATGAGTAGTGAAAAAGAACCTTTGTTCTCAGCCAAGAATCTGAAGCTGATTACAACTCCTCTGGGAGCACAAAACCCCATTACCATCCAGGTACTGGGTATCTGTTCTGCTTTGGCGGTGACAGTTAAATTGGAGCCGGCCATCGTATTGTCGATCTCTGTGATGTTTGTAACTGTATTCTCTAATCTGATTATATCGTTATTGCGTAATACCATTCCTGCACGTATCCGTATTATTGTGCAGCTGGTGGTGGTTGCATCGCTGGTAATCATTGTTGACCAGGTGTTGAAAGCCTTCGCCTATGAGGTGAGTTTGCAGCTATCGGTTTTCGTTGGTCTGATTATTACCAACTGTATCATCATGGGCCGCTTGGAAGCCTTTGCATTGGGTAACAAGCCATGGCCATCGGTATTGGATGGTATTGGTAATGGTGCCGGATATGGTTTTATACTGATAGTAGTAGCTTTCTTCCGCGAGTTGTTAGGAACTGGTTTCCTGACATTGCCAGGATTGGGAGCTATTCAAATTGTACCTGATGTATTTTACCAATGGGGATATGCCAACAATGGCTTTATGATTTTGCCTCCAATGGCTTTGGTTGTTGTGGGTATCATCATATGGGTACAGCGTTCACGTAATAAAGATTTGATAGAATCGTAATTGTAAAAAAGCAGAAAAATGGATTATATAAATATATTTATCCGGTCAATCTTTATTGATAACATGGTATTCGCCTACTTCTTTGGTATGTGTTCATACCTGGCAGTATCAAAAACCGTGAACACCTCATTAGGACTTGGATTGGCTGTAACATTTGTACTAAGTATCACTGTGCCGGTTAACTATTTGCTTAACGACTATGTGTTGGGTGAAGGTGCTTTGGTATGGTTAGATAACCTACTAGGATTAGAAAATAAGTTTGCCACTTATGATTTAAGCTTCTTAAGCTTCATCATGTTTATCGCTGTTATTGCCTCTATGGTGCAGCTGGTTGAGATGGTTGTTGAGAAGTTTGCACCGACTCTATACTCACAACTGGGTATCTTCTTGCCGCTTATTGCTGTTAACTGTGCCATCTTAGGTGGTTCATTATTTATGCAAGAGCGCGAATATGCTAACCTGGGTGAAGCCACTGTATTCGGCGTTGGTTCGGGTATTGGTTGGTTATTAGCTATTGTTGGTATTGCTGCTATCCGCGAGAAAATTCAATATTCTGATGTGCCTGCTCCACTGCGTGGTTTAGGTATCACTTTTATTGTAACCGGATTGATGGGTGTGGCATTTATGAGTTTCATGGGAATTCAGTTGTAAAAAATAAAAGTATTAGAAATGACATTATTAGCAATTGATAGTACAGTAATTTTTACCAGTGTGGCGATTTTCCTTTTGGTGATCCTGGCTTTGGTATCTATCTTATTGTACGCTAAGAAAAAACTGATGCCATCGGGCGAAGTAACCATCAACATCAACGATGGCGAAAAAGAGTTGGTGGTAGAGCCGGGTCAAACCTTGCTTTCGGCATTAGGTAATAATAAAATCTTCTTACCATCAGCTTGTGGTGGTGGTGGTACATGTGCTATGTGTCGCTGTCAGGTTGATAGCGGTGCAGGTTCAATTCTACCTACCGAAACTGGTTATTTTACCCGTAAAGAGCAGGCCAATAACTGGCGTTTAGCTTGTCAGGTGAAGGTAAAAGAAGACATGACCATGCAAATCCCTCAGGAAGTGATGGGTATTAAGAAGTGGGAATGTGAAGTAGTATCTAATGATGGGCAGGCTACCTTTATTAAGGAGTTTGTGGTGAAGTTACCTGAAGGTGAAATCTTAGACTTTAAATCGGGTGGTTACATCCAGATTGACGTGCCTAAGATTGATGTTGACTTCAAGGATATGGAGATTGAAGATGAGTATCGTGGTGAATGGGAGAAGTTTGGTATGTTCGATCTGAAGATGAAGAACCCCGAACCAACTTATCGCGCTTACTCTATGGCTAACCATCCTGCCGAAGGTAACATTGTGATGTTGAACATCCGTATTGCTACACCACCATGGGACCGTGTTGCCGGTAAATTCATGAATGTTAACCCAGGAATATGTTCTTCATTTATCTTCTCGCGTAAGCCAGGTGATAAAGTAACTGTTTCGGGTCCTTATGGTGAGTTCTTTATTAAAGAAACAGATCGTGAGATGATGTTTATTGGTGGTGGTGCAGGTATGGCACCAATGCGTTCACACATCTTCCACCTGTTCCACACCGTTAAAACGGGTCGTAAGGCTACGTTCTGGTATGGAGCTCGTTCGCGTAAAGAGATTTTCTACGAAGATCAATTCCGCGCTATCGAGAAAGAGTTCCCGAACTTTAAGTTCACAATTGCGCTTTCTGAACCTTTACCAGAGGATAACTGGGATGGCGCTACAGGCTTTATCCATCAGGTGATTCATGACGAGTATTTGAGCAAGCATGAAGAGCCAGAAGATATCGAATACTACTTATGTGGACCTCCAATGATGAATGATGCGGTAAATAAAATGCTGTATGATTTGGGAGTGCCCGACGAGATGGTTGCCTTTGACGATTTCGGATCATAAATATATAAAGCCCCTTAATTGGGGCTTTTTTTTAGCTCTTTTCTTTACTGGATACCTGAGGGAGGTCAGTGCATAAATACGTCAGAATGGACCATAATCGTCCATTTAAATCATTAAATTGCACACCAAATCTTAACGCGTATGAAAGGTATTTGGGCGATTATTTCATTTCTGTTTTTGTGTTTATCGGTTTATGGACAATCTCTTCAGCAAGAACTAAACCATGCCAGTAAACTGCAGGAAACCAATCCCGACAGTTGCATCCTTATTTCATACGAAATCTTTACTCAATTAAGTGATGAGCAACGTATCGAAAAGGCACATGCGTTATGGAATCTGGCCCAGGCTTATCTGTATAAGCACAAATATCATTCTGCACTGTTATATGCTTTTAAAGGCGAAGAGTTATTCGCAGAAAAGGATACGGCCATATTGCATCAAAGAATTCAAGCTACAACGGGTTGGATTTTTTATGATATTGGGAACTATAAGCAGGCTGAGCCCTATCATCAGAAAGCTCTAGATATAGCTCAGTTAAGGAATGATTTGAGCAGTGAAATTGTTTATACAAACGCATTAGGTTTAAATGCCCTCAACCTTAACCAATACCAAAAAGCATTAGGCTTGTTTCAAAAAGCTCTTTTCCTGTTATCGCGCATGGACCCTCTAAATAAATCACTGTTGGCTACGGTGCAGAACAATATGGGAGTTGTTTATGTCAGATACGAAGATTGGGGGAAAGCAGAAGAATCATTGCTTCAGGCCATTGAAAATAGTTCAGGTCATGCCTCGGCACTTATTGAAACCTATTCTCAACTGGGCAAAGTATACTTAAGTACGCATCAATACGAAAAGTGCAAGAGCTATTTAGATGCGGCAGAGGAGCTTAGTTATCTTACTTCCTATAGTTTTAGTCTGATCGAGTATTACCAAATCAGGTATGAATACGAGTTCATTGCAGGCAATTTAAATGCCGCCTATCGCTATCAGAACAAATACATTCAGTTGTATAAAAAGATCAATAATAACGATGCCCAGGAGGTAATGAATTACCTGATGAGTGTTCAGGATGAAAAAATAAAGCAAGACGAGCTGCTTATAAAGCAGGCGAGGGAGATTGCATTTAATCGGCAAGTACTCATAATTGTGGGTATCATTTCCACCCTTGTTATTATTATTGTGCTGTATTTAATGTTTCGGTCAAAGGCCGAGAAAGCTTTTCTCAAACAACAACTACTTAGTCAGGAACTGGAGAAAAAGGAGCAGCAACAGGCCGAATTGAGTCACAAGCTGGCCTATAAAGATGAAGCTATTGAGACGCTTGCATTGACCATATCGCAGCGAAACGATCTGGTGAAGAGTGTAGCCGAAGATGTGAATAAATCATCGTCTGATGAGCTGAAAGCGGCCTGGAAAAAATTTCAGTTGGAGTTCGACCAGTATACTGAGTCTTCGATGCTGTCAGAGGAATACATTAAGGAATTCAAGTACCGGCTGAAGACTAAATTTCCATCCTTAACCGATAAGGATATGCAGCTGATCATTGATATTCGCAAAGATCTTACTTCAAAAGAGCTGGCTGATAAATACCATGTGGAAGTGAAGTCCATTGAGATGAGCCGCTACCGTTTGCGTAAGAAGCTACAGCTTGAAAAGGGCATTCAGCTCAAAGATTTCATCATGAAAATATAGTTTTGATGTAGAGTTTTACCCCTACACAGGTTGATAAATGGCTTTAATGTGGCTTAATGTTATAATTTGTATGTTATTGTAATATAGTGTGATGTAGCTGTAGGGGCTTGAAGAACTGAATTGTATAGATTTCATAGAGGTATAATATTGGGGTTTTTGATTTTTGCTGCGCTATTTAGCAGTGTGAAAAAAGTATCAACTGACAATTTTATCCACAATGAAAAAGCTACTTTCCGTTTTTGTACTGGCACTTATTTTGGCTGCATGTCAAAAGCATCAACCCAAAGAAGTTGTTATAGATCGCAGTAACTATCCCAATGTATTAGACTTAGCCGGCACTGTTAAACTCCCGCAGGAAGATAATGTGTCATCATTTTCTGACAAGGGCACCTGGCATTCATTTAGTTTAATTGAAGACGACAAGCTCGAGATGATCGGAAGTTTTGTGGGGCCCTACCTCATGCGTCAGCAACGTAGCTTTTGGCTGAGCCCATCGCTGATAGGACTTCAGATCAAGGATGTGCAGGCGAATAAGTTTATCGATTTGAGCGCCTCTCAAAAGGTTCAAAATACATTTTATCCTGGTATACTTCAGCAATCATTTGCCATAGGCGAACTGGAGATCAGCTTATCGCTGTTGAATACCAATGAACGCACCACCATTGTAACAGCAGATATTATCAATAATGGCGAAACGAAAGAACTGCAATTTGGTTGGAAGGGTGAAGTATTTGCTGTGATGAATAATGGAATGAGTCAGCATGATAACAGAGTACTCATAAATATTCAGGAAGACGAAAATGCGCAACTTGTTTTTAAAGACAGCAATATAACCTTGACTGATAGCTGTTATTCATACCTTGAGGCAGCTGTAAGCATGAAGCCAAAACAAAAAGCAACTGTTACGACTGCTTTCACTTACACCTTTAAACAGGAAGAGTTAGACCAATACGCTGCAGAAGCTCTAAAAACAATAGATAATGTTAATCCTGCTATAGAGCAAAACGAGCAGCGCTGGAACGCCTATCTAAAGACCTTACTAAAAGGATCTGACAAAGCATTGCTCGATGTGAATAAGTACGATAAACTGGCTGTAAAATCGTTGCTCACGCTGGTGCATAACTGGAGAAGTGCAGCAGGCGATATCTATCACCAGGGAATTGTACCATCCTATGCAGCTAGTTATTTTCAGGGCTTATGGGCCTGGGATTCGTGGAAGCATGCTGTTGCCATTGCTCCTTTCGAAGGTGAGCTGGCCAAGGACCAGATTCGTGCCATGTATGATTATCAAAACGAAGAGGGCATGATTGCCGACTGTTTCTTTCGTGATTTGAATATCGAAGGTATCAACTGGCGCAATACCAAAGCTCCTTTATCGGCATGGTGTATCTATGAAGTGTATGAGCAAACACAAGATCTGGAGTTTCTTAAGGAACTATATCCTAAGTTGCTGAAGTACCATGAGTGGTGGTATATTAACCGCGACCATGACCAGAATGGACTTTGTGAATATGGTTCAACAGATGGGACGCGTATTGCGGCAGCCTGGGAAAGTGGCATGGACAATGCCGTACGTTTTGATGATGCCATCATCATGGAGAACAAGCCGGGGGCCTACTCACTTAATCAGGAATCGGTGGACCTGAATGCCTATCTGGCGCAAGAGAAAAGATATATTCAACAGATTGCCGGCATCCTAAAGGATGATGAAACAGCTGAAAAATATGCCCGGGAAGCAGAGCAACTGAGCAATCAGATTCAGGAGGCGATGTACTGTTCCGAAGATGGTTTCTATTACGATGTGGAGATAAAAAGCCAGGAGAAAATTCGGATACAGGGACCCGAAGGCTGGGCTCCGCTTTACAATGAAGTGGCTACACCTGAGCAGGCTCAACAAATTAAAGAAGTTATAATGGATAAGGAGCGTTTTAATACGCCAATGCCATTCCCGACTCTGAGCGCTGCACACGAAAAGTTCAATCCTGAAAAAGGTTACTGGCGTGGACCAGTATGGCTCGATCAGGCCTATTTTGCCATTGTAGGATTAAACAATTATGGCTTTGAAGCTGAAGCCCGCCAAATGGCTCAGAAGATGGTTGAAAGCGCCAACGGATTGGCATTCACACAGGAGCCAATTCGTGAAAACTATCATCCAATAACTAAGGAAGGGCTCAATGCCGAGCATTTTAGCTGGAGTGCTGCCCACATTTTGATGTTGTTCTAGATTATTAACAGACACAATTTTTAAACGATGACTCGATTTCTATCCGTAATATTTTTACTGACACTGGTTCAGTTTATTGATGCTCAGAAACTACAGGATTGGGAAGACCCGAATGTTTTTGCGATTAATATGCTGGCACCACATGCCATATTTTATGTGTTCGATAAGCCAGAGGACGCCAAGGCGATTGCCTGGCAACAGTCCGATCGCTATCAATCGTTAAATGGTACCTGGAAGTTCCGCTGGTCGGTGGCTCCTCCCAAGCGACCCAAAAACTTCTACCAACCCAATTACGATGTGAGTAACTGGGACGAAATAAAAGTGCCTGCTAATATTGAGTTGCAAGGATACTCTGCGCCAATATATACCGATGTGCCTTATCCGTTTGAGCCCAATCCTCCGTTTGTGCCAATTGATCACAATCCGGTAGGTTCCTATAAGCGTAAGTTCACGGTGCCACAAAGTTGGGATGGACAACAAATAATTATCCATTTTGGTGCTGTTAATTCGGCGATGTATTTGTGGGTGAATGGTCAGAAAGTTGGCTATGGCGAAGGTTCAAAAACACCGATGGAATTTGATATTACCAAATACTTGCAGGCAGGAGAAAATGATTTAGCTGTAGAGTTGTATCGTTTCTGTAGTGGTTCTTATCTCGAAGATCAGGATATGTGGAAGATGAGCGGTATTGAACGTGATGTGTACCTGGTGGCGCGAACACCGAACCATATGCGCGATTTTTTTGTGCATGCCGGGCTCACGAAAAACTATACCGATGGTACTTTGAGTGTTGATATCGAATTGCAGCGTGCAGATAAGGAAAAGTTGATGTTGGGTATGGAATTGTTTGATGACGATGTGTTAATTGCTGATGCCAAAAGCACGATCAAAGGTTCACAAACACAACTTCAGCTGGTATTACCACAGGGTATATCTAATGTAAAAAAGTGGACAGCCGAAACACCGAACCTTTACAGTCTGCGTCTGACTTTATACGATAGTAAAAAGAATGTATTGGAATCGACGGTGCGACGCATTGGTTTCAGAACATCCGAAATTATCAACCGTCAGTTGCTCATCAACGGGCAACCAGTTACCATCATGGGCGTTAATCGTCACGAACACCATGCTGTGAATGGTAATGTGCTGACCGAAGAAGATATGATTAAGGACATCCGCTTGATGCAGGAGCACAATATTAATGCTGTGCGGGCATCGCACTATCCTAATATGGCTCGCTGGTATGAGCTATGTGATGAATACGGCATGTATGTGGTGGATGAAGCCAATATAGAGTCGCACGGCATGGGTTATGGCGAAGAGTCATTAGCTAAAGATACTGCCTGGCTGGCAACCCATTTGAATCGCACTCAAAGAATGCTGGAGCGCACAAAAAACCATCCCAGCATTATTACTTGGTCGTTAGGAAATGAGGCCGGCGATGGTATCAATTTTGAGAAAACGTATGAATGGATCAAGTCGCGCGATGTATCACGTCCGGTGCAATATGAGCAGGCGCGTTCAAAAGACCATACCGACATTACGGCCCCAATGTATGCAACTATAGACTGGATGCGTGAGTACATTGAAGGCGAATATAAGAAACCATATATCCTGTGTGAATATGCGCATGCAATGGGTAACTCGGTAGGTAACCTGCAAGGCTATTGGGATCTAATTGATAGTGAACCTAGCTTGCAAGGTGGATTTATATGGGATTGGGCCGATCAAACCTTTACAGTTAAAGACCATGAGGGTAAGCCTTACTACGCTTATGGTGGTGATTTGGGCTACGTTGGCATCAGCAACGATTCATCTTTCTGTGCCAATGGACTGGTGACGAGCGATCGCCTGCCTAATCCCCACATCTATGAGGTTAAAAAGGTGTATCAGCCATTAAAGGTGCTGGAAGTGGATGCATCCAAGGGTGAATATAAGCTGTGGAATCGTTTCAATTTTGTGGGTACTGATGATTATGAGTTGAGCTATGCTATCAGCTACTACGGTACAGTGCTACAAACCAAAGTGATTGAGATGCCAAAGGTAGCTCCGCAGGATACGATGGCTTTCAGCGTTAACTATGGAGAGCTTGATGGACAAGTAGGTGGTGAGTACCTGGTGACCTTTCATATCCGCCGGAAGAATTCAACACAGCTCTTAGCCAAAGGGCACGAAACAGGTTGGGATCAGTTCGTGATTAGGTCGTTTGATAGAAGTGAAGCGATTACCTCAAAGAGCAGCTATAAAGTAAAGGAAACAAGCAAGCAGATCAGCGTTGCTAATAAAACGACCAGGCTGGTATTTGACAAGCAGAGCGGCGAATTATCAACGTGGGAAAACAATGGTCTATCATTGTTAGAAGCACCCCTTCAACCCAACTTCTGGCGCTCACCTACCGAGAATGATTTGGCTTGGGGCATGAATATCAAATGTGGTGCCTGGAGAGATGTATCGTGGAAGGCTGTTGAAACAAAAGTGAATAAGCAAGATAATCGGGTAGAGGTGCTTATCAAACAAGCATTGAGTCAGGACAACTCCTTTGTAACCACGCGATATGAGCTGTATGAAAACGGTGATGTCAATGTGTCTGTTGATTATAACATTAACGACACACTGCCCGAATTACCAAGGGTTGGTTTAGCCTTTAAAATGGCAGCTGAATTCGACAACATGCAATGGTATGGCCGTGGTCCGCTCGAAAGCTATGCCGACCGGAAGACTGGCATGCCGAAAGGACTTTATCAGGGCAAAGTGTGGGAGCAGTACTATCCATACGTGCGTCCTCAGGAAACAGGCCTTAAAGAAGATGTTAACTGGCTGACTTTAACAAATGAAGCTGGCAATGGTATCCTGATTGTAGCCGAAGGTTCATTGGCATTTAATGCACAGCAATTCGATTTTGCTGATCTGGAGCACAATGGCCAGCGACAAATGGCGCACGGCACCGACATTGAGCCGGGCGAAACCATTTCTGTTTGCCTTGATCACAAACATATGGGTGTAGGTGGTGACACTACCTGGGGCTGGCGTGCGCAGGCACATCCACAGTATCGGGTACCTGCTGGTCAATACAGCTTTAGTTTCCGATTGAGTCCGGTGAAACTTAGCGAGGTAAATAATAAAGTGAAATATACATATAACAAATAAGCGATTGAGATAAATGGAAACCTTATTGTTTTTGTGCGGAGGAGTGCTGCTTGGTTATCTGTTCCGAAAGAGGAAAGAGCTGCGGGCAGGGGTTGAGAAAAGCATCACTGTTATGATATGGCTGCTCCTATTGTTTTTGGGTATTGCCATTGGAGCTAATCAACAGGTAATAGAGAATATCCATGTGATTGGCACTAAAGCCATGGTGTTAACATTTGGTGGCATTGCCGGCAGCATTGCTTGTTCATATTTCGTTTATCGTAAATTTTTTAAAGCATGAAGGGAACACTCATCACCTTGTTGTTTTTTGTTGGAGGTTGTTTTATCTCAATCTATGGTTTGACACCGCAGGCATTGTTGGAAAATGATTTGAGTACTTATGCCTTGTATGCTCTCATGGCCTTGGTTGGTGTCAGTCTGGGCATGGACGAGTCGTCTATCAATATCCTTAAGAAGGCCAACCTGGGCTTACTGCTAGTACCCATTTCAATTGGAGTGGGGAGCATTATCGGGTCAGGACTGGCATACTTCTTAATAGCCGAATCGTTTGTCGAAGGCATGGCTGTAGGTGCAGGCTTTGGCTATTACAGTTTATCGAGTGTCATTATCTCAAGTACCTATGATACCATACTGGGGGTGATTGCTTTACTCTCTAATATTTCCAGAGAACTGTTGTCTCTGGTCTTGGCACCTTTATTAGTGAAGGCTTTTGGCAATATGGCACCAATTGCCAGTTCAGGTGCCACCTCAATGGATACCACCTTACCGGTTATTACGCGCTATTCGGGCAAAGAGTATGCAATTATTGCTTTGTTCAGCGGCATCGTTCTAACCGTGCTGGTGCCATTGTTAATACCGCTAATTCTATAAGTAAAAATCCATATTACTAAGCTAATAGATTAGTTGCAAACCAAATCTATCCCAACTAATCGATCAAATCAAATGAAAAGTAATTAGAGGCTGTCAGGCATCTGAATCAGGATGCCTTGTGCCAATATATTGCTAAATCCATTGTCGTACTAATTAATTATTACAAATGAAAAAGTTATTTATGAGGATGTCGGGTAGAAGCTTAAAAAGCTTTGTGCTGATGGCACTTTTGTTGGGCTTATCAGCAGTATCCTATGCACAATCACTGAAAACAGTCTCGGGTACTGTAACCGATGAAACAGGTTACGGAACGCCTGGCGTAAACGTGGTTATTAAAGGAACCAGCGGGGGAACAGTGACTGATTTCGACGGGAAGTTTTCAATTACAGCATCGGAAGGTGATGTGCTCGAGTTTCGTTTTATCGGCTATTTATCTCAGGAAGTGGCGGTGACAGCTCAGACTCAGGACTTGAGTATTCGCCTGCAACCCAATAACGAGCAACTTGATGAGGTAGTTGTGGTTGGCTACGGTGTTCAGAAAAAGAGTGATTTGTCCAGTGCCGTTTCAACTGTAAAAGCTGAAGAAGCCAATAAGATTGCTGCAGCATCACCCGGGCAGATGATTCAAGGTCGTTCGGCAGGTGTGTCGGTGGTAAACGGAGGAGCCCCAGGTTCGTCTCCTTATATCAAAATTCGTGGAATGTCGTCGTTTGGCGACGTGCAGCCATTGTATGTGATCGATGGTATTCCTGGTGGCGACCTGTCGATGATTAACCCTGATGATATTGCTTCTTTTGAAATTTTGAAGGATGGTGCTGCAGCCGCTATCTACGGTTCATTAGCAGCTAATGGTGTTATTTTGGTGACTACTAAGTCGGGAAAAAAAGACCAGCCTGCTAAAATTGACTTCAGCATGTACACAGGGGTGCAGAGTGCTACCAATAAGTTGCCGATGGCCAATGCTGCCGAGTGGCATTCAATTATGGATCAGGCCTACACCAATTCGGTAAACGATGGCTCATTAAGCAATGACCAAAAACCTGCTTACCTGCAGCCAGGTTCGGGTTTTGACCTGAATAACTATGCCGACACCGATTGGCAGGATGAAACCATCAAAACTGGTGTTATTCAAAACTACTCGTTAGGCATCAGTGGTGGTGGAGAGTCGTCAAATTATAACTTCTCGACCAACTATTTCAACCAGGAAGGGGTTGTGATCAATACCGGAACAGAGCGTTATAACTTCCGCTTTAAGTCGATGTTTGAGAAGGGTAATCTAAAAGTGATGCCTAACATCATGTACACCCACACAGTAACTGATAACAACACCATGTGGATGGCCAATATGCAAAAGTCATCGCCACTGGTATCGGTGCGTGACGAATCAAAGGAGTCAGGTTATGGCTACCTTAACGAGTATGGCATTCGCACAGGAGCAAATCCTGTAGGTCAATCGGAACTGATCAATTCAGAAACTACAAAAGATCAGCTGCAGGCTAACCTTGGCTTGAATTACCAGTTTACTAAAAGCTTCTTTGCAGCCGGTAACCTGGGATACACCAAAACATTTTATAAGGATCGCTACTATTCACCAGCCTATGTGTTGGCGTCGGATACGCAGCGCGAAGATCCTTATTTGAAAGAGTACCGTGCCGACTGGTCGGACCTGAACTATGACTTTACCCTGAACTACATGACGACTGTTGATAAGCACAGCTTCTCGGCCATGGCTGGTATTGTTGGGTATCGCTACGACTATCAGAATGTAAGTATGGAAGTAACCGGTGGTGCCATGTTCCCCGATTTTGGGGGTCTTGAGCCATCATTTGGCGGAATGGAGTCTGGTGATTTTATCGGAACAGGCGGTTTTAGCACGGTAACACGCTTTGGCTATATGTCGCGTTTAAATTATAGCTACGACGATCGTTACCTGTTACAGGCAACTGTGCGTGTCGATGGTTCTTCGAAGTTTGGTGCCGATAACCGCTGGGGAACTTTCCCATCTGTATCAGCTGCCTGGAAAATTAATAACGAGTCGTTTTTCAACGGCTTAACCGATATTTTCTCAGAACTGAAGCTACGTGCATCGTACGGTGTGTTAGGTCGTGAAACCACGTTAGGTGCCTATTCACGTCAGGCCCTTGTAAGCGGTGGCTGGTGGTACGTATTTAATGGTAAGCCAGTAGGTGGTAACGGTTCCTTTGAGATGGCCAACAATCAGCTGGCCTGGGAAGAGTCAAAAACCACTAACATTGGTTTAGACTTTGGCTTGTATCAGCACAAGATTTATGGTACCATTAACTATTACCAAAACAACTCTGAGTCCTTATTGCTTGAGGAGCCTAATACACCTCCATCAAGCGGTGTGTCAGCGCCTATTGTAAACTTAGGAACTATCTCCAACAAGGGATTTGAGTTTGAGTTGGGCTATCGCGGTGCCATTGGCCAGCTTAAGTACGACCTGAAGGGTAACTTAACTACCATCAAAAACAAGGTTGAATCATTGGGTAACAGCGAAGGCATGCTGCCTGGCGATGACATTGCATGGTCGGGTTCATACACCTACTCTTCGGTAGGCGCAGCAGCTTCTCAGTTCTATATGTATAAAACAGGTGGCATCTTCCAGTCGCAGGAGCAGATCGATAACTATGTTGATAAAAATGGCAATAAGATACAGCCTAATGCCCGTCCTGGTGATGTTATCTATGTGGATGTAAACGGCGACGGCATCATCGACTCAAACGATATTTCTGAAGTGGGCTCACCATTGCCAACCCTTGAATATGGTTTAAATATTGCG
This sequence comes from Carboxylicivirga sediminis, assembly GCF_018156225.1. GTDB lineage: Bacteria > Bacteroidota > Bacteroidia > Bacteroidales > Marinilabiliaceae > Carboxylicivirga > Carboxylicivirga sediminis. The sequence continues at coordinate 24,340 of NZ_JAGTAR010000014.1, forward strand.
TTAACCTACAAAGCATTTGACTTGTCAATGTTCTTCCAGGGTGTAACCGGTAATGATATTTTAAATGTGAACCGTTACGAGCTTGAAGCAGCTAACTCGGGTTACAATATTTCTAACCGTCTGACCAATGCCTGGACACCGGATAATACCAATACCGATGTGCCACGAAATGTTATTGTTGATAACAATAACAACTACATGATGTCTGACCGCTACCTTGAAGATGGCTCGTATTTCCGTATGAAAAATATCCAGATTGGTTATACGCTGCCTCAGACTTTTGCGCAGAAGATACGAGTGGATAACCTGCGGGTGTACCTGAACGCCGATAACGTGTTTACCATTACCAACTACACAGGCTATGATCCTGAAGTAATTCCGGTTAATGCGTTAACACAGGGTGTTGACCATGGTAACTACCCTATGTACAGAACATTCACAGCGGGTGTACAGATTTCATTCTAATCATTATTTAAACTAATGGCATATGCAACAAGCAGGTAAATGCTAATAATATCGATGTACGCGTGTACGCGATTAGACTTTACCAATGAGTTCCATTTGTCCAATGAAAGTAATATTTAAACACATGAAAAATATAGCATTATATATCATACTTTTTGCATCGTCACTGATGATGGTGTCGTGCGAAGATTACCTGACACAGGAGTCACCCGATAAGCCAACCACCGATCAGGTTTGGGTGAGTTATGAAGCGGCCGAAAGCTATCTGGTTTCTGCCTATTCATACTTGGCACCTACCGGATGGCGCTACCACGAGTACTATTACCTGCCTCAAAACTTCAGAGGTGATGATATGTTTCCTGAGGGAGGTACAACATCCTGGTCATATTTGGGTCGTATCGTTGGCTTTAACAACACGGCGGCTGATGGTGTGCCGGCTTATATGTGGAGAAACTGGTACAAAGGCGTAAAGCTGGCCAATGATGTGATTGCCAATGTGCCCAATATGGATATGCTTACTCAAGAGCAGCGTGACGAACTGGTGGCTGAAGCAAAATTCCTGCGCGGCTTCTATTTCCTGAATCTGCAGATGAATTTCCACTCGATTATTATGCCGCTTGAGGTGGCCACTTCGCCTGCCGATTTGCAGATTCCTGTAACTCCGGTTGAAGGGGTATATGCACAGGTAGAAGAGGATCTAACCTTTGCAGCCAAGCATTTGCCGGCCAGCTGGTCTGATGATAACTACGGACGTGCCACCAGCAATGCAGCTTATGCTTTTCTGGGTAAAACCTATTTATTTGCTGAGCAATACCTGGATGCTATTGATGCATTTGCCGAAATTAAAGGGCATGATTTGGTGAGCGGAGAGGATTACCGTGGTCTTTTTGATGGCACTAATGAACAAAACGAAGAGGTATTGTTCTCAAGAGGCTATACCGCCGACCAGATGGACATCCTATACCTTTATCATCAGCTCGGAGTAGCCATGGCGCCAGCAGAGCTAAATGGAGGATGGTTTATGGCCAGCATCTCTGATTATTTTATGAGCCAACTCGAAGATGGTGATATCCGCAAAGCAGCTACAGTATTGCAGGATGGTGAAACTTTTGATGGTGAGGTGATCCATTTTGATGATCCAGACTTTAAGATGAGCATTAAGTATGTGGAGTCGTTAAATGCCATTAGTACCAACCGTAGCGTGGTTGATTTAATACTGATGCGCTATGCCGATGTGGTATTGATGGAGGCCGAAGCATATTACGAACTGGGCAAAGATGGTGAGGCACTTGACAAGGTGAATGATATTCGCTTTAGAGCAGGCCTGGGTGATGTGAACTTGTCGGGTACCACCTTGCGCGATGAGATCAGAAAGCAGCGAATGATTGAGCTGGTGGGCGAAAACTCAAGGTACTATGATCTGGTACGCTGGGATATTGTTAAGGAACAGCTCAGCAATGCAGGTCAGCCTTTTGCTCAAAACTTTGAGACTAAACACAAGTTTTTCCCAATACCACTTGAAGAAGTACAGCGTAATAGCCAGGTTGAGCCTACACCTGGATTCTAATTATACAATACGCAGATAAATCTTGAATTTGCCCGGCACAACAAAGCGTGTGTCGGGCTTTTGTATGTAAAGTATTGGAATTTACTTATGGCTTTATCACCTTTGCATGGTAAAAACTATCATTATGCGATTATTTTATATATTAAGTATTGCGTTTATCGCTATCGCCTGCCAGCCACAAAAGGAGTATATCCGGACAGAGGGGCTTATTTTTGGCACCATCTACCACATGACCTACGAGGCTTCGGAAGACTTATCTGACACCATTCAAAGTACCTTAAATGCCTTCGATTGGTCCATGTCTACTTATAAAGAAGAGTCGGTTATCAGTAAAATTAACCAGAATGTGTCGGATGAAACCGATGCGTACTTTCGACAGGTTTTTCACTCAGCCAAAGAAATAACTGCCGCTACCGATGGGGCCTTTGATATGACAGTAGCTCCCCTGGTTAATCTATGGGGATTTGGTTTCTCCAAGAAAGATAGTGTTACGGAAGCTGCTATTGACTCCATCAGGCATTTTGTGGGCATGGATATGGTGCGTCTTGAAGGAACTCGCGTGGTAAAAGATAAGCCTGAGATAATGCTCGATGGCAGTGCTATTGCCAAAGGCTTTGCGGTGGATGTTATTGCCGATTTGCTAGAGGCACATGACGTTGTTAACTACATGGTGGAGATTGGTGGAGAAATGCGGGTGAAAGGGCATAATCCAAATGCCGTCAACTGGCGTGTGGGCATTGATAAACCCATTGACGATCCTGAAGTGCATAACCGCCAACTGCAGGAGGTGATCAGTATCACGAATATTGCATTGGCTTCGTCAGGCAATTACCGCAATTTTTACATCAAAGGTGGTAAGAAGTATGCCCATACCATCAGCCCTTATACGGGTTACCCCGTAAGTCATAGTTTATTGGGGGTATCAGTGCTGGCAAAAGACTGCATGACAGCGGATGCCTATGCAACAGCCTTTATGGTATTGGGTTACGAAAAGAGTATAAAGATTGTGGAGGCCAATGCCGATTTAGAAGCTTATTTTATCCTGGATGACCATCAGGATGACTACACTATCAAAATGTCAGAAGGTTTTTCAAAGTTCATTATTGACAAGCCCTGATTCACGGCTTAACTTGCATCTTCAAATGAGAAAACTTACAGTATTTGTTAACCAAATAAATCAATTGACTCATGAGGAAGATGGCCATTGTGTTCGGTGGACTTTTATTGGTCGCCTTGTTTAACAGTTGTGAAAAAGGAGCTGATGACTCCCCTTCAAAAACCGAATTATTAAACCTTAAAGAAGCCTTGGATGTATCGGCTCAACAAGTAGATGATGCCGTAAATGCCATTGAGCAGTCAGCAGCCTATGGCTTATTTCAGCAGGGAGCTCAGCTAAAGGAAGAAGGGGGAGGTGATGCCCCGGCTCTTAATATTTACCTCAATGACCTAATGGGTGTTTACGCCTATGATCCGGTTGAAGATGTTGAAGATTCAGAAGGGAGTGGTAAAACCACCAGTGGGCATTGCAAATCATATTTTAAGCGGATAGATGATAGTGAGTGGTTTGTGATACTTTTACCACACGAAAAAGTACTAAAGCCCCATGATTTGTTTGATTTCGATCCTGAGGATGTCATCACTAACAATTTTAAAATCACGACCACACAATTTTTATTTGAGGTTGATCAAAGCATGAAGGGGCACAACTACCAGCTGGCTTCCCGTTTTGATTTGGAGGATGAATATGCCGGCGAACTTTGGGTGGAGGAAACGCGTGAGGGGTTCATTAAATCGAAAATATATTCAAAGTTTGGCTTTACCGATGAGTATTTTATCAGCATCATGGCGCAGTTTAACGATACCATTAAACTCAGCTACAGCCTCGAGAATGCCGAACAGGAAATACTATTCAATGAAACAATGGTCTTTATCCCATTTGATGCATCAGAGGAGCTAGCATTGCAATTCGTTTATGAGATGCTGATTGGTGATATTAAGATTGTAAGAACCTTGAATGATGAGCAGCAAATTGTGTATGCGGTGTATAAGGGAGATGAGTTACAGGAGGATGCACTGGTGGAAGTGATTATGCCCAATGGTGAATCGTTAAGCAGCATTAACAGCCTGTTTATGCACATGAGTAAAGATATACGCATTACGTTTAATGATGAATCAGAGGTATTGCTCTCCGAATTAATCGGCGATAACCAGGAAGTCCTTTCTAATCTGTTTGAACAGATGAAAGAACTCTACCTTTCGAAAATGATTGTTGATAAACTGGCATGGCAAATCTACAGAGAACAGGATTGTGAAGTGGAAGAAAAAATGAGATAATGGTGTGGGTTTGGGTGTGAATGTGAATGAAAAAAGAGGTTTTCTGTGAGTGGGAAAACCTCTTTTTAAGCATTAACAAGTGTGCAGTGTATTTGTGACTAAGAGGATCGCATCTATATATGCAAGGTGTAGTTATAGATGCGATCCTGTGTCATACCTATGAATATTCCAGATGCTTATGACGAGTTTAATCCTCCTTTATCTCTTTCTTATTTAAAAACTCCAGGTTCCATATTTTCTCGGCATTCCTGCCAATTAGCCAGAAGGTAAACCCCAGTATCAGGAAGAAGATGGTTTTATGTGTGGCATCCCAGAAATACTCGAAGAATTTGGTGTATAGATTGATGAACAAAAAGGTGATGCCAAAGCTTCGACTGGTGTAATCGTCGAATTTAAGCCCATAGGCAATGGCCGCAATGGCAAACAGGCCAAAGATAAGACCCCAACCAAATAGGCTTATCTGTTTAATTTGCTCCCACTCATCCCAATCGCCGTAATTGCCAAAGATGGACAGTATCCATAGCGCAATAAATAAATACAGCAGACCAAGTGTGTAGGTCGATTTCTGAAAAGGTCTCAGTGGCTTAAATCTGCTAAATACAAAGCTTAGAGCAGTTAATGCCAGACCAAATACCACAAAGCGCAGGGGGTAATTCATGCCCAGGTAATAGGCCCCCCAACCCGATATATAGCCGGTTTCGGTGCCAAACCAGGCACCCAGCGACAGAATGGCAAACACCCACACGAGCTTTGAGGGAAATAGCAGGCCAATGCACCCGTATACGATGGTGGCAATCAGAAATAGGACGGAGAAATGACCATCGCCACTATCCAGCGCTTTGCCCAGGTAGGCAATAGCTGTGGCAGTAGATAGTATGCCAATCATCACAATAAATTCGTTGCTAAACACCTTTTGGGGATGTCTCTTTTGGCGCATAAAAGCCCATAGGTAAAGCATAGAAGCAATGGCCGCAAATGACAGGCACAGCACTACATCTGATGAGGTGAAAAAGCGCTCTATCAGCTCCATCAGCAACTCGTCGGCCACCAGAGCACTAAAAGATATGATGACGCAAACAATGGAAATCCAAAAAGAATAGATCGCCAACTTTTTCCATTCAAAGCGGCGCGTTTCCACCGAGCCGCTTAGGCTGGCCCTGGTGGCGTCATCAATTATATCTGATGCATGCCAATGCTCAATCGCCTCATTGATAACTTTTCCTTGCTTTTTGCTAACGCTTAGTTTCATAGTGCTGGGTTTTGAGGGCGCTTAGTGGTGCCTGTTCCGCAATTTAGATGTTTTGTATTAACTTATTTCTCTCAACGAGATTTTATAGAGTATCTGATAGCTCAAACAACTTCACCGGCTTTCGCCCTTTAAAACTAACAAAAATACCATACAATATATTAGAAACAGAAAGTGAATGGTAACATAATGAATGTGTAGTGCCATCTGAAAAGTCAATGATGCTTAGTCAGGATAAGGGCTGAGGTGGAGCTTATTTGGTAAATGACTAATTATAGCTATGTATTGCAATACTAATCTTTAAAATAAATTAGGGCTTTGTGATACTGCGGGATTTAATTCCATTGCGCAGTGCTTAGCTAAGAAGTATAGGAGTTAATGTTCGATTTTATATTCATCAGTATTTCTAATTACATAAAAAAGTATATCTTGTGTGACATTAACCATTGTTACCATACCATGAAACCCTTAACCCAAACAGCTAAACAAGCTATTTTAGCTATCGAAAAGTTCCCCGTTCGTGCCTTACAAAACTCACTATCCGTTTTAATTCATCCAAGGTCATTTGGCCAATCCCTTCTGCTGTCAGGTGGCGTGGGTGAATACGCAAAGCTTCCTTTTTCAGAAAAACATGCTTTGCGTGTTTACGCAAAGATTCGTTTTTACAAAAATTAACATTTGCGGATTTACGCAAGGCTTCCTTTTTCCAAAAGATGGCCATGCGGGTTTACGCAAAGCGAATTTTTTTGCCTGGGCAGACTTTGCGTGTTTACGCAAGCATTTTTCAACCATGTAATAACCTTTTATCAGTATAACTTTAAAATCAATGTTATGAGAAGAATAACTAAAATTGTAAGCGATATCCGAATCGCTGAAATCGCCAATCTGGGCGACAATCTTCTGAAAGAGTTGGCCGAACTGACGCCTGAAGATGCGCATTTAAAGGCCATACAAACAGAAGTGGAACAAAATAACAGCCGGCTGGTAATAGCCATTAACAGAGACATGGCAGAGTCGGAGTTGGAAGAGTTGGATGCACGGCGCGATAGCACCTATCGCTCATTGGCCTACCTGAATAAAGGGTACCTGCACCACCCAGATGCACCGGTGTCGGAAGCGGCAGCGCAGGTGGAGCGTATACTTGAGAAATATGGTTTTGATATGATTAATGCCAATTACGGCGCTGAGTCTGCCTATCTCGAATCGCTTTTTAATGACATGGGCAGTATTGAGATTGCGCCTGCACTGGAGCTGTTGCCCGGCGAAATTGCCCTGCTCACAAGGTTAAAGGATGAGCAGAGTCGATTTAAAGTGGCCGAGCAGCGCTTTTATAATGCGCAATCGCAAGACAAGCAAGCTGATAGTGCTACGCAAGTCAAGCGTGAGCTACTCAAACTCATTAACAATAAACTAGTGGTGTATTTACGCGCCATGATGCAGGTGAATCCACAGCCATATGACGATTTGTGTGCCAAAGTTGCCTTGCTTATTGACAAAGCCAATAGCCTGGTGAAACGGCGACGTAGCACCGAAGAGCTGCAAACCAAAAGCAATTAAACCAAGCAATAACTGATAAGAGATTTCAAAGGGTGCCGTGCATGGTGCCCTTTTCCTTTCGCTGCCAGGTATGAAATAGGTTTAAAGCTGAGCAAAATAGTTACTAATGCTCTTATGAATCTGTGTTTTTATCCTGCTAATGAGGCTAATTGAAATGCTATCTAAGTGCAGGTCTTAGCAACTTGTTGTCTGGCTTTCGTATTCGCCATCCAGCTTAAGCGGCTTAATATTAAAGGCTTCTTTACGTGCCAGCTTATCTTGTGTAGTGGCGCAATAAATACCTTTGTCATTCAGCGCTTTGTTTCCACCAATGTGCGTATTAGGAAACTTACCATTCTTTTGCAGTAAAATCCGAATGGACATCAACACAAACACAATTCCCATCAATACAACACTCAATAATAAAACCGGCCACATAATCTATCAGTTTAAATTCGGCACAAAAGTACTAAAATTTGCTATTAACCAAACAAACGACCTCGTTCATATGTTTGATAGTTGCCCAATAAAAAATCAACATTCTTGCTAGATTTGTGATCAGCAACTAAAAAACAGTAAAAATCATTTATATGTCTGTAGAAGGAAGTGAACTCAGCTTCGCTGAGTTTAAGAAAGAAGTGATTACCGACTATAAGATAGCCTGTGTGAGCCGCAATATGAGTTTATTGGCTCGTAAGGAAGTGCTTGGAGGAAAGGCAAAATTCGGAATTTTTGGCGATGGCAAAGAGATCCCCCAGATTGCTATGGCCAAACAATATAAAAATGGCGACTGGCGCTCGGGATATTACCGCGATCAGACTTTTGTGCTGGCGGCGGGTATGATTACACCCAAGGAGTTTTTTGCACAGTTATACGGAGAAACACGAACCGAATTAAACCCGGATAATGGGGGACGTTCGTTTAATAACCATTTTGGCACAAGGCTAATTGATGAGGATGGCAACTGGAAGAGCCAAACTGCTATGAAATGTACCTCGTCTGATATATCACCAACGGCCGGTCAAATGCCTCGTTTGGTAGGACTGGCCATGGCCTCAAAATTATACCGTAATAATCCGGCTCTCAAGCAATTTGATCAATTCAGTATCAATGGTAATGAGGTGGCTTTTGGTACTATTGGTGATGCCAGTACATCCGAAGGACACTTTTTTGAAACGCTTAATGCGGCAAGCGTGCTGCAGATTCCAATGGCTGTGTCTGTATGGGACGATGGCTATGGCATATCGGTTCCTAAAAAGATGCAAACAACCAAGGAAAGCATCAGCAAGGCATTGAAAGGCTTTGAGAAAGGACCAAAGGACCAAACCGGGATGCTTATTTATACGGCCAAAGGATGGGATTATGCAGGCTTATGTCAAATGTACGAGGAGGGTATTAAGCGATGCCGCGAAGAGCATGTGCCCGTTTTGTTTCATGTGGAAGAGCTGACACAGCCTGTTGGCCATTCAACTAGTGGTTCGCATGAGCGCTATAAAACGCCCGAACGCCTGCAATGGGAAAAAGAATATGATGGCCTGGTGCAAATGCGCCAGTGGGTGGTCAAAAGTAATCTGGCTACAGATGAAGAGCTGGATGGTATAGAGCAGGACGCGCTTACAGAAGTGAAAGCGGCTCAAAAGGAAGCCTTTAAAGAGCTAATGGACGCTTTTAAGGCGGAGAGAAAAGAGCTGTTGGATATCATTACACAGAAAACTTGTATTTGTAGTGAGATAAAGCAGGATAAAATTGATGGTATTGTGGCTGGTTTGCAGTCCAGCCTTTCGCTTAACCGTAAAGAGATACTGAGTGCTGCCCGTAAGGTGTTGCGTCACTACTGCTCGGCCTGCGAAAAACCCAATAGCATGAAATCGCAGTTGAAAGCATGGGTGAAAAAGTACTTTGATGAAGGCCACGAAAATTACAGTAAATGGCTATACAGTGAGGACGATTACTCAGCTCTTAAAGTAGCATCTGTTGCACCGGCATATGCTGATGATGCACCAAGTGTTCCGGGTCGCGAGATTCTGAGGGACAACTTTGACCACATCTTTGGAAATAACCCTAAAGTGGTAACCTTTGGTGAGGATACAGGATTTTTAGGTGGAGTGAATCAGACCCTGGAAGGTATGCAGGCTAAATACAGTGACTGGCGCGTGCGCGACACTGGTATTCGGGAGACAACCATATTGGGTAAGGGTATCGGATTAGCATTACGCGGATTACGCCCCATTGCCGAAATTCAGTATTTCGATTACCTCTTGTATGCTTTGCAAACCATGAGTGACGATCTGGCAACCACTCGCTACCGTACTAAAAATGGGCAAAAAGCACCGTTGATTGTGCGTACCCGTGGGCACCGCCTCGAAGGTATCTGGCACAGCGGTTCTCCATTAAGCATGGTGATTAATTCTATCCGCGGGGTTTATGTATGTGTGCCACGTGATATGACACGGGCAGCAGGCTTTTATAATACACTTCTGTCAGCCGATGATCCGGCACTGGTCATTGAACCGCTTAATGGTTATCGACTGCGCGAGAAGCAGCCGTCTAATATTGGAGAGTTCAAGGTGCCGCTGGGCGTGCCTGAAATCATTCACGAAGGAACTGATGTGACTTTAGTGACCTATGGCTCATGTGTGCGTATTGCTGAGGATGCGGTAAGGCAACTGGCTGATATTGGTGTTTCTGTAGAGTTGGTTGATGTACAAACCTTACTGCCTTTTGATGTTAATAAAGTCATTGCTGAATCCTTAAAGAAGACCAATCGTGTGGTTTTCTTCGACGAAGATGTACCAGGAGGGGCAACAGCTTATATGATGCATAAAGTGGTGGAAGAGCATGGTGGTTTTTATCACCTCGATGCAGCTCCTAAAACAGTAACGGCTAAAGATCATCGTCCGGCTTATGGTACAGATGGTGATTACTTTAGTAATCCCAATGCAGAGGATGTTTACGAAGCTATTTATGCCCTTATGGCAGAAAGCGATCCCAAACGTTTCCCGGCTATTTATTAAAACAAATATAGTCTATCAGCTAAAAGCCTGGGCTTGATATAAGAATATATCGGCCCAGGCTTTTTTTATTCGGTTTACCAGTCTTCTTAAGAAGTCAGATAAGATAATATGTCTAAAACCCTATATCAGTTTTCCTTTTAAGCGAATAAATACAAATAGTATCCCTATCGCCAGCGCATAGGAGGCAATAACAGGAAAGCCAAAAGCTGAAGGCAGTGTTCCCATTATTAAGGCAATGCTGCCAACCACTAATGCGTAGGGCATTTGGGTTCGTACGTGGTGAATATGATGGCACGAACAGGCCAGAGAACTCAATATGGTTGTATCCGAAATAGGCGAGCAATGATCACCTAATACCGAACCAGCCAGCACGCTGGATACAGCGTTGTAAAACAGTGGTAGTATCGCCTCAGTATCCAGGCCTGCTTCCAAACCTATTTTCCATATGGCAGGCAGTATCAATGGATAAATGATGGCCATAGTTCCCCAGCTGGAGCCAGTGCTAAACGCAATGGCGGCTGAAAATACAAAGGTGAGAGCCGGTATAAATTCAGGGCTGATATTAATGCTGGTTAACAAACCGGTGATAAACTCTGCCGTGTGCAGGTGTTCAGTCAGTAATGCCAGTGACCAGGCCAGTGACAGTATTAAAATGGCATGAAACATGGTTTTAAAACCATTGATTAAGCCTTCGATGCTTTCCTTGAGGTTTAGAATGCGTTGCGACGTGGTTAACAGCAATGCTGCAAATACGCCTGCCAATGACGACCATATGAGTGCATTGAATACATCGGCATCGCCAATGGTTGTGGAGAGTTTACTGGTAAAACTTAAGTGGTCATTTCCCCATATGGCCGGGTTCCATCCGGTATAAATGAGTCCGGCTATGGTGCCAGCTACCACAATGAAAACCGGTATAACTGCATTAAACCAGCGGGGCTGAACATCCTCAGCTACTTCAAGCTCTTTCATTATCTGTGGCGAACGGCCCTTTTTCTCAGTTGATTCATGCGAGGCCATTTTTGCCTGTTTCTCGGCCTTCAGCATGGGACCAAAATCACGCCTTTGCCATATCAGCATGGGAACAAAGATGAGGGTTAGTATGGGGTAGAAAGAGTATTTTAATGATTGAAGAAAAACAGAATAGGCCGATGATGACAAGCCAACTTCGGCAATACCCTGTTGTATATAGCTTAGCTCAGCACCAATCCATGTGGTGATAAAAGCGATAGCTGCAATCGGTGCCGATGTGGAATCAACAATGTAAGCCAGTTTCTCGCGAGATATTTTCAGTTTGTCCGTCACGGGGCGCATTGTGTTACCTACCACCAACGTATTGGCGTAGTCGTCAAAAAATATCAGCATCCCCATGATGTAGGTGATAAACTGACCCGAGCGTCTGTTATTGGCATATTTTGATAGGATATTCACTATGCCTTTCATCCCGCCGTTGAGCGATATAAGTGTCACCATTCCGCCAATGAGCATACTAAAGATAATGATCGATAAGTGCTCGTGGCTGAGCAGGGCATGCATCAGGTAAGTGTCAATAATGGCAAAGGCCCCTTTAAAAATAGCCACAAAAAAGCCAATGCCCGAGTATTTATAGATAACGGAGGTGCCTATTAGCAAGCCTATGAAAAGGGAAGAAAATACTTCTTTGGTGATTAGCGCCATAACAATAGCGATCAATGGGGGAAGAATAGATAACCAGAGAGGAATAGGCGTAATGCGCTTACTTTCAATCCTGCTTTGTTGTATTAATTGAACTTCTGCCGCTTCGGTAAAAGTATATTCATGATACAGCCCCTCTTCATCAGACAGAATTTCACGTTTCACGCCGTCAATCATCAGGATGGGTTCCACAAAATCATCAGGATTGGCAGTCTGTATCCTTATAACTGTGGGTACATGCTTCATTATAGCCGGTGGAAGTTCGAGGTATGATTTTGGAACATCCTCAGCTTTAATGAGCGATAAAGGCCCCAGCAATATAAAAGTGATTAACAAAAGTCGGTTTGCAACTAGCTTTAACATCTTTGGAATTTTTAATTTAATAAAACTAAAAATTTGGGATCGGTAAGCTCAAAAGAATGAAATACTTCGGCTTATGAATCTGCAAAAATACATTTAAATGCTTGTATTCTCCTAAGATATGTATTAAATTGATATCAATGTCAAGTAAATGAAGCGGTTATATTTTTCCAACTTTTGGTAAACGGCCATATTTTATTGAGGAATGTTTCTTTTTTATCATGGGAGCTTCGATATAAAATAGTACATTTAAACAACCAGATTGACCAAGAGAGATAGGGGAATCAAGTAAACCAACATTTGTGGTGGAGAATTAAAACAGAGTAAGGAAAGATGAAAAGTTTGGATTTTGACATATTTAAGGCACAAAAGCCAGGATTAAAACCTGCAAGAGGTCGGATATTAATAGCGGAACCATTTTTACAAGGTCCCTATTTTAGTCGCTCAATTGTTTTTTTAACCGAACATAGTGAGGATGGAGCCGTAGGTTTTGTGTTGAATAAATCATCTGACCTGTACCCTGATGAAGTCATTGACGATCTCTTTAATTTTAAAGGTGAATTGTTTGTTGGTGGACCGGTTTCATCCAATACCCTCTACTTCATTCATACATTGGGCGATAAAGTGCCTAATGCAGTTAAAATAACCGATTCACTTTATTGGGGTGGTGATTTTGATGCGATTAAGAACCTGGTCAATACTGGTTTGGCTGACCATACCCAGGTGAAGTTTTTTGCAGGCTACTCAGGCTGGGCACCAGGTCAGCTTGAAGGAGAGATTGATGAAAACTCATGGATTGTGGCCGACGTGGATGATGAAATGATTATGAATGAGGATATTGATCATATTTGGACACATGCCATGGAAGGTCTTGGCGATGTGTTTAAAGCCTGGACTAACTTTCCTGAGAATCCTGCATATAATTAGCAGCATCTTCATTTAACCATCGACAAATATCTTTGCTGAGCTTACAGAAATAGCGCTTTTGTTTTAAGCCTACTACCCATTGTATGCCTTGTATGGCATTGCTTAGAAATACTTCTTCGGCCTGTAAAAGGGTGTTAAGATCGGTGCCACTAACTTCATGTACACGTAGGTGGTTCTCTCTCAATAAACGAATAATTTGCTTACGCATAATGCCATCTACGCAGCCAGTTGAACGTAAAGGAGTAAATACCTCTTGGTTAATCACCCAAAACAGGTTAGAGGCTAATCCTTCAATGATGTGATGGTGTGAGTTGAGAATAAGCACATCATCTTTACCTTGTTCTTTCTTAAATAGTCCGGCCATTACAAACAACAGTGCGTTAGCTGTTTTATAATGGCTAAAATGGTTGATGGGTTTTTGTTCAGAGGTATACACATCAATCAAAAGCCCTTTGTTGTTCAACTCATAGCCATTGCTTGTGAGTGGTGATACTTCAATCAGATAGTTCACCTTGTTGCCAGCTGGCGTATACAATCCGCCTTCTTCTCTGAAGATAGTCAGTCTGGCTCTTACATCCCCAAACAGACGGTTTTTTTGTATCAGGGTGCTAATTTCTGCTGCAAGGATGCCTGCTGGCGGTAAGCTTTTTACATCCATCTTTAACAGGCTCATCCCATTAAGCAGGCGCTGATAGTGATCGGTAAACCAAAGCGGGCGCTGATGCATGCAACGTATGGTTTCAAACAAAGCATCGCCATATCTGAAGGCCCGGTTCTCGGACCTTAGAACAGGCGTATCATTTAATAGTCTATGACCATTTAATACAATGTAGAATGGTTGCTGCATTATTGCTTAATAATTGTTTGGCAGACTGGCATGATTGAGCTGTTTTTATCGATCAGGAAGCACTGCTTCAGGCCGGCTGCATTACCAGCTTCAATGTCTCGTTCCGAATCGCCTATCAGGTATGACTGGGTTTTGTCAATCTGGTGCTCTTCTATGGCCTGAATAATCATACCAGGTTGTGGTTTACGACAGTCACATAGTTCTACACTATCGTGATGCGGGCAATAGTAAATATCGGTAATGCGAATATCGTTATCAAACATCAACTGAAGGAAGTGACCGTGGACCATTTCGACGTCATCTTCGGTATATTTGCCTTTGGCAACACCTCCCTGGTTGGTGATGACAAACAGCTTGTAGCCTGCATTCTGCAATAGTTTTAGCCCTTCAATAATACCTTTGTTTAGTTTGAAGTCCTTGACCTTGTATATGTAATAATGGCCTTCATCATTGTTGATAACACCATCTCTATCGATAAAAACTGCTTTTTGACTCATATTTAAAATATAGAAATTAATTCGTTGAAGAATCGGCTCAACAACGAAGGATTTAACAGGATTGGAAACACAAAGCCATATACGGCTCCCCAAAAATGCGCATCGTGGCCAATATTGTCTGTGTTTCGTTGCGACATTACCCTTGAATAAATTAAATAACCAATGCCGAGTAATATACCAGGAACTGGAATGAAATAAAGGTAAATAATCCGGAATGGATCATACAGGATGCTGGCAAAAACAACTGCAGATACAGCGCCTGATGCGCCAATGGCGTTGTAATTATAGTTATCCTTCTCTTTTAAATAAGAATAGATACTGGAAACAACAATGGCAGAAAAAAAGAACAACAAAAAGACAATATTACTGTTACCTGGCAGACTGCGCATAAAATAGAACAGCACGGCACGGCTGAATGACCATAAAACAAACATGTTGATGAGCAGGTGCATCCAGCTGCCATGGAAAAAACCATGACTAATCCATCGGAGATATTCTTTTCGATGCTTAATTTGCCAGGCATTGAACTGGTATTTATAAATCAGTTCGGGCTGACTAAAGCCGGCAATACTGATTAAACAGATGACGATGATGATAATAATTGCGATATTCATTCTAAATAGTTGTAGAACGTCATGAAAATATGACAGGCTCTTAGTTCATAATTTTAAAGATTAACTCTTTCAGCAGCTCGCCCGACTCTGTTGTGGCACTGCCAAAACCCTTCGATTTCATGTCGTACTCGCGAATAAGGCTGATGATTTGTACAACCTTACGCGCCGGATAGTGTCGCGCCCCGGTAGTGTAATCTGCCACAAAGAAAGGATTTATTTTCAGGGCAGCAGCCACGGCATTTTTCGATTTATCAGGCAGGTAATAATAGGCCAGTAGTTTTTGAAAATAGCCAAATAACGTAACTGTAGTCATTTGAATGGGGTAGGCCTTGGGGTTTTTGCCGAAAGCCAGTATTATTTTATTGGCCTTGGCGATGTCTTTATTCAGTACAGCCTTTTGTAGCTCAAAGTTGTTATAATCCTTACTGACCCCAATGTTCTTTTCGATGTGAGCTGAATTGATTTGGGTGATGTTGGCGCCTATTGCCAGTTCCAGCTTATCCAATTCGTGTGCAATTTTCGACAGGTCGCTGCCCAAAAACTCAGTCAGCAAAGCCGATGCTTTGGGCTCTATGGTTTTTCCTTTTGACTGCAGGTAAGTGCTGATCCACTGAGGCACTTGATTGTCGTATAGCTTCTTGGCTTCAAAGAGGATGCCGTTTTTAGCCACACTCTTATAAAACTTCTTGCGCTTGTCAAGTGTTTTGTAGCGATAGTTAATCACCAGAATGGTTGACATGAGCGGGTTATTGGCATACACCTCCAAGTCTTCAATTTTAGGAATATTCTGAGCTTCTTTTACTATAATCACCTGATGCTGCGACATCATAGGGAAGCGCCTTGCTGCATGGATAATATCCGTTGTATCGACATCTTTTCCATAAAGAATGGCCTGATTAAAGCCCTTCTCTTCTTCAGTCAGTACGTTATTGGCAATATAGTTGGTTATCTCATCAATGAAATAGCCTTCATCGCCCATTAAAAAGTAAATAGGACGATAGGTTTTTTGTTTAAGTTCCTGTAATATCTGCTCAAAAGTCATCAAACTGTTTTCTTAACTGTCAAATTTCAGGTGTTTTACTGATTTGCCATTATTCATTATAGTAGACAGGGCTTTAATACCCAGTTGAATATGTTTCTCAACAAAATTCTCAGTAACTACCTTGTCGCTGGCCGTTGTTTTAACGCCAGTTGAAATCATTGGCTGATCAGATACCAATAATAGGGCACCTGTAGGTATATGATTATAAAAACCGACTGTAAAAATAGTTGCAGTTTCCATATCGATTGCCATGGCGCGTGTTTTTTCCAAATACTTTTTAAAGCGCTCATCGTATTCCCATACCCGTTTGTTGGTGGTGAAAACAGTGCCGGTCCAATAGTCCATTTCACTATCACGGATAGCACTTGATACCGCACGTTGCAGGCTAAAAGCAGGTAAGGCTGGTATTTCAGGTGGCAGATAATCGTCAGAAGTACCATCGCTGCGTATGGCAGCAATAGGTAATACAAAATCGCCCAGCTCGTTCTTCTTTTTCAGTCCACCACATTTACCCAAAAACAACACGGCTTTAGGTGAGATAGCACTCAACAGATCCATCATAGTAGCTGCATTGGGGCTTCCCATACCAAAGTTGATGATGGTGATGCCATTGGCACTGCAATTGGGCATACTTCCGTTGCGTCCGATAATTGGGGCATCGTACCATTCCGAAAACAGCTCAATGTAATGATTAAAATTAGTGAGCAGGATATATGGCGTAAATTCCTCCAGTTTTCTACCGGTGTAGCGGGGTAGCCAATTGTCAACAATTTCTTTCTTGGTTTTCATCCGAAAAAATTTTTAAGGTTAAGTGCGGTAGCGGTTTCGCCTGGCACGATGGGAATAAAGTGCGAGATGCTGAATTTTATTCTTCACGCTAAGGTAACTTTTTCTGTTGAATTTGATTTATTTTGTTGAAAAATTAGCCGTTCATGCAACAACTTAATCTTCCTCCGATACAACTCAAAACAAAGCCTGTTGGCAGCAAGTTTCAGGTATTTGATGAGGTGCGTAAGAAATATGTGGCATTAACGCCTGAGGAGTGGGTAAGGCAGCATTTTGTGCACTATCTGGTTAAGCAGTTGAACTATTCACCTGGTTTAATTGCAGTAGAAATGCCGGTAAAGGTCAATGGCTTGAGTCAGCGAGCTGATATAGTTCTATATAATAAAAAAGGGCAGGCGGTGATAATTGTGGAGTGTAAGGCGCCTGAGGTGCCGGTTACAAAGCAGGTGTTTAACCAGGCCGCCCGTTATAATACACGCCTAAATGTTGATTATCTGATTGTAACTAATGGTATGCAGCACTATTGCGCGCGGCTACTTAACGAAGAAGGCCATTATGAGTTACTTAAATCAATACCCGAGGCCACTGAGGTGTATAAATAACTTAACGTAGCAGTTGATATAAGGCTTCGTCTACAAATCCGTCTTTTGTTTTTCGCCATTTCTTTTTAATGCCAACCAGCATAAAACCGGCTTTTTTAAACAGGGCAATGCTGCCTGTGTTGTGAACAGAAATGTTGGCATAAAGCTGGTTAAGTCCCAGATTATTGAAGCAGTATTCAGTAAACATTATTAGTGATTCATAGGCAAATCCCTGTTGACGGTAATTTTGGTGAATGATTATGCCAATACCAGCCCGCTGATGAAAACCGTCAAAATCAAACAGGTCGATCATGCCAACCACTTTTTTTGATGGCTCCAGTTCAATGATTAACCGGAGTTGTTTAGTTTGAAATACATCAAGTTGTGCCTGTTCAATGAATTTTTGCAACTGGTACTTAGAAAAAGGGGTGAGCGTATTGCTCACCTCCCATATATCCATATTATTTTCCCATTGGTAGAGCAGGTCGATATCATCAGGTTCAAGTGCTCTTAAAACCAACTCTTCTGTTTTCATTACTCTTTCGTCAATTGGTCGTATTGTTTGATATCTCTGATGAAACTATCACTCCACAGGCCTGTTTTCAGTACTTTATCCTTACCTTTTAGAGAGGCTTTATAGCCTTTGAAGGAGCCATATGCATAACGATAGAATCCATCGGTACACTTGTATTCTTTAATCAAGTCTTGCTCCAGATCAACAAAAATATCATACGAAGCAATAGGTTTTTTGAGTGCAAGAATCTGCACTGTATAGTACGGGATGCCATCACTCGTATCATAAGTGGTTTCTGTTGCATCATCAGCCAGTAGTTTTGTTTCTGTTACTTCAGGCTGAGGAATGGCCACCAGCATCACATCATCAATGTCAAATGTTTGATTGGTACTTTTGTAAGTCATTTCCCGGGTAACATCAATGGTTTTCTCCTGACTTTCGAAACCGGTGCCTTTATATTCGATATTGTACTTACCTTCTGCTTCCAGTATTAGCACATATTTACCAGTTCCAGGGTGTGGTTTGTAAATACCAGCCGGCTCAGTTTCTCCTTGTTCTGTAACGGAGATTTGTACATTCTCAATAGGTGCTTCGTTGGTTGAGTTAACACAGCCTTTAATAACTACCAGGCGGTTGATTTCAGGCTCTTCGTATTCTACAAGGTAAATGTCTGATCCTCCTAAATTATCATCGTATCTTGCCGATGCATAATAAGCAATATTGGGCGTGGCGGTTGGTACAAAAAAGAAATCATCATCGGGAGTGTTAATCGGGTAGCCCATGTTAATGGCCGGTCCCCAGTTACCCTCGTCATCCATTACCGAATAGAAGATATCGAATTGCCCCATTGAGTTGTGGCCTTCGGAACTAAAATACATTACTTTGCCATTGGGGTGCAGTATGGGTGTTTCTTCATCGTATTGGGTATTGAAAGCCTTCATATTTTCAGCCTTGCCCCACTCACCATTAGGTAAACGGCGAACACGGTATATATCCAACCCGCCTAAACCATCCGGGCGGTTACTGGTAAAATACATAGTTTGCTTATCGGCTGATGTAGTAGCATGTGTTTCTTCAAATTTTGAGTTGATGGGCTCTTCCATCTTTACTGGTTCCCCCCAGTTTTCACCATCATACTGGCAAATGTAGAGGTTAGCTCCATCTACATCGTTACGGTACACAATCAGTTCAGTGCCTTCGGCCGACAAACTTACACCAGCTTCATGTCCTGAGCGCCTGAATAGTTCCTTTAATGATTTGGCCTTGTCCCATTCTTCTTCCTCTTTGGTTGACGAATAAATGCGCTCGGCATATTGTCCATCAAATAGCAGTTCACTATAACTTGATGCTCTGCGTGAGGTAAAGAACAGCATACTCTGGTCAGCAGAAATTAACGGACTATGGTCGTCATATTTTGAATTGATATTAGGTCCCAGGTTCTTCACCTTAAGCTGAACCGGCTCTTGCATCAGTTCAATGGCATTTTCACAGATTTCTATTTCACGCAAGGCCTCCTGTCTTAGTAACTCATCTTCGGCAGGTAATATACTAATGAGCTCTTCATACATACTGATGGCCTTTTCGTGCTCTAAAAGGTACTGATATGATTTACCAATGGATAGTTGGATGTCAACACCTACATCACCAATTTTTTCGTCTTCCTGAAGTAAACTGTATGCTTTCTGGAAGAAAACGATAGCCGTATCGGGGCCGTCAGAGGTGTTAAGGTAGCAGTTGCCAATGTTATAGAGTGCGGGTACATTATTCGGCTCATTTTCCAGGATATCGGAAAATAGTTTAATGGCTTCACCAAAATCTTTATCATCTGCTAATTTAACAGCCTGATTAAACTTTTTGTCATCAGTTTTTTTGTCAGATTGAGCCAGTGTTAGTTGGGCGATAAGAATAAAAAGGGCTACAAAGAGTGCATTTGGTCGTATCATGCCTTCAGTACTTAATGTTTGGTTTTAAATTGACTTTGCAAAATAACTAAAAATGTGCAGGTAATGTTTGATATACTTCTATTTTTTATGAATGAGCATTGATTTATGATAGATCTTCTGATTAATTATTTGTAAACAACTATTTCTTCAATACCATTGGTTCAAGATATGTTGCACCCGTTCGGGTTTTATAGTTGGTTCTGTAGGGTAACTTTAATTCCTTTGAGATGGTAATCATACCTGGTGTTTCAATGGTCATTATATACTCAATCCCTGTTGGTAAAATCATGGTATATTTCCCGGTGTTGGTTTGAGGTCTGAAAATGCCTTGTTCCTCATCGGATAATGCCTTGGTGACGGTAATGACAGATTCAGAGGAAGGTTGCCCGTTTTCAGTAAATAAATAGCCTGAAACAACGGCAAGTGAGCGTTCATCTGTTTCGGGGAATTCTATAATGTATATGTCTGAACGACCATAACCTTCATTGCGCTCAGAGGCAAAATAGACGCGTTGTCCATCCAATGTTGGAATGTAAAACAAATCATCACCTGGTGTATTTATCGGATAACCAATATTAACAGCTTTACCCCAGTTACCACTGCTGTCTTTCTCCGATTTAAATATGTCATATCCACCCATTGAGGTATGGCCTTCAGAAGCAAAGAATAATGTTTGACCATCGTATGATAAGAAGGGGCTCTCTTCATTGAGTGGTGTGTTTACAGCTGAGCTCAGCAGACTTGCTTTCCCCCAGTCTCCAGTGGGTAATTTATGGGATATGTATATATCCTTGCCACCCAACCCGCCGGGCCTTGTACTGGTAAAAACAATGCTATTGCCGTCAAGGGAGAGACTGGCGTGCGACTCTTCGTAGGCAGAATTAATAGGCTTAGGAAGCTTTTGAGGTTCCGACCATTTGTTGTTGGATTGCTGGGAAATGTATAGGTTTCCATTCCCTTCGTTTCTGTAAATAATTAAAGACTGACCATCGGAGCTTAAACTGCAGGTGGCATCATATTTATTGGTATTGATACTGATGCCGGCATTCACCGAAGGGAGCCATTGTCCATCGCGCCATTTGGTTGAGTAAATGTCTTCAGGGAAAAGTGCTTCATCCTTTATCTTTTTGCTCAACCCTTTTCTGTTGGAGGTAAACATTAATAGATTTTCATCGCCGGAAATGATAGGACTGTGCTCGTCATACTCAGTATTAATAGCCTGACCAAGGTTGGTGATGCGAAACTCAACCGGTTGTTTTTCGAGCTCAATAGCATTTTTGCAAAAGTTAATTTGCTGCTTCAACTGCGCATGTATATTGGAGCGGTTAACGGGAACGCTATCTTGTAATATTTCGAATAGTGCCAGAGCCTCTTTGAATTTGTAGGTAAGATGATAGGCTTGTCCGAGATGATAGTTGGCCTTAAGCGCATTGTCATTTTTATTTGAGTATATGCCGTAATGTGCTTTAGCCAGCTGCAAGGGATGTATAGCTTCTTTAATTCTTCCATCAATATTAAGCAGGCAGATGCCATTAATCAAATAGAGATAGGGATTATCAGGATGCTTTTTTTGTAATTGTTTGATTTGAGCGGCTGCTTTTTCGTAGTTATCAACTTGCATGAGGTTTTCTATCGGCACCAGGTCTTTCTTGCGTGGTTTCTTATCAGATGCTATCGCAGGAACCACAATGGCACAAAGTATGATAATTAAGAAGTTCTTTATCATGATGAGGTTATTTGTCAGTGACTCAATAATGAGAATAAAATTGCAAAAATCATTAATGATAGGCAAGGATAAGAACCCTAATAGTAGCTTCTTTTTGGCTAGATGTAAATAATTAAAGGTGAATCACCTGTCCTTTTCCATCAGACTGTGTGCATATAATCAGGCTTTTTTGATCATAAGTTAGAAAAGCATAATTGCCTGGTTGCTTTTCAATCATTTCAATTGCTGCTTTATATGAGGTATGAGCAAAGTCGAAAATGGTCAATTGGTTATCGGCAGACTTACTAATGCCTGATATTGAAATTTTAACTATAGTACCGAGCGCATTATTGATTGACTGTTGCAACCCTTTATTGTCTGACAATAGAATACTTTTCTGAAAGTAAGAATGCTTACTTCTTTGGTGGTTACAGTGTGTAAGCAAGTTTGATGCTATGTGTAGATTGGTTGCCAGCTTAATACCACTCCATATGAGTGAATTAGTTAGCCACCATTTGTTAGAGTAGATATGCTGTTTGTAAAAAAGCCACATGGCATTATAGAAGTGTCCGATGATTGTTCTGTTTAAAATAGTACTTTGCCCTTTGAAATGGATGATGGTTGTGTTTGGGAAATAAATGTTACTGCCATGTGCCTGTTTTAATCGCCATGATAAGTCAATATCCTCACCATACATAAAGTACGATTCATCCAATTGAGTGAACTTGCTTTTATTGTCGCGTGGTATGGTTAAAAAAGCACCTGATAAAACATCTACTGAATGAATGTCATTTTGGTTGAGGTGACCCACGTAATAATTTGCAAATAGTTTAGATTGTGGAAAAAGTTTGTGGAGACCAGCTAGTTTAAAAAAGGATGTTTTAACATCAGGGAATCCTCTCTTGGATTCTTTGAGGTAGTGTCCATTGCCGTCGATCATTTTGACACCCAGTCCACCCGTATTTGGATTATTTTTATAATACTTCAATACCTGACTAAACGAATCTTCAGCTACAATAGTGTCAGGATTAAGCAGTATGGCTAAATGCCCCCTAGCTGCTCTAAGACCAAGGTTGTTGGCTTTGGCAAACCCGAGGTTCTCAGAATTGGGTAAAATTTCTACAAAAGGATATTGTTTCCGAATTGTTGCCTGCAGTAATTGGCTATTTGAGTTATCGATCAGTAATACTTCAGCATTAATGTTGCATATGGCTTTCGAAACTGCATCAAGTGTTAGCTTCAGAAAATCAATAGCATTATAGCCAACAATTATTATTGATAACTCTATATTTGAATCATTCATAATGTATCTCACTCAGTACTTATGAACGCGAATATCAGATAAATGTTATTATCTGCAGAAAATTGCCTGCAAAAAGCCACAAAGTGTTCGTTTCTTTGCTTTCAAATACCTTTGCTGATAATCAGACTTCTCTTTATCGGAAGCGTCCTTATTGATCCAG
Organism: Carboxylicivirga sediminis; assembly: GCF_018156225.1. Lineage (GTDB taxonomy): Bacteria > Bacteroidota > Bacteroidia > Bacteroidales > Marinilabiliaceae > Carboxylicivirga > Carboxylicivirga sediminis. The sequence goes on from NZ_JAGTAR010000014.1 coordinate 47,455, forward strand.
TGCCAAATCTCTCCCCAACCCATAAAACCGCCCACATTTCGGTCGTCAATAAACAGGTCGGCGTTAACCTTACGGCTGATGCCATCTGTATATTCTTCTTCGGGATGCATGCGATTAATAGCGTAAAATTCGATGCCATTTTTACGGCAATATTCAACGGCTTCATCCAGTTCTTTGCCGGTTCTGATGGTCCATAATATCAATAGGTGGCCTTTATCCTGCAGTGATTTTAATGTTTCAAAAGCAAATATCCGCTCTTTGCCAATGGCAGGGTATTTATGTTCTACAATGGTTCCGTCAAAATCAACAGCTATCAACATACTAATAGAGGATTAAAGTTCGTTAGGATCAATAGTTAATTCTTCTAATATACTTGTTTTTCGGGGGTAATTAAGCAATAAAAACAGGTATACAAGACCGAAGATCATCAGTTGATTAAGGCTGCCTGTCATCAGGTAGCCAAGTAAGCTTAGCAATGAAATGCCTTCTAGCGTCATAATTTTAATGAAATAGGCCATGCGGTACTGTTGTAGTTTTGCTTCTGCACCCAAGTCGGGATTAATGTGTTTTACTTTTCGGTTGTGAAACATGTAACTGGCTGGTATACCTGCAAGTGCTAAAATGATAATCAATGATTTGAGGTTGCTTTCTGCAGCCAGATCCATCGGGTACACGCGTCCGTTTATAGTGATAAAAACAAATGCCAGGGCCGCGAAAACTGCCAGCAGAATACTTACAATAAAGTAAATGAGTCGGATTTGTTTTATAGTTTTCTGAGAGCTCATATTAAATTGTCTTTTCAAAGGGTAAACGATTAATTAGTGAACGACCAAGCGTTACTTCATCGGTATATTCCAATTCATCACCAATTGATACGCCGCGGGCAATGGTGGTGGTGGTGATATTATACTTGTCAAACTTTTTATAAAGATAGAAGTTGGTTGTGTCGCCTTCCATAGTTGTACTCAGGGCAAAAATAACTTCTTTGATCGAACCGTTTTTTATCTTTTCTTCCAGCGGTGCAATGGTGAGGTCATCGGGTCCAATACCATCCATAGGTGAAATAACGCCGCCTAAAACGTGGTATACACCTGAAAATTGTTGCGTGCTTTCAATGGCCATCACATCCCTGATGCTTTCAACTACGCATATTGTACTGTGATCGCGGTTCATATCGGCACATATGTTGCAGGTTTCACTGTCGGAAATGTTGTGGCAGCTCTTACAGTACATGATTTCCTGACGCATGTGATGAACGGTATCAGCAAATTTATATACTTGCTCCTTTTCTTGTTTAAGCAGGTGCAGTACCAGTCTCAATGCTGTTTTTCGTCCGATGCCAGGTAGTTTGGCAAATTCATTAACAGCATTTTCAAGTAATTTGGATGGATATGATGATGGTGACATTGAATTTTATATTGGGCCATAAAGATAGTAAAGATTGTATCTTGCAACAGGCTTTTGTGGCATTATATTATGCCGCTGTCAATGAGCAAAATGATGTGTTCAATCATTTTATCTTCGCTTTCGGCATGGTATTCCGATTTAAGATTGGAACCAAACAAGCGTGCTATTCCTTGCCAAAAGAATGCAGATACACCACCTTTAAACTGCTTGATTAAGTCATAGGTGGTGTTGCCTGTTTCGCGGTTGATGAGTTTAATAAGCAGCCGGCCTTGCGAAAAGGTTAATTTCCGGAGTGGTGCTTCGAATTCATCAAATAACTCCTTTTCGGCTTTTTTGAGGTATGTTTTCTTCTCCTTCTCATTGGTAAGCAGGGCTAAATCGGCATTGATGGTGTTTACTTTTTCTCCAGCGCTACGTGCATATGGAAGAACTTTTTTTACATTTCTTACCAGCTTTCCATAATGGCGCTTGGCTCGTTTATTTTTAAAGACATACGGTGGTATCACCGGCACTTCTTTGAGGTTGACATGCGGTATGGTGTCGTGATTCACAATTCGGTGTTGCAGTATCAGGTTGATGGAATCGGCTAATTCCTGACTTTCAATACTGGAATTGGTTAGTGAGTATACCAGCAATGCCGTTATTAATGCGCTTCTTTTCAATATGTTTTTACAGGTGTTTAGCATACTACAAAAATAGAACCGGAACCACTTATGTTGCAAATGTTTTAATGGTGGCTTTTCAAAGGCAATGGATCCGTTTTCAATATATCAACATATGACTTGTTGTATGTGTTTGAAGTGAGCTCACCATATTTTTAGTTTTTTTTAAGAATCAAGCCAGCAAATTTTATACTACATTTGCCGCCTTAAATAATCGCATGAGTCAAATCTGGTACATATCGGTGATGATTACAATGGTCATCTTTAATTCTGCAAAAGTAACTTTTGCATATGACTATGTATGCGATAAAAACTACCAGGTTGAGTCAGATAATGCCTATCATTCAAGTAATTTACAACAGGTTCTCCTTAGCGAAAATAATTTTGAAACTGGGGAGGAAGAAGCCGATGCATTAACGCATATTATTTTTGTTGGTGAGCAAGAACAAACTACCGTTTATCCGCATAGTGGCACTCTAACGCACCTGTTTCATAGTTTTTGCTTCTTTATTCTTTTTGAATCAGACACATCTCCACCATTAGCCTAATAAGCCTTATCGGGGCTATCTTCTTTTAGCTAATTTATTATTATAACTAGAGGTTTTTTCCTTTTAGCAAAACTATCATATGTTTCTTTTAATGGTTGTAGTCTTTGTCGTGGGCTACGGATTTATTGTGTTTGAACATGTAAATCATATTAATAAAGCGGCAACAGCATTATGTATTGGCACCCTACTCTGGGCAATCTATGCTTTGGGAGGAGAAGGGATTTTATCCAATGGCGCCAGCGCATCCTGGTTACAGTTCTCCAAAACTCATGCAAGAGATGTAACGTATTTCATAACGCATCATGAGCTTTTTCACCACCTGTCGGAGATATCATCTATTTTGTTTTTTCTGGTGGGTGCCATGACGATTGTCGAACTGGTTGATAAGTACCAGGGATTTAGGGTTATTACCAGTAAAATTGAGAGTGGTAATATTAAGCGGCTTCTTTGGATTATTAGTCTGCTCACATTTTTTATGTCGGCAGTGCTTGATAACCTCACAACCACTATTGTTTTAATTACTGTTTTACGAAAGTTATTAACCAAACAGGAAAACAGGTGGGTGTTTGCCAGTGTAGTTGTTATTTCAGCCAATGCAGGCGGTGCATGGTCTCCAATTGGTGATGTTACCACTATAATGCTTTGGATAGGCGGTCAGATAACAGCGGCACATATAATAGGATCATTAATTGTACCGAGTGTTGTTAATATGTTGGTTTCAACGGTATTGTTTAGTCTTTTTACAGTTAAAGGACAATCTATAAAGCCGGTGTTGCCAGATGATGAAACGCGTGAGTTTACCACGCACCAGGAACGGGTATTTATGTTGGTAGTTGGTACGCTTGCCTTAATATCTGTTCCTGTTTTTAAAACTATCACCCATTTGCCACCCTATTTGGGGATGTTGCTTGGTTTGTCAGTGTTATGGATTATGACCGACAGATACCTAAAAAAACGCAGTGCTGCTGATAAACGAACATTGACAGTTACTGCAGCGCTAAAGGCTGTGGATATACCAACTGTTTTATTTTTTCTCGGCGTATTAAGTGCTGTGGCCGCCCTTCAATCGGCCGGTCATTTAGATGTGTTATCACAGTGGTTGGATAATAAGGTCCATAATATTTACGCTATTAATCTGCTGATAGGTGTTATCTCGTCGATTGTTGATAATGTACCATTGGTAGCTGCTTCTATGGGTATGTATTCAATTGAGGCTGCCGATGCTGTTGGAATGGCCGGTAACTTTGTGCAAAATGGTGTTTTTTGGACCTTCCTGACTTACTGTGCCGGTACAGGTGGCAGCTTGTTAATTATTGGTTCGGCATCGGGTGTAGCTGCAATGGGACTTGAGAAAATTAATTTTCTGTGGTACCTCAAACGTATAAGCTGGATTGCCCTGGTGGGTTATCTGGCTGGTGCAGTAGCATATTATATTCAGGTACAATTATTTTAATCTAATGCTTTTAAAGGGTTAGAGGTATATGTCTTTTAAATCTATAGCAATGAAAAATATTTCTCTTAAAATCAATAGTGCTAACAATTATCAATCCTCTAAAATGTGGATTGGGGTAGTTGTTCTAACCGTAATTGTGATGGTTATTCGTGTAATAACCGGTTCTTTTTAATATTTTTTGGTTGAAGTGATTTGGCCGGACAGAAACCGTCCCTGATTTAGTCTGTTCGGTCATTCACTTTTAAACGTATATCCTCGTGGAATTATAGGCACTGCTATTTTGCTCAAACTTCATAGAACCTGGGGGATGAACCATCCCATTTTTTTCAGATGACGAAAGATTCCTGTTAATTCCAGCCCAATCTGCTTGAGGTTCAATGGAGCATAATCTTCCGGAGTAACAATTAGTTTCTTAGTGCGGTCTACATCAAATTGGTAAGACATTAAAATAAACAATAACTGATCCTCCTGATAGTTAGTTTTTCTTGTGCTGTTTAATCTCTTAGACATGTGTATAGTTTTACAGGGAAAAATTAAGACGGTAAAATTCGCCAATAGAACATAAACAAATGGCTCTGAAAAGACCATTTGCTATCCCAATTCGCTCAAATTACCGAAGCTTTGGTAAGCCTATACACACATGCGTATGTTTACTTTTTTAGATGCAGAATAATGGTTGATTTAGGTGGGATATTTACATCGTTAAAATCTTTGTATGATTCATCAGTTATGATGTCGATTCCCCAACTGTATTGCGATAAGATATCCTTGTATTCTTCTGTTTCAACCCGGTAGCTCGAAGCGCTAGAGTTATTAATAAACACCACCAAGGCCTGTTGTTCATTTCCTCTTGAATAGACATATAAATCGTTCTCGGGAAAGAAGTGATAAAAATGACCATTCAGTATTGAAGTATTCGCTTTTCGCCAGTTGAGCAGCTTTTTGAGGTTGTCATGAAACTGCTGCTGCTCAGCATTCATGCCAGTACCTGTAAAACCATTGACTACATCGTCTTCCCAACCTCCCGGAAAATCCTTGGATAAATTGCTAAGTCCCTTGCCTTGCAGGCCTTTAATCATCCATTCTGTTCCGTAATAGATAGATGGAATTCCAGGTGACGTTAGTAAGTGGGCAGTCATCATCAATAGTTGCTCTATGTCACTATCGGCATTAGTGTATGCGCGATTCAGCGTATGATTGTCGAGCATAATAATGTTATGGCGTGCTTGAGCAGGTGATTGATTGAGTGAATAATTGTAGATTGATGCAATACCAATTTCAGAATCCTGAAAAGGCGAAAAGGCATCGGCCATAATCTTCGGATAGTTGTAGTTGTATATTAGCGTATTTAATTCTCCGGCAATTGGCTCCCAATAGATGTGCTGATTAGTATAAGAGTGATTATCCAGAACAATTGTTAGATCATTAAAGTTGCGCTTCAGTTGTTGGTATAACGCCTCAATCAATACCGGTTGGTTTCTGGCTGCCTGATCAATTTTAATGTGCTGTAAGCCTGTTGTTTCAATCCACCATATGCAATGTTGAATAATGAGCTTGTTGACGAGCGTGTTGTGCTGGTTCAGGGTAGGAAAGTTTGAGTATTCAATCAACCGTCTGTTTTTCTCTTGTGTTTGAGGTGGGCTGTATGGATCAGTCAGTACATCGTGGTTAGGATAGTCGGTATCATATCCAAAAACTTCGTTGTAAAAGAATGTAGAATCAATCATCTCTTTAAAGAAAGGGTGTTGATTGCCAATCTGATTCAGGTTAAAGGTCTGTATGCATTTAAGGTTTTGTTGCTCGCAGGCTTCCAGTAAGTTGTTGTAGAGTTTAATATCGCCTAATCGTTGATCAATCTGATAGAAATTAGTTGGAGCCTGACGTTTATAGGAGTTCATCATCAGGTTACTTTCCAGTATGGGCATCAGCTCAATGGCTGTAAATCCTAACTCTGCAATGTAGTTCAGTTTTGAAAGAACACCCTTTAGGTCGCCGCTATGAATGCCGGTAGGGTTGAGGCGATCTTTTTTCTCGAAGTAGCTGCTGATGTTATCGTTTTTTTCATCGCCGTTACAGAAACGATCTGGTATTATCTGGTAAATGGCATCTGCTGGTTGAAGCGACACGTATTCAGCTCGTTCTTTACGTTTTTCAATCCTGAAGGGCAGGGTATAAGGCTTTTTACCTTTGGTGTGAAATGTGATGTTAGCTATATGAGGTTGAACACTGTCAGGCACAGCTATTTCAAGAATGTGGAAACTGCTGTTGGCGGCGGGGTAGTGCTTCGTTAGGGTGATGTGAGCCGGATTAATACTGATGTCTTGTACTTCTGATGGTATGTTTTCGGCAATGACAATAACGTTATGGCTACTCATCCCAATCCACCAGTTCTGAGGACTTATTTTAATGTCCTTTCCAAAACATATAAGGCTGGAAACAACCCAAAGGCTACTGATTAAGACTGTGCGAATCTTCATTTTAATCGAATTAAAAAGATGTGTGTATGGGTGACTGCACAAAATAGATAAAGCTGCTTACTATTGCAAGAAGAAGCAGCTTAAATGCAAAAAGGAGCCTTAAAACGGCTCCTCTTCGACATTATATAATCAGCAAAATTATTTTGTCTGAACGGTTGTTGATTGCCCTGGTTCAACGCTTACTTTCTGGTCATATACTTTCAGTTCAATCTGATTTTTAGCATGTGACAGAATGGTTACTTCCTGGCTATTAACAATTACTTCCATATCATTGCCCATAAACGCAATGCGGAATGAATACTCTTGCCATTGTTTAGGTATAATAGGATTTAGGAAGAGCTCACCGTCGTGAACGCGCTTTCCGCCAAATCCTTCAACAATCGACATCCATGTACCTGCCATACTTGTGATATGAAGGCCTTCGTGTGCCTCATGATTGTAGTCATCAATATCCAATCGCGATGTGCGCAGATACATTTCGTAGGCCTTGTCGTAATCACCAATTTTAGCTGCTAACACCGAGTGTACACAAGGTGAAAGAGACGATTCGTGCACTGTGCGAGGTTCGTAGAATTCGAAATTGCGTTTGATGGTTTCCATATCAAACTCTTCTTCGAATACATAGATGCCTTGCAGTGTATCGGCCTGCTTAATGTAACAGCTGCGTAGGATACGATCCCACGACCAGTATTGGTTGATAGGGCGTTCGGCCGGATTTAGCTGGTCAACCAATATCTGCTCTTTGTCCATATAGCCATCCTGCTGCATAAATACCTGCAGCTTTTCGTTATATGGGAAATGCATTTTGGCAACTATATCTTCCCATCGTGGTACTTCACCTTCGTAGCTGAACGACGTTTTAGCGATTATTTCGTTATAACGTGCCTCATTCATGGCCTTCACCTTGGTCAAAGCTTCAATAGTGTATTTTAAGCACCATACAGCCATTTTGTTGGTATACCAGTTGTTATTGATGTTGTTTTCGTATTCGTTTGGTCCGGTAACCCCCAGCATTACATACTTTTGGCGTTCTTCAGAGAAGGTGATTCTCTGACTCCAAAAACGCGAAATGCCTAATAATACTTCCAGGCCATATTCGCTCAGATAAGCCTCATCATTAGTGTGGCGTATGTAGTTGTGGATAGCAAATGCAATGGCACCATTTCGGTGTATCTCTTCAAAGGTAATCTCCCACTCGTTATGACATTCTTCACCATTGATGGTTACCATTGGGTAGAGGGCAGCTCCATTTTTAAAGCCTAGTTTTTCGGCATTTTCAATGGCTCTGTCAAGGTGTTTGTATCGATAGATGAGCAGGTTGCGCGTCACCTCTGAAGGGGCTGTTGCAATAAAGAACGGCACACAGTATGCTTCAGTATCCCAGTAAGTTGAGCCACCGTATTTTTCGCCGGTAAAACCTTTAGGACCTACATTCAAACGCTCGTCCTCGCCGGTGTATGTTTGGTTGAGGTGGAAGATATTAAAGCGAATGCCTTGCTGGGCAGCTATATCGCCTTTGATGCGAATGTCGCTTAGTACCCATTTGTCGGCCCAAACCTTTATATGATCCTTTAATAAGGCCTCAAATCCTTTTTGAAAACCTGACGCGGTAACTTTCTTAGTGGCTTCTAACACAGCTGCTTTGTCGTAGTTTAGCGAACTTGTAACCCCAACAATCTTATCAATTGAGAAGCATTCGCCTTCTTTTACGGTTCGCTCGATGCGGTTAGCTACCCAAGCCTCCTTTTTAAGAACTTCGGGTGTTGTTTTAAGCTCAGAATCACCAATTTTTGCGACGATCTTCATGCCAAAACCGGCTCTGAAACCAATCTTCTTTGTTTCAGTTACCAGGTATGCTTCGCCGGCGTGTGCTTCCATTTCAATAATATTCCAGAACTTCTCATCGTAATTGGAATCTTCGTTCTCCACATCACCATCCAGGTAGGCCGTGAAAGCAATTTTACCATCGAAGTTAAGCGGAGTAACCGAATAGCGGATAGCACCATTCTCAGTGTCAGCCATACTTACAAAGCGCTTAGCCGATATCTGTATTTTTTTACCATCATCCATGGTGGCAGTAAACTCACGCAGCAGATAACCCTCTTTCATGTTAAGAGTACGTTTGAAATTATCTGTTTTGCAAGTGTATAGGTCCAGGTAATGGCCATCAATTTGCACGTCAATACCAATCCAGTTTGGACTGTTTAATACCTTCGCAAAATATTCAGGATAACCATTTTTCCACCATCCAACACGGGTTTTGTCTGGATAATAAATACCCGCTACATAACTTCCCTGCAAGGATGGACCTGAATAGGTTTCCTCAAAATTGGCTCTATGTCCCATTTTACCATTACCCAGGCTGAAAATACTTTCAGAAGACTGGTGGTTTTCGGGGTTAAAGCCTTCTTCTATGATGCACCACTCATCGTGTTTTAAATACTCCTTCATTGTAATTTGGTTTTAAGATTTTAAGTTGGTGACTAGCGCCACTTTTCATCAAAACCGTAATTCTAGTTTAGTTCCATTAATTTCTCATAGGTCATTTGATGCAAGCCATCAATTACCAGGTTAGCTTTGCCTAATACAACTGGTGACCCAATGCCCACACATTTCATATTACCGGCTAAAGCTGCTTCAACGCCAGCTTCAGCATCTTCAAATACCACACATTCCGATGGATCAACATTTAATGCTTCGGCCCCCTTCAGGAACACCTCAGGATTGGGTTTTGCCTCAGTTACTTTAGTGCCGTCAATAATGGCTTCAAACAATTCGGTTAGTTCTAATCGTTCCAGGATGGTCATAGCATTTTTGCTGGCAGACCCTAAAGCAATCTTAATGCCTTTAGCTTTTAACTCTTGTAAAAATTCTTTCGCACCATCTAAAATTTCATCGGGCTGCATTTTTAAAATGAATGTTCTGTAGTTTTCATTTTTCTTTTCAGCCAGGCGGTGCTTCTCTTCATCGCTCAGGGTTATTCCGCCTATCTCCAGCAGTATGTTAAGCGAAGTCATCCGACTTACCCCTTTCAGACGCTCATTATCTTCCTCCGTGAACTCGAAGCCTAAGTTGCTTGCCAGTTCTTTCCATGCGATATAGTGATACTTTGCCGTATCAACAATCACTCCATCTAAATCAAACAAACATGCTTTTATTTGTCTCATCCAATTTGTTTTATTCTGTTGTTTCTGTTTCTGATTTTACAAATGATACCATGAAGGCACCTAAAATCATAATTACACCGGCCATAATCAGGATGTATATGCCCTGACCTCCAAAGAACATTCGTAAGATGGGACCACCAATAACGCCACTCAAAATTTGAGGGACAACAACTGTCAGGTTAAACAGTCCCATGTAAATACCCATGCGTTTGGCAGGAAGTGAGCCTGAAAGAATGGCATATGGCATTGCTAAAATACCTGCCCAGGCAATTCCGATTCCAACCATTGATATCAATAGCATGTACTGATCATTAAAGAAATAGGTTGAAATATATCCTAAGCCACCGAGTAGCAATGAGCCGGCATAAACTGTTTTGCGACTGGTTAGTTTAATAAACCAAGGCATAGCAATTGAAAAGAGAGCAGCCACAGCACTATACACCGCAAAACAAATACCTACCCAGTTACCAGCTTCATTAAAAGCTTTTAGTGTGGCTTCATTTGTTTCTGTTTCGGCATTAAAATCTATTGGTACGCCAAAGTAGTGTTGTGAAATGGCAGTGGTAGAATATACCCACAGCAGGAAAAGCGGAAACCATGAAAACAATTGTACAATTGACAATTGTTGCATTGTTTTAGGCATGTTGATTAAAAGCTTCCAGAAGCTTTCTTTCTGGGCTTTATCTTCTTCAGTAATATTTTTGTATGCCTCAAACTCCTCCGGAGGGTACTCTTTTGTTTTAAATACTGTTACCAAAACGCTTATCAGTAATAATGATCCGCCAATGTAGAATGACCAGATAACCGATGGGGCTACTTTTCCAGCCTCAGGTTCATTTTCGATACCTATGGATGTTAGTATAAAAGGTAATGCTGATCCAATAACAGCTCCTGTATTTATCAGGAAGCTCTGGACTGAATAACCAATGTTTCGCTGTTCTTCCGGGGTCATATCTGCTACCAGAGCTCTGAATGGTTGAAATGTCACATTAAATGAACCATCCATTAATGCCAGCATTGCTACTCCGAAAAACAAAACACCAGCCCCGCCGGCTTTTATTACCAATGGCGCATTGGGCATAAAAAACATCGCAATCATTGAAACAATGGCACCAGCTAAAATATAAGGTGAACGACGACCGAGCCTTGTCCATGTTTTATCGCTGGCTGCACCTACAACCGGTTGAACGATTAAACCCATAATGGGAGCAACCAACCAAAAAAACGACAGGTTATGTGGGTCGGCGCCTAAACTGGTTAAAATACGACTAGCATTTGCATTTTGTAGTGCAAACCCAAATTGTACGCCTAAAAAGCCAAAGCTTAAGTTCCAAATTTGCCAAAAGGATAACTTTGGTAATTGTTTCATAATTACTTGTTTTTAGTTACAGGAATACCAATTGATGACAGTTAGTAAACCAACTGCAGGCAAAATGATATTCATAGTCTTAGATGAGGTACAATAATACCTTAATGACTTATAAAGGTATAAGCATTATTGAAAGGCATTAACAGGAAAGTCTCTTATCAATTAAATCCAATACAAATTTAAGATAAACTTAATATTTATGCCAGCTTTATTTGTTGCGGTGTTTTAGGCTATCTTCAAATAAATCAGTGCTATTACTGATTGCAAACGTTTGCGAAACACCTTGCATTATTTAGAGATAGGCTGAAAATTAACAAACCGATTTTTTTGCAAACGTTTTCGGTAGATGTTACTTTACAGCCAACAGCCCATTGACTGCATGGTTAACAATGGCCATTAATGTAGCTGTCTGTTAAAGTAAAGGGTAGTGTTTAGTATTCAGTGCCTAGTTGCGATGAGGCGCGTTCTACCAGTTCAGGCGTAAATATTTTCGTCTCATATTCTTCCTCTTCCACATTGTTTTCAATATGGCCTATTAATAGGCGCATAGCGGCTTGACCTATATCATAGCCTTTTTGCTCAACGGTTGTGAGCGGTGGATAAGCTATATTGGCATTGGGGCCGTCGCCAAAGCCCACAACTGCAATGTCTTTGGGGATGCTGTAGCCGTTGCGCTGAAGAACTTGCATAGCAGCAATGGCTGTACTGTCGTTAACGGCAAATATACCATCAACTTCAGGTGCTAAGCGTATAATATCATCGGCCCTGGCAAATACAGTTTCACGGGTGTCACACTTCACAATTAGGCGATCGTCACAGCTGAGTTTATGCTCTTTTAGAGCACTGCAATATCCCTCTTTACGGTTCTTACCTATTAATAAATGTTGCGGTGCTGCCAGGTGCATAATTTTTTTACAGCCTTTATCTATCAAATGACGTGTGGCAATTCTGGCACCTTCAAAGTCATCTGCAATCACTCTGTCGGAGCTAATTTGTTCGCATATTCGGTCGAAAAACACCACTGGAACACCATTTTCTTTCAGGTTTTCAAAGTGGGCAAACTCATGAGTGTTCTTACTCATCGATATTAAAATGCCATCAACTCTATTGTCTACAAGTGCCTGCAGGTCAATTACCTCTCGCTGGTAATTTTCATTCGTTTGGCAAATGATGGCATTATAACCTCTTCCATATGCTACATCTTCAATACCACTAATAACTGTAGAAAAGAAATGGTGAACAATCTCCGGTATTACAATGCCGATGGTATTGGTTTTACTACTCCTCAAGCTTAACGCCAATGCATTGGGACGATAGTTTACTTTTTCGGCAAATGTTTGTACCAACTGTTTGGTTTTCGGGCTAATGTCGGGGTGGTCCTTCAGTGCTCTTGAAACAGTAGATGGTGAGATACCAAGTATTCTGGCAATATCTTTAATCGTGATTGGTTGGGATTTCATTTTTATAGCTATGGAACTGTTGTTAGACTGATAAAAATTAAAGATAGCAAAAACATCAATACCTCTCATAGTTTGCCGAAAAATGAGTTGACGGATCATAATTCTGAAAAAAATAAAACATGTTCTACAGCAGGTTGTTTTACCGCAAACGACACCGCAAACGACACCGCAAACGGTTGCGACGAATTATCTGCAAAATTGTGTATTTGTGTGTTAATAAATGTTTACAGAATCTTCAAAATTGCATATGTTTGTAGCGGTCTTAGTGGTTAAATTAAGCATTGTTTTAAAGGTATTAACAGAATCATCTTCTCAATTAATCCACAAATAAAAATCCTTTAAAACGGATAACGGATGTTTAATTCGGTATAGCACCACGTTTAAATTGGTATAATTTTGATTAGTGGTCTAAACCACCCCAATTGTAAGGGGGCTAACATGATAAATTAAATTTTTTATCAACACATGAAAATCTAGTTTTTATGAAAAGACAGTCAAATCTTTTTAAGTTACTGTTTATTGTTGTGGCACTTTTTAGCTTTTCAGCGCTATATGCCCAGCAAATGACAGTGTCAGGAACGGTAACAGACGCAGCTGATGGGATGCCATTACCTGGCGTAACAGTTGCAGTTAAAGGTACCACAACAGGTACGATTACTACGCCTGATGGAAATTATACGTTAAGCGTTGAAAATGGGCAAACGCTGGTTTTCTCATTTATTGGCTATAAATCACAAGAAGTTGTTGCTACCAATACAACCATTAATATTGCCTTGGAAGAAGATGTAATTGGCATGGAAGAGGTTGTTGTTATTGGGTATGGTACTACAAAAAAGAAAGATTTAACAGGATCTATCCAGACCGTTAATGCTGATGATTTTAATCAGGGAGCGATAGCCTCTCCACAACAGTTAATTAATGGTAAAGTAGCTGGTGTGCAGATTACTGATGGTGGTGGTGCGCCTGGAGAGGGTGCGACTATTAGAATTCGAGGTGGTTCTTCACTTACAGCATCTAATGATCCTCTAATTATTATAGATGGAGTGCCTCTTGATGGGGGTGACGTAGGAGGTATGCGCAATCCGCTTAATGTTGTTAATCCAAATGATATTGAGACATTTACAGTGTTAAAGGATGCATCAGCTACCGCCATTTATGGTTCACGAGCATCTAATGGAGTAATCTTAATTACTACTAAAAAAGGTAGTGGAGCTGGAATGAAGATAGATTATGCAGGTAATGTATCTGTGGCAACTAAAGCGAATGAGTTAGACATATTAAGTGCTAATCAATATAGAGAGGTTCTTACAGATAAATTCCCTGATAATGTTGGTTTAATGGGAGATGCAAATACTGATTGGCAAAAAGAAGTTTATAGAACTGCCGTAAGTACTGATCATAACCTTGCAATGTCAGGTATGATTGCTGATAAAATGCCATATCGCGCTTCTGTTGGATACAACCTTGCAAATGGTATCCTTGATGAGTCAAGTATGGAAAGAACAACAGCGTCAATTAATGTTAATCCAACATTTTTTGATGATCACTTAAGAGTAAATCTTTCTGCCAAAGGAATGTTTGTTAACAACAACTTTTCAAATACCGGAGCTGTTGGAGCCGCAATTTCTATGGATCCAACACAAATGATAACAGGTGATATGTATGAGCCTTATGGTGGTTACTTTACATGGACCCGGGGAGATGGAACTCCTAATGGTAATGCCCCTGATAATCCAAGAGCGCTAATAGACCAACGAGTTGATAAGTCGAAAGTGAATCGTTTCATTGGAAATGCTCAATTCGATTATAAATTCCACTTCTTACCAGAGCTTCGCGCCAATCTGAATATCGGGATGGATATGCTGGAATCACAGGATGATCCAAAAGAAGTTATGGCTGGTGCTGCATGGGATACTGATGCATATTTACGTGGAGGTTCTTATGAAAAGTATAAGTTAAAGAAGGAAAACAAATTACTTGATTTCTATTTGCAGTATACAAAAAACCTAGATGCTATTGATTCTCGTTTTGACGTGATGGGTGGTTATTCATGGCAACATTTCTGGACTGAAAATACATCAGGTAGTTGGTTCAACTTACCAAACGAAGATGACGATTTCGTGAGAGATCCAGAAAATTTGACCCGTAATGAGAACTACCTAGTATCATTCTTCGGTAGATTAAATTATGTGTTATCCGATAAATACTACTTAACATTTACTTTAAGAAATGATGGATCGTCACGTTTCTCAGAAGATAATCGTTGGGGTCTTTTCCCATCTGTTGCTTTAGCATGGAATATGAAAGAAGAGTCTTTCTTGGAAGCAAGTGACGTGCTTTCTACCTTGAAAATGAAATTGGGTTATGGTGTAACTGGTCAGCAAAATATTGGTTCTGACTATGGTTATTTTGGAACTTATAAATCAGGACAGCCAACAGCTCAGTATGTTTATTACAATAATGTGACTGGTTCATATGATCGTGTGCCATTAACTACAATTCGCCCTAACGGATATGATGAGAATTTGAAATGGGAGGAAACAACCACTTATAATGTTGGTTTAGACTATGGATTCTTAAATAATCGCATTAGCGGTACCTTAGATGTTTACTTACGTGAAACAAAGGATCTTTTGAACCAGATTCCTGTTCCTGCAGGTGCTAACTTAACTAATGAACTTGTAACAAATGTTGGTTCGTTGGAGAATAAAGGTTTTGAATTGTCTGTTAATGCAATTGCCTTGGAAGGAAGCGATTACTCTTGGAGTATTGGAGCCAATGTTGCTTATAATGAAAATGAGATTACAAAATTAACAAGGGTTGAAGATCCTAACTACCTGGGTGTTCAAACAGGTGGTATTTCAGGTGGTACTGGTAATATGGTTCAAATTCACCAAGTTGGACAGCCAGCTAATTCATTCTTTGTTTATAAGCAAATATATGACACTAATGGTATGCCCATTGAAGGTTTATATGAAGACGTTAATGGAGACGGACAATTCAATGAAAGTGATTTGAGAGTTTATAAGCAATCAGCTCCTAAAGTGATGCTTGGTTTGAATACTAACTTCAATTACAAAAACTGGGATTTCAGCATGGCAGGACGCGCTAACTTAGGTCAATATGTTTATAATAACATGGCCTCTGATGGTGGATTCTATAACAGAATGCAAATTAGTGGTGAGTACTTGAATAATTTGAATAAAGATGTATTTAATACAGGTTTTAACACTGCTCAGTATTTAAGTGATTACTATGTTCAGAATGCCTCTTTCTTCAGAATGGACAATATCACCCTTGGATATGATATGTCTGATTTGTTGAACAACAATATGAAGATGAGAGTTTACACTTCGGTTAATAACGTATTTGTTATTACAGACTATGAAGGTATTGATCCTGAGGTAAGTGGAGGTATTGACAATAATATTTACCCACGTCCAAGAACATTTTTACTTGGTGTAAATGTTACATTTTAATTTGAAGAAGTCATGAAGATAAAAGTATTAAATAAAATTGCATTTGCACTTGCTGTTATTGTTGGTTTAGGTGCATGTACAAGTGATTTAGATGTTACGCCGATTGATCCAAACTTGGCAACAGCAGATAAAGTTTTGGATTCTGAGGAGGCATTTGCTCAAGTGTTGGCTAAGATTTATGCTGGTTTTGCAGTTTCAGGCCAACAAGGACCTGCAGGTGATCCAGATTTAGTTGGTTTTGATGAAGGTCACAGCCAATATTGGAGAGGTTATTTCGTTTGTCAAGAATTACCAACCGATGAAGCTGTAAATGGATGGGCTGATGGTGACTTGCCAGATGTAAGTCAGGTAGACTGGGGAGCAAACAATGGATTCATCCGTCAATTTTACTACAGAGCTATTTACCAGGTTTCTTTAGCTAACGAGTTTATTCGTCAGGCAAACAGATTAGGAAAACCTGAGTATTCTAACTTACCACAGTATATGGCAGAAGCTCGTTTCTTAAGAGCCTTATCATACTGGCACGCTTTGGATTTATTTGGAAATGGTGTTCCATTTGTAACTGAGAATAGTGCCATTGGTTCTGTTTTACCTTTGCCTGCTGGTGAAAACCCACGTGGACCTGAATTGTTCGATTACATCGAAAGTGAATTGTTAGCCATAGTTGGAGAAGGTGAAGATAAATCACAGGTATTAGCTGATGTTGGCCAAACTTATGGTGGCCAGGCTAATAAAGCAGCAGCATGGATGGTATTAGCAAAGTTGTATTTGAATCATAATATTTACAGAGGAGAATTAGACAATGCATATTATACAAAAGCTCGTACCTACATCAATAAAGTAACGTCAGCAGGATATAGCCTGATTACTGATGCAGATGCTGTTGCAGATGCTGTGTATTCTCCATATGAATACCTATTCTTAGCTGATAATTATAAAGCTGATAATGAAATTATTTATTCAATTAACTCTAATGGTGATGATACCAGAACATATGGCGGTATGACATATGTAGTTGCTGCTTCTATCGGTGGTGATGAAATGAAGCCAAATGATTATGGTATGGCTAATGGTTGGGGCGGTAATCGCACTACAAAGGCCCTGGTAAATAAGTTTAGTGTTGATGATAACCGAGCACTTTGGTTTACAACTGGCCAGCAGTTAGAAATTGAGCAACAAGATCAATTTACTCACGGCTATGCGGTTGTTAAGTATAAAAACAGAACAAGAAGTGGTGGTTATGGTTCTAACGAAGGTAAATCAGACTGGACTGATATTAACATTCCTGTTTTCCGTTTGGCCGATGCTTATTTAATGGCTGCTGAGGTTGACCTAAGATTAGATGGAGCTGTTTCAGGTGCAAGTAGGGCATTTTTGCAAGAGATTGCTGATAGAGCAGAAACAACTTTACCAGGAACTATTGATCTAGATTGGATTCTTGATGAGAGAGCTCGTGAGTTATATTGGGAGTGTCACCGCCGTTCAGATCTTGTTCGCTTTGGTAAGTTTACAAAAGGTTATAACTGGCCTCTAAAAGGTGATGCTTTGCAGGGGAAAGATGTGGATGATAAGTATAATCTAATGCCTATTCCATTTACAGATATTACTGCAAATCCAAATCTTAATCAGAACCCAGGTTATTAATCGTTAACCTATAAATTTTAGACAAATGAAAATATTTCAATATATAGCTGTTATATTACTGGGAGCCGTGTTGTTTTCGTCTTGTTCAGAAGATGATAAATTAACATACAATCCTGAGTTAGCAACTGAGTCAAATATTAGTTTGCCAGGTGCTGATGGATTAGTATTTACAAAAGATGATGCCGATGAATTAATTACATTCGAGTGGTCAGCTACAGATCCTGGTGTAAGTGTTCAGGTTGATTATGTAGTTGAACTTTCTACAACAAATGTTTTTGATGTTGTAACTACTTTGGCTGAAACTAGCGAAACCAGTGTTGATATTAAAGTTAGTGGTGTTAATAATGCATTAATTGCTTTAGAATTGGATCCTGGTGTTGAAACACAAGTTTATTTGCGTGTTTTGGCCAAGATTAATGAGAATGTAGAAGATATATCATCTGCTTTTAAAGAGTATACAACTACTCCATATGAAACAATAATTGATTACCCAATGATTTATGTTCCTGGAGCATATCAAGGTTGGAGTCCAGGTGCCGAAAATGGTAGGTTGTATTCGTATAATTTCGACAATGTTTATGAGGGAATCATAAGAATTACTGAAACAGCTGAGAATAATGGTGAATTTAAATTAACTGAAGGTCCTAGCTGGGATGTAAATTGGGGTGGAACATTAACTGCAGATGGTGACAATTATACTGGAACTGTTGGCGGTGGAGATAACTTCAAAGTAACCCCAGGAACATACATGTTTAGAGTAGATCTGGATGCGAATACAATAACATTAACTAAAACTGATTATTGGGGAATAATTGGTGAAGCCATTGGTGGCTGGGGTGATGCTGATGATGTTATCATGCACTACAATGGCCAGCGCATGTACTGGGAAGCAACTGCTGATTTCGTAGCAGGCGGTTGGAAATTCAGAAAGAATAGTTCATGGGGCGGTGACCTTACTGGGGATTCTAATGGTAATCTTGTAGGTTCAGGTGATAACATATCATGCGATACGCCTGGTAAATACCATGTGACATTCGATTTGAACAACATGACGTACACGTTTGAAATAGTTGAATAGAACACTTTATAATATTTGGATTAAAAAGCCGCCCACTGTGGCGGCTTTTTTTTAAAACACATGTATATGAGAGATAATTACCTAACTAAACTAATTAGCAGGGGCATCTTTTTGCTCTTTATGTTCCTTGTTTCCATTGGGCTAAAGGCACAGGTGGTTACCTCTGTACCTGCGATTCCCGTAGAATCAAAATCGGTTACCATCACTTTTTATGCTGATAAAGGTAACCAGGGACTCATGGATTACACGGGCGATGTATATGCCCATACCGGTGTTATCACCAGCGAGAGCACCAGTGGCAGCGACTGGAAATACGCACCCACATGGGGTGATAACAGTGCCAAATACAAGATGACGCGCGTTTCGACCAATGTGTATACGCTTGAGATTACTCCTAACATTAGAGATTACTATGGCGTTACAGCCTCTGAAGTCATCAAGCAGATGGCATTTGTGTTTCGCAGTGCTGATAACTCTAAAGAAGGCAAAGATACAGGAAACAAAGATATTTTTGTGGATGTGTCGGATGAAGAACTGTCTGTCTCTATAACCAGTCCTGTTAATAACAGTATTCATGAAAGTGGCTCAACCGTGCAGGTGCAGGTCAATGCCTTATTAAATGATCAGCTGCAGTTAAGGGTTAATGGTGAATTGGTTGCCAGCACCACCGGTCAGGAACTGGTATATGACATCACCAATGTAACGCTGGATCAGTATGTTTTGGAGGCGATAGCCAGTGATGCTACAAGTTTGATAAGCGCTACCACCAAATTCTTTGTAAAGGGAGAGGTGGTGAACGAGCCTTTACCTGTAGGATTGAAACGAGGCGTTAATGTAATTGATGCCAATACTGCAACAGTTGTTTTATTTGCCCCTAATAAAGAATATGTGTATCTGATGGGTGACTTTAATAATTGGGAGCCTTCTAATGCGGCCATGATGAAGAAAGATGGTGATTATTTCTGGTTAACAATTAGTGACTTGGTTGATACACGGGAGTACGCTTATCAGTTTTGGATTGGTAGCGATTTGAAAGTGGCTGATCCTTATGCCAATAAAATACTTGATCCGTGGAATGATAAATACATTCCAGAGGATATCTATCCCAACCTAAAAGCCTATCCCGAAGGAAAAACAGATGAGATAGTGAGTGTGTTTACAACAGCCGATCAGACTTTTATCTGGGAGGTAAATAATTTTGTAGCCCCATCGCCCGAAGAACTTGTGGTTTATGAAGTGTTGATTCGCGACTTTACCGATAACAAAGATATTAAGACCATAACCGATACGCTTTCTTACCTTAAGAGATTAGGGGTTAATGCCATTGAACTGATGCCGTTTAATGAGTTTGAAGGCAATGATAGCTGGGGGTACAATCCATCGTTTTATTTTGCTACCGATAAAGCCTATGGCACGGTGGAGGATTACAAAATCTTGATCGATGAGTGCCATAAGGCTGGTATTGCTGTTATTATGGATATGGTGTTGAACCATTCCTACGGGCAATCGCCTTTTGCAAGGATGTATCTGGGAGATAATGGCAAGCCCTTAAATAATCCTTGGTATAATACTGAGCATAACATGGCTGAACCGGCAGCTCAATGGGGCTACGATTTCAATCACGAAAGCGTGCATACGCAGCAATTGGTTGACAGCATTTGTTCATATTGGATGGAAGAGTACAAGATTGATGGTTTCCGTTTTGATTTTACCAAAGGTTTTACCAATACCTCATATCCGGTTGGAGACTGGGCTAGTGCATATGATGCCTCCCGAATAGGGATTCTTAAGCGAATGGCTTCTGTAATCTGGTCAAAGAAGGAAGATGCAATTATAATATTTGAGCATCTCTCAGAGAATAGTGAAGAGAAGGAGCTGTCTAACCATGGCAATGGTATTCTGTTATGGGGCAATGCCAATCATGATTTTAATGAAGCTACAATGGGGTACCCTTCTGATTTATCATGGACATCTTATCAAAAAAGAGGATGGGGCAGACCAGGTATAGTTAACTATATGGAAAGCCATGATGAAGAGCGCATCATGTATAAAAATTTAGAGTATGGTAATAGCAGTGGTGACTATGATGTAACAGAACTGGCAACAGCATTAAAGCGTACCGAGGCCGCTGCAGTCATGCTTATGGCCATTCCTGGCCCAAAGATGATATGGCAGTTTGGTGAGTTAGGCTTTGAATTAAGTATCAATCGCTGTACCGACGGAACAATCAGCAATGACTGCAGATTGGCTGCCAAGCCTCCCAAATGGGAATATCAAGACAGCGAAGAACGTATGCGCTTGTTTAAAGTGTACCAAAAGATGATTGAGTACAAAAAGAACGAGCCTGTTTTTGCAACCAACGAATTTGTGATGGATGTGGCCGGAGCAACAAAGCGCATTGAGCTAAATAGCAGTGGCAGCGATGTGCGTATTGCGGCCAATTTTGGTGTTGAAGCAGCGAGTGTGACACCTAATTTCAGTACAAAAGGAAAGTGGTACAATGTATTTGTGCGTGATAGTATTGATGTGACAGATACACAAATGCAGGTGTACCTTCAGCCGGGCGAATATGTGATTTATAGCCAAAAGAAGCTCAGTGGCTTTGAACAACCCACTTCCATTGGGGATGATTTGAATAGTCTGACGCTGGGCGTGTCGCCAAATCCGTTTAAGGATAATGTTTCTATTAAGATTGATGAGTCTGAGGCTGAATACGAGTTATTCAGTTTAACAGGAGTTCTGGTGAAGAAGGGGCACCTAAACAGAGGGGCCGCAACACTTAGCTGGAGCGATTTGCCCAAGGGGCACTACCTATTGCGAATTAGAAGTAAAGGAAAAACCGAAGTCAGAAAATTGGTGAAGCAATAAAATACAGAAATGGCCTTAAGACGATATCTAAAGGCCATTTTTATTATTTTCCTTCTGCTTTCATAAGTGTTCGCAGGGTATAAAAGAAAATCCTTATATCGAGCCGTAATGAGTATTTTCTCATATAAAATAACTCTAGCTTAAGACGCTGCAGCATTTCAGTTTTATTCTCGGCATAACCAAACAGCACCTGACCCAGTGAAGTGATGCCAGGCTTCGTTTTAAGTAACTCTACAAAAGCTGGCTCGTCTTTAATTAGTTGATTAATATAGTGTTGTCGCTCTGGTCGTGGGCCGATAACCGACATTTCTCCTTTAATAACGTTTATGAATTGAGGAAGTTCGTCAATGCGCCATTTACGAAGAAAACGACCAAATGGTGTAACTCTTTCATCTGTAGCTGAGGACAAGGCAGGTCCGTTTTTTTCGGCATCATCATACATTGTTCTGAACTTAAGTATTTGGAAGGTCTGTCCATTTTCGCCAACACGTTCCTGCTTATAAATAAACGGCCCTGGCGATTCGTTCTTTATTTTCCAATAGATTATTGGTATAAAAGGTGATATGGCCAAAAGACCTATGAGTGACATGGTCACATCACTGCTTCGCTTGATGGCGTATTTTGTTTTATTCCAAACTGGTACAGGTACTAACCCTGAGCTTCGGTGCTCAAGAATTTGTCGATCCAGCTCTCGCTCGTAACTATATGTGTATCCTGGTGCAATTTGCATTATACTCTCCCTGTCTTTCAACATTCCCAAATTGTTCTGCCTATAATAACGTTGGCATTTTTGTTTTATTATAGTACCATTTGATTTTACCAGTTTTAGTCAATCGGGTTGCATTTTTTTTGAGGAGTATCAAATTTTATAATGTAAAAAGCCTCTTTATGTATATAGAAGTAGAATCCGAATAAATGCATTATTTTTGGCGCCATGATGCGTAAAGATTCATTCCGACATATAGGCATGCGAACAAGACTGGTTGAGGAGTTGCGCCGCAAGAGAATTACCGATGAACGAGTTTTAGAGGCTATTGGCCGGGTGCCAAGACATCTGTTTCTCGAAAGCAGTTTTATAAAATTTGCCTATCAGGATAAGGCCTTTCCTATTGGAGCAGGGCAAACAATTTCTCAGCCTTACACCGTAGCATTGCAATCACAGCTATTAGAAGTCAAGGCTGGCGAAAAGATATTGGAAGTTGGCACTGGTTCAGGCTACCAAGCAGCCGTATTAATCGAAATGGGGGTGAAACTGTTTTCTATTGAACGACAGGGTGAACTTTATCAGCGCTCTGTGCGTTTGCTCAGGGAACTGGGGTATCAGGGCCGGTTTTATTTAGGTGATGGTTACGAAGGCTTAGCGGCTCAGGCGCCTTTCGATAAAATAATAATAACGGCCGGTGCGCCCGTAATTCCGAGAAACCTGCTGATGCAATTAAAAGTTGGCGGGATGATGGTAATTCCTTTTGGTGACAAAAAGCAGGTGTTGATGCGCATTATCCGAATCAATGAGGATGAATTTGAGCAAGAGGAAATTGAAGAGTGTGCTTTTGTGCCCATGCTCAATGGAGTAGTTGGCAAATAAAATTGTAATAAGAGCTAAAGACTATTTTAAATGATACATGTAGATATTATACCCATTAATCCTTGGCAGGAAAACACCTATATTCTGTCGGATGAAACAAAGGAATGTGTTATTATTGATCCGGGCTGTTTATCGGCTGAAGAACGCGATGCAGTAGCCCGTTTTATTGAACAGAAGGGCTACCAACCTGTGCGATTACTGCAAACACATATGCACCTCGACCATGTCTTTGGTAGTAAATTTATTGCTGACAAATACAACCTCAAGCTGGAAGCCCATAAAGATGATGAATTCTGGGGTGAACAAACGGTTGAGTATGCAGCTAATTTTGGGATGGAGTTAGATGCTAATCCACCCGCCATCGGCAACTATTTAAACGAAGGTGATAAAGTTACTTTTGGAAGTTCATCACTGGAGGTAATTCATGTGCCAGGTCATTCACCTGGAGGTATTGTTTTTTACAGCAAAGAGGATAAGATAGCCATTGTGGGAGATGTGCTGTTTCGTGAAAGCATCGGCAGGGCAGATTTGCCTGGCGGTGATTTCGAAACGCTGGTATCAAATATTAAAAACAAGCTGTTGGTGCTGGATGATGAGGTGAAGGTATACCCCGGTCATGGGCCTGCATCAACCATAGGGCACGAAAGAACCAGTAATCCCTTTTTAACTTAGTAAAGCATAAAGCTCTTTCCCTTTATTGGAGAAGGAGCTTTTTTTTATTGATAATTATTTTCTATTAACCAAGCAAATATCATTGTCTTTTCGAGTTTTTATTAATCAATTTGAATCTTCAAATTATACCAAAAAGTAAATCGATAACATAAACGCAAGCATATGGGAACCGATAAGTTTGTCTCTCGTCACATTGGTCCTAGGGATCATGAGATAGACACCATGCTAAAAACTGTTGGCGCATCAAGCCTGGATGAGCTGATTGAACAAACTGTACCGTCCTCTATCCGATTGGAAAAACCATTGAATATTGGTAAAGGGTTGACTGAGCGTCAGTATTTTAGAAAGATACACGACATTGCTCAGCAAAACAAGGTATACAATACCTACATTGGTATGGGGTATTACGATGTTATTACGCCAGCCGTTATTCAGCGCAATGTATTGGAGAATCCGGTGTGGTATACATCCTATACACCTTACCAGGCGGAGATTTCTCAAGGCCGTTTGGAAGCATTATTAAACTTCCAGACTGTTGTAACTGAGATGACTGGTATGGAGTTGGCCAATGCGTCTTTACTGGATGAGGCTACTGCTGCTGCCGAAGCCATGATTATGCTTTTTAACTCAAGAAGCCGCAAGCAAGCTAAAGCCGGTGTGAATGTGCTTTTTGCAGACGAAAATATGTGGCCTCAAACAAAAGAGGTACTTATCACCCGTGCCAAGCCACTGGGTATTGAACTGCAGTTTGGTGATATTCATGCATTCGAGTGTAATGATAAGGTATTTGGGGTGATGGTGCAGTATCCTAACTCCAACGGTACTGTTGAATGTTACAAAGCGCTTACCGAAAAAGTTCATGCCAATGATTGCCGTATTGCCGTTGCTGCTGACTTAATGTCCTTAGCATTATTGACGCCTCCGGGAGAATGGGGAGCTGATATTGTATTTGGTACTACTCAGCGCTTTGGTATTCCAATGGGGTATGGTGGACCGCATGCTGCCTTTTTCGCCACTAAAGAAGAGTTAAAGCGTCAGTTACCAGGTCGTATCATTGGTATTACCAAAGATGTGAATGGCAAGCGTGCCTTGCGTATGGCCCTTCAAACGCGCGAGCAACACATTAAACGTGAGCGAGCAACATCAAATATCTGTACTGCCCAGGCTTTATTGGCTACTATGGCAGGGTTCTATGCTGTGTATCATGGCGAGGAAGGTATAAAGCGCATTGCTGAGCGTATTCATTCAATTGCGTTCCAAATCACACGTGAAGTTGAGAAGTTGGGCTATAAGCAGTTGAATGCTGATTATTTTGATACTATTCGCTTTGAATTGCCAGAAGGCGTGAAAGTGGAAGATATTGAGCGTTTCAGCCTTGATTTGGAGATGAACTTCCGCTATTTCGAAGATGGTCAGGTAGGCATCAGTATTGATGAAACAACCAACCTGTTTGACTTGAACTGGATCGTAGAAGTATTTGCCAAAGCGGCTGGTAAGGATGTACCTGTCATTGGTGATTTTAGTGAAGATTTGGCTGTAAAGCCTGAACTGGCACGTACAAGCTCGTTCCTGACACAAGATATTTTTAAAAAATACCGCTCAGAAGCTGAAATGGTGCGTTACATCAAAAAGCTGGAGCGTCGTGATATTTCATTAACGCATTCGATGATTTCATTGGGTTCTTGTACCATGAAACTGAATGCATCGACTGAAATGTTCCCATTGAGCTGGATTGAGTTTAATGGACTACACCCATTCATCCCAACTAATCAGGCATTGGGTTACCACATGATGATGGATGAGCTGCGCAGCGATCTGTCAGAAATTACTGGTTTTGCTGATGTAAGCTTGCAGCCTAATTCAGGTGCTGCTGGCGAATATGCTGGTTTGATGGTAATTCAGGCTTACCACGAAAGCCGTGGCGAAGGACATCGTAATGTGTCTATCATCCCAGCATCGGCACACGGTACCAACCCTGCCAGCGCGGTAATGGCCGGCATGAAAGTAGTGGTGGTTAAATGCGATGATAAGGGCAACATTGATGTGGATGACTTGCGTGCCAAAGCTGAAGAGCACAAAGATAATCTGTCGAACCTGATGGTGACTTATCCATCTACACATGGTGTGTTTGAAGAGTCTATCATCGAAGTATGTCAGATTATTCACGATAACGGTGGTCAGGTATACATGGATGGTGCCAATATGAATGCACAGGTTGGTTTGACCAGCCCCGGACACATTGGTGCCGACGTATGTCACCTGAACCTTCATAAAACATTTGCCATCCCTCACGGTGGTGGTGGACCTGGTGTTGGCCCGATTGGAGTAGCCAAGCACTTGGTAGAGTTCCTGCCAAAGCATCCGGTAGTTGACAATGGACGTAAGGGTATTACAGCTGTTGCAGCAGCACCTTGGGGAAGTGCCAGTGTGTTGCCTATTACCTATGGATACATCAAAATGCTTGGTGGTGAAGGCTTAACGGAATCAACCAAAATGGCTATTTTGAATGCTAACTATATGGCATCTCAGCTGAAAGATGATTATGGCATTCTTTACACCGGTAAAAATGGTCGTGTTGCGCACGAAATGATTCTGGAGTGCCGTCATTTTAAAGCAGAGTCTGGTATTACCGAAACTGATATTGCCAAGCGATTGATGGACTATGGTTTCCACGCACCAACCTTATCATTCCCGGTATATGGTACCTTGATGGTAGAACCAACCGAAAGTGAGTCGCTTCAGGAATTGGACCGCTTTATAGCTGCTATGAAATCGATTTATGCAGAAATTAAAGAGGTGGAGAATGGAACGGCTGATAAGGAGGATAACGTGCTGAAAAATGCACCACACCCGGCTTACAAAGTAGTGGCTGATGAATGGAATCACTCATATGGTCGCGAAAAGGCAGCCTATCCGTTACCATTTATCCGCGAGAATAAATTCTGGATTGATGTGGCGCGCGTAGACGATGCCTATGGTGACCGTAACCTGGTTTGTGCCTGTGAGCCAATCGAGAGCTACATGGAAGACTAATTAATAGTTTATTGATACTAATAAAGCCTGGTATTTCGTCAAGATTTACCAGGCTTTTTTATGTTGTTCTGCAGAAACTTTTAGCCGAGGTATGCGTAGTAAAAAGGGTGTTAATAAAAATATAAATGATGAAGAATATTTGCTTATTGTTATTAGTAATGCTGCCTATAACGTTATTAGGGCAGGAGATGCCAAAGGTAGCCAGTGTTAATCAGTCGTTCGATAATATAACCTCTGTATCGGTTATTGGTGAATTTTGTAAGGTAGACATTAAAGAGGGCGCAAAACTTGTAGTGACGGCTGAGTTGCAAGCCGCCAAAGAAATGGAAGGCTACGCTGTTATGTGTTCAGAGGAAGCAGGTGTTCTGAAGGTGGAGGTTCAAAAGCCGGCATCCGGTTGGACTTCACACAGTGGTTTTGTTAATCTAGTCGTTCCGGCTGGTATAAAGCTGGATGTACAAACCACATCGGGTTATATTTCACTTGAAGGATTGTCAGGTGCAGATGTGCTGGCTCAGTCAAAATCGGGTAAAATACAGGCTAATAATATTAAAGCAAACCTCACGCTTAAGACCAGTTCCGCCTCGGTGAAAGCCGAGAATATTACAGGCCAGCTTAATATTTCCACCAAAGGAGGTGCGCATGTCGCCCGTAATGTAGAAGGTGCAGTTTCGTTATATTCAAGCAGTGGTGAGATGATCATAGAGAACATTAATGGCGCATTGAAAACCGAATCTACTGATGGCGCCCAAACCATTAAAGAGGTCAAGGGTGATGTGTATCTGAAAACAAAATCAGGAGCCATGAAGCTTTCAAATGCCGAAGGAAAAATTGGCTCATTATCAGTGTCGGGAACCTTAAACCTGTTTGATGTAACTGGTGTGTTTAACCTTGTGGCCACTAAAGGCTCTATCATAGGCAGCCGGGTAAAGCTAACTGAATCATCTTCGTTTAATACCACAGAGGGAAAAATCAAGATGAAGTTCATCAATCCACAAGAGCAGTTTACCTTTGCCTGTCAGTCGGAGCATGCATACATAGTGGCCTATGGTAAGTCGAAGAAGAAGAAACTAAAAATGGGAGAAGGACCGATTGTAATTACGGCAATAAGTACAACCGGCGCCATGAATTTTAATAAATAAGCACTAAATAATAGCTAGTACAAAGCCTCGCAAACGCGGGGCTTTTTTTTGCTAAATAATAGAATGGGGAATTTATGACAAACGGGCAATAATTGTTGATGAATATTATTATTGGATTGATAAGTGACTGATAGTATGTGGTGTAGTGTAGGTTATTTCTTGAAATGCTTCTTTTTTATTCATAATTTGGGCTTTGAGAATCAGTGCTTTAAGGAATAAGAATCTTCTTTAAGTTTAATTGCTATGGATTTGCCCAACGCGAGTCAGTTAGCGTGTTGTAATTTTGACAAAATCGGTTCAAAGAACTCCTATGTTTTTGGTAAGTTCATTGATTGGTTTGTTCAAAATAGCACCTTGATGAAAATCTTGCCTGAAGAGGATAAACTTGGCATATTTATCTACTCCAAGGAGAAGGATAGAATTGTATGTGCCAATCATCAATTTCTTCAAACCTATCAAATATCTATTGAAAGGCTTAATAACTCAGCTATCAGGCGATTGATTTTTATGAAACTACATAAAGATGATGCCCGTTATATTCGTTTTCTAGAGTGGAATGCTTCACAAAATAAACACTCTAAACCAATCAACAGGGTGGTGAGATTGCGACAAAAGGACCAATCTTACAAACCCCTTCACTTGTTGGTTTTTAGTGTTGCTAATATCGACAGAAACTTATCAGATTACCGTTTAGGTATTGTGATTAATGTGCCTGAATTCTGGAGTGAGCAAGAAACAGAAGATCCCCACTGGGGCACATATCGCGATAAAACGAAACGCTTGTCAAAACGCGAAAAAGAAATTGTAGAATTAATTGTAGATGGTGCTACCGATAAAGAGATTGGCAATTACTTAAATATCAGTCCTCATACTGCTCAGCGGCACCGTAAGAATATTCTTAAGAAGCTGGAGTTTAAAAATACGGCTAAATTAGCATTCATCATCGGAAAGTATCGATTAGTCTAAAATTCGATTCCCCTTATTGACTTTCAGATTTACCCCTTTATGGGTATTGAGCTCGAATAAAAGCCCTCATAATTTTACAGTCTCAAAATAATATGTACCTGACAAGGAGTGTATTAGTGAGGTGGTTGATTGATAGAAATGGGTTACCTAACCTGTATTTACAATCAAACCAAATAGAACTTTTAACCAACTTAATAATGAGAAAGTCAATTGTAGTTTGCATCATTGTATGCCTCATTGTAAATAGCTGTACGCGTATTGAGCAAAAAATACTGATTCCTTCAGTTGAAATCTCTGTTGCGTTCGAGAATCCTGGATTTGGCTCATTAAAAAATGGTGATGTTGGTGGTGTGCCAGAATGTGCTGAACTGTCCATGGACTACGCACTTTATACAGTTGAATTTATTACTGAAACCGGTCAGGTAAGCTCTCAGAAGCAAATTAAGACCCCAATTTATACGATTAATAACAGACATGTCACTCAGCCTGTAAAAGTGATGCTGAATGGTGATCATAGTACTCAAGCTCGTATAATCAATTTCTTTATATATCATGCTGATGACCTTAGTTCTGAAGATGTAATTGTGAGAGCTGCCCCAATGGAAGGTAGTAAGTTTTACCCGCTGGTAAGCAATAAGCTGAATACTCTTTTTACTATCAATAAGTTTGCTAAACACGAAGTGCCAATTGATGTACTGTGCTTTGAACCAATGTATATAGTAAGCTTTGGCTTTGTGTGGCTTGATATGAGTTTGGTTACAATTCGCAGTCAGTGCTGGATGGGTACATTATGTGTTGACAATACGGAAGTATTTAACGGTTCTCTTTACGAAACCTTGTCGCCAGGCGGAGTTAGCCAGCAAATGCCAGCAATATTTAAGGTAAATGTTCTGAACTACATAGGCGCGACCGCCGGCAATTATGAAGATGATATCAATTGGGACCTGATTATTACGCACTCTAATAGCACATCGGAATCCTATGGCAGCGATCAATGTCTGGAGGTTTTTTGGCCCGACCATGATGTGCGGAACGATCTGTTTCGTTTTGATGTATATGTGTTAATGCCAGAAGGTGATAACGAGTTTACTTATCAGTTTTACAACTCGTATGCTTTTTGGGATGCGATTCCTCCCGATGTAGGTACCGATGGTGTCGCCGATTTTAACATTGGCGATTGCGTAACAAACTCTTTTAGTGCCTGTACGTTAACACAGGGCTACTGGAAAAACCATACCGGAATTAATAAAAAAACAGGTCAGGCTTACTGGGGGCATATCAATCCCTCCGATACTTTCTTTAATACCGGATTAAGCTACCTGGGTATATATGCTAAAAAACCTTCAGAAAGTAAATATTACAGTCTTGCACACCAGTATATAGCAGCCATGCTGAACCTGGAAGTAGGAGGTGTGGATATAAGCATGTGTCCTGATGTGCAGCAACACTATGTGGCTGCCGGCGAACTACTTAATGAATATTTACCCACGGATGATCTTTCAGCGGTTATGGATGATTTAATAATGTATGCTGAAACCCTTGATCTGTTTAACAATGGCGTATTATGCAGTAAGCACTGCGACTAAGTGTGGATTTGAATTTAATAATAATCTAATACAACCGAACATGAGAAAAATTGTAGTAGTGATAGCAACTCTGGTATTAGTACTAGGTGCTTGTAAAGAGAATGTGAGTTCTCCGGTAGAAAACAATGCAGAGTTCTCTATTAGTATAAGTGAAGCTGATTTTGTCACCCTAAAAAGTGCCCCTTTGGGTGTTGAAGATTATATCCCAACATGTGATGAAAGTTTGAGCCTTGACTATGCAAAGGTCACCTTTGATACCGGTAAAGGCGATGAAACAGTAACCATTCCAATATTTAAGGTAGCAGGTAAATATGTTACACAACCTGTTAAAATAGATATGGAAACAGCTGAATCCATTCAGGTGACCATTAGTGAGTTCCTGGTATACAATATGGGTGATGATGGAGAAATTGATGAAGACTTAAGCCTTGATACATCCGATGATGTTCTGGTTAAAGCTACACCGCATGGCGTATTTGGTGGAAGTAACAATAGCGCCTACTTCCAGTTTATCAATCCCAACAATGGTTTGAGGACTATTACATTAAGTAAGTTCACCAAAGAAGAAATTGTTATTGATGTATTGTGTTACGATGAACTGGTATATGATAACTTCGGATTCGTTTGGTTTAATATCAACGCTATTACAGTTCGCAGTCAATGTTGGTTTGGAGATATTTGTGTTGCTGACAAAACACTGTTTGAAGGTTCTGTTTATGAACAACAGCAGAATGGCTTGCAATATGATATGCCTGCTATAATGAAAATAGATGTTCTGAGATTTATTGGCAATGGCTTAGGTAATTATGGGCCTGACATGAACTGGGAGTTTCTTTATAGCTATAACAATATGGGCACCTTCGGTAACGGCGGAGAAAATGGTGAAGGGGATTGTATGACAATTGCCTGGCCCGATAATGATAATATGGATGAACTGTTCAGGTTCGATCTATACGTCTATCTGCCTGATATTAATAAGCAATTCGACTACCGGTTCCAGAATTCATACTCTTTCTACAATAATGAGGCACCAAATCCGGGTGATGATGGGGTTGTAGATTTTGTTATCGGCTCTTGCTTTAGCGAACCTTTTATAATTATTATACCGCCTGATAACGATGGTTGTACCCTTACACAAGGCTATTGGAAAAATCACACTGGTGACGGACCCGGCAATCAAACGAATGCATGGCAAGGTGCAACTCAGCCCGATGATCCGTTTAACGCCACACAAACCTATTTAGAGGTGTTGGAGACATCAGCGGCTGGTGGTAATCCATACTATATTCTGGCTCATCAATATATAGCTGCACTCCTGAATGTTGAAAATGGCCCTGTTGACCTTAATAACTGGCCTGATGTAAAAGAAGCCTTTGATAATGCAGCTGAATTATTTGATAATGATGGCATTGATGATATAGTGCCGGAGCAAACATTTACAGAGCAGCAGAAATCTGATATGGTGAACTGGTCATCAGTGCTTGACTTGTTTAATAACGGCATCTTAGGACCAGGCCATTGCGATTAAATATAATGTGAAGCATTTCTTATAATAACCTTGACCGCATATTATCATACCCATTTTAATAACCTAAAACAATAATGTGATGAAAAAAATTTTATTTGTATTGGCAGCATTTGCTTTAATAGTAAGCAGCTGTAATGAAAAGGTAAGTAATCCCGAAGAGGCTACTGCTGAATTTTCAATTGGCATAAGTGAAGCTGATTTTGTAACTCTTAAGGCGGCGCCTTTGTCGGATGATTTTATTCCTGAATGTGATGAGAATCTGAGTTTAGATTATGCGCACGTTTGGTTTGAAAAAGATGGTGTATCTGACGACATTGTTATTCCAATATTTGTGGTTGATGGTAAATATGTTACACAGCCCATTAAAGTTGTTTTAGGTGAAGGAGTGAATAGTGTTAATATTAATATCACTGATTTTACTGTATGGCATGAAGTAGAAGGAGGTGATGATATTATGGTTAAAGCAACGCCACATGATAATAGTGAATATTTCCAATTTATTAATCCAAATAATGGATTAAGAGACTTTATGCTGGATAAATTTACTAAAGAAGAAATTATCATTGATGTACTGTGTTATGATGATCTGGTATATGATAACTTTGGATTTATATGGTTTAATATACAGCCAATTACGGTAAGGCAGATGTGTTTCTTTGGTGATATCTGTGTGTGTGAACCCGCATCATATATGTTGCCTTATGGTGATGTATTCCCATATGTCACTCAGGTTAATGGAGGTACCATTTACGACCTGATTGCCTACATGAAGATAATTGTTTCAAGCTCTGAGAATAACTGGAGTGCTGAATTTGATAACCTGGATAACGCCAATGATTGCTTGCCTATTTACTGGCCTGATTATGATTTGTTGGATGATGAGATTACCATTGAACTTAAAGTATTATTGCCAGTTGGGGATGTTCTGGATTGGGTAAGTATCAAAACATGGGTGTTTGATAGTTACGAAGATATTCCAGTGGCAGGAACCGATAATGTGCTGGATTTCGTAATTGGTGGTTGTCATTATGATGCTGATTATATCTTCCCAGCTCATCTTCATTTGCCTGCTGATGCAGAAGGAACAGGTATTTCACTTAAAGTAACAGACTATAACTTTAAGTCGAGCACCAATTATCATTATTTAAAAATGGAATTAGATGGTATTCCTGCAGGTAAGTACAGTATCTCAGATGGCGTTTATTATGGATGGTGTGCTGATAAGGATCACAATATTAGCTTAAATACAAATTATTCAATAGGTATTTACTTAGCTTCACTATGGGAAGGAGCAAATGGTTTGGATCCTCTCAAACTTGCACGCTTAAATTATATTATCAATCACCTTCCTGATGGTTATCTGACAGACGGAGTTGTGGCTGACGCTGATAAAGGTAAGTTTATACAGGCTTTGATATGGCTGCTTACTGACGACTATGCAAATAATGATTGGAATGTAGATTGGACATTACTTCAAACTCTTTATGGTAATGCAGTTGATGCAGTTACTCAACCGAGTGATTATTCACCACAGATTGGTGATTTGCAGGCGGTCATTTTCTACCACAATGAGCAAGTTCAGGTGCTATTCACAACAGTGACGTCTCCTTGTATCGAAGTGTTTGAATGACAGATTTAGTATTATTAGTGTTAAAGCCTCGCAAACGCGGGGCTTTTTTGTTGTACTCATATAATTCAAACTTATAGCATGCTAATTATTTTCTTAATCAGTAGGTTGGAAGTTGAAGCGTGTGGAAAAGAAAGTGCCAGATATATTTTTATAAGTATTTGTAGGATAGGTTGATATAGGTGTGAATTAGTGTATGTTTAAGCTTAAGTTGAACTTTTTTTGTTTGTATTGAAAAATAAATCATGCATATGATTTACCTTAATTTGACTAATGTCACTTTAATATTGATGAATTCTAGTCTGAATTGTATTAATATGCTCTAATTGTTGATTAATCGTCTGTTGTCGAATTGACATTTACTTCAAAGGGTTATAATTTAAATGTGAGATAATTTTAGCTGATCTATTCTGAGAGGCTGAGGGACCAGACAAACATAATAAAATGACAACTGATTGTGAGCAGGAGAGGCAGGCTATTGTGTCTGCGACTCTCGAAAACTTGGAGTGCTTATATAAGAAAATTACCAATATTTTTCTTAGAAACAATTACATACTTCAACAAATACCTGATTCCTTGAACTTAGGTGTTTTCTTATTTGATACGCATAAAGATAAAATCGTTTATGCAGATGAACGATTTGTAATGAGCAATGGCCTTAATAGACGGGTATTTAAAAAATCGGTCTTGAGGCGACTCATATTTTCATCTATTCACCCTGAGGATGCTCGGCGTGTTGAAGTTTTGGAGCGTATCGCCAAAAAGAAAGGGCATGCGCCGTTTTTAAATGGAATACTCAGGTTTAAGCGTCATCTGTCATATGTTCCTTATTATTTTTTGGTTACAAAACCTGAGGTTAAAGGGGTAGCCACTGAGCACTTCCGGATAGGAATACAATTAAAGCAATCGCCATTGAAAATTAATCTGGAGCATGAATTATCAGAAGTAGAATATTACCAAAAATTAGTTAGCTCATTATCTATGCGTGAACAAGAGGTATTGCAGTTGATTGTTAAGGGCGAAACAGATAGGTGTATTGGTGAGGTCTTAAACATTAGTACCCATACATCTAAGAAACATCGTAAAAACATTCTTCATAAGCTAGGTGTAAAAAATACTGCATGTCTGGCTTACATGGCTGGAAAATCAAGCTTATTTAGTTAAATATCGTATAATTACTGTAAAATACCTCTTTGGGGTTATTGAACTTTATTATTGCCAGCTATAATTTTACTTCAGGTTTTAAAGTCTGGGAGAAACAAATATTAAGAAATCCTAAATCTCATGCTATTTAACCACCGTGAGTATTAACTTTTAATTTCAAACTTATTAACTATGAAAAAAGTATTGTTATTTGCTGTAATCACAGCAATGGTGTTGTCTGCCTGTCAGAAAGATAATGAAGTGAGCGATGTGAAAACCACAGATGTGCACTTCAACGTTGTTGATGGTTTAAATGAAACAGGCCTAAAAGGAGGTGATGTTAACAGAGGGGATATTCCTGTTACCGTTACTGCTATGGAGCTTAAGGCTGAGTCAGTTCATCCGGATGTGATTGATCAGTATAATATTGTTGATGATGGTTCAGGTAATGATGGGCCCGTACTTGAGAATGTGTGGTATGGTACAAATATTTTTACAGCAACTACAACTGCCGTCACTCCTCCAACTCCAACTATTGGGGACCATAAAATTTTCTTTGGGAATGTAATATATCCTAGTGGCGTTTTTAAAGAAGTTGCACCAGGTCTTGTTGCCTTTACTGATGTAAGACCAGGTGGAAGTTGGTCTTCAGCACAAATGGCGGAGGAGTTGCGCACACATGTTGTACCATTTGTTGAATTTAGTGGCGAATCTGCTCCTGTTGTTATTAATGATGACTATGCTGCTAATCCTTCTAGCATTAATATCCCCATGTCAACAAATTATGGACAGTTAATTGTGACATTTGAATTTGAAAGTGGTGCAGATATTCAAAATTATCACGCTCGGTTATTTTATCAGGAGCCGGCGTACGAAGCTGGTATTGACTATGAATATCTTAAAATTAGAAATAACTGGGATAGATTTTTCACATCAGAAAAAAACCTTGGCACAATCTATTGGTCAAATGCAGATGCAACAGCAGGAAAATGCCTGCCAATTGCTGTTGAGATATATTCTTATGAAGGAGGTAACTATGTGCCTGTTAAATGGATTGTATTAGATACTGAAAACACTAAAATTATTGGAGGCGTTAGTAAGTGGCTTAATGTTGTAGTCAAAGCAGATGCAATACAAGCTGATTTACAAATGTTTACATTTACATGGGATCCTTGGACAAATCAAGATGATGTGTTAGAGGTTGACTAATTCTTTGAGTAATATAAACAATAGAAAGGGCTATCTATAATATTTGGATAGCCTTTCTTAGTTAACTCTAACGTATGAGTTTTGTAATTAACAATGATAGAAGTATTAAGTTCAGTAATGCTACAAGCTAGCATCTTCTATTATCTCGCTGAATACCTTTTGTATATCTAATCCGGCAGCTGCTATTTGCTGGGGAATAAAACTGGTTACAGTCATGCCGGGCGTAGTATTCACCTCGAGTAGGAATATTTTATTATCGCTAATGATGTAATCGATTCGTACAATGCCTTTACAACCCAGAATATCATAAATGAGTGACGAGATGGATTGGATGCGGTCACGTACATTGTCTTCGATGCGAGCAGGTGTAATCTCTTCTACTTTGCTGGCCGTGTATTTAGCTTCAAAATCGAAGAATTCATTTTTGCTCACCACCTCGGTTATGGGAAACACTGCCTGGTTTGTGCGGGTTTTATATAAACCACAAGTCACCTCTGTACCGCCGATAAACTGCTCAATAATCACCTCGTTACTTTCGGTAAAGGCTTTCTCAATGGCTTCGATTAACCGACCGCCCTCTTGCACTTTGGTAATGCCAAAGCTGGAGCCTCCTGCATTGGGCTTTACAAAACAGGGCAATCCCAGTTGCTCAACTATCGCCTTATCGTCAAAGCTGTTGCCTTTACGGACTAATACCGAATCGGCCACAGCTACACCAAAGCCCTTTAGGTAAGTGTTGCAGGTAAACTTGTTAAAGCTGATGGATGCTGCTTGCACATCGCAAGTGCTGTGTGGAATATCCAACATATTAAAGTAGCCTTGTAACAGGCCATCTTCGCCCGGAGTTCCATGGATTGTGATGTAAGCAAAGTCAATCTTTACTTTTTGACCATCTATAATAAATGAAAAATCATTTTTATCAATCGGGTATTCGTTGCCATCAACTTTGGCACACCACTTCTCTTTGGTAATCAAAATGGGGTAGCGGTTATAGCGTGAAGCATCAATAAAGGACATAACGCCTTCCTTGCTTTTTTCAGAAACTATGATTTCAGAAGAATAGCCACCGTAAATAATACCGATGTTTTTCATTTTGGTCAATATGTGATTGATTGTTATTCGATTAGTCGTTTTCTCTTCCTGCAATATAACCTCTCCACTTCTCAATGGCCTCCATCATATCTTCAGGAATATCCGTATTAAAATCAATGTACTCTTTGGTGGTCGGATGAATGAAACCCAACGTTTTTGCATGCAGTGCCTGTCTTGGCAAAATATTAAAACAGTTTTGTACAAATTGCTTGTACTTGGTAAAAGTAGTGCCCTTTAAAATTTGATCGCCACCATAACGTTCATCGTTGAACAGTGGGTGACCAAGGTATTTCATGTGTGCTCGAATCTGGTGTGTTCTACCAGTTTCCAGTTTACATTCTACCAACGAAACGTAACCTAAACGCTCCAATACCTTATAGTGTGTTACGGCATGTTTACCACGGTCTCCATCCGGGAATACAGCCATCTGCTTGCGATCCTGCAGGCTGCGACCAATGTTACCAATGATGGTGCCTTCATCTTCGGCCGGTTGTCCCCATACCAATGCAATGTAGGTACGCGTAGAGGTTTTTTCGAAAAACTGACGGGCCAGAAAGTTTTTGGCTTCCTCTGTTTTGGCAACAACTAGTAAACCTGATGTATCCTTATCAATACGATGAACCAGTCCCGGGCGAGGATCCTCAGAATTGAACAGCGGCAAATCTTTCAGGTGCCAGGCCAAAGCATTAACCATAGTGCCTGTGTAGTTTCCATGTCCCGGATGCACTACCATGCCTGGTTTTTTGTTGATGATAATCAGTTGATCATCTTCATATGGAATATCCAGAGGTATATCCTGAGCAATAATTTTCAGTTCGCGACGAGGAAAGGACATCACGATAGTGATCACCTCATTGGCTTTTATCTTATAATTGGATTTAACCGGCTTGTCGTTAACGCGGATATTACCGGCTGCCGCTGCATCCTGTATTTTATTGCGCGAGGCATTCTCAATGCGGTTGACCAAAAATTTATCGATGCGCAGTGGCTTTTGTCCCGGATCAGTTACAAAGCGATAGTGCTCATACAACTCATTACCATCGTCCGAACCATTTGCGTCATCCAGTTCGTCCAACTCATCCAACTCATCTTCCTGTATGTGCTCTGTCATTCTATTTATCAATTAGTTAATTCTTAAATCTGTCTACCTCTCACTCACAACCAGCCAACATCAATCCTCGGTCTTCCGTTCAGCCATTAATAACTCACTTTGGCAGTATCTACACTTAACCATACATCTATAGAAGCGCCAAGAGGTATGCGTTCACCTGTTTCGGCCGATGGTTGTTGTTTCCATATAAATGCCGCTATGGAATCTTCTGCTGTAATGACAGATTCATCATATATGGCCGCACCAATATTTAAAGAAACAGAGGCAGAATAGTTTTTAGCCTCTTCCAGTGTAAGCGCTTTTAAATCCGGTACATTGGTTCGTTCGGTGCTAAGGCCTTTACCGATGTGCAAATCAATCACCGATCCTTTTAATACCACAGTTCCCGGCTCAACCGGTTTGCCTTTATAAAGCTGCTGAATAACCAGGTTGCGATATTCGCTTGGTACATAGATAAGTTCACCGGTTACCAGTCCGTACGATTCCAATATTACTTTGGCATTTCGCAATGAGTAATCTACAAGGTTTGGGATCTGAACTTTTTCGGGCGCAATAGCTTTGATGGTAAAGTGAATATTACGATTTTCTTTTACCATACTGCCAGGCGCCGGTATTTGTTCAATGACTGCACCGGGCAGGTAGCCATCAATATGTACCGAGTCGATGATGTTATAGCGAAAGCCTTTCTCTTCAATTAATTGACTGAATTGCTCTTCAGTCAGGCCTTTAAAGTCGGGTACAGGATAGTATTCGCCGTGGTTGGTGTAAATATTTAAGCTAACAAAAGTGGCGATTAATGCCAGTGTGATTACTCCAATTGCTATGACAATATTTTTGACAAATACGTTATTGATTATTCCTTTGATCGTTGACATAAGCATGTTGATTTGTATACCGCTTTTTTACTTTTATTTCAAGAGTGAAAAAAATGCTGGTTTATAACAGATGGTCAAAAATAGTAAAACTTCTGCTATCAGAGTTATGGGCATAAAAAAAGTAAAGAACCCATAGTGGATTCTTTACTTTTTATATCGTGAAAGCTCTTAATTAAGCTTTATGTCTTTTTTCGCTAGAAACAGTTAATTTCTTACGTCCTTTAGCTCTTCTTGCAGCTAATACTTTACGACCACTTGCGCTAGCCATTCTTTCGCGGAAACCATGCTTGTTTCTTCTCTTTCTGTTCGATGGTTGGAATGTCCTTTTCATTGTATGTAATTTTTTTATTCTTCGTAATAATCGCTTTTCAAATGGATTCGTTCGGGATCTTCCTCCTTTGAAGAGCTAAGTTAATGTTGTTACCTTAACTTTTCGGACTGCAAAAATACATGTTTTTTTTATCTTCCAAAAAAAAATGAATGCTTTTTTAGGTTTGTATAAAGTTTAATACCACTGTTGCTTACATCGACAGATGGATGATCTTTTTCGTCTCAAAAAACTCCTCCTCAAAGTAGTTGGTCAGCGGCGTTACGGATGCCCTGTTTTTAAACGGCTTTATTTCACCTTCAAAGTCTCCTCCCTTTAAATAGATGATGCCGTTAGTAATGGCATTTTTATTCGTTGGAAGGAATTTGTTGTGACATAGTTTTACGAAATCAGGAAAGGCGGTTACTGCCCGGCTGATAATAAAATCATATTGCTTAGGATGATTTTCAACTCTTATTTGTTCAGCTGTAAGATTTTGTAGGTCTAATGCCTCAGCAACGCCTTTCACCACTTTAATTTTCTTACCAATCGAATCGATGAGGTGAAACTGACAGTCAGGATTCATAATAGCCAGAGGAATACCCGGAAAACCACCACCACAGCCAACATCCAGGATTTGTGTGCCTGTTTCAAATTGAATGAAAGCTGCTATGCCTAATGAATGCAAAACATGACGTTCGTAGAAGTGGTCCATGTCTTTGCGCGATATGACATTGATTTTTGAATTCCAGTCAGCATATAAATCTCCCAGTCGGCTGAGTTTTTCTTCAACAGAAGGATCTAAATTCGGAAAGTACTTTTTAATTAATTCCATGATATGATGTGCAGGATAACTTATCCTGAATGCTAAATGTTAAAATAGAAACTAAGAGCTTACCCCAGTTTGATATCCGAGTTTTTTAGGGTATTGAAGAGAAGTTCTCTGGCTCTGAATAATTGGGCTTTTACAGTTCCAAGCGGAAGATCCAGCTCTTCGGCAATCTCTTCATATGAGAACTCTTTGAAATAGCGAAGCTCAATTAAAATGCGATAGCGGGGTTTAAGTTTCTTGACCACGGTGCGCATTAATATCTTCTTTTGCTGCTTTATCAGATTTTCTTCCGGGTCGGGCGTTTCATCCTTCAGGTGTATCGGCTGATCATTTTCTTTATCATCCGAAATGCCGCCATCGATGGAAACGATGTTATTGCGCTTTTTCCTAAGAAAATCAATGCAGTTATTAGAGGCTATTTTGAACAGCCATGTGCTGAATGCATAGTTTGGTGAGTATTGATGAATGTTCTTAAAGGCTTTACCAAAGGCCTCAATCGTCAGGTCCTCGGCATCACTTTTGTTATTCACCATTTTCAGGAGCATAAAGTAAATGGCATCTCTGTAGCGGCCCATGAGTTCAGCATAGGCTTTTTGATCGCCTTTAACTGCTACTTCCACTAAATCTAAGTCGTATTTTGCCTTATCAGATAGATTCGGATTTACTTCCATTTCTTCTTCTTTGCACTAAAAATATTAATTACCCAAACACTCCCAACTAACCAAGGCGTTATAAAATCAAAAATACTGGTTGCCCAGAATAACTTGTTTTCTCCCATTTTATTTGCTGCTTTGGCTAATACAATATGTAAAGTCAGCATGCGGAGAGCAAATAACGCAATTGTTAAAGGAACAAAAATATGAAAAAAAAGTGAACAAAGTGTTAGAAGCCACATTATTTGACGAGTCAGGGGCTCCATAATCAGCCAGCATTTTATCCCAAACCTATATGCAGGTGCCGTGGTTAAATGCCTCGATTTACGAGTTCTCCATTCACTGAAACTTTGTGGTGCCAGTGATACGGTTTGGCTATCGTAATTTAATTGAATAGTTGTGTTATGTTTATTGGCGCAACGTCTGATAAACAAATCATCGTCACCCGAAGCCATGTTAAGGTATGGCTTAAAAACATCGCTTTGCTCAAACAAAGATTTGGTATAAGCCATGTTTCTGCCAACCGCCATAAATGGTTTGCCACGTAATGCAAAGCCCATATATTGTACTGCGTTGAAAAAGGTTTCGTAGCGCAAAAACAGGTTGAAGAATGATTTTTGCTTCTCAAAGCGGCCATGGCCAATTACTATTTGTTTTTCATCGGTGAACTGACTGCTTACTTCTTTTAGCCATTGGTCTGATGTTGGGTAGCAATCAGCATCAGTAAACACTAAATGCTCATTATTAGCTGCTTTTATACCAATTGTGAGCGCTAATTTTTTACCTTGATAATGTTGTTTGCTAAGTGGGATGCTGGTGTAATAGAGGTTGCTGAATTCAGTCTTTAGTTGCGCTAATACCATTTCTGAGTCATCCGTAGAGCAGTCATTTACCACAATGACCTCAAAATTGGGGTAATTCTGGTTGCATATCTTCGGAATGAAGTTTTTTAGATTCGATGCTTCGTTTTTAGCACAAATAATAACTGATAAAGGACGCTGTTTATTATCATACGTCAGAGGTTTAAAATGCGATGGTTTTAAAAGAAAGAATAGCTGGTAAAAGAGCTGAAAAAGCCAGGAAAAGATAAAAATGCCGCCTAAGGTATATAGTATTGATTCGTCCACAGTTTGAATTTTAGTCAAAAATGCAACATATTTTTATGAAAAGCCTGTTCTTATCAAGTCATTTTTGCCCATCGTTTCAAAAAAATGACGACGAAACAGTTTTTAGTGTAAGAACCTCTTTTCTGCATTTTATTTATAAAGCGGCTGTTGTATATTTGCAGGCTGTTTTATCATACAATGATAGGCAGATTTAGAAATGTCATTAATACAAGGAAAATGAAATTTGAGCTGCAACATACCGATGCCAAAAGTAGTGCGCGCGTTGGGAAAATAACAACCGATCATGGTGAAATTGAAACACCCATTTTTATGCCAGTTGGAAC
The DNA here is from genome assembly GCF_018156225.1 of Carboxylicivirga sediminis. Taxonomy (GTDB): domain Bacteria; phylum Bacteroidota; class Bacteroidia; order Bacteroidales; family Marinilabiliaceae; genus Carboxylicivirga; species Carboxylicivirga sediminis. Next base: position 89,878 of record NZ_JAGTAR010000014.1, read on the forward strand.
TGTTGGCTCGGTTAAAGGGGTGCATTTTCGTGATTTGGAAGATGATGTTAAGGCCCAAATTATTCTCGGCAATACTTACCACCTGTATCTGCGACCTGGTTTGGATATATTAAAAGCCGCAGGTGGATTACATAAATTCAACGGTTGGGATAAACCAATGTTGACCGATAGTGGAGGCTATCAGGTATTCTCTTTAAGTGATAACCGAAAACTGACCGAAGAAGGTGCCATGTTTCGTTCACACCTGGATGGCTCAAAGCATTTATTTACGCCCGAAAATGTAGTGGATATTCAGCGGGTCATTGGGGCAGATATTATTATGGCACTGGATGAGTGCCCGCCGGGAGATGCTGAATATGCTTACGCTAAAAAATCGATGGAGCTCACGCATCGCTGGTTAAAAAGAGGTGTTGACCATTTTGACCGAACAGAACCGTTGTATGGGCATTCTCAAACATTCTTTCCGATAGTGCAAGGAGCCGGTTATCGTGATTTGAGAACCCAGTCGGCTGAATTTATTGCTTCGCAAAACCGCGAAGGTAATGCCATCGGTGGGCTGGCCGTTGGTGAACCAACAGAGGTGATGTATGAAATGGTTGAGCTGGTGAATGGTATCTTACCTAAAGATAAGCCACGTTACCTGATGGGGGTGGGTACACCTGCCAATTTACTTGAAAATATTGCATTGGGTGTAGATATGTTCGACTGTGTAATGCCTACGCGCAATGGGCGTAATGGCATGCTTTTTACCTCTGAAGGCATACTAAATATGCGCAATGAGAAGTGGAAAAACGACTTCTCACCTGTAGATCCTAATGGAACATCTTTTGTTGATCATCACTATACCAAGGCCTACCTGCGTCATTTATATGTTTCAAAAGAAATGTTAGCGGCGCAAATTGGCAGTATGCACAATCTGACATTTTATTTATGGTTAGTGCGCGAGGCGCGTAAGCACATTTTGGAAGGCGATTTTGTGCAATGGAAGGATGTGATGGTTAAAAAATTGACAACTCGCCTTTAATGGTAATGAGTGTGCAAGAGCTATTAGTTGTCTATAACAAAGGAGTGATTGAAGTTTTACTATTTAGCTTGTAACTATTTTTTCGTTCTTTTGTAGCAGGCTTCACTAAACTAAATAGAGAGTTTTGAAAAAACTTGATCTTTATATACTTAGAAAATTTTTAGGGACATTCTTTTTTGCGATACTGTTGATAATTAGTATATCAGTGGTGTTTGATGTCACCGAAAAGATTGATAATTTCTTTGAACACGGGGCTCCTTTAAAGGCGATTGTGTTTGATTATTATAAGAATTTCATCCCCTATTTTGCCAACCTGTTTACCCCATTATTTGTATTTATTGCGGTTATCTTTTTCACTTCAAAGATGGCCTATCAAACAGAGATTATTGCCATTTTGTCGAGCGGCGTTAGCTTCCGGCGTATGATGTTCCCCTATTTTTTGGGAGCTGCTATCATTGGGCTTTTCTCATTTTTGTTGGGTGGTTATGTAATACCGCCGGCCAACCAAACTCGTATACAGTTTGAAAATGTCTATGTTAAAAACAGGAAAGCCAAAGGGCTGGACAAAATTCATATGCAAATAGAGCCAGGTGTGTTTGTTTACCTGGATAAGTACCGGGCTTATAGCGGTAATGGCGATCATTTTTCGATGGAAAAATACGATGAAAAGGAATTGGTGTCCAAGTTATCAGCCCGTTATGCCAAATACGATACTACTTCGGGTAAATGGCAGCTCAGGAATTATGTGTTGCGCGAGTTTACCGACGGGGTGGAGCATAAGATAAGCAGCGGTTCCAAAATGGATACCCTGATTGCCAATGTAACGCCCAAAGACTTTCAGGAAGAGCGCAAGTATTTTGAGATGATGACCAATACCGAATTGGATAATTATATTGATGAGCAGCGAGCTCGCGGCGTTGGAAACCTTGAGGAGTTTCTTATTGAGAAGTATAAGCGGGTGGCATCACCGTTCAGCGCCTTTATTCTAACCCTTATTGGGGTGTCATTGGCTTCGCGTAAAGTGCGGGGCGGTATGGGGCTGCACATTGGAGTTGGTATTGCGTTGAGTTTTTCGTATATTTTGTTCATGACAATTTCAACCACCTTTGCCGTAAATGGTAATATGAATCCAATGTTGGCCGTATGGTTGCCCAACATTGTTTTTGCTGCCATAGGATTTTATTTGTACATGAGGGCGCCTAAATAGTCTAAGAAACTGACTATTTGCACAGGTTGTTCCGTTGTTGAAAAGCGTACTATCTTACTTTATTCCTTTTGTTAAAAAAAATAAATTAGTAATTATGCACTCTGAAAAATTATTAATCAGGATGCTAAATTAATATTTTGATTAATAGAGGTTAAATCAAATTTTTGGATTATGTCATTGAAAAAACACATCCTTGACCTTCGGAAAAGAAAGGAACAAGTGCAAAAGGGTGGTGGCGACAAAGCCATTGAAAAGCAAGCAGCCATGGGTAAAATGACGGCTCGCGAACGAATCCTTGCACTCGTTGATAAAGATTCTTTCACCGAATACGACCTTTTTGTTGAGCACACAGCTCGTGACTTCGGAATGGACAAAAAGCAGTTGCATGGTGATGGGGTTATTATCGGTACAGGTACCATTTATGGTGCACCTATCTGTATCTTTGCTCAGGATTTCACTGTAGCCGGGGGATCATTAGGATTAATGCATGCCCGTAAAATTACAAAAATCATGGATCACGCCTTAAAAATGCGTGTGCCTTTAATCGGTATTAACGATTCAGGTGGTGCGCGTATTCAGGAAGGTGTGAACTCTTTAGCCGGATACGGTGAGATTTTCTACCGTAACACATTAGCTTCAGGTGTTATACCTCAGCTGTCGGTTATCTTGGGTCCATGTGCGGGTGGTGCTGTATACTCTCCGGCATTGACAGACTTCGTTTTTGTAGTTGAGAATATTTCTAAGATGTTTATTACCGGACCAGGCGTAATTGAATCAGTGCTTGGTGAAAAAATCTCGATGGAAGATTTAGGTGGTGCACGTGTGCACGCTGAAACAACCGGTAATGCTCACTTCTTCTCAAACAGCGAAGCTGAATGTTTCGAGCAGATTAAGAAACTGATTACCTTTATTCCTTGGAATAACAGTAAGAAAGCAAAAGCTTTCCCTCCAAAACCACCTAAATTCAAAGGTAAGATCGAAGATATTATTCCTTCTGATCCTAAAACACCTTACGATGTTCGTGATGTTATCAAAGCCATTGTTGATGATTCTGATTTCTTCGAGATTCAGGAGCTTTGGGCTGCGAATATTGTGATCGGATTTGGTCGCTTAAACGGTGAAACAGTTGGTTTTGTAGCCAACCAGCCTATGGTATTGGCCGGTGTACTTGATTGTGACAGTTCAGATAAGGCGGCTCGATTCATCCGTTTCTGTGATGCCTTTAATGTGCCTATTATCACTCTTGAGGATATGCCAGGTTACTTGCCGGGTGTAGACCAGGAGCATGCCGGTGTAATTCGTCACGGAGCGAAAGTACTGTATGCATACTCAGAGGCAACTGTACCTAAAGTAACGGTTATTCTTCGTAAAGCATATGGTGGTGGTTATATCGCCATGAACTCACGTCACCTTGGAGCAGACTTTATGTTTGCATGGCCAATGGCTGAGATTGCTGTAATGGGACCAGAAGGTGCGGCTAATATCATCTTTAAGAAAGATATTGATGAAGCTGAGGATAAAGATGCAATGCGTGCCATCAAGGTGGAAGAGTACAAAGAGAAGTTTGCTAATCCATATGTCGCTGCTGCTAAGGGTTATATTGATTCGGTAATTGAGCCAAGCGAAACACGTGCTTTATTGCTGCATGCCATTGAGGTATCGGCCGGTAAAGATGATCATCGTCCTGCTAAAAAGCATGGTATTCCTCCATTTTAATAGTTGCGCATATGAGTACACAGAAAACAGAAGGATTGGTTGATTTTGCTATACTTAGCATGAAGTATAAGACAAAACTCACCAAGAAATTCGAAAATCGTATTAAATATGAGGCGCCAAATCCAAACCACATATTGTCCTACATTCCAGGAACAATTTGTGAGGTGTTTGTGAAAGAAGGTCAATCATTGAAAGAAGGTGAATCACTTTTGATTCTGGAAGCCATGAAGATGCGTAACCAGATAACCATGCCACACGATGGGAAGGTTGTTTCAATAAAAGTGTCACAAGGTGATAGAATTCCGAAGAACCACTTAATGGTGGTGATAGAATAAGAGAAAGGGCTGCAATTTGCAGCCCTTTTACTTTATAGCTTTTTTATCCAGGTAAAACAGGATGGCGGCATATTCAAAGAAGGTTCTGTCTTAAACAATCCAAAGACACTGGAGCCGCTACCGCTCATGCAGGCATAACTGGCGCCAGCTTCGTAGAGTTCCATTTTTATTTTACCAATCTCTGGATATTTAGCAAAAACTGATTGCTCAAAGTCGTTTTTAATATGGTGTTTCCATTGTTCGACCGGGAGCTGAATTAACTCGGTTAACGAATGCGATGAAGGAGTTGGAGTGATACCTCTGTACGCATCCGGCGTGGAAACGTGAATAGGTGGCTTTATAAGAGCAATGTAATAATCGCTCAAATCCAGTTCTACGTCTTGTAGTATATTGCCAATTCCAGTGGCATACGAAGGTTTATTTTTGATGAAAAAGGCACAGTCTGCACCTAGCTGGGCAGCCAGTTCTTGTAACTCTTCTTCGGTTACGTCCAGCTCAAACTCTTTCTTTAGCAGGTTGAGCATAAAAGCCCCATCTGCCGAGCCGCCGCCCAGTCCGGCGCCAAAAGGAATCATCTTATGCAGATGAATATTAACAGGAGGAAGCTCATAGTTAGCCTTGAGCAACTCAAAGGCTTTAATACAAATATTCTCCTCTGGCTTAGCGTCAATGTCAATTCCTGACGAACTGAATAAGTATGGTTCTTTGCTTTCAGGATTATGCACCGTTTCAAGAGCATCAGTCAATGGTATTGGAAAGAAAATAGTTTCAAGGTTGTGGTAGCCATCAGGCCTTTTTTCAACCACATTAAGGCCTATATTTATTTTAGCGTTGGGATAGCAAATCATATTGTTGTTCTTTGATTGCAAAGTAACTATTTCTCTTTGTTTGAGAAAAAGTTAATAATCGAAATATTTTTGACGGTTAATTAAGGGCATTACTCAGCTTGTTACCCCTCTAAATACCCTGTAGCTAAGTAGTTTTGATCTGAAATCATATCATTGAATAATTGAATATTATATCATAATTCAGATCTAATGAAGGAAAATAAAAAGGAAATCACTTGTTGTTCTGAAGGACAGCAGGGTGATAAAAATGGAATTCAAAGGAGAGATTTTCTAAAAAAAGGATTGCTTGGATTGACTGCTCTTACGATTGTTCCGCGACATGTGTTAGGCGGACCAGGTTACACGGCTCCGAGTGATCAAATTACCAAGGCCATCATTGGAATGGGAGGTATTGGTTATGGTCATCACCTTACAAGGGAAGGCCGCTTGGTTGCTATTTGTGATGTTGATCAGAATCATCTAAAAAGGGCAATTGATAAAGTTGGTAAAGGTATACCAGCTTATACCGATTTCAGGGATTTGTTACAGCAAAAAGATGTTGATGTAGTTCATATTGCAACGCCTCCTCACTGGCATGGGATTATGTCGGTAATGGCAGCTGAAGCAGGTAAAGATATATGGTGTGAGAAACCCATGACCCGTACCATTGACGAGGGAATAAAAGTTGTTGAAGCTGTCAGGAAAAGTGGCAGTATGTTCCGCCTAAATACATGGTTTCGATTTAAAGATAATTTCTATGGATTAGGAACCACTGTTAAACCCCTTAAGAAGGCTATTGACAGTGGTGTATTAGGATGGCCGTTGAAAGTAACCATCAGTGGCGTTACCGGATATAACTGGAAGTTCTATTGGCAAGGTGAGCATAACCTGCCTCCACAACCAGTGCCGGAGACATTGGATTATAATATGTGGTTAGGACCAGCTCCGGCTAAACCCTATAATTCTCGCCGGGTACATACTAAGTTCCGCGGTTATTGGGATTATGATGGTGGAGGTCTGGGTGATATGGGCCAGCATTATATTGATCCGGTGCAATACATTCTGGGTAAAGATGACACCAGTCCGGTTAAGGTAGAGGTGGATGCTCCCCAGCAACACCCGGATGCAGTAGGTACCTGGCGAAAAATTACCTATACCTATGCTGATGGTTGCCAGATAATTCTGGATGGCGAAAACAAAGATCAGGATGCTGCATACATTGAAGGACCCAAAGGTAAGATATACAAAGGTTTTCGCTCAACCATTCCAAATTTGAAAGGTATCATTGATTCCATGCCTGATCCGGAGCCACAGATTACATCGTTCCATGAGTCGGTGCGCTCACGTAAAAAGTTCGCACTTAACGAAGAAAACGGTCATCGCTCTTGTACTATTGTAAACATGGGAATAGTGGCATTACGACTTGGACGCACTTTACACTTTGATCCGGTAAAGCAGGAGTTCATTAATGACGATGGAGCAAATCGTCTGTTGAATCAACCTATGCGTGGCAATTGGAGCATCTAATCAACCTTAAACAATGAATTTTATGTACTTAAATAAAAGAATACTTAATCTTTTGTTGATGTTATTGGTGATAACATCAGCGCAATCTCAAATAAATCGAACTGTTGATACCAAGGTGGCCGACCTGCTGGTGCAGATGCCAGTCAATAATATGGCTTATCGCGATAAGCTAATGAAAGACATGTTGCAGTTGGGACCTGATGTTCGTGAGTTAATTTGTCAGCAAATAGTGGAACCGGGCACAGGTGATGATACCAAAGCACGCTTCTCTGTTGAGAGTTACTCTAAATATATCAGCCAATCATTGGAGATGAATGCAGCCAAAGAATGGGAACGTCAGTTATTGAAAATGATTGAGGAGTCAACAAGCAACGAGGTGAAAGCCTTTTTTATTCGTCAACTGGAATTTGTCGGTTCTTCGGCCTGTATACATGCTCTAAGTAGCTATTTAAGTGATGATGTGCTGAGGGAGCCAGCCATTAAAAGCATGCTATTATCCGATGCTTCTAGGTCGGCACAGTTCTTTTCCGAGTCCTTAAAAAATGCAGGAAACTCCGCTCAAAAAAGTTTGGTTAAAGCCCTGGGGCAATGTAATGATGCTGGCTATGCCAGTCAATTGGCAGGTTTATACCCGCAAGCAACAACCGAGCTTAAAACAGATATATTACGTGCTTTGGCAAGCATGCCGTGCGAAACTTCAGAAGAATTGATAATGCTGGAAGCGAAAGCAGCAAACTACAATCCTTCAGCGGACCAGGCGGTTTTTGCATTGCTGGACTATGTTGAGCAAATAGCATCAACAGACCCTAAAAAAGCTATGCAGATAGCAACAAAAATTAATAAAAAAACATCGGCCGTGCAGGTTAAAACCGGTGCGTTGATGCTGATGTGTGAGCTGAGCGATATGGCTCAAACGAATGCTCTTCTCCTAGGTGCATTAAAGAGTAAGGATAAGGTTTATCGGGGAGCAGCCATTGAAGAAGCTATTCGACAGAAGACACCTTTGGAACCATGGGTGAAGCAAATGCAACGCAGTAAATCACCGGAAGTGCAAAAAGAAATTCTCTACCTGATATCGCAGACTGGAAAGGCAACTGATGCTCCATCTGTTGAGGTATTAGTCAACTCAAAGGATGCCGGTGTTCGTCAGGAGGCACTCATTTGCTATGCAACTCTGAATGGGGAAGAAGGTATTAATGTAATTCTTGATTTTCTGGCCAACCATACGGCTAAGGATGATGTGGAGGTAGCCAGGCAGGCGCTGTTATTAAGTGTTAGTAAAAACAATATTGAGCAGACTTTAACTATTTTTAATCAGGTTCCGGCAGCGGGACAAGCTGTGTTAATCGACATTTGGGGTGCCAAACAGTATAAAGGTGCATTTGATAAGATGATGGATATAGTCAAAGATGGAGGTGAGCAAAGTAGTGTGGCATTACAAAACCTGGCGTCAGTTTCGGGAGAAAAGGATCTGGAAGCTTTATTAGCATTATTTCAAGGCGTAAAAGCATCTGAGGATTGTGAGCTAATTGCTAAAGCCATTGTTGCTGCTTATGAGCAAACGAAAGAGAAAGAGGTGGCAAAGAATAAGATATTTGAGGCGGCTAAGTCTGATGAGTTTAATAAGTTTATTCCGGTATACAGTGCGATAGGTGGCCAGGAAGCTGTTCAACTGGTGTATGAGGCTTATCAAAATGAGCACTCACCAGCAGCACTGGAAGCTTTGGTGCACTGGAGCGGAACAGCTGCATTGCCTGCTTTGTATTCCATTGTCGAAGGAGCGTCATCTGACAACACTTACAAAAAGGCATTCAGTGGCTATGTCAACAAAGTTACGTCATCGCAATTGCCCAATGATCAAAAGCTGCTGTTAATGCGCAAGGTAATGCCGCTGGCAAAAGGGAATGCAGAGAAAAAGGAGGTACTGAATGCCTTGTCTTCGGTTAAGACCTATCTGACATTTATCTACTTGTCAACTTATCTGGATGATAGTGCCTTGAAAAATGATGCAGCCAATGCGTTGGTGAAAGTGGCTATGCATGATGCAGGCAAGCGAAATGGCTTGGATGGTGACATCATCAGGGATGGTTTAATGAAAGCCCTTCCGCTGATAACAGGTCCTGATAGCCAGTATTTAAAAATTGATATTGAGACTTATCTGGCTTCTATGACGAATGATAAGGGCTATGTGTCAATGTTTAACGGGACAGACCTATGTGGCTGGCAAGGGTTTGTTGACAATCCGATTAAGCTTAAGAAGTTATCATCCTATAAACATAGTCAGTTACAAAAGGAAGCCGATAAAAAAATGGCTGAGAACTGGTCGGTTAAGAATGGGCATATCGTGTTTAATGGTAAAGGCCATAATTTGTGTTCGGTGAAAGAATATAGTGACTTTGAAATGATAGTTGATTGGCGAATAACGAAGCATGGCGACAGTGGTATTTATCTGCGAGGAACGCCTCAGGTGCAGGTATGGGATACTTCACGGGTTGATGTTGGGGCACAGGTTGGCTCTGGTGGACTGTACAATAACCAGAAACATGAAAGCAAGCCATTATTAGTGGCAGATAATCCAATTGGTGAATGGAATACCTTTAGGATTCGCATGGTTGGCGAACGCGTAACGGTTTACCTGAATGGATATTTGGTAGTTGATAACGTGGTGATGGAAAATTACTGGGATCGTTCAATACCAATTTTTGCCTCCGGTCCAATTGAGTTGCAGGCTCATGGTACTGACCTGGCGTTTCGGGATGTGTATATTAAGGAGCTGGATGTAGCCGGTTTTAACCTGACTGATGAAGAAAAGGCTGATGGCTTTGTAGCCTTATTCAATGGTACCGACCTGAATGGATGGGTTGGTAATAAAACGGATTACCTGGTTGAGAATAGCGAGATTGTAATAAAACCAAAGAATGGGGGACATGGTAATTTATACACCGAAAAGGAATATGCTGATTTTATTTACCGCTTTGAATTTAAGTTAACCCCTGGGGCCAATAATGGATTGGGTATCAGGGCGCCACTGGAAGGAGATGCAGCCTATGTGGGTATGGAGTTGCAGATTCTGGATAACACGGCTCCTGTCTATGCCAAGCTGCAGCCTTACCAGTATCATGGTTCGGTTTATGGTGTTATAGCTGCCAAAAGAGGTTACTTAAAGCCTGTTGGAGAATGGAATACCGAAGAAGTGATTGTAAAAGGAAACAAAGTAAAAGTAATATTGAACGGTGAAGTAATTGTGGATGGTGATATTGCTGAAGCATCGGCCAATGGTACTTTGGATGGGAAAGATCATCCGGGACTTAAGCGTACAAAAGGGTATATTGGCTTTTTAGGCCATGGTTCTGAGGTCTTTTTTAGAAATATTAGAATTAAGGAGTTGTAGGATTAAATTAAAATGTGAAAGCTTCGCAGATGATAATTTCTGCGAGGCTTTTTAATATTATTCAGAAGTCTAAATGACTTTATCACCATCCCATTTTTTGACTTTTTCTTCGCGGTAGGCTAAAGTGGCCATCTGTGCTGTAATGCCTTCTTCAAATGCGCGATCAATATTGCAACTGGTTGTTGAACCCGTTCTAATGGCATGTAACCATTCAGCTAAATGCAGGTGGGTAGTATCCATCATCTTACCATTATGTGTTGTGTACAATAATCCTCGTGAGGCAAAATATTTTTCAGTTGCCGAACTAATACCATCCAGTTTTAACGATTCAGCGTTGTTTAAGCAGATGGAGCTGTTGGGCTGTACCTGATTATCTTTTAGATATTTTTGATAGAGCCTGGAGCCCGGATCGACGTTTAAATTAATTTTTCCACCTATTTCAAGTGATGCATCGGTTCCCATAATCAGGCGTGGGCGGTTGGCGCTGTTAGCCTGCGATGCTGAGTACATCAGCGACATGCTCTTACTTGGATATTCCATCATGACCTGAAAAACGTCAGGTACTTCACGGTTGTCTTTCCAATGGTAGATACCTCCCGAAGCAGTTACTTTTTCGGGTATGCCCATTCCAAGTATTTGGTTAATACAGTCAAACTCGTGTGTTAGTAAGTCGCCGGCAAGACCGGTGCTGTATTCCCAAAACAAACGCCATCTGAAAAAGTGTTCTTTATTGAAAGGTATATTTCCATTGCGTAGAAATTGTTTCCAGTCCACATTTTGCTCGTTGGCTGATTCAGGAATATTGTAAAGCCACGCACCATTCTCTGAGTTACGGTTGGTTGAAGTTTCAACCAGATTAACCTTTCCAAGCAGGCCGGCATCTACAATTTGTTTAGAACGGATGTAATTTTCCGTTTGCCTGTTTTGATGTCCCAATTGAAAGGTAATTCTGTTGTTAACCACCGCATCCCTTACCTTAAAAACATCTTCCAGATTATGCGTGAGGGCTTTTTCGCAATAAACATGCTTACCGGCTTTGGCGGCTTCAATTGTAATGGGGGCATGCCATTGGTCACTTGTTGCAATCACAACGGCATCTACAGTATTGTCAGCAATCAATTGCTTATATGATGCATAGGTTTTAACAGCTGGCCTATTGAATTTTTGGGTGCCATCCCTGTCAATGTTGGCCGCTGCCAATGCTGCTTTTTCGGCGCGTGGTTGGTAAAGATCGCAAATGGCAACAATTTCAACATTAAGATCAGGTTGTTCATTAAAAAGCTGTTGCTGTTTCTCATTCATCTGATCAATGCTTTCAGGTGGCAAAAAGCCTAAAGCTTTCATTAAATAGCTGCCTCTGCTGCCTGTTCCAATAATTCCGATTCTTAGTTTTTTACCATCGTTAGAATACGGTGTTTGTTGTGCCGGTAATGGTAGTTTCTTTTCTAGAAAATGAATAAATGGATTGTCATTTATATCAGGAGTATGTTTTAATTTATCTAAGAGCAGATAACCATAAGCTCCTAAAAAAGGAACTCCTACCAGCCCTTTAAGTAAATCTCGTCTCTTCATGATTTGAATATTTTTAGGTCAAATAGAACTCGTAAATCGATTTTTAACTGAGCAATTAGAATCCGATTTATAGGTTCGTTTCAGCTTGAATTGGATTAAGCATTAGGTTTGAAACGGAATCGATCGAGACCAAATTCCTTAGCAATGTTAAAGTGGAATAGCACCAGTAAAGCACAGGCTGTAATCAAATTTTTATCTACTAACAGGTAATTACCTTCGGCATAACTATTGATTGATTCGCCCCAAGGTGGGTAAGCAAAGTAAAATAATGCCAGAATAATGATGCCTGCGATTGTAAAAAAACGTTCGTATAAACCAATAAATAGAGCCAGTCCAATGAGCAATAGAGAACCGATTAAACTGTAATTGGTGAATTGCAGAATAGATTCGTTGGAGGCCATCCAATGATAAAAGGATTGTAGTGGTCCATTAGCCTGCAGGAGATACATTTTTGCTGTCCATCCCTCAGTGATAACTTTGTTTAAGCCCTCATGAAAAAATAACCAGCCAATAGCTATTCTTAATAAGGTTAAAGCAATTTTCTCTGATTTGTTATTCCTCATCTCAATAATATTAAATATTGACTAAGATGAGGTTTGAAGGATAAAAGGAAGGAGTAATGAATAGGGTAATTCCTTAATTAAGTGAGCAGTTTATCCATTTTTCGGTTAAATACTTCCCCATATAAAGTTTCATAATCGTAGCAGAATTTTTGGTAAGTTTCAAGTGCCCGCCCATGGTGCCCGATGCTATAAAGCCAATTAATTTCAAGCGATAAGGCAGTTTCACTTAAGGGATCGTACTTCCTGATGGCGGCAGTAATTATTGGAATAATTCGATGGGAGTTTTTAGCTATTTCAATAATATCAGGATCCGTTAAAAGTAGAATGATTTCATTTTCAATTTCATTTTTAAAGGTGTCGATTAACTCATTTCGGGTTTGTGATAGAAAATTACCATCAAGCAAAGTGTTAAGAAACATCTGAAGGTTGTCGATGTTACGTTCTTTGTTCAGTTGTTGTTTAACCTTTTCGTAGGTGACTAAATCGCATGTATAAGAAGCAGGTAGCTCTAAAATCCATTTTTTATTGGATGAGTAGGTGATTTGTATACCTGTTGAATCATTTAATAACTTCCTTAATCGCTGCATGTAGGTACTCCTGTTGTTCTTTGCCCTGTCTTTAGAAATGCCGGGCCAGAGGTCTTCTGATAGCTGTCTGGATGAAACACCTTCTTTGTTGTTTCGATAGGTGTGCCACAGGAGATATATCAGCAATTGTTTTTCCTTTGGCGATAATTCCGTAGCCAGGTTATGACCATCGCTGGTGATGATCCGAAGTTCACCGAATGTTAATATGCAAGAACTTACCTGACGAGTCTGCTCAGTATTAATTGCCGGGGAGTTTGTCGTTTTGTTGACTTTATCAGGTTGAGTTATTGATTTTGGCGATCGCAGTTTTATCCACCAAATAGTTAATGCCAGAGCTGCTAAAGCAAGTGCCATTAGAACAGTAATTAAACGATAGTTTTTATGGCTGCTTTCAAGTTGGCTAAGTTGAATGATTTCATTGTCAGACAGTGCCCGGTTCCAGATAATTAAATCGTCCATAAATCCCTGGTAGTATTCACCCCAGATGTTTGTACCAATCAAAAGGGCATGGTCTGTATTGTCTATCTCTCCTATTTTTGATATTCCAATCATTTCCCCGTCTTGAAAAAATGTGAGCTGGTTGTTAGGTTCGTTAACAATTGCCAGGTGATGCCATGTATTCGGTTCAATTGGGTAGTCTTTAAAGTTGATGTCTGAAACATCGGTATGTGTAAAGGTTAACCAACTGTTTCTAATCTTCATTGAAAAAATATTTGCCAAACCAACCAGACTATGATCCTGCTCCATCTTTTCTGGTTTCACCCAGATGCTAATGGTAATCGGCTTTTTAAAATCAATGTTTAAATGGGAGCCGCAATCGATATAATCTCCTTGACCATCAAAATAAAACACCTTGCCTCGCTCATCGTCTTTTTGCAACATGGTATTTGACGATGCATATATGTTATCAACATGATTAGCACCTGGCGCCTCAGAATTATCAAAGTTAAATTGTATTACTTGCTTGTGATTAAGTGGCAAAGGAATAGCAGTTATAGGTACTTCAACCATTTCATGTTCCGCTGTAAATCTGAAGATATCCGGAGAGAATCTGTAGCCTTTTGCTTTGGGTGTAATTTCGAATTTGTACTGCTGCTCCGGTGCAATGGGGAAGCATACTCGACCACCACTTATAAAGCCTGGTTTCTCACTGATTTTTACCGGCGCAAACACCTTGTTATCCAAAGTGAATTTAACCGTTCGAAAGGCCGTTTGATTAATGATATTGGTGATGCTTATGCCTTGTTCCGCTTCATACCTTTTACAAACAATAAAATGCGGTCGTTTACCCGTATTATCCCATAGCTTTAACAGGTTAATAACCGGTTGGCTATACTCAGTATTTAGACTTTTAACCCAAGTGTTTATCGGTCCATTAATAATTGTATCTGAAGAATCAAGGTTTATTTTTGTTAGTAAGAAGTCATTGGCTCTTTCATGGATTGAAATACTATCACCACTGTTAGTTATATAGTCGTTGAAATCAAAACTATAAAGAGTTGTTCCTTTTGAGAAAGAAATGAGAGTGTTTGAATCTAAGATACAGGAGTATAGTTGTGTACCCAGTCTTTGTTTAGTTTCAACAAGTAACTTGTCAAGAGTACTTTGTTCAATGGCTTTATTCCATACAGAATCACTATGATGTTGATTGATTATGATGAAACGTGAATTTGGGGCTTGAGTAAGTTTGCTTGATAGTGTTTTAAAAACGCTTACTAAACAGTTATAATCAGTACATGTCGGAATAAAAGTGTCGATTCCTTTTTCAATGCCAGATGTTACCTCCAATTCAGATTCAACTTCAAGTACAACTCTACTATGACATCCCAACATTTTTTTATCTAATGGAGATTGTGCATATAGACAGGTGGAAAAAAGAAGACTTAATACGAGCTGTAGATAGCGAATTTCTGGGTTCATAGATAATTAGTGTTGTAAGGCAAATATAAGTTTTTAAAGAGTAAATGGATTCTGCTTGGGCAATAATCGTGGATTAAAATAAATGTAAACAGACATAACTTTGAGTGCTTTTTGTATCTTTGCCTCTCCGAATTTTTCCAAGTTAGATATATGGCAGATAATAGATATTCAAATCGCAAAAAGCCTGTTGCGGGCTTAGAAATGGGTAAACTACCACCTCAGGTGACTGAACTGGAGGAAGCGGTTTTGGGTGCTTTATTGCTGGAAAAAGAGGCTTTCCTAAATGTGTCGGAACTACTGAAGCCAGAGCATTTTTATAAGGAAGCCCATCAGCATATCTATAAAGCCATTATGGATTTGGAGGCGCATGAGCAGCCGGTTGATATGCTAACGGTTACCCAGCAGCTCAAGAAAATGGGTAAGCTGGAGGAGTGCGGAGGTGCTTTTTACATCACTCAATTGACCAGTAAAGTGGCATCGGCTGCCCACATCGAATACCATGCGCGTATCATTTGGCAAAAATATTTGCAGCGTCAGATGATTCACATCTCAAGCGATTTGCAAAGTAAAGCCTACGACGATGGTATTGATGTAAATGACTTGCTGGAAGAGGCAGAAAGTACCTTTTTTATGCTTTCGCAAGGAAGCATGAAGCGTGATGCTACGCAGATTAATCCGGTTATTCAGGATGCAATTGATCGTATTAAGGCCGCATCTGAGCGTTCGGATGGTTTAAGTGGTGTGGCATCAGGATTTACGGCTTTGGACCGTATTACGTCTGGATGGCAGGGCTCGGCTTTGATTATTATTGCGGCACGTCCGGCGATGGGTAAAACAGCTTTTGTGCTGTCCATGACTCGCCAGATGTCGTTGAACCATAAGATTCCGGTGGCCATCTTCTCGCTGGAGATGTCTAATGTCGAATTGGTGAACCGATTGATTGTATCGGAAACAGAGCTCTCTGCCGATAAAATCAAGAAAGGTAATCTGGCTCCATACGAATGGGAACAGCTTGACCATAAAATACAGAACCTGATTGATGCTCCTATTTTTGTGGATGACACGGCCGGCTTATCGGTGTTTGAGTTACGTGCCAAGTGTCGTCGACTAAAAAAGCAGCACGATATACAATGTGTGATTATTGACTACCTGCAGCTGATGAATGCCAGCGGTATGAATCCTGGCTCTCGTCAGGAAGAGGTGAGTTTGATATCACGTAACCTCAAAGGTTTGGCCAAAGAACTGGATGTGCCAATTATTGCCCTGTCACAGCTTAACCGTGGTGTGGAAGGTCGTGCAGGAGCCGAAGGAAAGCGTCCGCAGCTGTCAGACCTGCGTGAATCAGGTGCGATTGAGCAGGATGCCGATATGGTGTGTTTTATTCACCGTCCTGAATATTATCGTATTACTGAGGATGAACAGGGAAACTCATTAATTGGTATGGCCGAAATCATTATAGCCAAACACCGTGCAGGGCCAACAGCTGATGTACGCTTACGATTCCGCGCCGAACTGGCACGTTTCCAGGATGTGGAAGATGCTGAGTTTGATGATAGCGGTTTTGGTCAGAGTGCACCATCTCAAACATTTGGTTCTAAAATGAACCAAAATGCTGAGTCAGATGCTGTATCGCAATCGGGTGGGCAACAATTGCCCGAGTTTCCTGATGGCCCGGGCTTTAATAGTGATGTGCCTTTTTAATGTGTAGTTGAACTATTGCTTCTGATATCAATTAATATAAATCTTCACGGATTATATTATTATTGCGTTGCTCACGCAGATAGGCTCTGGCCTCCTGTTCACTCATGCCTTTGGCATTCATGTATATATGTACCAGTGTTTGCTTCACCTGGTCACCCATCTTATTGTGCCCGCAAAGATAAATCATAGCGCCATCATCCAGCCATTCCAGCAGGCGATCCTGATAATCGATTAGGCGTTGTTGTACATACTCTTTCTGCTCCTGATCACGTGAGAATGCTGTATTGATAAAGGCCAGGGTATTATTCTTGTAGTAATCAATCAGCTCATCTTCGTACAAAAAGTCAGTGGTTTGGTGTTTATCGCCCCAAATGAGCCAGGCTTTATTTTTGATGCCTTGAGCCTTTAAATCCTGCAGGAATGCTCTGTAAGGAGCAATGCCGGTTCCAACACCAATCATAATAAGCGGTGTTGCCGGGTCGTCTGGTAAGTGAAAGGAGGGATTGGCAACCAGCCTGAAATGAATTTCGGCTCCTTCTTCTAAGCTTTCATTAACATAGGTTGAGCCAGCGCCTTCATATTCCCGTTCTTTTTGCTGAAACCGAATGGTTTTTACTGTCAGGTCAATTTGATCGGCCTTAGCTTTAGCACCTGATGCAATTGAATAGTAGCGCGAGTGCAGTGGTTGCAAAATACTAATAAACTCATCTGCATCCATTTGGCACGGATAGTCTTTAATTAAGTCCAGCACATCAGATGATACCAGGTAATCTCGTAGTGCTTCTTTATCATTGTAAAGTCTTTTCAGACTTTCATTGATGTTAATTTTCATGTATCGCCTGATGACAGGACGTGTTAACTTAGTAATCTCAAACTGGTGCAGTAAAGCGTATTCAAGTGTATGGCTATTGGAAATCAACTGCTGTGACTGATTCAGGTTAAGTGTATCAATAATCTGATCAACCAGTTTTATCGGGTTACTTGGGATGATTTCTATGCAATCACCCGCTGCATAATCTACCTTATTTGTGGTGTTATCCAGTTCGATATGATATACAGCTTGTGGGGTTTCTCCTTTTGTGAGCTGTTGTCGTTTGGTTAATGTTGTTGAAATAAAGTCTGGCTCAGTAATCTCAGGTTCAGCTATGGGTGCCTCCTTCTTAACACCGGTAATGGTATCGTAACTATTCTGAATCCATTGAAGTGCTGGTTTTTTAAAGTCTAAATCACAATCGACGCGACTCATGATGGCTTGTGCTCCTAGTTTTTGAAGTTGTTTTTCAATGGTTTTGCCAGCGCCACAAAAATTGTCGTAGCTTGAATCTCCCAGGGCACAAACCGCATATTGCAAATTGGGTAACATGGGCATTTCTTCATGTTGCAAAAGGGCAAAAAACTTACGTGCATTCGGTGGAAGTTCGCCTTCTCCATCAGTACTGACCACCACTAAAAGTTTGTGCTCTGCGGGTAAGCGCCCCACATCATATTTCTCCATGTTATAGCATTCGCTCTCAATGCCACACTGATGGTAATATTTGTGGGCTTGTTGGGCAACCAGCTGAGCATTACCCGTTTTGGTGCCATATAAGATAGTGATGGGCGGACATTTAATGTCAGCCTTAATATTGAGGTTAAGTGGTTTATCTTTCTTTTTAATCAAAGCGCTGAAAAATCCCATATATGATGCGTGTTTTATTATTAAAAAAAAGAAGGCTTCGGTAAAGTGAGCCTTCTTAATATTAACAAATATTGGGATGAAAATGTTTGCCTATCGGGCCAGCCACTGCTTGAATTTACTGGCTTTATCGCTTGAGACGATGACCTCAGTATTGGCAGCTGGTTTAAGCTCCAGTTTCAGCTTACTTTTTGAGTAAAGGTGTGCCTCCACAATAGCCAAAACGCTGACAATGAATTTACGATTGGCCCGAAAGAATTGTCTGGGATTTAACTCCTCACTCAGTTGTTCAAGTGTTTGGTTAATATCATAGATGCGGCCTTCGTGCGTGCATATAAAAACCCCGCGGTTTTCTGCATAGATGTAGGCCACGTCATTAATTGGAACCGGTTTTAACTTACCTCTGTAATGCACCAGAAAGCGTTCGCGGTATTCGGGCTGTACCTGTTGTTGAGCAATCATCTTGCCCAATAGTTGATAATCAATTGATTGTTCTCTGGGTGATTGTGTATTGAGGCGGTATTTATCAAGAACGGCTTTTAATTTATCGCTGCCAAATGGTTTCAGCAGGTAGCCAATGCTGTTGTGGTTAAATGCCTGGATGGCATATTGATCGTAAGCAGTGGTGAAAATAACCGGTGTCTCAATGTTTAATTGCTCAAAAAGCTGGAAGCTGTTGCCGTCGGCCAGATGGATGTCCAAAAAAATGAGGTCGACCGAATTATTGCTTAAAAACGCAATGGTAGATTGCACCGAATCAGTTATCTCACACACCTTTAAATCAGGCGCAACCAATTCGAGCATACTTTTGAGTTTGCGTGCCGATGGCATTTCGTCTTCTACAATCAATACATTAGTCATGGCTCGGGGGTATAAGTGGGATTAATGATATGTAATGATTATCCTGACTGTAAAACAGCGGTTTTTCGCAATTTAGCAATTTAAACTTTTCAATGAGGTTGGCCTGGCCTGTTTGTGTTGATACAAACTTATCCGTTTTAAGCTGCAGGTTGTTCTTGATGATAAGTTTGCCATCTGTTGTTTCAATGGTGATGGTTAACGGATGTTGCTGTGATACCACATTGTGCTTTAAGACGTTTTCAACAACCACCTGCAATGAAAGGGGGGGGATGAGGTAGTTAGCAAGTTCTCGTTCGATGTTGCAATTATAATCGAACCGATCCTCGTATCGATACTTATACAGGTTGAGGTAGGTTTTAATAAATTCCATTTCCTCTTCCACGGTCACCAGGTCTTGCTTGTTAATAGAAAGCACATAACGGTATATGGCAGCAAAGTCCTGAATAAACTTATCGGCTTTCTCGGTGCTCTCGTATATCAGCGAAGACAGAACACTAAGGTTATTAAATAGAAAATGGTGATCCAATTGCTCTTTCAGGGCTGTGTATTTGGTGTTGATTTGCTCCTTCTCGAGTTGCGTTATTTTCAGCTCCAGTTGGTTGCGTTCCTCTGTAGCCACTATCATTTCAACCACAACCATTAATAAGGCACTAACCATTAGTGGCATAATGAAAATAATGATGCGGAATTGTTCTTCATTTTGATGTTCGGGCATCCAACCGGCATTAATGGCAAAATTAATCGTCCCAATGATAATGGTTGGGATAATAATGGTTATGCCAAAGTCGATAATGGAGCGAACAAGCCAGTTGCGCTTCCATGGGTAGCTGACATTCAGCTTGCGAACCAGGTAATTGTATAAAAACACAAGGCCCAAGGCTTCGAGGAAGCCAATGGCCATTCTTTCGAGTGGCATATGGCTTATTTCCTCAATGGTTCGGTACTGAAATACAACAGTAAGTGCCATTGCAATCAGTATGATGCCAAATAAAATAAATGGCGTCAGCAAGAGCTTTAGTCGCTTGTTTCTGAAAATAATATTGTTAGTCATTACTTATTGTACTAATTGACCGGATAACTGTAACAAGTAGAATTCAGCTGTTTTGGCCTGAAATTGTGCATCGTTATAGTTAGCCGCTACTTTTAGCAGATTTTGCTGTGCCGTTCTGAACTCTATGGAAGTCACACGTCCCAGTTGAAACAATTCCTGTGTTTGTTCGAAATTAAGGCGTGCCTGTTCCAGACTGCTCTTTTGCAACTCAACAATTCTACGTTTGTAAATATAGTCAGTATAAGCATTCGAAGCATCACGCTCAATTTCTGATTTAACCTGATAGGTGCGTTCCTGTTGATTGATGAAATCCAGTTTGGCATTTTTTTCACGTGTTCGCTGCTGGCTACCATTGAACACATTAAACTTCAGCGATACACCGGCTGTTGTGCCAAGGTTTTGGTTATACAGCAACTGACCGGCATCATTATCCTGCCTGTAATAGCCATATTGTCCATAGGCCGATAGGGTTGGGTATTTGCCGGCATTGGCAATTTTCACATCAAACTCACTTATTTGTTCCTGCTGTTGTTGCGCTACCAGTCTGGCATTGTTCATCAGGGCACCTGCTACTACATTATCGGCCGTTAAATCATCGCGGTAGCTGATGGAATTATCAACTTCATAGGAGCTTTGTATGGGAATACCCAGAACCAGGTTGAGGTTTTTGAGGCTCTGAATAAAGGTCTGCTCGGTTTGCAGCACAGTTGTACTGTCATTATTCATGTCCACCTCGGCATTGAGCACGTCGAGTTGAGTGGCCTGGCCATATGCTTTTTGGTCAATGGCTTTTTGCCAACGCTCCCGTGAGATGCGCATCGATTCTTTGGCCAGATGCAGGTTTTGTTGTGAACGACATACCTGGTAATACTCCTGGGCTACCTGCACTATTGTGGCTTCGGTTTGCTGCCTGAAGATAGTTTCCTGTAAAGCATCGGCACTCTGTAATTTTTTATAAGTGTAAATATTGCCAAATCCATCAAACAGGGTGTAATCAATGCGAGCATTAGCATTGTAAGTGGTTGAGGCAGCATTGTCCTGCTCAATAATTACACTCGATGCAGAGCCGTCGCTTCCCTGGCTTAGCAGTTCCATCTCGGTATCTTTGTTGGAGTAGTCGGCCCCACCACTAAGACTCACTGAAGGCAGAAGCCCGGCATTACCAGCTGAGTTCAGGTTTTGAGCCTTTTGCAACTCGCCACTGGCTATTTTAATGTCGTAGTTGTTAACCATGGCAATTTCCACTGCTTTTTGCAGTGTCAGTTGCTCGCTGGAATCAGGTAATACCTCCTGCGAATTAGCGGACAGGCATATCCACGCTAGCAGAAGTGTTGAGATATATTTAGTTTTCATATTCTTCGATGTATTTCATTTCTTTAATTGCGGGTTCTAATTCTTCACGGGTAACTTCTCTACCGCGTAATTGTTGCCACTTTAGTTTGGTGCCATTGGCAATGAGCAGCATCACTGGTAACAGCACCAGAGTTGTAGTGGTGGCCATAGCCATACCATAACTCACCGAAATAGCCATAGGTATAAGGAAACGGGCCTGCATGCTCGTCTCCAGTAGCATAGGTGCCATGCCTGCAATAGTAGTCAAGGTGGTTAATAGGATTGGGCGGAAGCGGGAAATGGCTGCATCTAATAACGCTTTTTCGTATTTCATGCCTTCCTTGAGGTTAATGTTCAAGGCGTTAATTAGCACCAGTGAATCGTTGATCATTACCCCAATCAAGGCTATAACTCCCATGCCCGACATCAAACTTAATGACATGCCGTGTATCCAGTGTCCAATGATGACGCCTACTAAACTTAAAGGAATAATCATATAAACCAGTATGGATTGCGTGACAGAGCGAAGTGTCAGTATCACCACGCAGAACATCAGCAACAAAATAATTGGCATCACCTGTTGCATCGAGTTGGCTACTTTTCCACTTTCACGTTTCTGTCCTTCGTAATCGGCTTTTACACCCGGGTATTTCGCATAAATAGGTTGTAGAATTTCCTTCTCAATTTTTTTGATGACATCAGGTAAGGATGCGTTTGGATCCGACTGGTTGGCTTCAATCTGAACTTCGCGTTCAAAATCGAGGTGCTGAATATTAGAGAAGCCATTAACTGTTTTCAGAGTGACCAGTTCAGATAAAGGATAGGCAGTGCCATTGCTCAGCCTGATCTTCATGTCTTCCAGTTGACCAATTGAGCGGCGGTTATCTTCCGAATATTTCACCCACACTTTCACTTCGTCTTTTCCGCGCTGCAGGCGCTGTGCCTCATTGCCCCAAAAGGCTTCGCGCACTTGTCCGATAACATCCTGCAGACTGATGCCTAGGTGGTGTGCTTTCTCCTTCAGTTGCAACTCTACTTCACGATAACCAATAGGTGTGTTGTCCGAAACATCGGTGACCTCAGGCATTTCATTCAGTCCGCGCTTCAATTCTTCTTTGGCAGCGCGTAAAATATCGTTGTCATCTCCCAATAATGAGATAACCAATGCTTTGCCAAAGGGGTTAAATCCTTCGTAGAGTAATGCTTCGGCACCAGGTACATCGCCCACCTTTTCGCGCAGGCGCAATACCACATCGTCGGTAGTAGAGTTGCGCGATTCGCCATCCAGCAGGGTTATCTGAACAGTGGCTTTGCTACCCATGCCCTGAAACTGCTGAAAGGTTTGTTTGATGATGCTCTGGTTGTCGGGTTGCAGCGCGCGCATATCCTCGTTGACCTCCCATATGGCCTTGGTAATTTTATCAACCTGCTTTTGTGTAACCGTTTCATCAGTACCCGATGGCATGGTTAAGCTCACGGTGATGTTATCGCCATCCACCTGTGGAAAGAATGTGACATTGACCCAGCGGGCCGATACCATACCGATTGAAATAATAAACAAGGCTGTAAACACCGCAAAGGTGATGGTTTTGTATTGAATTGCTTTTTCTACCAATGGTTTATAGGTAATGTCACGCAATTTAAGCAGGCCTGTTTCGGCCCAGCCCATGTATTTTACCCATTGGCTTTTATAGCCTTTTTTAAGTGCTTTGGAGTGTGCCACGTGAGCCGGCAGAATAATTAATCCTTCAATAAGAGATACAAACAGGATGGCAATCACAACAATGGAAATCTCTTTAAACATATCACCCATGCGCCCGTCCAGGAAGATGAAAGCTGAAAAGGCCATCATGGTAGTTAGAACACCTGATACAACAGCAGGGGTTACTTCCAGTGTGCCATCCACGGCTGCTCGTATGGGTGTTTTTCCCATCTGCCAGTGGCGGTAGATGTTTTCGGCCACTACAATGGCATCGTCCACCAATATTCCGAGTACCAATATCAACCCGAATAGCGATAACATATTAATGGTAACGGGCGTGCCTGGTATGATAATAAACATCCCCAACATGGAAAAGGGGATACCAACCGCTACCCAAAAGGCTATACGCGGATTTAAGAACAAGGACAGGAATAGTAATACCAGAACAATACCGATAATACCATTCTTAACCAGCAGATTGATACGTTGGTTCAAGAGGTCGCTGGAATCACGAATAACGGTTGCTGTATATAGATCCTGACTGTTGTTGAATTCTTCAATGTATTCTTTAACAGCATCAGTAGCAGTAATCACATCTTCGCTAAAGGTGCTTTGTATGGTAATCACCACACTTTGCCTGGCATTGAAATACACTTCAGAAGGTGAATCGGCCCACTGGTCTTTTATGGTCGCTACATCCTTAAGACGGATGATGCCGCCTCCGGGTGTATTACGAATAACAATATCTTCCAGTCCTTCTCCTTCATACTCACGATTGCGAACACGAATAAACAGTTCCTCTTCGCCATCTTTAATACTACCGCCAGTCATCAGTAGGTTGGTTTTGGCTACGGCACGCGCAATCTCAGTAAACGTAATGTTGTAGGCTTCAAGCGCATCTTCTTTTAAGAGGATGGCAATTTCTTCGTCGGGATAGCCCCCAATGGAGATCTTTGAGATACCCTCTTTACGCAGAAGATCGTGTTCCATCTGCCGGGCAGTTGATTTGAGCTGCTTGAGGCTGGCATGCTTACCTTCGTTGGGTGTTATCACAAAGTTGATGGAGAAATTTACATCATCATGTTTGTATGTCACCACCGACTCGATACCTACCGGAAAGGAAGCAATGCGTTCCACCTCATTCTTTACCTTAATCAGTGCTTCGTCCATGTCGGTGCCCTTCAACATTTCAATGGTTACGGTGCCACTGTTTTCGCGCGATACAGAGGTGATGCGCTCCATCCCTTCAAGGCCTTTAACGTTTTCTTCTATTTTCAGAATTGCGCCTTCTTCCACCTCTTCGGGGGAAGCACCCGGATAAACAATATCCACATATATGTAACGCTGTGCGATATTGGGAAAAAAATTCTTTTGGATGCCAATTAATGAGAATGTGCCAAATAGCAGTACCATCACCATGATGAGGTTGACTGCCACCGGAAATTTCATAAAGTAGGCTATGAGGTTTTTCATGTGTATTAATTATTGGTCAGTAGTTAGTAGATATTCATTTGAGGTGTCTGTTGTGACTTTAAAACATCTATCAAGCTACTGATTGATTATTGTAAAATTAAGCGTATAAAGGGTGTTAGGAATCATTAATAACCGATTATGCTTACCGCTTATGTCTTGTTTAATCATTCACGCGCACTGGCATACCGTCATAGGCACTTTTTACTACCGTGGCCAGAACAGGGGTGCCAGCAGGTAGTCCTTTAACAATGGCATAATCACTCTGGCGGCTGACAACCTCTACTTCAATACTCCTCAGAGCATTATTTTCAACTATGAACAGGTGGTTGTTATCATCTACCATTTTGCGCGGAATCTTAATAGCGTTTTCCAATGGTTTCTGAGCTATCTCTGCATTTAGGTACATGCCTTCTTTCAACTCTGAGCCCTGGGTGCGTATAAATACTTTGACGCTTTGTGACTGCTCATCAATATCACCGCTGATACGCACTACTTTGCCAAGCCAGTTGCCTGCTATATCTGATGAACTAAGTTGAGCTTCAGTCCCTGCTTTTATCTGTTGCATACTGCCAAGCGGAATGGTTATCTCCAGGTCGTAATGGGCGGTGCTAATCATGGTACCCATTTCAGATCCTGGGCGAACAGCCTTGCCGGCTTCGGCTTTCACAGCCGTTACAACGCCTGTGAAGGGTGCGCGTATGATGTATTTAGACAGCTTTTCTTCAGCCGATTTTACCGAGTAATATTTACTTAGGATGCCTTTGCCCGAGAGGTAAAAATGTTCCTGTTCGCTTTGTGCTTTGGGCATTTCAGCCAGAGGGGCATTTACATCAATGGAAGAAACATACTTTCTCCAGAGAGGGTATGCATCCGGATAGTCTGATTTAAGGTCGGGCAGGATGGACGTGGCCAGGGTGATAAACTCACTTTTCTGTGCCAGCAGGTTCATGTAAAACTCCTGGTGATCAATTTCCAGCATTAGCTCGCCTTTTTGGTAGCTGTTACCTTCCTTAAAGGTACGTGCCGAAGCCAATAGCTGTCCCTCTACCTGGGCAACAATTTCAAAGCGGTCAACAGCCCGTAGCTTGCCTGTGCCTTTGTAGTATTGTTCAATGGTTTCTGGCTGAGGGTACATCACGTTAACCAGCATGCCCGCATTTTCACTGATGGCTTTCGTTTTACTGTCTTTGGATGATGTAATGGCCTTTACAAATACAATTGCTACTACAATAATTACGATAGCAATAACCAGAGACACTCCTTTTTTCTTCATAACTGTGATTGTATTTTAAGTTGGTTTTTTACGTTTCAACCATGCAAAGATGAGGTATCTTTATAATAGTGTTTATCATTATAACAATGAATGAAGAAAAATGATGAATGAAACCGGAATATAGGGTATGATCTAAAATTAGTTCTTGGAACAGTTTTTGAATAACTTAACTTTGTGTGACCCGGTCAAGGGTCATTGCTAACCATCAAAAGCAAAGCTATGAAACGACTATTATTGTTATTGTGTGTGCTTACAGGCTTACTGTTTGTGGCAGAGGGACAGATTGATAAAGAAGATCCGTTTAAGAAAATGGATGACAAGTATAACGCCCGCCTTAATCAGATGAATCAGGATTATGAAGCTACGCTCAAACGCATGCAGGAGGAGTACGATGCCCACCTGAAGCAGATGAATGTGGCTTTTAAGCGTTATCTGCGAAAAGGTTTTGAGGAGGTAGTGCAAACCCCACCAGAGGTAAAACCTGTGGAGGTGCCCAAGCCCATAGAGCAGCCCAAATATGAACCCGATGTGGCGGAAGTGAAGCCGGCTGATAAGCTGGAGCCGGTAGTTGCCCCACCGCCGGTGAAACCGGAAGTGGTAATTGCCGAAGCGGCTGCCTATTCCATCAGTCCGATTTATCGCATACCCGAAGGCACCGAGCCATACTCTAGTAATATTAGCGTTGATTTTTTTGGTAGTATTGCGCCCCTGGTTATTGATAAGCGCATGCGCAACTTATCTCTTTCGTCGGTGAAACCTAACGCTTTTGCCGCATACTGGGATGATTTTACAGCGACCTACTACCAGGTGTACATCGAATCATTGGTGAACTACGCCGAAGAGAAGAACCTGAATGACTGGGGGATCTATCAGCTGGTTGATAAGACTGCAGCTCAAATATATTCATCTGCCAATAGCCGGGTGATGTGGAGCTGGGCCATGCTTAACCAGGCTGGTTATCAGGCTAAAATTGGCTATTCAGGTTCCTCAGTGTATCTGTTATTGCCGTTTATGCAGGAGGTGTATGAAAAACCCTATTACAGCATTGATGGCAGCAACTTTTACCTGATGAGCAACAAAAAGGGCATTAGTAATATGATGACCTACACTGAAAACTTTGGAGGTGCTAGCAAAAAGATTGATCTGCACTTGCCTTTTGCCCTCAACTACACCAATGAATCCAATACAGTGGTGCGAAAGACTACACTGCCCAATGAGACTGAGCCCTTGCAGTTGAAGATGGATAAAACCGTAATGGCTTTTCTGAACAGCTATCCTCAAACAGTGAATACGGTGTATTTGAACGCTGCCATGTCTGCATCGGTAAAGGAGACGCTGTATGATTATATGGCGCCACGCCTGCAAGGCAAGAACGAGACACAGGCAGTTACCTATCTGCTCAACTACCTGCATTCGTTCGAATATAAAACCGACCGGGATCAGTTTAACCGGGAGAAAATGTTTTTCCCTGATGAGCTGTTTTATTATCCATACTCCGACTGTGAAGATCGCGCCGTGCTGTTTACCCGTTTGGTAAATGAGCTCTTGGGACTCGATGCCGTAGCATTAACCTATTTCAGCCATATGGCAG
This sequence comes from Carboxylicivirga sediminis, assembly GCF_018156225.1. Lineage (GTDB taxonomy): Bacteria > Bacteroidota > Bacteroidia > Bacteroidales > Marinilabiliaceae > Carboxylicivirga > Carboxylicivirga sediminis. The sequence continues at coordinate 117,206 of NZ_JAGTAR010000014.1, forward strand.
CAGCCGTCGCCTTCAGTGAACCAGTAGAAGGCTATTCTATATTAGTGGACGGCCGCCGTTATACCATTACTGATCCAACCTATATCAATGCACCTATTGGCTCGGTAATGCCTGAGTATGAAAAGTACACGCCGCTGGCCATTAAAATAAATAATGATAGCAGACTGAATAATATCTGGCAGATGATTGCCCGTTCGGTGGAGCAAGGCAATGAAGGCAATATTTTTATAGCGGATCGTACAGTGGCTGAGAATGGTAAGTTCATGGTGTCGGGGTGGTTCAGTAATACGGTAACCGTTGGTAATCGCGATTATGCAGCTTATGGTGGTACCCGCGACCTGTGGTTTGCCACCTTCGATCAGGGTGGTTCACTCGAATGGTTTCAGCCGGTGGGTTGCACGGATAACCTTTTTACCCAGGCTTTTAACGTAGGCAAGGAGGGCAACGTATATGCCTTGATTAACTACACAGGTTCGGTTAATATCAACCGGCGCGAGGTGGCTCGCAGCGACAAAGCAGCGCATCTGATTCTGGGCTTGTCCAATCGGGCACAACCCATCCTGAGCGAAAACCTCACCTTTGAAGCGCCTGAGGGTAAGAAGCTGGCCTTCTATGGTAAGTACAAAGCCGATGGTACCAAAATTGACCTGCTGTCATTTCCGACCGATAAAGTGAATTTTGAACCAAAAATAACGGTTGACTCGCGTAATGAAGTGGTCGTACGTGGTGTGGTTGGCGAGATTGAGGGACTCACTAAGGATGTGCCTATCATGTTGTCGAGTGCCACTTTTAGTGCCGAAGACCAGATAGAAAGCTACATGAACAATTACAGCCAGCAGGATGTAAACAGGCACATGGTGGCATTGTTCTCTACCTTGCAATTATTGTCGCAAAACGGCGGGCGCATATCGGGCATCACCGTGCGCAACCTGATGAATAAGCACAATCCCGAGTTTTATAAGAATAACCCGGATGTGTATAAAAGCCTCCTGAGTATGCAGTTTGTAATTAACGATGGAGGCGTTGTGAAGGTAGAAACCTACAAAGGGCGTAATGTGTCGCTGTTCTCCATGAAGATTAAAAATAATAGTAACCTGCAAATTACCAGGCCGGAAGATAACGCTTACCTGGTGAAGTGTCTGAATGGGGTGCAGGTTGGTAAAGCTATTGTGTGGTACGATTTAAACTCTATTGCATTAGCACCTAACGGTGAAATGGTGTTCGACTACGATACCGATCATACTAAACGCACTGTAAGCATCGATGAGATAATTAATTAAGAACTTGTTGTTGCATTATAACAACCAGACTTCAAGATTTTAGCTTGAACTGACTGCCCCAGTCGGTATAGTGCAATATTATAAACCCACACAAACCTTCCCCCTATACCAAGGGGGAAGGTTTGTGTGGGTTTATAATATTTTAATAACTAGGGGCATTGCCTTGTAGTTAGGTGAATGTTTCAGCGAAGGCGGCCAACAGGTCGCCTTTGTTGTATCTACCATTGCTGTTCGCAAACTCGTTTAAATGCCAACTATTTCAACGTTGTCTGCCCATTGAAAAGGGTGTATTATGCTATTTTTTTTATTCCCATGTAAAGCATGTGTTCGGTGAGAATACTGTATGGATAAATCGATTAATATTGATGATTGAAAATCGATTATCAGTCTTGGTTCAACAGCCGATTTATCATCAGAAAAGCCGAATTGTTCTTATTAATCTGTGGAACTAATTAGGTTAAAGAGAGTTGGGTGTTGGTGTAATTAAATGCTTACTATTTGTTAACTATTTATCAATAGAAAGAAATAGTAATATGTATATTTGTAATAATAACAATCTGTCTATTTAAAAAATCTTTATTACAACATCTAACACAAAGTATCATGAATGTATACTTGGAATACTTGATCTTGTTGACTGGTAGTTCGCTGCTGTATTTGCCTGTGGTATACTACATTGGTAAAAACTCCATTGTTTGGAAAGTGGCAATGTTCTTTTTACCCAGTCTGGCCATATTGGCCTTAACAGCGTTTTCCTTTGGGGTATCGCATAATTACTGGCTGTTTGTGCCGGCGCTTGGTGCCTTGTTTGCAACGGTTTATGTATTGCAAAAGGTCGTTAAAAAGCCAATCAGAGAATTACAGGCCGTCATTTCAAAGTTGGAAGAAGGTGATTTGACTCAGGGAAAGGAGCTCAGGTTAGCCAAAGAAAACAATGAATTTGGTGTAATTAGTCGTGATTTGCAAAATATGTCTGCTAAAATTTCGGAGATGATTCGCAATATGAAAATGGTTTCTGAAGAAATTGTGATACATGGCAATCAGCTGTCCAGCTCGGCAAATCACTTAAGCACGGCTGCCAACACACAAGCGGTAAATATTGAGGAGATAAGTGCCAGTATAGAAGAGGTTAATAGCAATGTGCAGCAGAGTTCATACAATGCCAATAGTGCCGGTATCATCTCACAAAATGCAGAAAAAGGAATTAGAAATGTGGCTGATAACTCAGAGCTGGCCAACACCGCCATGCAGAAAATTAACAAGGAAGCCATGTCCATCAATGAGATTGCCCTCAATACTAAAATACTGGCCTTAAATGCGGCCATTGAGGCTGCTAAAGCCAGTGAGCATGGGAGAGGTTTTGCCATTGTGGCACGCGAAGTTAAGAAGCTGGCTGAGAGTACTGAAATGATTGCGGAAACCATTACCAAAGAGGCTTCAATGACTGTGTCACTCACCAGTGAATCGAATCGCTATGTGGCTGATACTGTGCCTGAAGTGCAAAAGACTATGACCATGGTGAGCGAAATTGCCAATAGCTCGCTGGAGCAAACAAAGGCCATGGAACAAATATCACTCTCTATGCAGCAGCTCAATGAGATAACCCAGGAGAACAGCGCCAGTAGCGAAGAGTTAAGTGCCAGTGCTACGCGTTTATTTGAGCAGGCCAATGAACTGAATAAGCACATAAATGCGTTTAAAGTGTAATTGGGTATAAGAGTAGTGAAATAAACAATAAAATATCAATGTACAGAAAGCCACTCCTTTAGGGGGTGGCTTTTTTTATGATCCGTCTAGAAAATTATGATAATATTGCTCGCGTGTAAAATACCGAATATACTCTGTGGATTGGAGTATTTATAAATGTCAAATTTGCCAAAAGATAGATGAGAAATGTTAGATGTAATTGGGGATAATATCAGACAAAAAAGAAAGGAAAGAGGATACTCCCAGGAAAAACTAGCTTTTAAAGCGGGAATAGACAGGTCATACATGGGGTATATTGAAAACGGGAAATACAATATAACCATATTAAAATTGGCACAAATAGCTAGAGCCTTGGATGTGAGTATCTCAGATCTTATTTATTAACTTAAGGTTTTAGGATTGATGAAAGATTTGAATCAATTGATTGAAGTCACGTATCCTTACAATTCGTTGAAGGATATTCACACGGAAGACAGAACTGTTACAGCTACATTTGAGCAGGAGCTATTTGACAATAGCCAGATTGCAGGTATAACCCTCGCTGAAGCAGGTCGGCACATTGCTATCTTAGGCAGTTTGGCAGTGGCCAATATTAATCCCGTGAAAAACAAACATTTCTATCTGGCTAGTAAAGCCACGTTAAAGCGGGTGCACGATAGGCCTTGCGAAGATGTATTGTATAAAGGGGTTATGACCGCTAAGGAGTTTAACCGGAAGAACGGGCTGGCCGAAGGGGCTATCTACGACCAGCAAGGTGAAGTGCTGTATACCGCCACGGTGCAGTATTCGGTGTTAACGGTGCAGCTATTCGAGCGTTTTTTCGCAAAATACAAGTCGGCAACATTTAAATCAGAAGGGTTTAGCCCTTATGGCGATGTGGTGAACCTATACGATATGAACCTGTGTGTTGATAGCAGCTCGGCCTCTTTGGGGGAGGTAAAGCCAGAATGGTGCCTCGGACATTTCGACCACTACCCGGCCTTGCCGGTGGCCCAAATTAGCCAGGGTTTAATGAATTTGGCAGCGGCCCAAAATAAGTTAATTAGCAACAAAGACAAGAAGTACTGCATCAAGGAGGTGAATATGGATGCAGAGTCCTTCATTTTTGCCGGACAAAAGTTGAGTTTTAGCAGTGATTACAATAATGCGCAGAATTGTTTCGACACCAAAGCCTATACAGAAGAGGTACAGGATGCCGTGTCGTTAAAATGCTGGATATATTAATTTTAAGGCATGTGATGTGTTTTTAGCGAGAATAAGCTGAGCAGGCTCCTTGAATACAGCTCAGCTTGGTAAAGCACATCTTTTCATTAACCGCCCAAATCCAATGCTGCCCGGCGAGCTCCCTAATGCGCGCTTTCGTTTTCCAGGTGCATATATCGTAAGGTGGCAGCGGATGAATCGCATCTTTATTATTCTAAAGGTAATAAAGGTGCGATTCGCATATATATGCCTTTATAGCTCTTGCATCACCAGGTAAACGGTATACGTCAGGTAAAAACCAAATAGTATAGCAGCCTCCCACCTATCCAGCTGCTTCCGCTTGCCGGTGAGCATTGAGGTAAACAAGAAGATGGTTCCACCTATCAGTATTAACACATCCATGTTAAACTTCGGATTATACTCAATAGGCTGTATAATGCTGCTGATGGATAAAATCAATAGCACATTAAAGATGTTGGAGCCAATAACATTGCCTATGGCTATGTCGCTGTTCTTTTTGCTGGCAGCTACTATGGAGGTGACCAGCTCGGGCAGTGAGGTGCCGGCAGCCACAATGGTGAGCCCAATAATCTTTTCACTCACACCCAATGTATGGGCAATACTCACACTGTTGGTAACCACCAGCTGACCGCCCACTATGAGCCCTGCGAACCCAATGATAATGAGCCCCCATATTTTTAAGTTCGATTGGTGGGTGTCTGACGAGGCTGTTGGCACCTCATGCTTCATCTGATGAAACACATAGTACAAGAAGCCGCCAAACAACACCAGCATGATTAAGCCATCTAGTCGGCTGGAATAGCTGGGTGCTGCAAACAGAAAATCGTTGAGCAGGAACAATAGCAGAATGGAGATAAACAATGAAATGGGTATTTCTCTCCAGGCTGTAGACGATTGCACGCGTATCGGATATATAAGCCCCGATAGCCCAAGGATAAGGAATAAATTAAAATTGTTGCTGCCCAGTATGTTGCCCAATACAATATCCGAATAGCCTTTGAACGAAGCAAAGCTGTTCACCACCAGTTCGGGGGCCGAAGTGCCAAAGGCCACAATGGTGAGGCCAATCACCAAATCCGATACTTTGTGTTTGCGTGCCAATGCCGAAGCTCCATCCACCAGCCAGTTGGCCCCAAATATCAAGGCAGCAAAGCCCACAACAACCAATAAAACAGGAAGAATCATACCAGCAATTTTTTTTCAAATGTAATCGAATTCACGATTAGCTGCTTAAACTTTAACTGATTTAACGGCTGGCATGGGCTTGTTTTTCTATATACTAGTAAATGCGTTGAGAAATTAATCAGAAAATGCGTTAAGAAAGCCAAGCTGTTGGCCACAGAAAGAAGGTGTTTCTTTGTTATAATGTTGTACAGACAGACTGTATTACTGTATCGTCTTCATTTCGTTATAAACCTGTTTTTTAAACACGAAATAAAAGATAAAGTAAAGCGGCGCACCCAGTATGTAATACATAATGGTGCCGTTGGTGTTGTAATTGTTCCCAATGAGCTTGTAAAGCCTGTTGTGGTCGAGCAATGATTTTATAATGAAAACAAAGTAGATGATTAACGATAGCCATGAACCAATGACAACCAAAGTGAGGATGGAAGGAGCTATTTCGGCGATAAACCCGGGAACCAGGTTGAGTGCAACAACTGCACAATAGGCTATCAGGGCCAGTTTTGAAGAGCGGAAGAATGAATCGAAATACCTGTTGGCTTCCTCAAATCGAGTATTCTCGAAGTTACCAGTCATTTTAAGGTCCTGGGTGCTAATGCCCCGTTCCTCGAGTATGGTGATAGCGGCCTGGCGTATTTCAAGGTCATAGCCATATTGCTTGTAGTTCTTAACAACATCCATCAGTTTGCTGTTATCCAGTGTTTTTAAAGTATCAATGCTGCCTGGCATGGTTTTGTAGATTTTTTGCGTTAGACGATAATGATGATATAAGTGTATTAGTTTTTTTTGCTGCTGATGCATGCTATAAGAGAGCCGAATCTTGGAATAAATTATGCTTTCCCTTGAGCATCTGCTCTAACTCCCTCACTCTCTTTTCCAGGCCATAAAATACACATTGCCACTGCATAAAAAGCCATCCAGTGACCTGAAAATCCACGTATCGTATTGGCTTCCATCTTAAAGTATTCCGCTTCTGTTAGCTCGCGGATGATTTCACCATGATTATGCAACACATATTTTCCATCTATAATATCAGGCGTTCCAGCCATGCTGGCTTGCATAAATAGTATGAAGTTGATGGCCATGTAGACAAAGAAGAAGGCAGAAATAGCTACCACTGCTGGGGGAGTACTTTTAAACAGGATGCCATAAAACTGCTTTGGCGTCATATTGGGTTTAAAACCTTTCTGTTGTAACTCCGGATGCTTTTTAAGAGTGAGTATGGCCGGCAGCCACACAACAAATACCCCGGCGTGTAATGCCCACACATAAGGTACTGTGTCGCCAATATAAATGCCGAGCAAAGAAATAACATGAACAATTAGTCCAAGTACCAGGCCTAGTGCGGCCATATAGAAGAAGATTTTTTTCATCGTTTTAATGTTTGCTTGAGTTTGTTTTGGGTGGGGTGAGTTTGCAAATTAAATTGAAGTAACAATGCCCTTAATGTATTTTAGTAGATGTTCTTTACCAATTATCTTCTTCGACTGATTGAAGGTTTGATTTAAAATCTGAAATTAATGCTCTAATATTATTATCAATTACTTTCCCAGCATAATCTTTGAATAATTCCGTTTGATTCTTTCCTATGCCGACTATATCTGAGGTTTCCAAATTCGTGCTAATCTCTCGGTAGCCATATGTATCTCTAGTGAAGTATAATGAGAAGTTCTTTATTTCATATTTCAATCTCCCTTCCTTGCAAAAAACTACGAACTTAAAATTTAAGTGTCCTCTTTCTAATTTGAGCTTATACTTTGTTTTGTTCATTTCTGGATCTAGGTATAATTCAATATTTCCGGTACCAATAATTTGGTCAGAGGTTGTACCATCAAGCTCTACCATGTTGTCACCAGATTTTAAAGTTGAAACAACCCATAACTTAGCCTTCTGGTAAATCTCGTTTTTTGAAATATTTTCAAGTTGAATAACGTCGATATATTCAATTCTTCCGGTTTCTTCATTAATTGGTAATTGTGCAGTTACACTTTTAAAAAAACCTAATGCAAATAGCAAGGAAATTAGTTTTATCTTCATATGGAATTTTGTTAATGATATTCTTTTATTCTTTCTATGTTTTTCTCAAAACTTTTCAGATAAGCACTATTAGGATAGTCTAACTTATAATTGTTAAGTATTTCAATAAATCCAATTGTCTTTTCATTTTTATAAGGTGAAATGATTTGGCATTCCTTGTCGGTAATTCAATGAAATCGAGACGTTCAGATTCTGATTTTCAAACTGTCAGAATGCTTAGTTATTAGGACTGGTTATTTTAATTTATAAAGTATTTAATTCGATTAAACGTCTTTTCATGGTTGTGTGAATTTCGAATTTCATTGATAAGTTCTGTGGCTTCAGCATCAGAACTGAAACCAGTATGAGTTAGCTTTAAGGTTTTATTTTCTTTTAAATATGCTTCGATTTCATGAATCAGTAATGCTTTGCAATCATCAGCTTTATAATAATTAATCCCCAAATAGTCTTCATAGGTTTTAGTCGCTTTGTAATAACACAACTGTTGATTGAGAAAATAAAGTTCTTCAACGTAATTCGTACTTATGGTTTTACGGCTATTTAAAAATTTCCTGGTCCCAATGAAAACACTGATGATATTAGTGTCATTCACTAAATAAGATTCTGCAAATCCTCCTTTCACGTTCTTAGGTCCAAAAAGTAGAAATTTTCTGTGTTTCGAATTGATGCTTCCATCAAGGTTTATTTCTTTAAATTCCTCACTGTAATCAGTAACTTTTGCGATATACTTCTTAATAATACTTATTTCAGTGGACTCCTGTCCAAATGTCAAACTATTGGAGAATAAAAAGATAACCAGGATTAAACCTTTTATGTAGTATTCCTTCATTTTTTGAAATTGAGCACAATGGTGTTGGTGTGGTTAGTATTAGATTATAGGTTTAAAGTATATCAAGTTGCAATCAAAATTATGGCGGGTAAAACCAATTTCAGATTTTTAGAAAGCCATATGTATTAAGTGTCTTATTGGGATGAGTTATTCCTTCGGTTTAGTAGCTCTTTTAAGTCCTAAGAAATCAATTAATCCTGGATGAACTCTGTATGTTTTAGCTCCTTCTTCAAATTGACTTCTTGTATTTTTATATTTAAATATATATTCAGATCCTCCATATCCACTACCTCCAGCTCTATAATATCCTATTATTGAAAATTCAAAAAGACTCTTGAGGGATTCATATGAATTTATATCATCTGAGAATAAATATTTCTTTTTATCTATTGCTGTGTTGAAGTCGTCCATGTCAAATTGATGATAGCCAATGCTTTTAATAACCTCTAAGATATTTTCATATTTAGGTATATGCTTATGAATCTCATCATCTAATTCATCAAGAAAGTATTTGCTATATTCAGCTTTTGCATCATTGATGTCTTTGTTATTTATTAAGTTCCCTTTTTCAGTATTTAATCTATGAGTTTTTATAATCTCATTGCAAAATTGAATTGCATCTCTTGGGCGAAGAAAAGTTCTGTCTGTTATATAATTATATTTTGACTGTTTTCCTGTCATTAATTGGTTTTCATCAAAAACATCTTCCCACTTAACTACTTCGTTGTCATTCTCCTTTAGAACTTGAGTTAGTCGTCTTTCCATTAATTCTTTTAGCGTGTGGCTTCCTGGAATATCCCATTCAATTATAGTAGCTGAAGACTGAGTCAACTTGTTTTTATCTTCAAACTTTAACGAATTATAAATATCATCCCGTAAAAAGACAATTACAGACATCTGTTTTCCTTTTTCTTTGGCGATACGGTTTATATCTTTCGCAGCAAGTAATAAACCAATTACCCGATTATAATACTCAGGATTTGAAGGGTCAAAGCCTAAGTCCAATTGGTCAAATAAGATATGATACCTATTTTTAGGATTTACACTCCCAATTACATATTCCGTCAAATTTAGATTTACCTCTTGAATAATAGTCGGTAAATATTCCATTGGAACGCCTTCAGTTGTGACGCCTCTTTTAAGAATACCTAGGTCAACTTCTAGATTCTTGCTTACCTTGAGTTTTTTTGAGGGAGTAAATATTTGAGTAACATCAGGGTCTCTTGTGCCATATGAATCAACAATGAAACTTTCGATTTTTGATAACATATCGAGTGAAGTATCATCAAAGGGTAAACTTTGGTCCTGATTTAGTAAAATCTTTGACAGGCTTAATAAAATTAAATATTTCCAGCTATGAGTAAATTTATCAAAGTCAGGAACGCCAATTTTAGCTTGTTTATCGTGATAATGCCAAGGATAATCTGAAAAAGTATGACCAAAACAAAAATAATCATGTTTTTTCTGATTTAGAAATCTTTTGAAAATAGCTGTCTTTCCTGTCCCTTTTCTTCCTAAAACTATATATTTTTCTAGCTCTTTTATTTCATTATAAGAAGTGTGATTCTGAAAACATTGCATTAACAAATCATCAGTATCAGCGTCAATACCTCCTATGGTTTTTATAGTTTCAATTTTCTTCATATTACTATGTTTACTTCTATTAAGCACATCCAAGCAATAGCCATTTTTATCTTTTGAATGCCCCTTAAAAATACAATAATTAACAACATGATTATTGTATCCTCGTAAGTTATTAACAGTAAAACACTCCCCTTTCCACACCCAAAGGGGAGGAGGTTTTATCAGGCTTCGGTAGTGGCCGTTTCTTCTTCAGTAGTTTTACTGCTTTTGAGGTCCACAATTACGCGGGCCGCCAAGTAGGTTTTATAGATGGCCGGCTGCTGCACTTCCATCAGCACCATCAGCTTATCCAGCTTGTTTTTCAGCAGCTCATCGGCTTCGTCAAACAGCTCCTTCAGGCGGGCAGTGGCTTGCGAGCGGGTCACTATTTCATTGCGTGGCGTGGCTATCAGCGTCGCATAGTCCTCAATCTCCTTTTTAAGCGTCGCCACCACTTCGGGCGTCACGCCATAGTCGGCCAGGTCACCCACATATGTTTCAGCCAGTTCGAGCACCAGCTGGCAGGCATTTTTCAGCTCCTTATCCGTCATACGCTTCAGCGACGAAGGCGTAATACCCACCTGCGATTTCAGGCCGGGCAGCTTGTTGTCGTGAGCATATACATACAGGGCCGCCGCCACTTGCACGGTGGCCTGTATCATCTCATCTTCTTCTTTAATTTTCATCTTACTGTTGGCCGACGAATAAGTCATCTGTATCCGATGCGCAGCATCAATGGCTTGCACCAGGGCATCAAACTGGGTGATGCCATCAGCCAGTGCCGGCACAGTATTCAAGGTCGCTTCTTGGCTACGCAGCACCCGCATGGTAGCTATATACATCGACATTTTATTGTTTTGTCTTGCGTCCATAGGTTAGTATTTAATTAATAAATAATCGGGTCTGCCTGGTGTGAGGTAATCAACCCTTCTATTAGTTAATAGCAGAAATGGAAAAACGTAACATGTATTTTGTGCAACTCTATGACGAACAACCTGAAATATATGGTTAACCGGCAAAATTATTTGATTAATAATGCAAGTGCTTATACATCATGTACTTCAGTTGAATCAATTAACGCTGCCGCCTGATGAGTAAGCGCCAATGATAGCTCAGTATGTTTCAATGCAGAAGGCCTGGTTTCAATCGGCAGATGAGTGTGATGGCTTGTAAGTTGTCTGGTGGTCAATGTAAAAGGAGTGGTGGGGCTTGTATGCAGGCTATGTTTGTCTGTCAAACCGGTAGGTGCCCCTGCAAACAGGCTATGTTTTACGGTAAGATGAGTATTATTCACTGTAAATGCCCATTGTTTGAATGTAAAACGTCATTGTTTCAGTGTATATGTCAATTGCTTTGATGTAGATAAGGATTGTATGTATGTAAGCGGACGTTTTTTCATTAAAATGGCGAATGATTGAATGTAAGATGGCTATGTTTAAGTTTAAAAACTGTTTGCTTCAATTTAAGTGGCCATTGCTTCACTTTAGACAGGCACTGTTTGAGTTTAGGCAGCCATTGTTGCAATGCAGATAAAAGGATCTTTGCCACTTTATCCGGTTATACTCTAGGATTTCCCCCTTGGCGAAGGGGGATGAGTGGTTCAGATTTAATGTGTGAAAGCATCAGGGGGATTGCGAAAGGACACTGCGGTCAGTGCGTTTTGAACTACAGGCCAGACACATCCTTTTTCAAAGGCCGCCATTTCGCCTTCTCATCCACTCTCTTGACGAGCAACTGCTTCGAAATCTTGTTTCGAGTGGAGTGTGACAAAAACTCAATTAGTTGATATACGAGATTCCGCATCAGCAATGATATTGGGGCACCCACTATTTGAATGAAGGGAGAAAATATTTGGCACCAAGCCGGGCATCTTTGAATATTTTCCCGAAATAAAAAAGTAGTGGGTCAATGAGTGCTGCAGCGGTGGCATTTTTTGTTTCGTTTTTGCTGCTGCAGGCAAAAATGAAAGGACATAATGCTTCTCAAGGAGAAACAGGAACAGCCCCTGCGGCTAGAGCAGAACAAAGCTTAATGGCCCTTATGCCGGGCCGGCACATCCTTTTTCGAAAAAGGACGCAAAAACTTTATTGAAAGAGGTGATTGCCTGCCTGCTGCAGGCAGGCTACGCACCGGAATGAATCTGTTACCTCAGGCTTCCCCTTTTTCAAAGGCCGCCATTCTGTAACATTCATTCCTATCACTGGCTTTCAATATTTCGAAACTGTATTTCGAGTGGGGTTTGGGAAGTGCAATCAACAGTGGCTGTTCGTTCCCCGACCTCAGCAACGCAGATGGGACCCACTCATTGAGTGAAAGAAAGGAAGATTTGGAGCACGTATTGTCAGTCTTTAAATCTTCCCTGAAACGAAATGTTAGTGGGTAGGCGAGTGCTGTAGTCTTGATGTTCTTTGCGTACTTTCTTATATCAAAGCTTGCTCCGTACTGCGGAGATAAGAAAGTATGAGCCCCTGCGGCTTGAGCAGCATAAAGCTTAATTGCCCTAGTGCCGGGCCGGCACATCCTTTTTTGAAAAAGGACGCAAAAACTTTATTGAAAGAGGTGATTGCCTGCCTGCTGCAGGCAGGCTACGCACCGGAATGAATCTGTTACGCCAGGCTTTCCCTTATTCAAAGGCCGCCATTTCGCCTTCTCATCCACTCTCTTGACGAGCGACTGCTTCGAAACCCTGTTTCAAGTGGGGGTTGGTAAGTGCAATCAACAGTGGTTGTTCGCTCCCCGACCTCAGCAACGCAGATGGGGCACCCACTCATCGAAACGAAGCATAATGAGATTTGCTAATGAAGCTGTACATCTTTAAATCTCATGCATAGTGAGATGTTAGTGGGTCATCGAGTGCTTTAGTCGCGGTCTTCTTTGTTCCCTTTCTTCGGCTGCAGGAAGAAAGGGAAAGCCCCTGCGGCTTGAGCAGCATAAAGCTTAATTGCCCTTATGCCGGGGCTGGTACATCCATTTTTGAAAAAGGATGCAAAAACTTTATTGAAAGAGGTGATTGCCTGCCTGCTGCAGGCAGCCTACGCACCGGAATGAATCTGTTACCTCAGGCTTCCCCTATTCAAAGGCCGCCATTCTGTAACATTAATTCCTATCACTGGCTTTCAATATTTCGAAACTGTATTTCGAGTGAGGGAAGATTAGACTGGTACTCATTCTCCCCTTGGGGAGAAACCCGCAGGGAGAGGGGGATTGTTTTACATCAAAGCAGAAGACTGATGATGGAAGATCGAAATTTTAAAGTGCAATGGGTATCGCTAATAGCTATCAGCTTGTGGCGTTTGGCTTTTTAATGCTTCATAAACTCCACCAGGCATTCCACCAGTTGGGTATTAACCGGCAGTGTGCCGTTCGAGTAGGTCGCCATATTCGCCTTTAGTTCCTGGGGTGCATCCTTCAGCACATGGTTCATGCCCTCAATAAGCTGCAGTTGAGCTTTGGGCGCAGCCTCATGCAGCAGTTGCGCATTATCAACCGATACCTGTATATCGGTAGTACCATTGATAAGCAACAAAGGGATATCCAGTTTGGTAATTTCATCAGCCGGGTTGTATTGCATCCACGAAATCATATATGCTTGCAGGCTGGGGCGGAAGATAGAATACAGATAGGGGTTAACCGCTTGTGTGGTTTGTCCCATTCTTAAGGTGTCAAACAGCATGACGGCTTCCTCATATACCTTCTCAGGCAGTTTGGGCTTTAACTGATTCTGCAGAACCTGATCAATGGGGCGCCCGGCACCGCTAATGGATATAAAACCATCGGCCCTGGTTTGTTGTGCCGCCATCATACCCACGAGTGACCCCTGACTGTGGCCTATGATATATACTTTCTTAAAGCGTTTATCAGCTTTCAGCAGTTCTATCCATTGCACGGCGTCATCAATAAAACGGTCGAAACGCATGTCGCCCTCTGCTATCTTGGCCGGTGCACTCTCACCAACGCCTCGCTTATCGTAGCGAAGTGTTGAGATGCCGTTCATGGCCAGCTGTTCGGCCAGAATCTTGTAGGCATTAGAGTACAAGGTAAAGCCGGCATTACAGTTGCGGTCCGTTGCTCCCGAGCCGGCAATAATCAGGGCTACATCGCTTTTGTTGGCATCGGCCATGGTTAAGGAGCCATACAGCTCGCCATTGTCGGTACTTAGTTTTATGTTTTCCTCGTTTATGGTGGTTTGGGCGGTAGTGGCCAGGCAGAGCAGGAGGGTGATCAAGAAAGTAAAGAGTTTCATCATATGTGGTTTAGGGTGGAAAAGGTAAAGGGTTTCTTAGCCAAAGTAAAGTGATAAGAAACCCTTCGTTCAATTAAAATTTATAACCTGCTTTTTGGATATCCTGCAGGTTGTTAATGGGATTTTCTGGTTTCAGATAACGGTTCATATGCTTGTAAATCTTCACCCGTATCTCTTTGGCCGTCTTAGTATCCATCCGGTCAAACGAGTGACCGCCCGGCACAGCCTGGTATATTTCGTAGTCGAACTGCTTGTTGTCGGCTTTCAGCGATTTAATCAGGTGCTCCACTTCCAGCACATGCACATCGTTATCGTTGGTGTTGGTGTGTATCAGCAGAGGCGTGTTCTTAAATTTATGGGTATTCCAGGCCGGTGAGCGGCGACGGTACTCCTCCACATTATTGTGTGCCGACTGTCCAATGTGGTAATCGGCTTCGTACAAGGCGCGGTATTCATCGTCGTAATAGCCCATGCGTGCCACCAGGTCACTTACCGGAACGCCGGCGTACGCCACTGCATAATCAGTGGGGTGTTCAAAAATATTAAACAGGGTAATCAGTCCGCCATGGCTCCAACCCATAATGCCCACCCGGTTTTTATCCAGAAAGTGGTAGTTATCCAGCATGTAGTTTTTACTGGCAAACACATCTTCAATCTCCAGTCCGCCGTAATCAATCTTCTCATAATGGCCCTTACCGTAGCCGGTGCTGCCACGATACTCGGCGGCCACCACCACATAGCCCTGGTTCACCAGTTCGCGCACAATATGCGTGTAGTAGGTGGTGAAATCGGCATGCACACCGCCATGGGGCAATACCATCAGCGGGTATTTTTTGTTCGTATCCAGGTTTTTGGGGAAGAACAGGTACGACCAGAACTTAACAGGATTGCCGGCGCCCAGTGCCGTGGGGTTTTTCTCTTTCCACTTGGGCGGACCATACATATATACCTTATCAACATAAGCAACATCGCCCAGGCGTTCGTGCCACATCAGGTCGTCCACCATCTTCTCCAGGCGGTCGAGGCGGTGCTGCAGGTTCTCATCATTGGTTTGTAATAAGCTTTCAACAGATTGTTTTTGGCTGAAGGCCGATGCAGCAGACAGAAAAAGCATCAGGCTCAGGGTAAGAAGTTTATTCATTGTCGAATGGATTTATATTCAACTCTAAGTAATAAAAAAACATACTCATCAACAATGATAAATGCCTTTAAATAATAATCTTGCTTGAGTCAGTTTTAACGCTACCGCACGAGTCCTCTCGTGTGGTTCGTTTGAAATGCGTGATATTAAAAGTATTTCCCCCTTGGCGAAGGGGGATAGATGAGAAAAGTTATTTGTGTATATCTGGATTAGGGGGATTGATGTATGTCTTGTCAAACCGTTCGCCTAATGGATCTGGATTAAAGATGCGGGTCTTCTTTCTACTCAAATTCCAGCTAGGAAATATTTTCAATCGCTACCGCACGAGTCCTCTCGTGTGGTTCGTTTGGAAGGGGATTGATGAGAAATGCAGTTTGTGTCTATCGAAATCAGAGGGATTGAAACTCATTTTGTCAAGCCCATCCAGCTAAAGAAATTGGATTAAAGATGTGGGTTGTTTTCCTGCTCCAGACAACCTACCCAATCTCAACAATGGTAATGCCACTGCCACCATACTGCACATGCTCATCGCGGAACGAACTGACAAAAGGCAGGGTGTTCAACTGCTCACGTATCATCAGGCGCAGTATGCCATTACCTTTCCCATGCAATATCTTCACCTCCGACGCCTCGCATATCACTGCTTCATCCAGGTGGTTAAGCACCAGTTGAATGGCTTCTTCGGTACGCTTGCCCCGCACATCAATGTCCGGTTTAAAAGTCAGCTTACGCTCGCGCACTTTATCTCCCACATTGGATATCGAAGCATTAGGATTGGTAATATTGGCCCGCTTAACCGCTTTGTTGCTCACCCGTTCGAGGCGGTTAATTTTTACTGTTGTACTCAGGCTGCCAAAAGCCACAGTGGCTTCTTTACCCTGAATCTTCAGAATTTCGCCCGGCGTATTTTGTCCTTTGAGTTTGACGTTATCACCCACCTGAAGAGGCGCCTCGCTGGCTTTCGGACGCAGTTTTGCCGCTGCCGCCGCTTCATCTGGCTTATTGCTTTTGCGGTTGGCTTTGCGCTTCTCGCGCTCTTCAATCTGGCGTATTTTGCGTTCTATCTGTTCATCCTTCAGCTTTTTGTCAACAGCCGTCTCTTTAAAGTCCTCCAGTTGCTGACGCGCCAGTTTGGTTTTTTCTTTATCAGCCTGGGTCTCCTTAATGGTTCGGATAGTGTTTTCTATCTCCTTATTGGCTTTGGATAGTAAGAATTCGGCTTCTGCCTTGGCTTTATCCAGTATCTCTTTTCGTTCTTTCTTAACGTTCTGCAGGTCCAGCTGATAGCGTTCCAGCACATCGGCCAGCTTCTTCTCATTTATCCGAATGGTATTACGCTTTTGCTCCCAGTAACGTTTGTCACGCACTATCTCGCGCAGGTTCTTGTCGTAATCAACATGTTCCTGTCCAATTTTTTCCTTGGCGCTCGTCAGGATGTTTTCGGGCAGACCAATTTTGCGGGCTATCTCAAAGGCAAACGAAGAGCCCGGCTGGGCTATCTGCAGCTTGTACAGTGGCATAATTCGACCAGTATCAAACAGCATAGCACCATTCTCAATACCTTCGGTTTGCGAGGCCATATGTTTCAGGTTAGTGTAGTGCGTGGTAATGACGCCATACACCTTTTGTTGATTCAGCTGCTCCAGCACACTCTCAGCAATGGCACCACCCAGCATGGGCTCTGTCCCTGTTCCAAACTCATCAATCAGTATCAGTGTTTGTTGCTGGCTGTAACGCAAAAAGTGCTTCATATTAAAAAGGTGCGAGCTGTAGGTACTCAGGTCATTCTCGATGGATTGCTCATCGCCCATATCCATAAAAATGTGCTTGAAGATACCCATGGTTGAGCCTTCGTCCATTGGCACCAGCAGTCCGCACTGAAACATGTATTGCAGTAGGCCCACTGTTTGCAGGCATACTGATTTACCACCGGCGTTAGGTCCCGAGATGAGTAACAAACGCTGTTTGGGGTCTGACAATTCGATGTCTAAAGGCACCACCGGTTTGTTAAGGGGTTTGTGCTGCAGGTGCAGCAAGGGGTGAACAGCTTCTTTCCAGATGAAGTTTTGCTGCTTCTTATAATCAGGCAACAAGCCATTAATGCTGATGGCAAAGCGTGCCTTGGCCCTGATGAAGTCGATGGTACCCATAAACCGGTACGATTCCAGCAACTCATCAATATACGGACGTATCACATCGGCCATCTCAATCAGTATGCGGGTCATCTCACGACGCTCGGCATATTGCAGTTCGCGCACCTCGTTGTTGATTTCCACTACTTCGGCCGGCTCAATAAAAGAGGTTTTACCGGTAGCCGACTCGTCCTGCACAATACCACCCAACTTACGCTTATTAGCTGCCGGCACAGGAATCACGGCCCGGCCATCGCGTATCGATACCGTCACGTCTGCATCCACCAGGCCATCTTGCTTGGCGCGTTTAAGTATGGAGCTCAGCTTGCGCGATATGCTGTTTTGCTTATTAAAAATCTCACGACGGATGCGCGCCAGTTCGGGCGACGCATTGTCTTTTATCTTGCCAAATTTATTGAGTATCCCGTCAATATTATCCAGAATAAACGGAAACACGGCCACCTCGGCCACCAGCTCTTTCAGTTTCGGATAGTCTTCGTCATCTTTTTTATTAAAAAAGCGGCAGATTTCGTTGATAGTCGTTAATGAGCGTTTCAGGTCAAACAGTTCACTTTCATCCATAAAGCGGCCTTCAGTGCGAATACGGGCCAATGGTTCACGCACATCAATGAAGTAGCCTGTTGGAAAGTTATCTTCTTCCAGGCATACTTTTTTAAATTCGTTGGTGCGCTGCAGGTTAAGACTCACTTCATCAAAATGGGTGCTGAAGCTCATCTCATCAACGGCCTCTTTGCCCAATCCACTCATGCAGCTTTCTTTCACCAGCTCACGAACGCGGGTAAACTTTATCTTATCTTCGAAACTCTCTGGATATATCACTTCTGTAATTTTGTGCAAAAATAACAAAACAGCGGTGCTTTGTAAAAGAAGTAGGAAGAGAACAACGCCTTATTGTAAAAAAAGTGTTAAAAATCTTTTTTTTTCATCTCAGCCACTTGACACCATAATATTAAGGGCGTAATTTAGCTTTCGAATCTAAAACAACACGGCTCTCCTGGTCCCCAAATATAGAAACATTCGGATGTGTGTGAGGTTTAGGTTAGAATTTTTTTCTTAGAATGTTTCTTTGCCTGTCTCCCCAGACAGGCTTTTTTATGCACGAATATTTTTAAGGATTTAAAGCTGAATTGGCATAGTGGTCGAGTGCAGCAAAAAGTTTCAATGGTGATAAGGTACGCCATTTAACGCTGTTGAGTTGCCCACCATATAATATGTAATAGTTGAGGTTAATTTTATCGAACTCTTCCAGCACATGCTGTCTGAAATTAACCGCCATAATCCAGCCATCTTCAATATCGTTGAACCAGTCTTCGTAATAAGCATCATCGGAGTAGTGGAAGTTAAGCACATTCTCGCCTATGAGTATGAACTTCGATATACCCTTATCTGCCAGGTGTTCCACAACGGTGCGTTTAAGATGCATAATATCATTATACAGGCAGTCGTTCCATTCGCCCATCAGCTCAATGATAGCAAAGTTCTGCTCGTAACTCACAAATAGTATCTTCAGGTAGAGCGTTTTTGAACCAAACTCATCCCATTTGGGGTGAATGTAATGATTATAAATAGTATTTCGACATAAGTATTCATCAATTACATCTCCATAGTAGATAGATTGCGGATCTTGATTGGTCAGGTAAACGGTTTCCCAGCGGCTGAATGGTTCGATGTTTTGCATATTATGTAATAAGGATGTTGTAATAGTTAAAAAGCAAAGGTAATGTATATGCCTTTATTCATGGGCATTTGCAAAAAGGTTACTGTTAAAAAGTGAGAAAAAATCAGTAAATACCTTGATTTATTTCATGAAAAAAATCTTTAAATCGTGATTTAAGTCTTGTTTTCGCGTTGGGTGGCTTTCTATTTTTGAAACGTAAAACATGACAAAATGAGTGCGTTAAAAAAATTGAAAGAAAGAGGCTACCTGGAACGACGTCGGTATGAGGCGTTATTCTTTTTATTATTCTTTGGAGCTTTTTTTGGCTATCTGGGCCATGTGATGGGAGTGACCAACCTGTTGAATACGCTGATGCGTACAGCTCACGACCTGCTGATGAATACCGTATTTTTCATTATGGGAATTACTGTGCTTACTGGTGCGCTGGGCCGTTTGATGATTGAATTTGGTGTGGTTCGTCTGCTCGAGGTGCTGCTGGCTCCACTGATGCGACCTCTATTTAATTTGCCTGGGGTAAGTGCTTTGGCCGGGCTAATGACATTCTTCTCAGATAATCCTGCTATTATCAGTTTATCTAATGATAAAAATTTCAGCCGCTACTTTAAGACTCACGAATTAATCTCACTAACCAACTTCGGAACCGCTTTTGGTATGGGATTGATTGTATTGGCTTTTATGACCGGGTTGGGGTATTTTTCCGGAGCTATGATTGGATTGTCAGGTGCCGTGATTGGCGCTGTGATCTCCACACGCTTGATGCAGTATCTGATTAAAGACAGTATTCCTGCCGACAAAGAATTTGAAGGCGAAGGAGATGAGGAGAAAATTTCGTTTGAGTCAAAGGGTAGTACCTTTCAGCGTTTTTTAAATGCCATGCTGGATGGAGGTAAGTCGGGTGTTGAACTTGGTTTAGCAATTGTACCAGGTGTATTGGTGATAAGTACTATTGTAATGGTCATTACTTTCAAACCTGCAGATGCGGCTATAGGTTACCAGGGGCTTGCTTACGAAGGGGTGCCAATTTTACCAAAACTGGCAGGTTCAGTCGATTGGTTATTCGATTGGTTATTTGGCTTTGAGTATCCTGAGCTAATAGCTTTTCCTGTTACTTCACTTGGAGCCGTTGGAGCCGCTCTTTCAATGGTAAAAGCATTTATTGCACAGGGCATTGTTGGCGGTAACGAAATTGCTGTGTTTACAGCAATGGGCATGTGCTGGAGTGGTTATTTAAGTACGCATACAGCTATGCTCGATACCTTGAAGTTTAGGGAGTTGACCTCAAAGGCCTTACTTGCACATACAATAGGAGGATTGTTTGCAGGTATTTCAGCCCATTATATTTTTGAGTTAATGGCTTATTTAGGAGTAGTTTAGTAAGTTCGAAATAATGAAAAAAGCGAGAGCGGGCCATGAATTGATTCGCTCTCGCTTTTTATATGCTGTTTAATTTAAATATTTGCCAAACGATTGAAAAAGCGATCGATACCCAGCAATGCCAGGATGCCTGCAATGGTAAAGTAAATAATGGAAGGTAAGCTATTCATGTGAGTGCCCAGGCTTCCCATTTGTTTATATACTTTAGAAAGATCGATAATGGAGTTGTTGACATTAATCTTATTCCAATAGTCTATAATCACCGAAGCGTCTATCAGGAAACTGATGGCCAGCAAGGCCGCAAATCCGCCAATCATCCACAAACGGTTACGCTTATTAATAATGGGCTTATAGCTGAGGGCATTTTCTGTCCAGTCACTGAAAACCCGGTTCATAGTTTCCGATTTTAATGATGCTGGTGCTTCCTCAAGGCTATATTCCTTAAACAGGTCTTTGATAAGCTCATCATGTATGTCTTCGCTATATTTATCTTTCTCTTTCATGGTCTTAAATCTAAATAAAAGACTTTAATTCTGTACGCAATAGTTGCTCTAATGTTTGTTGCAACTGCTTTCTTCCTCTGTGTAACTTAACTTTTATATTTGATTTACTCAGGCCGGTAGCCTTCTCTATTTCTTCTATACTATGCTCTTTGTAATAATACAGAATAATTATAAAGGCATCTTCTTCTTTTAGTTCTTTCAGGGCCTTTTTTAATATCACCTTTCGTTCTTGTCGCTCCAAACGATGCAGATTATCTGCAAAATTAAATGTGTTTTGTTTATCAACTTCCTGGCTTTCCAGTGTGATGGTTTCTGCTTTGCGACTCCTAATCTTCGAAATAGCGGTGTTGTAAATTATCCGGTATAACCAGGTCGAAAACTCAGCATCGCCTTTAAACTTATCGAGTGACTTATAGGCTTTAAAAAATGCATCCTGAGCTACTTCTTCTGCTTCTTGATGGTTTTTCACAATACTATTAGCCAACGTATAGGCCATGTGCTGGTATTTATCAATTATTTGAGCAAAGGCACTTACATCACCTGCTCTTACCAGCTTAATCAGCTTTATGTCATTTGGGTCACTCATTCATCAAATAGGACGCCTTCAGCGCAAAATAGGTTACACAATTATTGGTAATTTACTCTTAAAGCATTGCAATGGCAAGTATATGAGGATTTTGCATTTTATTTTTAAATGAATTGCATTTTCTTGTAACCGCCTTTCAGAAAGTGGCGTCCAACGAGTGAGCGCTCCGGGAGAGAACTTGAAAAATGTAAAACTTTAAAATATAGAATTATGGAAGATGTATTAGTACCCTTAGTATTTTTTGGAAGTATTGCGGCCATTATTATTTCATTATCGTATTATAAAAACAGACGATTGGAACGCACTGCACTGATTGCTGCAGGCAAAGAGGCTTCAATATTTGAATATGGCAAACCAAAGCATTACCTGAGCCTGAAATATGGTATGTTACTGGTTGGAATAGCAGTAGGTATAATTGTGGGTAATGTGGTAAGCGTTAGTACTGAGATGCCCGAAGAAATGGCGTTTCTATCAATGATGCTGTTGTTTGGCGGAGCTAGCCTGGTATTGTTTTATATTATTCAAAAAACAATGCTGAAAGATGAATAAATAGCTTTATTGAATGGTAAAACAAAAGGCTGTCAGATAACTGGCAGCCTTTTGTTTATTATATAAGTCTGATTTATACAAAACCTCTGGTTTCGGCAATGATAACAAGCAATTCCAGTATTTCGTCATCGCTTAATGCCTTACAGTTAAGCTTGGCATCAAAGAAATCAACATCCATTCGGCCTTTTTCGAAGTAATCACGGAATTGTGCACGTCTTTTATCTTGCACGGTGCACTCTTTTTTAGCTTCGTTTTCGCTCATGTGTTCTTCGTCTGCTACTACTTTTGCCCGCCAGCTTAAAGGTGCCTCCAGTTTAACATGGAAGGAGCGTTCAATACTTTTGGTGATAGCTTCACCAGCTCGTCCTACAATGATTACATAGCCCTGCTCGGCTTCATCATAAATGTATTTGGCAATGGTGTTTTTGATGGTGGCATTCCCCGGGTAAAAGTCTTCACTGAAGAATAGCGCTAAGTCTTTAAAGAAACTACTGTGTTTATAGTCGCTTAACTGCTTTACCAGCGTTGTTGATAGTTTTAGCTCTTTGGCCGACTGCTCAAGAATTTCTTTGCTTATCCACCGCCACTCTTTGTTTTCGCCGCTGGCATAGCTTTTAGCAGTGAGAATTTCCGACAGTTTTTCTGCGATGCGTTTCCCGTGACAGCCATATTCCCGCGAAATGGTGATAACCGGTCCGGGTGTGCCGATTTTTTTTGGAGGTTTTTCCTGCTTGCCTTCGCGGGCTCCCATGTATTTTAAAAACAGATTGTCCATTGCGCAGTTTTGGTTAGTTACAGCCAATAAGTTAAGAAGATTTGACTAAAAAAGAAAGCACTGATTGAAGTTATAACAAAGAAAAAGGACAGATTGAAAAACCTGTCCTTACCCTTAATCAGTTCGTTAACTAAATCCAAAATCTATGAAAAAAAATCTACAATACAAAGA
>NZ_JAGTAR010000015.1 GCF_018156225.1 Carboxylicivirga sediminis
GGTACTAAGCTGATTGATGAAATATTCACCACACAAGAAGAAAAGCTCCAGGGGAAAATGGAACTTTTTAAGATGGCAGTTGCCGATAGGAGTTCAGCCAGGGAGATGTATCAGAAAGACAGTTGGCTTCAAAAAGCCTTTGCAATCTTCTTCTTGCTTGCATGGTGTGGTTTGACTTTCGTAATGCTGAACTACTTCATCTTTGATACCATTCAGCTTGATGATTGGCAAATAGCATTTGTAAGCAGTATCAACGGTGGAATATCCACCAAACTAAGCACCATTATTGACTTTCTTTTTGGTGGTGCAATATCAGGAGTTAATGATGTCAAACTTAAAAACAGACGTAAACAATGAAAACATTCGATGAGTTGTTTGATGGCGTAATCAAACATGAAGGCTATTATGCCAACGTAGAAGGCGACCGAGGTGGCGAAACCTACATGGGTGTTGCCCGGAATTTGCATCCCGATTGGGAAGGATGGCAATATATTGATGCCTACAAAGAAACCTATGGTGAAATACCTTGGAACTTTAAGATTGATGTTCCTCAATTGACAAAACTTGTAAAGGATTTTTATCAGCAGACCTTTTACAAAAGATTTAAAATTGATGAAATATCCAATGGCTCAATACAAGAAATAATCTTTGATTGGTGCGTTAATAGCGGAGTATGGGGTGCTAGAGGTGTTCAGCGTGTATTAAACCAATTCTTTGATGCCGACTTAAAAATGGATGGTATTATAGGCTTTAATACCCTAGCAGCTATCAATATGCACGAGCCTAAAGATTTGTTTTGGGAAATCAAGAAAGCAAGAATCCGCTACTACCATAAGATTGCCAAGAAAGGTAAGAATCATTTGTTTTTAGAAGGTTGGTTGAAACGGATTGGAGCGATAAAATTTAAGGATTAGATTTTACAAACCTCCCGAAAGTTTATGGTATTTTGATATTTGACTAATTATTATGAACTTGTGAGTAAAATATAATTCTAACAAAAGCTAAAAATCATGGGAATTAAACCTGGTCCAAAACGAACAGCAAAATCAACAGGGAAACCTGACAGAAGACAACGAGATAATAAGGAAACTCCGGGTAATACGCCATCACTAAAACCACACAAGCATAAGAAAGGAGATTGATTTCAGATAGAAGAGACTACCAATCCAATAGTCTCTTTTCTCCCTCTAAAGCCCTAATTTCCGAAACCTCCTGAGAGACTTCAATTACACCTTTGTAGTTTTGGCTTTCATCACGAACAGCGAAATATTGAATCAAAATAAATTCGCCTCGCATTTTAATCCAAAAATCTGCCTGGTCTTTTTTGCCATTTCTGAACGATTCTACAATTTGCTCAACCACATGTACACTTTCTGGTGGGTGACAATTACTCACTTCTCGTCCAATAATTGCTGTGGTACGTGGAAAAATACGTTTAGGTGGGGTTGAAAAAAAGCATACCTTATCGTTCTCATCCACAAAGGTTATATCCACAGGCAAGTGATTAAAAATAAGTTTAATTTGCTCAATACTTACGCTACCTGTTCCAAGGTTAATTAAGTTGCCATCAATACCTGATACTGATTTATTCACTTTTGTAAGCGTAGGTTGAATATATGGATAGCCTAGTTCAAACCCTTCCCTGTTCATCGTTTCTAATTGGCTTTCGGTAATGGTCTCTAATATGTAAGGAAAAAGAATTCTTTCTTCCCGGAACTTAATTGCCAGCATATTAAAGAAAATATCACCAACACATTTATTGAATTGCTTTATATTAAGCTCTTCATGGGTTAGCTGTGCTATAACGGTCTTTAAATTCCTTCTTATATCATCTTGAAACGACCACATTATTTGAAGACAACGGTAATCGTCCCAGGTTTTCTCAATAATTGGGAATAATACATTTTCCTTAATGGTATAATGCTTCACAAATATTTCAAGTTGTTTAAAATATTCAGCCAACTCTGCACCTATTTCTTTATTGCTTATGTCTTTTACAAAGGCTTTAAATTCAGGACGGATTTTATTTAGAACCAATTCCATTTCGTGATTATTTTGTTCCAGCACACCCAAAAATGAATCTGGTTCAGGCTCGATACGTTTATAATCTCGAATCGGTTCATAAAAGATATTAAGCACTTTATTGGTTAATACTTTTATGTCATCCATCTTATAGCCTTCTTTGATTATCTCATCAAAAAGTTCAATAAAATCGGTTGGTATAACTGTTGGAATAAATTCCTTGTTGGCATCAATAAATGACTTGGCATTTCCAGTCTTTAAAATTAGCTTAGAAACCTCTTTTAGTTTAAGAATCCTTTTTGCCTTTGTTTTTGTAAATTCTGACATACTCTAAACCTTAAAAAACACCCAATATTCTTCTTCTCCTTTTTTATCAAGCCAATGCTTGTAATCTAAACTCAACGATTTATCAATTAAGGGAGCAGGAATAAATGGTGCTATTACTTTTAGTATTTTACTATTGTCAAGTTTTTTCACAGCCGAAAGAACCTCGTGTACAGGTTGCTCTCCGGCATTTAGCATATCACGAATATCAATTGTTTCGACTACTTCACTTTCATTAAACCAATTGGGCTTTTCGGTTATATAATTCCCATGTTCAACCTCAATAGAATCACTTGTTTTTTGTCCTACTTCATTACGTAGTTTATTTATCAGTTCCTCTACTTTTAAACCTCCAATGGTAGCAGCTTGTGATAAGCTGGTAATTTTTGCTACCGTTTTCCGCAATACCGGATTTCTTAGTTTTTTAAATGGGGGTGCAGCAGCTATTAAAACATCTTCCAATTGCGGATACGCCTCAAGCAAATCAAATATTTTTGTTTTGGGAGTTATTATCAATTTTTCCATGTTATTTTTCTTTTGATTCACCATAAGACAAAATACGTTGCTCTCCTTCTAGTGCTCTATTCTCAGTAAGGTCTTGGGAGTATTCCAATGTGCCAAGATACTCTCCATTCTCATCACGTAAGGCGAAGTACTCTATCTTAACAAACTTGCCCTTCATCTGAATCCAGAAAGGAGCGTGAGAAGCTTTACCTGACTTAAAATCTTCAACAATTTTCTCGACAATGTGTGTGCTTCCAGGAGGATGGCACAAGCGTACATCTCTGTTAATGATAGAGCGACTTCGAGCAAAAATCCGTTCTTTTCCCTGAGTAAAATACTTTACCTTATCATCCTTATCTACAAAAGTCATATCGGCTGGAATGGTATTTAGTATTGCCATTATTTCTTTGGCTGTAAAACTACCCGATGGAAGTTGTATATTACCATCTCCGGATACAGTAGTTTCTCCAACATCTTCTGACATTCCTTCCGGTTTCCATTCTATTTGTGGGTCATATAGTGTAAATCCAAATTCAAGCGTTTGCTTGTCAATGTTCCACCAATCTTCCACGGTAAGTAAATCCATTGCCATTGGAAAAAGAATTTCTTCTTCTTTTTGCACCATATCAACCAAGCCTTGTATGGCAGGGTAGAATATGAGTTCAAGTGATTCTTCTAAATCTTCGGCTGTTAGTTCCGGAGTTTTAAGAATTTCAATACAGCCTTTTAATTGTTCTCTAATCTCATCGTGCTTTCCCCACATAACCTTTGGTGGGCCAGTAATTTCATTTTTCTCTAAATACGGAAACACCAAGTACTCTTTTCGCTGATAGTGTTTATCAACATCCATTAACTCATTAAAAAACCCTTGTAGTGCGAATATGTATTTTTCATACTCATCTTTTCCAACTTGACTAAGGGCTTGTAGCAAGCCTTTTGCTTTTTCAGCAACTTTCTTTAATTCAATATTTTCTTTTTTAAAAACATCAACCGGATGCCCTTCGGGAATGTCTTTTGCCCCACTTAAATCAACATTACCTTCAAGTACTGAGCCATGAATATCACAAAGCTTCAAAACTTCTGATTCGGGCAAGCCTTCCTGTATGAGTTCTTGCTCTACTTCAACTACCTCGCCGTATGGAATATTTTTTAATGATTCGATTAACTCTTTACGTACTTCGTCAGCAGATTCTCCTTCGTGGAGTTTCAGAATAAGTTCCTTTAACTTATCCTTTCTATATTTTGAGTTATTTATTAATTCGCTCATATCAATTTGTATTATAATAGTTTGGCTTGGGTTGTTGGTCTCGGAGCTTTGGTAACTAATATTCTAGCTTGCTTGTCGCCCTCATTACTTATATGATGTACAATGTTCGCAGGACTTTCAATCAAAGTATCTTTTTCAAATACTTTTGATTCTTCACCCACATGCACCGTTGGTGTTCCTTCCAACACATAAAAGGTAACATCAACAGGAGTTTTGTGTGGTTTTAAGGTTTCGCCAGGTTGCAGGGTAATATGCATCTGCTGAGCTGAT
Source organism: Carboxylicivirga sediminis (assembly GCF_018156225.1). Taxonomy (GTDB): domain Bacteria; phylum Bacteroidota; class Bacteroidia; order Bacteroidales; family Marinilabiliaceae; genus Carboxylicivirga; species Carboxylicivirga sediminis. Next base: position 4,388 of record NZ_JAGTAR010000015.1, read on the forward strand.
TCGGCATTGTACATTTGTCGAACATCCACTTTGTGTGGGTTTTCCTTTTTAGGTTCTGTTTTATAATTTCTTGAAATCATTTTAATATGTTTTTATTTTTATAAAAGGTACAACATTTTAACGAGTTTTAGGTTTCCTAAATCTCTTTCTCCAAAGTAAATAGCCACTCAATACAACCATAACACTTACCAATCCTGAAAGTGGAACCAGAAGAATATAGAAGTTACCAAGCATAAATCTAAAAAATCGACCTGTGTGTATTTCAAGCGATAGATTCCAAAGGGACATCTTTGATTCTTCAAGAACATTATTTGGCATTTCAGGAAACAATTTATGATGATACAAAGGAACTGCACCCTTATCGTAATCAATCATATATTGTATACCCTTCAAATCTGTAATCAAGCCAGTAACTTTAAAATCACCAATCGGCCTGCCTGTAGAGTTACCAACGTACATTTTACCTTTTGCCAAATTATAAATTTCAGAATGAGCAGGATGCCATAAGAACAAACCGCTAAACGAACCTATAATGTAAGCTCCATCATTGAAGTTTTCTAGTACGTTTATTCCCATTACACTAACAGGAGGCTGAATCCTAAAAGCTTCGGGAGCAAGCTTATCTTTATCCATGGAGTAGATTCCTTCCGATGTTCCTAATAAGAATTCGTTTCGGTTTTCATCATATTTTAAATCTCTTAATTTATCGTACCAAGGATTGGGTTGGTCGAGATGGGAGAATTTTATTGGATTTACTTTTGAATACGCAATAGCAATGAGTAACGGAGGACGCAAAAACATTCCTGTAAAGAACAAAACTATTAGACACACAAATAACCATGCACCAGTTTTATTGTGCCATTTTAATGACCATCGGTTAGTCTTGACAATTGATGCAACTGTTTTCGACTTATTCTTTCTTATCTTTATCCATCTTGGAAAGAAAAAGTATATAATCCCGGTAAGCGATAGAAATAAGGTTATCACACCTAAAAAATCCACAAATAGTTTTCCGGGAATTCCAAATATTTCACCTGAATGTATTTGCCACATGGTTTCAAAAAGTGAGACTTCATTGTTGTAATCATGAGGTTGTTTCAATTCAATTTTTTGAAATACGGAGTTGATACCTTTTGACTTTCCTTTAAAGAGATAGGAGCGATTTAAAACATAGAGTGTATCTTCAATGCTTTCAATAGCAACAAAGCGTTTAATGTCAACATCTAGGTCAAATTTACTCCATTGACTTCTGGCTCTATCAAAAGAAAATAGTCCGAATTGAGTAGCACAATATAAATTCCCGTCACTGGATTGGTGCAGGTCAAATATCTTTCTATTATCACTTCCTTTTGGGAATCCATTATTGAAGGAACTATAACCTGTAAAAGTTGAATCGGTAAGCCATACACCAATATTTCCAAATATTAGAATGCTATCTGCATTTATATTGAGATTGCTTTTTACCGCACCGTTATTCCAATTATGATAACGAAATTCTTTTGGTAAATTATTGCGTGAAACATCAATTTTAGAGAAGAACTCCCGGTGATTCATAAAGATGCCAGTAATACTGTAATATAGTAGCAAGAAGGAAATAATTAAACCTGGCCATTTATGAAGTTTTTTGTAAATTCTTGCAAATCTACCTTGTGATTTTACCATCCTTAATCGCAATTCTTCAATTCAACAATATGATAACCTTTTCGCTCAATATCGTTTATGATTATCTGCGATGCCTCCTCAATATGGCAAAACTCACATTCTTTTGCAGTAAGTATCTCAGATATTACATTTTTACCTTTTAGATATTCTTGTCCATAATTGTATATTATTTCTGAATCCTTAATTGACTCCTGTACAAGTATGTCAAAATGCATTTTACTTCCATCGGTTTTCTTAACGTATGTGTCCCAAACTGCTACTCTCATTTCATTCAACCTTTTTCGCTTAAACAAACTTCAATGTTTCAATATTCATTGTTTCTTTTAACTCTATTTCAATTTCCATATATCTCTTATTTACAGCATCCTTCTGGTCATCGGTTAATGCTTCTTCTGCCATAGGATAAAGCACGTTATCTTCTTTGTAAATATGGTTTTGTAAAAGTGCTCCGTATCCACGAGCATTTTCAATAATCTTTTCTGTGTTGTTTTCCAAAATACCTTGTTCCATACCTTTCACAAATTCACGACCTTCGTCATGTTCGTGCAACATAACGGGTATTGGGTTGCAATGTAGATTTTCGATATTTTCAAGCATGGCTTTAAAAAGAATGTCTTCTTCTTTGGCATGATGAAATTTATCTGCATAGTTTTTTATAAAATCTATTGTTTTCTTAAAGAAGTCAATATTTAACGTTTTTCCGCTTTCAAGCTCAGTACATTCTTTAAGTACAGCATCAATAACCTTTAAAATTGTTTGATGCTCATCTGATAATATTTGAGTTATGTTTTTCATATCTTAAGTATTTAATCTATTTAATACTGCATCTCCTTGTTTTATTTTCTCCGATAACGACTTAATCGTTTCTGTTTTTACTATATCAAAAAAACCATCACGAACCACTTTATATTTATCATGCAGGGGACAAGGGTTGTCATTATTACATTGTTTTAATCCAAAACCGCACTTGTGAAAACAAGCATCACCTTCCACCACATGAATTACATCGTAAAGCGTTAAGTTGGATTGGTTGTCGTTAAAAAAGAAACCTCCGCCTCGTCCTTTCATGGAATCCATTAGTTTATTCTTCGTCAGTGTTTGGAGAATTTTAGCTGTATAAGCTTCCGGAGCTTCAATTTCTTTAGCGATTTCTCCTACACCAGGTCTTTTTTGTTCCCAATTACGTAATTGAACAAATACTAATGCCCTTATGGCATATTCGGTACTTTTAGATAACATATCCGTTTATTTTATTAGTTCACTTTCCAAAAGTAAAGCTTTCTTAAACAGAATATTATTTTCTAAGTGAATATGTCGATGTAGGTCATTCTCAAAATCTTTTAAGGTTTGATAGGTTACCTGATACGTTCCACAACCATCAGCAGGACAAGTGTAACCAGAGGTAAGCGAAGATATTTTTTCAAAACGTTCTCCTTCCGTTTCATGCTCCTCATGCATCAGTTCAATAGTTGTTATAACATCGCCAAACTCATTTTTAGCATCACCTTGTTCCGCTTTAAAATTTACCATCTTTTTTATGTATGGAAACAGAATTAACTCTTCCTTCTTCATGTGCTCAGTTAAATTTTCAGCAGCACCGTTAAAAAGCTCTCTAATTTCAAATAATTCGGGGTGGTTGCCTCCATGTACATCGCATAATTTTTGTAGCTTTTGCTGTAGGAATGGTATATTCTCACTCACATAAGTATGATGTCTTTTCTCAATATAGTCGCATAATTCATTTAATTCCAAGCCATCAATATACTTTGAATCAGGGTCATTTATTTTTACCAGAGTTTCTAATTCCGGCATTAGTTTCTGAATGTTAACTTTTGATTTCTGACAGGCTTCATCGAGGCTTATTCCACCACCGCAACAAAAGTCTATACTATTCTTATCAAATATTTGAGCTGTTTTAAAATTAGCCTTCACTATATCTCCAACTGTTGTATTCTTAGTTATTTCCATCGCTTTTATTTTTTGTTTGCTACAAAGATAGTAATAATTTATAAAAGGATATGAATGTCCTTTTATAAAAATGTTATACATTTGTTTTTAAATTTTAAAATCGCATAGACTATGAAAACAAAAAATCTTTGGATTGGATTTATCCTGGTTATGGTTATTTCCTTTAGTGTTTTAGGTTATTATGGCAGGGAGATATATAGAGAAGCCCCACCTATACCTGAAAAAATTGTTAATGGTAATGGTGAGGTGCTTTTTACAAGTCAAGACATTAAGGATGGTCAAAATATTTGGCAGTCGATTGGTGGACAAGAAGTAGGAACCATTTGGGGACATGGCGCATATCAGGCACCAGACTGGACTGCTGATTGGTTACATCGAGAGGCAGTTTATATTCTCGACCGATTAGCACAGGCAGAATTTGCAACTGACTATGATAAGCTTGACGAAGAAAAGCAAGCGATGCTAGAAAAAAGGTTGCAAAAAGAAATGAGAACCAATACCTACAATAAAGAAACAAAGACATTACACATATCAGAAATTCGTACCGATGCCATCGAATTTGTAGGCAACCATTATAAAGGTTTATTTATGGATGGGTCTGCTCAGGCTGATTTACGTGAAGCGTACGCTCTGCCTGCAAACAGCATTAAAGATGCAGACAGAATGGCTAAAATGAATAACTTTTTCTTCTGGGCTACATGGGCAACAGTAACAGAACGTCCCGGAAAGGATATTACCTACACGAACAATTGGCCACCAGAAAAATTGGTAGCTAACGAACCAGCTCCTTCTTTACATCTTTGGACAGGTTTTAGTGTAATTGTTTTATTAGTGGGCATTGGCTTATTAGCTTGGTATTATGCTACACGCAGAAAAGACGATGATGAAGATGTTGAAATACCACCTGTTAATCCATTATCGGGGGTGCAGCAAACTCCATCAATGAAGGCAACCCTGAAATATTTTTGGGTGGTTACAGCTCTTATTCTGGTTCAAATACTAATGGGGGTTATTACAGCTCACTATGGAGTTGAAGGAAATGGTTTTTACGGAATTCCTTTGGCAGACTTTCTTCCTTACTCCATATCAAGAACATGGCATATACAATTAGCTATTTTTTGGATAGCTACGTCATGGTTGGCAACAGGCTTATTTATTGCTCCTGCTGTTTCAGGTAAAGAACCTAAATTTCAAAAATTGGGTGTTGATATACTATTCGGAGCTTTACTTGTAATAGTAGTTGGTTCATTGGCTGGTCAATGGATGGGTGTTATGCAAAAATTAGGCTTAGCAGAAAACTTTTGGTTTGGACACCAGGGCTATGAATACGTAGATTTAGGTCGTTTCTGGCAAATTTTCCTTTTCCTTGGTTTATTTATTTGGTTATTCTTAATGGGAAGAGCGTTGCTACCAGCATTAAAACAGCGTAATGAAAACCGCCATTTACTTTTAATGTTCTTAATTGCATCCATTGCAATTGCATCCTTTTATGGTGCTGGCTTAATGTGGGGACAACAAACCCACCTTTCTATTGCTGAATTTTGGCGATGGTGGGTCGTTCATCTTTGGGTTGAAGGCTTCTTTGAAGTATTCGCTACAGTAGCCATAGCCTTTTTATTTGTTCGTATGCAACTATTAAAAGCTAGTGTTGCAACAACAAGTGTACTTTTCTCAACCATCATCTTTCTCTCAGGTGGTATTATCGGAACATTCCATCACCTATACTTTTCCGGAACACCAACCGGAGTATTAGCTCTTGGTGCAACATTTAGTGCATTAGAAGTAGCTCCGCTTGTTTTTATGGGATTTGAAGCCTATCACAATTTAAAGCTAAGCCGTATCAGCGAATGGGTAAATGCATACAAATGGCCAATTTACTTTTTTATTGCTGTTGCTTTTTGGAACTTACTGGGTGCTGGAATTTTTGGATTCTTAATAAACCCACCAATCGCCCTCTATTATATGCAAGGACTGAATACGACTCCTGTACACGGACATACTGCAATGTTTGGTGTTTATGGAATGCTGGGAATGGGATTAATGCTATTTGTGCTAAGGGATATGAATCTAAAGGTTGAATGGAAAGAAAAACCGATTAAGATTGCATTTTGGTCGTTAAATATTGGTTTATTACTAATGGTTTTAATTAGTGTATTACCTGTTGGTTTAGCTCAAACTGTAGCTAGTGTAAAACATGGATTATGGTATGCTCGTTCAGCAGAGTTTTTAGGAACGCCTGCAATGGAAACCTTACGTTGGTTACGAGCTATTGGTGATACTATTTTTGCAGTCGGAGCATTATACCTTGGATATTTCATATTTGGTCTAAAGGGTGGATGGTCGATTAAGAAGTAATATATCGGGATAAAAAATAAAACTCCCGATTGAAATCAGTCGGGAGTTTTTGTGTGCCCAGGGCGGGACTCGAACCCGCACGTACGTAGTACACGCGGCCCTCAACCGCGCCTGTCTACCAATTTCAGCACCTGGGCTGGTGACAGTAAAATTATCTTTTTACAGAATGTTTCCGAATTGTTTCCGAATAAATTCTGTATTTTTGTTTCAAGTTCTTTTAAAACCTAGTATTAATCAGCTATTGCAGCTTTTTGACACTAAATTTTCGTAAATGCCCCTCAAGCCAGCGTGTCTACCAATTTCACCATCTGGGCTGGTATTTTATTCAAAATTACAAATCTGTAGATTGTTTCCGAATTGTTTCCGAAATATTTTCTACATTTGAGCTACGTTCTTATATAACTCTTTATTAATCAGCTTTAGTAGTCCATTGAAGCTAAAGTTTAGTAAATGCCCCTCAACCTTGCGTGTCTACCAATTTCACCACTTGGGCCAGTTGTGAAATAGTTGAGCGAAAAACGGGACTCGAACCCGCGACCCCGACCTTGGCAAGGTCGTGCTCTACCAACTGAGCTATTTTCGCAAATGCTGGGCAAAAATATAAAATTTACTATTGATTTCACAGGTTTGGGCTATATTTTTCCATTAGAGATTGGCCAAATCACTTGTCTTTTCAGGCAACAGCTACAGTTTAAGTCTGTTAGATGCCTAAATGTTTTTCGTCCTACGTTCAGATTTATTTTTAATGTAGCTAGGGAGTATATTAATTGTAAATTTGGATTACTTATAGTTGGAAATTGCTTTCTGTTTTAAACGATGAAGAAGATTGTTATTGCACCTGACAAATTTAAAGGTTCCTTATCGGCAATGGAGTTCTGCGCCATTGTTGAGCAAACTATTCTAGCTATTTGCCCTGATGTCATCATTGAGAAATGTCCCTTGGCAGATGGTGGTGATGGAACAATTGACGTACTTCGATACTATATTGGTGGTGACAGGGTAGAGCTACAGGTCAATGATCCGCTGTTCAGACCTGTTAATGCCAATTATTTATTGTCATCTGATACAAAAACGGCCTATATAGAAATGTCGTCAGCATCGGGTATTCGTTTATTAAGTCATGATGAATTAAATCCGATGCATACAAGCACATATGGCACAGGAGAGTTGATAAAAGATGCAATCGAAAGAGGTGCCAAGCACATATTCATTGGGATAGGTGGCAGTTCAACCAACGATGCTGGTATGGGTATGGCAAGGGCTTTGGGCTATAAACTTTTAGATGGTGAAGGGAAGGAGCTGGCAGGTATTGGTGCCGATCTACTTAAATTAAGGTATATTGATCCGTCAGAGGTTTTGCCGAATCTGAAGAATGTTTGTTTTGAGGTAGCTTGCGATGTTGATAATCCGGTCTATGGCTCAGATGGTGCTGCCTTTGTTTATAGCAAACAAAAAGGAGCTTCAGATAGTATGATAAAGCAACTCGATGATGGCTTAAGGAATTTTGATGCTGTCATTAATCGTTTGTATCACATTTCTTTGCATAATATACCGGGATCAGGAGCCGCTGGTGGATTAGGAGGAGGATGCATTGCTTTCTTAAATGCCCGCTTGTCCTCTGGGATAAGGCTTGTGATGAAGGAAGCGAATTTTCAGGCTAAGATTCAAAATGCAGACTGGATAATAACAGGTGAAGGAAGTCTTGATGTGCAGACTTTAGCAGGTAAAGTGGTGAAAGGGATACTTAATGCTCAGGTTGCTCAAAAGCTGGCTGTGTTTTGTGGAAGCAATAGGCTTCAAGATGCAACAACCTATTTTGATTATGTTGGTGAACTGATGCAGTTATCACCAAATCAGAAAGAGGCTATTGCCAATGCAGAGCTATACTTAAAAAAAATAACAGAAGATTTTGTGAGAACCCACCTTTGTCCCTGAACAATAGAACTTACTTAACAGCTTCAGCAATAAATGCTTTTCTGTAGGCCTGGCGATCAGCCAGAACGTGATAGAAAGAATCTATAAGCTTGATGCACTCTTGTCTGGATTTCAAATCTAGTGGTTCAAACTCCAGAACTGTAGTTACCAGGTCATTCTTTTTAGCCTGGTAATGAGCAATGGCTTTTTCTAAGGCATCTATCGAAACCTTTTTCCCTTTGTAGCGACTTTCAATCAGTTCACGGCCCATGTATACTTTCATGTAGCAGGCATCAACAAATTCTGACATATCAAAATCGTAGGGTACAGCAATGGGTGGTGCATGACGTTCGTCTCTTAACAGCGCAACATTGTGTAATTTAGGGATGGACCAATCTGTATTGCCAATCATGTAGTTAAATAGGGCTACCTGTAATATATTATCTTCAATGAGTTGCTCTTGTGTTAGGTTAGCCATTTCAATTTCTTCAAGGCCAAGTCGCTCTGCCATTTGTTCAATTGACTCAATAAAGAACCCATATTTATTAAGCTCTTCACCATAATTGATGTCAATGTACTTAACCTTAACCAATCGAACCCGCAGGCTTCTTTCACTAATGTTATTATATAGCCTGTAAACAAGGAACTCCCGTAGCATCGTTTCCTGCATTGTCTGGCTGGTATCCCTGCAGTGCGTCACCAGTTTGAGCTTATCCTGACCTTCAAATGCAGTGTTTATTGCATCGCGCGTTTTAAACTTAAAACGTAACGGGGGAAAATCACAGTTTTCTTCTTTTAAACGAAAGTTACCTCTGGTCTTAATTTTGACAGGTACGTTGAGTGTGTCATCACCATCGGTGTATTCAATAGACGCCGTGTGATATTCATTAGTGCTTCTGTCGCGATCGGCTCTTATAGCTTTAAAGTCCGCCTTAACGCTAATTTGCAGTACATCGTTACTCTCGAAAAAGCGATTAGCACTTTCCTTTATTCGCTCCTTTACCAATGCATCCAATTCATTGGTGGCACTATTGCTGCAGGTAATAAACAGGCATAATATAAAGAATGCAATCTTCATGGCTACCCCTTTAATTATACAACCATTGCTAATTGACGATCCTCCTGTGCAATTAATCTTTCCACTTTTCTAAGACGCGGCTTGAAGCGGTTATATTTAACTTTGTTATTCAGTGCAATTGTACCCAGACAATATTTGCTGATTGATAATGGAAGTACTCCTTGGTTTTTTAAAGTTCGTGCAAAAGCCGAGTAAACATCTTCTTTGTCGCGCTTGATTTCTATTATAGCACAATTACCCAGTGAGTAAGTCTCTGATCCTTCATTACTGAAGTTAATATCTAAATCAATTGTGATGCGTTCACAGGCTTTTTTATTAACCAGGGTGATGCGGTTGAATTTGGTAGTTAACTTAGGTTCCAGTTGTTTGGGATCGTAAGGCGTACAATCATTCACCAGGCATTCTAAACCTTTTGCTATCGGATAGGTGAATCTATCTATTCTTAAGCGTTGTTTAGCTGTTCTATTCTTGATCTTCTCTTTAACCTCTATGAATTTATCACCAGTTTCTTCGTATTGTCGGTATCTCACTTTGTAGCGATGATTTTTACCATTATGATGCTCTTTGTACATGGCCAAATCGTCAGTGTCAAAGTAAATGGTATTATATGCGAGGTTGACCTTATTATTAACGGCCAATACTTCGTAGTCGTCAATATGTTTAGATAATGCCTTGACTAATACAGCCGGAGTCACAATATATTTTGTGTCGACCCTGTTCAATAGCTTAGCCCGGCTCATCTCTTCAAGAGAAGTCGTATCGAAAAAGCTAACTAACTGTAATAAATCGCTCATGGTTGATATTTTTTGTACTCTAAACTCAACAATCAATTCTTAAATTTCGCTGCAAAAGACTCATTTTTCATTTTCACGATATATGACTGAAATCATATTTATTGAAAGCTTAGAAAAATTAACACTAATTTAAAAATCAAAATGTGTCAGAGATTTGCAAAAGACAATAAATCAGATAGATGTGTAAACTTACAAATTGATTAAAATGTCACTAAAAAATGTTAATAATCATGAAATACTAAATTCCGTGTGAATGTTTGGTAACAATCTGTAAGTATTTTGCCAATCGTTATTAGCTGCACACATACTCATTAAATCAATAACCGATCCGTAGTTGTTAAGTTATTGATGGATAGAATATAATGTAAAAAAGGGGTTTTTTGAAAACGTTCGTAATCGAACAAACGGACGAACACATGCGAACACCCGTGTTTTTTGCATAAAAAAATGCTCCAAACGCTAAACTTTATTTGGCAATTGTCGTATTATTACTTCTGAACGCCCAAAACGTAAAAAATAATGGCACTATTTTCATCAAGTAAATATCCAAATACAGCTAAGTACGAGGCTGAGCAAAAAAAGAATAAGGCAGATTATGAGCGCTTTAATCAATATGCCAAGAGTGATGAATTGAAGCGTATCAATGAACTTGAGATATTGATTAACTCGGCTGATTTTACCAAGAAGGTGGATAAGTTGAAGAATGAGAAGTTTAAAGATACTGCTGAATTCAGGCAGTTACAGAAATACACAACTCAAAAGAAATCTGCAGAGTTTAAGAAATACTTCAAATATGTGGCTTCGGGTATGCCTGAACGTGTTAAGCAAATTGAAGTATCCTCAAAAAGGAAAGAGCTGGCTGAATTGAATGAGTACGTGCGAAGCAGTGAATTTCAGAGTGCCAGGCAGCAAAAAGGTTTTAAGAAGTCAGAAGCTTACCAGAAGTTTAAGCGTTGTAAGGCATTAACTAAAGACAAGGAAATAAGATTGTTTAATAAGCAAGTTAATTCCTCACTTTATAAAAACTACCTGAATATTCACAATTCAGAGCGATTAAAAACTTACCAGGAACTGGAGCAGGAAGTTACTTCTGAAAAATTTATTGCTTTCAAAAACTGGATGGAAGATAAAAAGAAGTTTCAGAAATCTGAGGAGTACAGCTTAATTCAGGAGTATAATAAGCTGGTAAAATCACCAGACTATATATGGTATAAAAAAGTGGAGAAGGATAACTCCTTTAGTGAGATTAAAAAGTGGCAACTACTATTTGAAGATGATTTCTCATCAACTTCACTGAATCGCGAGAAGTGGATTACCGGTTACTATTGGGGCAAAGCGTTGCTCAATAAAACGTATGTGCTCGAAAACGAAAAGCAGTTTTTTACAGACAATAACATAAGTATAAGTGGTAAAGGTGTGCAATTGAGTACGCGCAATGAGCATGCAGATGGATTGGTATGGGATTCTAAGCGAGGATTTATGCCTAAAGCTTTCGATTTTACAGCAGGACTTATTAGTACCGGACAAAGTCATCGTCAGCAGTTTGGTAAAATTGAAGCTAAGGTGAAAGTTGATCACGTGCACCCGGTTCGTCATGCATTTTGGCTGGTAGGTGAAAAGATGGCACCTCAGATCGACGTATTTAGGTTTGAAGATAAAAATGCTAAAAGCCATTTGGCTGGCTTGCAACTGATAAATGGTAAGGGGCCGGAATTGCAGTCTAAAACTGTTAAGGGAGCTAAATTTGACAGCGACTATTTTGTGTATTCTATTGAGTGGACAAAGGACAAGTTAAGCTGGTTTATTAACGGTGTGAAAGTCAATGAACAAACAAATAACATCCCTGATGCGCAAATGTACCTGGTATTTAGCTCGCATATTACTGATGATGTTGAGAAACTTGATGCCTCGGCTAACATGTATATTGAATGGGTACGATGCTATCAGCAGAAAAACTAATATAGTCTATCAACTTGTAAAAAAGGGGATTGTGCTCGCAGCATAATTCCCTTTTTTTATAATAAAGCAGGTGAGATGGTATTGAGTTATTTTTAAATTAGTTTTGCTCTGAGTTTAATACAAGTGTATCTGTGATGAATAAACCAAAAACGGAAAATTATAAATTCTGCCAAAATAAGAAATGCGAATACTTTCCTTGTCATAAAGTTAAAAATGAGGAGGAATTTAACTGCCTGTTTTGTTTTTGCCCCCTATATATGCTTAAAGGTAATTGCGGAGGTCACTACAAATATACAAATGGGGTTAAAGATTGCAGCGGATGCTTATTGCCTCATACAAAGGGTGCCTATGAACATGTTATGAGTAAAATGGGAGAGGTGATAAAAATTGGAAGTGAGCAAGAATAACACCATGTGTTGAACCTTGCATAATGATTACATATATCCGGAGAGATATAATAGCAAGTAGAATTATTCTTTGCAGCAACACTCATTATTCACTAATATGAAGCATTGTATTTTTTTTCTGTTACTAGGATTTCTTTTGAACACCAGCTTGCTGGCCAGTGAGCTGTCGTCATCTTTATTAAAGGCCATAAAAGCAACGGAACACAAGTACAGCGAGCGGAAAAAGTTTGATGAGGTGAAGGTGCAGCGTATTAATGAACTGAAAAACCAATTGCAGAAGCAGGGAAATGTATTAAATGATACTAAACGCTATGAACTAAATAAGCAGTTATTTATTGAGCTTTATTCTTTCAAGAGCCAGGAGGCATTTAATATAGCTCTGCAGATGGAGCAGCTGGCTAACCGGATGAAGTTGTCAGATAAGCGGGTGGAGGCCTTATTGTTTAAAACTGATGTTTTGCTTTGTGCTGGTTTATTTAGCGAGGCTATTGATGTTATTACTCAAGTAGGAGAATTATCATCAGAACAGTCTAAAGTGCATTATTATAGTCTGAAGACAAGGCTTTATGGCGATCTGATAGCCTATAATGATGTGCCGGCCTATCACCCGGAGTACAGGCAGTTAAATCATGTCTACGCCGATTCACTTTTGCAGGTAGCTAATGAAAACCATGTTGACTATCAGTTGGTGAGAGCACTAAAGTTGATAGACCTGGATATGGCAGAAGATGCTCTTGACCATTGCAGACTATTTGTAGAACAACCAAGTGTATCAGAGCACGAAAAAGCAAAGATATATTCCTGTATGGCCTGGGCCTGCTATCATCTCGGGGATTTGGAAGGGCAGGTTCGCTACCTGCTGAATAGTATTGAGTCAGATATTCGCTCGTCAACATACGAAACTACTTCGGGACGCTTGATGGCTCAAGTATTACTGGAGAATGGCGAAATTAGGCTGGCTCACCAATTTTTGATAAGAGCCATTCAGGATGCTGAGTTTTACGGTGCCCGCCAGCGTAAAGCCGAAATAACACATATTGTACCCATTATAGAGCTGCAAATGAAAGAAATACAGCAAATGCGTTTAGCAGCTCTGGCGTCTATACTAATGGTCGTATGTGTTAGCCTGGTGGTGATCATCTATTTATGGATACGACTGGTACGCCGACATAGAGAAGTCAAAAGGGGACGTGATATAATAAATGAGCAAAACAGCTTATTGGCCACCCAGAATGAGCAGTTAATTGAATCGAATAAGATTAAGGAAGAATCACTTACCAACTACTTTGAGCTGAGTTCGGTGTATTTTCATGAGATGGAGAAGATGCAGGCAAAGATCAGAAGCTTGTTGCTGCAGAAGAAATACGATACGATTACCGATTACCTGACTAAAAGTGGCCCTGACGATGATAAAGAGCAACTGTTTGAACGGTTTGATGCCCTGTTTATTAGCTTATTTCCTTCATTTGTTGACAAAGTAAATGAGGTATTGGAGCCATCTATGCAGATAGAAGTCACTACACCTGTTACTCTTAGTGCTGAATTACGAGTATTTGCACTGTCACGATTGGGAATTGATAGTGCCGAACGGGTGTCATCTATTTTGGGGGTTTCCAGAAACACAGTTTATACATATCGGAACAGGGTAAAGTCCAGGGCTAAAATGGAACCGGATGAGTTTGAGCAATACGTAATGTCTATTCCTTCCTTTTAATAGCTGTGCTTTCAGTGCATCCATATTTCCGTAAACATGTAAATGGTCTAGTAGTGCTGCCAGTCAGGTAGTATTATACCCTGTATCGGATCTGTACTTTATTTAGTGTAATATGCAGAATATCAATGTGTAGTAGTTTGTTATATCTGTACATTTATCTGTACTTTGTATATGCTTCTTGTTTTAGTTTTGTGCCCCTTGTACTTTAGCGTTACCAAAATACAATAGCTTGATTGAACATAAATCAAGTGGTTTAATCACAAAAATACATAACAAGCAATGAAGACAATCTTGAAAATTTCAGCGGTTCTTATATTTGTTTTAGGACTGGTGAGTTGTAGTTCAGCTGATCAGTATAAAATGGTTTCATCTCCCGATAATCAATTAAGCATTGGTTTTGATTTGAATGATGGAAAGCCTTTTTATCATGTTTTATTTAAGCAGGACACAATTATTTATCCTTCGCAATTAGGATTTACTTTTAAAGAAATTCCTGCTCTTAAAGATGGCTTTAAGGTCTTGAAAACAGAGGTGAATGAGTATAATTCGACTTGGGAGCAACCTTGGGGCGAGAATAAGAAAGTAGAAGACCAATATCGTGAACTAGAAGTTCAACTGCAAGAAGTTGTAGGTCAGGAACGTCTGATGAATATATATTTCAGAGCCTATAATGATGGTGTCGCATTCCGATACGAATTCCCGGAGCAAAAAAACCTGGGTGATTTTGTGATCATGGATGAGCTGACACAGTTTGATGTCAAAGGCAATCCGGATACATGGTGGATTTGGGCTGACTACAATACCTACGAGAAATTATATCAGCAAACATCCATGGAGGAGGCATCGTGGGTGGCAACTCCTGTTACCATGAAAGGCGAACAAAACATTCATATAAGCATACACGAAGCTGCCTTAACTGATTATGCCGGAATGACACTTAAGCAGAAGGTAAAAGGTGTTTACGAAGCTGAACTGGTTCCCTGGGCCAATGGAGATAAGGTGCGCGGATCAGCTCCTATGAAAACGCCCTGGCGCACTATCCAGATTAGCCCCACTGCTGCCGGTTTGGTGCAGAGTAATATGATACTCAACCTGAATGAACCCAGTCGTATTGAAGATACATCGTGGATTAAGCCGATGAAGTACATTGGGATTTGGTGGGGAATGCACTTGGGAACAGAAACCTGGTATCCGGGACCGCGACATGGTGCAACGACCGAAAATGCCATCAAGCACATTGATTTTGCTGCATCCAACAATATTGAGGGGCTTGTTATCGAAGGCTGGAATGATGGATGGGAAAGCTGGGGGGCTAAGGATGCCTTTGATCACATTACGCCGGCCACTGATTTTGATCTCAATAAGGTAGCAGCTTATGCGCGTGAGAAAGGTGTCATGCTTATCGGCCATCACGAAACAGGTGGAGATATCGAATCATATGAGAAATACATGGAGGCGGCCTTTAAGATGTGTCACGATCTGGGGATGCATGCAGTCAAGACAGGTTATGCTGGAGGAATTTACCCGCGTGGAGAGCATCATCATGGCCAGTTTATGGTACGCCATTACCGTAAAGTGGTTGAGTTAGCTGCCAAATACCAGATTATGCTTGATGTGCACGAGCCTATTAAGCCAACGGGGATTCGACGCACCTGGCCAAACATGATGACTCGTGAAGGAGTGAGAGGCATGGAATGGAATGCCTGGAGTGAAGGGAATCCGCCATCGCACACAGTTATCATCCCATTCACAAGAGGGCTCGGTGGTCCTACTGATTATACACCCGGTACTTTTGATTTGCTGTTTGCAAATGCCGGTGAGCGCGTGAAGTGGAATACAGAAGATATAGGTATGACACGCACACATACAACGCTTGCAAAACAATTAGCCAACTTCGTGATATTGTATAGCCCTCTGCAGATGGCCAGCGATTTGCCCAAAAACTACGAAGGGCATCCGGCATTTCAGTTTATTGCTGATTTCAATGCAGATAGTGATGAGTCGGGCGTGTTGAACGGTGAAGTAGGACAATACATTACTATTGCCCGTAGAAGCGGGGAGGAGTGGTACCTGGGAAGCGCTACCAATGAGGAAGCCAGAGCGCTTGATGTCAAATTGGATTTTCTGACGCCGGGATTGAATTATACAGCACAAATTTATAAAGATGCAGATGACGGCGATTGGAAAACCAATCCTCAGGGCTATTCGATTGTTGAGGAAGAAGTGTCATCAGAAACTGTTTTAAGGCTGAAACTGGCTGCAGGTGGCGGACAGGCAATCCGATTCGTTAAAAAGTAATTAGAAGTAGAGTAAATACAGAATTGTGTTGATTTTTGTATTTACTCTACTTTATCGCTTTGAAGAGGAAGGTTAAGAGCGTATTTGCCTGCTTTCTTTTTAAAAAAAAGATTACTTAGAGGATGTGAGGAATTGAAATGTGTTATAGAATTGATGTCATGTATATGTAATTCAGAATAAAGCAGGCATCTCATTAATAATGCAGTTATATTTGCAAAACGATTTGTTGAAAGTGTAAAAGAATAATACATGCCCACAAACCGATTCACACTGCAATCATTTTTATCAGATGAGAACGAAGCGTTTCATATAGCGCGAACAACTATCAACTCATTACATACCTTACAGCTGCATCAGCACAATTATGCCGAAGTGTTTTGGGTAAAAGAGGGCCAGGGCATCCACCTTATTAATGGGGAAGAGGTGCCTGTTAAAAAGGGCACCTTATGCTTGATTCGCCCAGATGATAAACATACCTTTCGCCTTGATAAGCAGCAGGAGCAGCTTGTTGTAACCAATATTGCATTCTTAACAGATAGTCTGGATGGTTATAAGCAGCGCTATTTTCCAAATGCCACATCGTACTTTTGGGCCACATCAAAATTACCCTTTAGCATACAATTAAGTCTGGAACAGTTGAATGAAATATCTGCCCTGACAGATCGGCTATGGACCTATGAACGTAATCATCTGCACCTCGATTTTATAATGATTCATATTTTTAAGGTGCTCAAAACAATCAGTGTTAATAGTTCGCATGTACCCCACTGGTTAGCCTTTGCGCTCGATAATTTTAATTCGCCAGAAACATTAAGAGGAGGTGTGCAGGCTTTTGTGGCTCTTACGGGGCGCACCGTGGCACACGTTAACAGGGTGCTGCAAGAGCATCTGGAGCAGACCCTGACAGAAACAGTAATAAAAGTGAGATTGCAATATGTATGTCAGCAGTTGATTATGACTAACTCATCTATTAAATCTATTTGTTTTGATTGTGGTTTCGAGTCGGTCAGCTATTTCTACAGGCTATTTAAAAAGCATTACAGCATAACTCCTCTGGACTATCGTAAGAGAAACCATAAAATATTCTGATTAGGTAATTGGTATTGCTGCTGATTAACACGAATAAGGAAGGTAAAAGCGAAAATATCGCCACAGGGCAATAATTAGTTTTTTGGCATCAATAAATTAATTTTATAATCCTGACGGATGATAATAGCTTTGTGCTGTAATATTGTTGCGATAGAAATAATAATAAATGCAAATGATAAGGTGTTATGAGTAAGTGGTATATGTGTCTTTTGGTGATTGCGCTGTTTGTTGAATCATGTAATCATTCAGCCAAAAATATAGACGATAAACAAACAAGAAATGTACTGGCGGATGAAGTAGTATCAGAATTTAAACGAAGCTGGGAGGGGTATAAAAAATATGCCTGGGGGCACGATGTGTTGTTGCCAATTTCAGGCAGCTATCAGGATTGGTATGAGGAGTCACTCCATATTTCGCCAATTGATGCATACAGTACTATGAAGGTGATGGGTCTGGATGATTCTGCCAAAGAAGTAGAGCGTTATGTAGTGGACAGCATAAGTTGGGACAAAGATTTGTACGTGAAGACATTTGAGGTGAATATACGGATACTCGGTGGTCTGCTGGCGATGTATGAATACAATGGAGACCCTGATATACTGGCTAAAACAGAAGATTTTGGACAGCGCATGTTAAAAGCATTTGATTCGCCAACAGGTATGCCATATTATTGGTTCAATCTGAAAACCGGTGAAGCAAAGGGGCAAAAAATAAATGTAGCCGAGGCTGCTTCATACATGTTTGAGATGGGCATATTGAGCTATTATACCAACAACCCGGTGTATTACCAGGTAGCCAAAAAGGCCAATCTGGCGGTTTGGGAGCGCGTATCGGATAAAAAGCTGGTTGGTGAAAATATCAATGTGGAAACAGGTGAGTGGCTGAGTACAAGTAGCCATATTTGTGCCGGTATTGATTCGTATTATGAGTACCTGCTAAAAGCCTATCTGTTATTTGGCGATGAAGAGCTGGAGCCAATCTGGCGGCAGAGTGTGAATGCGGTTAACACCTACCTGGTTGAAAAAAGTGATACCTCATTCTGGTACAAACGTGTTGATATGCATACCGGTTTAAAAAAGACCAATCCTATTTATGCTGATAATGCCGAAATTATTGAAGGCGGAATTGTTACATTATACGATGCTTTTTGGCCTGCTGTGCTTGCGCTTGATAATGATCTGGAAAGAGCCGAAAAAAATCAGGACACTTGGAACTGGCTCTGGAATCGTTATGGATTGGAGCCGATGATATATGATTTTGATGCAGCTGTTCCTACCTACCCGGTTTACGATCTAAATCCAGAAATCATTGAATCGGCTTATTACCTGTATCATTATACAGGAAAAGAAAAATACTATCAGATGGTTGAGCAGTATTGGGCCGATATTAAGAAATACTGTAAAACAGATATCGCTTTCTCTTCAGTTGAGGATGTGCGTACAATGAAGAAAAAGGACTACATGCCTACCTTCTTTTTTGCTGAAACGATGAAGTATCTGTATCTGACTTTTACGATACACGATAAGCAGTTTAATTTGGATGAGTATATATTCAATACCGAGGCGCATCCTTTTAAAAAGGTGTCCTTTAATCAAGCTGAAGCAAAAAAGCGATTAGGATTAAACTAAAGTTCCTAGTTATTTTAAAGCCTTTGAAGTTATCGTTATGACCTTTAAAGGCTTTTTTTTACAAACCTACCAACCACTTTTAAAGGGGTTAAATGTTCTATTTATAGTCCATGATATCTTATTAGGTATGGTGATTTGTCTTAAATTTATATTTTTGAGGCAGAATCCAAAAGAATCCGGAACAATGACCAGAGCCATCAATGACTTTACCTTTGATGACATTTTTAACCTTTATTATCCAAGGTGCATATTGTTTGCAACCAAGCTGTTAGGTAATAGGTGGGATGCTGAAGAAGCAGTTCAGGAACTCTTTATCAACCTGTGGGCGAAAGGCAAACTGGACACTATTAATGGTTCGGTTAAGAGTTACCTGTTTAAATCAGTCTTCAATATTTGCATTGATGTGCAGCGGAAAAATAAAGTGAAACAGAAGAATGAAACTGATGCTCCTGAAGCTAATGATGCAGCCATTCCATTTAATAACCCTTTGCTCGAGGAGGAGTTGGAGAAGCACATAAGTGACGCCATCAATCAATTGCCGGAAAAGCGACGACAGATTTTTCTAATGAGTAGAGATGAAGGCTTGAGTTATCGTCAGATAGCAGAAAAGCTGGCTTTATCGGAGAAAACTGTGGAAACACAAATTTCTCGTTCCTTAAAGCAGCTAAAAGCTTCTTTGTCAGAGTATCTGCCAAGTGTCCTTTTCTAATAGATTAATTTTCTTCAAAAAAATATATAAGAGTGTCAGGGTGGCACTCTTTTTTTTCGTCCTTACTGTAGAAACAAGCATGTTATGATTGAATCGGAAAAAATAGAACTATTAATTCTTAGGCAGTTAAGTCAGGAGATTAGCGATGCAGAGCAGATAGTTCTTGATAACTGGATTAGGCAGAGTGATAAAAATAGAGTGTTTTACCAGAAACAGGTAGAACTATTCAAAGCACAGCAATTGATTTTTTCAAAAAACGATATCGCCTTATCGCGGGAGCTGACCAAAACTGGCGTCATTAATCACTTGCTCCGAAAGTCCAATAAGGTAAAAAACTTTGTGTATTCATCACTTTCTGTCATGTTAGTTGGGCTGGTTGTGTCTACACTTCTTTTTAATACCTCTATTGAGGAGAAGAATCGTTTACTGGCCGGTGAGTTTAAGATTGTAGCACCGGCAAACAGCCCGGCCAGCTTTGATTTGCCAGATGGCACCAAAGTGATGTTAAATGCTGCATCAGAACTGGTTTATAGTTACAATGCTGCTTCAAATAGCCGATTGGCAAGTATCGAAGGAGAAGCATTTTTTAATGTAGCACATGATAAAAAGAACGCCTTTCTGGTAGAGGGCTATCAGCATACGGTAAAAGTTTATGGCACCGAGTTTAATATGAAGTCTAATAGCCAATTAAAGCAGTGTGAAGTAACGCTCAGGGAAGGCTCAGTAGGCATACTCAATACCGCACATCAGGAGGTTGCCCGTTTAGAGCCCGGTCAGCAGTTCTTTCTTAATAAAGAAGGTAATGCTAAAATTCAGGCGGTTGCGCATATGAATGAGGTGACCGATTGGACCACCGGTCGCTATGAATTTAAGGACGCTACACTCGAAGAAATAGCCGCCACACTATCTGATTTGTATGGTGTCAATATTGTTATTCAGGATGAAGTACTTCGGAATAAGCGCTACCGCTGCGTTATACAAAAGGAGCAATCGGTACTTAAAACGCTGCAACGTTTTAGTATTATCACCAATCTCGATTATGAAATTAATAATGAATTAATCACACTTAAACAGAAATAGCTAAAAACAAATTTGAACTATGAAAGAAAAGACTGGAGATAAAACTCTGGTTGAAATCAAACTGACTTAGCCAAAGAAAAACGGGAATAGCTGCAACTACTCCCGATGTAAGGTACAACCGGTCTGCAAACCGGCTATAACTAATTATAACAGTATAATTAAGCATTACAAATTTATGAAAAAAAACAAAACCGTAGTTGGTATCCCCAGGAACCAGCTCAAGAAACTAGCACTTGTTATGAAACTATGTGTTTTATTGATGATCGTGGGAATGATACAAGTGAGTGCAGCTTCCTTTGCACAAAACGCTAAAGTATCAATCAATCTTAAGCAATCGACATTATCCAGAGTCTTCGATGAAATTGAAAAGCAATCCAACTTCAATGTATTTTACAGTAAAGAAGATGTAGACGAAAACCGTCGGGTGGATATTCAGATGCAGAATAGAGGTATTGAAGAAGTACTAGATAAGGTACTCAACCTGGACGAGTACAAATACCATATTATCGATCAGGATATCATTATCACTAAGCGTTACCAGGAAGGACAAATGTCAAATATGCAACAGCAGGTAACAATTAGTGGTATTGTTACTGATGATACAGGAGAACCGTTACCTGGTGTCAATGTTTTTGAGAAAGATAATGTAACAAATGGTACTATTACAAGTGTTGATGGTAGTTATAAGCTGACAGTGAGCTCAGAAGAAGCCGTTGTTGTTTTCTCATTCATTGGTTTTAATGAGCAGGAAATGAATGTGGCCGGTCGCAATACTATTAATGTAACATTGGTGTCTGAAGTACTTGATATCGATGAGGTTGTGGTAACCGCTCTGGGTATTAAGCGCGAAAAGAAAGCACTGGGTTATGCTGTTCAGGATGTAAAATCTGAAGCGCTAACGCAGGCTGGCGATGCTGATCTGATTAGTTCATTGCAAGGTAAGGTTGCGGGTGTTCAGATTAATCAGTCGGGAGGTGGTATTGGCGGAACTTCACGTATTGATATTCGTGGAGCCAGTTCATTAACTGATAATAATGCACCGCTTTGGGTAGTTGATGGCGTGCCATTTGACAATGGTAATGAACGTGATGGAGGTATCTGGGGAGGTACATCCCGTGCAGGAGGTGCTTTCGACCTCAACCCCGAAGATATTGAGTCAGTATCTATTCTGAAAGGTCCTAATGCAGCAGCTCTTTATGGCGAACGAGGCGGTAATGGGGTAATTGTTGTAACAACAAAGAAAGGAACCAAACGTAAGGGTTTAGGTATAAACTACTCTGGCGGTGTTACTTTCTCCGAGGCAGCTTACATGCTCGATTTACAGGAACGCTATGGTCAGGGAACAGATGGTGTTTATTACAAGGATAGTGAGTGGTCATGGGGGCCTGAAATGAATGGTCAGGAACTGGAATCATGGACAGGTGAGATGCTGCCGTTTACAGCTCAAAAGGATCGTTTGAAAGATTTCACCAGAACAGGATTGAGCCACAAGCACAATCTGGCTTTTACAGGTGGTAATGATGATGGTACCTTCCGTGTATCATTGGGTAAAGACATTATGAATGGCATTTATGAAGATCATAAGGTTGAAAAAACAACCTTTGACTTTAGAGGAGACTATAACATAAATTCCTGGTTGAATATTGATACTAAGCTGTCTTACTTTGTGACTGAAGGTGATCAGCGTCCTGAGATTGGTAACTATAGCTACATCTCTTATTTCAACGGAATGCCGATGAATATTCGCAATCGCGACCTGAAACCAGGTTACAATATTGTATCAGGTGAGCATGTTGAAAAGCTTTACACTACCGTTAATGCCAACAACCGTAATCCATACTTCCTGCAGGCACAAACCGATAACAGCGATAGTAAAAACCGAACATTTGGATACATTGCCGCAAATATCAAGTTGCATAAAAACCTGAAAGCAAAGTTCAAATATGGCTTGGATTTCTATCAGTTTAATGCGGTTGAAGGATACCTTTACGCAGATAATGTTGATCCTTCGCGCCCTAACTATAACACTGAACAGAGTAACTTTAAGGAAGAGAATTATGAGTTTTTACTCTCATACAACAAAACCTTTAATGATGACTGGGCAGTAGGTCTTAATTTTGGTGCTAACAATATGTCGCGTGTTGATAAGCGTTTGCGCGGTACTTCGGGCCGTTTGGCTTCAGAAGGTGATTATTTCCTGGGAGCCGGTTCAAATATCAATGCAACCGAATCTATTACTGAGTCAGAAGTGCGTTCAATCTACGGATTTGGCCAGATTGCTTATCGCAACAAACTATTTTTTGATTTTACAGGGCGTAACGACTGGTCATCAACCTTAACATCTGCTGATGCTGATTACGATAATTCTTACTTCTATCCATCTTTAAGCCTAAGTGGTATTATCTCAGATATGGTTGAAATGCCATCATTTATCTCATTTGCCAAAGCACGTGCATCGTGGGCACAGGTTGGTAAGGCTACCGATCCTTACAATACCAGTCAGCTGTATAAATTAGAAAGCTGGAACTATGGTTTAACAACGGGTGTTGTCCCTGAAGATGCTGTTATTGAGGATTTAAAGCCCGAAATTTCTACCTCATGGGAAGCAGGTGTTGATTTACGTTTTTTTAATAATCGATTGGGCTTAGATTTTACCTATTACAATGAATTGACTAAAAACCAGATTGTAAATATTGAGGTGGTTCAAAGCTCTGGTTATAAGACAAAGTACATAAATGCCGGTGAGATTAGCAACAAAGGTATTGAGTTTATGCTGTCAACCGTACCTGTTAAAACCCGAGATTTCAAATTAGGTCTTGATTTCAACTTCTCCAAGAACGAAGGCGTATTGGAAGCACTGCACGAAGATTTAAAAGAGTATGATTTTGGTAGCAATGTATGGGCCGTTGAAGGTGGGAAGCTTGGCGACATCAGAGGTTCGGTATATGCCCGCAACGAACAGGGACAAGTCATTGTAGACGATAAAGGTTTACCAACATTAGCACAAGGAAGCGACCATGTGATAGGTAATATTCAGGCTGATTGGACTGGTTCTATAAATCTGACAGCTGATTATAAAGGCGTTTATATGTCGGCATTATTCTCAGTTCAACAAGGTGGTGATATTTTATCAAGTTCAGAGCGCGGCGCTACTTCAGCAGGTACTGCCAAGCGTACCGATGTAAATAATCGAATGGCCTTTTTTGTTGATGGCGTGACAGCTGAAGGAGGTGCCAATAATGTAATGGTAAGTGCCGAAGAGTACTGGCGCCAGGTAGCTAAAGTAGATGAGGAGTTTATGTATGACGCATCGCACATGAAATTAAAGGAGATTGTAGTGGGATATAATGTACCTAAAACACTCCTGCAGCGAATCTCATCCAATAATCCTATTCAATCGATGCGTATTGCATTAGTTGGTCGTAACCTTTGGTACTTATATAAAGATACACCAGGTACCGTGCCCGATGCCAGTGCTTACAGTTCGGCGTATGCGGCTCAGGCCTTTGATTTTGCTCCTGTTCCTTCAACCAGAACCTATGGTTTCTCGATTAATTTAGGATTTTAATCAGCTAAAACATGAAAGACATGAAAAATATATATACAGCATTATTCGCTTTATTGCTTCTGATTACAGCTTCAGGCTGTTCCGATGACTTTGGCGATATGAATGTGCCTTCGGATGCAACAACCACCGTCGAACCAAAGTTCTTCTTTAATAAGATGCAGCAGGAAGTGTTTGCCAATTATCAGCGAAATGTTAACCTGTATCCTGATTTATATAGTCAGTATTGGGCTAATACAGTGTCTAGCTTCGGTTCACCGCGTTATGAGTATGTCGACGGGTGGATTGGTAACCAGTGGAGTGAAATGTATACTCGTCATTTGCGCAGTTCACAAGCTATTATTGACCAGTTTGGGGATAATGAGTTTTATGTTGATGCGCTGGCTATTAATGATATATGGATGTGCTACTGGTGGTCGCGTATGACAGATACCTATGGAGATATTCCATATTTCGATGCCAGTAAAGGCGATCCAGTGCCTTATACAGCACAAAGCGAAATTTATGATGATTTATTTAAGCGCCTGGATGTAGCTGTGAAAGCCATTACAGGTGATACAGAACAGTATAGTTATGGGTCGGAGTACGATTTGATTTATAAAGGTGATGTGGAGAAATGGAAGCGCTTTGCTAACTCCCTGCGCCTGCGTTTGGCTATGCGAATTGCCAATGTTGATCCTTCCCGTGCTGAGGTGGAGGCTAAAGCAGCCATTGCCGGACCTGGCGGACTACTGGTTGATAATGGCGATGTAGCCCGTGTGCCAATGTGGAGCGAAGGCTGGTACGATTACCTTCATCAAATGGCCTGGGCCTGGAATAATATCCGTATGTCAAAAACCATGTCCGATTACCTGTATTCTGAATCAACTGTTGATGAAGATCCGCGGACACCAATATGGTTTGCCTACCAACGTATTGAAAATGATAAGGCAGTTCCTAAAACAAAAGAAGAAGTTGGAGAGGATAGGTATCAAGGGATAGAAAATGGTTACAATCTGGTGCCGGCAAATGCTAAAGAGGCCTATGCTACCATTAACCTTGAAGGTGGATACGAAGATTTTGTAGGCAATGGCTCTGATAAGATGTACTGCCCGGTGATGTTTTATGCAGAAGTGAAATTTTTATTGGCGGAAGCAGCCTTGCGTGGCTGGGCATCGGGTGATTATGAGCAACTGTACAAAGAAGGAGTACAGGCATCTATGGATTATGTAGGAGTAGAAGGTGCTGATGCCGAAGCTTATATTGATGGTCTGCCAGCTTTACCCGGTTCTAATGAAGGCCGTCTGAAGCGTATTATCACACAAAAATGGCTGGCCAACTTTCCCAACGGAGTTGAAGGCTGGGCTGATTTTCGCCGTACCGATTACCCGGATATCACGTTGCCTTTTGAAGGTGTTAGTGGTAGCTCTACAGTAGCATCCGGTACTTGGGTGAAGCGGGTTCGCTACCCGGATAATGAGCATCGTCAGAATGAAGAAAACATGCCGGAAGGTATGCGTTCTGAAGACGATGACAGAATGGATATTAAGGTATGGTGGGATACAGCTGATACAAAAGCGAAGGTGGATGGCTTAATGAATTCTAACTTCTAATAAATCCGAATTAAGATGAAGAAATTATATAATTACAGATTCACAATATTATCAGCAGTATTTGCTGCATTTATGATGGTAGGCTTTGTTTCGTGCGAAGATGATGAAACAAGTGGCCCCTGGGATACTAATGCCCTGGATGCATTAATTGTAGAAGCCGAAAGCCTGATTGCCAATTCTGAAGAAGGTGGTAGTCCAGGTGATTTCAAGCCTGGCGCTATCAAAGAATTGCAGGAATGTGTTGATTGGTGTAAGTGGAAAATAAACAATTCAGATAGTCAGGATGATATAGTTGATGCCACTAATAAGTTGCAGATCTACATCAATAAGTTTAAAACCAATACGGTAGCATTGGCTATTCCTTGGATTAAACAAACACCCGATACGTATATCCAGATTTCGGATAATATAAAACCTGTATTGGATGAAGCCTGGACCATTGAAATTGAATGTTACATCATTGATCTGAATACAAGAGGTTATTCGAATAACTTATTTTCGTGTGAGCAGAGTGGTCCCGACAGTGGATTTGGCGTGCGCTATTTCAGTGATGGTAATGTACAGATTGTAGTGGGTAACAACAATTGGGTAGATACAGGCGGCCAGGCAGGTGCCGGTACTTTAAAAGCCGGCGAATGGATGCATGTGGCCATGACCAATGACGGATCAACCCAGGTGCTTTATGTAAACGGGATTGAAAAGGCAGTTAATAACAATACTCACCTGTTGGCAGCTGATAAGCCATTTGTGATAGGCAACAGCCCAATGTGGACTGACAGAGTTTGTAACACGATGGTGCGCGATTTAAAGGTTTGGAAAGGTGTGCGTACAGCACAGCAAATCGCAGATAATAAAGATGCCGATATGAAAGGTGATGAGGCTGGTCTGGAAATGTACTTTCCGCTTGTCACTGACCTGGGTGATAGTTTCACGGATGTATCAGGCAACTACACCGCCAAATTAATTGGTGATATTCAGTGGCAGCTGGATGGAACTCCTCCGGAAATTACACTTGATTATACTCCTTTAAACGAGGCTATTGCCGAGTTGGAGGCTTTTAAAGCGGATGTAACTGAAGGAACAAATGATGGAGACTATCCTGTTGGAACAATTGCCTACATTGATGAGTTAATTGCAGAAGGTAATACAGCTAAAGAAAATGCCAACCGGCAGGATGAGATTGATGGTAAAGCATCTCAGCTAACATCTAAAATTGTTACTATTAATAAAATGCTGGTAGCCGATGCGGTAGGTATATTCGTTGATCGTGAGGATAAAGATGCTGTAGGTTTGCGTATTACACCAAATTACACGCCGCAAGGTGATTATACTGTTGAGTTTGATGTTAAGGTGCGCTCTCTCTTTGGATATGGAACAGGTGAGTTCTTTAATAATGGTGAGTATGGCGTGTGGGTATATGGCTATCAGGAGTTAACTGAAGAAAATGTTTTGGCATCGGGTGGTCTTTGGAACTTTACTAATGCGGGTAATGGCTGGCAGGGTCCGAAAACCAATCCATTGGTAATGAAGACCGGCGAATGGCAGCATGTAGCTTTAGTACATGATAATACCGCTCGTACAACCAAAATTTTTGTTGATGGAGTGGAGGAAGCTGTGTTTGAAGATATAGGTGCTCCTAATGTTTCCGGTTGGGGCGAAATGTGGCTCGGCAATGGCTGGGGGAAGATGGATGGTTATATCAAGGACTTCCGTTTGTGGGATGTCGCTCGCGATGCTGCTGACCTGGATGCTGAGATCACTGGCACTGAACCCGGACTGAATGCATACTTCCCGCTCGATAAGGTAGCAGGGGTTAAGTTCGAGGATGTTACAGGTAACTATAAAGGTGAGATGCGAGGTATTTCTTGGAATAAATAGTGTTAACCTAATCTAAAACTGAGTGAAAGCCGTGATAATTGGGTCACGGCTTTTTTTTAATCCTGGTCAAATCTCTTTGAAAAGATGACCACAATGCGTAAGATTTATGCAACAAATCTATACATCAACAGTTTTATCCCCCTATTACAAATACAAGGATGCTGACAGACAAGTAGCTTGGGAACGCGCATTATTATTGTATGACCTTGAGCAAACGTCAATTGGTCTGGCGTTCGGGCAGTATTCAAACGTTACAAGCCTTGCACTGCAAAAGTTCTCACCTGATTTAGTATATAAAGCAGGAGCTGATTTTATTGTTATTGCATCCGATAAGCTTCATTTAAAGGATATCAGTACCATCAAACAGCTTAAATCAGATGTAAGAACAGCGCATATTCCTATTATAGGATTGCTAAAACAATTTTCTGACTTAAAGCATATCGCTTGGTTAAATGCCGGCGTCGATCGGGTTTTTAAGTGGTCAATTGATGTACGTGTATTGTTGGCCAGTGCACATGCATTAATTAAAGAACGTAAACGACTGAAACATTTGTATCAAAAAAGTGCCACTATTGAATCAGGCAATGGAAATGGTTCATTAGATCAACTTTTCATCAGCAGAGCACGTAATGTTGTACTTGATAATTATTCTGATACAGCATTCAATATTGAGCAGTTTGTTAGCCTGATGAATGTAAGTCGTACAATGCTCTATGTGAAAATCAAACAGTTAGCAGGGAAAACAACAAGTGAGTTTGTGAGAGATATTCGACTTGAAGAAGCGGCCCGACTATTAAAAGATGGTATGTTCAATGTTTCTGAGGTGGCTTATAAGGTGGGTTTTAAGGATCCCAAGTACCTGTCAAAGAAGTTTAAAATACGATATGGAACTACACCAAGTGATTTTCGAAGAGGAGGGATAGGGCATTCATTTGTTGTTGAGTGATAGTGGTGTATTATATTGCTTCCGGTATAAATGAAGGATGAGCTGGTTTATAGCTCATCCTTTATTTATTTTTTTTACAAAGAGTTATCTTTTATGAATTGAATGATTTCATCAATATACCCAAAAGCTACACCAACCACAGTATCAGCAGCCCCATAATAGACAACAACTTTCTCATCGTCGTTAAGTGCTGCGCAAGGAAATACCACATTAGGCACATCACCGGCCAGTTCGTATATTTCGGCAGGCGCCAGCAAGTATGGCTGACTGCGGTACAATACTTTATCCGGTTGCTCCAGATCTAGTAGCGCAGCTCCCATCGAGTATCGGAAACCATTACAGGTGTTAATAACGCCATGGTAAAAAATCAGCCATCCGTCTTTTGTCTTGATAGGTACAGCGCCTGCTCCAATTTTAGTGCACTGCCAGGCACTGTCCTCAAAGGGCGTTACTTTCATCACGCAGCGGTGTTCGCCCCAGTATTTCATATCAGGACTATAACTGAGGTAAATATCGCCAAATGGGGTGTGGCCATTGTCACTCGGGCGGCTTAGCATGCAATATTTACCATTTATCTTTTCAGGAAATAATACGCCGTTACGATTAAAAGGTAAAAAGGCATTCTCGCATTGGAAAAATTCCTTAAAATCAAATGTGTAGGCGATGCCAATGGTTGGGCCATGGTAGCCGTTGCACCAGGTAATCCAGTAACGATCATCAATGAAGGTAACACGCGGATCATATTTGTAGTCCGAGTCAATCATTTGCGTATTACCGGCCTGCATTTGAATAGGTTCATGGTTAATGTCCCAGTTGATACCGTCTTTACTAAAACCGGCAAAGATATTCATCTGAACAGCTTTGTTGTCGCAGCGGAATACTCCTGCAAAGCCATCGCCAAATGGCACAACAGCGCTATTAAAAATACTGTTTGATGTTGGTATGTGGTAGCGTCCGATGATTGGGTTTTCGGAGTAACGCCACATTACGTCCTTGCAGCCGTCAGGACGCTCTTCCCATGGAATTCTGTTAGTCATGATATGCTATTTTAATTAGTTTCATTTTCGGAGTGTACAAAAGGTACAAAGCGTGCAGCCAATAGCGAAGGTATGGTGGCTATTAGTACCCATATAAAAAATACCTTATAGCCTAAGGTGTCGCTAAACCAACCACTTAGCATGGATGGTATCATAAAGCCAAGGTTCATAATGCCAGAAGCAAAAGCATAATGGGCCATTTTGTATTTGCCGGGGGCAATTTGTTGCATCATAAACAGCATGAGGCCTACAAAACCAAAGCCATATCCAAAATACTCAACAATTACCGCTGCTGATATAATTGTTAAGCTCTCGGGTTGCCAACTGGCAAGCAATGCGTAAACGGCAAATGGCAAATTGAAGATCAGGGCGAGTGAAAATAAGCTCTTTTTAAGCCCTTTTGCTGAAATGTAATAGCCTCCCAGCAGAGAGCCAATCACAAAGGCTGCTGCACCCATTGTTCCGTAGATAAGACCAATCTCAGAGGTACTTAATCCTAAGCCTCCTTCCGCCTTTGCTGCCTTAAAAAATAGTGGTGCTATTTTAATTGCAAACCCTTCGGCAAAGCGGTAAAGGATGATAAAGGTAATATGCCAGATGATATACTTTTTCTGAAAGAAGGTTTTAATAACGTCCCATAAGGCCTTAAAACCTTCCCTGGCTGATTTAACCGGAGCGGTTGTAGCTCCACCTCCAGGTAGCATGCGCATATGATAGATGCTCAGTAATATCATAACGATACCATAAATACCCATTACTACCATCCAGGCTTTTACAATCCCCATGCTCTTTTCCAGTTCACCAGCCACATATACAAATGCGCCACCACTCACAATTTTAGCAATATTATAGGCAGCACCTTGCCAGCCAATATATTTTGCCTGTAGCTTTGATGATAAAACGTTCAGATAAACACCATCTGTGGCAATGTCATGTGTAGCTCCACTGATGGCTACCACGGCCAATAAGGCTATGGAATATCTGAAAAAATCATTGAGAGGTAATGACAGTGCCACCATAATGAATGTGATGCCAGTGATGAGCTGTGTGCTAACTACAAAAAACTTTTTGGATTTAAACATCTCCAAAAAAGCACTCCAGAGAGGCTTAAGTGTCCAGGGGAGCATTATAAGTGAAGTCCAGAAAGCAATTTGTGTATCACTAATGCCAAGGTTTTTGTACATGAGTGCAGAAGCCTGCGCAATTGCCACAAAAGGTAATCCCATGGCAAAATACACCGAAGGAATCCATAGGGCAGGAGGTGTTGTTTTACTCTTATTCATTAATAGTTTGTTTTAAGTCTATAACTGAATGACGTGTTCACGTGGCTTTGCCCTTACTAGGGTGTGCTGTTTTTATTCAAAAAAAATAATGTTGCACCACTGCAGCGGATGCGCCACTCAATATTATTATAAAAAATCGATGGTATTGTTACTGACTTTGCCGATATTGCAGTAAGTATGTTTAACTAATCAAACAAATGTTTATGGGTGTTAGCTTTTTTGAAGCCGACTTTATTAATCCGGATGGTTTATTGCAATTATTAGTGCGTTTTGCATTCAACTTCATAGTAACGCTTATCCTTGTCAGGTTCCTTTACTACCAGAATGCACGTCGTAAAGATTACCTGTTTACTTTTTTGCTGATAAGCACTATTGTTTTTCTGTTATGTATCCTGCTAGATAATGTGAACCTTCAGCTGGGTTTTGCTTTAGGATTGTTTGCCATTTTTGGCATCATACGCTACCGAACAACGCAAATACCGATAAAGGAAATGACCTACCTGTTTATTACGATAGGAATTTCGGTTATAAATGCCTTGAGTGGAGATAAAGTGAGCTTGATGGAATTATTTGCTACTAACTTTTTGGTTGTGGCTGTTACTTTTGGCTTAGAGCGTGTTTGGTTGTTAAAGCATGAATCGAGCAAGTTAATTATTTACGAAAAGATTGAGCTAATTACTCCAGAGCGCTATGATGAGATGATAGATGATTTAAGAGAACGTACCGGGTTGGATATACATAGAGCAGAAGTTGGCCGTATTAACTTTTTAAGAGATACAGCCGAGATTATTATTTACTATTATAACTCAGAGATGAGTAATGTGACCACTTATGACAGCAATGATGACGATGATTAGCATTTAGGCATGCGAAGACATAAAAAAACCGTCGAATGACGGTTTTTATTTTTTATCTGGTAATCAAGTTGATGTCATCCATCAGCTTATCCTTATAAGATTTACCGATTGGGATAATTTTTGATCCACCCTCGTAATTAATTATTACTGAGTTATCCTCAATGACTTTAATCTTATTGAGGTTAACAATGAAAGAGCGATGTACTCTTACATAGCGGTCTGGTGGCATCTTTTCCGAAATGGCCTTCATAGTAAAGTGAATGGTAAACTTGTCTTTGAAGGTGTTTAAAACAACGTAATTTTCAAGTGCTTCTATCCAGAGGATGTCGTCATACTTAACACGCACCAGTGAACTGTTGTTCTTTACAAATATTTCGTTGGTTTCTCTTGTAACACTTTCTTTCTCCTCAAAACGTTCGCGCGCTCTTTTAACGGCTTTGATAAAACGTCCGTACTGCACTGGTTTTAGCAGATAATCTGTAACGTTATACTCGTATGAGTCGATTGCATATTTTTCTTGAGAGGAATAAACAATAACCTGTGGAAGTTCATCCAATGATTTTAAGAAGTCAATACCACTCATTTCAGGCATTTCTATATCTAAGAAGATGAGGTCGATAGGCTCAATTCCTTGCTTAGAGAGATAGTTAATGGCACTCACTGCACTATCAAATTTCCCCGCCAGATTCAAATCATCTGTTTTCTCAACAAATTCCTGAATAATCTTTGTTGAGAGTTTGTCATCATCAATAATAATGCAATTCATAGAATCAGATTTTCTTCAAAAATAAAAAAATATCGTCATTATCAGTTGTATCCCACTTAAAATTTTAACACTTAAAAGTCAGTATTGTTTCTTTGGTTGAATTCGTCTACCAGCAAATCGCTTTTTTTAATAGATTTTTTCAGCCATTCAAAATACAGGCGTTTAAGTTCATCATCAGGGAGGTGCCAATTTATATTGCTTTGTTTTAGCTCAGTAGTAACATGCTGTAACGTAATAGCTGCACAAACTGATATGTTTAAACTTTCAGAGAAGCCATACATGGGTATTTTCATAAACTCGTCAGCTTCTTCTTTAACGATGTCAGAAATACCTTCGCGCTCATTACCAAATACAAATGCTATCTTTCCTTTCGATAAGTCAAGATCATTAAGGTTGACATCATTCTCGTGAGGACTGGTGGCTACAATACGATAACCATCGCCTTTTAGTTTTTTTAATGCCGTAAGAGTGTTGTTTGGTCTTTCGTTATAACGATGCAGGTTGAGCCATTTGGTTGCACCCATAACAACCTGGGGGTTGACATTGAAGGTATTTTCGTTTTCAATAATATGAACATCTTGAATGCCAAAACAATCGCACGATCGCAGAACTGCACTGGCATTTTGTGTCTGGTATATGTTTTCTAAAACAACTGTGGTATAGCGTGTTCGTTGATTGGCAATATCCCATAATTGTTGTTTCCTTTCTTCAAGTGTGAAATCTTCCAAAAAGTTTAGCAGCTTATCAATCATCTGTTTCAAAATTTTGCCAAAGATTGTGATAAAAAAAAGAGAGTGCAAAAGCACTCTCTTAATATTTTACGGTTGTTTTCTCTTAGTTGATAGCGTCACTTAATTCGCTACCAGCCTTAAATTTAACAACTTTCTTAGCAGGAATTTCGATTTCTTTACCAGTTTGTGGATTTCTACCAGTACGAGCGCTTCTTTCAGAAACACCAAAAGAACCAAAACCTACTAAAGCAACACGACCACCTTCTTTTAATGCATCGCCAGTTACTTTAATAAATGCGTCTAAAGCTTTTTTTGCATCAGCTTTTGTTAATTCTGCTTCGCCAGCAATTGCATCAATTAATTGAGCCTTGTTCATAATACTCCTTAATTTTAGGGTTATCTAATTTAATTCTTAAACTTTCCTCTACAAATATATAGTATTTCCAGTGTTTACCAAATGTTGAGCAAAAAAAGTCTAATAAAAGTCAGGCTTTAAAAAGACTATTATCTTCAGTCGTTATTTTTTTAAAAAAAATCTGAATTTTTCAGGCTTTATAGGTTGTTTCATGCTGATTATTGTATATATTTGCACCCGCATTTAAGGAAATGCACAATGAATTTACTGGAGAGATGGCAGAGTGGTCGAATGCGGCGGTCTTGAAAACCGTTGTACCGCGAGGTACCGGGGGTTCGAATCCCTCTCTCTCCGCAGTTCAGTCTGAATTTCAGGCAATTACAAAATTTACACGTAATGTTACACGCATCACCTTTTCAGGTGATGCGTTTTTTATTTCATTCCCTTCATAATCTGTGGCAATCACGATACAGCTTAAAATACATCTATTATATATTCGTTTCTTGGTTACAGCAAAGCTGCAGATGTCAACCCAAAGGGTAGAATAACGATATTAGCCGAAGGTCAAGAATCCTAGATTTTTCTCAATACACTCGTCACACAAGCATATTATTAGTTCTTTCATGTCGAACCTACTGCCATATCCTACTGTATCTCTGAAAACAGCACCGCCATCCCAAGCCAGATTCTCTGGCTCATCAGAAATAACTCCTGACATCTCTTTTACTGTCTTTTTACAAATAACACATTTTAGTTCCTTTACCATTGTATTTGATTTATATCTTTCAAATTTAATAATTGCATAAGAGCATGTATGGGTTGTTAGCCACTTTTTATATGCCATTCATACATTAAATATAAAAGAAACTCGTGCCCTAATTAATAAAGGGAAATGGTTTTTCGAGCTTTTCTTAGCTTTCTTAAGCTCATAATTTGCTTTATCCAGTAAAACTGTGCTTTTTTGAGTTTAATCGTGCTTATCGTTTGCTTTTTCTTGCTTAACTGCTGTTATTTTTTACTTCAGTCCATTTAATTACCGCTCTGTCTTAGCTTCTTCATGAAAAGGGATTGATAAAACTAGGTTTCATTTTCTCTTCAAGATAAAATTTATAGGCATTTCCACTTATAGCGATTTATTGTTTCTGTGAAATAATAAAATGAATGGTTATTTTTTTAAATCTTGATATTATTGTAGCCTAAAATTAATAATACCCTTAAATTATAGTCTTGAAAAAAGAATTTAATAATCAGAATAGACTATATTAATACGATATAATACCTTAAAAAGGTAGAATGTGATACATTAGTGTCATAGTAATTTTATATAATCTGATTTTGGTATTAAATTTGAATGTGTTAAAACCACTCAAAGGCTGTATTCTTATTTTTTTGGTAGATAAGTCTTATCGTATAAAATATCAGGCTGCGTATGGAAATTGGGAATTTATTTAATGTAGTTTTATTATTGGGTGCTGTTTTATCAGCATTATTATCATTCTACCTATATTTTTATCCAACACGTTTTTTTGCCAATAAAGTATTGGGACTATTAGCTTTCTCATGGGCCTTGACTGTATTTGGTTTTATGATTCAATCACCAGATTTTTTTTCGCGTTATCCTCACCTGTATGCTTCATTAGATGTGTTTGCATTATTATTTTACCCTTTGATGTATATTTATTTAAGAACCTATTTGTATGATGATACTCGAACGTGGAAGAAGAACCTGGTACACTTAATTCCTGGATTGTTATATGTTGTGGTTTTTATACCTTTTTTTATACAAAGTTCCGAAAGCAAAGTGCAGATGATTTTGGAACGTTCATTTCCACAGTGGTATATCTCATTGCAGTTATTTTTTAACCTTTTAATAGTTGTGCAAGGAATATTCTATTCTATATTATCATTGCGTAAATTACACCATTTTCAGTACTTTAGAAGAGTTCGGTTGACAAGATATCAGTTAGGATCATTGAAATGGCTAAAACTATTCATAAGCTTGAATATCTTATTGTGGTTATGCGGCACATCTGGTATTATTATGGAGGTTTTACAGGTTAATATTAAAATCGATCTTTTCGCTGTGTTCTATTTGGGACTTACCATCTTAACAATCTTTCTTGGTGTATTTACAATTAAACGACCAGAATTCTTCGCTGAGGAAGAAGATATTTTAAAATATATTACCAATAAACCTGTACAGCAAGCCTTTAAGGAAGAGAATACCAATCGTAATGACAAAGAGTTAATATTAAATTATTTCGAAGAAGATAAGCCATACCTCAAATCGGATCTTAAAATGCAAGACCTTGTCAACTCAACAGGCCTTTCTTATAAACGAATATCCGAAGTTTTTAATGTCGAATTCCAGAAAACTTTTTTTGATATAGTTAATGAATACCGGATGAGAACGGCCATTGAACTAATTAATTCAGGTTATCACCGACAACATACCCTACAACATCTTGCCGAGCAAGCTGGCTTTAATTCAAAAACAACCTTTAATCGAATTTTTAAGAAACAAATTGGTAAAACGCCTACCGAGTATATCCAGGCTCATAACTTGTAATGGGTGTTAATTCATAAGTAATCGTTTTAACTATCTTTTGGTAAAAACTTTTTAGAAACAGGTAGTAATTGTTCATTTCATTAAAAAAAACGGGGGCAATCTATGCCCGTATGAGTGCTTTTTAACTTTCTTTTGCACCTTATAAGTACCCTGTTTCCCTAAAGGGTCTAGAAAATAGGTGTTTCAATGGTTGTTAGCTTAAATCTCATATTAATAGGCGTATAGGTGTGAGTTGTACCAATGCGTACCCGCCCGATACCGTCATTGGCACCATACAAATTGCTATGGTTCTTCATTCAATTTATAGTCGCTTAAACTTGTGAACCACTTGAATGTGATCAGGTGTTAAGTAATATTCAAAATTTTTAAAAAAATTAAGCGATGAAAAGAAAACTATTGCCTTTTTTAATGATGGTACTAGTGGCCATTATGGGAAGCTGTGTCGGTGATGACATTGACAGTTTACAAGATCAAATTAACGATTTAGATGATAAAGTAGCTGAACTGGAAAAAACACAGCAAGAAGCTTTATTGGCTGAAATTGCAAAATTACAGGCAACTATCACTACTCTACAGGAAGCCATGGAAGCAGGTGATTCAGATTTGGCTTCACAGTATGATGCCCTGTTGAATAACTTAACATTATTAGAAGAAGAAGTAGCAAATAACAAAGATGCCGTGTATTACGGTAATTTAATTACCGATGAAGATTTTGCTGCATTTATGGCTCAGGGAGCTACAATTGTAACAGGTAAAATCATTGCTACAAGCCAGGCTCACATTGATGCATTAGGAGCTTTGAAATTAGTTGGTGGTAACTTGTCAATTTTTGGAGGTACTGCAGTTGAATTGATTAATCTACAAACGGTTAGTGGAAGCCTGATGGTTGAAGGTGTTAACGAAGAGAATGCTTCTATTAACTTGCCAGCCCTTGCAAGTATTGGTGATGAATTATGGGTATCAGAAAATGAAGGTTTAACATCTTTAAATGTAAATGCTTTAATACTTGTCAATGCATATGCGAGTATCGTTAGTAATATGATGCTTGCAGACCTGAACTTAGGAAATGTAAACTTCAATGACGATGTATACATTAGTAGTGGCTTAAAGGGTACTTTGACACTAGGTCAGATCAATGGTACTCTTCAACTTATGTATACTGGTATTACCAATGTGGTGGTTAATTCAACTGTTATTGGTGGAGATTTGTATATGAGTGGGAACGGTGCTTTAGAAGCCTATGACATGGATAAAATTACTGAGATTAAAGGTAATTTGACCATGGAAAGTAATGGAGTATGGGGTGCAACGGATACCGAGTTTGCAGCTTTTGCCGGATTAACCACTATTGTTGGAAATGTGATGATTAGTTACAATTATGTTCCAGTCATCGAGTCGTTTAATGCAGTTACATCTGTTCAAGGTAATTCAATTGGTATTTACGGTGATTCGTATTCTCAGGTATCTGTATTTAATAATTTATTGTTTGATAATACACGTCATTCAATTGACATCAATGTTAGAACCGATTGGTTTAATGGCTTTAATGCTTTAAGTAATGCTAACATATTGAACCTTACACTAGAAGGGAATTCGAAGTTTGATGAAGTAACTGGTGAAACAACAATAACACCCAATAAGGTAAATGGCTTCTCAAGTTTAGTTGATTGTAAAGGCATCACATTAAAAGTACCTGATGTGTTTGAATTTGATGCATTTAATGTATTTGATAATTTTTGGTCTGCATGGGGAAAATACTGCCACATCTATGTGCCTTTAGATACCGATGTTGATTTGTGCTCGATGCAGCCTGTTTTAAATAAAATTGCTGCAGGTGATTTTGGAACTGCTGTGGAGGTGAAATTCTATGAAGGTTGGATGGAGTTAACTGATCCTGCTGCAGATATAATTAATAACCGTCTGATTGATGGCTGTAATTAATTAAAGCTAATGATTGCACCCCTAATCTGGGGTGCAATTACCTAATCCTATCCCAAACTAATTGAACAACTAAATTTTGAATCGTATCACATTTCTTGTTGAAGTGTGAATAACTGTAAACCTATTGTAATGAATAAACTAATTAGTGTAATAGTATTACACTTGTTATTGATCAGTCCAATGTTTGCCCAAGAGCTAACGCTTGAGGGAACTGTAGTGGACAAAACTGGGATAGGGCTACCCGGCGTAAATGTTGTGGTAGATGGTACGCAAATAGGCACTGTTACAAATTTAGATGGTTACTACTCGCTTCAAATACCATCCAGAGATGTAACACTGGTATATTCCTTTATTGGAATGAATACTGTAAAAGAAGAGGTGAATGGACGAACTCGCATTGATGTTATCTTAAGCGACGATAGTCAGAAGCTGGAAGATGTAATGGTAGTGGCATATGGTACTACTACCAAAGAAGCCTATACGGGAGCTGCTCAGGTGGTTGATAAAGAGATGATGGAAAACAGACCTGTTACCTCATTTGAAAAATCGCTTCAGGGAACTACGGCCGGGTTACAGGTAACCAGCAGTTCAGGTCAGCCAGGAGCACAGGCCACAGTGGTGATACGTGGTATTGGTTCACTAAATGCCAGTAGCACACCACTCTACGTTATTGACGGTGTGCCAATGGCAGGCGGATTAAATGATATTAACCCAAACGACATTGAAAATTTAACTGTATTGAAAGATGCCGCAGCTGCATCTTTATACGGCTCCAGGGCTGCCAATGGTGTGATTATTATCACTACAAAAAAAGGGAAAGCCGGACAAACCAGAATATCATTTAATAGCCAGGTTGGTATTTCGTCACGCATCTCAGACGGGTATAAGTTGATGAATTCTTCACAGATATATGAACAATCGTGGATGGGACTTTACAACTGGGGACTGCTTTATGGCGAGCATGAGAATGGCGATCCTTTTAACCGCCAGGATGCCATTGATTATGCACATGGTTCAGTGAAAGAAACCGTTGGATTTAATCCTTTTGGTGTTGATAATCCATTGGATGACAATGGCCAAGTGATTCCCGGAACCAAAGTACTAACTGATACCGATTGGAGAGATGAAGTTTATAAAACGGGCGTCATCCAAAATTATAACCTGAACGTAGCCGGGGGAACTGAGAATACAAATATATTCTTCTCATTAGGTTACTACAATGATAGCGGAACAACTTTAAGTTCTGATTTCACCAGATATACAAGTAAAATTAATGTCAATCATAAGGTCAATAGCTATATTTCAACCGGAATAAGCAATAATCTGACCTATTCGGAAACCAATGCTCCTCCGGGAGGTAGCGGCTTTGCCAATCCGGTTCGTTCAGCTGAAGTAATTAATGCAGCTTCTCCTGTATATAATAACGATGGAACTTATAACTGGGATAACAAAGCCATCAGGGACTTTAACCCTGTAGGGTTATCAGAGTTAGATATATATCGTTATAATGATGTCAGAGGTATCTTAAATGCTTATATCAACGTCAATCTATTACCTTCTTTATCTTTTCGTTCAACCGGTGGTGTTGACTACGCCAATAGTAAAGGGTTAAATTACTTAAATCCTTATCATGGCGATGGCGCAGGTGTTGAAGGACGAAGCAGCATGTCGCGTTCCGATAATATGATATTGAGCGTTTCTAACATATTTAATTGGACCAAAAGCGGAGCAGACTCTAATTTTGAAGTGCTGACCGGTCAGGAATTAACAACCGGTAAATCCACCTTTCTTTCAGCAGAAGCTACCAAGTTTCCTATTCCTGGATTTCCTGATTTGAGCTGGGGTGCTAAACCAGAACAGCCCAGCAGTGGTCCGTCAGAGTGGAAGTTACTGTCTTATCTGGGACAAGCTAAATATAATTATGGTGGTCGCTATTACTTTAGTGCTAGTTTAAGAGGTGATGCCAGTACGCGTTTTGGCGAAGACAACAAGTGGGGTCTTTTCTATTCTGTTGGTGCCAGCTGGAGACTATCAGAAGAAAGCTGGATGCAGGATATTGCGTGGTTAAATAATTTAAAACTGAGAGGTAGCTATGGTACCTCAGGTAACAGTTCAATTGGTAATTATGCATCATTGGGATTATATGGTAGTGGTGCCAATTACGGTGGGTTCCCGGGGATAGCTTTTGTGCAGCCGGAAAACAATGATATTGCGTGGGAATCCATTGCTTCTTTTAACATTGGATTTGAGTCAAGGCTTTTTAATCGTCTGGATGTCAATATGGAGTATTACCAGAGAGATTCAGATGGACTCTTGTTTGGCAAGCCTTTATCGGCCTCAAAAGGTTTCTCTGGTATCATAACCAATTTGGGTGCCATGGTTAACAAAGGTCTTGAAGCAACACTTGATTATGATGCTATCCGCACAAGCAACTTCAAATATGCTGTAAGCTTCAACATTACAAGCAATAAGAATGAGATACTCAACCTTGTAAACGATCGTATCCTGTCAGGATCAAAACTATTGGAGCCCGGGGCTAGTTTGCATCAGTTCTATTTACAGGAGTGGGCCGGGGTTAATCCTGATACAGGACAACCCATGTGGTTTGTGAATGCTGATTCTGACGACAAGGCCGGTAATGTAATTCCTGAATCTGCTTATCTGGATCCACACGGAAGTGGACGTCAGGTAACAAGCAGTTACTCAGATGCTGAGCGTGTAAGAAAAGGAACAGCATTGCCTGATTTTTACGGCGGTCTGACCAATAACTTCAGTTACAAAAATTTTGATTTCAGCTTTTATTTCTACTACAGCCTGGGCAATCAGATTTATAACGATGACTATGCAACAAATATGCATGACGGTTCACAACCTGGTATTAACCTGGCGGCTGATGCACTTGATGCATGGACACCCAATAACCGATATACCAATGTTCCGCGCTATGTAGCTTATTCTCAGGATGAGGGTAATCAAATGTCAACACGATTTTTGGAAGATGCCTCCTACCTACGCCTGAAAAATATTACGCTCGGATACACCTTACCGCAAGCGTGGACAGAGCGATTCCATTTGCAAGGTCTTAGGGCTTTTGTATCAGGTGAAAATTTATTTACACTCACTAAGTTTAAAGGTTTTGATCCCGAAGCAGCCTTAAATGGTCGATTAGGAAATGCTATTCCGGGAGTAAAAGTAGTCACAGTGGGACTTAAAATTGATTTGTAATATTCAAATTATAAGTGATGAGAATTTCAACATATATATATATCGGATTAATATTACTGGCTCAAACATTATTTGTGTCTTGTAATGACGACTTTTTAAACCCACAACCTGAAACATCAATTGGTGATAAGGATGTTTTTAAATCATATGAAACGGCACAGGCAGCTCTTGTTGGCGTGTACGACCAGTTGAGTAGTTATGCTTTCGAAGGATTGTTTGTACCCATTATAAGTGATTTGACAGGAGAGGACGTGATGATTAGTCCTGAGAACAACTATAACTGGTTTGTAGCTCCTTATCAAATGAATACATTGCCTAACTATACGTTCTCAGAAAGTCCTTGGTGGGCTGGTTATAAGGTTATTTTTGATGCCAATATGGTTATTAAATATGCGCAACAAATACCTGATGCTACTCAGGAACAAAAAAACCGGATTGAGGGTGAAGCAAAAGTTATTAGAGCGTTTGTGATGCTGAAACTGGCGCAGATGTTTGCACCAGCCTATGCTGCGGATTCTGAAGCTCCATCTATCTTATTGGCGATAGAACCGCTTAAGCATGATGATCCGGATATTGGCAGGGCACCATTATCTGCTGTTTATACACAAATGGAGGAAGACCTGCTGTCTGCCATCAACTTGCTTGAATACAAAAACGATATTCTAGACAAGGGCTTCTTTGATAAACGTGCAGCACAAGCAACGCTTGCCAGAGTGTATTTGAATATGCAGGAGTGGGAAAAAGCCAGGGATATGGCTGTGCTGGCACACCAGGATGTCAAGCTGATGGCAATTGGTGAATTAAGTAATGGTTTTTATTACCGTAATTCAGAAACGATTTTTACAGTGGCTTACACAGCTGACGATAATAACGTGTATTTATCTATTCCTTCGTTTTATTACCCGGTATACGGATACAGTTCTATGCGGGCGAATAATAGGTTTGTAGAGCAATTCTCAAACAACGATGCACGTAACTATTATTTTGTAATGGAACCACAAGTTGATAGTGAAAGATATCTGATTGTTAAGTTCTTACATAATCAGCAAGTTGGTAATGCCGAGCGTATCAGCATAAGAGCTTCCGAAATGCACTTAATAGAAGCTGAGTGTGAGGCCGAATTGGGCAACAATAGCGCAGCTCAGGATGCTTTACACGTTATTCGGAGCCGCGCCATACCGGGTGTTCAAAAAAGTTCGGCTGTAGGGCAAGCACTTGTTGACGAAATTTTAATAGAAAGAAGAAAAGAGCTGTTTGGCGAAGGCTTCAGGTGGAACGATATTAAGAGAAGACAGAGCCCGTTCGTACGAGCAGGCGATCATTGGGTGAGATTCGATTTCGAGGCAGGTGATAAGGACTATTACAGGATGACATACCCTATTCCTCAATCGGAAATTGACAATAACACGGCACTTACTAATGAAGACCAAAATATTGGTTATTAGTGCAAGGGCAGGCTTTTAAGGGGACCTTTGGCTTGATGCGTTACCTAACGTATCAAGCTGGTTTTAGAAGGCTCCCGTTCAAGGCTTAGCTTGTCGACAAAAAGAAAAATTAAAAGAGATGAAACAAACGATTATAGGAACTTTGTTACTGTTGTCAATTGCATTACTCCATATTGGATGCAATAAAGACCAGGAACCGGTGATTCTCAATCCAGATGCGGGGGGCGACATTCTTAATGTTGAAAATGAAGGATATGTTGTAGGGCTAAATGCTGTTCCGGCCCCTGAAGGACAGGAAGGTAGTTGGAGAATTTACATGGGGGAAAATGGTCATTTTGATGATGAAAATGATCCAAAAACCAATTTTTATGGTGAACCGGGAGAGCGTTACCTGATAGGATGGGAATTGAGCGAACGAGGACAGTATGAGGCAGCTACCATCAATGTATCATTCAAGCCGCTTAATCCTGTTATCTTAAATACAGTAAGTGATACTGTTTACAATAATATATCCGTTTATCTGGAAGCAGAAGCTCCACGCTTTGGTGCCACCGGAGTGTGGAGTATAATAAGTGGAACAGATGCACGAATCATAAATGACATGGAGGGTGAAGCTGAATTTATTGGCGTTAAACATCATGATTATACCGTAAGGTGGACGCTTAGTTATGGTTCTAAAAGTGTGTCAAAAGATATGGTCTTTACCACGGATGAATTAAAAGCCTTTGCCGGATTGGATAACCTGGATATTAAAACCGCAAAGGGCGTACCAAAATTCTTTACACTTGAAGGCTTTCTGCCTGCCGGAGCAACTGGTAAATGGGAAGTTATCGGTGGCCAGAATGGTATAGTACATACACCTGCAATCGACAACTCATTATTCGAAGGGGTGGTCGATACCGTTTATACACTTGCATGGACAGTTGAACTGGATGGCATCCAATCGGTGGATACAGTGGATTTACGCTTCAGAGGTAAGTGGGGCATGTGGACCGATGAGCGTGATGGACAGACTTACCGCTTTACTGAAGTGAACGGACTTGAATGGATGGCTGAAAACTATAACTATGCAGCTGAACCAGGTTATGGTTCATGGTACTATGGACAAGATGCCAGAAGTATTATTGAAGATGGTTATGCATTAGAAACCGAAGAAGATAGAAAGTACTACGGCCGATTGTACGATTGGCATACAGCTTATAACTACGCGCCTGAAGGATGGCGTCTCCCGAGTTCAGAAGAATTTAATAACATGCTGGTTGCCTTAGGTGGTGCATTGTACGCCGATGAAAGAATTAAAGAAGGTGGTGATACGGGCTTAGATCTTGGTTTTGCAGGATATTATAACATAGCAAGTCCATCAGATCCTGCCTTTAGAAATGCTTTTATTGGGCAAGATATGTCAGGATTATATTGGCTAAATGAAT
The DNA here is from genome assembly GCF_018156225.1 of Carboxylicivirga sediminis. Lineage (GTDB taxonomy): Bacteria > Bacteroidota > Bacteroidia > Bacteroidales > Marinilabiliaceae > Carboxylicivirga > Carboxylicivirga sediminis. The sequence continues at coordinate 48,660 of NZ_JAGTAR010000015.1, forward strand.
ACTATGATTACAATGGCCGGGGAACTGTGTTTGAGGTCACATCAAGTTCCGATACACCTGGTATGGGAAGTTTACCTGTTGACTTCTTTAAAGTGTCGGTAAGGTATGTTCGTGATATTCAAGATTAGTAAGTGGTACCTTGATTAGAAAATGAAAAATATGAAGAATTATAAACTAATATACCTTCTCCTGATTGTCCTGATGTTGGTTCCTAAATCATTACTAGGACAAACTTCAGACATCAATATTGAGGACATTGAGAAAGGTAGAATTCGGATAAAGCTGAAAAAAGAGCAGTTGATCAGTGTCAACTCATCTTTAAAGTCGGCTACAAGTGCATTAAAAGGAGGAGTGACAGGTATTACAAGCCTTGATAATATTAGCAATCAGGTTGGTATTACCCAGATAAGGCGTGTATTTCCATTTTCACTAAAAAACGAAATGAAGCACCGTGAACATGGTTTGCATCTGTGGATTGAATTGGCCTTTGATGAAAGTGTTGATCCACTTACTGTGGTAGATCAATATAAAGGCTTGGAGGAGATTGAAATTGTAAAGCCGGTCTATCGGAAAATAAGGATAGATTCAGATAAAAAAGCCATACCCTATATGATTGAAGTAGTTAGTAAAGCTTCAAAACGGGCCAATACCTCAGCTTCTGTTTCATCAAGCTATACACCATTTTTTGACGATCCCTTATTGCCTAAGCAATGGCATTACGAGAGTGATGGAAGCATTGTAGAAGATGGATATGATATAGATTTATTTGAGGCCTGGCAACAAACATCAGGTAATTCAGATATCATTGTTGCCATAGTCGATCAGGGAGTAGATGTGTATCACGAAGACCTCCAGGCCAATATCTGGCGAAATGAAGCCGAGATTAATGGTGAAGAAGGTGTGGACAACGATCAGAATGGCTATATCAATGACTATTATGGATACAATTTCAGGATGGATGCTTCTGATATTGTCCCCGGAGATCATGGTACTCATGTTGCCGGAACAGTGGGGGCTGTATCCAACAATGGAATTGGAGTAGCTGGAGTAGCAGGTGGTGATGGCTCAGGTAATGGCGTGAAACTAATGTCTTGTCAGGTATTTGATGAAAGGGCTTCGGGCGGAGCTAATTTTGCACAAGCTATCGTTTATGGTGCCGATAATGGCGCTGTCATCTCACAAAATTCATGGGGTTATAATGGTGAAGGTTATTACGAACCTGAGGTGCATGATGCTATCAGATATTTTGTTGCCGAAGCCGGACAATATGATGGAAGTCCTATGAAAGGTGGTATCGTTGTTTTTGCTGCCGGAAATGAAGGTGTTGAAACATTAAGGTATCCTGCTGCTTTTGAAGAAACTATTGCTGTTACCTCTTTGGGACCAAATGGTGTGGCCGCAGCATATTCCAATTACGGAGACTGGGCATCGATAGGTGCTCCAGGTGGTTACCAACCTGATTTTGGTGAAGAAGGTGGTGTTTTAAGTACCATTGTTGATAATAAGTACGGATACATGGATGGTACGTCCATGGCATGTCCGCACGTGTCTGGTGTGGCTGCACTGGCCATCGCTAAGTTTGGAGGTGAGGAATTTACAGCTGAGGAATTAAAAACAATTCTGCTAAACTCAACAAAACGATTCATTTTTCAGCATAACAATAAATATGGTACAGGAGCACTAAACGCCGCCAGTGCATTGGCCGATGATAATCGCATACCACCCAATGCAATTACAGACTTAAGAGCTTCTGATATTTTTCACAATGAAATAAGGATCGAGTGGACCGTACCTGTTGATGAGGACAATGGAGAACCTCGATACTACTATCTGTGCATAGGAGCGAGTGAAATTACCGAACAAAACTTTGATAACCATTCTATTTTCTTGCTGGAAAATGAATTAAAGGCTGGCGAAACATTTAATATTGATATTTCCGGATTTCAGAAGTTAACAGATTATTGGTTTGCTATTAAATCAGCTGACCAATTCGATAATATATCTGATATCTCAAATATATTAAAAGTAAAGACCTCTAATTTGCCCCATTTTATGGAATCAACAAGAAGTGTTGATGTGGCAGTTGATGTCTCGCAAGAGTCCGTTAAAAAAGTGCAGATTGATTTATCCAATATAGGTGATGGAATAGTGTATTACAGCTCTACAGTACGCAATGAAAAATACTATTGGAAACCGGAGGCGCAAATTTTATCAACGCTTGCTTCCTCCATTGATGCGAAAGTGCAGACTGCAGAATTAAATCCTGAGTTGTACGAAACAACACGCCCTTATTCAAAAGATCTGCCATCTCTTAAAGCCGGGGTATCGGGGCAAACCGACTTAACCCATTGGAAGGATGATAATACAGAATGGGTTGCAGGATTAAGCTATCAAAATTCTAATCCACCTGCTAGTTTAGTAGGTTCTGGAAATTCGAATGCCGGATTGATTGCGGCAACACGATTTGATATTCCCTATGATTATTCCTTAAACGTTACACATCTTGAAGTTGCATTGTGGCCTGAAGTAAAGGATAAGCCAATAGTTATTGAATTGCGAAAAGGTTCAAAAGACGTAAAGGGCTCTGAAAGAATTTATATGCAGGAATACTATCCTGATACCACCAATGTATTGAAGTATTATCGTATACCCATATACCAACCGCAGCGATTTGAGGATGGTGAGATATTCTGGGTGGTTTTGCATTTCCCAAAAGAAATGGAATATCCATTGCCTGTCCAGTTTGGGTCAATGGAATATGGGTACTTTGTCTTTTCTAAAGACAATGGTGTAAGCTTTCAGGATGGTTTATATTACTTGAGGCGTCCTATTATTCCAATGTTATCTGTTCTTAGCACCGGTGATGATGGTTCCTATGTGTTCCTCTCTCCTGGCTCAGGTGAGATTCCGCAGGGAACTACCGTTAGTGCAGATGTTATTATTGATGCCACGCACCTGACCGAAGGGAAGCATTTGGCATCCCTGGGTATTATTACGAATGATATTCATAAGCCAATGGTGAATATTGAAGTGAAGGTCGATGTGACTGGTCAATTACCAAAGATTAATACCGATAAGATACACCAGTTTAAAGCTTATGTGAACGAAGAAAATAGGCTGATATTCGACCTGCACAATGAGGGTTTAGCCGATTTAAAGGTATATGATGTTATCTCAACTACAGCAGGCATTACCAAGGCTTTTGAAGATACAGTTATTATTACGCCCGATTTCGATTCGAGTGTGCCGTTTAGTTATACGCCTGGCTCAACCGGCGTAATAAAAACAGGGGTTAAGCTGGTTACCAATGTTGGAGAGATAAATCTGCCATGTGAATTTTCAGTGGTTGAAGCTCCTGTATTGAGTATAAGTGCAGATAATAGTGTTGATGTGGTTTATGGCGAGACTGCAACACTTGTCCTTCAGCTGAGTAATGACGGTCTCTCTACTGCACTCGAGTATGATTTGAGCCATTATGACCCACTGAAATTAAGTAAAGGTTTGTTGGCAAATAAATTAGATTATCAGATACTTACTTCAACCGACGTCAATGGCCCTGAAGATAATGCCTGGGACGATATTATCGGTTTTGCAAAGCTTTATAATAATGAGCAGGTAGCGTTTAAAAAATTCAATCTGGGCTTTCGTTTCCCGTTTTATACCGAAAGGATGGAAGATGTGTATATGAATGCCAGAGGGGAATTATTTTTCTACAGAGATGGTATTTTCTCTAACGATCCAGATGCGGAATTTTATGGCCATGCAAAAGGGTGGTTATTACCTATAAAAATTGAGGATCACTATTTGGTGGCTGAACAGGTTTATCACCACACTTTTGGTGATAGAAGCATGTATACCGTGAATGCTATAATAAGAAAGCCTGGAGATACTCCTGATGAAAATCACGGAGAAATTTCTTACCAAGTGGTGCTTTACCGAAATGGTACCATTGACTTCAGATATCAGAATGTAAGTGATTTAGATGCAGAGTGGCGATATAAAATTGGTGTTCAGGGATTAACCGGAGAAGATCTGCTCATTTACAAGGAGTATGATGATACTGGGAATGTGGTGTATGATGGAAAAGTAATTCGCTTTGAGCCAGTGACCGGCCTAAGCATGATTGTTTCTACCTCTTCAGCACATGGAGTAATAAGTGCCGGTGATGCAAGGTCGGTTGAAGTGACGATTGACCCTGAGGCAATGAGCTTAGTGGCTGGAAGCTATTCGGATAACGTTTTAGTACAAACTAATACGGCTAACAAAGCAGAATACTGGCCATTTACCATTAATGTAACAGGTACACCTGAAGTAGTTACTACGGATACTATTGATTTTGAGACCGTGAAATTGGGAATGGAAACGCAGGCATTTATTTTAGTTGAGAACATTGGTTCATCTGATGTGTCAGTTGATAATGTCACTTTCGATCACGCTGTGTTCACGTCTAATAGTACCTTCCCAATTAGCATCAATGGCCTGGCCAATCATCCCTTAAATGTAACTTACAATCCGGATGCTGTTGGTGAAATTGAGAGTAAGGCACATATTAGTTTGAGTGACGGAACACAAAAAACGGTCGTTATTACAGGGAATGGCGTTGAGGATCCATCTTATGACATTACAATTTCTGAAGAGGTTGTGGTTAATATTAATGCTGGTGACGTAACTACGCTTCCAATTAGCCTGATGAACCATGATAAAGGAGTACCACTCGATTATACCTTTAAAGGTAATTGGCTATCCTATATTGATGGTATGGAACCTAAACGTGGAGAAGGCGATAATAACTTGGGCTCAAGTTATGGGTATTGGTGGCACATAAGTAATGAGAATACCCCATACCATAAGTGGGAAGACATTAGCAATGACTCTGAAATGCTGCTGATTGAGCAAGATAAACAACAGGAAATTGAGTTACCATTTGAATTTCCATTTTTCGGAGAGTATTATAATATTATTTGGGTATCTAAAAATGGCTATGTCACAGTTGTAGAACCTGAGGTGGATTATTTCGATTTTGAGTTCCATAAAGATGATGGACTGAGTGGTATGATTGCACCATTCTGGTCACCTTTGTTACCTGATGAAGGTAAGGGTGTTATGCTCAAAATGGAGGACTCACGCGTACTGCTGCAATGGGATGAGTTTACCCCTGAAGAAGGGGGTAATGGTATTTTAACATTCCAGCTGGAGATTATGAAGGATGGGACTATTCATTTCCATTATAAAAGTGTAGATCCTTTTACCGGAGGTCTTCAATATGGTTTAGAGAGTCCGGATGAAGAGGAAACTGTTGAGACAACGCGCTCATGGATCTTACGATGGTCCAAGCTTTCCAATGAGTGCTCGATAACGTTTGTGCCGCCACTTAAAGGAACCCTTGAGAGTAATGAGCAAGCCGATCTGACTTTGGCCTTAACTGCCGAAAGGGTCTATCGTTCTGGAGTTTATCGCGATACAGTTGAATTGTATACCAATAGCTCTAAGCAGGCCTTACATAAAATACCGGTTCAATTGACCGTAAGCGGCCAACCTGAATTGGATATTCCAACCTCGATGGACTGGGGTGAAACGGTGTTTAGACCAGGACTTGCCCTAACTCGTAAAATTAAGCTGGTTAACACAGGTTATGATGTGCTGAATATAGATAAGGTTGTGCACCTGCAACTGGACAACCTCATACTATATGATGAAAATGGCGTGAAAATTGTCAAAAGCAGTAGTGGTGAATTATTCTCTGATATTGTTATTGCACCATGGGATCAATATATAGTTAATGTGGAAATCCCGGTTAATGAATTTAACGATGTAAATGGCTCTATTAGCTGGGAAGGTGATTTTGAGAGTTTAGTAACACCAGTAACTGCCACCATTGTAGAATCTCCGGTATTTGCATGGAATGCTACAAATCAATCGTATAGGTTGAATAATAAAGAGACTGCAGAATATCAGTTTACTGTTACCAACCATGGAGAAACAACGCTCCATTACGATTTTGCACCAGCTGTTGCCCCAAGTGGAGGAGAAACGGAATTTCCTGTGGTTATCGATGGTGAAAGTAATTATACGTTGGAATATCCCATAACGGTTGATTCGTTAACATTAGAGAAGAAAGAAAAAGCTGATGGCAGCCTGATACCTTTGATAGAAGGTAACAATAAGGGGTTCTCAAACCGTTTTACTGCCCCTGAGGGCGGGTTTTTCTTAACACATGTAAAGGCTTTTACTTCTTTGTTAAATCTTAATGAATATGTACGAGTTGAAATATCCATGGGCGGTGAGTTACCTCAGGATGGTGAGCAACTCTACGAAGAATTCTTTGTAGTGGATCAAATAGTGGATGAAGGTTGGGTGTTTTTCCCATTATCACAACCGATAACTATTCCTGAAGGAGAAAAGTTTTTCGTTACTGTATATCAGACTAAATCCCATAAATATATGGGATTTGAAAATACGAATGATGAAAATTTAAAATCGAATAGTTTTTCAGGAAATCATAATGAAGGAGATGATTATTACTGGTGGGCGCACTATGAAGATATGGTATGGAAGATTAGACCACTAACAGCTGCTGGTGAGGACTCGTGGATTGAACTGGATAATTATTGTGGTGAGCTACAAGCCAACGAATCGGTGCAGGTTAACGCAACAATATTGGCATCAAAAGCTGGACATGGTGAACACACCGGGAAAATTATAGCTTTATGTAATGATGTAGATAATTCGAAGAGTGAGTTTAATGTGTCTTTAAGCGTTAATGGTGCTCCTGAGTTTAAATACTATCCAAATATTTACAAAGATACTTTAAGTGTTGTTGAGACCGAAGAACTGCTTCTCAACTACCTGTATGTTGATCCGGAAGGAGAGACCATGAGTTTTGATTTGGAAAATGCTTATCAGGGACCTCAAGTAAAATATAAGGTAACTGGCAATACAACTGTATCGGTTGAAATCAAAACCGGTTATGATGATGAAGGTACTTATTCATATCCGGTACAGGTTACCGATGCATCAGGCAGTATAGCCAATGACACTATTGTGATTAAGGTGGCAAATAAAAACCGGGCACCAATATTTAATGAGGATTATGCTGTGATTACTTTGAATCTGGCTGATCCAAGGGCTGTGGCAATAGATCCTAGCGATGTATTTACAGACCCGGATGGAGATGATATCGAGTTTTTAGCTGGCAACTATACACCTGATATTGTTGACATGTCATTTGGTTCAGTCTATATCAACTTAAACCCCTTAAGTGCTGGAACAGGTATGCTGGTTTTTGCTGCTGATGATGGTAAAGAAGATGGTTTTGTCATTTATGCAGTGTATGTACAGGTTATTGATGACCCGGATGCATTAGATACGTCACCTGACGGTATTTGGAAGGATAATCCGAATGAAACATTTCAATTCAGTATTTATCCAAATCCGGTAACGAATGGTCAATGTCAGTTAGCCATTAGTACCAAGGAAGATACTAATGCAGTAGTTGAATTATTTAATGCAGTTGGACAAAAGTTGAAAATCATTCAGATGGATAATTTACTTGCAGGTAAACATTTAAAAAGTGTTTCATTAAATGGTTTATCAAGCGGTATATATAATTGGCGCTTAATTATTGACGGAGAGCAGGTAGGAGTAAAGAAACTTATCATTAGATAGGGTTAGGATAAGTAAATAGGATGAAAGCCGGGAAGGTCATTGACCTGCCTTTCCGGCTTTTTAAAGATAGAAGGACGGACTAAGACTCTAATTAAATTAACTAAAAGAAATATGAAAAAAATAGAAGATGAAAAAAGAGCTTTTCTTTATGAAAAAAATGTGATTGAAACCGAAGCTCAAATGGTTATTTACGAGCATTTAAAAAAAGGTAGGCTAGTTTTGACAAGCCACCGACTAATTTTTATAAATGAAGATAGAGAGGTGGTTAAAAATTTCATGCTAAATAATATAGATTACCTATCTATAAGTAAAGTCCTTGGTTTTATGAGCAATGGATTTCGTCTGTGTTATAACGATTCCATATATAAAGTTCGGGTAAAATATCCTGATGATTGGATTAAGTTAATATTGCTTCAAAAGCAATCAGGATAATGATTAACTAATGTACCATATAACCAACACGAGATTAAAAGCCTAATATTTTAAGAAATTAAACCTATTTCTCAGAGTCCAAATAATTACAATTTCCATTTATCAACTTAATAAGATTAGAAAAAAATAGTTTAAATACAAACATATATATCATTGGTAAATTGCGCGTTACAATACTAATTGGTACGACAGTGGGGCAAGCTTTTGTTTTAATTAGAAAGTTTGATCTTAATTGAGGCTTCTGCCGGTATTACTACCAAAATAGTTATAAGAACCAAAAATGAACCGCTGTTATACCAACTGGAAAGCCGCTTATTAATTCTTATTCTATCAATGATTCTTTGGTTCAGTTTATATCTATACAAAGAAGTTGTTTAAAGTCCTAAAGTAGAACAGATTAAATGATTTAATTAATTGATATTCTGATGATTAAATGGTATATTTAATAAATATTCATCAGGTGTTAAGTACTCAAATAATAAAAAAAACATAAGCCCATATTTAGCTTTTGGCAACTCATGGGACAATACTAAAGTTAAACTTCACCAAGTTGTCAAAGCGATCATATTTCGCCTTAAAACAGGCTGTCAGTGGCGTGAGATACCGATAAAGCAATTCTTTAGAGTAAAGTACAGTTGGAATAGCATTTATGCCCACTACCGCAAATGGTGTAAAGATGGTAGCTGGGAGAAGCTATGGCAAAGACTACTCAAAAAATATAAATCATCACTCGATATGTCATCAGTTCAACTAGATGGAACACATACACCTGCCAAACGAGGCGGTGAAGCAGTGGCTTACCAGGGAAGAAAAAAGTGCAAGACAAGTAATATGCTTATTCTTTCCGATAGTAAGGGTATACCAATTGCTTGTAGTGAGCCAATATCCGGTAACCATAATGATGCTTTTAATCTCACACAAAATTTTGATAGCATGGTTACATCATTAAAAGCATCAAATATAAGTGTCGATGGACTTTTCCTAAATGCGGATGCTGGTTTTGATACAGTATCATTTAGAAATTGTCTTTTCAAGCATGATATCTTTGACAATATTGATAACAATAAACGTAACGGTAAGAATGACGTTTCATTCTTGGATGAAGCTCTTTATAAACAACGTTTTGTCGTAGAAAGAACTAATGCTTGGCTAGATGCTTTCAAGGCAATTCTTGTACGTTTTGAAACCAAAAGTTCCCATTGGAAAGCCCTAAACATCATAGCCTTTTGCATTATTATTCTTAGACAACTTTAAACAACTTCAAAATTAAAAAACGTTATCACTTATAAGTTGAAAGAATGTTTAGTTATAGGAGTATTTTAATGGCGATTAATGCATGTTCTATTGGAAACATTCAATTATTATTCATACACCATTTCAATATCATCAATAATTAGCTCACTACCTTTTGCTCCTGCAAAATTTGCTCCATCAAAACTGGAAGAGGCTACAAAGGTTATATGTGTTGGTAACACAAATGTTGCTGAATCTTGGCTGACAAATCCATGCTCAACTGGCATCATGAATCCCGGGTAACTATTATCTAAATCTCCATACACAAATGGAATTTCCAGTGGTGAAAAATCGTCGTGCATTTCATCACTGCGAAACCATGCTGTAGCTAACCGCTGAATTTTACCTCCCTGACGAATTTCAAGTAAAGCGTATATATCACAGGCATCTCCATAATCAAGAATGTTTCCTTTTTTGTATTTGTTTTCTTCACCCGGATTATAAGAAAAGGTAAAGCGCAGTTTATCAGGACGACCTGTAAAGGGTGTGCCAAATTCAATAGCTGCTTGTGGATTGGCAGGATCAATCTTATCCGGATTAAATACACCAGTAAAAAGTGATCCAGCCGAAATAGGCGCACCAAATGTTCCGGCAAGAGTACCATTATCTAAAGTAATCATTTTTGCCGCCATATTATCATTTCCTAAATCGTTAGGAATAGTTGCTAGTTTGTTGAGAATCTGAGCCCCCCGATTTCCGGTCCCCCAAATCGTACTTTTTGCATCCAAACCTGGTTCATAATATTGTGATGCAGTTTTATACCACAGATTTAAATTGCCATTATCAAGTTGTGGAGTTGTAGAAGCAACAAAAGCCCTGATTTTCCATCCGTAAATAGTTCCATCTTCTGAAGTTACATTAATTTGTGCTTCTTCATAGAGGTTTAAAATATTGCCTACAGTTTTGTCGGAACTTGCAAATGATGAAATCTCAAAAGATTGGATAGTTATATTAGACAACTCAACTCCTCCCGGGATCTCAATCGTAACCAATAAGCTATCAGTAGATATTTTAGCGTTACCGGATTGATTACTTACAACGATATGTTTTATGTTTCCATAGGGAGAAAGACCAAAGTAATCCTCTCTTACACAGCAAGTCAAAGTTAGTGTAAATAGTATTAAATATAAAGATCTCATTCTTAAATGTATTATCTTCTGTTTGCACCAAAATAATAAGCTAATCCTAGTTCCAGTGATAAAATATCAATATCGAAGTCCACATTTTGCCTAATTACTCTTGATTCATTTTCTCCGTTCACTATCTTCTCCGTCGCTTGCAGCTCATATCCTAAAACATTTAATTGTACCTCAAATGCGAAGTTTTCCATCGCGAAAAAGGTAATTCCGGGACTTAATCCAATCCTGAAATTATGTTCTTTGATAAAACTCTTTTCAACTTCATCCAGATTTTTAGTATTTCGCGTTAATGTGTTACCGGCATCAAATGTGAATCCGATCTACGTAAAAAAACTTAAGCGTTCATTAGCTGTCAATGGGACTGAAGAGCGAAAATTTGGAGTTATTGCAAAACCTCTTGTAAAAGAATTTGATTGCAAAGTATCTGGCTCTCTGAAAATAGCTCCTACAAACTTATTCTGATAATAGTTAATATTAACTCCGACCATCCCATATTCACCTGCATAATAACCTCCCTTAAGAAGAATGTTATAGTTTAAACGTTCCCCATCTATTATTTTCTGAATGAGATAATCTGTATTTTGCATTTTCTTATCTTCTATGGAAAAAGCAAAGCCAAGATATATGTTCTTCTTTTTAAATGGTCTAAAATCTTTATTGTAATAGCTAGACATAAGTTCATAAGGAGAATATGTACTGTCAGATTGCGACCAACAAACTAAATAGAATAGAGTAGAAAGGATAATTAAAAAAATCTTCAGATTCATTTCTTAATTATAAGTTATTAAACCTTTCATTTCTGAAATCGTGTATCTGTAAAACTTTATCTAGTTAATTGTAATAAAAATCTTTGAGATTTCATGAGAATAATCGATTAACCTTTAAAGTCTGGGAAAAAGCCATTTGAAACAAAACAATCTTTTCACAGAAAAGTCTTCTATAATTAGAGACTAGAGCACTGTTATTTTGCCATTCATAATACTATATCCTGATGAGATGTTATCTGTTCCGTCAACTAGATACAGCTCAGATGTTTTACTTTCTATTTTAAGAACACCCTCCACAGTTACGGCAATAAAACGAGAATTAACTTCAAGTCCTTCTTTTGCTGTCAGAAATATTAATTGATTCTTAGGCGGAGGTGGGGTATGGATGCATGCCCCAACCCATGGAACTAATAAAAACTCTGTTACCTTATTATTGACATAATTCAAGGGTAATAAGTAGCCAGAGATCTTGATACTCTTCAAGTTTAAAGCGTTATTCACCTCTTCAGCCTGCTTTTTTCTCAGTTCAGCTATCTTGTATCGAATGGCTAATAGGCTATCAACATTTACCTGTTCGCTTGTTAATAACGCTACCAAACTATCTTTTACAGCCATTTCTTGCGAACTTAATCGTTTTTCAGAGTTATTCTCCAATGCTCTGAGTTTAGCTACCTGACTTAAATTATAAAGCTGATCATAGCTTAAAAGCTTAAAGGGATCACTAAACTCTATATGTGAAATCAAATCAGTCCAAGAAATATCTTTTGCATTTTGAGCGCTTGTCAATATATTAACTACAAATAACAAAAGTAAAATTAGTTGTCTCATATTAAATTTATTTTTTAACGACTAAACTAACGGCCATAGAGTTTTTATAAGACTTATATGCCGGAATTAAACCTATGATACCTCCCAGCAGGAGTAATAGCATCAGTAAAAATATCTCATTTAAACTAAACCAACCTATAGAAATCAAAACTCCCAGCTGCTTTGTTAAAATTGGTTTAAATAGATACAAACCGGCATATAAAAGAGAAATACCAGTAATAATACCCAAACAAATAATGCCAAATGACTCCAATAATATTAAACCGAAAATATGTTGCGATTTTGCCCCTGCCGAACGGAGAATGGATATTTCACGAATTCTGTCACTTAAGCTGATCATAATGGTGGTAAAAACGCCAGCCATGGCTATAATAAGAACCAAGATTGATATAATTATTAATGTTTGTTCAATTGGTTTCACGATTTCCCAAAGCTCCAATAGAGTTATTACTGGCATTATGGCTGTCAGTGGCTCATTAGTATATTCGTTTATAGTTCTTTGCAATGATAATAGACTAGATTTAGACTTAACACCCAATAAAAAGCTACTTAATGCTTTCGGATTTTGCAATTGTGTTTCATGATGATGAGCATGCCCTGCGTGATTGTGCATTCTATCCAAATCATTAAATACATCATGGCTATTACTATAAAAATGTGAATGGATGGCATCCAAAGTATATATAGACACAAATATACTTTGGTCAACGGGTGTTCCTGTTGTCTCAAGAATACCTGCTACTTTAAATGGCTCATCCTCATGCCTAACAAATTCGTCATGTCCCATCCCATGGGTGACCACCATATTATCCCCAACTGTATACCCCAGATCTTTGGCAGCTTTAGCTCCAAGAACACATTCATATCCATGTACACATGCTTCCCCCCTATTAACCTGTAGATTTAATTTCCCACCATATTCATAATGTTCAAAAAACTGTTCAGTTGTTCCAACTACTGAAAACCCTTTATGAGAATCGCCAATAGAGATCGGAATTGACCATTTTACATCTTGTCGGGTTGAAAAATATTCATATGTCTCCCAGCTTACATTTTGGCTGGGATAGCCTATGTGGAAAATACTCGATAACAAAAGAGGAACATTACCCGAACGCGCACCTACAATCAAATCTGTACCTGAAATAGAACTGGTAAAACTCTCTTCAATAGTAGAGCGTAACCGTTCAACACCTAATAATAATACCACGCTTAATGACACAGATATTAAGCTTAAAATTAAAGTGGCTTTACGATACCTTATACTTTTAAAAGCTAATTTAATAAGCACACTCATTACTGACCTCCAATATTAGTTGTTAGTAGCTCTTTAATACTACCATTCTTTAGTTCAATAACCTTCGTAAAATATTTGGTAAACCGTATATCATGACTCACAAATAATAAAGTTGTTTGCTTTCTTGTACATTCTTTCAACAGTAAGTTGATAAAAGCTTCCTGGGCATCTTCATCAAGTGAGGACGTAGGTTCATCTGCAATAATTAATTCGGGACTGCCTAATAACGCCCGACAGGCCGCCACCCTTTGTTGTTGTCCAACACTTAACTCAGTAGCGGATTTATTTAAAAGATCTGACCCCTCAAGTCCAACAACCTGTAAAAGCCTTTTTGCCTCTTCTTCAGGCTCTATGCCGGTGTTCTTAATCCGTTGAAGCCTTTCGTTTGAGAACTGTATGGGTAACATAACATTGTCTAATACCGATAAATAGGGAACCAGGTTAAAGGTTTGAAATATATAACCCATGTGATTGGCTCTAAACACATCCCTATGAGAAGGCTTTAAAGCATTAATAGTCTGATCAAGAACTTTAATAGTGCCATTTTTAGGAACAATCATGCCTGAAAGCAAATTGAGTAAGGTGCTTTTTCCACTGCCACTGGAGCCTTTAAGAAAAACTCGTTCACCTCTGGTTATATGCAAGTAGTCAATATTTAGTAACTCTTTATCACCATCTTTCCATTTATATGAAAGGTCTTTTATTTCTACCATAAAGGCTTTCGATTTTATTAGTACATACAACAACATTAAAACAGCGGTCTCACATCTCCTTCGCGCAATAAAATTTTACGTTGGGTAATCAACTACTTGTAACATTACACATACAATCTCTGTTGTGAGGCGATTCTCATTGGTTGTATCTAGTGCTCCAAAACTAATATTGTATGTCATTGTTTTTTATGAATTCCTTTTTTAAAAAAGGCGGTGTAAAAATAATGATGCCAAATTCAAAACCCGAGGCGGAACTACCATCAAAACAAGAACCATAGGAAATGGCAGGGATAATATAATCATTCGGTTCCCATCGTAATCCCACCTTATATTCAGTCTTTGAACTAATTTCTCCTTCTATTCCATAAACTTCAGCAACTATACCTGTCCGAGGAATGATCTTATAAATAGCCACTCTTGTTGACCAGGTGAATCCCCAAGCTTTCTTTTTATTACTCCCATAATCAAAATCAACCAATGCACCCGGCATAATATCCCACGAAATAGCATTATTAAATAAAGGGAATGTAATTGGAATAGCTGTCCAATAGTTCTTATGAAAGGCTGAATAACCACTTTGATTATAATAACCCGGAGCTCGACCCACACCCAAGAACATTGCCGCACCACCTGTATTAGCATCATTAACCCAAAACATGTATTTACCAAAAATATTGGTACTGAAATGTTGTGGTGAATTTGCTTTTTTATCTTCCCAAAAAAGTGCTGATGAGAAATTTAACTCAAACTTAGGGAGTAAGCTAAAAGTAGCATACATGGCAGAGTTGCGTTCTCCAGTTGATAAAACAAAGGTACCGGTCCCATGGGGCATGGTCAGATAATTATCAGAGTTAAATTGTTGAGACAAAACTTCATTTCCGGTTATTGGTAATAATACAATAGTGATAAATAATATGATTACCAGCTGTTTGGAACGGTTAGATAACATAGGTTGCACTATAATAATTATTCTTAGTCTACTGATATATTTTAGAACGCATACTTTATCATGGCTTGAATTCGTGAAGCATTTCCTTTTGCATTATCAATGTTATTTCTGTTACCCCATGCATATTCAATACCTGTCATGGCACTTGCATCAATTGTCCACATAATATTGGCATGCCCCATTAAGCCTTTCTTCAAAGTATCATCCGGACGAAAATCTAGGCGGCCTCTGTTAAACTGGGCAAGCGCAAAGTTAGCAGAAAAAGACTTTGATAACTGATAGCCACCACCTACTGCTAGGGTAATTGCCTCATCCAAATGTAAATCTCCTGATGGAGTGAGTACAGCTCCTTGTTCTGAACCCGTAAATATTAATATCTGACTAGCCATTCCACGATTATAGGAGGCGTGCCAGGTGGCATAGAATCTTTGAGTTATTGTTTGACGGCCATTAAAGACCGCACCCCAGGATAAGGCGGTGGCGGTGGGCCCCTGCTTTCTGCCATACCAACGTAATTGTTCCACCTGGGCGCCAAACATTAGCATGCCATTATCTCTGTTATTACTCAGTCGGGCCGAGAACACCGGCAAAACCGGCATAATCTCCCCTGCTTGTTCATTTGGGTTGTATATGCCATCAATCTCAGGCATCTCCAGTGACACACCATACTGCCAATGCTCTTTAAAATTTTGTTCCCAACGTATTTGAACAGATCTTCCTCCAAATAAGGCATCTCCAGCAGAAAAATCCATAATAAATGGGAAAACTCGCAAATCAGAGAGGTTGGTCCATGTCTGGCCAATAACAAGGTTACCATATTTAACAAAGGCATGTCGCAAGCGAGGTTGTCCCGACTTTAATGATTCATCAAAAAAATCGAATTCAATAAAGAATTTAAGAGAGCGACCTAAGCCAGTGGTGCGTCTGATGTCTAAATTAAAACGTGTTTCACGAACGTGCATATTAAAAAACGGACCTGCATCAGCTTCTGGGGTTCCTTCTACCGGTATTTGTCCAATCAATAGCTGATTGCGTGAGCCTGCACCATTAAAATCATAGATGGCATCAATCCTGAAGTACCCACCTATTTTCATATATAAATCGGTGCCAGGTAAATTCCAGGCACCTGGAAAATTCTTGGTCATCAAACTATCCTCTTCGCTTCCTCTAAGTTGCGAATAGGGATTTTGTGCCAACACATTGAGTGAGGCACTTATTGTAGTTAGCACAACTATTAATGAGGAAAATAAAATACGATTGTACTTCATTATATGAGCTTTATTATAATTTTCACCTAACTGTTACCAAGGCAGAGGAACTACGGGTGCAACAGTAAATCTAATCTGATGTTGAGGTCCAAATGCATCTGGGCGAGCAACGTAGTACCAGTACTGTAAACCTAAACGAATAGGCATTTTACCGGCTTTAAGCACTTTTTGTGCACCAGTAGCAATTGGAAAAGTAAATTTATTTCCATCTGTGCCATTATGATTGTAGGAATAAGTCGGTGTGGCATTTATCTGCCATCCATTCTTCAGGTTTATAGTGTAAAAATATTGCCCTGCTGTAACACTGGCATTAGCCGAACCACTGGCCGCAATCCAAAAATCATCAGGTGTTACTGTAGTGGATGTAGCGTCAGGATCACTCGGGTCACCCACTCCCCAGGCATGACTTATGATAATCCCAAGTGCACCAAAACTTGTTAATTTAGCTACCATAAACTCAGGACCTAGAGTCACTTGACTTGATCTCAATGCTTTATTGGTTGCTGTAGGAAACCCTCCAAATACACCAGCCAAGGTTATCCACTTCGATGGCCATGTTTTACCAATAGCAATATCCGCACTTATATTGCCCAATCCACCTTTCGATTCAAAATCACTGGATCCGATAACCGGCTGGGATAAATAGATTGGTATGAGTGGTCTTACGTATAGATTAAGGCCTTCAGACACTGGTATGGGCAAAGAAGGCTGAAAGTTCAGAAGAAAGGCATTTTGATTATTGGCATCGGGTATATCTCCACTATAATGGATATAGTCAATTGGAAACAGCATTTGGCCCAATGTAGCATTGGGGTTCGCTAATTTCTTTGCTAAATCAGAAGCACTTTCTTCCTCCTGGGCAAAACCTATTATGCTAAGAGAAAATATAATTGAAAATAAAAGTGTCTTTTTCATTTTGATTTATATAATTAGGTAAAAAAATGGGCGTAAAGTACATCACACCCATTCATTAATAATATGTCAAAATTATTTGGTGGTATTTTTATACACCTTGCCGTCTTTTATAATTACTACAAAGTTTTTTTCTGGATCTCCAACCAACTCGAGGTTCTTTAGCGGATTACCATCAACAAGGATTAAGTCGGCATAAGCACCTTCCTTTACAACTCCAAGCGAACCTTCCTGGTAGGGATGACGAGGGCCACTCATTTCCAGAAGTCGCGCATTTTCTGATGTGGCAATTTTTAATACTTCGTAAGGAGTAAACCATTCTCCCAAACGAACTAAATACAGACTCTGCTGATAAGCCTTCGAAGCATCTAATAACTGATCGGTACCAAAGGCAATATTTACCCCAAACTTTTTTGCTCTTGGGTATAAATCTGCCACAGCATCAGTAACTTGCTTATACTTGGCTGCACTAATTGGATTTGCCCAAACCATATCCTCTTCTTTCATGGCCTGAGGGCTCAGCCAGGCACCTTTTTCCTTCATTAACTTAAGGGTTTCATCTGACGCAAAAAAGCCATGTTCAATACACATAACACCTGCTTCAACAGAAGCGCGTACTCCTCTGTCAGTCATCACGTGAGATGCCACATAAGTATTATAGTTAGTTGCTTCTTCAACTGCTGCTTTTACCTCAGCAATAGAATATTCACTTACATCCAGTGGGTCATAAACAGAAGACACACCACCACCTGTGCAAATCTTAATCTGCGTAGCTCCATATCTAAGAATATCTCTGGTTCTTAGTTGTACTTCTGCCACGCCGTCTGAGGTCATCCCCATCATGTTGCGCTCCCAATAACTCATGATATTTTTATCTCGAGGAGAATCGAGCTTACTGTAAAAATCAGCATGCCCGGCAGTTGGACTCATAAAAGGGCCTGATGGTAGGATTCGATGACCTGGAAATTCACCTGCATCAATTAGTTTTTTTATAGCAAAAGGATTTCCTCCCATGTCTCGTACGGTTGTAAACCCTCGCAAAAGGGTTTCTTCTGCACCTTTCATACTAATGATAGCCACTTCCGCCATATCACCCCGGTTTGCCAAAAGAATTGTTGCTGGTGTATAAGCATAAGTAGTATGCCAGTGTGCATCTATTAGGCCCGGTATAAGCGTACGGCCTTCACCATCAATTTTGGTTACCTTTACCTTTTTCTTTGTGTTTTTTTCAGGCTCGTACACCATTACGGTTTTTTCGCCACGGTCTGAAAAATCATTGGCATAGGCACCAGGCATAGCTTTTAACCCACCTGTTTTTACGTCAATTTCGTAGGCATCGGCAATTTTAATATTCTTATCAATCTTTTTAATCAGATTCTTGACTACTAGAACGTCATAGCCTTCCAGCAGTTTTTCGTTGACACCATCAAATATATTGACATTGGTAATTAACGTGACCGATTCATCTTGAGCATGAGCACTGAAACTCATTACTACAAGCATAAGCACTGATAATCTCAGAGTTACAACTTTTACTTTCATAGAAATTAATGTTTGATCAAAGTTTGACATAAATTTAAAATACAGAACATTTTTGCTTAAACTCTTAAAAGAGAGTCGTAATAAGGCTTCTGTTAGTTGTTAAATTCAAATTTACAACATATTTATCCATTTATCTATAAAAGTTGAGTGGACAAAAAGTAGACATAATTGCGTATTTTAAGTTGATTACGCTACTTAGTATTATCAACTTTAAAAAGTCCGACCTCAATTGCTTTGTAAATAGCATCTGAGCGATTATTTACACCTAGTTTTTTATACATCCTGTATAAAGATTTCTTAACAGAATCGGTGGTGATGCCTATTTCCTGTGCAATTTCCTTATTTTGAAAATTATTGTGAAGCATTTTCAACAAATTTACTTCATTCATGGTGATTTTTACTTTCCCAGACTGCGGGTTAATAAAAGAGTCTTTAGCTATGCTTTTCTCAGCAAATCGCTTGTCAATATTTTCTTGCAAAAAGGCATTATGAACAACTTCAAAATAAGGGTGCGTAAACCCGTGGTAAATGTAATTTTCAATCAGGGTTTGCATTTGAGTACCAACATCCAGAAAATTGCGAACCACTCCCTTTTCATAAGAAAAATTAAGGGCTTCAATAAAGGCAGCCATGCATTTATGATGATCACCAATAAGGAAAAATAAGAGTGCCTGTAATGGTTTGGCTGCAAGCAAAAGGTTAATACGGTTTGTTCTGATTCCGAAGTCAATCAATTGGTCTAATTCTTTTTTAGCTTTTTGCAGTTTGCTATTTGTTCGTAAATACAGCCATAACTTTATTTGTGTCAGTTGAGGAAAGAATGCGAAACAATAAGGGGGGAAGGGGTTAAAGTCGGCTTCTGCACTTAATTTTCTAGCCATTTTAATATCATTATTAATAAGGCATACATCTGTTTCAAATGCCTTAACAATTGATAATATGGGCGTTTGTGGATAGTTACTTGCAAATTCGTTTAATTGGTTCATTACTGTTTTTAGTTCTGAACGTTTTCCAAGTGCATTAAGAACAAATCCTTTCGTAATTAGAAAATTAAGCCCCCAGATTGGGCGGCCCATGTAAATGTATTTATTAAGATCAATGCCAGATATATTTGCTTCAGATAAATCATTCTTTAGGTATGAAGCTGTTTGGTAAAAGTAATGAGCATATATTTTTGATACGTAAAGATTACTGTTTTTCGACAAAGCGATGCACTTTTTTGCGAAACCTCTAGTTCCATCAATGTCTCCATTAAAAGCATTTAACATGGCTTTTAAGGCGAATAAACGCATCCGCTTATCATTATCTGAAAAAGGAATTGCATTAAGCACGTTCTTACATTCAGATTCAGCTATGCTCTGTTGGTTTTTAGTCTGGAGTGCCAGCAGTTTAAGGAAAAAAGCAACATCTCTCACATAACTTGCTTCAGAAGGTAATTTGTTTAACGCATCTTGACTCAGAGCTATACATTCATCAATTTGTTCGGTCAGATACATTAGTGAAGCATGAGCTACTTTCACCTCAGCCCACCATCTGGCTTTATCACCTGTTAAGGTTTTTTTATACGGAGTACATTGGCTAAATAATTCACTATCCTTCTGCATAGCTACATAATCGGCATTACTATCGTGGAAAAAGATTCTGGTTGCCAGTATTTCAGGTTCATTTTGCTGCCATTGTTCAGGGACAAGGGTCAACCATTTTTGCAATCTTGTAAACTGGTCTTTATTCAACAATGAATGCTTATATTTTTTAAATAGACCAACTACATACTTAACATCATTGGCTTCAATGCCATGCTGGATGGCTTTATCAATATTTTGATTTTGCTCATAAAACAATCCAGCTTTTTTATGCATGCCTTGTATCTCAACCTTGGTTTTTGTTTTCTTTAATAATTCGGACAGAAAATCGAAATAGTAATGATGATATCTATACCAATTACCATCTTCATCTAAGGAAATAATAAACTGTGAGGAAGTAACTAATTGTAGGAAGTGTGTTTTTAAATCATTGGGTTTATAATTCGTTTTTTCATTGATTAAGATTGCTTTAAGAAATTCTAAACTAAAGGAAGTGGAAATAGCAGAAACCAACATCAGTTTTTGCACAGGTTTTGATAATACAGCAATTGTTTCCTGTAGCAGGTATTCTTTAAAGTGAGATTTATTTAACTCAAATTTATATTCAAGCGTGTCAGAATTATTCTGATTTGAACAATACAACAAAGCCATCTTCACACCTATAACCCATCCTTCGGTGTAGTTTAATATTGTTTGAGCAACATCTGGCTTAATGCTTCTGTAATGAGTTGATTGTGATAATACTTCTAATTCTTCGTTATTTATTATTAGGTCCGTTACACCAATTTCTTTTAATTCACCAAATGAAAGTTGCTTGCTAATATTAATGTCAGGTTTTTTTCGTGATATTAAAACCAAATGTACTTTAGGACTTGGACTGTGTATCAAGGTCTCGACAAACCTATTTATTTGAGGGTCGGAAATTAAATGGTAATCATCAAATACTAAAATGAATTCCTCATTTACATTACAGAATTCATTAGTTATATAGTCTGCTATTACTTTTTCGGGAGGTAGGTCCGAATTGATATTAGCAGATACATATCTATTGAAAATGCCGGGTAATTTTTTGGATAAACCATACAATAAGTGCCGGAAAAAACTATCTGCTGCATTGAGGTCATCATCAATAGAGAGCCAACAATAGTATTTTGAGGAAGACTCTAACCACTGGCTTACCAAAATGCTTTTTCCGTATCCGGTAGGTGCTATTACAAGTGTTGCTGTTTTATTAACATTGTTCTCAATGATTGAAGATAATCGGTTTCTGGTAATTATATCGTTGTTAATCTTTGGCCTGTGAAATTTTGTATTTTGAATCATAATTTTGTTAGGTTCTGTGGCAATTGTGTATAATGGTAGTGTGGTCTTATGTTTTAAGTCAAAATTTTTGACAAATTTATGCTTAAAATTAAGAGATACTTTTTATTCTCCAAACAGCTAAATCAGGTAAATAATGATGAGCTGTTGTAAACTTTAAGAGTTTTTATTTGCTACTAGGATTCAGCTTTCTTATGCTCCTTATCCTTTCTTGAAGTTTGATTTTTAATTTGCATTCGTTAATGTAGGCGTTGTTCTGTATTGTCTAAATAATTGTCAGATGGTGTTAGCTATCTAACGCTTCATGTCAATACTAATTATGGTAGTAATTGTTAAATGCTAAGCTGTTACGTAAATCATCCAGGCAGAAATAGTTGTTTTGTTTAATTGTATTCTTCATCATCCTGTGATACCACTCAATCTTGCCTTGAGTCATGGTATGATATGGTACTCCCCTGACATGCCTCATGCCAAAATATTCTATTAATTTTGCAACTCATGCAAAATATAGGATGAACTATTGTCCGATAATATACTAGACCTTTCAATCTTCGTGCAATCCGGTTGTTGTCAGAGCCTTATTTATGAAAATTACATTACTAGCCAGACTTTTTTAGGCATGCGTTTTTCAAAATTTAACTCTGACACCAATTGCCTTAGGCCGATGTTCAAAATCTTCAGAAAGTTTACTTCATTAATATTGGCTTCATTCTTGGTACTGCCAGTTAATAGGTATTTGCTGACTTCTAGAAAATCTTTCCTCCGTTTACAGTATAAATTGGCGTTAATTTCTTCTATAAGGCGCAGTTCAGCGATTCTTATTTCGTCTCGTGCTATTTCCTCAATATTGTGCTGGTTTTGAGCATTTATAGCGCTTTTGTCGCGAAAAGTTGATCCAAATGATGTTCGCATTTCTTGATAATATCAAGAATATCTTCAATAGAGATGGTTCCCTTTATGGTAATTTACACATTTCCAATACACTTATCTATGAGATTATTCGTTGAATTATTCAGTCAATAATTTGGTGAAGCTGTGAAATTGTCCTTATTCTTTCGAATTTGATAATTGACTTTTGCCAGTCATTTTTCTGGGTATTATTGTACATCTGAGCGTTTGGCTTCGAACTCTGATGTGCGTAATAGGCAATTTTACTTCATATAGTGCTGTTTTTTACAAAGCGGAGAAGATGCCAGCTTTGTTGTTAATTCTAAATATGTTATTTATCTCTTTCTAAAATAAAGCGAGTAAGCTGGTCATTATTTAAAATTATGTCACCTCTATCTTTCATATAGACCATTGTCCACTCACCTATAGTCATAATATCCATTTGGCCATAGAATTGTCCATATCTACCAGAGCTAAATTTTCTAATCATATCAGCTAGCTCTGAAATTGTTATACCATTGCATCGCATTAGAATATTCAAAGCGCATGTACTAAGTTGTATTTCATTTAACTTTGCATCTTCCTTAATGTTTAGTAAATCGCAAAAGTTAATCAGATATGCAATTACAAAATTTTTTGCCACTCCTTTCCCGTAAATCTTGTCAATTTCGCATAATCTAATGGCAGAAGAATAAATTAACTCTTCTTGTGGTAAGTGGCCTTTATGCTCAATTATGCGAGTATAGTTGGCCGCCATAAAGAAGCTTGTGACAGTTGGGAATCTCTGCTTATAATAGTCTATCATCCATTGCCGCGACGCTGGCAAGGAGGTTTTGTTTTGCTTGTTCTGTGCGGGTAAGCTTTGGTTCTTCAGTTCTATTAGCTGATTTTTGACTTCTGTTTTTATTTGTTTCATGGCTTGTCGCTTTTGTTTGATTGAAAGAAGGTGAACAAATTATCCAGTTTTTTGCAGCCGATTTCCAATTCTGCATTTTACTACTTCCCATCATCCAACCATTCCCTGTATAATGGTTCGTGAATTTTTCAGCTTCTACCTTTGAACTTACATTTTCTAAAAAGAAAGAAATAATGGTTTCAAGTGAGGGAGGGGTAAACTCTCCATTTTCATTATTAACCTTATTCTCCTTATTAACCTTATTGTTAGTGTCGGTTTGATGTTGGTTTGATGTTGGTCTGTTGCCCGTTTGATGTTGGTTGTTTTGATAATGGTCGTAGTTAACAATTGTTAGAATGCTAGTTAGCTTGCTATTTTGTTGACTTATCATGCCATCGCTTTCTAACTCATTTAAGAATCGTTTAACCTTATCCCTTGACCATCCCCACCTTTCTGCAAGTGTTTTCTGAGACCAGCCAAGTTGTCCTCTTGCCAATGGTACTCTAATGCCTCTGACTCGTATATAGCCCGCAGAGTGATTTGTCAGTAATATCATATCAACCCAGGCCTGACCTCTGGTGAATTTTTCAGAAAGCCACAATGAAGAAGAAGTAAGGGTTCTATGCACGCTCACCCATCCGTTAGAATTATTTATAACTGACATGTATTAGCTAAAAAATGATTGGTATATTTTGGATAGTGGCGGCTCTACTGAACTCATAAATGGAGTAACTAATATTTGCGAGCTTGCTATCAGCTTGTTCAATGCCTGAGTTATGCTTCCATTCAAAGAACTGATTTAGGTTGTTAACATCCATATTACCTCCCTCTACATTGATTAAACAACTCAATAGCCTTATTCTTGTCTACAATTATTTTTCGCCCATTCTGCATTACGGCATCCTTAAGAATGGTGTCTTTATATCGTTGTGCAGTGGCGTGCGAGACATTGAATAATCTCCTAATACCAGACAAGCCATAGACATAACTTTTCTCTTCATTATTTATAAAACTCTCCTGTTTTAATTCCACTTCGGCTCTTTGTCCAATCAGTGCCTTTAATTCCCCAACTGTAAGCATTACAATTGGAGTTTCGTCATTATACATCTTTACTAATTTTTATTGAATTAATAATTAGTACACTAGCATACTTTAATTAATCAAATTTGATGCTACGAAACTATAATCGAACAAAGCATAAAAAAACCCACGCAAGATTGGGTTTACGTGGGGTCAGTTGGGGTTTTTCAGAAAAATCACCTCATATCAATCACATTATGAGATATATGACTATCATTTCTTTTGTGGGGTCACTTTATTGGTAAACAATACTCAAATGATAAAAGATCACTTGCTTTGTCTTTAAAATGCAAATTATACTGCGTTTTAAAGAATTCATCAAGAGGCGTATTGACATTGTTCTTTGGATTGTGATTATTAGTCATTTTTCCTTTTCCATTATCAAAAACTGTATTTGCTTTTGCCACATCTAACTTAAATATGTTCGCAACACGAAAGATATCAGTATGCGTTCCATTAAAAGCAATCTTCTTCGAGCTTCTTCCGCTCAAGTATTTATAGACTGCCAATTCCTTTAATTGCCTCCTGGATACATCCATTATTTTATTTTCCCTGCAATAATTATCAAAAGCTTCAATGAACTTGCATTCACTGTCATTTAACATTTGTGTTATTCTATTTTCGGTGTATCCAATAACACCACATACATCTTTAAATGTTACTTTTTCTGCCTTTAAACTTTCAAATGGATTAAGTTCAATATCAACTCCTAAAATAGACCTGTAGAAATATTGAACATTGTCAGATATTTCTTCCACAACACAAAAAAAATCATCGATATACTCTTTGATTATTATATATATATCATTATCAGGATTATCCGAAACTTTAGCATCTACCCGTCTTGAGCATCTTATAAGATGAACTAACACATAGATTAAGTCTGTCTCAATTCTTTTAATATAAATATCTTCAACCACCTCTCTGCCTCCCTTAGATTGGAGAGAAAAAAAGATTGTCTCTAAGGCTGAAAGTATCGCAGTTGGGTCACAATCATCGATATCATAAATAAATTCTTCATTTTCAATCCGTCTAGAAAGCTCCTCGAAATTGTCAGATTTAATCTCTTCTTTCATCATATCGATTATTAAAAGAAGAATTTCAATGCTCTTATTTATTTCATTTATTGCATTATACATTATGAATTAATTTAAAAGTTAATATACTTATCTACCATATTGTCAACATCCTTGCTAACAATATCAATATATGGCTGCATCGCCTTATAATCGGAGTGACCTGTGATTTTCATAACAGCATGGGCTGGCATCCCATTCAATAGAGCATTACAAATAAATGTTCGTCGACCGGTATGAGTACCTACCAAACTGTACTTTGGATAGGTGTTCTCAATCCTTCTATTCCCAACAAAATCAATAGCAGTTACTGGCTCATTGATTTGCGCTAATTCACAAAGCTCCTTTAGGTAATCATTCATACGCTGATTGGAAATAACGGGCAGGGCCTTCTCATCCTTAAAATGAAATTCCTTGTATTTATCAATCAACTCTATCGCTTTTGAGTTAAGTTTAATACTTAACTTATCAGTTGTCTTCTGGGTTACTATCTCAATCTTACCCTTCTTGATATCATGCTTTTGTAGTTTATACACATCAGAATAGCGCAATGATGTATAACAGCAAAACAAGAACACATCTCTCACTCGTTCAAGGTATTGTTTAGATTCCGGAATCTTATAATTGCGCACTAAATCCAGTTCGGCAGAACTTAAATAGATAACCTGCTTATCAGCTGTTTTTAACTTCGGTTTAAAGCCTTGATAGGCATTATTGTTGGTGTGATTTTTTTCTACTGCCCACTTGAGAAACCACTTCAAAAAGCCAAGTTGCTTTTTTATCGTAGTATTCTTCATTTTTCCTTCCTTACGCAGATATTCAACAAGGTCGGTCAATTTCTCTTCATCCAGCTTATCCAGATGTAGCTTTTTGTCGAAATTCACTAAGTGCTTCTTAAGAGATTTGAATTTCGTATAGGTGGGCTGCATCCAATCATTTTGTTTGCCTCTCTCTTTGACAAATAGGTCATATAATTCAAAAAAGCTCAATTCTTGCTCGACTTCCTGATGCTTAACATTTTTCTTCCGAGAAAATTCTTCAGCAAAGTCTACCTTGAGCTTCTCAAGGTCTATCTCTAATCTTTCAATCTGATGTTTAAGAGAGAAGTTATCGAGAAAGCTTTTCTGTAATGCAAGCTTTGAGTTGATAATATTGTATGGTTCCTTTTGTTTATTATGGTATCCCTGCAACACTACCTGACCTTTTTCATCCCATGCTTTCGCATCAATACGATAACCCGTTGACAAGGTAATGCGTTGCCCATTGTGATTAACTGCAATTCGGATTGGCACGTTCTCTATAATTATCTCGCCATCCTTTTTACGCTTTTCTAATGACAGTTTATATCTCATTTTGTGTGTAAAAATGTTACACGCAATTTTACACGCATTATTTGAGATATCAAAGTATATTTTGATAAATTTAATTAAATGCCAAATTTTATTAATACCCACTATTAAAGGGATATATGAGGTAGTCTTAATGCTATCAAAATTCTAGGTTCGAGAGCCTCTCTCTCCGCTGACTGCGAAAGCAATTTAAAGTAAAACCCTGTAAGTCAACGCTTATAGGGTTTTTTTTATGCGCAATATTTTGCAAAAAGATGCAAAAAAACGCAGTTTTTGAGCGGACTTATCGAGGACTTGATTTTCTCAAAAAAAGTCCTCGATTGACAGTTGCAAAACACTCTGTATTGCGCTCTATTACTCGGTTTTGAATCGTTACAAAATGAACTCATAAAAATAATTTTAACATTAAAAATTATCATTATGAGTGGACTTGAAAATGTCAAAATCCTGTTCTTCATCAAAAGAACAAAACTTACCAAAACAGGAGATGCAACAATCTTTGTTAGAATCACTATTAATAAGGAAAGAACAGAGTTCTCACTTAAAAAACATGTCAATCCTAATAATTGGGATGACAAAAAGGACAGAGCTAAAGGTCGAAGCCCGGAAATTTTAGAACTCAATGAATTCATCGATCAATATCAACGAAAAATATTATCTTATATTGATTTTATGATCTTGGATAATCAAACCGTCACTGCTCGAATTATTCAGGAAAAATTAGTGGGTAAAAAAGAAAACAGGCGAACTATCCTGAAAGTATTCCAGGAACATAATGACAATGCCAGGAAGCTAATTGGCATAGACTTCGCTCCTGATACAGTTCAACGCTACGAAACCAGTTATATGCACACCAAAGACTTTATTCGTTGGCAGTATCAACGTGAAGACATGGCTTTGGATGACCTGAATCATCAGTTTGTATGCAGTTATGAATTATACCTAAAAACCGAACGCAAATGCGCCCACAACACTGCTATTAAGTATTTAAAGAACTTCAAAAAGATTGTTCGCATTGCATTGGCCAATGGTTGGATGAAGAAAGATCCATTTGCTACCATTAAATTCAAACTTAAGCCTGTTGATGCTGTATACCTTACCAAAGAGGAATTGGATATAATTATCAATAAAGAAATAGGCATAGAACGTTTAAGACAGGTACGCGATGTGTTTGTTTTTTGCTGCTTTACCGGGTTAGCATTCTCTGATGCCAAGTCATTAAAAAGACAACATATCACAACCGATAGTAACGGAATTACCTGGATTCATAAAAAGCGCACCAAAACCGATCAAATGAGTACCATCTTTGTGATTGAAGCTGCTAAAAAGTTATTGACTAAGTATAAATACGAGCCTGAACTTATTGAAAAAGGTACAGTTCTTCCCGTTCTCAGTAACCAAAAAATGAATGCATTTTTGAAAGAAATAGGAATCATATGTGGTATTGATAAGCCAATATCAACTCATACAGCCAGGCACACTTTTGCAACTACGGTTGCTTTGGAAAATAATATGCCTCTGGAAGTTGTATCAAAAACACTTGGCCATTCAAGTACAAAGATGACTCAGCGTTATGCCAGAACAACGGAAGCTTTGATAAAGAAAAATATGGTGAAGATTAAGAATTTGTATTAGGAATCTCTTCGGGCTCTTTGTTTGAAATAATTATTAACAACAAAGAGCCCAATTTAACTCCCAGTTTTTCTGATCTTCAATAATTAAATGACGTTTAATAAAAAAAAATAGTTTACGGATAGTTCAATTGGTCAGAGTATGTCTTATCTAATATATTTATGAATTCCGACTTCAGCCTGCTAATGATGATCACTTATTTTTGAGTTACTTCCTTTTTCCATTCTTCATGTATTTTTGTAAGTTCCTCGATTATCTCCGGGAATGATTCAGCTACATTGTTTTGCTCTGATATGTCTTCTGCCAAATTGAAAAGCTCAACACCCTTACCTAAATTAGTATGTTGCTTTTTTGCTATTTTATCAGCTATATTTTGATCCAGAACTACTTTTAGCTTCCAATCACCTTTGCGAACGGCCCATGCAAATTCAACATCCCAAACCATTGTATTCCGTTCAATTTCTTTCTCATGCAAAATATTAGGCAAAAGATTTAAACCGTCTGATTCTGTATAAGCTTCTTCTGTCGCACCTGCAGCAGACAATAATGTTGGCATCAAATCCAAAGTACTAACCATAATATCATTAGTAGTGTTTTTTTCAATCTTATTTTCCCAATGGATCAACATTGGCACTCGAATTCCACCCTCGTAAAGAGAATATTTAGTACTATATAGGGGAGTATTGTCGCCTCCGCTACAGTTTGAACCGCCATTGTCTGTGGTATAAACTATAACAGTATTATCATCCAATCCAAGTTCCTCTAATTTCTTTCGAATGGCACCAATTTCCCTATCCATATAATGCAGCTGTGCATGGTAATAATCTCTGCCATGAGGTAGGTTAGGAATAATGGATTGATCATACCATACATTTCGAGATATTGAACCATCTAATTCTTCAAAATCAGGATAGTAAGGAAGATTCCATTCTTTTAGATACTTTTTAGGTAATTGAAAGGTAAAATTATGGACTGCATTAAAAGCTATTTGAAGAAAAAAAGGTTTCTTCTGATTCTTTTCAATAAACTCCTGAGACCAACTTGATATTTGTTCTGTGGAAAAACCATCTTCCGTAAGTTCCTTTCCGTTCCTTAGCCAATGTTCAGCTGGAAGCCCATGGTGCTTCATCGCTTCATCATTATGGTATAAGTAGTGCACCCTACCTCCATGGCCGGCTGTGACACATTCATCAAAACCGTGATTATTAGGGTAATTATACGAAGCAGGACTATCATCTTCACCATAGTGCAATTTCCCAAAATAACCGGTTACATATCCTAAATCTTTAAATCCCTGAGCTATGGTTTTAGTGCCATCGGCAATTCCTGATCCGCCGTAAAAATAATTACCATTACGTGCCTGGTACTGCCCGGTTATTAAGCCAACGCGAGAAGGACTACAAATAGGACTCGTTACATATGCATTTGTAAACGACATGCTTTCTGCTGCCAATTGATCCAGATTCGGTGTTTTTAAATCATGGACACCCAAATAGTTCATATCTGCATAGCCATGGTCGTCTGAAACGATAAGGATTACGTTTGGCGACTGGGCATTGACAGTAGTATGCTGAAAGCCGAAAACAAGAATTACAAAAAGCAGGTAATAGCCTTTTCTCATAATATTCATAATGTATTGTTAATGTGTAATAAATTTTTTTACTTAAAAACGATGTATCATTTAACACTAGATAGCTGCCTAATATTTAATTACTTTGTGCACTTCGAAACTATTCTTCAAAGAGAAATGCAGCAGATAAGCACCTGGCTGACAAGACCTGAAGTCAACGCAAGTGTTCTTATTTTCTAATTCTTGACATGAAACTTTTTCTCCACTCAAGCTATAAACAACCAATTTAGAGCTTTCTATGTCGCTAGGAAAAAATACATTTAGTTCATTAATTACCGGATTAGGGTAGATTCTAATTTTGTTTTCAGATACTTCTGATTTTGCTAATAAATTAGTGTCACTTTTGATTTCCAGTATTCTAAAAGCTCCTGCCGGAATAGTTACGTTCATAGTTGGGTTAAGTGTCCCCATTTCTTCATTACTGATCCTGTCCTTCACGGACCACTCACCTTCTTTATTGGCCGTAATACTACTTAGGCAATCACCACCCGGACTCATGAGGTTTGGATCTACAAGGTAAAGCAAGTAGTGGTCTTCGGCAATTCTGTTGACTGAAGAAAAAACTTCTCCGGTAATAATCACAGGGAACATATCTATATCTTCAGTTCCCTTGCTCATAGCTTCAAGTACTCGTTCTTTCGTTTGACTTAGAGATAAAACTTCGTCATCTATTGAAGCCGTTTCTCCGTCGGATTCAATTTGTGTTGTGAAGTATGAAATATCAATATCAGAACGATTGTTTGGTTTTCCGATTATAGGGGCGTAGCCATAACCATGCCCTAGGTTTGGAATGTGATTATGGGTCTGTTGGTAACGTCCGTAAGTATAAGCTGCCCAGTCTGTTTTAGGAGTTGTGGCACTACCCCATTCAACACCCATTTTGGATAATAGACCAAAGCCATCGGCCTGAATATAACCTTTATGCGTTTGACTTCCAGTATTAAAGTCATGTCCGCCACTCGTCCAATAAGCTTCTGGAACTAACTCTTCTTTGAGCGTTAGGGTAACAGGCGAAATATTCAATAAGTTTTCTCTTTGAGGAGGTGCGATAATACCTTTACCTAAGAGGTGAATAAACTGCTCAACACCAGTTGACATCGAATGCATTTCCTCTCTTTTTTGCTGATTGTACTGGCGACTGCATATATTTAAATAATTTGCACCCAAAGACACCGCTGTTAACAACGAACGAGATGCCGGATGACCTGTATTGACCCGGCTCCAGTCCCAAAGGCGGGAATAGGCAGGTATATCGCTCACCCATCGATACCCCCAATTGTTAACGTATCCTGCATACCATGCACCTACACGTCCCGCTGTATTTAAGTCAGGAGTTCGTGAGTTGCTGTCTTCAT
The DNA here is from genome assembly GCF_018156225.1 of Carboxylicivirga sediminis. GTDB lineage: Bacteria > Bacteroidota > Bacteroidia > Bacteroidales > Marinilabiliaceae > Carboxylicivirga > Carboxylicivirga sediminis. The sequence goes on from NZ_JAGTAR010000015.1 coordinate 80,270, forward strand.
TGCTCATGATTAAAACATCTTTGTATTTCTCGGAAATGATTCCTGATTGCATCCAGGACATTTGGGATCGAACGGCCCAAACAGCACCCTTGTTATGAAACCACACATTTTTGCCCTTTTCCTTTGCATAGTCCATTAATGGTAACATAAAGTCACGAATAAAAAAATCCTGCTTACCCTTCTCGTTCACTTCAAAAGGACTATAGGCAAAACCATATTCGACAATACCGACTCCCAGATAGGCATTGGGTGCGACATCCATCATGGCTTTATATGTATCAAGCGAAACCTGAATGCCGTGCGCTTTGGAATAGAACGGAATACCTTCTTCCTCCATTCTTCTGGCAAAGGTGAGAAGTGTTTCTTTCGATAACCCTTTTTCTGCTTCAGTAACCCAAGTACCATCAGGATTTTGATATTGGAAGTAACCTGTCCAATTTTCATATAGTTGAACTCTAAAAGCAAACTTAATGCGATCGGGATATGGGAATTTTTGATTGTAATAAGCTAACTCATTCTTCCAGATGCTAATCCAATCTTCCATAGTAACATCATTAAGGCCATCTCCCTGAGTACCATTAACCTGAATTATAATGGGCTTATCAGAAGGCAGATCAACTGCAACACCAGCCCAATTGTTAATATTGGTTTGAATATTAGAATAAGCATCCGAAATACTCTTCATCTGACCACTCCAGTCCCTCTGAGCTAGTTCTGTAAGCCATTCGGAAGAATTATCAGGGCTTATCAAGTAAAGGTTGTCATCGCCATTAGGAGCACCAGCCAAAAGAATTTTGTCCTGCCCACTCTCAGATACCGTAGTTACATCATTAAAAGACAGCTGATTAGTTCTCCTATAGGCTAAAAGCTGAGCACTAGATGAGTACAAAAAGACATCATCACCATAGACCATAGCCACCTGTTTTTCATCACTCCCAAGCAGGTAGTTGCCAGAACTCAGGTATTTTGCACGGTAACCAGAGGCATAATCATCTTTTTCAATAGAAAATCCACTATTACTGTACGTAACACGTTTCATTCCATCCAAAGGATCAATAAAACCTTTGTCATCAAAAATAAGAGCTTCTCCATTCTCTTTTGTATACAGAAGTGCATTTTGACCATGATCACTACGATTTAATCCCAGTTCGACCTCTGAAAAGGAACTGATAGGCGCAAAGGAAGGGAAAGCATAAATATTGCCATATTGCTCGTTGTCTCTATATGCCCTGTTTAGGTACACATCTTCTGTACCGTTGCGGTCAAAGTCATAAACCAACAGCTCCCTAATTGCTCCATCAAACTTATGTTTCGAGATAATGGTACCTTCTGCGTTTATAACAAAAACATAATTGAGTACAGTGCCTGCTAATATGTAATTCTCACCTTCAGATTTTATGTGAGCTACAGAAAATACAGGTCCACTTTGCAATCCGGTTGTCCATAGCCGATCCCCTTTGCTGTTATAACAATAGACCGAATCATCGGCGCAGCCAAGTATTACCTCTTCAGATTCATCACCAATAATGTCTCCTGTACAGATATCGAAACAAAAGCCTCCTGTTTTATCTTGCCACAATTTTTCTCCCGCCATATTGGTTCCAAACACATCGTAATTATATGTTGAGCCAATGATTTTTTGTTTCACCACATCACCTTTGTTGATAACCTTCAGACGATAAGCATTTAGCCCATTAAGGTTAAGTACTTTAATGTGATATGATGAATTGGTCGTTTTATTATTTTTTATTCCTGGCACAGCAACGCTTTCTTGTGCTATAAAAAACAAACCAAAGATGCTTAATATGATAAAAATGTGTTTATTCATGTTTAAATTTATTTACAATGGCCATATGTATCTCACAAATAATTTCAATCATTTCCCTGTATGCAACTTAAACAATTGAATTTGCATGCTCGTTTCATCTTTTTTTTTGATTTTGTTGACAGGTTTCACGAACACCTTCCCACCGTTGCAGTTAAGTTTAACGATATAGGTTCCTTGAGGTAATCCAAGATACGTTAAGCTGATTCTGATAAACCTATATTACGCATTGTTTTTGTCTCATGAGCTTGTAGATTTCGACATATTTGGCTCTGCAACCATTGATATACATCTGCCCCAGTGGTGGAAGTGGGATACAGCTTAATATTGAGTTCAGATAATCCTTTGACTGATGCAGAAGGTGTAATGTCAGAAGATTCCTTAAAAATAAAACGTGAATATGATAGCGGGGGAAGGGTTATGGGAATATGGTTTTCTTGTATTGAATCCACATTTGTTGAAACAAGCTCACCAAATTCATCAAGCGTATTCACCAGGGATTTGCTTTCCACAATTTCCAAATTACTACCCTTATCAATAAAGACATTAGCAACCTTTTCATGATTTGATTTATTAATAAGATAGAGCAGATACTCCCCATCTTTTTCCACTGCAAAACCATAAGTTGAGGGGTTGTTTTCATCCAACATTTGTAACATATTCCCTCCTTGGGCTTTAGCCAGCAATTCAAAACCGTATCTCATGGGATTGTATCGCATACTATGATTAAAAGCGATCAAGGCATCTTTATCATCTTTTCTGTTGCTTACCCAATACCAATAGCAGGTCATATACCAGTTACCAATAAAGTGCTCCTGCAACATATCTATCATCAATAAACTCGTTGTATATCGATCAAAACCAATTAAATTCGATTTTTTACCCGTGCCATATTCGTTGTTCGCAAATTTTAAATCTGGGTAACCTAATTCTTTAGCCCATTTTCTTAATGAGTCTGCTTCGGTTCGCCATGCACGATTGTGATTTTTTCTATCCCGCAAAGGTCTTTCAATCTGCCATTCATTAAATGTTCCCGGCTCGTACTCCTTTGGATTACCTCCGTATGGCCACTTTCCATGGGTTTCGACAATGTCTGCATAATCCCCTGCAATCTTAAGGTATTGCCTCAGGTACTTTTTTGTCATGTTATTATGGTTAAACATACATTTGATATCAGGATCAACCTTCTTCATTGCTTTAACATGTTGAACAAATAGATGAGCTTCGTTTTCCCAACCTCCGTTTTTGCCTTCATTTCCTAAATACCAAAATGCACCACCAAAACCTTTGCTTTTTACATATTCAACCATTCTTACCGCGCGTGCAATACTCTCATCTATTTTACCGTACTTGTAACCTGACGTGATGTTTACTCCAAGCAAAGGTGTTATTCCCGAAATTTTTACCATTTCAAGATATTCATCCAGACTGGTCCAATCTTTCGATACTGTATTTTTGGAGTTATCCCAATCAGGGTTGAATGGGTCGCCTTGCATAACTCCTGTGGGGTTTTCCCAATCCCAATACTTAACAACTCCACCGCCAGGATACCTCATAGTACCTACATCAACTATTCTCATCCAATTTGTGAAATTGCTTCGCTCATAGAGTGAATCGCCGTCGTTACAATAAACAGAGTGCATGCCAACCAGATAATCGCTGATTTTCCATTTAACACTATCGGGATATACTTCAAAGTTTATTGACTGACGACTTTCATTATTGCTATTATTAGGAATATCTCCCCCAAATATCTCCCCCAATGCACACAGCATTATTAACACTACCGCAGCTGCCATCCTATTTATTTTAAATTAAAATATAAATAACAAGTATCTGTGTTTTTGCCATCGGAAACAGTTACTTGTGTAATACACCTTCCTTCTTGAGCATTGTTACTATCAATACGCAACTTCCCTTTTGCATCGATAGAAACAAAAGATGGTCCGGTAACTTTTTCAAAACGTAAGTCACAATTTTCAGGATTTGTAACACTCTGATTCAAGTCCTCTTCGTAATCATTAAATACATTAACTGTTTTAATTTTTCTCTTCCTGAACTGAAAACGAGGTGCAATGCGATTGTCGAAATTTCCTGTTTTTACATTGATTTGCACCATTGTAAGGCTTAGTGGCTGTAATGAGAATTCCATTTCCCTCTGATTACCACCTATTGTAATTGTTTTACCAAAATCAGACAATTCAAGAGCTGTAATTTCATTTTCTGAAAACCTTTTAGCATAATTGCCAAACTCAACTACCTCGTTGAAGTTTAGTTTCACTTTTTGCTCTACATCCTTTTTATTCAATAAATAGGCATAAATAATTTTTGGCACTTCGGCGTTACAACTGCCCATCTTAGCTGATGGCTCAACAATAAATACCTGAGTTTTGGCTTCTGTATTACCACTTTTCGATTGATATTCAAATAGTTTTGAAGGTTTCTCGTTTACTTGTCTTATTCCTTCACCTATTAATCCGGTGCTATAGAGTATTGGGTTATAACGATATTCTCCATTTTTAGTATAGGAGATACTTTGATTATCCTTTAATCCTATATTACCTTCATAATTTCCCTTGATACCTCCATAAAAACAAGCATACGGAAATCCGGCTTCTGTTAATTCCATTACAAATTGAGTATTTACCAATCCTATTTGAAAAGTTGTGTAATCAGGTAACTTACTTTCTTTTGCTCTAGTATCAATCCCATTTGCATGAGGTATCAATTGAATTCCGGGATAGCCTTTAGATTCACAATATGAAGTTAACCAATTATAAATCTGTTTTGTATTACCCATTCCTTGGTCGGCAATAAAGCCAAATGTCATATCGCTTTCATCCAACCACTGATTCCATGAGCGACGATAGTGCATTGAACAACCTAAGAAACTAACATCATCACCGGAAGCATCTAACATTTTATCCAGTTCACCTCTTAAAAACTTTACAGGTGTTGGAATTTTAGTTCCACCTTTTTCACATTCCTTAAACTGCACCATCCACTGAATATTCTTACCTAATTCTTTAGCAAAACTATCAGCATCATTTATGTATGCTTGTATTGTTTCAGCAAGCCACTCCCCTTTGTTTTTATTTACTAATTTCCATGGGTATATATTATCGTCCCATCCGATAAAAATTTCACCTCCTACCTGAATAACAGGGTAATCAGGGCCACCCAGTTCAAAATATCTTTTAAGAAATCGTCGATTTTCCAAAAACTGCATCTCCCTGCTTGATAATTTAGCTGCTTGTTCGGGAGTCATTAATTCACCATGTAATGTATATGGCTCCGGATCACGATAAAACAAACGATTATTGTTTTCATCGTAACTATACAATTCGCCCGAACGCCATGTCATACAAATTATTGGCTTTGCATTTGTTGTTTTTAGTACATCCACAAAGGCATCCAAATCAATCATCTCATTACGCGGCGCACTATTATTTATATCGTAATTTTGATCCCAGATATTCCCTGCCGCTTTAGTCCTGTATGGGTTCGTTTTACCGTAATAGGTTGTATGATTATTGTCCCAATGAGTAATTAACAAATTATCGTGTCCGGCACTTGGCCATCTTAATGAGCCGGCTCCGTAGTTTTTTATAGCATCTGTGTATTGACTGCTTTTAGCAAACTCACTTGTACTACATCTATCAAGCATTCCTAACCCATTAACTCCATCAGCTATTTCTTTTGCATTCTGATGCAAATCAACACTATACACTTCCACCTCCTGACCTGTAACTGAGAATACTTTTACAAGTGCGATAAGAATGGAAACTAAATATTTTTTCATGCCTATATTTTTTAAAAAAATGGTAAGGTCGCCTGTACCTTTTTCCTAACTATCTGAATATCGGGAGAGTTCGGAGAAATACAATATTAACTTTACTGATCTTCGATTCTCAATGATAGAATCGAAGATCAGTACTTGCAATACCTTTTATCAAGCCCTTTTATAAAATAACCTTCCGGCCAACAACCTGATTTCCTACTTGAATTTTTAATACATACACTTTATGCTTAGCTAACTGAACAGTAGAAGATAGTATTTTTTTAGACTGCGCTTCTACCAAGTTTCCTGTAAGGTCATAAACTTTAAATGTGAAATGTTCATTGCAACTTATTGTAATCCTATCGTAATCCTGTTTTATAGTAATATCGTCTTCGGATATCGCACCAATTGCTGTAGGCGTATCTCCAAAAACCTTAAACTCACTCAGTGCAAAACCTTTAAATTTAAGTTGGTATTGATTGAATTGTTTACCCGGTGCAATAGCAAAATCTTTTTGTTCTCCATTAGTGAAAAATTGATTTGTTTGTTCATCAATTAACACAGCTGTAAGGTCAGCATTAACGCCATATAAACTCCAATTTTGAGGTCCGAATTCAAAATCACTTCCTGCCACGGATAATTTATTCCATACTAAAGTATAATCATGGATCTTAGCCAGATTTTTCAATGGTTTTGATTCGAAATAATTGTAGAAATACACTTCGTCAAACTCTATAAGTGACCCAGAAGTTGAGTTCTGACTATTATATCCTAAATATACTTTCCCTATTTCATCAGCCGGTATACCTGTTCCAATTGTCCAGGATGCCACAGCTACTTGATCGATAAATACTTTAATATTGCTTGTGTTAATGGTTATGCCAAGTTGCTGTTTGGTATCTGCGGGAATATTAACCCCATCTTGTTGTTTCGCACTACCTTTGTAGTTACAAACTAACTGTTGGTTTGTAATATTATACGCAAAAGTTACATGCTCACTGGCCGATGTTTCGATACTCAAAAAATCAATCTCTCCTGTAGTGCCAGATGGTAATTTTATTAAAGAAGCAAAGGTTAAATCATTTAAATAACAGGCCTTTCCAGTTAAAGAAGCAACAAGCGTATTTTTATTCCCCCCAATAATAACAGAGTTTCCATTAATACCAGAGCCAATAGAGATGGATTCGGTTCCTGTTGCGTTCTCACTCATTCCTGACTGAAACAATACATCACTTTCATTAGCTGCCACTAAACTATAACTGGTAAGCTCAGTATTCATATCTGTATTAATCGTTAATGTAGAGTTTACACCTGCTATTCTTTTGTATGTATTTAAATCATTATCGTTTAACTCAGTAACATCAAACACATCTGTGCTTCCCTGAATGTTATAAGTCATTGAATAATCTATTTCCTGCGCATTCATTATATTTGTTAATAATGCAGCAACAACCAAAAGTAAAAACTTTTTCATAATGCTTGGATTTTAATTATTTATTTTAGATAGAGGGGAGAACCCCTCATTATTATTTATCAATCTTTTCGGTTATGCATTTTTTCTAATGGAAACTCAGGGTGTTCTGTCCTGCCTATTTTCATAAGGATTTCAAATTCCTTAACCTTATCCGGATATTTTTCCGCTAGATTATTTTCTTCACCTGAATCCTCATTCAGGTTATACAGTTCCATATTTTTTCCTTTATACCTTACTGCTTTCCATTCATTTTGACGAATAGCCTGTACAGGACCTCTCTTCTCATTGAATTCCCAATACAAATACTCATGTGTCTTTTGATTTTCATTATCACCAATAACAGAGGGCAAGAATGAAATTCCATCTATCTTACCAGAAGGTCTAACACCGGCTATTTCACAGGCAGTAGGGTAGAAATCCCAGAAAGCACTAATGTGATGATTGACTGAGCCAGGCGTTATTTTTTGTGGCCATTTCATTACAAATGGTGAATGAATTCCACCTTCATACAAATCCCTCTTCTTTCCTTTGAATTCCCCATTACTGTTGAAGAACTCAGCTTTAATATTGTCATATTCGTGCCCGTTGTCACTTGTGAAAATCACAATAGTATTCTCCCCTATTCCGAGGTCTTTTAAAAGCTGATTAATCAATCCTACATCGCTATCGAGTTTTGAAACCATCGAGGCATAAGTTACATGCCCGTTTTTATCATGTAAATAGTGACCTGGTTTCATTTCTCGTAATGGCCAATCCAAATCTTTATATTGAGATTTATACTCATCGGGTATCGTTAATTCGTAATGAGGTAATGTGTAAGCCAGGTACAAAAAGAATTTCTCATCTTTATTAGTATTAATAAAGTCGACTGCTTTTTCTGTGAATAGGTTATGAATATACTTGCCTTTCTTTTCAAGCACGTTATTTCCTTCAATTCTAATCTGAGTTTGATTTTCATAAACACTATCAGCATAATAGTGATGAGCAGTCCTATGACGGTTAAAACCATAGAAATAATCAAAGCCCTGCTTGTTGGGAACACCTTTACCACACAGTTCAGCCAATCCCCATTTACCAATTACCCCGGTGATATACCCTGCCTTTTTCAATTCATCCGCTACGGTTATTGTGTTTTCATCAAATGTGGCAGGTTTTCCACTGGCAGTCCAACTTGGATTTTCACGGATAATTCCATGCCCAGTATGTAGACCTGTCATTAAACTGGCCCTTGAAGGTCCGCACACAGCACTTCCTGCATAGTGATTAGTAAACACCATTCCCTCGTTAGCCAATTGATCAATGTTGGGTGTATGAATCTTTTTTTGGCCGTTGTAACCTAAATCTCCATAACCTAAATCATCCGCCAGGATATAAATGATATTAGGTTTTTGACCTTTGTTTGCGTTAATACTTCCTTTCCTGGAAGACTGGCAACTAGAACAAATTATACCGATTAAAATAATTAAGGCTGTTTTATTCATTTTTCTTCTTTTTCTTTTTAGTTATACCATGAGCTTTATCAAATTCTTCCATCCAATAACTCAAACCAACTTCTTCTCCTGCCTTCATCCGCTCAATTACCTCAGGATGTTCATTTTTTAACCATTCTAATATTTTCACAGATTGTGGGGTTGTATGGTGAACAACATCATCTTTAGGTGCAAACTTTTCTTCTAACTCCAATAGTTTTGACTTGTATTTTTCTATTTTATCCTGACTACCGGATTTATGTATTAGGTTATTTATCTGATAAGGATCATTTTTCATTGAGTAAAATTCCTCTGCCATTTTTTCTTCTTCGAAGAAATATTTTTGGGCTGCATTTAACTTATTCTGTTCATTTAATTGTCGCATTATATGAACTGCAGGCCGGTAAAATTCAAGATACCCCTGATGAGCATCAAAAGGTATTTCAGGCTTATCATGACGTACATAATAATAGTTTCTCCCTATTAAACACCTACTCTGATCATGTATTTCATCCCATGTATCGCGTGCCCCAAACACATAGGTTCTTTTAAAATTATTTTGTAATAATGATTTACCGCTGACATTTTTGGGTTTTTCTATGCCTGCCAAATCAAGAATCGTGGCGGTAATGTCTGTAGCACAAACTAGATTTTCATTAACAATACTCTGGTCAAAAAACTTATTGCCTGAAATGATTAATGGTATATGAAGGCCGGAATCAAATAAATAACCTTTACCACGTATATTGCACCTACCATTATCTCCAATGAAAATAATAATAGTGTTATCATACAATCCTTTTTCTTTAAGCTCTTGAATTAGCATGCCAACTTCATTATCAGCATATTCGATCATATCTAAATACTTCGCATAATCAAGTCGAGTTTCCGGAGTATCTGCAATATAAGGTGGTAACTCAACATCATTCAGGTTGACCGGATATTCCGACTGCTTCCGTACATCATTCCACCAATCACCTCTATGTGTTACTTTTAATTGTATCTGTGAGAAAAAAGGCTCATCCGCTTTAGAGAATTCAAACTTCTTATCAAACAGGCCAAAATTATCAACCCCATCCCAAGGGCCAATGGCTGTATGTTTAAAGTTACAATCAATTTTTGTTCCCTTATCCATTACCTTACTGTGGCCCAGAATACATGTATACCCTGCCTCCCGTAAGTAATATGTAAAGGGCTTAAAATCTTTATCTAAAGGAATATCACGATTACTTCTATGATTACCTGCATTAATGGCTAACTGATGTGTACCGATCATCATGGCACTTCGGCTTGGGCTACAAATTGAATTAGTAGTATAACACTTTGTAAAGCGTGTTCCCTTTGCAGCTAATGCGTCTAAATTTGGTGTTTTTACAGCTTTAGTACCATAACATGCCAAATCAGGGGCAATATCTTCAGCCATTAACCAAATTATATTAGGTCTTTTACTTTGTTTTTGCCCTTTTGATAATACGCTCTGATAGCTCAGCACCACAATCAGAATGCTAAAAATATACTTGTTCATCTGTTTAAAATTTATCTTTAGTATGTCAGATGCAACGCTCAATGAATGTTAATCATGCTAAAGCATATAGCTTAGCACCATTAACATTCATCTTCGTTTCATTCTATTATTCCCGTATATTAATGTTAATTTCTTTCCCTATTAATCCCAGGCTAGTTGCCTTAATTTTAACGTTGTTGCCTTTTTTAACTGGCTTATATATTGCTATACATTGACCATGGAAAGCTTTTCTAGCTTTTATTTTATTGTTTGATAAATCCAGTACATCACCATTTTCCACACCAATTAACTCCAGGTGCTCTGTGGAGCTAAATTCTATCCAATTATCAGCATAGGGCACCGGAACATTGTTTTCATCTACAACTTCAGCAAACACAATTATTGCATCATTATGCTTTTCAGACAGCACATTATGAGAAGTACGTAGATTGATTCTATAGGGCAATCCGGCAGTTTGAACCTTTTTGCTTATTGTTTGCTTTTTACTATCTGTGGCTACTACTTTTAATTCACCGAGTTGATAAGGCACATTCCATACAATTTGCAAATCGTCAGTCATCTTCTTCTTACCCAAAGACTTGCCATTTAGAAACAATTCAGCCTCTGCGCAATTGGTATAGGCTACAACAGGTATTTCGGTACCTTCTTTTACCTTGTGGGTCCAATGAGGTAAAATATGAACCATAGGAGTGTCAGACCATAAACTTTGATAGAGATAATAACTATCTGTTGGCAGGTTTGCCAAATCAATCACGCCGAAGTTTGCTGTTCGTGCAGGCCATTGAAACGATTCTCCCAGGTAATCGATACCAGTCCAGCGAAAACCTCCAATATAATAAGGCAAATCTTTTGTGGCTTTCCAGTAATCCCTGATACCCATTCTCACAATACTATTGTCGTAGCTGGACTGATAAACTAAATTATCATCAGGGAATATTTCTGTGGGTGATAGATCTTCTACGTGATAAATCCTGTTTTTAATATCCTCAAAACTTTGTTTGCGTTCTAGTTCCCAAGGTGCTGGGAAGTCACGAAGTCTGTATAATGTTTTGGTTCTGTAAAAACCTCGGGTTTGATAGTTGTGTGTCATCTCAGTCCCTAAAAGAATTTTTTCAGGATACTTTTCATGGTACTTAACAAGAGCATTTAAATATTCACCTCTACCATTAAAACCAATAATGTCAACAGATTTCCCATTATAACTGCGCCCTTGAGTGATCAATCGGGTTGTATCGTACTGTTTAATGAAATCATACAGTTTTTTCTCTGTTTCTGGAGTTGCCTTTTTAACTTCATTGCCAATACTCCAAAACAGTATGCTCGGATGGTTTCTGTCACGTTTTATAAATGTTTCCAGATCATTCTGCCAATTTTCTTCGAAATATAAACCGTAATCGTATTCTGCTTTTGGTGTTTCCCAGCCATCAAAAATCTCATCAACTACATACAAACCAATACTATCGCATATTTCGTAAAAATCAGTTTGAAAAGGATTGTGTGCAGTACGAACAGCATTACACCCCATCTCCTTTAATAGTTTTAGTCGATACAACCAAAGGTCACGTGGCACTGCAGTTCCAACAGGACCTCCATCCTGATGTAGGCAAACTCCTTTTAATATTTCCTTTTGACCATTGATCCACAAACCCTTAGTGCTACTAACTTCAATGTGTCGAAAACCAAATTTGGTTTGATGTAAATCAATGGCTTCTTTACCCTTTAGTAATTCTATTTCGCAGGTATACAAATAAGGTGTTTGAGCACTCCAGGTATTTGGATTCTTAAGCTTTATGGTAGTTTCATTCGTAATTTCCTTGTGAGTCAAACGCTTTTTAGCAACTTCTCTATTATCCTGATTGTATATGCGCACAATCATTGAATAAGCAGAGGCCTCTTTGTCATTTACTCCAGTAAGCTCATACTTTACTGTAACTTCCCGGTTATCTTTGGTTGTTACGAACAAACTCGTTTCATCAAGGTGAACAGGTTCTGTTATTTGCAACCTTGCAGCTCTATAAATCCCACTACCTGTGTACCATCTTCCGCTGGGCGTTTTTGAATGATCTACTTTTACGGCAATAACATTCTCTCCTGGTTTCAAATATTGATTAAGTGTATAACGAATAGGTAAATAGCCATTGGGATGAAAACCTAATTTTTGACCATTTATATATATTGTACTGTTACAATAAATGGCGTCAAATATTACGGTTACTTTCTTTGAATCCCATTTGGGGCTATATTCGAAATGCTTTCGATAACAAGCTATACCTGTTGGCAAAAAGGCACCATGTGTGCCTGAAGGATTTTTTTCTGAATAATTACCTTCAATAGACCAATCATGAGGGATGTCAATTTGCCTCCAGGAGGTATCATCGTAATTTGTTTTTTCAAAGTCAGTTATATCCCCTAATCGGAACAACCAATCGTTATTAAAATTAATGTTCTCTCTATTTTGAGCAACTATAGCTACGTGCCAAACTAACTGGGTAAGCAGACTAAAAATTAATATTATTCTTCTCATCTTACAACTCCGGATTTAATTCTAATTCATTTTTTGGTAAAGGATAGTATCGATTTGTATCATCTACAACAATCGGTTTTTCACCACTATTTTCTATTTTTTCGACGAATTTATCGTGTCTGATTAAGTCTTCTTTTCTCTTTCCTTCATTAAAGAACTCCCATGCTCTTTCCTGCAATATGGCTTCTCTTAATTGATCTTGAGTTAAATCAGAAGGTAAAGCTTCAAGACCAGCTCGTTGACGAATGGCATTGACTTTAGCAAAAGATTCAGTATCACCTGCATTAATCTCATTTAGAGCCTCTGCCTCACTTAGTAAAACATCAGCATATCGTAGCACGGGTAAGTTGACTTTTTGAAACATATCATTTCGTAAATCAATGCCTTTGCCAGCATCTCCATGTGGATATTTATTATGGAAGAATAGAAGTGATTTTCCTTTCGGTCCAGGCCCCTTAAACCCTGGCTGAGGTTTACCATTTGCAGCCACTGGTTTAATTATTTCACCATCTCTGTTTATCCATTGATGGCGCATAACATCAAGCCATCGTTTATCATTCTCCTGATCAAATGAATAATAGAATTTTAGTTCCATCGAGAATATCTTGCCTGATCCAAAATAATCTGAAGCAAAATCATATTGAAAAATTGCCAAATCAGTCGATCCTGAATTTGCTGAACCTAAATTTTTATCAAAAGCATCATCTGATATCATTACATTGAACAAAACTTCATGATTTAATGGATTGGTTGGATCCCAAAGGTCATTGTACTCGGGCAACAAGTCATATTTATTTAATTGCCTTATTTTTTCAGCCACACTAACCACCTCATTCCATTGCTTGGTTCTTAAGTGTGTTTTTAATAACAGGCCTAATGCCGCACCTTTTGTTACAGCTCCTGGTCGCTGCTCTGGCGCATCCACATCTAATAGATTTATGGCCTCATTTAATTCATCAGTAATAAATTTGTTAATATCTTCCCAACTTGATAATTCATATTTTTTTTCTGGGTCATAATGCGAGTTAGTAATCAATACCACGCTTTCAAATAATGAAGTTAAATCGTAATAAGCCAATGCACGTAAAAATTTAATTTCCCCTTTTACTTTAATGAAATATTCATCATTAAGTGGTTCAGGCATTTTCTCAAGCATAACATTTGCCCTGTTAACGGTATTGTATATATCGCCATATATATCTTGAAAAACAGATTCTTCTGGTGTGTAGGTAAACTCGTTAAATATTTTTGTTACACCACTTCCCTGAGAGATATCGGTTGGCACCTCTTGCAAAAAAAGATACCATCGCTGATAATAGCCCCCTTTTTCCATGCCCAACAGGCTAGAGTACAAACCTGTTAATGATGAGTTTAGTTCCTGTTGTGTAGTGAATTTTTTACTTACAGGAGTACTTAATAACTCTTCCTCCAGAAATCCATCACAAGCAGATGTAATTGTAGCAAGCGATAAGAACAGAATTATATATTTTTTTATAAATTTCATCTTATTAAAATTTTAAATTAAGGGTTAATAGATAATTACGACTCTGAGGAGATCCATTCTGATCCAGTCCTAGGTTAGTATTCGTATTGCCGGTGCTACTCTCCGGATCAAACCCGCTGTAATTGGTTATAGTAAATAAGTTTTGTGCTGTTACAGATATGTTACAACTTTTTAAGAATTCACTTCGATTTAAATTTAAGTCATAACCCAATGTTAGATTTTGTAATCGTACATAACTAGCATCTTCAACAAAATAGTCGCTGGCAAAACTACCGTACTGAGTTGTTTTCCATGAGCCACTTTTTGCAATTGGAGTATCCGTATTAATTGGGGTCCACCTGTCTAAAGCAGTATCCCAGAATCGAGATTCATTTTTTGCTCTATTCACATTGAACCTATCCACATCAAAGCTACCGGTAAATTGGGCACCTAAATACCATCTTTTATAGGATAAATTTAAATTTAAAGCAGCTCTGTATTTTGGAAGTCCATGACCTAAAATAGTTTTGTCTTGTTCATCTATTACTCCATCTTCATTAAGATCCTTGAATAGATAATCTCCGGGTTCACTATTAGGCTGCAATGTTTGCTCATCATTTTCTTGAATAATTCGGTCGGCTTTATAGCCATAGAACGTACTAATTGGTTGACCAACCATCCATCTGTTATAATCAATCGTACCTTGTCCAATACCTACATTATAGCCTGTTAATAACATCGTATTTTCATTAGGCAAGACATCTACTTTATTATCGTTATAACTGAAGTTACCATTCATTTCGAGACTCAAATGATTGGCTAATTTAATTTTCCCCGATAAATTTATTTCAAACCCTTCGTTTGAGACGACACCATCACTTACTATAATCGTTTTATGACCATAATATTGATTTATGGGCATGTTAAAAATTAGATTGGTTGTCTGCTTATTATAATAATCAAAACTCAAAGACCATGGCGTATTGGTTAATATTAAATCTAACCCAACATTGCTTTGTTTTGTCTTTTCCCACTGTAAGTCTGTGTTCGCAATATTCCCAGGTGCTAGTCCGGTAATTAGGTTGTTTCCATCAAAAGTATATTTCGTATAAACTCCATCCATTTTTACCAAAGAAGCTCCTTCGGCAATACCATTAATATTACCTGTTAACCCATAACCCAGTCTTATTTTAATACCTAATTTATCTTTAAGGTTTCCGACAAACCCTTCTTCACTTAACCACCAAGAAGCACCTGCAGAAGGGAAAAAACCCCATCTATTATCCTTTGGTAGAACGCTTGCCCCATCATAACGCATCGAAGCTGTCAGGTTATATTTTAGTCCAAAGCTATACTCTGCACGTGCTAAATAACCTAATGTTGAAGGACTTATCACAGAACTAGCAGGATTGGTAAATGAACTAGCCATACCGAGATTGTTAAACGAAACGTCTTCGGTTGCAAAACCTTTAGCTGTTATGTCAAACAACTCTTTTCTGTTCTTTTCTGCTGATACACCAGCTAAGGTTACTAGTTTGTGTTTGTTCCATTTATTATTGTAAGTCACTAAAAAGTCGCCTAATAATTTTGAAGATCTTGCACTACTTTTTTTGGCCATCCCTGACAATCCATTTGCGTCTATTGCACCTTCTTTAGTAGTGCTTGGGAAGAATCTATTCTTTAAATCATTATTATATATATAACTACCAGTAAGCTTAACATCTATTTTTTTTGTCAGTTTATAATTTAATTGTGTACTTAAAAGAACATTATAAACTTTATTGTTTTTTTCTACATCATATAGATATGGTAATGGATTTGTACCAGCTACACCAACCGGAGGCTCACCATATGTACCATCCTCGTTATAAAAAGGAATTAAGGGATTAACCTGTAATATATTATACATTACACTTTCACTACTAGACCCAGGAGAGTAATTAGTATAATTAGCATCGATGAAAGCTGTTTTTATATTATTACTGATAGAAAAATTTTTAGATAATTGACTACTTGTTTTAACACTAAAAGTGTACCTTTCAAAATCAGTATTTTTCAATATTCCTTCTTGATTAGTATAGCCTAATGAAACAAATACCTGGTTTTTTTTATTCCCTTTTATAAAATTAAGGTTATGATCCTGATAAAAAGCCGTACGGAATGTTTCATCTATATAATCATAGCCATCACCCATATTTGCAATTTCCTCATCTGAATAAATAGGATCATTCCCTTCGGCTTCTGCAACTTCATTTTCAATCTTTGCCAACTCAGATGCCGGGGCATACTCAAATGGTCTGATTAATTTTTGAATACCGAACTTAGAATTATATGCAATAAGCCCTTCTGTTTCTGCCGCATCTTTTGTTTTAATTAGTATTACACCATTAGCTCCCCTTATTCCATAAATTGCTGCAGCACTTGCATCTTTTAAAATATCAATACGTTCAATTATCGAGGGGTCTATCGTATTGTTCATCTCCGGGTCAATGGGAATTCCATCTACCACGTATAAAGGTTCACTTGATAAATTGATACTATTACTTCCTCGAATCCTGATCTTAGGCAAAGCATTTGGATCTGCACCTCCTGATTGTATAACATTAACACCTGCAGTCATTCCAGATAAAGTGCTTCCCACATCTTTATTTAATCCCTTAGGTATATCTTCACTTGATACAGATGCAACCGCTCCTGTAACATCCCTCTTTTTCTGAGTACCATAACCAACAGCTACTACTTCATCCAGGCCAATGGCAGCAGGCATCATCTGCACGTCAATGGTCAATTCCCTACCTACTACCACCTCCTGGTTAGCCATCCCTATAAATGAGAATTTCAAGACGGAACCAACAGGCACATCGGATATAATATAGTTGCCATTCATATCGGAAATCGTACCATTTGTTGTTCCTTTTATTAACACATTTACACCCGGAAGAGTCTCGCCTGTTTCATCCTTTATGCTTCCACTAATGGTCTTCTTTTTCCTGGAACCTGCATCTTGCGAATAACTATTCTGTGTAGAGGTAACCCCTAACAACAATATCAGGAATAAAAAAATAAGCTTCCTTTTTAAATTCAATTCGGATGCTGCTATTCTCGATAAGCACCTTATCACATGTTTTTTTTTCATACTTTTGAATTAATTAACCTGAATATTTTCCAATATTTAAAATTAAAACCGGGGGCGTCCAGACCTTCGGTTTTTTTGATGATTCAATAAACCAACTAAATAATAATTAATAGTAATACTATAATTATTGATGCAATAAATAAGGAAAGCGTCATAACCTGAAAACGTACTTTTAATTTCATGATACAATAGTAAGGTCTATCAAAATAAATGCATATAACAAAAAGACATAATTCAACAATTTTTAAGACAATAGAAGCAATCTTCGCTCAATACTACCTAATAAACAGCGCAATACATACAACGTCACTTTGCAATACAACAAATCAGACAATTAAAATAAATAATAAGACATTGCGATTTTTAAGTCGACATTTTCCCTTATTTTTAGAGATATTAAAATTTAAGCCTTAATGAAAATTACAAATTCCAGAAAAGGAGTATGGGTTCTTTGGTTATTTTTAACTTCATTTCAACTCACTTATTCCAATTCTATAGATATTAGATTTGAGCATATAGGATTAAAGGAGGGATTGCCTACTAATAGTGTTCTTTCTTTTGCCCAGGATCATGATGGATTTATGTGGGTTGGAACTTCAAACGGATTATTCCGGTATGATGGATACACATTCGAACAACCGTTTTATACCAATAATATAGGTTTAGGTATTGAATCGGCTATATCAGCTCTTATTGTCGACAAAAATAATTCATTATGGGCAGCCACCAATAATGGCCTGTTGCTCATTGATTTAAACACTTACAAAACAAAAGCATATGTAAATAAGCCAAATAACAACAACTCTTTATGCAATAACGAAGTCAGAGCTTTGTTTATTAATAAAAATGACCAAGTTTGGATTGGGACGAAAAATGGCTTATCTGTATTTAATCCGGGAGATCAATCATTCAAAAATTATTACCATCAACCTAATGTAGAGACCTCATTAAGCCATAATATTGTTCGTGCAATAGCAGAAGACTCAAAAGGGAATATTTGGGTAGGCACGTATGATGGTTTAAATATATTCTCCCCGGTAACCGAATCGTTTACTAAACTTAAATTAACTAATAAGTTGGATAATCAAGCACCTAATGATCTCGTATTAGATTTAAAAACGTATAGCATATTACCTAATCATATTTTTGCCGGCACCAATAAGGGTTTATTCAAAATTGACATATCTTCAAAGGAATTCCAAACATTCTATGTTACCAAGGATAAGTATAAATCGCCATCAAATAATACCATTAAATCCATTGGGCCTTATATTAATGGTAAAATTCCTTTAGGAACAGATTTTGGTTTTAATTTATTTTCTCCATTTGAAAGAACATTTGAGCACTTTTTTTATCAACCTAATAATATCAGAAGCATATCTAATAATGTGATAAAATGCACATATATTGATGCCTCGGGTACAATGTGGATTGGCACTAACAATGGGATAAATATTTTTGACATCAACAAAGCACAATTTAGCTTCAATAGGATAAATAATACCAATCTTGATTTTACTGATTATGATATTGCATGTTTCGCAGAGTCAGATAAAAATATTTGGTTTGGCAGTGGTAATGGAATAGCTTTTGTAAATAAAAAGACCGGGAAATTCAATAGTTATCCTACTGATTCAAAAACCAATGATCTTCATATCGATAGGGAAGGTAGTCTTTGGGCTGCAACAGTTCAGGGGGTATTCAAAATTAATGAAAAAAGGAATACATTCGATATCTTCTCGGAAAACACCTCTAAACTTGGATTGTCTACAAACTTTACCAACACAGTAATTGAAACTGAGGATAATAGTATTTGGATTGGAACAAGTGGTCATGGTATCAATAGAATATTTCGTTCAAGAAGCATTAACGGTGAATTAAAAGAAGACAGTGTTGCCCATTATAGTAATCATTCTGGATTCTCCATACCATCAGATAAAATTCAAACATTATTGGAAGATCAAAATTATTTATGGGTCAGCACCAATGGAAATGGAGTTTTTAGGATTAATATAAATACTAATGAATATGAGGTTTATACCGTTAAAACGACTAAAGGCAACCTCCTGTCAAATACTTGCTATGATATAATTAAACTACCTAACAAGAGTTTATTATTCTGCACATCTAAAGGAATATGCTTATTTGAAAAGGGACATTTCCGAGAAATTATTATACCAGGCATCTCAAATTCCAAAGTAATAAATGGGATATTAACTCCGGAAGGATCATTATGGCTATCAGATTATACAAAACTTTACAGATTTGCCAACTACTCTCACGATACCTACCAAAGTTTTGAAATCGAACGGACCTTGCCAATAGGTGTATTTAACAAACGTTCGTCTTTATTAACTGAAAATGGACAGCTACTATTTGGAGCTATAAATGGGGTAGTATCATTTTACCCTCAGCAATTTACTTCCAATAATTTCATTGCACCAATTCAAATTAGTTCAATTGAAGTAAATAACGAGATGATTCTTCCTGGTAAAGATTTAAATAACCAGAAGACAATTAGCAAACCCATTCATTTTGAAGACCTGATACATCTTAAGGAATCTGACAGAAACATTGTAATTAACTTTGCTTCCATGCACTTCTCCGGCCTCTATGAAAATAATTACAGTTATAAACTAGAAGGATTTGATACAGAATGGAATTATACCACTGGTGATAAAAATTACGCTCGATATTCGAACCTTAGAAAAGGAAATTACACATTCATTCTTAAGGCTACCAATAATGATGATATTTGGATGCCTGATGAGAAAATAATCAAATTTAAAGTGGCACCATATTGGTATGCCAGTCCTTGGGCTTTTGTACTATATGCCATATTAATATTCTCATTCACCTATATGGGTATTAAACTAATTATAGCTGACAAGGAAAAAAGTCATATTAAATTAATTAATAAGATTAAACTCCAATTCTTTACGAATATTTCACATGAGTTTAAAACCCCTTTAACTCTGATTCTCCTTCCCCTTGAAAATATCCTAAGAACTAAACCTATCCACCCAGAAGAATATATTGAATCTGTAAATATAGCTCATAAGAATGCTATAAAATTAAAAAATCTCATTGATCAATTGATGCTATTTAGAAAGATAGATGCTGGAAAAATGAGACTGGCAGTTAATCAGTATAATTTTGTTGATTTTGCTCAAAGTATCTTTAAGGCTTTTGAATTCAGCTTTAAGGATAAAGAACTTGATACACGATTAATCACTTCTGAAACTAAAATTCAATTGTGGTTTGACCAACAAAAAATGGAAATGCTATTAAATAATCTTCTTTCGAATGCATTAAAATTCACCCAAAGACACGGTAGTATTAAGCTATCTATTGAGGAAAAAGCAAAATACATAATAGTATCAGTTAGTGATTCCGGCAAGGGCATTAGTAAAGAAAACCAAAAGCATATCTTTGAACGTTTTTATCAGGATGACCATAACCGAAACCAATCAGGGACTGGCATTGGATTAAATTTAGTGAAAGATATTGCAGAATTGCATCATGGCAGTGTTGCGGTTGAAAGCGAAGCTGGAAAAGGCTCCTGTTTCAAGGTGAAATTATTAAAAGGGAAAAGTCATTTTGATTCAAATACTGATTTTGCATTCACATCTACTGAGAAAAATGAATATCCGGAAATTGATATAGTTCATAATTCATCATCACAAAATATTAATGATGGTGATTCAGTTGAAGGACAAAAGGAAAAGAACACTATCCTTATCGCAGAAGATAATGATGAGATCAGGAAGTATATCATCAAGCATTTACACCCTTTTTACAATTTTATTGAGGCAGCTGATGGTAAAGAAGCACTGAAAAAAGTAAAAGATACGGAGGTTTCATTAATAATTTCAGACTTAATGATGCCAATTATGGGAGGTAATGAATTTTGCCAGATGGTTAAGGAGGATGTTTTATATTCTCACATACCATTCATTATGCTGACTGCAAAATCCTCGATAGACCAGAAAATACAAGGATTGTCTGAGGGTGCTGATGCATACATAACTAAACCATTTGATTTCACACATTTAAAAGTTACAATAGATAATTTAATAGTAAATAGAGAAAAACTAAAAAAGAAGTATTCAGAAAACCTGATCATCGGGCCAAATGAAATTAAAATTGAGTCACTTGATGAGAAATTTCTGAGATCGACACTGGCTATAATTGAAGAAAACATTGCTAATTTCGACTTAAGTGTTGATAATCTAGCAAGTGAACTGAAAATCAGCAGCAAACAACTTTATAGGAAAATTAAAGCATTAACCGATCAAACACCAATTGAATTAATTAAGGAAATGAGACTTAAACGCGCAAAACAGTATCTGGACAAGAATGGCGCTAATATTTCTGAGATAGCATACTCTTGCGGGTTTGCTACTCCAGCCTACTTTACCAAGTGCTTTAAAGAGAAATATAATTGTACACCCACTGAATATAAAAAAAATAGGTCATAGCTATTCTCTGTATTAAAATTATTACCATTTGTAATATAGTCATACATTTTCAAGAAAAGATAGATACAATTATTTTAAGCATGACCTGATAGAGAAGTCAGCTTCAAATCAAATTCATCCATCAATAAACCCAGGTACTTATTTTTCCTTTTAAACTTATCAATTAGACCTTCTGGACCTGCCAGATATTGTTCCTTTTTGATAGAGATAACCAAGTCAGCGATATCATCACCTTCATTTAAAGCTGTATTTTCCAGAACAGTATTTACATGAACATCAAAGCAAGCACTTTCTGAAATTTTGCTCCACTTATCAAATGCTTTCCCTTTATCTGGAAATAAAGTGACCTGGTAACCTTTGAGCGTATTTAGCTTTTGCACATTCAGCATTTCAATAGAGCCAACAGCAACCCAATTGTATTGTGGATAATACAATGCTCCGAATATGGCATTCTTTTCACCTTCAGCAATGGCAACGGGTCTTGTTTTATCAATAAGTAGGTGAGCGCCAAAGAATACTTGTTTTAGATTGAAGTCCTTTTGCTTAGTGACATGGTGCACCCAATTGATATAACCAACTCGTTTTAGTGTAGCTGAATTGTACTGCATTACCTTACCTGTTCGCACTTGTCCCAATCGATTGACTTGCCAAAATATGGTTTTATTCCCTTTGGCTGTACCAACGTAATATTTCTGTAATACTTCTAAAACCAAGTGCTCAGGAAAGTATTTACTCAAGCCAATAGCAAAGTTATTTTGGTGATAGTTCGTAAGGGAAGATAACATTAACTCTTTGTCAATACATGAAGGAGGTTTGATGATTGGTTTTGGCTTAAGAGTCGGTTTAATATAATCATCCGGTTCGTATCCATTTTTCTCAAAGTACATTTTGGGCGTGAAATGATAACCGCATTTTTCCACACGGTTACACCTACCTGTATAATCAGATAAATGTTTGTTGGTGTGATTATCAATATACCGGGTAAAAGTCCGTTGGTGACATTGCGGACAATGATACCTGGTTGAGCGCCCTTTGTATTTTTCCAATGAATAGCGAATATCTGGCATAAAGGAGAGTTTTTTGTTTTAGTGGAGTTTGTGGAGTAGTGGAGGATTGTTGTTTTTCAAGCACTTACTAGTCCATACTACTCCACTCACTCCACAATCTTATCAAATCTAAAATAATTATTGAACTATTTATGCTGCTCCATACTCCACACTTACTACACTCAAACTCCACACATAAAGTACTGTGAATCAATCAAACTCCACAACTCCACAAACTCTACAGTTCTCTAGTTTAAAATTTCTGTTTCATACACTCCCTTTTGCACCTTATGTGCCAACTTGGTATTACTGAGCAATTGGTAGGCATATGATTCTTTAGCAATACCCATATGGTCTGCCATTTGAATAAACTCTTTGTTGGTAAATTCCTTTTTCCCAATCTTTTTAATGACTTGTAGAACTTTACCCTCCTTGGAGTTGTCCTCATACACATTCAAAACCATATTATTGAGTTTTAAAGCATTGACATAAAAGTAATCCTTTAGCATAATGGCTTTCTTCATCGAGTCCATGGTAATATGCTTAATCGGTTGCCCTTCAAAAAAGCTATTGGAGACTTCAAGAATCAGGGCAAACCGTAATATATACCTATCCAACTTCGACAGGATTCCAGAAATGGTTGCATCCTTATTGGATGGCTTTACATGTTTATTGACTTCATCAATAAATAAGACCTCTGCCGTTTCTGATAATGATAACTCTATTGTACCCATGTTCTCATAGACTTTATCCATCAAAGCTTTCATTCTGGTATGGAATTTCTCCACCATATAATCATCTGGATTTTTTCTTTGGATATATTTCTTTTCCATTTTTAATGGAATGGCAAATAAAATTCGCTCAAAGAACCCGTCTTTGATATCCTTTGCCTTAAAGGATGCAATCACATCATCCTGAATACTTCCAATAATGGAAACACAAGGCATACTCAACGAAGAGCTTTCAACTTCTTTACGATCTAGTGAAATAGGCGCACCATCCCAAATGGATAAAAACTGACTTTGCTTTGAGGTTCCGCTGTAACCAATCAAATTCAATATAAAGCTCTTAAACTCATCAGGCATCAATATCATTCCATTGGGGTTTTGCTTGTGCATATTGATTAAGGCTTCGAATGTTGGGTCAGTGGAATAGAGCTTTCGCTTTATCGGCTTTTTGTCACCTGCATCCGGATCAAAGTTAGCTACAGCTGCCTCGTATTCTTTATCAAATTGTTTTTGTTGGTTCTTAACGGCTTTAAAAGCTGTTTTTAATGGAGCACTTTTATTCTGTCCAGACTTACCAACCAGCACAACCCACATTGATGGGTTTTCTATCCACTCGATATGTTTTCGCAGATGATATGAGTTTCCTATTATCCCTGCCAATGCTGTCAGTATACTAACGGCGGTATAATCTATATTGTAATTTCCATTATCATACAGTTCAAGAATGGTGTTCTGGATAAACCTTGGAAATATGCTTAAAGGAAATTCAGACTCACCTTCCTGCTTTAGTCTGACATTGGCTTCTTCTAATGATAGTTTTCCATATGTAAGGTGTGCCTTTCCCAATTCTGTTTTATCGTTTTCAATTGATTTCATACGCTTACAAAAAATTACCCATTAATACTCTCCAGGTATGCTTCAATCTCCGAAGCTTTGTAATAGATTTTACGACCAGTCTTTTTGTAGGCAATCACTTTATTATCACGCATAGTCTGTAACGTTCGTCTGCTAACATTTAATAATTTGCATACTTCTTCTGTAACATACCAACGATCTTTAAAACCATCATTCTTGGCCACATTGATACTATCAATCTTATCGTTAATATGGTCAATCTTACCCATTAACTTATTAAATAGATGCTCATCTACAATTACAACTGTCTTGCTCATTTTTATACGATTTAAATGTGTTATTAAATTTTATTTCGTCAAACCTAAGCAATACTGTGAAGTCACTTTCCAGTAAAAGATAGTAACGGAAAGTAAAGGAGAGTAATAGCAAGTAAAAAAATGTTTTGTATCGTATTTTATCGTTTTATCGGTTCTTAATTGAGCGCAAGTAAATATTATTGAGTACAGAGTAAATTACTTCAAAGCAATAATTCTCGACATTTTCCTATTTACTGCTTTTTAATACCATCTAAAAATCAAATGTTTTGACTTTTATTGCTATTTATTTCCTTATGCTTCAATCCTTTTGTCATTGCTTTCTATTTCCTTATTACTGACCAAAATAATGCAATAAACAACCACTAAAATGACATTTAGACGAACGATATTAAAACAAGATTTGGCCGTTAAACTATACCCTCAGAGTTCAAATATCAATGCAGCGATGCAATTGCTCGGGAAAGTTGACGAGAAATAAACGAGCTCATTATTACACTCACAAAGAGTTGGAAGCTATTCTGGAACATTATTGTATAAGCCAGGAAGAATTTGAGTTGTTATAGGGACTTCTTAAGGGAAATCATGGTAAAACACACGAAAAACCATGCAAAACAAGCTCAAAAGCACTGTATGCACCAATATACAGATAGCTTTTAAGTGCTTTTTCATGCTTGAGAGTATTTTCAGAGTATTTACAGACCATATCTAGAGTATATTGCGCTTGCTTTTGAGTGCTTTGCATAATTTTGAAGACAATATTCAGTGTGCTTTTTGAATGCTTTCAAAAATTGAGATTGCTTTTTGTATGCTTTGCTCATTATCAATAGTGCTTGATGTAAATCACCACCAATATGAAAACAACTCCAGTGTTACATTAAAAAAAGTGCTTCGTTTTTAAGAGTGTATTTTGAGTACTTTATTGGAGATGGTAGGGGCTGTCGCACATGAAACGATAAAAAATTCAAATTGTCGTCAATTGGCATAGCTGTGTCCGAAATTGGCCTAGCTGTAAGTCGCTAGTTTTGTGATTACTTTCATGATTTTTGCTCCGCTCGGCATAAATCAAGTAAACTTGATTCTGCCCTCACTTATCGCAAAAATTTATAATATAATTTTACAACCATCAAAATAAAGTAGAATAATATTAAGCGCAATACAATGAGATTACCCCGAACAATACTAAAGCAAGATTTAGCTAAAAAATTATACCCACAAAGTTCAAATGTAACTTCTGCCATGCAATTACTGCGGAAGGAAATAAATCTATCGCCGAAATTAAACTCGAAACTTCATGCATTAACCAGAAATAAACGGGCTCACTATTTTACCCATAAAGAACTGGAAGTGATCCTGGAACATTTTTGTATTAATCAGGATGAGTTTGAGGGGCTATAGGATCCATCTTAAAGAAAATTTCTTCAATAAAGGAAAACCAGTTCCCTTTATTGATAATTCGATCAAGTTCTTGGCTTGAACTACAATTTAAAATCCTGCTATATAAGCAATTGGTCAATTATTTGTTTCTTTCTTCTTTGGAGTTATTGATTCTTTCTTTTAGTAACTTAATACGTTCAATGAGTTCGTCAAATAATAACGATGTCCCATAAATCATTTCTTCCTGCATCCGTTGGTAGTCCCTTCTCCAGCTATTAATAACGGCATCAGGTGGAAGTGGATTCAATGATTTAGGTTGATGCCCACTGTAATCAATATTGCTTATCTTGGTATAAACCTTTCTATGCTCTATTATTTCGTTATACAACTCATTGTTTGCTAATGCAATTTCAGCATACTTTGTTCGCATCAGCATTTCAACATCATATAAATGCCTGCTCAATCGGTCAACCCTAATTTCATTCTCCGGCTTTTGAAATTCTTCGTGTAGTAGGAACAGTTTTTCCAAAAAAGTACGTTCAGGGTTTACGCAACCTACACTTATTGGGTCATCAGCAAATGGTTTACCCTTGTAGTGTTCACCAACCAACGATGAGAATACACAATTTGTAAACGGTTCACGCAAAGAACGGCTTCCAATCTCAATTTTCACTTCAGGTTTTGTGTAAGAGGAGGAAGAGGTACATGTTTCGTATTTGACTAAAATTTGAACAGGCTCAAGGTTTTCTCCTTCTTCTTCGTATAATTCTACTTTTATATCAGTAAATCCAACCTCGTTAAACTTATTCTGCAATTCAGGGATAAAGCTATCATAAATGTACTTTCGAGTAGCAGACCTTAACTTTTTCACCTGTTTTACGGTGGTGCATTCTTCAATGCCAAGAAAGCTTTTGTCAAGTGCAAGGTCAATATCTTCCGAAAAACGTTCAATAATTCTCCATGCTTTACTCAGTGAAGTACCGCCTTTAAACACGATATGTGGAGCTGCCTCCAACTCCTGAATTAAAGCTAGGGTTTGTACTACCCACCAATCTTTCTCTACTGCCGATGCCGGAATGCCTATATTATTGCCTATTGCCTCAAATATTGAATTCCGTTCTTCCGGTTTAATTTTATAAAACGTTATACCAGTCATTCTTGCTCAATTGCTTGTTGCATAATATTCTTAATCCAAACAGGGGCTAAATCTATATCATGCATAAGTTTCTTTTTATCTTCTTTTTTTAATAAGGTCACTATTTTTTGTATTTCTGATTCAGTGGACTTATCCTTTCCAAGCTCACGCAATGCTTGAATAACCAAAGCACTTATCTTTCCTTTGGCTAAAAGGTTTTTGGGAGTTGTACGTTTAAGTTTTATAGTGCGTTTGCCAACTTTTATTGTTCGTGGAGCTCCATCTGTAAGAAAAACAAGGTTCATAGGCACTTGTGTACTTAATCCTAAAGCATTTAGTGCGTATGTACCAGTAGGAACCAGCATTATTTTGTCTCGCTTTGCTATACCTTGAGCAACCTCCTCGGCTGTTGGCATTACTTCGCCGATCAGTTCACTTATTTTTGGGCGTACATAAATCCCTTGTGCTATTTGCTTTATAAGTCCTTTCTCCCTAAGTCGTTGTAATGCTTTACGAATCGCAGTAGGTGTTCCGAGTTTGTTAAAATCATCAGGAAACAATAACACCCCTCTAGGTTTTGACCTAATACATCTGTTTATATTACTTTCTGTATCTATCACTTACATAAATATCTTGTCACAAATTTAGTAAATATTTGTGACAAAAATCATTTTGATTGGATTTTAGATCAAACTTTCTAAGACCTATAGTAACGAGGGTAATATTTACTTCTCAAAACAAAACGAGTGTATATTTTGCCAATATTTACTCTTGATAAATCTTCACTCATTCAGATGTCGAGTTTTTTGCGCAAAATACTTAACAAAAATCCATTTTTAGGTTCGATTCCTTTTTGCTACTTTTGGGGGAAATGAGTTCAATAAAACGCATTTAAAACGGGCAATTTTTGGCCTTTTTTGGTGGACTTACAGAGGACTTAAAAAATTGAATTCGTAAAATATTGAGAATAGGGTACTTAAAGTAAATTTTCAGTTCCCTCTCTCTCCGCTGAAAGCGGAAGTAGTTCAAAGTAAAGCCCTGTAAGCATTAACTTACAGGGCTTTGTGTTTATTTATTATCAGACACTATCTAATCTGGTTATTAGGTGAATATTGTTATCCGTTCTATCAACAGCATTTATCTTGCGTAAAACAGTACCTTTAAAATTTGCCACCATATAATAAAGATTGTACTTTCAACATTGCAATTATACAATTTGATGACAAGTACTGACTTATCTAAATACAATAATGACTGGTTTGATGAGGGAGCTGGTTATTTGAAAAGAACCATCTGGTTTATGGTTAATGCTCTTTTTTTTATTAATCCATGTAACCCATTATCAGGCTTAAAAGTGCGATTGCTTCGTTTGTTTGGAGCCAAATTAGGAAAAGGGGTCGTAATTAAACCTGGAGTGAATATTAAATATCCCTGGAAGCTGGAGATTGGCGATAACACCTGGATAGGAGAGCGTGTGTGGATTGATAATCTGGATAAGGTTGTTATCGGGAGAAACTGTTGTTTATCTCAGGAAGCCTTGATTCTGATAGGTAACCATAATTACAAACGTTCCGCCTTCGATTTAATGGTGGCACCGGTTTTAATTGAAGATGGCGTGTGGTTAGGCGCCAGAAGTGTGGTAACAGGTGGCATTACCTGTGGTAATCATTCCGTTTTAAGTGTAAATAGTGTGGCTTCATCATCAATGGAGCCATATGTTATCTACAGAGGCAATCCGGCTGAAAAAGTAAAGGTGCGCATCATTAGTTAGATGTTTGCAACCATTTAGGTAATTTCGCAGGCGTTGATTTGCGACCATAAAAGAAGTCATCCATCTGTACTGCCCAGTAACGAAAGTTTGGAAAATGTCGGATGCTCCACCTAACCATATTGTGCAGGATATTGCTTGGGTGCGAATAGGGACAAGTACTCATGCAACGACCACAATCGGTGCCGGCACTACACCAGTATTTAAAGCATTTTTCTGAGTTTATTTGCCATCGTTCTACACCATTAATGATGTCTTTGTTGATATCCGATATAGCGGATGCCGGGCAATTTATGGCACACTTGAGGCATTTGTTACAGAAGTCCTCATAACTGCTATCGTACTTTCGGTTTTCAACAGGTAAAGGCATATCTGTTGTAATCACACCTATACGCACTCTTGGGCCATGCTCAGGCGTCATTAATAATCCCATCCGCCCAATTTCTCCCAGGTTGGCATCGCGTGCTACCAAAGGGGCCACCACCTGGTAGTTACCATCAATATGAGCACGTGCATTAAATCCGCAATTGCGTATAAACATGGCTATTTGCGTGGCAATAATACCTGCTTGCAGATATTGATTAGCCGATTCCATGATAATTGAACTTCTGGGAGAAGCAGCTACCATTTCGTGATCCATCTCAACAGTGAAAGCGATGGCCGTATGGTGTTGTTTGTCTATTTTTTTGCCATAGCGTTCACCTCGTCCGCCAACCGAGTACCAATGATAATCCTTTAAAGAGGTGAAACCAATTGATACAGCCCCTGACTTACGGGCCCATTGTTTTATAAACTGACCATATTTATCTGGGGTAACGGAGTGGGACGTGTCTTTGGCTTGGCCTTCAACATACTGGTGTAATCCATCAACAATATGAAAGAGAGCGTCGGTTGCCCTAAACGAAAGGGGGTTGTAAAATGTTGCTTGTGGGCTTAATAAACCTGGCAGCTGTCTGAATTGCTCATCATTTTCCAGGTGTTCGGGGTGCATCTGGTAGTATTGTTGGTAATGTTGAGTGTTGGGCTTTAGTTCATTTCGTGAGAACATGATGGTTCTTTCATCTATTTGTCCTGAGGCAATAGGTTCATTGTCTGTCTTAAAAAATGAGCTTGGGATAAACAGGTATAGTCCGGCAAGGATAACCATTGAATCAAAAGCAATAATCAATCCCTTATATGTATCGTCAAGGAGGTAAGGAAGCATTGTGATAGCTCCGCAAACCAGTATTAAAATGGCAGCTTTAACAGCGGCGTTGTTGCGCTTTTCAAATAATGAGGTAATGAACATTAATACCATTAGCGCGGCAAGTGCTGCACCCGTAAGTGTCATAAATAGTTTAAAGTGTGGCATGGTCAATGTTTAAATGAGCATGCAAAATACATCTAATGGCCAATTAAAAAACTGATTTGCATCAATGTTAGCCTGCTGCTAAGGGTTTATAAACTGCCTGAAAAGCTTTTCAAAATCCTGACGAGACGTATAAGGCACGCTACCTCCTGCAACTGTAGTTGACAGGGCGCCGCTTTTACATCCCATTTCTATGGCTTTATCGCTGCTTTTATTCTCAATAATGCCAGATAAAAATCCTGCAGTAAAAGCATCTCCTGCACCAATGCAATCTATTGGATGAGCGTTCTGATAAGCAGGGTAGGAGCGCTTTGACTGTGAATCGATATGCTGAACACCATGGCTGCCACACGTGCTGATAATCTGAGTCGTGCATTGTTGCAGTAATGATTTTACCTCAGTGTTATTGCCTTTGAGCAGCAATTGTAACTCGGTCTCATTAGGTAAGAAAACATCAACATATGGAAGCAGCTGCCTGAGGTCAGTATCCCACTTCTCTTCTACATCCCACTGTGGGTCTAACGATGTATGTACCTGATGCTTTTTTATAGCTTTAAAAAACTGGGGCAATACATCTCTGAAGTGTGGCAGTACATACGGGTTCGACATGTGAAAATAAGGCGTTGAAGCTATCAGATTAAAGGGGATATCCTGAGGTGATAGTTGTGCCATTGCACCTGCATGAGTTAGGTTTGCCCGATCTTCATCCTTACTCATTACTACCGTGCAGCCTGTTTTATAAGCTTTCTTTTCAATCATATAGTTGGTGCAAACCCCATATGAACCAAGCAACTCCTTAAACTGCTGTCCAAAACTATCGGCGCCAATGGAACCGATATACGCCACATTAACACCCAGTGCAGCAAGGTGTGCAGCGGTTATACCTGCCGAGCTTCCTAAAACGATATCAAAATCATGGGCTATTACTTCTTCTCCAAAGTGTGGAAGTTTGTTAAAGTTGTTGAAGATAAGGTCTATATTGCAGTCGCCGGTAACGATGATGTCGTACTTTTTCATAGTAGGAGTTTGGTTTAAACGGTTTTGATGAAGTCGATGCTTACAGATTCAATCTTTTCAAATTTATTAATTAATGCTTTAGTTTCAGACTGACGACAACTCAACTCAATGGCACAACGCAGGTTAAAATCTTGTTGATGAATATTCGGGTTTTCATCCTTTATAACCTTCATCACATCATTCATTACGCCGTAATCGAAATTAATTCTGTAATAGTCATTGATTGTTTTTTCAATAATAGTGGCATTGTTAATGGCATCAATACTTCCTTCTTTATAAGCGCGAATTAGTCCGCTGGTGCCTAGTTTTGTACCCCCAAAATAGCGGATAACAACAATCAGAATGTTGGTTAAATCATGAGAGCGGATTTGCCCCAGAATGGGCTTGCCTGCTGTTCCCGATGGCTCACCATCATCATTGGCCCTGAAGTGCTTGCCGTCAACGCCTAATTGCCAGGCATAGCAGTGGTGGCGGGCATCGTAATATTGTTTCTTTAACTCGGCAATGTGTTCTTTCACTTCGTCTTCATCAGATACGGGATAGGCATAGGTAATAAATTTACTCCCTTTTTCTTTGTAGATGCCTTCCGATGCGTTTTCAATTGTTTTATATTTATCGGGTAATGTCATTGCTTTGCAATCGTTCTGTAAATTTTGAGTGAGTGAAATTAATAAATTCCTGTGGTTGATTTAAACTTTATATTCTAATATGCCATAGGAACAAAATGCCAACTGTATTAGTCTGATGATTAGCATGTAGTTGTGAGTTGTTCTGAAGTCTTATTCATAAGATGACTTAATCACGTAAAAGCCAGGCTAATGTATTGGGTGTAGTTACTTGTTGTAATGGTCTGGTTTATAGGGGATGATTAATGATGCCAGATAACTTTTTAAGGGTGAATGTTATTGATGATTTGCAACATTAATTAATTGTTAAGTTTTAGTACTTTCGTAAAAGTGGGTAAAGCTATTATTTATGAATGTATACATTTGCAACCCCAAATTTATGTGTAATTATTAATTGACTAAATTTCATTAGTCTCATTTGCTAAACAGAGATTATAGAAACATGACAACTAAAACTATTTTAATTGCACTGCTTTTGGTGGGATTTGTGGCCGGTGCGCAAGAGAAGGATGCTAATCCGGTCAGCTTATCAAATTGGTATGATAAGTTAAAAGTTAACGGGTATATGCAGCTCCGTTACAATGATTTATACAAGACTAATCCTGATATGGAGAATCCTCAGGGTGATCGTACTTATGGTGGATATGACGGATTCTCAATTCGCCGAATGCGTTTAAAGGTGAGTGGGCAGGTACATCCTCGTTTATATTTCTATTTTCAGGCCGACTTTGCTTCAGATGGTAAAAACCTTGGCCAGTTGCGCGATGCTTATTTCGACTATTTTCTGGATCCGGCAGGAGAATGGAGAATGAGAGGTGGACAAAGTAAAATTCCTTTTGGTTTTGAAAACCTGCAATCGTCGCAGGACAGGCTGGCACTTGATCGAAATGATCCGCTCAACAGCGCTGTCAGAGATGAGCGTGATATGGGAATCGGTATTCATTATGCACCGCAAGCAATACGCGAACGTTTTAAAACGCTTAAAAGCAAAGGGCTTAAAGGATCTGGTGATTATGGGATGGCTTACGTCATGGTTTATAATGGGCAACGCGGTAATAGTTTGGTTCCTGATGAGAAAAAAATCCCTCATATAGCTGCTCGATTTACCTATCCAATTGAGTTA
Organism: Carboxylicivirga sediminis; assembly: GCF_018156225.1. Lineage (GTDB taxonomy): Bacteria > Bacteroidota > Bacteroidia > Bacteroidales > Marinilabiliaceae > Carboxylicivirga > Carboxylicivirga sediminis. The sequence goes on from NZ_JAGTAR010000015.1 coordinate 113,305, forward strand.
AGCTCCGGACAGTATATGGAGTTTGGTGTGCAGGGATATACAGGTAACTACAAAATGACATCGGTTACAGATGGCGTTGTTGTAAGAAACGATGACGGTAGTTTAAGCTCAGAATCAGCTATGGACAAAACGTTTGCCGACCAGCGTATTGCAGGTACCATTGTTTATTACCCTCAGCCATTTGGTTTTCAGGCCGAATATAATTTTGGTGTGGGACCAGAGTTTGCTTATGATGCTGTCAATGAAATAGGCTCAGTAGGTAAAGAAAAGTTGCATGGTGGTTATGCCCAGGTTATGTATCGCATTCAGCATAATAAGCAAGAGATTTTCCCCTTTGTTAAGGGAATGTATTACGATGGAGGTAAGAAGTTTGAGTTGGATGCCCGAAGCTATACCGTTAAAGAATTGGAGATTGGCGTTGAGTGGCAACCAATTAAAGCCTTTGAGGCAGTGGCTATGTACACCATCTCTGATCGTCGCTACGAAGACATGGCCAATCCGGTTAATCGTCAGGCTGGTCAGCTAATCAGGATTCAGTTACAGGTTAATTTTTAAACTAAAACAAATCTATGAAACAGTTATTTTTCCTATTGCTTGTAAGCATAAGTCTGTTGGCTTGTGGAAGCAAACCGCAACAAGATGTCTATAGTACTGTAGATGATGAAGTCAAACAGACGATTTTGCAGCAGATGGAAGATTCGCGTCAGGGATGGAATGATGGTGACTTTGAGCGCTATATGCAGGTGTATTGGCAATCAGATTCACTTTGTTTTATGGGACTGAATAGTATCACTTACGGCTGGCAAAATACCTTGGAAAGATACCAGAAAGGCTATCCAACAGCCGCACACCGTGGGACTTTAACCTATACGTTTAAACGATTTAAACAATTGGCCGATGATTGTGTTATAGTTATCGGAAGTTTCCACCTTAAGCGTCAGATGGGGGATGCCGAAGGTAACTTTTCGCTGGTGTGGAAATATATTGATGATCAGTGGAAAATTATACTTGATCATACCTGAATCATGTAAGAATTGTAAGTAATATAGTCGGATCGAGGGCTCTTCATAATTAATTTGAAGGGCCTTTTTCTTATCTTCGCACTAAAAGTGAAAACAGAATGAGTAATTTCAAGGAAGATTTAATGAAAGTGAAGGCGTTTGTCTTCGATGTAGATGGTGTTTTGTCGTCCCAGATGATACCCATGCATCCTTCGGGAGAGCCTATGCGTACAGCTAATATTAAGGATGGTTTTGCCTTGCAGCTGACTGTAAAATTGGGATATCCGGTGGCCATCATATCGGGAGGTAATACCCATGCAGTGCAGAAAAGGTACGAGGGGTTGGGAGTGAAGCATATTTACCTTGGAATTTCGAAGAAATTGCCCTGTTTTGAAGAGTGGCTGGAAGAAACTGGTGTGAATGCCGATGAGGTGATGTATATGGGCGATGATTTACCCGATTATCCGGTGATGAAACGCGTGGGTGTGCCTGTATGCCCATCAGATGCCGTCGAAGAAATTAAGTCATTATGCAAATATATATCAGATAAAAAAGGAGGGGAAGGTGCCGTGCGCGATGTGATGGAGCAGGTATTAAGGGCACACGGAAAGTGGGCTTTGGATTATATTTGGTAACCTAGCAATCGGACAATGTATATACTAAAACTGATACGCCTTAAAAACCTTTTGATGATTGGCGGAATGCAATATGCATTGCGCTATGGATTAATTCAGCCTATTCTCGAACAGTTTGACTTGCATCCGGTTTTATCCCATTTTCGATTTGCTTTGGTGGTGCTGGCTACTTTGCTGCTGGCAGCATCGGGCTATATCATTAATGATTATTTCGACATTCGTATTGACCGAATTAATAAGCCTGGTAAGGTGCTGGTGGGTAAGTATATCACCCGCCGGATGGCCCTTTTTCTGCATGTGCTGCTGACCATTAGCGGTATACTAATAGGCTTGTTTATAGCTTATGTATCCCGCAAAGAAATTTATGCCCTCATGTTTATCAGTACTCCGGTCATACTATGGTATTACAGTACAACATTTAAACGGCATATTGTTATTGGTAACCTGGTTATTTCCTTCTTAACAGGTATCGTTGTGTTGCTGGTGGTATCGGTTGAGTTTGCCATGCTGAGTAAAGTGCATGGACAGGCTATAATACGTACCGAGGCATGCTCAACAGCTTGGTTCTGGACAAGTGGCTTCGCCATTTTTGCATTTATTAGCAATTTTATTCGTGAGATAATTAAAGATACAGAAGATATAAAAGGCGATAAAGCGGTTGGTTGTAAAACCTTGCCTATTGCCTTGGGGTTGCCTTTAACCAAAGCTTTTGTACTAATCATTGTGGCTTTCACGTTAATAGCCTTGTGGGGTATTTATTTTTATGTAGATGATTTTCAGGATATCCCGTATGTATTGCCTTATTTTATAATCGGATTTACATTGCCACACTTCTTATTGGCAGTTAAATGGATAAAGGCCGGTACGCCTGCAGATTATCATCAGGTCAGCAACATCAGTAAGTTAATTATTCTGTTGGGAGTACTGTTTATTCTCATGGCTGGTCAGATGTTTTAAAACACATAGGCTATCTGCGCAATCCAATTTCATTGGTGCGTAATTGTTTTATATTTGCCTTTTGCATATTGATAATCTTAAAATATAGTTGCTCAGTAATGACTAACTACAAATTGATTTTGGCTTCACAATCGCCTCGCCGACAAGAGTTGCTTTCTCATCTGAATATTCCTTTTGATGTAATGGTTAAAGAGGATGTTGAGGAAACATATCCGGATGATATTCCGGCACATGAAGTACCTTTGTACCTGGCCCGGAAGAAGGCCTTGCCTTACGAAACCGATTGCAAGGCAGGCCATATATTGGTGATAACAGCCGATACAATCGTGTGTTGTGATGAGCACATACTGGGCAAACCTGCCGATAAGAAGGAAGCAGAGAAAATGTTGCAGATGCTGTCGGGGCGTGCCCACGAAGTGATAACTGGCGTAGCACTTACCAGTGGCAGCAAGCAATCAGTGTTTACTGTATCAACCAAGGTGTTTTTTAAAACACTGACGCCACAGGAAATTGATTTTTACATTGAACAATACCAGCCTTTTGACAAAGCAGGTGCATATGGTATTCAGGAGTGGATTGGCATGATAGGTATTGAGCGTATCGAAGGTTCTTACTTTAATGTGGTGGGATTGCCTGTGCAGAAGTTATATAACGAATTACAGAAATTTTAAAAATCCTTATAAAATCAACAGAATGATTAAAAGAATAGTATTGACATTGGTGGCGGCATTGTTTTTACAAACTTTTGCCAGAGCCGATGAAGGAATGTGGATTCCGATGTTGTTGAAAAAATACAACATTGAACAGATGCAGGAGATGGGCTTTAAGCTGACAGCGGAAGATGTGTACAGTGTTAATCAGGCTTGTCTGAAAGATGCAGTGGTGATTTTTGGCCGTGGCTGCACAGGTGAGCTGATTTCTGATAAAGGACTAATTGTGACCAACCATCATTGTGGCTATGGTCAGATTCAGTACCATAGCTCTGTTGAGCACGATTACCTGACGAATGGTTTCTGGGCGATGTCACCCGAGGAAGAGTTGGTGAATCCCGATCTGACAGTGACTTTCCTGAAACGAATGGAAGATGTAACTGCACGCGTACTTGATGGCGTGAATGATGACATGAAAGTTGAGGAACGTAATAAAATCATTGCCCAAAATATCAAAGCTATCAAAGAAGAGGCGATTAAAGATACGCACTATAAAGCTGTGTTGAAGCCTTTCTTTCAGGGTAATCAGTATTTTTTGTTTGTTAACGAGGTGTTCAAAGATGTTCGTTTGGTAGGCGCTCCTCCATCGGCTATAGGTAAGTTTGGTGGCGACACCGATAACTGGATGTGGCCCCGTCATACCGGTGATTTTTCGATGTTCCGTATTTATGCTGATAAAGATAATAAGCCGGCAGCGTACTCAAAGGACAACGTGCCTTACAAGCCTGCAAAGCACTTTCCGGTTTCGCTAAAAGGTGTGAACGAAGGGGATTTTACCATGGTTTTCGGGTATCCGGGCAGTACGTATCAGTACGTGCCATCATACCACCTGGAGATGCTGACTGAAACAGTGAATCCCAAGCTGATTGATGTGCGTACCGAAAAGCTGGCTATTATGAACCGCTTCCAGGAGGCCGACCCTGCTGTACGTATTAAGTACGCAGCTAAAAACGCACGTATCTCTAACAGCTGGAAGCGCTGGATTGGTGAAAACAGGGGGCTGGAAATTCTGGATGCCATCAACAAAAAACAAGCTTACGAAGAAGGGTTTATGGCCTGGGCCAAAGCCGAGGCCCCTGAGTATGCTGATTTATTGGATAAATATAAAGCCGTTTATAAAGACTATACCAACTACAACCTGACGTATGGTTACTACCGCGAGATGATTCCATCTAACGGCATCGAGATTGCTAATCTGGCTGGTAAGATGGAGGCTCTGGTGGCCCTTTATAAAGCCGATGAACTGAATGCTGAAGCTGCACAGAAACTTAAAGACGGGCTGGTGAAAAGCGTCAAATTATTCTTTAAAGATTACTATCAGCCACTGGATATGGAAATTTCGGCTAAGCTGTTAAGCATGTATGCCGAAAATATTGAAGCAACTTTTCAGCCAGGTGTGTACAATTTGATCAATGGTAAATTTAAGAGTGATGTTAATAAATATGTCGACTACCTCTTTGCCAAATCGATTTTTGATGAGGAGGCGAAGGTGATTGAGTTTATCAATGGCTTCTCGGCCAAGTCGCTTAAGACATTGGAAAAAGACCCGGCTTACCTGCTCAATAAGAGCTTTGCAAGTGTGTATGGCGATAAGGTGTATCCGCAGCTGAAAAAGTACCGCAGTGAGCTGGCCGACCTGGATAAAGCCTACATGGCTGCTCAAATGAAGTACGAGTCGGATAGAATCTTTTATCCCGATGCCAACTTCACTTTGCGTGTGTCATATGGTCAGGTGAAGGGCTATACTGCACGCGATGCTGTTTACTATAAGCACTATACAACTCTTGAAGGGATTATGGAAAAGGATAATCCGGATATTTACGATTACCGCGTACCGGCCAAGCTAAAGGAGTTGTATAACAACAAAGACTATGGTCGTTACGAAGTGGACGGAACAGTGCCGGTTTGTTTTGTTGCTACTAACCACACAACAGGAGGTAACTCTGGTAGTCCGGTGCTCAACGCCGAAGGCCATCTGATTGGTATTAACTTCGATCGTGCCTGGGAAGGGGTGATGAGTGATTTGATGTTTAACCCTGAGCAATGTCGTAATATTTCTTTAGACATGCGCTATGTTCTGTTTATCGTTGACAAAATGGCTGGAGCTGGTTACCTGCTCGATGAGATGACTATTATTGAGTAATTATTACTCATGCAAGCATATTTCAAAGGCCATCCCATCGGGGTGGCCTTTGCTTTTGAGATGATATGGTCTGCTCTGTCAAATACTAATCGTTTCAACTGACTTTCGTAAGCGGGTATTCTCTTCCAGCGTCTGGTTATTTAAACGGTACATTTGGCTTACTTCAATGCTTATAAAGCCATACTCTTCCACTACTTTGCCACGTATAAGGTAACAGCCTGGCCCTCTGAAGGGGTAGCGTTTAAATGAATGGGCAAAATGTACCGTGTCCAGCCAGTAGCCATCAATATCCAGAAAAGTGCCAAATGACATATGTTCGCCACTGCTGGTGCGTGTGGGTTTGCGAGTGATCAGGTAGCCCACTATTACCACTGTTTGATTAATGAAATGGGGCAGATCGGCGGCTTTTAGTAAACTGGGTAGCTGCTTCTCCAGTAGTTTAAAGGGCGAACTCAATGGGAAACCCAGCAATTCCAGTTCATCAAAGGCATTTTCGAGCTCGTGCTCCCATAAAAGGGGTAGTTCAAATTCCCTTACAACTGTTTGAAAAAGCGTCGGCTCGGGCTTGGTCACTTTTGTGTGGCCTAGCAGGTAGTGAGCATCCCACAGCAGTTCTTTTTTTGTTTTGCCGGTAAACCGGAAAGCATCAATACGTATTAGTATTAGCAGTTGTTCAAGCGATATGGGTACGCGCGTTACAAAATCGGCCAGGCTGGAGAACTCGCCAAACAAACCACGCTCGTTGAGCAGCAGCTCAACAGATTTTTTTTCAAGCCCATGAAGCATAAAAAAGCCCAAAAACAGTCGTTTATCTCTGATGATGCAAGGCCAGTCGCTCCGGTTAACACAGGGCGTTTCAATAATAGCACCATGCATGCGGGCTTCGTGCAGGTAAAGCTCAGGGCGATAAAAACCACCACCGTTATTTAAAGTAGCAACCATATATTCGCGCGGGTAATAAGCCTTAAGGAACAGAGCCTGATAACTCTCAACGGCGTAGCTGGCCGAATGTCCTTTGGCAAAAGCATAGTTGGCAAAGCTCTCAATTTGTCGCCATATATCGGCAATGGTTTGCCGGGCATAGCCTTTCTGTTGGCAGTTGCTGAAAAACTTATCGCGCACCTTCCAGAATTCGTTGCGCTGCCTGAATTTCCACGACATGCCACGGCGCAGTACATCGGCTTCGTCCAGCGATAGACCGGCAAAGTAGTGTGCCACTTTAATCACATCTTCCTGGTAAACCATCACACCGTAGGTTTCTTCCAGTAGGTTGTATAGTTCAGGCAGTTCCTCCCGTGCTTTTTCACGTCGGCCCTCATCCTGAAAGCGCAGAATGTATTCACGCATCATGCCGCTTTTGGCTACACCCGGGCGAATGATAGAGCTGGCAGCTACCAGGCGCAGGTAGTCATCGGCCTTCAGTTTGGTGAGTAGCATGCGCATGGCCGGCGATTCAACATAGAAGCAGCCAATGGCTTTACCTACTTTCAGTAGTTCTTTAATATGCTCATCGCTTTTAAGTCTGGGGATATCATCAATATCAATTTCATTACCAGTGTTTGCACGGATAATGCCCAGCGTGTCTTTAATCTTGCTCAGTCCTCTTTGGCTTAGGATATCAAACTTATGAAGCCCCACATCCTCGGCTATGTACATGTCAAACTGGGTGGAGGGGAAACCTTTGGGCAAAAGTTCGGTGGACGAGTAGCAGTTCATGGGTTCTTCAGAGATAATGATGCCGCTGGAGTGAATGCTGCAATGGCTGGGAAAACCATCGATAAACTGGCTGTATTTAATCACCCATTCGCCATACTTGCTTTCGGTAGCTAACGATGGGTTTTTCTGTAACGCTACTATTTCGTCGTCGGGCAGTCCAAACACCTTGGCTATCTCCCTGATAGCCGATTTGTATTTGAAGGTGACGTAGTTGCCCAACAGGGCCACGTGATCGTAGCCATATGTTTCAAAAATATACCGGGTCACAGCATCGCGGTCGGTCCACGAAAAGTCAATGTCAAAGTCGGGCGGCGACTGCCTGAAGGGGTTGATAAAGCGCTCAAAATATAAATCCAGCTCAATGGGGTCTACATTGGTGATGCGCAGCAGGTAGGCTACTAAGCTGTTGGCGCCGCTTCCCCGGCCAATGTGATAAAAATTCTGACTGCGGGCATAGTCCACAATGTCGAGCGTAACCAGAAAGTAGGCGCAAAAGCCCAGGTCGCGTATTACTTCCAGCTCTTTATACATGCGTTTAACTACCTCCTCGTTTTTATTCGGAAAGCGGTAGCTCAGCCCTTCTTCACAACGTGTTTTCAGGAGCTCAAAATCAGCTTCTTTACTGCCAGTGAAAACCTGCTTGTTTTTGTTGGTGCCAAAGCTAAAGTCGATGCTGCACGAGTCCAGCAACTTTTCTGTGTTTTCAATAATCTGCGGATAGGCAGCAAACAGTTGTTGTAGTTTGTCTTTGGGCAGGATGGTATCGGTTTCACTGGCCTGCTCGCTTTTAGGTAGTTTGCTCAGCAGGGTATTGTTGTCGATGGCTCGCAGCAAACGATGCGCATTGTAATCGTGTTTGTTGCGAAAAGTGCAGGTGTGCTTAAGCACCAGTTTATCCAGGCGATTTCTCCAAGGAGAGAAGGGGAGCTGTTTCAGCTCTTCCGGCGAAATGCCAATGAACTCATTGTCGCGCAGCTCGTCATCGTCATGGGTAAAGGGATAGATGATATAGGCATTATCAAAAGATGGCGCCAGCGGGTCAAAACTGACCTTCTCGTGCAGATGAGGCGTCAGGTATTCGTTGATTTCTCTAAAGCCTGCATTGTTTTTTGCCAGAGCTATGTATTGCTGCTTCGTGCCGTTTCGAAAGTCAACACCCACCACCGGGAGGATGTTGTGCTGAGCCGCCAGGCGCACAAAATCAATGCTCGCTGCCGTGTTGTTGATATCAGTGAGGGCAAAAGTGGTGTATCCGTGATATGTGAGCACCTTAATCAAATCCTCGGTGGAGATGGTGCCGTATTTAAAGCTGTAGTATGAATGGCAATTGGTAAGCATGTTTATTTGTTGTTGAACCGTTGATTTGTTTATGATTGCGGACTAATTTTAGCATCGCACTATGCACCACGGATCATCTTCTGACTCCGTACTTCGGGCTTCGGACTAATAATAGCCCCATCCATCTGTCCGTTAAATGGGTTCATTTGTTTTACATGGCGTGCCCGCATGCCCTGAGCGCGTTTGACGGCATCTTCGCCGTAACGTCCACGCAGTTTGTCCATGGCCTGGTAGAGCTTAATCATCTTAAACGAGTCCTCAAACAAGCGTATCTGGTAGCTGCCGCCAACCAGGTTGCTAAAGCGCACGCCAATCAGGCGAACCAGTACCCGACGATTGTACACTTTATCAAACAGGTCTTTCACCGTTTCAATAAGTGTATGATCCAGAGATGTGTAAGGGATGTGCTTTTGTTTGGTATGTGTTTGAAAATCGGAGTAGCGCACCTTTACTGACACACATGATGTGAGCTTATTGCTATTACGCAGCTGATAGGCCAGGCTTTCGGCCATACCCACCAGTATGCTTTTGAGCGTGTACACGTCGGTGGTGTCCTGCTCAAAAGTACGCTCGGTAGAAATGGATTTACGCTCGCTCCAGGCTACTACCGGCGTGTTATCAATGCCCTGTGCCTTTTTCCAGATGGCAATGCCGTTTTTGCCCAGTACGCGTTCCAGCAGTTCGGGTGGCATCTCCTGCACGGTGCGTACTCGCTCAATGCCCATGCGTCGTAGCAGATGATAGGTTTTGTTGCCCACCATGGGTATTTTCTTGATGGATAGAGGAGCCAGAAAGGGTTTTTCGTAGCCCGTTTCTATCTGAATGTGGTTATTGGGCTTAGCTTCACCAGTACCCACTTTAGCTACGGTTTTACTGGTTGATAAGCCAAATGAGATAGGGAGCTTAGTTTCGTGAATGATTTCTTCGCGTAGTTCTTTGGCCCACAGATAGGTGGTTTTAATGTAGCGATCCATGCCTGTTACATCAATGTAAAACTCATCGATGGATGATTTCTCGAAAAGGGGAGAACGCTCCCTGATGATGTCGGTAATGGTATTGGAATATTCGCTGTAGGCCTGACTGTTGCCCCTGATGACTTTGGCATGGGGGCACAGCTGCCGGGCCATACGCATAGGCATGGCCGAATGTATGCCATAAGTGCGGGCCTCGTAGCTACAGGCCGCTACCACGCCTCGGTCTGATGTTCCGCCAATCAGCACCGGAACGCCTATCAACTCCTTATTTATCAAACGCTCGCACGACACAAAAAAAGTGTCTAGATCCAGATGCAAAATTGATTTATTCATTTAATTGTCGATTATATCGTCATTTATCATACTATAATATAGTCATCTTTCGTATATTTGTAAATCATTCTAGCCTTCAAAATGAGGGTGAGAATGGCAAGCTATTGATAATCATGGTTAAAAAATTTCAATACAGATAGTCTATGTATTTTGCAGATAATATTAAGTTCTTGAGAAAGCGTAAGGGTATGTCACAGAGTGATTTGTCGGGTGTATTGGAGCTGACTCGCACCACGTTGGCAGGCTATGAAAAAAGTGTGCAGCCGCCATTTAAAACACTTATCCGTTTTGCCGAGTATTTTAATGTTTCCATCGATGCGTTGGTACGCTATAAATTAGATGCATTGTCGGAGTTTCAGTTATCGCAGATTGAAGGTGGATTTGATATTGATGTAACCGGGCAAAAGTTGAGGTTGTTGACTATTTCGGTTAGCGATGAGGGAGAGGAGAATATTGAACTGGTGCCGGTGAAAGCACAGGCCGGCTATGCATCCGACTACGGTGATACTGGGTTTATAGCCTCATTGCCAAAATTCTCCTTACCCTTTTTACCAAAAGATAAAACATACCGAACGTTTCAGATTCAGGGCGATTCGATGTTGCCCATCCCCGAAGGTGCCTGGGTAACGGGCTCATATATTCAAAACTGGCAGATGATTAAAGATGGTACGCCTTGTATAGTTGTAACGCGCGATGAAGGTATTGTCTTTAAGGTGGTGTATAATCAGGTGCAAAGTAAACAGTCGCTGCTGCTGGTGTCCACCAATCGACTGTATAAGCCATATGAATTAAATGTGAGTCAGATTGTTGAGGTTTGGCAGTTTGAAACCTATAATGGTTTTGAGATTGAGCGATGATGATTGCCGGGTATTTTATGAACCTGCAATTGGGTGCTGCTTCGAAGAAGATGATTATCTTTACTCAAAACCTTAAAATATTAAATGAATTATGAGAATTACTTTATTAATCCTTATAGCAGGATTTGGCTTTGCATGCAATAATATCAAACAGAATTCAACAACTTTTCCGGAGCAATATGTAGGTACCTGGCAGTTGATATCGTCCGATTATCACAGTAAAGATTCGGTGACTTCGAATATGGTAGATGGGCAAGAGATGATTAAAATTATCACTCCCACGCATTTTGCTTTTTTTCTACATGATTTACAGCAGGGTAAAGATAGCAGCACAGTCGCCTATATGTCGGGTGGCGGCACAATGGACTTTAGCAATGGCGAGTATGTTGAAAACCTTGATTTTTGTACCGCTCGTACCTGGGAAGGTCACTCGTTTAAATTTAAGTTGGAGCTAAAGGGCGATACACTTATTCAGCAGGGAGTGGAAGAGTTGGAAGAGCTTGGCTTGGGTGATGAGAACCTGTTGCTAATTGAAAAGTATGTGCGCGTAAAGGAATAGTGGAGCCAGACGTTTGCCCTGACGCAATCCTGAATAAATTTTCTTAGCTTCGTAACATTATAATTAATAAACCTAATATTATGAAGAAACTTAACTTGTTTCTGCTGCTAATTGCAGTAGCGCTGTTTTCATTCGATGCGCCAGCGCAAACAGCTTTACGCTATAACCTCAAGGTGGGCGAGACTTATCTGCTTAAGCAGCATACAACCCAGGCTATTGAGCAAAATATTTCTGGGATGTCTCAAAATGTCAGCACAACTATTGCTGGTGATATTTCTATAAAGATAAACGACAAAAGCAGTGAAGTTTATACCTCGGAGCTGGTTTTTGAGTCGATGTTGTTTAAACTCGAAGCGGCCATGATGAACATGAGTTATGATTCAAATGATGCCAATGCTGATCCAAACAATCCTTTAAATAAAACTTTTAGCCTGATTGTAGGTCATAAGTTTCAGATGAAATTTGATGAAAGGGGCAATGTTTTGGAAGTAAAAGGCTTTGAAGCTGTCTTGGAGAAATTGTCCACTGCCTTTGGTGATAATCCTCAGCAGGCGGCCATGATGAAGCAGCAGTTGTCCGGTCAGTTCTCTGATGAGAGTATGAAACATACCATGAGCAGTATGCTTATAATTTATCCGGTTGAAAAAGTGAAGGTTGGATCAAAGTGGACTACCAATACTCAATTAGTGCAGCCTGTTCCAATCGATAATACATTTAACTACAATGTGGATGCTGTGAGTGGCAATGAGGTGAAATTGTCGGGTTCAGGCACCATGGCTACAAAAGAAGGACAGTCGGTAGAGCAAATGGGTATGACACAGCATTTTAATCTGAAAGGCGATGTGTCGTTTACTGCTAATATTAATGCTAAAACAGGCTGGCCAACAGAGGTAAAGCTCACTCAAAGTCTGGATGGAAACGTAGCAATAGAGTCGGCTCAGCTGCCTGCTCCAATGGAAATGCCGATGAAGATTAAAACCGAGTCGACTTATACGAGTATGTAATTCGATTATTATTAATAGCATAAAAAAAGCCGGTTACACCGGCTTTTTTTATTGTTTATGTTTTTGAAATCAATACTGTTTTGGCATTGTCGGCTATTGATACCTTTTCAAGGAACTCTCTGAAGTCATTAAATTCTTCTTTAGGGTAGGTGCCTTTGTTGATTTGAAAATAGCGATGGTAAATGATATGACCATCTTTATATTCTGCAAAGCTTTCATATTCGCCATATTTTGAGCTAAGCACAGTTTTAGTAGGGAGCGCTTCTATTTCTACATCTGCAGGTAGTGCATATTTTATGGTGTCCGATTCGCTGTAGTTGCGTTTGATGTAAACGGGATTGTTTCTCTTTCGTGCATATTGAGGTACCGAATTGAACGCATTGAACAGATTAAGTTTCAGGATGGTCCTGTTGCCCATTTGTGTGCAATAGTTTGAAGCTTCCAGTCGCATATTTTTGGTTAGAGAAGGAGTACTGGTTTTCTCATCTGCCAATTGATAGTCTATCAATTTAAAGTTTGGTATTCTAATGTCTTTAATGATTTTTTTGCGCCTGTCCTTTTCATCAATATGCAATAAGTAGTATTCATCACCGTAGTTGGCCCCAGAATATTTGATCTTGGCATCTATGTCTAATAATAGGTTATCTGTAAATTGAACCTCCCCAATTGTACTTTGGCTATTTACTTTAGCTGAGTAAGATGGTGTTTTAACAAGTTTACCGCCATTGTCTTCGACTAATAATACATACCGATCGTCGGTGAAATTACCAATATAGCCACAAGGTGAAGTAGCACTGGTGCATTCAAGCCACATTGTGTCTTGTTGAAGGGGGACACACAAAAAAGCATGATTGAAGTTATTCCCTGGGAAATCTGGATTGATTGGGCGTTTACTTGCTCCTGCATAAACCAATGTATATCTGGATTCGATTCCCACAACCTTGAGTAGAGCCTTGGTGTAGTTGGATAACGCTTTACAGTCGCCATAAGATAGTCGGTCAACTGTCTCAGCCGGAAAGGGTTGCCAACCTCCAATACCAACCTGAACGCTGATGTATCTGTTCTTCTTTTGTGAGTATTGATAAATAAGTGCTACCTTTTCGTGGGTATCTGTCACATCTTTTACAAGCTCTTTAATTTCATTTTGTGTTTCTACTGGCAAAATATCCAAGTCTTCGTTAAGCGTGCACATAAAGCGCCCCATGTCATCCCAGGTTGAAAAATCCCCATCGTAGCTGTTGATATTAAATGTACTGGGTTCGGTTTGCACACAAGGGTAGCTGATGGATGATGGCGGACTGAATGGTTCGTAGTTTATTGCTTTAAAATTATCATGCTTCCACTCATATATTTTTTGCTCACCATTTTGCTTGACCTCTGCCTTTTCTGATAGATTTAGTTCGTTGTATCTAAGGATATAAGAGTTTGGGGTGGTTACGCTATAGCTTGAGTGTTCAACCGAAATATTATATCCAGGGAAAACATACCATGATGGCATAAAGAATAATGATTTGTAATCTATTGAATAGGAGTATTCAATAGTAAAAGGTAAGGTCATGTATTCAGGATCAATGGCTTTAACGCGGTTATCTTCATAAAGGGAGAACCCCTGGATAGCGCTGTAATCCAGAATATCTTCCGTTTTTATTCGTTTAACGCGTTTCCCATTGGCATCGTAAATAATCCCTGAAATATCATTGATTTTAATGTATTTATCATATCCCTGAGCAAAGAATGATTCATCAATGGCATTTTCTTTTAGAATAGTTACTGCATACTTTACCTCTTTGTTTGCTTTGTTTTCAGACAGGATGTTGAGCTTTACTTCATTGATGCGAACCACTGCGTTCGCATTCTTTAGAAGTTCAGCAGGTATCTTGTCTACTGCATATTGTGGTGCATCTTTGGCTGTAGATATTGAACCAAAGCTGAAGCACAGTAATAGTAATAAGATGTATTTATTATAAGCTGGCTGCATCGGAAATAGGTTTTAGAATTACTGGTTCTGCATGTTTTTTTATGATTTGTTCGTATATCAATTTCAATTGAGCATATTCATCAGGTAAGAACATTGTTTTGTTGATGTTGAATTTGTAGACAGTCATTAACTTATTGAACTTTTGCTGATGCTGAATCATAACAGATACTGACTTATCAGGTGTAACGATTCTTACTGCTTGAGGTAACTCAGATATGGTGTAGCCGTCAGGGATTGTAATGTTTGAAACCAGGTATTTAGTGCGGCAATATGCAAAATCGACCGGGTATTCTCTTTTCTCCAGTTTAAATGGGTTTTCATTTACTTTTTCAAGTAAAAAAGGATTAAGCATTACCATGTCATTAATTCTTTCCACTTTGTTTTTTAGTTCCACTTCGTATTTGTCTCTTACTGGTTGGCTGATTTCTTCTGCATTGTCAATTGAAAAATCTTTAATTATCAAACCATTGTGTTTTGATTCGAGATCCACCAGATAATCTTCATCACCTGCATATTTTTTAAATTTCTTGCGAAAATCATATGCCGCATAACCGGTTCGACTATAATTAACCTCACCTTCCAGTGTTAGGTTTTCGTCAAGTTGTAGATCATAAAACACCGTTTCATAATCTCTGAAACTAGGGATAATATCAACCCATTGGCCTTGCTGATTGGTAACTATGCGCCCCTGATGGTTTAAACACCTTAGCGGAAGCATGCCAAATTCAAGCTCTTGCTCAGTGGCATCAAGCAGGTAGTTTTTATCATCAATTTTGGCGCAAACCAATGTGTAATTCAATTTTTCATAACTCGGGTAAAATGGATTTAGCATACCATTATTCCGTGTGCTGATTACTACAGGGTAAACATCGATGTCAAGCTTCTTAAGCAGGTGTATCAGCATAAAGTTGATGTCTGTACTGTTACCAATTTTTTCTCTATAGGGCTTAGACATGGTGTTGCCCGAAGTAAATATCCAGACTTCATTGTTCCATTTTACTGTTTTAATGGCTTCAAATGCGGCTTTTGCTCTATCAACTGGCGATAAATTCTGCGCTTCAATTTCTTTTACAATATCAGATAGGTAACCACCTCCGCTTTTGAGGGTGCTGCCAAAATAGTCACTTTCCATCAGTCGGTCATTTACTGCTTCCCAAGAGGTGGTAAATGACTCGTAATATCCAGGAAAGTTCACACTGAGTAAGTCAAATTCAAATTTAGTGATATAGTTTTCTTTCGAATTGATATATGCTTCAGCTTTAAATGCAGGTACATTTTTGGCTATAAAGCGTTTACCGTCGGAATGGTCAATGGGCTCGTAACCAACCATCCTTTTTCGATAATTAATATAGTTTGATTCTTCAAGTAATAGTTCGCAGTGTTTAACCGGTATAGAGCGCTGAAATGTCCACTCAGTTGGCAGTCCTACTGTTGATGTTTCAACTTCAATAACACTTCCCTCTTTAACATTAGGCAATGCTACCCGATATCGAAAGTAACGCTCAGTAACTCTTTCTTTAAAGATTGATTCACGTTTAAGCTTGTCTTCAACAACTTCACCATCAACCAGATTGTAAGTTCTACCTCTGAAGGTGTCATTTTCTCTGCCCGGAAATATAAACTCGGCATATTTAGTACCTGATTTTTTGAGAATTTTTATTCGTTCAATGCGAGTAAATTTAAAGTCTGAAGCACTGAAACGACCGTATTTGCATAATACAACAGCTGCAGCTGAAGTATCGGGTTCATAGGTGGTCATTCCTACTTCTTCTTTGCTGACTTTGCCAAATTTAATAGGAGCTTTTTGGGCATTGACAATTAATGCTGTTAATAAAAACAGTGTAGCTAGAATATTCCTTTTCATAGAGTTGGATTTGAATGAGATAATATTTTTAAATATAGTTAATTATCAAACCAACCGCCTTATGAATAGACAAATAAAGTAGTAGATATGTTAATTTAGAATGATTATATAATAATTTTGAAAGTAAAGTATGTATATAACAGTCGTGTGTTAGGCATCTAACACAAATGGCAACTCTTTCTCAATCTTAATTTCATTGGGATTTACTTTTACACGAATTGGAATAATTTCAACACCAGCATTATATGCATGCTTTAAAGTATAAGCATAATCTGGGTCTATTTCATGTGCTGGCGCAAATATCTCCACATCACTTCGCTGGATGATGTATAGCATAACAGCGCGTATTCCCTCTTTTCTCAGATTAATTAATTCCTCAAGGTGCTTTTTGCCACGAGTGGTAACAGCATCAGGGAAGCGTGCATATTCGCTGTCTTTCATGGTCACATTCTTGACTTCAATAAAGCAGGTTTCATGGGTGTTTTGGGCCATGATGTCTATGCGACTATCTCCTGTTTTGACTTCTCGTTGTACGTGCGTGTATCCACTGAGCTTATCTATTGCACCATTCTTAATGGCTTCAAAGGCTATTAGGTTGGGGTGTGAGGTATTGACACCCACCCATTGACCGTTGATTTTAATCATTTCCCATGTAAACCGGGTTTTTCGCTTAGGATCTTTGGCTGGCGAGAGATAGACTTCGGCGCCTTCTTCAATGCAGGTTTTCATGGAGCCACTATTGGTACAGTGGGCAATAACTGTTGTACCGTCATCAAGTCTGATGTCACTTAGAAAACGCTTATAGCGTCGAATTAATGTGCCATGAACCAGAGGTGTTTCAAAAATCATATATCATTATTTTCTCAATCAAAAGTATATAATTAATGGTGAATGCTGTATTTTTGCGGCAGTTTAAAAATGCTGATGTAATGGAATGTAGAGCTAATTGTGGGGCTTGTTGTATTGTGCCCAGTATATCATCACGGTTACCCAAGATGCCTGAGGGCAAGCCAGGTGGCGTTCCATGCCCTCATCTAACGGCTGATTATAAATGCGATATTTTTAACTCACCTGAACGTCCGGGTGTTTGTGAAGGCTTCATGCCTGAGCCCACTTTTTGCGGTCATACCCGCAGCGAAGCTGTTGAAATATTAGCGCAGCTTCAGGGTTTATCAGAATGGAAACATTTATAGAGTTTGGCTAATCAATTGTTTTGATAAGCGGAAGGTTTCGCCCAACCGTATTCTCAAATTTATTATGTGGATACCCAATTAGGAGAGCAGCATATACTGTTTCTGATTGATCAATATTCAATGTTCTTTTTACCTTATTGTTTCGTTTAGCTGCATTAACAATATAGCCATTGATACAAGTGCAAAGATCTAATAATTCGGCATACAATATTGCCATGCCAGTCCAGATGTTTGCATCATGGCAGGGCATGCCCACCGGACTTGTTGGACTGTGTACAATAATCATTGCCGGGGCGTTGTAAGTTATCATTTGCTTATTTACAGCTTTTTTGTTAAGAAATTTTCGTTTCGATTGTTCCATCTGTACCAGGCGGTGTTGGCCCAAAAGTATGCGGATGAGTGGTTTGGTAAAGGCATTAAGTGAGTTATAGGCACCTGTTAAGGTGTCTATTGTCAGGTTATTAACTTCTTGTATCTTATCCTGATTGGTAACAACAGTAAAGTTGAGTGTCTGCAAATTGCTGGCTGTTGGGCTGAAGCGCAGATGATTGATGAACTCCGTAAGTATTTCAGGTGCAACTTTGCGGTTGCTAAATTTCCGATGAGAGCGACGCTGTTGCATCAGCAACTCAAAGTCGTAGGGTGATATGTTATTTTGAGTTACTGTGCCTGGTAAGTATTCAGCATTTATTGCCTTCTGGGGGCAGATAGCACCACAGTGGTAACATTTTATGCAGTCATCACTAATGTTATTATTATCTATATCAACAGCTGATACAGGACATATTTGCTCACACTTTTTGCATCGGCAGCAGTTATCACTAATAGAAGTCATCATTTGTTCAAATCATTTTTGGGAGCCACAAATATACATAACGCGACTGATTATAATATCAAACACGTGTTGTGCCAATAATTTGAATCACTATTTTTGCATTAAGCTATTTCAAAAATGAGTGTTGAGGGCTTTTATATTGATTAAATAAGTTTTAAAAAGTTGTTGATAACAACCCTGGGGCTGTTTAAATTGATGATTGTAACATGAAGAAATTCGCATACTGGCTGTATCAACCCTACAAGTTCTTTATTTTCATCCCATTATTTGCCGTTTCTAGCCTGCTGTTTTCATTCCTGGCAGCCAGTTTCTCTATCCTTGTCAGTCCCCGAATCGGTAGTTTCTGGGGGGCTACCTGGGCCCGTGTAACCGGTTATCTTACGCCCATGCTGGTAACTGTAAAAGGCCGCGAGAACATAAAAGAACAACAGTCCTATGTTATTATTGCTAATCACCAAAGTGGTTACGATATCTTTTTACTATATGGTTGGTTGGGGATCGATTTCAAATGGATCATGAAGAAAGAGCTTCGAAATGCACCGGGAATTGGCTATGCGAGTCATAAAGTTGGTCATATTTTCTTGGATCGCTCTTCACCGCGTGCAGCTATGGAGTCAATTGAAGAAGCCAAGCGAAAGCTGGCGAACGGCTCGTCTGTAGTTATTTTTCCCGAGGGTACCAGAAGTGGCTCCAACCAGATGGGCCGATTTAAAAAGGGGGCTTTTAAAATTGCTTTTGAACTTGGCCTGCCCATTCTGCCCGTCAGTATTGTTGATACTTATAGGGTGTACAATAAAGGCTTGAATCTGTTTCCCGGTTCAGTAAGAATGGTGATACATGAGCCAATTGATACCCGGCAATATACCGAATGCCAGAATGATTTGATTGATTTAACCCACACAACTATTCAATCGGCTTTAAGCGTAAATTAAATAAACATTTCTGATGAATAACCGTAGTACTTGCAGTATGAAGTATTTTTTAATTATTCTATTTGCATGCTGCAACTTTGGTTTGGTGGCGCAGAATTACAGTGTTAAATCCAAAAAAGCGATAGCAAGTTTTGAAGCTGCCCAAACAAGTTATGCTAACCAGCAAGCTGCTGACGCATTAAAACACCTCGATGGTGCTATCAATAAGGAAAAAGCATTTATTGAAGCTTATCTTTTAAAGGCTGATATCTACTTTAATTTAAAGCAGTACCAGAATGAGGTACAGGTCTTGGAAAAGGCATTGGCTATTGATAGTACATTCTTTGTGCCCGCTTTGTTTAATATGGGTGTGGCTAAGTATAATACTGGCGAGTATGATGAGGTGCGTGTTTGGATGGAGGCCTTCATTCGGCATAATAAAAATAAACGTACAAAGCTCAATCCCGAATTTTGGATTGAGAAAGCGCAGTTTGCCAAAGAAGCTATTGTGAATCCTATTTTTATAGAGCCATATAATCTAGGAGAAAACATCAATAGTCAGTTTGATGAATATTGGCCCAGTTTAAGTGCAGATGGTGAAACAATGATTTTTACGGTACTGGTACCCAAAGATCCTTTGATAACGGATACGGACGGATTAGCTAAAAATGCCATTAATTTTCGTGAAGATTTTTATGTGTCGTATAAAAAGGATGGAGAATGGCTGCAGCGTGAGCCACTGGTGTCATTAAACACCAATAGCAATGAAGGTGCTCAGGCACTTAGTGCAGATGGTAACTGGATGTTTTTTACGGCTTGTGGCCGCCGTGGTGGAAAAGGAAGCTGCGACATCTGGTTTTCGAGGCGAGTTGCAGAAGGCTGGAGCCAACCGGTTAATCTGGGTGCCCCTGTGAATACGCCCTTTTGGGAGTCACAACCAAGCTTTTCATCCGATGGGCGTACATTGTATTTTGTTAGTAACCGGCCCGGTGGAAAAGGCGGTAAAGACATCTGGAAGTCTACTATAATAGGGTATAAAAAGGATGGTTCGCCCTTTTTTGGTAAAGTTGAGAACTTAGGAGACAATATTAATTCCGTAGAGGATGAGAATTCACCGTTTATACACCTCGATAATCAGACCTTATATTTCTCATCAGATGGCTGGCCGGGTATGGGGGCAATGGATTTGTTCTATTCGCGATATGATAGTGTCAATGGTTGGAGCCGGCCTGTTAACCTGGGATATCCGCTCAATACCGAAAATGAGGAAATAGGTTTGGTGATTAATGCAAAAGGCGATTTAGGGTATTTCTCTTCTAACGGCCTGGATAATCGTGAAGATAAAGATCTTTATCAGTTTACGATTCCTCAACAGATAAGGCCTGTACCGGTTACTTATATTAAGGGTAGGGTGTATGATAGTGAAACAAATGAGACACTATCTGCCGACATTAAAATCAATAAATTGCCTGGCGGGGAATTGTCGGTCAATGCATTTACAGCCCCTCATTCTGGTGAATTCCTGTTTTGTCTGCCGGCTGGCGATACATATGCTTTAAATATTCAAAAAGAAGGTTACCTGTTTTACTCCGATAACTTTGATGTATCGGGAAATGGTACCATTGAAAAACCCCAGGTTCTGGATGTGTACCTGAGCCAGATTAAGGAGGGAGCCAGCTTTGTGTTGCGCAACGTGTTTTTTGAAACCGACTCTTATCAACTTAAGACCGAGTCGCATACTGAACTTGATTATGTAGTTCGCTTACTACAGTTAAATCCAACACTGAAAGTGGAGATTGGCGGACATACTGATAATACCGGCAGTCGTGACTATAACCTGTCTTTATCAGAACAAAGGGCGAAGGCTGTGTATCTGTATATCGAACAAAAAGGGATTGATGCACAACAACTCCATTTCCGGGGATATGGTTTTGACAGGCCCATAGAGTCAAATGATACAGAAGAAGGGAAGGCTAAGAACAGGCGAACCGAACTGAAGGTGATAGAGAAGTAAGAAGTAAAAAAAAACTGCCCGAAGGCAGTTTTTTATTTATTTAAATATTTTGACAGGGTATCCATCAGTATTTGTAAGCGAATGGGTTTGGCCAGGTAGTCATCACAGCCAGCTTCCATACACTTTTCTCTTTCGCCTGACATCACGTGCGCTGTTTGTGCAATAACCGGAATAGCCTTATTAATGGCTTTTATTTCGCGAGTGGCAGTGTAGCCATCCATTATAGGTAGTTGCAAATCCATCAAAACCAAGTCAATTACGTTGGCTTTAAATAGTTCAATGGCTTCTTTTCCGTCTTTCGCCCAAAGAATTTTAGCATTGGTTTTGCGTAATGCGGCATCAAAAAATATTTTATTAGTGTCCACATCCTCAACTACTAAAATGACCTTATCGGCCCAATCCTGTATCAGCGAATTGTTTATCGAATCACTTACACTCATTTCAATATAGATAGATTAATATCCTTTTTCGAATTCTAAAATAGTCTATGTTTATCTATTATCCAAAAAAGGTTATGAAAATCCTGAATGGTGTTTATTGGCAACGAATTTTAATTGGTAGTTTTTTCATTTATTTTTTATGAAAAAAATGGGTTGGCTCAACAAAAGCGCTAATTTCGTTTACTTGTTTTCTTTGGATAGACCCGGTGTGATGAGAATTTCTATTTTGTTTTATCTTTTAAGTTTCTGTGCATTAGCTGTTGATGCCAATGAGCAATTGGATTCATTGTTTAGTCAGTTGTCAATCAGTCAGAAGGTGGATCTTTTATTTGTAAAAAGCACCGTTGCAGATAGAAGTGATAGTTTAACAATTGGAGTAAGCTATCCGGTGTATGATACAAGGATGGGAATTGAAGATGATTTAGAGCTTTCGTATCCTAACGAATATACAATACAGGCAATTAATGATGAACAGCTGGTTAAGCGTTTGTTCAAATGCAGTGAATTGTCCTTCCGTCAAATAGGCTATTGTGGGATCGTAATTCCCGGAGCTTCAGCTGGCACGGCTCGATTATATGCAGGTGAAAACCTTAATGGGAGTTGTGAAGCCAGTTTTCCTATAATTGATTTTCCATTTGATGTATTCAATGATTTAGTCATAAAAGCACGCCTGGGAACCGATGAAGCAGATGACGAATCTGCTATTGATTGGGCGAATATTGGTTTGCCTGCACTTGATATCTGGAAACCATTAAAGCCCAAAAACATAACACTTGCTAATTTTTTACAACATAATTGGTTGTTTTGGGACTCGAATAGTACGGATGGTAAACAGCAACTGAAAGAGGCGATTGAGACAGGAATAGTACCTGTCGATGATCTGAATGTTTGTATAAAAAGCGTTTTAAAGTGTCTGCTGGAGGTGTCATCCGATAGTATGCCAGCTGATATAAAGCAAGGTTTGATGCGAGAACAGGCTTTTATCAAGTCAATAAGTATCTATCAGCGCCAACAGATTTTTCCGATAAATAATCTGGCTAACTACACATACTCTATTGAAAATACATGTGTTGGCAATGCTGATGAATTCAATTTAAGGGCCAACTTTTACAAGCAGATGGATAGCGCAGCTCCTAGTAGCAAACATCTATGTTTTTTGCTATGCGATGATGAGCAACAACTACGTTATGTATTGCGGCGCGCGGAACGAGATAAAGGTGGTCAGCACCAAGTGTTGGTATATGCAGGTAATTTAAGTAAACCAACGCTTTCAAAGGCAATGAAGCACTTCGATGCTATTGTCTCAATACCTGAAAACATTCAACACTCGTGGAGTATTTTGGCACAGGCTATATTTAGCGGAGTGGGGGTTGATGGTTTTTCGCCTTACCATTATTGGTTTATACAGAATGCTTTTGACCGGGTTATTGCTGCCAAAAGTCGGCTTGGTTTCAAAGAATTTCATCTGAACCATCTGCCCGACGATTCAATTGCAAAAATTGATAGTATCATCTATGATGCCATTAAGAAAGAAGCAACACCCGGTGCCCAGCTACTGGTTGCTCAAAATGGAGAAGTGTTAATTCAAAAAGCCTATGGATATCATACCTATAAAAAACGGCAACAGGTAGAAAACGATCACCTGTATGATGTGGCTTCAATCACTAAACTGGCGGTCACTTTTCCATTGGTTATGCAACTGTATGATAGTGGTGTTATCGATCTGGACGCCACACTTGACGAGTACATTGCAGGTATTGATACTACAGATAAAGCAGGTATTACTGTTCGTGAGCTCTTATTGCACCAAAGCGGTTTAACCAGTTATATTCCATTTCATACAAATGCTTTGGATCGTGAGTCGTTAGGAAAACGTCTCTTATATAGTCGCCACTATACACGGCTTTACAATACTCGTATTGATACGCGACTGTATCAAAACAGGCATGCCCGTTATCGCAAGGATGTTTTTTCGACTGAGTCGGAAGACGACTTTAATATTAAGGTGTCAAAAGGCATGTTTATGCATGAGAATTATGTCGATTCGATGTATGCAGCTATTTATTCATCGGAGCTCCATAAAAAGGAATATCGCTACAGTGACTTGGGGTATTACCTGTTACAAAAGGTTATTGAAAAGGAAAAGAAAGAGCATCTGGATTCGTTGTTTTATAATCAGATAACAAAAAGTTTAGAAGCTGCTAATTTGGTGTATTGTCCATTAAATCACTTTAGTGGAAGTGTAATTGTACCCACTGAAGATGATTTGGCATTCAGAAAAGAGTTGCTTCACGGTTATGTGCACGACCAGGGCGCTGCTATGCTTGGAGGCGTGGCAGCACATGCCGGTTTGTTTGCCAATGCCGGTGATTTGGCCAAATTGGCGCAGATGCTTCTGAATGAAGGAACTTATGGGGGAATTAGATACATTACCCCCGAAACCATTGGTTTGTTTACTCAAACAGCCAATCATGGTAACAGGCGTGGGTTAGGCGTGGACAAGCCAGAACTGGAGCCATCAGAAAATAGCCATGTGTCAAAAAGTGCTTCTCCCGCATCATATGGGCATACTGGTTTTACAGGTACTATCTTGTGGATTGACCCGGAATACGAATTGATTTATATTTTTCTTTCCAATAGGATTCATCCAAAATCCTATAATAAAAAGTTGATTGAAATGAATGTGCGTACCAAGATTCAGGATGTGATTTACAACTCGGTTAAGTACTGAGGAAGATGTTAAATAATCATGCGAAAGTTTCGATAACTTTTAAATTATTCTAAAATGGTTATTAAAACTTTCTATTTTTTTTATTTTTAATCATTATAAATTGTAAATTTGCATCAGATCTAAAACCAAAAAAAACTTCAATTTAGAGTTGTTATGATAGAAAAATTCAATCAGAAAATCTCCCCTGCCGGGAAATTCAAGAATGAAGGTTATCACGATGATCCCTACTTAAGGGCTTTAATAACAAAGCACGAGAAAATATCGACAAAGATTTACGGTTCATCAACCGAGGGTTCAAAAGCTGTTGCTTCCGAAATAGCTTCGATTATTAAAATTAAAGAGCTTGAAGGAGGGAAGTGCGTTCTGGGATTGGCAGTGGGTTCTGCACCAAGCGAAGTGTACTCTGAGTTGATTCGTTTGCACAAAGAAGACGGTTTAAGTTTTAAAAATGTGATTGTTTTCAATGTGATGGAGTATTACCCCATTGCACCTGAAGCATTACAAAGCTTTAACAGAAATATCCGCGAGAAATTCTTTAACCACGTAGATATACCAGAAGAGAACATAAACTACCTTGATAGTACCATTCCGCAGGAAAGGATCTACGAATTCTGCCATGCCTATGAAGAAAAGATTCAGAAGGTAGGTGGTATTGATATGCAGATTTTAGGAATTGGACGTACCGGGCATATCGGTTTAAACGAACCGGGTTCATCAGGTAACTCATTAACGCGCATTGTGTCGCTCGATAATATAACACGTACAGAAGCGGCATCTGACTTTTTTGGTATTGATAATGCACCGCGCAAGGCCATTACAATGGGGGTTAAAACCATCTTAAATGCCAAACGAGTGCGTGTTTTAGCCTGGGGTGAAGGTAAGGCGGCTATCCTGAAAAAGACGATTGAAGGAAACATTACTGAAGAGATTCCGGCATCATTCCTTCAACACCACGAAAACTGCAAAATGATTGTGGATGAGGCGGCTGCAGCTGACCTGATTCGCGTGCAAACGCCATGGTTAATCGACAGTGTTGTGTGGGATGATCGTTTGATTAAAAAAGCCGTATTGTGGTTGTGTCAGAAGGTGAATAAGCCTATTCTGAAACTGACTGACCGTGATTACAATGATAACGGAATGGGAGACATCCTGGCAGAACGTGGCTCGGCTTATCAAACCAATATCCGTATTTTTAATGAGTTGCAGCATACCATTACAGGTTGGCCGGGAGGTAAGCCAAATGCCGATGATACTAATCGTCCGGAACGTAAGACTCCGGCTAAAAAGCGTGTGATTATCTTTAGTCCGCACCCTGATGATGATGTTATTTCGATGGGAGGAACCATGTTGCGACTGGTTGATCAAGGACATGAAGTGCATGTTGCTTATCAGGTATCAGGTAGTATTGCTGTATCGGATGATGATGTGTTGCGTTACCTTGATTTTATTGGTGACTATACAACTGGTTTAACTGAAGACGACAAGAAAATAAGAGCCGAACACGATAAAGTGCGCAAGTTCTTAGCTAATAAAAAACCAGATCAGATTGATTTACCTGAAGTGCGCCGTATTAAAGGTCTGATTAGGGTAGGAGAGGCAAAGGCAGGCTGTCGTTATGCCAAAGTAAAGGATGAAAATGTACACTTCCTGAACTTACCATTCTACGAATCAGGTAGTGTTGAAAAGCACCCGATGGGTAAAGCTGATGTGAAAATTGTGGCTGACCTTATTAAGGAAGTGAAACCGCATCAGATTTTTGCTGCTGGTGATTTATCCGATCCACATGGAACACACCGTGTATGTCTGGATGCTATTTTCCAGGCCATTGATGTATTGAAGAAAGAAGAATGGATGAAGGATTGCTGGGTGTGGTTGTACCGTGGTGCATGGCATGAGTGGGAAATTCACAATATTGAAATGGCCGTACCAATTAGTCCTGATGAGTTGATGCGCAAGCGTAATGCTATTTTTAAGCACCAGTCACAGAAGGATGGAGCTATGTTCCTGGGTGGTGATAATCGAGAGTTCTGGCAGCGTGCTGAGGACCGTAACCGTGGTACAGCTCAGTTATATAATGACCTTGGAATGGCCGAATATGAAGCTGTTGAGGCCTTTGTACGTTACGAATTTTTGTAAGCAATTATGCTCATAATATTTAAGAGGGTGTCCAAAAAACGGATGCCCTCTTTTGTATTCATAATCAATAGATTATTGCCTTGATTATTTGGTTAGATGCTTGATGTTTAGTATCT
>NZ_JAGTAR010000016.1 GCF_018156225.1 Carboxylicivirga sediminis
AATCTGAATGAGGATATCAGTCAACAACATAATGTGGCAGAATCACATCCGGATAAACTAGCAGAGATGGTAAATGCTTTTAAAGCTATACGTGGTGAAAACTACTCTAAGACGCAGAAGTTAGAGTTGAAGTAAGCGACAATTAGTTTAATAAAAAGTCTGATCAAATCAATTGATCAGACTTTTTATTTGAAATAGAATGGATATGGCAGTTTAGCACTCATTCGTAATCGTTGATGAGTAGAAAAATAAAAATCTGTTAATAATCGTTCGATATGTGGTCAGCTACGTGATAAGACGAGTGTATCTTCGAACAATTAATTATCGATACAAATGAAGAATTTAGTATTAATATTCACCTTAGTAGTGGCATGTACCTGTCAAGTGTATGCCAAGAGTAATAATAAGCGACGACCAAATCTGGTAATCATCCACACCGATGAGCATAACCTGCGTACATTAGGTTGTTACCGCGAAACCATGAGTGATGAACAAGCTTTGATGTGGGGCCAAAAGACCATTGTTGAAACACCAAACTTGGATAAAATTGCCAGTGAGGGTGTATTATGCGAAAACTGGTACGCTACATCACCGGTTTGCACGCCATCCCGGGCTTCAATGATAAGTGGACTATATCCGATTGCGACTGGTTCACACCAAAATGATCTGCCTTTACATGATAACCTGATTTCTTTCGCTCAAATTCTGAAGGATAATGGCTATGCTACATCATATGTTGGTAAGTGGCACCTCGATGGTGAAGATAAACCTGGTTTTGCCCCAAAGCGTCAGTTTGGTTTTGCTGATAATCGTTACATGTTTAACCGGGGACACTGGAAGGCATTGGCAGAAGATGAAAAAGGATTACGCGTAGACCAGGCTATTACAAAAAAGGGAGTGGCTTTCGATGTAGAAAAGGTTACTGAAGAGTCTTTCACAACTGATTTCCTTATTGATCGCTCCTTGGAAATTATCAAACGAGATATGGATCAACCCTTTGCTTTGATGCTATCCATCCCAGATCCGCATGGACCTAATCAGGTAAGAGCACCCTATGACACTATGTTTGATCATATGCACTTCGAAGATCCACGAACCATGCATCCTGATCCGGAAATGTCGCCGAAGTGGTTGAATTTACAAGGGAAAAAGAATCGGGCATTGTCATTAAAGCAAGACCAAATGGCTGATTACTTTGGCATGGTAAAATGCATTGATGACAATGTAGGACGCATACTCAATTTTTTGGAAATGGAAGGATTGAGTGAAAATACCATCGTTGTTTTTACATCCGATCATGGCGACCTGATGGGCGAGCACGGTAAGCATAATAAAGGCTTACCATATGAGATGTCGGCTCGTGTACCATTCTTACTTAAATATCCAGACCAGGTGATAGCTGGAAAGCAAATTCAAAAAGCATTCACAATGGCAGATTTTACACCAACAATTCTTGGTTTAATGAATGTGGATCATTCTGCCTATAATTTTCATGGTGAGGATTTGTCCACAGATTTTACCAACAAAGCCAAGGTTCTGACAGATGATCGCATTGTTTATATCACTAATGCTTTTGGTCGCTGGGTGGCAGCAGTCAATAATCGTTATAAGTTAGTATTATCACCAACAGATGAGCCTTGGTTATTCGATTTGAAAAAAGACCCGGATGAGTTAGTTAATTTTTATGAACAGCCCGAATATAAGGAGATTGGGGAGCGATTGAAGAATGAATTATACAAGCAAATGGAGGACTTTGATGAGCCATTATTAAATGAAGGGACCATTATTCAATAGTTATTGAATAATAATATATTATACCACTCAGACTAAGGTTCATAAGGGGAAGGTTTTGCAACATTCTTTTTATTTTGAAGGAGAAATACCACGACGTGGGTAGGTGGTTATTTTAAGAATATAACTGCCTTAGTCATTTATGAAAAACTATTCAACTGTAGTTATGAAGCTAATAATAACAATATCGCTACTGCTGCTAATCACTTCATCAGCATGTGTTACTGCATCTAATAAAAAGAAATCGGCCGAAAAAGCACCCAATATTCTTTTCATCGCCATTGATGATATGAATGACTGGACGGGCTTCCTTGGCGGACACCCTCAGGCCATAACACCTAACATGGATAAACTTGCCGCTAAAGGTGTGAACTTCACCAATGCCCATTGTTCAGCACCAGGTTGTTCACCCAGTCGTAATGCATTACTTTATGGTGTAGAACCTTTTAATTCTGGCTTGTATCCTTTTTATGAGCATGATATTCATGAGCAGTTGATGGATCGCTACATAACATTGCCTCGTCTTTTAAAGGAGCATGGATACAATACCTATGGTGCCGGTAAAATACATCATGGCTTGAAAGATGATCCGCGCGAGTGGACAGGCTACTTTGAATTGAAATATTCCAACAAAGAATTTAAAGCAGGAGCCGGCTATCAGGTTGGGAATAGTAAAAAGAATTCCTTTCGGCCAACAGTGAATGCTGATGATGAACATGTTGATTACCAGGTGGCATCCTACGGAGTTGATATTCTACAAAGCGAACATGATAAGCCATTTTTTCTGGCTGTTGGAATTGTAAAACCTCATTTACCTTTTGATTGTCCTGAGCGATTCTTCAATGCATTGCCAGAAAAGATTGAGGCACCAGCCATTTTAGAAGATGATTTATTAGATATCCCGGCTGAAGGCAATAGTTTCAGAAGAGCGGGTGACGATAAGCGTTTTAAAAATGATAAAGCATGGGAAGATGTGCGCCGGGCCTATCTGGCCTGTATCTCATGGGCCGATTATAACATAGGTCGTGTATTGGATGCATTAGAAGCAAGTCCATATGCTGATAACACCATTGTGGTGCTTTGGTCTGACCATGGTTTTCATTTGGGCGAGAAGATGAGCTTTAAAAAGTTTACACTTTGGGAAGAAGCAACTCGTGTGCCTTTTATTATTTATGATGGTCGTGAAAAGGCTCATCAGGGAGGTCAAAACTATTCAGAGGCCGTTTCACTTATCAATATTTATCGCACCCTGGCTGAATTGTCAGGTATTGAAGCACCAGGATATGTTGATGGAGAAAGCCTTGTGCCTGTGTTAAAGAATACGGATGAACAATTAGTTAAACCAACCATCACCTCATGGGGAAGAGGTAACTATGCGGTACGCACCAAAGACTGGCGTTATATTCGCTACTTTGATGGGACCGAGGAGTTATATCATCACAAGTCAGATGCTAACGAATGGCACAACCTGGCCAACGATGTTAAGCATAAGAAGGTAAAAGAAGAATTGGCTGCCAGATTGCCTAAGCGGGATGCTGAAACCATTCAGGAGTTTATTTCTCCATGGAGTGTATATGGCGTCGATAAAGAAAAGTGGAAAACGAAGAAGAAATAGCATTAGATAATAAGTACTTAACCGTTATTTTTAATGGTATAAATAGAAAAGGATGATTAAAAAACTAAGCATAGTTCTCATAGCTTTATTAATAAGCTTACCTCTTTGGGCCAATACGTATTATGTTGACGCCAATAATGGAAGTGATTCCAATAATGGATTATCAAAAGATGCAGCCTTTAAAAGCCTAAACCGTGCCAGTGCATTGCCTTTAAAAGCGGGTGATAATCTATTGTTGGCCAATGGGCAGGTCTTTTCTGGAAGCCTGGAACTAAAGGATGTTAGCGGTAGCAAAAGTCACCCAATTATCGTGTCCAATTATTCACTCAGTAAAAATGACCTGAAGCACTTACCAATTATTGATGCAAAAGGTTATCCTAACGGACTGTTATTGATGAACTGTAGCCATATACATGTGAGTCATCTGCACATAACTGCTGATGCAGGTGGAGTACCTGAGGGAACATCTACAAAGGACGATATGCGCTGTGGCGTACTGATTACTTGTGATAATGCTGCAGAATACGAAAATATCAGATTATCACGGTTAAATGTAACAGATATATTCTACGCCGCTAAAAGTGTGGTTCGCAGCAAGAAAGAAACCAATTCGGCCAACGGAACGCAGGCTTATGGTTGGGGCATACGGTTGATTATTCGTACCAAAGGAGCGCTTTTAAAAGATATGATGGTAGAAAATTGTCATGTTGAGAATGTTGGGCATACCGGAATTAAAGCCACAGGAGGAAAGCACAGCATAAAGGGTTTAAAGTTGTATGATAATACGGTTAAACATACCGGAGGACCTGGTATGCAGATGAGTGGTATATTAGATGGACACGTCAAAGGCAATACCATCACTTATTCTGGTAGCACAACCGATACACGAAAATGGGGCAGAGGTAGCGGTTTGTGGACCTGGGGATGTTCACGCGTATTGATTGAGCACAACTCATTTCGATTCGCTAACGGTCCTGCTGATTCTGCAGGTTGTCACATTGATTTTAACTGTGATAATGTTATCGTTCAATATAATGTGAGTGAAGGAAACGCTGGTGGTTTCTGTGAAATTTTGGGAAATAATTATAATTGTGCCTACCGTTATAATATTAGTATTAATGATGGACACCGGGTTAAAAAAGTAAACGGTGCTTTTCAGGAAGGTAAAATATTTTGGCTGAGTGGTTTCAATGGTAAGGGAAAAGAACATAATGGCCCATTTAACTCGTATTTTTATAATAATACCATATACGTGAAAAATGATATTGTGGCAAAAATGGCCGTAACGCGAACTGCGCAAGGTGCTTTATTGGCCAATAATATCTTTTACATCGAAGGAGAGAGTAAACTGGTATTGGGCGATCAGTATAAACCGGCAACCACTGGAGAGTCGCTGGTTAAAAACATCATATTTAAGAACAACCTTTTTTTAAAAGCGGATAACTGGCCTGTAGATGCATTAATTCAGGATGAGGCACCAATAATAGGTAATCCTAAGTTCACCAACGTTAATGGTAATACAGCTGAAGATTTTGTTCCTAAGCATGTGCTTTTAATAAAGGATAAAGGAATTCAGATTGTTAGTATACCTGATGATAAAGAGGGTTTATTCGTAGGATTAAAAGTTGAAAAAGATATTCTTGGTAATAAAATTAATGGACTGCCAGATATAGGTGCAATTGAAATAGAATAAAGGTCTACAACTTCAACAATTGAAAAAGTGAATTCTTAAGAAGGTAATAAACAGAAAGTATACCTCTTAATGGTTTCACTTTTTTATTTTGACTATCTGCGGTTTAAGGGATATGAATAATAGTTAATCAAATATATTGTTAGTGCCCATAAACTTGCTTATTGCGTGATTTGAAAAATGAAGTGGTTTTTAAGTATACACCTGATAGTAATACAATCCGATCAATTAAATTTAAAAGTGAGTATTCTTCCAGATTTGTCCCTGATAGTTAATGTGGCAATATGTGGTCAGTATTGGATAATTAATGAAGAATTATAGTATTGGCCTCCCCCTATATTTGAAATGTAAATAACTGTTAAAAACTCATGCTAAAACATCAGTTTTCTTGATAGTATATCGACAATTTTATATATAAAATTAGCATTGTATCACAGGGTTTGAAATTTTCTAATAGATTGAAAAGCAGTGCTTGAAGTTGTTTTTTGACGCAAAACCAACAAATATTAACAAATAATGGACATGTCTTAATTATTGTCAATGTAAATGTGAAAATGTGTTAATGTAATATGTGTTGTAGAGGTAGTTTTGAGTGTAATTTTTCTCAGAAAGGGAGAACAAAATAACGAAGAGAGAGTAAATAGTAATATTAATTCAAAGTGTATGAAAAGATTCTTTAAAACATTCATTTTTGTCTGCACCTTGCTGTCAATAGCCATATCGGCTTCTGCTCAGCAAAATGTAACAGGTGTTGTGACCGATGATAAGGGTGATCCCATAGTCGGGGCCACGGTTGTAATCGAAGGAACAACAACTGGTACAATTACAGACTTTAACGGAGTGTACAACCTGCGGGTTGAAACGGGACAAACATTAAGCATTAGCTTTATTGGATTTACAACCCAGCAGGTTCAGGTTGGGAGTGAAACCACAATTAATGTTCAACTGGTCAGTGAGGATATAGGTTTGGACGAGGTTGTAGTTATTGGTTTTGGAGAGAAAAAGAAAGTAACAGTAACAGGGTCCGTATCAACAATCAACAGTGAGGAGCTACTAAAATCGCCAACAGCTAACGTGACGAATGCGCTGGCTGGTAAAATTTCTGGTATCTCAGCGGTTCAGAATACTGGTCAGCCAGGGGCTGATGAGGCAGCACTGGCTATTCGAGGCAACCGTAATATTCTAACGATTGTGGATGGAGTTGAAAGACCGTTTTCGCAGATAGATCCTGAAGAAATTGAAAGTATATCAGTACTAAAAGATGCATCCGCAACTGCCGTTTATGGTATTCGTGGGGGTAATGGTGTTTTAATTGTTACTACAAAACGTGGTGAAAAAGGTCGTGCGAAGATTTCTGTTTCTTCCTCAATTGGTTTTCAGCAACCAACCATGTTAGCTGAGAAATCCAATAGCTATACCTATGCCATGGCGCATAACGAACGAGCTGCTAATGATGGAACACCTGAGGAGAATTTTGTGTTTGGTCCTGAGGCACTTGAGGCTTTTGCAAATGGAGGTAATCTACTATATCCCGATATGGATTGGAATGAGTACTTATTTAGAGACAAGGCATTTCAGAGTAAAACAAACTTCACCATGAGAGGTGGAACTGACCGGGTTCGCTATTTTGTGGCTTTAGGTTATTTAACTCAGGATGGTTTATTGAAAAACCTGGACCCCCGATTTGATGAGAACTTTACCTTCGATCGATACAACTATCGCACTAACCTGGACATTGATGTCACAAAATCAACCTTGCTAAAATTGAGTTTGGGTGGTCGTACAGAAGTGCGCAATCAGCCAAGAGCTAAAGATGCAGAACAGGGAATCTGGAAAGAGGCCAGTTGGGCGCAACCAATGTCGGGTTCAGGTATTGTTGACGGAAAGTGGGTCACCACTTCTGCTGACAATGTATCTATTGAAATGAAAGATCCATTGAATGCCTTTTATGGTCTTGGTAACGAAAATCAGACAAGGGCTGTGCTAAATATGGACCTGGATGTTATTCAAAAGTTAGACTTCGTGACACGTGGCTTGAAATTGCGTGTGAAAGGTTCGTACAATACAACGTATACACATTCAAAAACGCGTAGCTCGTCACCAGACAGATACGAAGCGATTAAAGATCCCATGGATCCTGATAATATTGTGTTCAGAAAGATCAATGATGAAGGTTCTCTGGGCTATAAAGAGCCGGATCCAACCAAAGCACGTAACTGGTATGTGGAAGGTGGATTAAACTACAATCGCAAATTTGGTAATCACGATGTTAGCGGTTTATTATTATATAATCAGCGTACGGTTTATTATCCATCTCAATTCACCGATATACCAAACAGAACGTTAGGTTTGGTGGCACGTATGACATATAACTATAAGACCAAATACCTGGTAGACTTTAACCTTGGTTATAACGGTTCCGAAAACTTTCCTGAAGGCAAACGTTTCGACTACTTCCCTGCAGTATCATTGGGTTACATTATAACGGAAGAAAGCTTTATGGAAAATATAGGTGTGTTTGATTATCTGAAATTACGAGCATCCTATGGTCAGGTGGGTAATGACCAGATAGGTGGTGGTCGCTTCCTGTATCAGCCTGATGCCTGGAATTATGACGCTGCAGGTTATAGCTTTGGTTATGAATCAGATTATATCGATCAGGGTGCTCTTGAGCTTCGTATCGGTAATCCAAATATTACATGGGAAACAATTACACAGAGGAATATTGGTTTTGATGCCAAGTTTTTGAACGCACGTTTAAGTGCCAGTGTTGATTTATTCCATGAGAAAAGAGAAGACATGTTGGTAACACGTCAAACAGTACCAAACTATGTAGCTGCCGTATTACCTGCAGTGAACCTCAAAGAGCGTGAAAATAAAGGATATGAAGTTGAATTAGGTTGGGACGACAATGCCGGAGGTTTTAGATATTACATTAATGCCAACCTTTCATTCGCACGTAACAAGATTATTTATATGGACGAGGTGCCTCAGCCATATGCATACCTGGAAAGAACAGGTAAGCCTGAGGGACAGCCTTTTGCATACATCAGTGATGGCTTCTTTACTGAGGAGGTGAATACAGATATGGATCCAAATTATCCAAATCAAGGCTATCGTTTTCCAGGTGATGTGAAGTATAAGGATTTAAATGGCGATGGAAAGATCGATGATTTAGATCAGAAAGCAATCGGATACTCGCCTAATGTGCCAGAGTATAACTTTGGTCTGAATACCGGATTTAACTGGAAGAATTTTGATTTCTCGATGACGTGGTCGGGTGTGGCCAATACCTATCGTTTATTACCAAATGTTTTGCGTCAACCATTTGCAGGACAAAACCGAGCTTTATACGATCACTTGTATGATGGCAGATGGACACAGGAAAAAGCTGATGCGGGCGCGCACATTGAGTATCCGCGTTTATCATTGGCAAGCAAGGATAATAATTACCAGGTATCCGATTTATATTACCAGGATGCTTCTTTTATTCGATTGAAGAGTGTAGAGCTAGGTTATACTATTAAAGCAAACTTTTTTAAACGCGCTGGACTGCGTGATGTTAGAGTATATGCAAATGGATTTAACCTCTTGACATTTAGTGATTTTGATATCTATGATCCTGAGTCAAATCCGGGATCAAATGGTCTGTACCCAATGGTTAAGATGTATAACATGGGTGTTAAGTTTAATTTCTAAAAGAGCAGCGATGATGAAACATATAACATACTTAAAATTCGCTTTTCTGGCGGTTGTAATTAGCATCTTATCAGTATCGTGCGAAGATATTGGCCCGGGTGCGTTAGAGAAGCCTGATGGACAGGATGTGACCATTGACACCATTTTCTCGTCAACAGAGTATGCTGAACGGGTATTATTTAATTCCTACCGTTCATTACGATCAGGGATCTTAAAAAATGGCCGAAGCCATGCTATCGGACAGGATCTTCAGGAAGACATTACTGATTTATCACATACCTTTAAATCATGGGGTACGGCAATGACTACTTATTATGCAGGTGGCTTAAACTCAGCCAACTCACATGTAACTTCAGGTCATCCGGATGCCTGGTTAGCACCAATGTGTATTTTACCATATGGTGATAGACCAGACAAGGGGATTACGACGTTTAAGGCGATACGTAATTGTCATATTTTTTTAGATCATGTTCACAAAGTGCCCGATATGTCAGAAGGTTATCGTGAGCAACTAAAAGCAGAAGCGCGAGTAATTATCGCCTATAATATGACGGAGCTATTCCGCAACTACGGTGGAGTTCCAATGGTTGGCAAGGTATATACGCCCGATGACGATTTTACAAATCCACGAATGACTGTAGAGGCGACTGTGGATTCAATTGTGAGCTTATTGGATAAGGCGATACCAAATTTACCATGGCAATTTAGTGAGGCGGATATGAGTTCATTGGCGGGTCGTTTCACTCAGGCCGGTGCGATGGCACTAAAAACACGTTTATTATTATTTGCTGCTAGTCCGCTGTTTAACAGTTCAGAACCATATATGCCTGGTGCTAATTCTGAGGAGGAGCTATACTGGTGGTATGGCAACTACGACGACAGTCGCTGGCAGAGAGCTGCTGATGCTGCTAAAGCTCTGATTGATAAAATTGAAATAGAAGGTGGTTATGCATTGGAGATGCCCGAGACCAATGACGTTTGGGGATATCGTGATGCTTATCGCCGAGGCTATTATTTTGCGGGTAACTTCAGTACCGGCGCATCACGCCGCAGTACCGAGGTGCTGATAAGCATTCGTGATGGCTACGAAAGTCAAGCACGTTGGGGAGGTGGAATGTATGACTCCATGTTAAATTATGGCGGAGGTACCTGTACCAATGAATTTATGCGTATGTTCCCAATGGCTGATGGTACACCTATTAGCGATCCTACGTCTGGTTGGGACGAAGCAGTCGATCCATTGGGAAGTGAAAACCGCACGTTTAACCGTGACCCTCGTTTATATGAAACCATGCAGTGTTTAAATGATGACTGGGGTGGAGAAAAAGTTCAGAACTGGAAAAACAACCAGGGCGGATGGGCGAAGCACGTTGCAGGACCACGTCGTACTAATGGCTCAGGAAGTACTGTTATTCGTAAATTCATCCCAGGTTGGGCAGGAAACTTCTATCCAATAAAGGATCATCATTTTCCATACATTCGCTTACCCGAAATTTATTTGTCATACGCAGAAGCAATGGCTCATCTAGGTAATATGGGGGAAGCTTATACCTATATTAATAAAGTACGTAACCGTGTAGGTTTAAAAAATATTGAAGACATAAAAGCATGGGGACCCGATGAATTGGTTCAACAGATATTGACAGAACGAGCTTGTGAATTCGGTTTTGAACAGGTACGTTGGTTTGATATGACCCGTCATAAATTAGAAAGTGCATTTAACCAGACATTGCATAATGTATGGATTACTAAGAATGCCGATGGCACATTTAGTTATTCATATCCTGAAATTAATGTTAACAGCCGACTTTGGTGGACATTCTTCGAGCCAAAATGGTACTTGCTACCTTTCCCGATGAATGAAATTCAAAAAGGATATGGCTTAGTTCAGAATCCAGGTTGGTAACCAATGGGAAGAATGTAAAACAGAAAAAAGTTAGAATATGAATATAAAAAATATAATAAAAGCTCTTTTCGTATCCTGCACCAGCTTGCTGACCATTGGGCAACTATCAGCGCAAGAGTCAGATTCAACGCTTGTGAACCTTGGATATGGCATGACGCAGGCTGCTAATGAAACAACAGCAGCCACTGGCGTAGCTACCGCGGAGAATTTATCAAAGTATTTTGCTATTAATCCTACGAATGCTTTGTATGGTCAAATTCCCGGACTAACCGTTATGCAAAATGGGGGAGACTGGTGGGGCCAGGGTGCAAGTATGTTTATTCGCGGTCAGGCCAATTTAGATAACACATCAGCCCCATTGGTATTGGTTGACGGCTTTGAACGTAATCTGGCAACTCTAACTGTTGCTGAGATTGAAAACGTAACTATATTAAAAGATGCAAGTGCAACTGCCATTTATGGACAAAGAGGTGCCAATGGTGTTATCCTGGTGACCACTAAGCGCGGTAAAGATGAAGGCATGAAGGTGGATTTCTCTTATGAGTACAGCACCAATAAAGCCTTCCGTATGCCCAAAATGCTGGATGCTTATGGTTATGCCAGCGCAATGAATGAAGCTCTTGCATTGGATGGACAGGACTATCTGTACTCTGCTGAAGAATTGGATGCCTATAAGAATGGTACCTATCCGGAGTATTTTCCTAATGTCAATTGGATGGAGGAAGTACTGCAGAATACAGGATTTGTGCATGACTTTAACTCAACCTTCCAGGGTGGTAAAGGCCGTACACGCTATTTCGTTAGCTTGAATTACATGGATGGTAATGGGCTGTTAAAGCAAGATCGAAATGAAAACAGCTTTTCAACACAATTAAATTATCGTCGTGCTAATTTAAGAACGAACCTTGATATTGAGTTAACCAAAAGTACCTTGCTGAAGATCAACCTGGCCGGACGTATTTCGGGAACAAATCGCCCAGGTAAAGCAACTTCCGAAAAATTATTCGGACGTTTGTATGGGACACCTGCTAATGCCTATCCAATTCAGTATTCAAATGGTGTATTTGGTGGCTCTCCAACTTATCCATATAATCCTATAGCAGATGTGAATGAAACTGGTTATGCTATCTCTCACGAGCGCACTTTTTATGGTGATATTACGCTTGAACAGGATTTAAGTGCATTAACTGAAGGGTTGTCAATTTCAGCATCCGTATCTTTTGATAATAATGTATCATACTGGGACAACAAATCAAAGGACTATGCCTATGTTTATAAAACGGCAAAAATCGATGAAGTAAATGAGGAGTTATACGATTTTACATCAACCAGTGGTGGTGAAAATACAGCCTTAAATTTTAACACAAGTGTTGGTGGTCAGGCGCGTCATGCCAACGGAATTGTAAAGTTAAACTACGACAAACAATGGGGTAAACATAAAGTAAATGCACTGGGTTTATTTCATGCAGATACGGAAACAACTTTTGGGCAGAATAATACATTCCACCGTGTGAACTATGCAGCCCAGGTGAATTATGCATACAATAAAAAGTACCTGGCAGGTGTGACAGCTTCATATAGCGGTAATAATATTTTATCTCAGGAAAACCGTTTTCAGTTTTATCCGGCTGTTTCATTAGGTTGGGTAGTATCAGAAGAAAGCTTCTTAAGTGGTGTTGATGCGATCAACCTATTAAAGTTAAGAGCTTCGGCCGGTTTGGTTGGTTTGGAGCAGAATGAGCAGCACTTGCACCGTCAGAAGTTTAGCGGTGGAGGAAAATACTGGTATGGTGATAACAATAATCAACTAGGAGGATTACAGGAGAGTCGCCGTGCCAACCCTAATGTGTTACCAGAAAAAAGTACACAGGTTAACATTGGTTTAGATGCCCGACTCTTCGGAGGTTTGCGTCTGAATGCAGATGTTTTCTATGAAGAGAGGAGTCAGATTCTGGTATCTGAAGCCAGTTCAACATCCAATGTAATCGGTGTGCCGGCCACAATGGTGTCAGACGGTATCGTCGAAAACAAAGGGTTTGAGGTAGCTGCCTTATGGCAGGATCAGATTGGAGACTTTAGTTATAGCATTGGTGCGCAATACTCAATGGCACAGAACGAAATTATTGAACAGAATGAAGTGTTCCGTGAATGGGATTATCTGAGCAGAACAGGTCATTCAGTTGATCAAGTGTTTGGTTTGCAGGATGCTGGTTTCTTTAATGAAGGAGAAGTAAATGAGGTTGACAATATCTATAACGGCGTTGAATATACCTTTACACAGGTATTAAGACCGGGTGATGTGAAGTATGTCGATCAAAATGGTGACAACAGAATTGACGAGTTTGATGTTGTAGCCATTGGTAAGAACTGGTTACCTGAAGTGAATTATGCCTTAACATTGGGTGCAGAATATAAAGGTGCTGGTTTTAGTGCCATTTTCCAGGGAGCCAGCAATGTTTCTGTTATGCTCAATACACCAAGTATATTCTGGCCATTGTATAATAACAACAACATCTCTGAATTCTCAAATGACCGTTGGACACCGGCAACAGCTTCAACAGCCACATTACCACGTTTAACACCTGAGAAGAATGAGAATAACTACCGTGCCAGTACCGTTTGGCAGCGCGATGCTTCCTATCTTAAGTTGCGTACTTTAGAAGTATACTATCACTTACCACAGACATTGGTCGAAAAAGTGAAGTTGAAAAGAGCAAAAGTATTCTTCAGAGGCATGAACTTATTCTCTGTAGATAATATTGAGATTATGGATCCTGAGGAAATAGGAGCCGTTTACCCAACGCTCACATCGTATAATATTGGTTTAAGCGTAGGATTTTAATTTTAAAAAAGGTAGACATGATTAGAAATATTATATTATCAATTTTTCTGGTAACACTCTTCACTGGGTGTGATGATTTCCTGGACTACACAGAACACTCGTTTTACGATGATCCGGAAACCATCTTTAGTACCTATAACCGTACCCGACAATTTCTTGCAGATATTTATAGCACCTTGCCATCCGATTATGATTATGACGGCATTAAAAAGGATGAGGCCAATCAGGCTATGCGATCGGCTGCGACTGACGAAGCTGAGTATGTTAAGCAGAATCATGATGTACAGAAATTCACCAACGGTCAGTGGTCTGCGTTTAACGCTTTGGACAACAACTGGTCTAAATACTATACCGGTATTCGTTCAGTTAACTTATTTTTGGACCAGATTGATGGACGTACCTTCGACGATTACAAGTACAATGAAGATTATGAAGAAGAGCAGGAGCGTTATGACAAGTTTCAATACGAGGCTCGTTTCCTAAGAGCTTTCTTTTACTTCGAATTGGCTAAGCGTTATGGTGATATTCCAATGCCTGAAGGTGTCGTAAACGATGTGGACGCAATCAATAACATTCAGCGTTCAAGCTTTGAGGATGTAATTGATTACATTGTTTCGGAATGTGATGCTATTAGTGAAGAACTGCCCGTTACCTGGAGCAACCAGGTATTTGTAGAAACTGGTCGTGTTACAAGGGGTGCTGTATATGCCCTTAAAGCAAGGGCTTTATTATATGCGGCGAGTCCTCTGCATAATACCTCTGGCGATGTGACAAAGTGGGAAGCGGCAGCAACAGCTGCCAATGCGTTTTTGATTAACCCGGATTTTGCATATGGCTTTGATGCGCAATATTACAATAGCAGTGATATGGCAAAGGGTTCATTTAATAACCGTACCAGTGCTGAACTGATTTTTGAAAGAAGAGAGGAAAATTCTAATGCCTTTGAGAAAGCTAATTTTCCAATGGGTTTTGAAGGTGCCAATGGTAATGCTACCTGTCCAAGTCAGAATCTGGTTGATGCTTATCAAACAACAGATGGTTATGATGTGATATTAAACAATGGCGTTTGGTCGGCACCGGGTAGTTCGGTATTTGATCCGGCTAATCCTTATGAAAACCGAGATCCACGTTTAAAACAAACAATTATTGTGAACGGTAGTACATGGAAATCCACCACAGTTGAAACATTTAAGGATGGTGCAAACGGTTTACCATTAGCAGATGCCACCCCTACAGGTTATTATCTGAAAAAATATGTACGCGAGGATATTACAATTGCCGGGAGTAATACAAATACTAAAGAACATGCATGGGTGATTTTCCGCCTGTCGGAGGTGTATTTAAACCTGGCAGAAGCTTTAAATGAAGCTTATGGCCCAACAGGTGCACCTGCTGGTTTTGCCATGGATGCAACAACGGCTTTAAACATGGTACGTACACGAGCAGCAGTAGCTTTACCTGCAGTTTCCGGACTATCACAAGCTGAATTACGTGCAGCTATTATTCGCGAGCGTCAGGTGGAGCTGGCATTCGAAGATCACCGATTCTGGGATGTACGTCGTTGGCGATTATTTGATAGCAGTAATCCAGATAATGTGACGGAAGATATTTATGGCATTGATATTACCAACAATGGTGGTGCATTGAGCTATAGCAAAAAGCTGGTTGACGATCGTCTTTGGGATGAGAAGATGTATCTATACCCGATTCCTTACAATGAAACGACAATTAATACAAACCTTGGACAAAACCCGGGTTGGTAGGATATGAACATTTAAAATTTTTGAATATGATACGCAAAAATATATTTCTTACCCTGCTGACTGCCACAATGGTTTTTGCAGGTTGTGAAGAACAGTATACAATTGGGGATTTTGAAACAGATGCTACGCTAACACCTGGACCACGAACAGATGGTCCAATAGCACCAGCTGCAATTGTGGCTTCGTACGATGACTTTTGTGACAAAGTTGAAATCAACTGGATGCCAACAGTTCGTACAACAGCTTATGATGTTTACAAAAATGGTGAAGTATTAGCTGCAGGATTAACGGATACATTTTATGTTGATACAGAAGCTATGACTGTTGATACCGAGTACACCGTCTATTCTGTAAATGCCAATGGTGATTCTGAAACATCGGCAATGACAGTTGGTCGTATGGCAGCAACACCTGCTGCACCAACCAACTTTGAAGCTACCGACGGAGCGTATGAATCGAAAGTTGATTTATCATGGGATGCTGTTGATTTTGCTCAGCATTACATTGTTAAACGTGGTGATGTGGTATTAAGCGATGCAGTGATTGGTACAACTTTTTCTGATTCAGATAATGCACCAACTGAAGCGGCTGAGTATACCTTAATAGCGGTTAGCGTTTGTGGAGAGTCAACAGAGGTAACAACTACGGGTTATTGTGATCCGTTGATTGCCTTCAGGTTCCCAATAAATGAAAACTTTGATGGTTATGATGTTGGTTTTAACTTGAGTTCAATGGATCTATTCCAACACATGATTCAGTATGATCCATTAGGAGGTCCTGGTACATTTACTGTAACGGATGAAACATCAGTTAGTGGTGCAAAAAGTGCTAAAGTAATATACAATGATGTAAACGCTAACACCAGTGCAGCTGGTTCTATTCAGTTAATATTTAGCAATTTTAGCTTATTGGAGGGAGAGCGCTACCGTATCAGTTATAAGTTAAAGTGTACAATACCTACTTCAATGCACATTGCAGTTGATGGCGATGGAAGTGGTAATCCAAGTAAAGGAGATGGTGTTGATAATTATCTGTTGCCAACGGCTGTGAACACTAAAAATGGTAATTTATATGGTATCCAGATGGATGCTAAACCGGAATGGACTGAAGTATCCTATGAGTTCCCTGCAACAGGCGATTTAGTGCAAAACGACCTTGATCCGGATGCTACAGCTTTGGCATGGACACCAACAACCATTCAGGCAGGTCAGGAAACACCTTTAATTTCTATAACATACTGGGTGGGTAAGAATAAGGCTCCTAATTTGCAGAATCCTCCTATTTATCTGGATGATCTGAAAATTGAATTGATTAAGTAATGGATTTATTCAATTATAAATAGGATGTAATTGAATGGCAGGTCTCACTGAGGCCTGCCATTCTTTTCTTAAACATTTTGACTATTAAGATTATGAAGATTTCATATTATATATCATTATTAGTGATTGCCATTCTTTGTCTTGGTTGTTGTACAAAAGATAATATCAAACAAGCAGAAAAGGCTTTCATTACTTATTATGTTGATGCAAACACAGGTAATGACAATAACTCAGGAACTTCTCCAGATCAGGCTTTTGCTACATTAGAAAAGGTTAATACTCTATCTTTAAAAGAAGGAACTCATGTTTTATTTAAGAGTGGAACATCCTATGCCGGACAACTAAAACCAAAAGGAGGAGGTGTATCCGGGAATCCAATTATCATTTCAAAATATGGCGGAGAAGCCAGACCTGTTATAAATGGTGAAGGTCGTTATATTGCAGCTGTTCATTTTTATAACATGGCCTA
This sequence comes from Carboxylicivirga sediminis, assembly GCF_018156225.1. Classification (GTDB taxonomy): domain Bacteria; phylum Bacteroidota; class Bacteroidia; order Bacteroidales; family Marinilabiliaceae; genus Carboxylicivirga; species Carboxylicivirga sediminis. The sequence continues at coordinate 17,095 of NZ_JAGTAR010000016.1, forward strand.
TATTGAATTACGAGATTTAGAAATTACCAATACGGGTGCAGAACAGCAAAATGGAAGGCGTGGTGTTGTTATCGAAGCCGAGAATTGCGGTAAGACCAAACACATTATCCTTGATAATCTGTTTATCCACGATGTAAATGGCAGTTTGGTAAAAAGCAAAGGAGGCGGCTCAGCCATTCTTTGGCGAAACCATGGTGATAAATCCATAACAACCTTCGATAGCCTCATAATTCAAAATTGCCATTTAAAAGACTGTACACGCAATGGCATCAATGCACGTGGTTATACTAAACGTGATAACTGGCACCCGTCAACAAATGTGATTATCCGTAATAACCTGTTGGAAGGTATTCCTGGAGATGGTATTGTACCTATCGGAACTGATGGTGCTTTAATTGAATACAATGTAATGCGCGATTGCCCGGATATACTATCACATGCAGAAGCAGCTGCAGGCATCTGGCCCTGGAGTGCTGATAATACCCTAATACAGTTTAATGAGGTTTCAGGCCATAAGGCTAAGTGGGATGGACAGGGTTTTGACTCCGACTGGAATTGTTTAAATACCACTATTCAGTACAACTATAGTCATGATAACTATGGTGGTTTTTTGTTGATTTGCAACAAAGGCAACACCATTAATACACCATCCAATATTGGGACAAAAAACACCATTGTACGCTACAATGTGAGTGTCAACGATGGTATTCGTCCTTATCCAACCGAACGACGAGGTTGGTTTTCACCATGCATGCACATTTCCGGGCCTGTAGAAAATAACTTCATTCACCATAACCTGTTTATTTTTCCTGAGAAAGCTAATGTTGATATTGACCGTACTTTTATTCAGATGGACAACTGGGGCGGTCCTTGGGCCAATAAAACCTTAGTTGCTAATAATTCACTAGAGTTTTCAGAGCCGTATAAAATGTTCTACGGTAAGAGTAAACAAACTTGTGGTATCAATAATGAATTTGATTCGAAAATGTTAGGTCTAACTCGAGAAGAACAAGTGCCGGTTTGGGCTAAGGATTACCTTAATGATTATGATACAGAGTGGAAAGAAAAGATGATTGAAGCTTTTTTTAAGGATGATGATGAGATGAAGAACATTCTAATAGATAATTAATAATATAATCAGATAAAATAAGTGTGATTACCAAGCTATTTTGTCTGATTAAGGCTAATATTAAATGGTTCAATAGCTGAATCAAAGAAATAAACAAAATGCTGTCGTGTAAACGAGTTGAGATCAAGCGTACTAATCATAGAAGTGGAATGTTTACTTTGCAGGTTGTCACATTAGGTAAGCAACAGTCAAAACGAATTATTGTATTGTAAATCAATAAAAAGGCCATAAGGCTTATCGAAAAAGGTGCACAAATCAACCCAAAAATTAACACAAAACCACCAATGGTATATATCAGATAGCCATTGATTAATCTGCGGACATATTTAACATGCTTTATAGCTAATTTTAAAATTGATAAAATGTCAAATTTTAGAAACGGATATGAAGAAACTATCTTTAATCATATTGAGCCTGCTGCTTATTAGTCTTGTTAGTGCTCAGAATACTAGACCCAATATCGTTATCATTTACGTGGATGATTTAGGTTATGGCGACTTAAGTTGCTATGGTGCTACTGAAGTACAAACCCCAAATGTTGATAAATTAGCCAATGGCGGTGTTAAGTTTACCGATGGACACTGCTCGGCCGCTACCTGCACACCATCTCGTTATTCATTGCTAACCGGACGTTATGCATTCCGTAAGGATGCGGCTGTATTACCCGGTGATGCCCCCTTATTGATTAGTGCCGACAGGCCAACTCTGCCAGGTATGTTAAAACAGAATGGATATCGCACAGCCGTTATTGGTAAATGGCACCTGGGTTTAGGAAATGGAGATGTCGACTGGAATGGCAAGGTGGCTCCGGGCCCGCTTGAAATTGGCTTTGATTACAGTTACCTGATACCATCAACCGGTGACCGTGTGCCGTCTGTTATGCTGGAGAATCATCACGTGGTGGGCCTTGATCCGGAAGATCCTATTAAAATTAATTACAAGAAGAAAGTGGGTAATGACCCAACGGGAATAGAAAATCCGGAATTACTACGTTATCCTTCTGATACCTTTCATGGTAAAACTATTGTTAATGGCGTTAGTCGTATCGGTTATATGTCTGGAGGTAATTCGGCACGCTTTAGAGATGAAACAGTACCCTACCAGATGTTGAATAAAGCACGTTTGTTTATCGACGAAAGCCAGGAGGAGCCATTCTTCCTGTATTTCGCCTTTCATGATATACATGTGCCACGCTTGCCGGATGCCCCGTTTATTGGCGCTACCAACATGGGGGTGCGTGGCGATGCCATTGTTCAGATGGATTACATAACCGGTGAATTAATTAATCATCTAGAAAAAAGAGGTTTAAGTGAAAATACCATTATTGTTTTTTCCAGTGATAACGGTCCGGTCTTAGATGATGGTTATTCAGATGAAGCTGTTGAGCTCTTGGGAAAACATAAACCCGCAGGTCCTTTTCGTGGTAATAAATACAGTGCCTACGAAGCCGGCACACGGGTACCAACCATTGTGTATTGGCCTGGTACATTGGAAGCAAAAGAAAGTGATGCGCTAGTAACTCACACTGATTTATATGCCTCTTTTGCCGAGTTAATTGGCCATCAATTGAACGAGACAGAAGCACCGGATAGCGAGGCCATGTGGTCAACTTTTGCAGGTGAATCAAAGAAAGGTCGTGAATTCCTGTTAGAAGAATCCGTCACGCTTTCTTTGCGTCATGGCAATTATAAATACATCCATCCGACAAAGAAAAATCCAAGTTGGATCAAGGTTGAGAAAAATATAGAGTCCGGCACTTCCATCGAGCCTCAGTTATTTGATTTATCAAAAGATATAGGAGAGAAAGTGAACATAGCTGCTAAGAATAAAAAGCTGGTTAAGAAGCTGCAGAAAGAAATAGAACGCATTCAAAACAACGAAGTAACACGTTAAACGTGCTTCAGATAAAAAAAACCTCACAACAATGAAGAAACTACAGTTTATATATCCATTAATAATGGCCTTTGCTTTGCTTTCGTGCAGCACAAAGGAAAAGACTGAATCGACCCAAAAACGTCCTAATATCCTCTTACTTCTGGCTGATGATATGGGCTATGGCGAATTGGGTTGCTACGGACAAGACAAAATTAAAACTCCTGTATTAGATAGTTTAGCCCAGCAAGGCATGCGTTTTACCGATTTTTACGCGGGTAACGCAGTCTGTTCGCCATCACGTGCTGTATTGATGACGGGTAAGTCCTCATCCTACAATACCATACGTGGTAATAGCGGATATTATGGTGATGACCAATGGATGCGTGTAGCGCTTAAAAAAGAAGATATTACCATGGCCGAAATGCTCAAACAAGCAGGTTATCAAACGGGTTTCGTTGGTAAATGGCATTTGGGCGACCCGAATGACCTGTCAACCTGGGCCTATAATCGTGGTTTTGATTATGCGGTGCAGGAGCAGTGGAGCTCACGTTTTGGAGGTCGTGAATTTGATGAGCGGATGCATTGGATAAACGGCATACAGGATTCTATATTCTATGATGTAAAGGAGTGGGAATGCCTGGATGACTTCAGAACAAACTTAGCTTTTAATTGGTTGGACACCCTAAATAACCAAGAACCATTCTTCTTATTTATGTCGTACCGGGCACCGCATGGACATGAATACACTATTGGCAACAATACACTTTATCAAGATACAGACTGGCCTGAAGCAGAGCGTTTACACGCGTCGAAAATAACCTTGCTGGACAAGCAGGTTGGACGTATGTTGACCAAGCTGGAAGAGATGGGTGAGTTGGATAATACCTTGATTATTTTCACAAGTGATAATGGTGCACACAACGAAGGTCATGGTCACAGTCCAAATTTTTTTAAGAGCAACGGGAAACTAAAAGGCATAAAACGTGATATGTACGAAGGCGGTATTTGTGTACCAATGATTGCTTATTGGAAAGACCACATAGAAGCAGCCAGCCTGTCACATCATATCGCAAGTGCCCAGGATCTGATGCTAACATTTGCCCAAGTGGCTGGCACTAAAGCACCGGAAGCATCCAATGGTGTTTCCATTCTACCTGCCTTAACTGGCGAGGAGCAAGCAGAGCATGAATTCTTAAACTGGGAATTTCAGTTGGACGGCTGGTTTCGCACGATGCCTAAAGGGGGATTCCGCCAGTCGGCTCGTATTGGCAACTGGAAGGGTGTACGCTATGGTATAGATTCAAACATAGAATTGTATAATCTGGATATTGATATTAAGGAGCAAAATAATATTGCAGCTGAACATCCTGAAATTGTTGAATTGATGGAACAGGCTTTTAAAAACCGCAGTGATAATGAAGCTTTTCCTGAGGGCGGAGTTATCCAGGATTATTAACCATCAGACAGGTATAAACAAGGCCATCAATAGTCTATCAGGAAAATGAAACTTATGAAGCATATTATAATTCATCTAATTTTTTTGGGACTGTTAGCTGTCAATTGTACTGTTCAACAAGGTAGTCGCAGAGTAGAAGTATTAGATAGTAATTGGCAATTTATTAATGAAGATGTCAAGGGAGCAGAACAACTCAATTTTAACACAGATAATTGGGAAATAGTAACAGTGCCGCACGATTGGGCCATCAAAGGACCTTTTGACGAGGCCGTAGATAAGCAAAGTGGTATCATTAAGCAGAACAATGAGAAAATTGCTAATGAAAAAACAGGTCGTACCGGTGCATTGCCACATGTTGGCGTAGGATGGTATCGTAAAGTTTTCAATGTCCCAGATTATAATAACAACAAGAAAGTGCTATTAACATTTGACGGTGCCATGAGCCAGCCGCAGGTATATATTAATGGAACAAAAGTTGGTGAGTGGAAAAATGGCTATAACTATTTCTATTTTGACATTAGTGAGTACCTACAGGAAGGTGATAACCTACTAGCCATTCGATTGGAGAATTTGCCCTATTCATCACGTTGGTATCCCGGAGCAGGCTTGTTTCGTAAGGTACAGTTAGTGATAAAAGATGAAGTGTCCTTCAAACATTGGGGGCATTTTATAACGACTCCTCAGGTATCATCAGAAAGTGCTACCATTACTATTAATAGCAAAATCAATGGCCGTGATTGCCATGTTGAGACGATTATCAAAGATGCGGCTGGAAACGTCGTGGCGAGTCAACAGTCTGAAGCAGGTGCCGGTGAAATAGAACAGATATTGACGGTGGAGAACCCAGCTATCTGGGATGTGGACACACCCAATCTGTATTATGCAGAGTTAAGTTTGTATCAGAATGGTGTATTAAAAGATATGCAGACTGTTCGTTTTGGTATCCGTAATATTGAATACAATGCCGATAAAGGTGGATTTTTATTGAATGATAAGGTCACCAAATTTAAAGGTGTTTGTTTGCATCACGATTTAGGTCCATTGGGTGCCGCCATTAATAAGGCAGCCTTAAAGCGTCAATTGACCATCCTGAAAGACATGGGCTGTAACGCCATTCGTTCTTCTCATAATATGCCATCGCTGGAGCAGTTGGAGCTATGTGATGAAATGGGCTTTTTGTTTCTGGCCGAGAGTTTTGACGAATGGAAAAAGCCAAAGATGGAAAACGGCTACAACCTGTTTTTTGATGAATGGGCTGAGAAAGATGTTGTTAACCTGGTGCATGCCACACGTAATCACCCATGTATAGTTATGTGGAGTTCGGGTAATGAAGTGCCTGACCAACATGGTAAAGAAGGTGTAGAAAGAGCGAAATGGTTACAGGATATATTCCATCGTGAAGATCCCACACGACCGGTTACTGTAGGGATGGATCAGGTTAAAGCAGTTATGAAAAGTGGCTTTGGGGCTGTGATGGATATTCCCGGATTGAATTACCGGGTGCACCTGTATGAAGAAGCCTATGAGAAATTTCCACAAGGCATGCTGTTAGGTTCTGAAACGGCTTCAACGGTGAGCTCAAGAGGGTATTACCGTTTCCCGGTTGAGCAAATCAAAGACAATTACAATGCTACAAAAGAACAGAAAGAGCACTTTTATGGAAATACCTACCAGTGCTCATCTTACGACCTGGAGTATTGTGGTTGGTCGAACCTGCCTGATGATGATTTTGTATTGCAGGATGATAAACCATGGGTAATAGGCGAGTTTGTATGGACAGGGTTTGATTACCTGGGTGAACCAACACCTTTCGACCAGTTCTGGCCATCGCGCAGTTCCTATTTTGGCATTTGCGATTTAGCAGGCTTACCCAAAGACCGTTACTATTTATACCGTAGTCGTTGGAATACCGAGGATGAAACCTTACATATCCTACCACATTGGAATTGGGAAGGCCGCGAAGGCGAAACAACACCGGTATTTGTCTATACTAATTATAACAGTGCTGAGCTCTTTGTCAATGGCGTTAGCCAGGGCATACAAAGCAAAACAAAGGATAAAAGTAAGCAACACCGTTACCGCTTAATGTGGATGGGTGTGAAATACGAACCAGGTACCATTAGAGTAGTGGCCTATGATGATAAGGGCAAAGTTGCAGCTGAAAAAGAAGTGCATACGGCAGGCAAAGCCCATCACATCGAATTAAGTGCAGACAGGAGGAACATTCATGCCGATGGGCAAGACCTTGCCTATGTGACGGTCTCGGTGGTTGATAAAGATGGCAATCTGTGTCCGCATGCCAACAACCAACTGGAATTTGAAGTAACAGGAGCCGGTCAATTTAAAGCCGTTTGTAATGGCGATGCCACCTCATTGGAAATGTTTCATAAGCCAACCATGAAAGCTTTTAATGGTCAGTTGGTAGTGACAGTTCAATCAATGAACGAGACAGGAGATATTCAGCTGAAAGTAAAGAGCGAAGGCCTGAAAACAGCAAGCATTACAATTAAAACGAAATAACAAAGACATTTCTTTGGGAGCCTTGATCTTTTTGCTTCGTTTTTGCATCAAGGCAAAAATGAAGAGCCCAGCCGGCTTGAGGCGAAGGTAAGATTAAAGCCTCCGTGGGTTGAACGGAAAGAAGAGAATAGGTATAAAAAAAGAAAATATATAATTATGGTACTTAATAAGTTGTCTATCATTTTCAGTGTGTTTTTACTGATTTTTCTGTCCTTGAATATAAGGGCTAAAAATAAAACTGATAAACCCAACTTCATCATCATCTTAGCTGATGATTTAGGATACGGAGATGTGGGTTTTACTGGTAGTACCCAAATTAGAACGCCAAATATTGATGCGTTAGCCAACGCCGGCGTAACCTTTACGCAGGGCTACGTATCGGCACCGGTTTGCGGACCATCAAGAGCAGGTTTAATGACAGGTCGTAACCAGGTGAATTTTGGTTTTGATAACAACCCAATCGTTGACCTGCCTCAGTTTGATGAAAATTTCGTTGGTTTACCTGTTAACGAAACCACTATTGCCGATCGCTTAGCTGAATTGGGCTATGTCAATGGTTTGATTGGTAAATGGCATTTGGGGGAAGCAGAGCATTTTCATCCCTTAAAGCGAGGTTTTCACGAGTTTTGGGGTTACCTGGGCGGTGGTCACAATTATGTACCTGTTAACCCCAAAGGTAAACCTTATCCATACAAGATTCTGTGTAACTATAAAGAGCCTCAACCCATCACTTATATTACCGATGATAAAGGTGATGAATGTGTTGATTTTATTAGACGTCATAAGGATGAACCTTTCTTTTTGTATGCATCGTTTAATGCTCCTCATGCACCCATGCAGGCTACCGAGGAGGATTTGAAGTTATATGCTCATATTAAAGATGAAAAACGTCGGACATACTGTGCCATGGTGCACCGTTTGGACGTCAATGTGGGCCGAATAATGAACGAGCTGAAAAAACAAAAGATAGATAAGAATACAGTAGTTGTCTTTTTTAGTGACAATGGCGGTCCTTGCCACCATAATGCTTCCTTAAACATGCCCTTACGTGGTGCAAAAGGTACCTTGTTAGAAGGTGGTATCCGTGTGCCATTTACGATGACTTGGCCTAAGCACTTAAAGGCAGGTACTGAGTTTAATCATCCTATATCAAGTCTTGATTTAACACCCACTTTTGTTGTTTTAGCCGGTGGTAGCATTGATGCCAAAGCCAAACTCGATGGTGTTAATATCTTCCCGTATGTTAATGGAGAAGAGGCGGGACGTCCGCATGAGCAAATATTGTGGCGTTTCACCATCAGTGCCGGTATTCGTGAAGGAAACTGGAAACTGGTACGATTGCCGGATCGTTTACCAATGCTTTATGATCTGTCTAAAGATATTGCTGAGCAAAACAATGTAGCCGATGAAAACCGGGAGTTAGTTGAATTGATGCTAAAAAAGCTGGGTGATTGGGATATTACACGTCCACAGGTATTGTACCTGGAAGGAAACAAATGGAGACGTGAGCAGGTGGATTTGTACGACAGGAAATATCAGTTGGTACAGCCGTAGAATCATAAATAGCGCAACATATGCAAGATTGCCAGCTCACTTTGATAAGCATTATCAAAACACAAACAGAGTTGGCAATCTGGCATTGTCTTTTATATAAGCTTTATGATATTGGTGTGACGTCTATGTATGATCTCTGCAATAAAACAATCAAACAATGAAATTATTTAACGCTTTGCTGTTACTCACCTCCATTCTTTGCGTGGTGAATGCATCAGCTCAAACAGAATTATTAAGCAATAAGATATTCCCCTTAAAAAAATACGATAAAGACCACCTATACCGCATCGCTTTGCCAATGGGTGGCATTGGTACAGGAACCGTTTCGTTGGGAGGTTCTGGTCAACTGCAAGACTGGGAAGTAATGAACGTACCGGCAAAAGGCTACAGTACCGTTACTACCGGTAATGATGCACCGTTCTTTGCCATTTATACTAAAAAGAAAGATGAGAAGCCGAATACAAAAGCTCTGTTAGGCCCTATTCATTATGCCGATTATCAGCATTACGAAGGACGCTCGGTTGATCACCATGGTTTTCCTCGTTTCCGTGAAGCTTCGTTCGAAACCACTTATCCCTTTGGTATCGTCAATCTGGCGGATAAAACCATGCCGGTTGATGTGAAAATCGTAGGTTATAATCCATTGGTTCCCGCTGATGCAGATGCCTCAGGCATTCCAATGGCAATTTTAAAATACGAGGTAACCAACACCAGCAACGCAGAACTAGAAGTTGCTGTTTCGGGTAATATCCGCAATTTTATTGGTAAAGATGGACGCAAGCATAAAACAGATTGGAAAGGCGATTTTATCCCTACAGGAGCAAAAGACAATAAGAACGAATATAAAGCAACTGATAAACTTCAAGGCATTTACATGTATTCCGAAGGAGTGGAAAAGGACGATGCAGCGTGGGGAACTTTTGCCATCTCAACACCGGCAAATGAGGGTAGAACAACATACCGTACAAGTTCGGTCCATAATAAATGGTACAACAGCACACTTAATTTCTGGGATGATTTTAGTGCCGATGGTCTGTTAACAGAAAAAGATAAAACAGCAGATGTCGATCCATTGGCTTCGTTGGCTGTACTGAAAACCTTAAAAGCTGGTGAGACTAAATCCTTTACCTTCTACCTAAGCTGGCATTTTCCCAATCGTTATGCCTGGTCGGCAGAGAGATTAACAAACTACTATGCCACACAATACACTGATGCCTGGAATGTAATAGAAAAAGAGATTGAGCGCTTACCTGAATTAACAGAGCAGACATTGACCTTTGTGAATGCCTTACAAGAGAGTTCGTATCCCAAAGTATTGAAAGAAGCAGCCTTATTTAATCTCAGCACGCTACGTTCTCAAACTGTTTTTCGCACCTCTGATGGATACCTATTCGGATGGGAAGGGGTGATGGATCGTTTTGGATCATGCATGGGTTCCTGCACGCATGTTTGGAATTATGAGCAAGCCACCGCTTTTCTGTTTAACGATCTGGCTAAAGGCATGCGTGAGGTAGAGTTTAAGTATGCCATGAACAGCGAAGGTCATATGGGTTTCAGAACCAAATTGCCCTTAAAAGAAGGCGCTTCTGGTATTGATGTGGCAGCGGCTGACGGACAAATGGGCACCATTATGAAGTTTTATCGTGACTGGCAATTATCTGGCGATGATGAGTTCCTGAATACATACTGGCCTAAAGTAAAAACAGCCTTAGCCTTTGCCTGGGTGGAGAATGGCTGGGATGGCGATGTGGATGGTGTCATGGAAGGTGTGCAGCACAATACCATGGATGTCGAGTATTTTGGTCCGAACCCGCAGATGCAGATCTGGTATTTGGGAGCATTGAAAGCTGCCGAACAAATGGCACTTCATCAGAAAGACAAAGCTTTTGCAAAGAAATGCGCTAAACTTTATAATTACGGATCAGCCTGGACGGATGAACACCTGTTTAATGGCGAGTATTATTTCCATAAAATTCAAACTCCTGCCAGCAAAGAGTACATTGCCAAAGGCTTAATGTCTAGTATGGGAAGTAAGGATATAGTGAATCCGGATTTTCAGTTAGAAACAGGTTGTTTGGTTGATCAACTGGTGGGACAATATATGGCGCACGTATTGGGTTTAGGTTATTTGGTGAAAGAAGAGAATGTAAAGACAGCATTGGAAAGTATATTGAAATACAACCAACGTGATGGCCTGTTTGAGCATTTCAACAATATGCGTACCTATGCCATGGGTGATGAGAAAGCCCTGCTAATGGCCAGCTGGCCCAATGGTGGACGTCCAACTGTACCTTTCCCCTATTGGGCTGAGGTAATGACCGGCTTTGAATATACGGCTGCCATCGGAATGCTATACGAAGGCATGGAGCAGGAGGGATTAGAATGCATTAAAAATATACGCGACCGCTATGACGGACAGAAGCGAAACCCTTTTGATGAAGCAGAATGCGGACACCATTATGCGCGTGCCATGGCTTCCTGGGCAAGCCTGTTGGCCGAAAGTGGATTTCAGTATTCAGGGGTTGACAAGTCAATCAGGTTTACTGATAAGCCAGGTAAATACTTCTGGTCGAATGGTTCGGCATGGGGTATGTGTGAAATAACAAAGGAGGGGAAAGATTATAGGGTTACTTTAGAAGTGCTTTATGGCAGCGTTGAGCTTCAGAGTTTCCAGTTGGAGGAATACAAAGTTCACAATTTTAAGTCAGCGAATGTAATCATTACAAACGAAAAGCTTGAGTTTAATTATTAAACTCAGTGATTTTGTGCTTCTGTGTTGAAGCCTTTTTAATCTAATGATATGAACAAAGTAATTACAATCCTTATAGCAATCGTATTCAGTACTTTTTCTGGAAAAGCTGATGTGAAGCTGGCTGATGTGTTTTCGGATAACATGGTACTACAGCGGAACCTGAATGTAAAAGTTTGGGGCAGTGCTGAGCCTGGTGAAAAAGTAGTATTGAGCTTTAACGGGCAAAAGCATAGAGCTAAAGCGAATAAAGGGGGGAAATGGAAGGTCGTTCTGGAACCTATGACAGCAGGCGGTCCATTTGACATGACCATCAATGGCAAAAATAAAATTGTCCTTAAAAATATTCTGATTGGTGATGTTTGGATTTGTTCCGGTCAATCCAATATGCAATGGCCGGTGTCAAAATCAATTAATGCAGAAGAGGAGATTAAAAATGCCAATTATCCAAATATGCGTTTGTTTGAAGTGCCACGAAAAGTGAGTAATGTACCTCTTGATGATATTCCCAATGCCACGTGGAAGGAGTGTAGTCCGGAGACGGTTAAAAACTTCTCGGCAGTGGGCTACTATTTTGGCAGGGATTTACAAAAAGAAATTGATGTTCCTATCGGACTAATTCACTCTTCATGGGGAGGAACTTGTGCAGAAACATGGACATCAAAAGCATCCATTACCAGCTTGCCTAAATACCTTGATTTTGGAGAACGGATAGATAATTACGATGTGTCAACCATGGCTCAGAAGTATGAGGATGATCTGAAGCAAGTTTTGGGTGGTTTTCCTGAAAAGGAATTAGGCATGACCGAACAATGGATGTTGCCTGAAACAGACCATTCTGATTGGTTGAGCATGAACTTGCCCACATTATGGGAAAATGCTGGCTATAAGCGCCTGAATGGCCGTGTGTGGTTTAGTTATGATTTTAATTTATCAAAGGAAGCGCTTGATTCTGCTCAATTACATTTAGGTAAAATTCACGATTCAGATATTACCTGGGTGAATGGCACAAAAGTGGGGCAAATGAATTGGGCCAACGAGGTAGAGCGCGTTTATACAGTGCCGGCTCAACTATTGAAAGTAGGTAAAAACAACATATCAGTGCGTGTTGAAGATAAGTATTACAAAGGGGGCTTCGCCAGTAAGGCAGAAAAACTCTTCTTTCAGATAGGAGAACAACAGATGCCGTTAAGCGGCGAGTGGCAGTTTAAAGTGGATACCGTTATTCCTGACTTTAAGCCCTTCCCCAATGATGTACCCAGCTTATTATACAATGCCATGATCCATCCGCTTATACCTTTTGGTATTAGAGGGGTCATTTGGTATCAGGGAGAATCCAATACACCGCGTTCGAAAGAGTATGCCATTACTTTTCCGAATCTGATTAGCAATTGGCGTGAGGATTGGCAACAAGGCGATTTTCCTTTTTTGTTTGTACAATTAGCTAACTATCAAAAAGCGACAGCTATTCCAAAGGAGGATGCCTGGGCTGAGCTGCGCGAATCTCAAATGATGACGCTAAGGTTAAATAATACTGGTATGGCAGTTGCCATTGATATTGGCGAAGCAAATGATATTCATCCCAAAAACAAACAAGAGGTTGGTCATCGATTGATGAAATCAGCACTAAAAGTAGCATATGGTAAAGATATAGTCCATTCCGGACCCATGTATAAATCCATGCAAATTGAAGGCAACAAAGCGATTATCAGTTTTGACCATGTGGGTTCTGGCCTGAGTGTGAAGAGCAAGCATGGTTACATTAATGAATTTCAAATGGCAGGTGCTGATAAACAATTCTATTGGGCCAAAGCCAAATTAGATGGGGATAAAATAATCGTTTGGTCCGATAATGTTGAACAGCCTGTTGCCGTTCGCTTTGCCTGGTCAAGAAATCCTGCTGAATTCAACCTTTACAATAAAGAGGGCTTACCGGCCTCGCCGTTTAGAACTGATGATTGGGAAGGAATTACAGACGGAAAGTCCTTTGATGATTAAAAACAAAAAGCACAATAATGATCAAAACAGTAACTTATAGCGCTTTATTTCTTTTACTCGCAACGGTTAGCTGTACCGGTAAAAGTAAACAAAAAGCCCATTCAACAGCTAGCAAAATCTATAATCCAAGCCATGAGTCAATAGCCACCTATGATGTGCCCTCATGGTATAGCGATGGTAAATTGGGGATATTTATGCACCTGAGTGCTTTTTCGGTGCCGGCGTATAAAAACGAATGGTATCCCACATTGATGTATTATGAAAAGGATAACCCAAATATAAAGCATCACGAATGGTCAAAAACGTTCCGCGATCATCATGAAGCAACTTATGGTTCTTTAAAAGAGTTTGGCTATAAGGATTTTATACCAATGCTAAAAATGGAGAAGTTTGACGCTGATTACTATGCCGATTTAGTGAAGAAATCGGGCGCAAGCTATTTCGCCGCACCTGCCGTTCATCATGATGGTTTTGCCATGTGGGACTCAAAGGTGATTGAATGGAATGCCGCTAAAATGGGGCCTAAGCGCGATGTGGTAGGTGAACTCACTGCAGCCATGCGCAGCAAGGGTATAAAAACGGGTGTATCTACCCATTACGGTCGCCACTGGAAATACTACACCTTTCGCCCTGAGTTTGATACCTGGGATCCAGCCAATGAAGGATTGTATGGTAAACGCCGTGGAGATACAGATCCGCCACGTCCCGAAGATGCTTTAAAGTGGGAATCTGTGATAAACGAGCTGGTGGATACTTATCAACCTGACTATATTTTTGTGGATGGAGGTATTTGTGATGCCTATGCCGAATATCAAAAAGAATACTTCCGTGATGCCATGTATCGCACGCTTGCACGCTATTACAATAAAAGTTTAGAATGGGATAAGGAAGTGGTCTTATCGTGGAAGCGCGACGCTATGCTAAAAGGAGAAGCCGTTTACGATACAGAGAAGAATTTGGAAGAGGGTATTCCATCACGTCCATGGCAAGCCCACTTTACCGCGAATGGCAGATGGGCATATACAGGCGAAACAGGCGCTTATCCAATCAATGCAGTGTTACGCTGTTTTATTGATTTAGTGAGCCGCAATGGCAATTTATTACTCAATATTGCACCTCGTCCCGATGGAACTCTCGATAAACCACAGGAAGAATTGTTACTACAAATTGGTGAATGGTTGACTATTAATGGCGAAGGTATAATTGGCTCACAGCCATGGACTATATATGGCGAAGGTCAGCTTAATTCACTTAGAGGTGGTTCAAACATTAATGATTACGATAAGAATGCAGTTCGTTATACCCAGAATAATGGGTCCCTTTATGCCTGGTTTGTTACCTGGCCTGAAGAGGGTAAGCTGACATTACCGCATGCCGCAAAATTTAATCCGGAAACAATTACTCCACTTGGAGGTGGCGAAAAACTGAAGTTCACAAAAGAGGGTGACAGTTTAATTGTTGAGTTGCCTAATGAACAATTTGGTAATTATTTGTGGGGAATAAAGTTGGTTAAAGATGAATTAGGTCAAAGAGAGTAAAATGAAGAAAAATGCATTAAAAATTGTTAGCCTGTTGCTTGTTGTCTCATGCTCGAGTCCAAAACAGAATAACCTGACAAATTTAGAAGACCAATTGGCGGAGACTATTGAAGTATTTGGTCATCGTAATTGGATTGTGGTTGCAGATGCAGCCTATCCCGAACAAAGTAATCCGGCCATTAAAACAATAACAGTTAATGCAAGTCAGTTAGAGGCTGTTGAAGTTATTAATAAACTCATAAAAGATGCTCCCCATGTGGATGCCAATGTATATATAGATAAAGAAATGGCCTTTGTTTCAGAAGAAAATGCAAAGGGCATCGATGTTTATAGAACGGACTTGCATCAAATATTGGAAGGGAAAAATGTAAATGCGCTGTTGCACCAAGATATCATACGTGAATTAGATACTTCGGCTGAGCTATTTAATGTATTAATCATCAAAACTGACCTGACAATTCCTTATACCTCAGTCTTTTTTCAATTGGAATGTGGATACTGGAATGCTAATGCCGAAGCACAACTAAGAAATAAAATGAAGAATAATGAATAGCTATTTAAAGCTTATACGAAATGTCCTTCTTATTGGCATATTTGTTTTGTGTGCATGTCAACAGGCTTCAAAGACATTTATGCCAGGGGAATTATGGCCCGATAACAATGGGGTTCATATCAATGCCCATGGTGGCGGTATCTTGTTTCATCAGGGCACCTATTACTGGTTTGGGGAGCATAAAATAGAAGGTAAAGCCGGAAACAAGGCTCATGTGGGTGTGCATTGTTACTCATCCACTGATTTGTATAATTGGCAGGATGAGGGAATAGTGCTATCTGTTGTTGAGGATACAACAAGCCTGATTGTTAAGGGTTGCATTATTGAGCGTCCAAAGGTGATTTACAACGCTAACACAAAGCAGTTTGTCATGTGGTTTCATCATGAGCTAAAAGGAATGGGTTATAAGGCGGCCATGACAGGAGTTGCCGTGAGTGATAAGGTAAACGGACCTTATACCTACCTCAAAAGTGTTAACCCAAACAAAGGCTATTGGCCTCTTAATTTTCCAGATTCTTTAAAGCAAAAAGAAGTTGATATGGATACCATTAAACAATGGTCGGTTGAGTGGCAAAAAGAGGTTGTTGATGGGGTATGGTTAAGGCGAGATATGGAAAAAGGGCAGATGGCCCGCGACATGACCTTGTTTGTTGATGATGATGGCACTGCCTATCACATTCATGCATCAGAAGAGAATTCCACCCTTCATATTGCTCAACTATCAGACGATTACCTGAGTTTTACAGGAAAATATGTTCGTGCTTTAGAGGGTAAAATGAATGAGGCACCTGCCTTATTTAAGCGAGGTGACAAATACTACATGATCAGCTCCGGTTGTACTGGCTGGAAGCCCAATGCAGCACGCTCTGCAGTGGCAGATCATCCCTTTGGCCCATGGACTGAGCTGGGTAACCCATGTCTTGGATCAGATGATGAAATAAAAACAACCTTCCAATCGCAAAGCACCTATGTATTGCCGGTTCAGGGTAAAGATGATACCTTCATCTATATGGGTGACAGATGGACACCTGAAAATGCCATCGATGGGAGGTACATTTGGTTGCCCATTGAATTTGAACACGACAAGCCGGTGATTAGTTGGTTTGACGAATGGCGTTTGAAAGAATTACCTGGTCAGTTTTAGGCTTTGATATGCTTGAAATACGCCTTTGCCTATTTGTTCAGCCTTTTGGTTTCACAGGATGAATGGTTTAATAAAGAATGCTGTAAGCTCTTATTTTACTGGTCCCGAGGCAGGTCATACCCTTCCCTTGGGACTTTTATGTATCCCCCTGTTAGTTTGAGTTTGTCAACTGGCAATTTGTGCCTTCACCGTATTTGTTTTATGAATTCAATCGGAATTATAACCTGCCAATAGGAAGGATATACTCATCCTTAAGTGATTTGATTCAGTCCATAGGCATATTTGCGCTAAGCATTGTCTAGTTTATGCCCATTAATGCTTCGATGAATATGTACTTTTAGCGTAGTTTAAATCTGGTAATATAGCAGAATATGAACACTTGTAAAAATCTCACGATTTTTTTATTTCAACTTATTAGACCTGTATCTGTAGCGCAAAATAAGTTGATAGAATAGTATTGTGAATGCATTTCGGAATTTGGAAAGACAACGATTACCCAGGTTTCATTCCAAGGTTTGATTGGTTATCCTGATATTAAGTAAAGATGGTTATTAGAAGTAAAATCAGAAATATGAAACATTATCTTGTAATAGTAATAAGTATACTTGTCATTAGTCGTTACAGTGTTGCTCAAGAATTTGATACCTGGCGTTTTATCAATATACCCGATTATCACAATGCCGAAGGCTTATCCAGAAATATACCAGAGCGTGAGCAAAGATTGACTGAGCAAACAGCACAGTTTAAAGATATGAAAAAGCGCTATGGCGGTGAATTAATTATTATGCCGGGCGATTGTAATGGCGGACATTGGTACAGACCAAAATACCTGAAGCTATTCAGAGCTCATCCTGATTATACCAACTATAGCACCAAGGAGGTTATTTTAGAAGCCTCACGCTTATGTTACAGTGGCTTGTGGGATATGGTTCACGATGGTGGTTATGAGCATTTTTTAATGGCTGTGGGCGACCATGAATTAGGCGATAACCCATGGCAGAAAAGCACTGAGGTGGTTAAACATATCTCAACTTTTCGTCAGGGCTTTGCCAATACATTTACCTTAAAAGATGATGGACAGTCACGCTTTACAGAGAAAATCGGTAAGGCACTCCCGAGGCCTGTGGGAACAAAATATGAACACACCTCCAATGCGGTTCAGTATAAAAATGTGCTGTTTGTGACGCTTGATATGTTTCATTACGATGCCGATGATATTGTATTAGGAAGTGAAGGCGTTGTTACGGGCGATATAGATGGAAATCATCTGCAATGGTTCGAGTCGGTATTATCAGAAGCTCAAAATATCGCCTCCATTAAACACATTGTGGTGCAATCGCATTTACCCATTATTTATCCGGTACGTAAATATGCCAGTAGTGGTATGCTGGTCGATAAAAAGGAGAGTGAAAAGATTTTAAATGTGCTTCGAAAATATAAGGTGGATTTATACCTGGCCGGTGAAGTGCACATGAATACGGTAACCAAAGATCCTGAATCCGATTTAATCCAGTTAGTGGCCCGGGGCAATAATTTAAGCAACATGACTTTGGTGGATGTGGATCCGGATAAACTATCGATTAATACTTTTCATTGGAATGGCGATCATTTGGGCTGTTTAACCATTGATAAGTCGGGTCGGGGCAGTAAAATAGAAGGAGATCGTTTATTGAAACCTATTCATCCCAAAGGATTACAGATTCATTGGAGTTTTGATGAACAGCTGAATGAGCAGCAATATAAAAGTAGTGTTGATGGTACTTTTCCCAAAAAGAGTAAGCACAATGTGTTTTTGTCTGAAATAAGTAATCCTAATGTCTATTCTAATGGTGGTGGATTTAATAAGGATTACTCCCTAATTGGAACCGATGCCAAAATAGTAAAAGGTATTATTGGAAATGCCATTGCCATTTCAGAGTCCAGCAAACTGTTTGTTTTACCCATGGGGCCATTTCATTCATCTTATGCGCGCACTGTATCGTGCTGGGTTAAGACCAGTGCCGATGGCAAGCGTTTGATTCTTAATAGCGGTTCGTTCTGGGGCAAATCAGGGCAGTTTTTTAATCTGGCGCTCGATAATGGGAATTTGCAGGTGGCTATTCGACCGGATGCATACATAACAACAAATAAGCAAATAGTTAATGATGATCAATGGCATCACCTGGCAGTGGTTATGACCGAAGATGCTACGTTGCAGGAGTTGAAGTTGTTTGTAGATGGCAAGCGTATTGACGATGTGCATATGATAAAGCCATCTGTCAAGATTTTGACTTCACAAGCCAATTGGATGGCCATAGCTACTCAAGGGGGCAAGTATAAAACAGATTACATCAAAGAAATGGGTATGCACAATTACATTGGCTTGCTCGATGATGTGGCTATCTGGACAAGAGCCATGAACGATAGTGATATAAGTAAACTTTATAGTGAGGGAATGAAAGGGATAGGAGCATCGGATGTGGAATCAATAATCCGTAAATAGCAGATTTACGCTAAGCATTGTCCAATATAAGCCCCTTTATTTGGTTGTCTGCCTCTATTTTTACATCGTCAGAAATTGATGTAAACTATGCAAACACGTTTTTTATTTTTCCTGTTTGTCCTGATGATTACTCCGGGACTGTTAGCTACCAATTACTATATCAGTGCCGATGGTAATGATAATAATGATGGATTAACGGAATCTACACCTTGGCAAACTTTATCAAAGGTATCCGAAGCGAGTGCCAACGATAAAAATGGTGGTTTTATACAGGCAGGTGATCAGATATTATTTCGGGCAGGCGATGTTTTTGAAGGACAATTGGTTATTAACCGTTCGGGTATTGCTGAAAATCCCATACTTATTAGTTCATACGGCGAAGGTGAGAAACCCATTCTGTCCGGATCGGGTAATATTCCAACAGGTGATTTTATTGAAACTGTGAAATTGGTGAATACCAGTCATATTGTGATGGATGGGTTATGGATTAAAAATGATCGTAAAAACCTGGGGGATATTACCTGGGGAACCAACTCAGCATATGGTATCAAAGTAATAGCTAATAAATGGGGTGGTATTAGTAAAAACTTAACGTTTCGAAACCTGAAAGTCACTGATGTTTTTGGCTACGACATGATGGATTGGGAGGGTAAGTTTACTTTGGATTACTACAATGCAAAAGGTATTTTCTTTGATTCAGATAAAAATGATGATACGGTAACGCCAGTTAAAGAAGTAAGGTTCGAAGATGTGTTGATTGAAGATTGTTACTTCTACAATCTTGGAAGTACCGCCATTAGTGCCAGAAATCTTAATCCGCCTAATAATCCGGTAAGTGAAGAAGGCCGTAATCGGAATTTTGTGATACGTAACAATACCTTCGAGCAGTTGGGAGGCGATGGTGTCGTGTTTGCATCAGTATGCAACGGACTGGTGGAGAATAATGAATTTATCGATTTGGGATGGGGCGACCACACATCACCAGCCGACCGTTATTACGGACGTGGCGAAGGCTGTTGGATATGGGATTCACACAACATCATCGTGCAATACAATAAGCAATACCGGGCAAGAGGATTTGGTGATACCTACGGTGCTGCCGGACATATCGATTTCTATTGTAAAAATGCCATTTTTCAATACAACTACAGTGAAGATACCGAAGGTGGTTTTGTGGAGATTTTAGGCGACTGTGAGAATAGTGTATTTCGATACAATGTGAGTGTTAATGATGGCCACCGAGCCAATGGTCACCACCGTTATAGCATATGGTTATCAGGATGGGTGGGAAAAGACATAACGCCAATACCCTCTCGTGAAAATTATATATACAACAATACTATTTATCTGGATGATGTAAAATGTCAGCCCGATATTTCCATTTTTGCCGAAGATACTTACATCTACAACAATATTTTTTATGCCATGAATGGGGCTCAAATTGGCTCAGGTGGTGTAAATATAGAAATGCAAAATGGTGGGAAGTTGAAGGTGTCCAATAATCTCTTTTACGGGAATGTAGCAACGGATTTTACAAACCTGGATGCTGGTAAAGTAATTGGTGATCCCTTATTCACAAATCCTGTTTCGGCCAATGGAGATGTGGCTAATTTTAATATTCAACCCGGCAGTGCAGTTGTTGATCAGGGCTTATCGTTTGAAGAGCCTGAGTTTACTATGGCCCAACAAGGTATTTTTGAGAATGTAGAGCTGATCCCTGCTGTAGATGCCTATGGAAATACCATCGATATGGCAAATCGGGTTTCGAATATAGGAGCCAGTAATGCATACAATTCTGGTGACCAGGTAGGAATTAATGATGGGCTGCGCGTCATGGATATGTACAGTATTTACCCCAATCCGGTAAGAGATGTATTAAAGGTCTGTTTTAATTTATCAAACCAGGAATTCAGTTACAGTATTTACACCATTGAGGGGCAAAAAGTGCAGTCGGCAAGGGCTGTATCAATTGCTGATGCATCAAGCATTGATTTGCCAGGTAATGCGAAAAACGGTATCTATTTTATTCGCATTGAGCAAGGCAATTATTACCAGGTAGAACGCTTTGTGCTGTACCGTTAAAGATTTGGTCCAATTAAGGTTAAACTAAAGGAAGAGACAAACATGTTGAAACAGTCAATGCTTATACTATTCATTTTTAACTTTCTTGTGTTGTCAGCTCAAGAGCAGAGTGAAAACCTTCTGAATATTATTAACGTTTCGCCTAAGCAATATAAATTACAGAATATTGAGGCCGTTGTTACTTCAGAGGCCATTATTTGCCATATAAAGGCCGGTGAAGGTGGCAGTATTGTGTTTTTTCCTGAAGATAAGTATTGGGATTTGACGGAGTGGGTGTTTCTGAGTATTGATATTGAGAATAAATCTTCTCAGGAAATACGTTTTGAGCCAATTATAGCCTATGATAATCCCCGAAGGGGAAAGACATTTTATCCGGTTAATAACAAGCACATCGGTTTTTTAAAAGCCAATGAAACATTAACATACAACTGTGTGATGATTCGTGATAAAATCAATGCTCCCGATTATCCGCAATATGCTGATTTTCCGCAGATGAAAGGCATGCCTGAAGGTGTTATTTTGAATTATGCCGGTATCGATGCCAGGCACATTAAGGCATTGGAAATTACTTTCCCGATTCAGGATTTTGAGAGAAAAGTGCGTCTTAAGCGCTTGTATAAAAATAAAGCTGCTTTACCTCATTTATATAAAAATGATAAAGCGGCTTTTTTCCCTTTCATCAATAAATACGGACAATACAAACATGGCAACTGGCCGGGTAAAATTACCAATGACAGCCAGTTTGAAGAGGCCATTAAAAAGGAGAAAGAAGATTTAAAGCAGTATCCGGGTTCTAAAGAGTGGAACCAATTTGGTGGTTTTGCCAACGGACCCAAATTTGAGGCTACAGGACATTTCAGAACTCAGAAAGTAAGTGGTCGTTGGTGGATAATTGATCCGGAAGGCTGTTTGTTTTGGTCAACCGGTGTCAATAGTGCTGGTCGTTTAGAGATTCCAACACCTACCAAAGGACGTGAGCACTTTTTTGAGGGTATTCCTCAAAAGGAATCTGGTAATAAAATGTTATTTGCCAGGAATGAATACAAGCATGGATTAGCCAACCTTTATCGAAAATACGGTGAGCATAGCGAAGCTAAATATGTTGCCACTTCTCTAAAGCGTATGAAGAGCTGGGGTTTAAATACGCTAGGTGGTTGGTCGGCAGAAACAATTGGAGAATATCCAGAAGAAATAAAATTACCATATACGGTCTATATCAATTCCGTATTTCCGGGCATTAATGAGAAGCTTCCTGACGTATTTGATTCGCGCTGGAAGGCCGAGTTAGAGCAAAAAATAATGGATAAAGCATCATTTGTAAAAGACGATCCCTATTTCTTTGGTTTCTTTATCAATAATGAAATTCATTGGGGTAATCCCAATAGTTTGGTCATATATTCTTTGGAAAAAGGTGCTGATTGTGTCGGAAAGAAAATATACATCAATCTCTTGCAACAAGAGTTAAAGCACATAAGCTCGTTTAATGAAATGACAGGTGCATCATTTAAATCCTGGGATGAATTGTTAACAAGCAAAGTGAAGGCCGGAGCAATAAAAGTGGCGGGGTTAAAGGAATACAATATAAAGCATTACACAAATATGTGCGAAGTGTATTTTAAAACCACTAAAGAGCTTATTGACAAATATGCACCTAATAAAATGTATATAGGTTGTCGATGGCATGGCAATCATAAAAACTACATTAACACATCAATAGCAGCCAAATACCTGGATATATTGTCTTTCAATGCCTACGAAAATGAGGTGGAGTTTTATCCTTATCCGGCCAAGGATATTGATAAGCCATTTATCATCTCTGAATTTAATTTTGGTGCTTTGGATGCCGGTAAATTCTTCACCGGACTTGGCTATGCCTCCAGCCAGCGCAACAGAGGGGAGAAATATCAAAATTTTGTGGAAGGAGCCATGAGAAACCCAAGGTGCGTGGGTACACATTGGTTTATGTGGGCCAATTCCACAACAGCCGGGCGTGGCAATGGCGAAAATGCTAATTGTGGGCTGGTTTCCATGACCGACCAGATATATTACGAATTGATTAGTTACATCCGTAAAACGACCTACGAGATGTATCGCTATCGTAGTGAAATAGATTAAGAAGATAAGAACATGAGAAAGAGTTTAATCATAAGTTTGATTTTTATTGTTACAGGAACTTTATATGCTCAAATAAAGCCGGATACCATTGCGGCTTATAAAACTATCAATGGAACTGAGCTAAATATGCATATTTTCTTCCCCACTGGTCACCAAATGGATGAAGCTAAACCTGCCATTGTGTTTTTTCATGGAGGAGGGTTTAAACAAGGAAGTCCTGATCATTTTTACGGGCAATGTCGCTACCTGGCTTCACGGGGCATGGTAGCCATGAGTGCGCAGTACCGGACAGAAAAGAGCAACGGCACAACTCCTGTAGAATGCATCAAAGACGGTAAGTCGGCCATGAGATGGGTGCATGTTAATGCGGAGAAATATGGTATAGATCCACAAAAAATACTTGCCGGAGGAGGTTCTGCCGGTGGACATATAGCAGCATCAACAGCAGTTTTGTCGGGTTTTAATGAATCGGGAGAAGACTCAACCATCTCGTGTCAGCCAAAGGCCCTGGTGTTGTTTAATCCGGTGCTGAATAACGGACCGGATGGATATGGATATGAAAGGGTTGGTGAATTTTATAAGCATTTCTCACCCCACCATAACCTGAGTGAATCAGCACCACCTACATTAATCATGTTGGGAACAGAGGACAGACTCTTTACGCCAGACATGGCAAAGGCGTATAAAACAAAGATGGAGCATCTGGGGCAACGCTGCGATTTACTGCTGTATGAAGGTCAGGGACATGCCTTTTTTAATAGAGGACAAAGTGAAGAAATGTACTATCAGACCATGATAGATGCCGATGAGTTTCTGATTTCGTTAGGCTACTTAAACGGCCAACCTGCTACCATACAATCGATCAACGAAGTCCATTTCAAGAAAAAAGGCAATCCTTTTGTGAAGCATCTTTATACAGCAGATCCATCCGCACATGTGTTTAACGATAGATTGTATGTATACACCTCTCACGATGAGGATACAGCCACCTATTTTAACATGATTGATTGGCACGTGTTTTCAACGGATAACCTGATTGACTGGACTGACCATGGAGCTATTTTGAGTTTAAAAGATATAGACTGGGCTAATAAATGGGCCTGGGCACCCGATTGTGTGGAGCAAAACGGCAAATACTACTTCTATTATCCGGTGGAGCGTGCCAAAATTGGCGTGGCAGTGAGTGATACCCCAACTGGCCCTTTTGTGGATGAGTTGGGAGAGCCATTGATTGATAATACCGGGCAGATAGAGCACATTGGCAAAGAACCCATTGATCCCTCTGTATTAATTGAGAAAGGGCAGGCATACCTGTACTTTGGCTGCCGCGAACCCAAGGTGGTGAAACTCAAAAATAACATGATGGCCTTAAAGGGTGATGTGCAAGACTTAAAGATTAAGGGTATTGAAGGTGACAAGGAACATTTTGGAGGTTTTTATGGTGAAGCGCCTTGGGTGTTTAAACGTAACGATACCTTCTATCTGTTATATTCCAATGGTTGGGGGAAGACCAGTACCCTGGTATATGCCACCAGTAAGAATCCCATGGGACCTTTTACGTTTCAGGGTGAAGTAATGGATGTGGTGAGCTCCTGGACCTCCCATGGTTCCATTGTGCAATTTAAAGGACGATGGTATGTTTTTTACCACAACATGGACTTATCCAACAACAACTACCGACGCTCAGTTTGCTTTGACGAGCTCACTTTTGACG
Organism: Carboxylicivirga sediminis; assembly: GCF_018156225.1. GTDB lineage: Bacteria > Bacteroidota > Bacteroidia > Bacteroidales > Marinilabiliaceae > Carboxylicivirga > Carboxylicivirga sediminis. The sequence continues at coordinate 42,004 of NZ_JAGTAR010000016.1, forward strand.
AGAACGGAAAAATTAACAAACTGAAATTGTAATGATGCGAATATTTCTACCTATTTGTATGTTGTTGTTGACGGGTGCAATCGTTGCACAAACTAGCAGTGCTTTTCAGCCATTTAACACACAAGGTGATAATTTAATACATATTGCAACGGCTGATTTTGATGAGGTAGGAGCTAAAGATCATCTGGTGGCAATGACAGTTGAAGGCAAGGTAATTGCATTTAAGCGTGTTGACCAGATAACAGAACCTTCTGCCGACAATCGCTTATGGGAATATGATGCTTTGCCTTCAATGGGATTAAGAGTTGTTGCCGGTGATGTAACAGACGCTAGCTCTGGCGATGAAATTCTTTTGCCGGGCACCGACGGTCATATCAGAGTCCTGTCATCAAGCGGTGAGCTGTTAATTGATAAAGAGGTAAGCACAGGTGCTTTATACTCGGCAACGGTGGCTAAAGGCACAGGCGGCCAAACGGTAATTGTTACTTCAGGAGTTGATGGCATGGTTTATATTCTGAACAATGACGGTGTGTTGCTTAAAACCTTCCGTCCTGAAACAGGGAAAGCAGGTGGTGTGTCTGGCTTAGTTCGTCATGTGGCGGCCGGTGATTTTGATGGAAACGGAACCGATGAAGTAGTTGCTTTTGTCAATCGCAAGAGTTTTGAAGGCAATAATTTTATTGACATCATCGACCTGGCTACATATGAACGACCGGTATACTGGAATGGTGATGCCGATCCTGTAGCTGATAATGTGGTGTCAGGCCTAGGCTTTACCGATAAACAGTTGCCTCGCGTATTTGATGTGGATGGTGATGGCAGTCCGGAGCTGGTAGCGCATTGGGGTGTTTTTCATCCGGAAGATGGACCACGGACCAAGTTGTTTTCAAGCATGTTAGCCGATACAGAGAAACTGGCGCTTGGTAATTATAGAAGCTACGCCAAGACTTATCTGATTCAAAATCATGGCTTTCAGGATTCAGATAAAGAAGATTTAACAGCTACAGGCAAATACCTGATGCAGCATGGTGTTCCCGGTGATTTTGATGGCGACGGTAAAGCGGAAGTCTTCACCATATATGGCGATGACTTATTTCTTTCGCAGTATGATGCCTCAACTAAATCTCTCGCTATATCTGATTATACCTGGGCGCATTGTACGTATCATTTTTCAGATGGTGCTTGTTTGGAGAATAGAAATGGTGGGGCTGATAAAATGGTTCTGTCCGGCCCTATCAATGGAGATGATCATTTTTACGTGGTGGATTTCTCAAACCCGAATTGGAAAATTCAAGCACGAACAATAAACGGTTTAGGTAAATTGGGTGAGGTAGACCGGAATTTAGACCAACTGACAGATCAGATTGATCAGTTTGCTGGAACGCTGGCCGTTGGCGAACAACCTATTTGGTACCTCGATTATTTTGCCAGTGGCTTATGGTGGGAGATGACGCCAGAAAATAGCGCTGTACAGGCACAAAAGGTGTATGATGCACAGCAAGAGTGGTACGATAAAATTGGGGGGCAGGAAAACTATCGTTCAACAAAAATACGCCTGGCAGCCAGTGTCAATTCCTGTATTTACGGAATGGCTACCGAATGCGATAAAGAAACTGTCACTGCTGAAGGGGTTAAGAATTTTTGTGCAGCCCTGGCTCAAAAAGGGGCTTATTTCTGCCTGAAAATAGGGCATGGACCTCATATTTTCATCACCCCGGAAGACTTAGCAGATTGTTATGAGGCATCAGTTGTTGATGGCGAATGTTACATGATGGCGCGCACGCGTGAATTAAACGAACATGTTGATTTTGAATCTTATATTCCTCACCTTGATGCTTTATTGGCTCGTGCTGAACAAATAGGTGCAGTACCTCCAATGGTGATGCTATGTGCAAAGGGTGCAACGTTTACCGCTTTATCACAAAATCAGGCTGATAGCTATTTTCCAAAGTATAAAGATATACTGGTTCCTGGTGTCGAAAATTCAAATGTGACCGAATTGGACATTAGTCTGGCCGAGCGCGTTGGTTTATGGATGAATGGCGATGTGGAGACCTGGGGGTGTAACGTGATCGGTGATAACCTGTCGGCTAACCGCGTGGCAGAATGGGGGGGCATGCGTAATGCCCATGTTGTATTAAGACAGATGTTGTCGCAGTATAGCCTGGGAGCCAAAGTGTTTAGAGTAACTTCCATTACGGCACTCAATAATCCGTTATACGAACGTGGTGATGTCAGCGGCGCAGACCAGCAATGGACACAGGTCTTTCAGAAAGGAATTTTAAATTTTCTGAAGCTGGTAGACAAAGGGATTTATCCGAATTCACCTGATGTTGACCAAATAAAAGGTATTTCTCCGGTATCGGTAGGCATTTATAATCGAAGTAACCGTCTCACCGAGCAAAGCATTAATCACGATCATTACTTGTATCAGCCCGAAACCGATAACTACGTATTCAACCGATTGGCCTGCTGGAATGCCTATACTGATATTCCGGAAACTGATGCAACCGCCTACCTGTATGGAACAAAACGTCGCTGGGAAAATATGTTTCCTACTATGACCGGAGGGTTTGTAACCATTGTGCCTTCCACTCAGGCCTCTGAAATTGAAGCCAATTCATGGTGTAATGCTGCTTATCAAACCAATGGAGATACCTGGAACGATATGTCACTGTATGAAGCCAAAGAAACGATAAGTACTGAAGTGCTGTCTCAGCTTAATAACCTTGATTTTTATGTGGAGGGAGATTGCTTTTGGCAGTTCACGCAACAAAAGGATGATCCTTATACTTACTTTGCCTTTCTAATGGATAATCACGAATTATCGCCTGTGGAGCGCACTGTGAAATTAAAGGCTGGCACTTCCATCAATGGCGAGTGTCAGGTCTTTGATCAGTTGGGTGGTTCTGACGTGATTGGAACTATATCATCGTCTGCAGATGAGCTAAGTATCACAATCCCGGCCGGATCAGCCCGATTCTTAACGATTCAGTTAAGCGAATTACCAAATGAAGATGTTGGCATTAACAGGGTCGAAGCAGAGTTGATAAAGGTGTATCCAAATCCTGCCAATAAATTGGTAAATGTGGAAATGAAAGACTTTGCCGGGAGTAAGGCGGATGTGGCCATTTATAATGCAACTGGATCTAAGATACAGCAATTAGAGCTAGTGAGCGCGCATCAGCAGATTCCGGTAAATAGCTGGTCAACGGGAATATATGTTATGCACATTATGCAAGGCAACAAATTCCAGCTGGCCAAATTGGTAATATGTGATTGATAGTTGGTAATATACCTACAGTGTAATGATGAGTCTTTGACTTTATTTGAATGCTTTATTGATGATTAGTAAAATGAATCTAAGTTATATGAATAAGTGTATTGTATTGATTGTTTTATTGCTGGTTAGTTTGCTGGCAAGTGGTCAGGAAAAACCCAATGTTATTGTGATTATGGCCGATGACTTGGGCTATGCCGATGTGGGCTTTAATGGCTCCACCGAAATTCCTACGCCCAACATCGACCGCATTGCCGACAATGGTATTAAATTTACCAGTGCTTATACCACTTATTCCGTTTGTGGTCCGAGTCGGGCTGGTTTTATTACAGGGCGCTATCAACAACGTTTCGGTTTTGAGCGCAATCCTTTATACCGTGTTGATGATCCGTATATGGGCTTGCCACTCGATGAAATGACCATTGCTGAATCCGTATCACAGGTAGGCTATAAAACCGGTATTATAGGCAAATGGCACTTGGGAGCCCATATTTCCAACCATCCCTTAAATCGTGGATTCGATGAGTTTTATGGTCATCTGGGTGGGGGGCATCGATATTTTCCGGAAGACCTGACTATTGAAGATAGTTATGCAGCAACCAATGAGGAAGAAAGCTACCTGACATGGATTTTAAGAAACCATAAACCAGAAAAAACAGACGAATATATCACCGATGAATTTTCCAATGAGGCTGTAAATTTTGTCAGTCGTCATAAGGACCATCCATTTTTTCTGTTTCTTTCATACAATGCACCTCATTCGCCTATGCAGGCTACAGATGCAGATCTGGCTTTATTTCCGTCGTTAACTGATAAACGGAAAATTTATGCGGCTATGGTAAATGCGGTAGACAGAGGTGTTGGTAAAGTGCTTGATAAATTACAGGAGCTAAATATTGAGGAGAATACCATTATCTTTTTCTTGTCTGACAATGGTGGCCCAGAAAGTAAAAATGCCTCAGATAACGGTATTCTTCGTGGTGGCAAAAGCGATGTGTTTGAAGGCGGATACCGTGTGCCTTTTGCCATGCAATGGACTGGTGAGATTGATGGTGATGTAACTTATGATTTCCCGGTATCATCGCTCGATATTTTCGCCACTTTATCAGCACTGTCAGAATCACCAGTTAATCCTGATAAACCACTGGATGGTGTTAACCTGATCCCATATCTGAATGGCGAGCAAAGCGGAAGACCCCATGAAACAATTCATATCCGTAAGTTTGATCAGGATCGTCATGCCGTGCGTTACGGTGATTTGAAATACATACGGTTTATGGCTGAGAGTCCTAATCCAAGGTTATACAATTTGAATACCAATATCAGTGAAAGCGATGCAGATGGACAGAATCTATACTGGAATGCTGATTATAAGCCCCAGCGAGATGAATTACAAGCAATTCAAGCCGAATGGGAAAAGGGTTTAATTCACCCACGTTTTTTAGGTTTGGTACACGATGAGCTGGTGTGGGCAACGGAAGTGAACTTGTCTCGTGAGAATATTGAACTTAATAGCAATGATACATACCAGCTAGAGGCTTCCATCTTGCCCAATGATGCCTTTAATGATGTGATAGAATGGAACAGCAATAACCCTTCTGTAGCATCGGTGGATGAAAATGGTAAGGTCACCGCTCTTAGTGATGGGTATGCTATTGTTATAGCCCGGGTCGTAGATCTTCAACAAGTATTTAAGCAATGTGTTGTTAAAGTTGGCAGTCCGGATGAAGCCAGTACCATCACACTTTCAGATAATGTGCTGACAATAACCACAGGCAAGCCTGCCAGCCTAACAGCAGAAGTTAATTCCAGCCGCAGTTACGCCATTGAATGGAGCAGCAATAATATGGCTGTTGCAACGGTTAATGAGCATGGACAGATTCTAACACATCATCAGGGGCAGGCAGTTATAACAGCTAGGGTAATTGGCAGTCCAAACATATCTGCTGAGTGTGAAATTAATGTTGAAGACTACCAGGAAGATACCGGAATTTTTGATAATGATTTGGTACAGGCTGATTTCTTTTCGGTTTACCCAAATCCACTGGTGAACGGACAGGCCACTATTTTACTTAAAATGAATGAGCCCAAAGTCTATATGCAGCTTTATGATGTTTCCGGACAGTTGGTTAAGGAAAAGACTCTGGAAGGAGTCCGTCAGTATATTTTAAATGTGAGCGGCTTAGCGAATGGCTTGTACTTTATCAATATGAATACAGATAAAATGGTGCAGGCAAAAAAAATACTGGTCAGGAACTAAAATTGATAGAAGATGTTAAGAGGCGTATTTATACTTTTATTGGGAGTGATTTGTCTGGGCGGTAATGCACAGGAAAGGATGAATGCCGTGCTGATTGTACTGGATGATATGAACGACTACATTGGCGTAATGGGAGGTCATCCCCAGGCTAAAACACCCAATATCGACCAATTGGCGAATGAGGGTGTGTTCTTTTCAAATGCCCATGCCAATGCTCCAATTTGCGCACCTTCCAGAGCCAGTTTTTTATCGGGTTTGTATCCTTCAACAACAGGTAATTTTGGATTTGCCCATATTGCCGATAATGAGGTTTTGAGCAATTCCAAGTTCATTATGGAGTATGCTGCTGAAAATGGTTATGAAACTTATAGTACCGGCAAAATATTTCATCGAAGCGGGGATGATCCCTCAAAAGTAAAGGGAGAGAAGCAAGACCAGGGACCCTATGCCTGGGACGGTACTAATCCGATTCCGCATCCTTCGGTACCAGAACCATTTCGTAATGTTGGGCTTTTAAATGGCTCATTTGCGCCTTTATCTGATGTGCCACCAGGTGGATGGCGTAACGATTACAATGGCAGTACGCCATTTCGATATGTATCGTCCAGCGACCGGGATAAAATGTGCGATGAAATAAGTGCAGATTTTGTAATGCAGTGGATTGAACAGCACGAAACCTTAAAAGCTCAGGGTAATGACAAACCATTTTTTATGGCTTATGGAGGTATGAAACCCCATACCCCACATGTGGTGCCGCAACGATTTTTCGATATGTATCCCTTGGATAAGGTGATGATACCGGAAATACTAAAGAATGATTTAAAAGATACCTACGGGCAACATTTCAGTATAGGCGGATTTAATGACTTTGATTCCCTGCTGGTGTCCTACGCTACAGCTGAAGAAGGCTTGCGCCGTTATGTGCAAAGTAAACTGGCCTGTATTACTTTTGCCGACAGCTTGGTTGGAGTCGTTCATAATGCCATAAAAAACAGTTCGTTCGCTGATAACACAGTTATTATCCTGTGTGGCGATAATGGTTTTCATATGGGCGAAAAGTGTCGTTTGGCTAAAAATACCTTGTGGGAAGAAAGCACAAGAATTCCGTTTATGGTAAAGGCCCCGGGTTTTAGTGCCTCTGAAGGGGCTATTGTATCACACCCGGTAGGTTTGATTGATATCTACCCAACTTTTAAGGATTTATGTGCCTGGACAGGGGAGACCCAAAAGAATGCACAGGGAGCCGAATTGGATGGACACAGTCTACGTGCCTTTTTAGAGAACCCAAATACTGCATCTTGGGAAGGACCTGAGGTGGCTCTTGAATCAGTCGTTAATCCGGCTTCCTCAGAAATAGCTAAGCAAAACTATGCGGTTCGGTCAAAAGACTACCGATATATTCTTTATCCGTCTGGAGACGAGGAATTATACGACCTTTCGGTGGATAAAAATGAGTGGAACAATGTCATTTTTGATGAGACATATGCCGCAATAGCTCAAGAACTGCGTGAGCAATTAAAAGCGCTTGTGCCGGAAGTCAGTTTTGAGAAAACAAGTTCTATTGCTTATCTCTTTTACGATGATTTTGAAAGTTATAAAGAAGGTGATGATTTATTGACTGAGGGATATAAGCAAAAAAATGGTGAGGCTACCACAACAACACTAAGGCTTGAAGATGATAACCAATACGCTTTAAATGTATCTGTCAACGGAAGTGTCATAAGTATGCGCAGAAATATGAAAGGCCTGACGCCTGATAAACTCTACTTTTTCGAGGCTTCCACACGGGCTGAAACCACTGTGACTGCCGGCTCGTGGGAAGCGCTAACTCCCAATACCATCACCGGCCACAAATGTGCCGATTGGCAAACCTTTTCAGTGCCATTAAAACCTAACAAAGATTCGTGGGCAAAGGGTGAGGCCATGAATTTATTCATTGCTTCGGCACAGAATAAACCTTTAGCAGTTGATAGTTTTTCATTCTATGCTGCTGACCTTAAGATAACTGCTCAGGGCTTTAATGAAAATGAGCTGATAGCTGGTAATGATTATCAGTTTGAAGCGATAGCTACTCCTGCAAGGGAAGCCTGTATATGGTCGGTTATTGAAGGCAGCGGTTCGGCTACTATTAATACAAATGGACTATTAAATGCTATTTCTGAAGGAAGTGTTCAGGTGGTGACTACAATGGAAAATTACCCGTCGGTAAATTGCACAACAGATGTGTTTATTTGGGATGAGGCAGTTACTTCAATACTTACAATTTCTGATATTAAGGAGGCTTTAATGGTGGATGTACCAACTCAATTAACAGCCACTCTTAATCCTGAAGTAGATATCCCTGTATTATGGAGTGTTGACGATGAGAGCAAGGCCATTATTAGCCAAACAACGGGTTTGTTAATACCTATTGATTATGGGACTATTACTATTACAGCAAGCTTATACAAACATCAGGATGTATTTACTACTGTACAATTAGATATTAACGAAAATACTTCCGTTGAGGATCTTAAGGCATCCTATTTTAAAATCTATCCTAATCCATCCAATGGTACTTTTTACATTGATGGAGATGGCATTGAGCCATGCTATAAGGTGTATGATTCAATGGGAAGACTTATTAAAGATACCAAAGGTCCGTTATTAAACTTACAAGGGTATACTAAGGGTATTTATTACCTGGTAATTGATAAAGATAATGTTGAGAAAATCGTATTAAAATAAAACTCATGTTTAAACATCTACTTTTACTATTAATGCCACTTATAGCTGTTTCATGCAATATGTCGGCAGATAAAAATGCACCTAAGCAACCTAATTTGGTTGTGATCATGACCGATGATATGGGTTATGCCGATGTTGGTTTTAATGGGTGTAAAGATATTCCAACGCCCAATATTGATCAAATAGCCGATCAGGGCGTGCGTTTTACTCAGGGCTATGTGACTTTTCCTGTTTGCGGACCAAGTCGTGCCGGTTTCTTAACAGGGCGTTATCAAGATCGATTTGGATTCACAACAAATCCATCAATTGATCCAAATAATCCTATTTCCGGCTTGCCTGTGGAAGAAGAAACCATGGCTCAGGTATTGCGCAAAGCCGGTTATAAAAACGCCATAGTAGGTAAGTGGCATATGGGTACACATCCAAATTTTCATCCTCTGGAACGTGGCTTTGATTATTTCTATGGTTTTTTGTCGGGCGGACATAATTATTACCACGATGAATTGTATTTAAACGACCTGTCGGAAGTGACAAAAATGTGGGAGTGGTATCGTACCAAGATCATTGAAAACAGGGACAAAGTGGAAACAAATGATTACCTGACGGACGAATTATCTGATGCTGCGGTTAACTTTATTAAAGAGAAAGCGAGTAATGATGAGCATTTTATGCTCTACCTGGCCTATAATGCACCACATACACCATTACAAGCTACGGAAAAGTATTTGTCACGCTTCCCCGACATAAAAGATAAAAAGCGCCGGACTTATGCCGCCATGGTGAGTGCCGTTGACGATGGCGTAGGCCGTGTTTTAAATACCCTAAGGGAAAATGGAATTAATGATAATACCATTGTTGTATTTCTGTCAGATAATGGTGGCGCACACAATAATGCATCTGATAACGGACCTTTGCGAGGATTAAAAGGCGACTTGTTTGAAGGTGGTATACGAGTGCCTTTTGCCATGCGTTGGCCTGCTGTTATTCCTGCTGGTCAAACTTATAACAAAGCCATTTCCTCGATGGATATAATGGCAACCATTGTTGCACAAAATGGTATTGAAATAAGCGCTGAGCGCCCTTTGGATGGAGTTGATTTAGTTCCCTATTTGACGGGTGAATCAAAAGAAGAGCCTCATGATTATCTTTTCTGGCGCAAGTGGGAGCAAAATGCCATGGCTATTCGCCACGGTATGAATAAACTGGTAGCTAATAATAATCAAAATAGCAGTCCCTCTGAATTGTACAATATAGAGAATGAAATAAATGAGCAGACGAATATAAAAGCCGAAAATGAAGAATTATCAAATCATCTTCTGCAAGAATGGGAAAAGTGGAATGCACAATTGAAAGATCGTGTTTTTCCGACACTTGGGGGTGATGAATGGTGGATAGATTAACGCAAAAATAAATATTAGAACCTACTATTATGAAAAAGATTTTGGAAGTCAGTGTATTCTTATTGGTAATGTTTATTGCAGTAGGATGCGGTGGCAGCGGTAGCGAAGTGGAACCGGAGCCAAAGGATGTTATGAATCCTGAAATGACAATAACAAAACCTGTGGAAGGGGCCACTGTAATAAAGGGAAATAGTCTGGATTTATCTGGTACTTTTACTGATGATATTGAACTAGAAGGTCTAATCATAACTTTGAGCTTTAATCAGACTAAATCATCAAATGGTATAACAGATCCATGGGAACCAATCAACAATCCGGAGCTAATTGCTTTAACTGGAAAGGAAGACGAAGTAACCAACCACCAATTGTTTGAAGAATATATTCCTGCCGATTGTAAAGGCGGTCAATACCTTTTGACTCTTGAATTAAAAGATAAGGCAGGAAAGTCAATAAGCAAGCAAATCAATATCATTATTGAAGGATAATTGTGACATAACAGGGTAAACTGGCAACTGGGGAAACTTAGTTGCCAGTTTTATTTTATAGCAGTTTCTTTAAATTGGAATAGCGCTTAAAGACCCCTGCAGAGTGATTCAGTTTAAATGATTAATTCTTGTTCTGCCGAATTTTAATTCTGATTTTAAGCCCAGCGGAAATTGCAATATGAGTCGTGTTTTATTTGTCGTAACTTCTGAATGATGATGCATATTTGTGTCTTAGTGTTTGTAAATGTGATGATTGGGTTTGTGTAGTGGGCTTGATGTTTGCATAAATTTGCTAATCGTTGTCAGATATGTGTTAATGTGTATTGTTGGAGATGGATATTTTTGTGACAAAACATATAAGATGATGAAAGGTATATTCATATTGGCAGGCTTAACTTTTTGTTTAGCCTTAACAGCCCAAACAGTGGTATGGCAAGCCCAAGCCGAAGATGGAACATTGAGCGGAGCAGCTGAGGTTGTTGAAGGCTGTGCCAATGCGTCGGGTGGTTTCTTTGTTAAATTGTCCAATAAAGCCAGTAATACCCTTAGCTTTAATAATATTGAGATAAGCAAAGCAGGTAACTACAAACTATCGGTTTATCATTTTAATGCTAGTCCTGTGGATCTAGTAATAGAGGTGAATGGTGTTTCGCTGGGAACAAAAGAGTTTCCGGCGGGTGTCTGGTGTTATCAGGGGAGTGCCATCGAAACAGTTTTTGATGTTGAGCTTTCAGTGGGTACAAATTCCATATTGCTCAGCCCCGAGGAAGGTCTTGGGTCGCCATTGCTTGACAAGTTAGTGCTCATTGATGAGTCTGGCGACCTTAAGCCACAGAAGTACTATGTAAGTAGCTCTTTCGGAAACGACACTAATGCAGGAACATCGCCGGAAAATCCATGGGCCAGTCTGGCACGTGCCAGTGATCAACTCTTAAACCCGGGTGATTCGGTTCTGTTTAAATCCGGCGATACTTTTATTGGTCAGTTGCAAATCAATCACTCCGGAACAAAAGATATGCCATTATATTTTGGAAAATATGGTGAAGGAGATTTGCCTGTCCTGGACGGTGCATTAGCCGAAGGTGGTGCACATTTAACAACGGTTGCAATCACCAATCAGGATAATATTGAATTGGCGTTTCTCGAAATTACCAATGATCGTCAGACCTCTCGTGCCGGTGTGTCTGATAACCTGGCCTATGGTATTGATGTTCAGAATACAGGTCCTGATACGCTACGAAATTATCATTTTCATGATCTGACCGTTCGTGATATTTTTGCGCCAACTACAGAAAATCAGGATTTTAACGCTATAAAAGTTTCGGCTATTAACTTTTTCACAAGCAAAAATACCGAAGTAGGTAAAGAACGTAATATTCAGGATGTTTTGGTTGAGAATTGTTATATAGCCCGCACTACCCGTTTAGGCATAAAAACCGGTCATGCCGGAGGAGATGAAGGTGTAGGGAATGATTCTATCAACCGAAATATGAACCTGGTGTTTCGCAACAATCATTTCTACCAAACAGGCGGAACTTGTATTCTTCCTACCAAAACCTATAACTGCCTAATAGAACACAATATTTTTGAAGAGCCAGGGTCAGATGCCGATCCAAGAATGGCCAACCGGGGGAGTAGTGTTTGGTTCTTCAGTAGTCGCAATGGGATCTCTCAATATAACAAATGCTATAGTGTTCGTGGCTATGCCGATTCCTATAGTCAGCACATCGATTTTGGAAATCGCAACATCATCATACAATATAATTATAGCGAGGATAGTGAAGGTGGTTTTGTGGAAATATTGGGAGAAAATGTGAATTCAACCTACCGTTTTAATGTCAGTGTGAATGATGGTTTTCGAGATTTTAAAGGGAATACCTTATGGGTATCGGCTTATGCCGGTAAAGATCGTGACATTTTATCCGATAGTAGCTTTATCTATAATAATTCGGTATATGTGGATGCGGCCATTACACCGGATATCTCCTTTGTAGGAAAAAACATATTCGTTTATAATAATATTTTTCAAGCTACCGGAGCTGCTACTATCGGACAGGAGGTAACAATGGAAATTGAGCCAGGCAGCCAGTTGTACATGTCAAATAACCTATATTACGGCAACATTACTAGTACATTTAAAAATTATGATAGTAGTCCTGTAAATGGCAATCCATTATATGTGAATGGAGGTGGTTTAACAACTGAAGACTATAGAGTTACTGATGATAGTCCGGCTATTAATGCAGGGAAACAATTTCCTGAACCTGTTTTTCCAATGGCCGGCAAGGGAATTTTCAAGGATATTGCAATCACACCCAATGTAGATATGTTTGGCAATCCGGTTGGCGTATCAGATTCAGTCCCTAATATAGGTGCCGATAATCGAAATAATTCCTATGTGGGCATACATGATCTTGAGTTAGTTATTGAAGAGTCGATGACTATCTATCCCAATCCTGTAAAGGATCAGGTGATGGTAACTGTGCATGGCGTAAAAAAAGGAAAAGTATCGCTTGTTTTGTCTGATATAAAAGGAACCTTGTTACAGCAAAAAGAAATGGATATAAACCCTAATTTTAACCAACTGAAGATGACTATTAATCCTGATTTGCGCAATGGAATTTATATCTTAAGTATCGAGGAAAAAGGTAAGTATGTCAGCAAAAAAGTAGTGATCTACCGATAAGATGACCCAATAGCCACCTACCTGACTTTTTAAGTTCAATTATCTTTTAAAAATGGTATTTTTGAATTATGAGTAAAGGGAAAAAGTGTTTTTACATAGTAAGTTTAGGCTTATTACTTATAGGTTTTTTATCTAAAGCCAATGAAAATGTTCGCTTCGAACACCTGGCTTTGCCACCTGGCATTAATTCTACCGTAAAATGCCTGATAGAAGATTCAGAAGGTTTTATGTGGTTTGGCACTTCCAATGGATTGGCCATGTATGATGCCTATTACCTAAGGCAGGTTGATTTAGTATCTGATGGAATACCAGGGGCATTTGGCTCCATAAATGCTCTGGCTGAAGATAAGATGCAGCAAATATGGATTGGAACTGAAAATGGTGTTTTTATATACAATAAAACCACAGAAACTTCAAAACGAATTGATGATGAATACCTAAGGGGAGTTCAGTGTCGCACTATCCATATTGGATTGAATGATGAGATTTTTATCGGCACAGCAGCTGGTTTTTTTATTTACGATCACGAAGGGAGGTATCAGGAGCGTTATCTTCACCAGGCTGAAATGGGAAGTGGTTTAAGTCATAATATGGTACGTTGCTTTTATGAAGATAAAGATCAGCGTATATGGATCGGAACCTTTGATGGATTGAATTGCCTGGACAGGAAGAAGAAAGAAGTAAAGAAATACAGATTGCAGCCTGAATCAAGTTTAAAAAATAACAACTTGATCTTAAGTATTCAACCGCGTTATCAGGATTCGGATAGTATATTATTGGTTGGAACCGAAACAGGTTTATGTGTTTTCAATACTGTAACTGGTGAGTATTCAAACTTCCGGCATGTTAAAGGCAAAAAATCCCTTAGTAATGATGTGATCAAGTCAATCTGCGTAGATGGAGCCAATGTGTGGATGGGAACTGATCTGGGCCTGAATCTGTTTAATACAATTGAAGAGCGGTTTTATAATTATTTCCACGACTATAGAAATACCTTTTCAATAGCAAATAACGTCATTCACCAGGTATTTGTCGATCGACAGAAAAACCTATGGCTGGCAACTGACAATGGAATTGATAAGATGTACCTGCGCAGTAGTAAGGTGTTGCTCAATAGGTTTTATGAGTCGTCGAAAGTGCTGGAAGGAGAATTAAATGTCACAGGCTTATGTGGCACAAGGAATGGAGATGTATGGTTAGCTACCAGGGAAGGTTTGATTCAGTATAATAAAGAACATAATGAATATCAAAAATACTTGCCTCCCAAATTACTACACAATAAAATTAGTGATGTGCTTTGTGACAATAACGGGATGTTTTGGATATCAACTCCAGGAGGTTTAAATACTTATAATAGTCATACCGCTGACTTTAAAAGTTATGAGGCTGATGTTTATAATGATTACGCGCTAAAAACAAATTATATTCATGTTCTTGCTCAAAGTAGTTCCGCAATATGGATCGGTTCATACGATAAAGGTCTGCATAAGGTGGTAAAAGATGGGAAAGGGCAACTGAAATTCCATAATTTCCGTCACGAGTCTGACAACAGAAACTCTATCAATTCGGACAGGGTAACTGATGTAATTGCAGATCAAAAAGATAATATATGGATATCAACTAGTAAGGGACTTAATAAAATAGATGAATTAAGAGGTGTAGTTGAACGTTTAAAAGTTATCCCTAATGCGAATAATCAGTATGTAGGTGATTTGTTTATTGATAAAAGTAATACACTCTGGATTGCTACATATCACGGTTTGTTTTATACTGACACCGATGAGGTAAGGTTTAAAAGAGTTGAAGAGATTACATTTGATATTCAATCTGTAGCAGTTGTGGGATCAGGAGTGTACTTGATTTCAAATAATGTCTTCTACTTCTTTGATCTATCAAGTCGCGAACTTTTGCGCATTCCCAATGCAGATTTAGGCCTTAGATCAATTTTAAATGTAGAAATCCTCGAGGATGATAAACTTGTCCTTTATGGGAAAGAGGGATTTGTGACTTTCAATATGAATGATGTTGAAATTGACACAAATATCCCTAAAGTCAACTGGACCAACTTCTCAATACTAAGTGAAGATATTAAACCTTTCAGAATGCGTGATGACCGATACGTGATCAATCGTCGTATCAATGAAATGGAGAATATTGAGCTGAAATACAGTGAGAATACATTCCGTTTAGATTTTTCTTCATTGCAATATAGCCATGGTAAAGATTGTAGTTATATGTTTTTGCTAGATGGTTATGATAAAGAATGGCGAACGACCTTGCCAAATCAGGCCTATGTGTCATATACACAGGTGCGCCCAGGTAAATACACTTTGAAAGTAAAAGCATCAAATAAATATGGATTATTCAATGATGAATGGCGTGAAATAGCTATTAGGATCAAACCTCCTTTATACTTGTCTTTGTGGGCAATAATATTCTATGTTGTTGTTCTAGTTATGTTGTTTGTCATATCCAGGAAGTTGCTTATAGCTAGGGAAAAAGCGAACAGTGATATTCGATTCCAAACGATGCAGCGCCAAAAAAGTGAAGAACTGGTAGAAATAAAAACACGATTTTTTACCAATATCTCACATGAACTAAAAACGCCACTAACACTTATCAGTAGCCCGGTAGATGACTTGTTAGCATCGGAGCCTGATGAACCGATCAAATCGTCATTAATGTTGGTTAAGCGAAATACCGACAGGCTTAAGAATCTGGTCAACCAAATACTTGATATTCGTAAGATAGAAAGGGGAGGAGAGAAGTTATCCGTTCAGGAGTACGATATTATTCGTTTTTGCGATCGTGTTATTGGTCAGTTTAAAGAGGAAGCTGAGCGACGTAATATGCTGCTGCAATACAATACCAGCGAATCATCATTAATGATGTGGTTCGATATGGAGAAACTGGAAAAAGTATTGGTCAATTTACTTTCCAATGCCTTTAAGTTTACGCCTGATGGCGGATTTATCCGAATTGAAGTGAAGGATGCAAGGAAGCTGGCAGGCAAATTGAATGAAGTGCAGATCGCCATCACCGATGATGGCTGTGGCATCAGTAAACATGCTCAATCTGATGTTTTTGATCGATTCAATACTCAGGCTTCACCCAATTACAGTAATCAACAAGGTACAGGTATTGGCTTGTCACTGGTAAAAGAGTATGTTACTATGCACGGTGGACAAATCAAGCTTGAAAGTGAACCGGATAGTGGTAGTTGTTTCTCTTTTTCCATTCCTCTCGATAGAAATAAATTTGATAAGTATGAAGAGCAAATTGAGTTAATAGAAGCAGAAGCGGAAGAGGTTGAAGCTAAACAGAACGCCTCCGAAGAGATCGCTAAAGTTAACCTGGAGCAGGAAAGTGGAAAAATACTTATCCTTGTGGTTGAGGATGATAATGATATGCGCGAGTATATTATTTCCGGTTTAAAGAAGCATTATAAGGTAATCTCGGCCGAAAATGGTGTTCAGGGGCAAAAGTTGGCTGTCAAAGAGGTGCCTGACATCATTATTTCTGATTGGATGATGCCCCAAATGAACGGCATTGAATTGTGCAATAAGGTTAAAAATGACCTCAGAACTTGCCATATTCCCCTTATCTTGTTAACAGCAAAAGGTGGATTGGAAAGTAAAACTGAAGGTATTGAAACAGGTGCAGATGACTATATTCAAAAGCCATTCAGTATGGCTTATTTGCAGGTACGTATCAAGAATCTGTGGCAACAGCGAGAACGACTTAAGAAGGTCTATCAAAAACAAACCAACCTGGAGCCTTCAGAGGTAACGGTAACATCGTTGGATGAAAAATTCCTGTCAGATCTGATGAACTTGCTCGAGAAAGATATGGATAACCCTGAACTCAATGTTAAAACAATGAGTGAAATGATGGGAATGAGTCACACTAATCTTTATCGTAAAATCAAGGCGCTGACAGGACAAACTGCTACAGAATTTATTCGTACCATCAGACTGAAAAGAGCAGCCCAGCTTCTTAAAGCAGGTCAGTTAAATGTGAGTGAAGTGATGTATATGGTTGGTTTTTCGCACCGTTCCTATTTTACACAAAGCTTCAAAGCCATGTATGGCGTATCGCCAAAAGAATATAAGTAAGCACAACTATTAGTGCCAAAAGAAAGTCCTGAATACATTACATCCAGGACTTTCTTGTTTTAACTTTTCAGGCTTTTATCTAATAAGCATTTTACGAGTGCAGGTTTGTCTATTGGCAATGAGCTTAACCAATACGATGCCTTTTATATCAGATGGTAATACAATGCTGTTTGTTCCGGCAACCAGCTGGCTCGAATAGAGCTTTTGGCCACTTAATGCAAACACTTCAAGCAAACTGTTGTCTGAATTGGCGATTTTTACTTTAAATGCACCATTATTTGGATTAGGAGTTATCGATACTTCCATTGCTTCTCTTTGAATAGTTGTTGCAGTCGTATATTCAAAGGAACCCATATCCGGTGCGCTGCCGCGATTGGTATCTTGCATATCGGTCGATTCAGCCGTTGAAACATCAGCTGCATCAATAGCAATACTGCCTGCAAGCAACGGTAAGGTATAAACGCCATTTGCGCCTTTTGTGAATGTACCAAAGCTAATGGCGGCTTCTGTGGCGTTTTCTCCGGCGATGCAGTCTGTTCCAATAGCAGTTGCATAGGCATTAGATATGATATTGTGATGATTGATGCCTCTTTCGGTTATTTCAAATACTTTCGAATCAGTACCACCAACATCAAGACCTGTGCCCCATTTATTTTCTAGTGAATTAAACAGGATAGAGTTGGTGAGGGTAAGTGATTTCCCTCTTATAAAACGAATACCTACAGCCATTGGGTTATTTGCCGGATTTATAATTTTCGTATAAGCCAGCGTTGAGCTGTTCATTGTAATTGTGCCCCTAGTGGCATCTGCATTTTCAGAAAAGATAGCGGCTCCTTGATCCTTGTTTGATCCGGTTACAGAATTGTTGTAAATAACAGAATTACTGATCGTGATATCATTGAGCTGGCTATCATTAGAAGATTGTCCAAATATAGCAGCACCTTTTAAACCACCAGATACGTTATTGGCAATACAGCTGTTGGTGATGTTTATGCTGCCCCATGATATAATAGCTGCACCATTTGCACCCGAATAACAATTTAATAGGTTACAGTGATCTATAGTGATCGATTGTCCTGCATAAACGGCAATAGCTCCACCCGCCGTGGTACTGTTTCCATATCTGAGAGTCATGTTTTTAATAGTTACTTCGGCTGATGCTCCAAGACTTATTATTCGCTTATTTGATTCTGCACCTGTACCAATATAATCAGGTTCGTTAGCCTGAGCCTGAATGATCACAGCATTGGCATCGTTATCCACACCTTTAATGGTAATGCTTTTATTAATCAAGATATTAGGGTGTGTATATGTACCAGCAGCCACTTTTATCAGATCATTATCCGATGACTGATCAACTGCGTGGTAGATAGTGGCAAAAGCTGAGGATTCGCTTTGACCGTCATTACCATTGTCTCCACTTGCACCATTAACATACCACGTTGTTTGGGCAAGAGAAACGGTGCTTGCTGCAAAAAAAAGAGATAGGAGTAAAAGTTGAAATTGTTTCATAAAGATTGAATTAAGTTAAACTAATTAAATTTTTTGAGTGATCGTAAATATGCGATCGTATACTTTAAAAATAACTAACTATCAGAAGGTAGGTGTTTTGTATGTTGCTTATAATTAGCGCATAATGCAATTGAGTAACACAAATACGACAAGATGTAACACATATATAGCATGATGCCTATGTGTTATTAATAGACCTTTATATGAAAAGCTAAACAATAGCAAGTCTGTATGTTTGTTTCTACAGAATTTTTTTAAAAGTATGAAGAAGACCTTAGTGAATAAACATTGGATTGAGGCATTGATTGTCATCCTGCTAATCGGAGGCATGATTTTTTTGCTGCGCATCTTATTCAAGGTGTATTTATAACTGTCTAAATTGTTATTATGAATGATAATAAGATATATTCCTTCACCTATATTAGTGTCATATTGATACTCATATTAGCTATTGTGGCTTGTAGGGAAGGTAATAATAATGTGAGCTTAACACCCGACACAACGGAAACGATTTACGATATTCTGGTGGATGCCAATTTACCAAAGGGTAGAGTCAGCCCACTCCTCATGGGATTTGGAACGATCTATTCATTTGAGAAGGATGAGATGTGGCAGAATGGACAAGGTATGATGCCAAGCATGTTAAAGCGTTTTAATACCGGAATTCTACGTTATCCTGGTGGGGCCCTGGTTAACCGTTATCACTGGAATAACTTAAACGGGGAAGGATGGAAAGATAACTGGAATCCAAACTACGATACCGCCAATGATAAGGATCCGCGAGAGTATATGGATGTTGATGAGTACATGATGAATGTGCAGGCAATTGATGCAGAACCAATGCTCGGAATCAATATGGGATCAGGTTTGAAATATGACCGTGTGCAGGATGGTATTGATGAAGCTGTGGCTTTAGTAAAGTATTGTGAAGAACATGGCTATGCTGTCAGGTACTGGTATCTGGATAATGAACCTTATCATGATGGAGCCAACTATAAGATGACGGCCGCAGAATATGCCGAACAGATCAATTTGTATGTGCCTGCGATGAAAGCAATAAATCCGGATATTGAAATTATAGTAAATTGGAAACATAATATTACAAGTGAGAATAATTCGCTGATTACTTTGATTGAAGCAGCCGGCAAACATATCGATATAGTAGAAGTTCACTGGTACTGGCAATGGGGTGAATCAAGTTTTAATCTATGGAAAGATAACAGCCCTATGAGTACTAAAAACAAATGGTATAATGGCGGCTCTTATGCTGATGAAATAATGGCATTTAAACCGTTAATGAACTCATTGGGATATCCTCACATCAAGCTGGCAAGTAATGAATGGAATATTGGTCCTTCAGCATCTGAAGCCTCACATCCATCTAAATTTGAATCCGCGTTAATGCAATCAGAAATGTTTTCGCAATACATAGATGCAGGTATGCACATGGCCTGCTTTTGGGGTGCATACTGGCCACTTGCAGAACAAGGAACAAATACTGTGAATCGATATTTGCTTGACCCAACTGATGATTATAGTCAGAATCCTTCAGTTACCATGTTTGAATTGTTTGCCGATGCCATGGGAAGGGAACAGGTTGAATGCCGTTCAATGATCAGTGATGTTTATGACATCGCAATTCGTGATGATGTCAATGACCAATTGATCATTTATGTACTGAACAAAAAGGATTCAGGGGAATCGCTGTCGACAGGGATTAAAATAAAGGGCTATGAGATAGGAGCCGTTAATGCGATATCTTTTGTAGATAAGATGATGTCAGAAAGTCATCTGGCAGGAACCGATGTCAAGGTGGAAGACGATCGTTTAATTCTGCATTTGCCTAAAAACTCCCTAACTAAAATCGTTGTAAAAAGATAATAAACATGCGTTATATAAGTTTATTCATAATATGTTTGCTGGTCACCGTATTCCATTCGTGCTCATCACCTCAGGTTCGTTCGAGAGAATCGTTTAATGAAGATTGGTTGTTTTGCAAAGGCGAAATAGGTCAGGAGCATCAGTGTAAATTTAATGATGCCGATTGGCGAAAGCTGAGTTTACCTCATGATTGGGCCATAGAAGGGCCTTTTGATGAGTCAAATGATACACGTACCGGGGGATTACCCGTATACGGAACTGCTTGGTATCGCAAGCATTTCATTGTTGACAAAGCGGAGCAAGGTAACTGTGTAACCATCGAATTTGATGGCGTTATGAATAATGCAGAAGTGTATTTAAATGGACACAAAGTTGGCAAGCGTCCTTTTGGATACATTGGGTTTGAGGTCGATTTGACACCCCATATCAGGTTTGGAGAAGAAAATATTTTATCTGTTCGCGTTAATCCTGAGGAATTATCAGCGCGCTGGTATCCGGGAACAGGTATTTACAGGAACACTTGGCTAGAAATAAAACATCCAGTTCATGTGGCTCATTGGGGTACTTATATCACAACACCACAAATCAATGAGGATGAAGCATTACTTAATGTACAAACTACAATTGAAAATAAGCAACTCTTAAAAGGTAAGTTCACCATAGAGACATTGGTAATTGATACTTTGGGACATAACGTGGCATATAGTAAAAGCAATGTTGTGTTCGAGGGGTCCAGGCAAGCAGAGGTTAACCAGCAATTGGTTGTTAAAAAACCACAACGATGGCATTTGGATAATCCTTATCTTTATAAGGTTCAGACCAAGCTTAAGAAAGACGGTGCTTATATCGATAGTTATGAAAGTACTTTTGGAATTAGAACGATTGAATATACAAAGGAAAATGGGTTTCTACTGAATGGTAAACAAGTGCAGTTTAAAGGCGTTTGCATGCATCACGATTTAGGTCCATTGGGAGCAGCGGTTAATTACAGGGCTACAGAACGTCAACTGGAAATTATGAAAGGCATAGGTATCAATGCCATTCGAACGGCCCATAATCCGCCATCGCCTGAACAATTAGAGTTATGTGATAAGATGGGTATACTGGTTCAGGTAGAAGCTTTTGATGAATGGAAAGCCGGAAAAGTAGAAAATGGATATAATAAGTATTGGGATGATTGGCATGAGAGAGACCTGCGGGATATGATAAAACGCGATCGTAATCATCCCTCAGTAGTGATGTGGAGCATTGGTAATGAGATAAAAGAGCAGCGAAAAAAGGATGGGGGAAAATTGGCTAAACACCTGGTTAATATCTGTCATGATGAAGATCCTACACGTCCTGTGACCGCAGGTCTTAGTCAGTATCCACACTGTATTACAAACGGATTGGCCGATGCTGTTGATGTGGTTGGCTTAAATTATAAGCCTACTCAGTATACGAATGTTCTCCAGTATAATCCAAATTTTATTGTGTATGGTTCTGAGACTTCCTCTGTAGTGAGTTCGAGAGGTGTTTATCATTTACCAATTGAAAACTATGAAAAGCATGAGTCGTTACAAGTAACCAGTTATGATATTGTAAGTCCACCATGGGCTTATCCGCCAGATTTTGAGACTAATGCTCAGGAAACGATGTCACACTCATTGGGGGAATTTGTATGGACAGGATTTGATTACCTGGGTGAACCAACTCCTTATAATGGTGAAGACAATATGACACACGGTAAATGGACTGGAGATTGGCCATCGCGCAGTTCTTACTTTGGTATTGTTGACCTATGTGGCTTTCCAAAGGATCGCTACTATTACTACCAAAGTATCTGGACTGAGAAACCAATGGTGCATATTTTGCCACACTGGAACTGGGAAGGTTCACCTCACAAAACAATACCGATTTACTGCTATACAAATTGTGATGAAGCAGAACTTTTTTTAAATGGTAAGTCACTTGGTAAGAAAGTGATGGGAGAGGATAGGACAACAATTCCAGCGGATTTCGCTTGGTGGAAAAAGCCGGAAACAACATGGGATTCGCCATATCGCTTAAACTGGAATGTTAAGTACGAACCTGGAGAATTAAAAGTGGTCGCATATAAAAACGGAAAGTTAGCTGCAGAAAAAATAATTGTTACAGCTGGTGAACCATACCAAATAAAGCTGCTTCCTGATAGAAATACAATTAAAGCCGACGGGTATGACTTATCATTTGTTACTGTTCGGGTTGAAGATGAGAATGGTAATTTATGCCCGTTAGCTGATAATATGGTTAGATTTGATGTGGAAGGTCCAGCATGTATTGCTGCGGTAGGAAATGGAAATGCTGCCACTACAGAACCGTTTCAGGCTGATCATCGCAAAGCGTTTAATGGTTTATGTATGCTTATTATCAAAAGTGAATTAGGTCAAAGGGGTGTCATTAAAATTACAGCCACTTCAGAAGGATTAAACTCTGTAATTAGCGAAGTTATCGTAAAGTAAAATGAAGACAGAATCATTAACAGCCAGGACTAGAATAGAAAAACTACAATGAAAAAGGTCTATCTTATAATAGTTTCGTTTTGTATGAGTTGCTGTGCAGTAAGCGCACAGAACGATTGGGAAAATGAACAG
Source organism: Carboxylicivirga sediminis (assembly GCF_018156225.1). GTDB lineage: Bacteria > Bacteroidota > Bacteroidia > Bacteroidales > Marinilabiliaceae > Carboxylicivirga > Carboxylicivirga sediminis. The sequence continues at coordinate 64,962 of NZ_JAGTAR010000016.1, forward strand.
ATTACTCAAATAAATAAAATGGCTCCGCGAGCTTCTTTGTTTTACGACGCAACATCAGATGATGTGGAATCCTTAAACGGACAATGGGATTTTGCATGGTATAGTGATGTTTCGCAAGTACCGGGCAATGCGATTCCCGATAAATGGAATTCAATTAAAGTTCCTGGAGCCTGGCAGATGCAAGGATATGGCAAGCCAATTTATACCAATATTACCTATCCTTTTGATGCGAATCCACCGTATATCAGTGGTGCAAACGGAAATCCGGTGGGAATTTACCAACGTGAGATTGCAATTAAGCAATTTAATGAAAATAAGGTTTACACCATCCGTTTTGAGAGTGTGTCTTCTGCTTTTTATCTGTGGGTTAATGATCAGAAAGTTGGTTACAGCCAGGATAGCTGGTCTCCAGCTGAATTTGATATTACCTCCTATCTGAAGGAAGGTAATAACACCATCCGCATGCAAGTGTTTCGTTGGTGCGACGGCAGTTACTTGGAGGATCAGGATGGGTGGCGTATGTCTGGTATATTCAGAAATGTCTACCTGATAACAAAGCCAAAGGTCCATCTGTATGATTATCTTGTTACTACACCACAACTTGAAAATGGTGAAGCTGCAATTGATATTCAGGTAGAAGTAGCGAACAGAGACAAGGAAAACTTGAAGAGTTATACACTTAGTTATGTACTTAAGGATGCCGCAGGAAATGTTCTGATAGATGCTGATCGATCAGTAGGCTTAAACAATAATAATGATAAGTGGAATGTATCAATTCAGGAAACAATTAAGCATGTAAACCAATGGTCGCATGAGTCACCTTATCTGTATACACTGCATTTACAGCTGAAAAGAAATAATCTGGAAATTGATTGGATCTCTACAAAGGTAGGTTTCCGTCAAATAGATTTCTCGGATAAAAATGAACTGTTACTCAATGGAAAGCCACTAATCATAAAAGGAGTAAATATTGTTGAACATGATCCTGTTTACGGCAAGTATATTCCTGAGGAACGGATCGAAAAAACCGTTAAGCTTCTAAAGCAAAATAATATAAACACCGTTCGTACCGCACATTATCCGGCTTCACCATATTTTTATAAACTTTGCGATGAGTATGGCATATTAGTGATTGATGAAGCTAATTTAGAATCACACGGCATGAAATATGGAGCCAATTCACCGGCTAAGCATGCCAATTGGGAAAAAGCTCATGTTGAGCGGATGGAAGCCATGGTGCACCGCGATAAAAACCACCCGTGTGTAATTATGTGGTCCTTTGGGAATGAGGCCGGTAATGGTGTTAATATGGTGGCCATGCAAAAACGTACCAAAGAAATAGATATATCACGTCCAACTAATTACCATTCGAGTGAAGAACCTATTTCTTATGACACCTATGGAGGAGGCATCTGGAAAGGAGGTAAGAAACATAGCTTTGGTCGCTATCAGTCTGTTGAGGATATGATTCGTATTGGTGAAATGGAATTGGATAAGCCATTTTTACTGAATGAGTATGCCCATGCAATGGGCAATAGTGTTGGCAATTTGCCAGAATATATTGATGTATTTGAAAAGTATCCCCATATAATCGGTGGATGCATTTGGGATTGGGCAGATCAGGGCATAACAAAACATATTGATGGTACTTATGGTAATCAAATCAAAGATGTGGAGGAAGCGCACAAGGCCTGTTTGCAACCAGAAAGCGACTACTATTGGGCTTATGGGGGCGATTTTGGCGATACACCTAATGATGGTAACTTTTGTATGAATGGCATTATGATGTCAGATCTAACGCCTACTCCTAAAGCAATAGAAGTAAAAAAGGCATATCAGAACATTGCATTCAAATTATTAGACAGTAAAAAAGGCTTCCTGGAACTATGTAATAAATTTCATGTGACGGACTTATCAAATTTTTCCTTTGAATGGCAGTTATTAAGGAATGGTTATCCCGTGAATAATGGAAACATGGATGTGAATTTGGCTGGTTTAGAAAAGGGGGTGTTTAAGATGCACAATTGGAATAATATCGAAGATGCTGATGCTGAATACGTACTACAGGTTAAAGCCTTTACTAAAAATAACTCACTATGGGCTAATGCAGGGCATCTGGTAGCTTGGGAAGAGTTCGTTATACAGCCAGCAAAATTGAACTTACCCGTACCTCAGCTCAGTCAAAAGCTCAAGCTGAAGAAGCGCAATGAGCATTATATTGATATTTTCTTTCAGGATGGTCAATTGGTCTTCGATAAAGCGAAAGGGGAAATCATTCAGTTAACTAAAAATGAGAAAGTTATGATTGATGGAGCTTGTGCCATCTCATTCGCACGGGCATACATTGATAATGATAAGATTAAAAAGATGCGTTCGCAGTGGGATGCCATTGATCTCCTGAATCTTAAAATTGAAGTCTTATCATGTGATGTGAGACATACCAAAACTATGGTTTTGATTGAGGTAGCCAAAAGGCACAAGGCGAAGAATAATCATAGTGGATTTCACACTATTGAAAAGATAACTGTGTATTCTAATGGAACAGTTGATATCAATCTTGAAGTAGACTATTTTGGTGAGATTAAGCCTTTTACTTTACCTCGTATTGGCTATGAGGTAAAATTACCTGCCGATATCACCGAAAGTACGTGGTATGGAAAAGGGCCTGGCAGCTCATATAAGGACCGAAATGCCGGAATGCAGTTGGGTATTTATTCAGCCAATGTAGATGAGCACTTTGTTAATTACGCTCGTCCGCAGGAAAATGGTAATAAATCAGGTATAAGGTGGTTTGAAGCCAAAACCAAAACTTCCGAAGGATTAGCAGTCAAATCAAAAATGCCATTTAATTTTTCAATGCGCAAGTATACGACAAAAGAGTTAGATGATGCTTCACATCCATATGAGCTTAAAAGTAATCCGTTTACTATTTTAAATATCGATTTTGAACACGGAGCACTCGGTAATGGAAGTTGTGGACCAATCCCAATGAAAAAATACTTTACAAATGTGGATGGTGAAAACTTTTATTTGCGTTTAGAGCCGTTGGATTAACCTGTTAGTTCTCAAGGATTCGAAGGAGCGATGGATTTAGTTGCTTTTAAAGTTTGTGTCTTAGTAAGTTTTGAACATCTTATTGCTATTGAGATTATTTTCATACGTGTTTTTAAAGCGGAGATCTTAAGCATATAAATGCATAGCGTTAAAGGGAGGACACCGTAACGGTTAATTCAGCATAACCAAGCTGTTCTTGTCAATTCAACTGAAAGACGAATTAGTTAGCTGAGGCCTAATAAAGTATTTTAAGCCATAGCCTCTGATATCGCAATCGCAAAGGTATGACGGGCGGTGTGATTAGCAAAAGCGACGCCTGATTGCTCAATGGATGCGCATGATGTCCTAAGCAGGCGGGTGAAACACAGCTGTATTTCAGATTGTCTATGAGCCATTTAATTAGTATTCGACCATTTAAGGAAATACAGCTAAGTTTCCAACCTTTAGAGGGCATGCCCATCCATTGTTTCATGTTGCCAGCCGCTTCCTTTTGCAAATGACACCAGCCCTGTTTAATGGGTGGCTTACGCGATATCAAAAGCCTCAATTCATATCATAGAAATAGATGTCAACAAGCTTTTGTGAGTGGGAATTGGGTTTTATTTCTGGGATGCAACTGTACTGAAGCAATGGTTAATTAAACTCTTACGAAGTGGATGCAAGATGTGTTTTTTAGTACCTAAAAACGAAATGCTTGCTCTACGAGAGTCAATGAAAAACCTCGCCATTTGTTACCCAAATAACGAGGTGAAAATCCAAACAATTTTTAAAGCAGTGTTTTCAGTTTTTTCATATCCTTACTGATTTTAGAATCAATAATTTTCCCATATATCTGAGTAGTTTTTAATGAGGTGTGACCTAACATCTTACTTACGGTTTCAATAGGTACTCCATTGGCTAACGTAATCGAAGTAGCAAATGTATGTCGAGCCACATGCATAGTCAATTGTTTCTTTATTTGGCAGATATCAGCAATTTCTTTTAGATATGAATTCATCTTTTGGTTAGAGTTGATTGGCAATAATTTACCTTTCTGATTGCTTACTGGATGATTTTTATATTTATCTATAATAGCTTTAGCTTTTGGCAATATTGGGATGCGACAACGTGTACCTGTTTTAATTCTGTCAACAACTATCCATAACTCACCATCATCACCTGAAATTAGGTTGCTCTTTGACAAGCTCGCAATATCGGAATAAGAAAGCCCAGTGTAACAAGCGAATATAAAAATATCTCGGACGACACTAATGCGTTCAATATCAAATATTTTTGTTTCTAAGGTTTTAATCTCTTGTAGGGAAAGATAATCTCGTTTGCCTTTATAATGTTTAATTTTAAAGTTTGAATAGGGATTCTTATCCAATTGATTCATAGCCACTGCATCGTTTAAAATTTTCCGTAATTGCTTGTGGTATTTGCTAACAGAATGATCGCTTACGTGATGCTTAATTTTTAGGTATGTATCAAAAGCGTTCAAAAAATTGTAGTCAATTTTGTGCAAGGGGATGTCATCTTGATACTTGGTTTCTTTGAGAAACAATTGTAGTCTTTTTAAGGTCGTTTTGTAGTGTTTATATGTACCGTTTGCATAGCCAAAACCAACTTTCTTTTCTATTGTTTGTATAACCAACTTAAATACATCTAATAGATAGTAATAACTAGAACCAATTAGATGTTCTTTTATAGTAGAAATGTCAAAATCATCGCCGAGAGCTTCTAGTTTATAATATACCTCATGAATTTTTGAGGTTATTCTATTGAGCTGCTTATTCAATAATCTCGCATCGGGATGTTTACCAATTACAAGCTGTCCATCTTTATCCCAAAATTCAGCCTTAATAAAAATGCCTGTTGAAAGTTCAATTCTTTGACCAGATAAGGTGGCTCTTATATATAATGGGTGAGAGCCATCTTTCTTTTGTTTAGATGTCTTTAAAAGGAAGTTTGTCGTAATTCTCATAACACACAGTTTTAAAAGTTAAAAAATTCTGTGTCCTGATGGTCTCTAAGTTATGTAGGTGAATTACTATATCAAAACCTAAATAGTATCAAAACACACTAATTTAAATTTCAAAATATCAGAATGTTACAATTTACCGAGACCTATTTTGTCGGATTTGTAATGGGTCTCGATTTAGTCTCGATTGATACCTTATTTTATGCTATTTTTTGACATTTAGAGAAAAATAAAAAGCGCTTAAAATATTGATTTTAAGCGCTTTTTACTGTTTTTGAATATTTTAAAAGTGATCCCGGCGGGATTCGAACCCACGACCCACAGCTTAGAAGGCTGTTGCTCTATCCAGCTGAGCTACGGGACCATCCTTAGTGCTTTTTCTCAAAAGCGATGCAAAGATAGTTATTCCACTCTTCTAATCAAATAAAACCACATGTTTTTGCGAGATTAATAGTACTGAAAGCGTTGCTGTATGTCTAATTGCCATTGTTTCAGTAATAAAAAAGAATCGCTTTTTTTCGCAGGTTTAGGTTTTTTATAGCGTCTGATTAATTGATGCTGCCAAATGACACCAAATTTTAGGATGTACGTTATCGCACGCATTTGTCAATGTTAGTTTGTATCTTTATTTAAATCTGCAAGAAAGCAGTTAAAAATGTACGATTTCGTACAAAATGTAACGTAAGCGGACATTATTGAACGTGCTAGTAATGTATAACTTATTTAAAGATAAGATACTAGTAGTGATGGTATAATTTTAGTTAATAAGGCAGTTAACCTAAACTCAATAGTTTTGAATATTCAAATACAAGACCTTAGTCAGGTATATAAAAATGACTTTCGCGCACTTAATAAGGTAAATCTGGATATTGAATCCGGGATGTTTGGCTTATTAGGGCCAAATGGAGCAGGTAAATCAACCCTCATGCGAATCTTGGTAACTCTATTAAAACCAACGCATGGAGAGGTATTTGTTAACGGTATGCCATTGTCGAAGAATCGTGCTGAGGTGCGATCATATCTGGGTTATCTGCCACAGGATTTTCGCTTTTTCTCAAAGTTACGAACATGGGAGTTTCTTGATTATGCCGCATCATTGGCGGGTATAAAAAAGAAAAAGGAGCGCTTGGCTGCTGTTGATGAGCTATTGGAGCAAGTAGGCTTATTTGATGTACGAAACCGTTATGCCAATAAGTTATCTGGTGGGATGAAGCGACGATTAGGTATCGCTCAGGCTTTAATTGGTGAACCGAAAATAATTATTGTGGATGAGCCTACTACGGGACTGGATCCGGAAGAACGCATCCGTTTCCGGAACATTTTGTCTAATCTAAGTCAAAAGGAGGTCATCATAATATTATCCACTCATATTGTGGGTGATATCTCTTCAACTTGCCGGCAAATGGCTTTACTTAACCGGGGTGAAGTGCATTTCCAGGGTTCCCCGGAAGCGTTTGTGAAGCAGTCATCAGGTCATGTTTTTAAAACCAGTGTTTCCTTTGAGCAGATGAAGCTGATCAGTGAGCAATATCCGGTTATTACTTCGGTACCTGGTGCCAATGGCTATGAAATAGAGTTTGTAGCAGATGAAGTGAACGGTTGGGAAACCACACTCATTGAACCCAATCTAGAACATGCCTACGTGTATTTTATGGAATATGTTGCTAATGAAAAATTCCAGTACCAATGATGTCCTTATTTAATATTAAAACAGTGGCTCGCTTTGAGTCCAAAACACTCTTCAGGAGCTGGTTCTTTCGCATTTTTGCATTAATTATTCTGGGATTCATTATAATGTTTAACCTTTTTGGTTTAACAGGTATAGCTGATGGTGGCTGGCCCGGGCGTTTATTACCATCGGGAGCACCATACTTTAACATGTGGCTGCTGAATATTGCACAAGCCGTTATTGCAGTTTTTTTATCGGCCGATTTTCTGGGAAGGGATAAAAAGCTGGATACCACAGAGGCTTTTTATGTGCGAAGCATGTCAAACTCAGATTATGTATTGGGCAAAACACTTGGTGTATTAAAGGTGTTTCTGTTGCTTAATTTCTTGGTCATGTTAAGTAGCTTCATATTTACACTTATAGCCAATGAAGTGAGCATACCATGGTCATCCTATTTTATTTACCCGCTATTGGTGGCATTGCCAACATTGATATTTATTCTTGGCCTGTCGTTTTTTACCATGACGCTGATACGCAACCAGGCCGTTACCTTCGTATTGTTACTAGGTTTTCTGGCGCTATCTTTGTTCTATTTGCGGAATAAGTACTACGGTTTGTTCGATGTATTGGGCTTCTATACTCCGTTTATGCGCTCCGATTTTACGGGATTTCCGAACCTTAGTATAACGTTCGCACAGCGCGCTATGTATTTATGCATGGGTATCGTTTTAATAATGTCAACCGTATGGCGTTTGCCACGCCTTGAACAACAACGATTTAATAAACCATTTCTGCTGAGTGGTATACTGGTGTTCATAGTATTAAGTACTGGAAACGCCTGGCAGGTTATCAATAATTCCTTCCAGGCCGATAAGCTCTTGAGTCATGTTCAAACCTTAAATAAAGGATTGAAAAAAGCACAATATCAAATAGATGATTATCACCTGCAATTAAACCATAATGGGGAGACAATAGTGTGCAAAGCTAAATTGCACCTGAGTTTAGAGAATAGTACTGTAAAAGAGGTGATATTCGCTCTTAATCCGGGATTGCAAGTGACTAGTTGTAATTTATATGGTCAGACGCTTGACTATAAGCAGGAAGCACATCTGATAACTATACAACTGCCGCCATTGTCCGATGATACCATTCGTTTAGCATTAGAATATTGGGGAACTACAATTGATGATGCGGTATATGCAGATATATCTGAAGAAGTTAAAGCGGCTGACAATCGAAAGGATCCCTTGCTGGCCGGTAAGCAATATAGTTTTATTCAGTCGGATTATGTGTTACTGACACGTGAATCAAACTGGTATCCGGTGGTGGCTGATAAACAGTACTGGACCAGCTATCCGTTTACCAATATGGAACTGGAGGTGATTACTAAACCAATGCTCACGGTAGTGTCTCAAGGGGCGTGTGACAGTCTGTCGAATGGTCATTATCGCTTTCTTACCGAGCAACCATTAAATGCATATAGTGTTATTATTGGTGATTTTGAAAAATATACAACAACTATTGACAGCGTTGAATTTAGCCTATTTCACCACAAAAAGCATACCTTCTATAAAGAGTATTTCACTGAACTCAATGATACAATCTCCCATGTGATTAAAAACGTTAAAGGTGATTTTGAGCGTAAGCTTGGTTTAAGCTATCCTTACAAGCGGTTTTCAGTGGTAGAGGTGCCTGTCAATATGCATTCGTACTTACGGAACTGGACGCTGGCTACTGAAAATATCATGCCTGAGATGGTGTTGTTTCCTGAAAATGGAGGTGGAGTTTGGCAGAACGATTTAGCAAATATTAAGAACAGAGTAAAGCGTCGAACAGAGTTTTCTAATGAGGAACGATCTGATAAGGAAATGCAAATAGAGGTACTCAAAAGCTATTTGGGCGACAACTTTATTAGTCCTTCGCGCTTCTTCTTTGGTCGACGGCAAGAAGGAGAGCGTCATGTTGAAAATTGGGGGCGTTACCAGGTGTTTCCGATGTATTTCACATATAATAACCGGATTAGCGAGTCAGAATATCCGTTGTTGACAATAGCGCTTGAGAACTACCTGCATCAGCGATTGAGTACAACCAGAAGACGCGATCTGGGTGGCCTATCCAGCAACGACGAGGTCATTCTGAAATTGCGTGAGAACAGTTTGAGGGAGTTAATTAACAAAGAGGATGTGAATACACTTGGGAATGTGTTTGCATCAAAAGGCCATCAGCTGTTTTCTAACCTGAAAGTAAATGTGGGACAGAGCAACTTCGATAAGCAGCTGGATAAATTGCTTGAGTCTAAAAGGTTTGAGAACCAATCAGTGAGCGATTTTACAACAGATATTAACCATATTACAAAAGTTGATTTCAAAAGTATTTATGACAATTGGCTAAATGCGGCGTATAATCCGGCCTTTTTGTTCAGTTCTGTGGATGTTAATGAGGTAAAGGACGGCAATCGTGTTCGCTACTTTTTAAAAGTAACGGTTACCAATAAAGGTGACGCCGACGGAATTATTGCTTTTACCGTGAGGGAAGGCATGCAAGGGGGAGGACGGGGGCGTTTTCGCGGTCGCTTCCAAATGGATGCCGAGCAGGATAATGAGCAAAGCTACCTGGTTGAAGCCGGTAAATCTTATGAAATAGGATTTTTGTTGGATGAAGAACCAAGGGACGTTAGTGTCAATACCTTCCTGGCTGAAAATATTCCATCTAATCAAACACTCATCATTAGAGAGATAAATAGAAATAATAAACGAATTGACTTTTTCGAAGGAGCCAGAGAAACAACTAAGGGTCTTGACTTTCAGTTGGCCAACGAAATTATTGTAGATAATGAGGATGATGGGTTCTCGCTTGTAAATACAGGTGAAAGCCGGACTGTTAAAGACTGGTGGGCCAGTATGCAGAATGAAGAGGAGGATAGTGGAACATACGGGATGGTGCGTTTCTGGAATCCACCTGTTAAATGGGAACCCGTAGCTGGTGATAAATTCTTTGGAGAATACCTCAAATCAGGTGTTTATAAGCGCAAAGGTTCAGGTGAAGGGTATGTGAGCTGGAATGCAAAAATACCACAACCAGGTTCGTATGCAGTATATGCCTATGTGCCAAACATTGGCTTCCGTTTTGGTCGAAGAAGAGGCGGTAATGACAACAGAGAGGCCGATTACAATTTTACTGTGTGGCACGATGATGGTCAGGATGAAGTGACCATTACGGTGGGTAGCAATAACGATGGCTGGCAATACCTGGGCGAATACTACTTTTCAGCAGGCATTGCTCAAGTCAAATTATCAGATGATACCAGTTATGAGTTTGTAATTGGCGATGCTGTAAAGTGGGTTAAAAAGTAATTAATGAAGAGTTGATTTCGGCCATTTCTGGATGTGAAATAAATAACTAATAAACTGAAGAACGAGTAATAATAAAGTCACATGAAACGAATATGAATGTTAGGATGCTAAACTACACACTTGAGCATGATTAAAATTCATTGTGAGTTCATCTGACAAATGAAGATAAATTTTAAACAGATGAAAAAAGTCTTAATTGGATTATGTCTGGTGTTGCTGAGCTCGTTATCGGGCAATGCACAGCGCCTGATGACTCTGCAACAATCGGTTGATGAGGCCTTAAAAAATAGTCCGCAGATTGTGCGGATGAGACTCGGTTTGGAACGAACACGTGAATTGCTCATTGCCCAGCGCGCCGCATTACGTTCTAACTTCCGGCTTAATCTTAATCCTTATATATATTCCAATAACCGGCAGTATGACGAGTTCAACCAGCAATGGTTTACTTCTGAGAGTACCCAAAGTAACGGAACATTTAGTGTGAGGCAGCCAGTGATATGGACCGATGGTACTATTTCATTGGAAAATACCTTTGGATACAGGGATAACTACAGTACTTCATCAGCCAACTCTTTTGAAGGGTTTAGCAATAACCTGCGCCTGAGTATTGATCAGCCATTGTTTACCTATAACCGTACCAAGATGACACTGAAAGAGTTGGAGTTTGATCACGAAAATGCAAAGTTAAACTACGCACTTGAAGCATTAAACGTAGAAAGACAGATTACGCAATACTTTTATCAAATCTATCAAAAGCAGATGGAACTGATCACATCACGTGAAGAATATGCCAATCGCAGGAAAAGTTTTGAGATAATCAGTAACAAGGTGGAAGCAGGATTAACCGCCAAAGAGGAAATGTTACAGGCCGAACTTGATATGATGACCAGTCAATCAACGGTTCAGAATAATGAGGTGGAATTGGAGAATATCAAAGATAATTTTAAGCAAATGCTGGGATTGCCGTTATCCGAAGAGCTAATGGTGATAGCTGAGGTATCTGTGTTGCCGGTGGATATTGATTTAAGTATGGCCACCAATTTTGCGCTGGCCAACCGCATGGAGATTCGTCAACGACAGATTGATATTGAAACCGGGCAGTTTGAGCTGATAAAAACCAACGCTACCAATGAGTTCAAAGGTAACCTGAATGTGTCGGTGGGGCTGTTTGGTGAGAATGAAAAGATAAAAGGTATTTATGATAATCCCAATGATAATGAGGATATCCGCTTTAGTTTAGAAATACCATTATTTGACTGGGGTGAAAAAAAAGCACGTATGCGTGCAGCCGAAGCATCGCTGCAAACAAGTGAATATAATTTACAGGACGAACAAAAAACCATCCGACTGGATATTCGCAAAATAGATCGCAGCATTAAAAATGCCTTGATACAGATTGATATTGCCCGCAAGAATGAAGAAAATGCCAAGTTAACCTACGAAATCAATCTGGAGAAATATCGGAATGGTGACTTGACCAGTATGGATCTGAACCTGTTTCAAAACCAGTTAACTCAAAAGAAAAATGCGCTTACAGCCGAACTGATAAGTTATAAACTGGAGTTGCTAAATATGAAGCTGCAAACGCTATACGATTTTGAACAGCAGCGCAGCATCATTGATGATGTAATGAAATATGAAATGATTCAATAACACCAACTAATAACTATTGAAATAATATAATCATGATAACAACTAAATACTTTCCCGTAGCAAACATGTACAAGGCCATTTTTCTGGTTGCACTATCTGGCCTTTTAATGTCATCTTGTAAGAATGAAGCCACCAATTTCAATACAGATGTGGCTGTAAATGTTTCTGTGCAAGAGGTAGATAAAAAGCCAATTGAGCAGACTTTAATAACCACTGGTTCTATCAAGCCAGAGCTGGAAATTGCCGTAAAAACGGAGCTGGCAGCCAATTATTATTTGCAGAAAAACCCAAAAACCGGTCAACCTTATAAAATGGGTGATTTTGTAAATAAAGGCCAGCTGATAATTTTGTTGGAAGACAAGGAATACAGTAATAACGCTAATATTGAAGGGGCCGAGCTCGATATGGAAATTTCAGAAATGGAATATGAGAAACAGCAGGCACTTTATGAGAAAGGTGGTGTAACCAAACGCGAATTGGTCAATTCAGAAAAAACCTTGCTAACGGCCAAACAGACCTATGAAAATGCTGAGCTTAGTATTGCCAAGTTGAGTATCAGGGCTCCTTTTTCAGGCATAATAACAGACCTGCCTTATTACTCACCAGGTATACGCATCGAAAACGGGCAGGAAGTGTTAAGCATGATGAATTACTCTACTATGCTGATGGATTTAAGCATGCCCGAAAACCTGATGGGACAAGTGCAGATTAATCAGCCAGCCAACATTATGAATTATGCTCTGCCCGATGATACACTTAAAGGTAGAATTACAGAGCTATCACCTGCAATTGATATGGAGGCCCGCACTTTTAAAGGGCGCATCAGGGTGGTTAATAAGCAGGAATTGTTAAAACCTGGAATGTTTGTTAAGGCCGAGATTGTTGTTGAACAGCGTGATAGTGCATTGGTAATACCCAAAGACGTGGTGTTGACAGAAGGGAACCGAAAAATGGTGTTTATTGCCAAAAATTCAGCTGCCGAAAAACGATATATACGTACCGGGATTGAAACATTAACAGAGATCGAGGTGACGGAAGGATTAAAAGTGAATGAAAGGCTTATTGTTAAAGGTTTTGAGACGCTTAAAGATCGGTCTAAAGTGAAAGTAGTTAAGTAAATAACGCAATGGATTTAAGTTGCATTACGGAACTAACATCATCTAAGTGCAAATCCTAAATCTCTAATTTGAAAATATATGAGAGCAATTTCTCGATTTTCTGTCAACTATCCGGTTACCGTTCTAATGATAGTTTTGGGTATCATCTTATTGGGCGGTATTTCATTAACGCGGCTGGGTACAGATCTATTTCCCGATTTACAAAATCCAAAAATATATGCCGAGATTGTAGCCGGTGAACGGTCGCCTGAAGAAATAGAAAAGCGTTTTGTTGAGCAGGTTGAAGCCCTTGCGGTGCGCCAAAGTGGTGTGCTGAATGTGTCATCGGTCAGTCGTGTTGGTTCAGCAGTAGTGACTGTTGAATATGACTGGGGAAAAGATATTGATGAGGCATTTCTTGATCTTCAAAAAGCATTGACCCAAATCAGTCAGGATGAAGATGTGGAAGAGTTAAATATCTCGCGCTTCGATCCTAATGCATCGCCTGTAATCAAAGCGGCTTTCAGCAATGATGATGTGCAGGATATGAATGCCCTTAGAAAAGTGGCTGAAAACTACATCCGCAATGAGCTGATTCGTATAGAGGGGATTGCTGATATCCGTATTTCAGGTGAAGAAGAGGCTGAAGTGATGGTGGTGGCTGATCCGCAATTGCTGGATGCCAATGGTCTGACGACTGCTTCTGTGTTGACGACCATCAATAATTTTAATCAGAATGTATCGGGCGGGTCCATTGAAGAGATGGGACAACGATATATTATTAAAGGCTTAAGTGCACTTACTGCGCTTAACGATGTGGAAAACCTGGTTGTAAAACTGAACCAGTCAGGTAGTACTGATAATGATATGCAGTCAACAGGCTCAGCTAATCAGTCTTCACCGGTTTTGCTGAAAGATGTAGCCAGAGTGATGCTTCAGAACCGCGAACCGGAAAGTATTGTGCGATTAAATGGACAGCGCTGTCTGGGCATTTCTATTTATAAGGAAACACGCTTTAATACAGTTGAGGCCGTCGAAAAGCTGGAAGAAGCTTTTGTTAGTATTCAACAGCGTTTACCTGGTTATAAACTACAGGTCATTAATAATCAGGGGGCTTTTATTCAAAGTGCCATTGGTGAGGTGCAGGAAAGTGCGCTGATAGGTATTGTATTGGCCGTATTTATCTTGTTTGTTTTTCTGCGTCGTTTTGGTGTCACCCTTATTGTCAGTCTGGCAATTCCTATATCCATCATAGCCACTTTTAATCTCATGTATTTTAATGGTTTGACATTAAATATAATGACCTTGGGCGGTCTGGCACTTGGAGCAGGTATGCTGGTTGATAATGCCATTGTGGTGGTGGAAAACATAGTCCGAAAACTGGAAGAAGGCCTATCTATTAAGGAGGCAGCTGTGCTTGGGACTTCAGAAGTTGGAGGAGCCTTAACAGCTTCTACCCTCACTACTATTGTTGTGTTTTTACCCATTGTTTACCTGCATGGTGCATCGGGTGAGTTATTTAAGGACCAGGCCTGGACCGTAGCGTTTTCATTGCTGTCATCATTGGTGGTGGCCTTATTGGTAATTCCTGTGCTGAGCGTATTGGTATTTAAAACAAAACAAACTACAAGGCCTGCAATGACCCCTAAAGAAAAGGGGTTTAAAGCCTATCAGCGCTTTTTGGAAAATGTATTGGAGCGCAGGGCAGTGGTATTGTTCGGGGCCATTGCATTAGTGACTGTCACTGTGTTAATCATGCCCATAGTAGGCAGTGAGTTTATGCCCGAAACACAATCGAACGAGGTAACCGTTGAGACCATTTTTCCTGCCGGTACATCACTTAACAGGACTGATGCTACCTTAAACCAGATGGAAGAGATGGTAATGGCAGCTTTTGGCGATCAGTTAAAGTGGATATATACGCATGCCGGCCCTGAAACAGCTAGTGAGATTGCTTCAACAGGTGAGCAAGGCGAGAATACCGGGTTTATTAAACTGGTGCTCAATGAGGATGTGCATGCGTCGTTTAGCGAAATAATTGGTGCTTTGAATAAGCTATTTGCTGATATCGATGGGTTGGAGATGCGTTTTGTTCAGGATCAGTCGGCTTTGCAAACCCTTTTAGGTACTGATGAAGCGCCTCTGGTAATAGAAATTGAGGATGATAATAAGGATAACCTGGAGGCTTCCGCACGCCTGCTAACTGATTTTATTCGTCAGCATCATGAAATATACAATGTGAAGAGCTCACTGGAAGATGGCGCCCCTGAAGTTAATGTGGTCATCGATCGGGTCAGGGCAGGTATTTTTGACCTCAATGTTTCCTCCATCATGAATAATTTGTCCGATTACCTATCTAAAAAAGATGCCGGTCGAATGGAAGTGAGAGGTGAATTAACGAATATATCGCTGCAAACACCCGATGTGCGCCTTGATGAATTGGCCAGTATTAAAATATCAGAAGGTGCGAAAGAAGTATTATTATCCGAAGTGGCCACCATCACGATAGGTAAAGCGCCACGTGAAGTATTGCGTAATAACCAAAAGCGCGTGATTCGACTGAGTGCTAATGTGACAGATGACCGACCATTTGATCATTTTGTTACGGAGTTGGAACAAGCCATTGAGCAATTACCATTGGAGGCTACATCTACAGTTAAAGTGCGGGGTGAGGAAGAAAAGCGAAAGGATGCCTTTGGGAATCTTCAGTTTGCTCTAATACTATCCATTATTTTAGTTTACATGGTAATGGCTTCACAGTTTGAGTCGCTTTTGCACCCATTTACCATCCTGTTGACTGTGCCATTGGCCGGTGTTGGGGCTGTTTGGGCCTTCTTCCTGTTGGGGCATACGTTTAACATCATGGCCTACATAGGTATTGTAATGTTGGCGGGTATAGCGGTTAATGATTCTATTATTCTGGTGGATGCCATTAATCAATACAAGCGAAACGGAATGGTGCTAAAAGATGCGATTGTGGCAGCTGGACAGCAGCGTGTCAGGCCTATTTTAATGACCAGTTTAACCACTATTTTAGCGCTATTGCCTCTTACTTTTGGCTTTGGAGATAGTGCCGCATTACGTGCACCCATGGCCATTGCTGTTATTGGTGGCTTGATTACATCAACCTTGTTAACGCTGGTTGTTATTCCTTGTGTTTATTATGTATTTGATAATTGGTTTAGTCGTTCAAATTAGATTTGACAGGTATGAGAGAATTAATTAACAGAAAAGTACTTGTCAGTATGCTGTTTATTGCCCTAACCATGTTGGGAGTGATATCCTATCGGCAGTTATCCTTTGAACTAATACCTAATACCGAGTACCCTATGTTGTTTGTGCAAGTGGGAGCAACAACAGAGTTGGACCCCAAGCATATGGAGCAGGAGGGCGTGATTCCTATTGAAGGCATCATTGGTACACTGGAGGGTATTGAAAAAATTGAGACGCGAGTGGGGCCACAGCGAGCCATGATATTTGTTTACCTCACGCGCAATGCCGATGTGAAATACAGTTACCTAAAACTGGTAGAAAAAATAGAGGGAGCTGCCAATGTGTTGCCCGAAAACATGATGGCGCAAGTGTTTAAAGCTGATGTTGAGCAGATGAACAGTCAGTTTATGACTGTTCAGGTGAGGGGTGAAGGCGGTGTGGATCGAGTGCGCAATGTTGTTGAGCAAGATATACTACCAAAGCTGGAAAGTATTGATGGTATTTCATCCATACAAGTATCTGGTGGTAGGCAGAAGTCGGTTGAGATTATTTTCCAGCAGGATGTGCTTGATAGTTATGGTTTAACCACCGGTCGCATCCGACAGCTAATCACTTCAGGCCAGAACGAGAAGGTATTTGCCGGTAAGGTGGTTAAGGGCCAGATGAAGTATTATGTAACAGCAGAGGCCGACTATAATCATATCAGTGATATCGAAAATATAGTCGTCAAATCGGAAGGGCCTGTGTTGCTTAAAGATGTGGCACAAATCAATTTCAGCGTTAAAGAGGAAGATTCATATAGCCGTGTTAATGGTCTGGAATCAGTTTCGTTGGCCATCGCTAAAGATGCCCAGGTGAATATGATAGAACTATCGGATAACACCTTGAAACAGATTGAGCAAATCAACAAGGAATATCAGGAGAAGGGTATTGAACTGGTAGTTGTAACCAACCAGGCTGAAACAATGGAAAGCAACCTAGATTCGATCATTGAGTTGGCTTTTGTTGGCGGTATATTAGCCATTTTTATTTTATGGATTTTCCTGAATAACATCCCCCTTGTTGGCATGGTGATGCTTTCGGTGCCATTATCGGTTTATGGCGCTTTTAATTTCTTTTTTGCTGCTGATATATCCATTAATATGCTCACATTAGTTGGGTTGGCGCTGGCCATTGGTATGTTGCTCGACAACAGTGTGGTGGTCATGGAAAACATTTACCGGGTAGCTTCAGGAGGTGGCGGTGACAGCACTAGTAGTGTTGTAACAGGAACCAAAGAGGTGTGGCGATCCGTGACAGCAGCTACGCTCACCACAGTATCAGTATTTCTGCCCTTTGTTTTTTCTGAGCAGATGCTTTTTCGCGAAATTGCCAAGCATATCAGTGTGTCTATTATTTCAACACTAATGGTGTCTTTGCTCGTAGCCCTCATCTTAATACCAATGCTAACCCACTTGTTTCTATCCGGCATTATCAAATACCGTATTGAAGCCCTTGAGAAACTGGATTTACACAATAAGCTGGTTCAATATTATATCCTTTTGCTGAAAGCCACACTTCGAAAACCAGCGGCCACTATTATGGGAGTGTTGCTGGTGTTCTTCGTTGTGCTTATTGTCAGTATTGGATTAAGTATCACTACACGGCAAGAAGCTGAAACCACTGAATTTAACATTAATGTGGAGATGCCATCGGGCTCAATGCTTTCCAATACCGATCAGGTGGTGAGGGAGATAGAGAGTCGATTAGAATCACTGGAAGAGAAAAAGGACGTGGTCTGTCAGGTTTATGAAGATGAAGCCGCCGTGTCTGTCATCCTGCAAGATGATTATAAGCGTATTGCCCGGCGTTCGATACCCGAAATAAAGGCTGACATTCAAAATCGCATCAGTGAGATTGAAGGAGGGGAGATAAGCCTCTCGCAAAGTGCTACAGCCGCTATGGGTGGCGGTGGCGGATTTGGCTCCAACCCAGGCCTGGACATGATGGGTTTTTTAGGGCTGGGTGAACAGGAAGAGAAAGTCGTTATCAAAGGTGAAGATTATGACCAGATGCTGTTAGTTGCCAATGATGTTAAATATTGGCTGGAGAATGAAATAGACAACCTTCAGCGAGCCCGGGTATCTTCTGCCAATAAACGACCGGAAATCCATTTGGGAATGGATGCTTATCTGATGGGCCTGTTAAATATTGCTCCTTCAAACGTGGTTTCAGAGTTGTTTACCTTTCGTTCAGAGGTTAGTTCAGGCGGACAATTAAAGGTGAATAATGAGGTCTATGACATTATTATGAAAACGGTTGATAATGATCTGCCCGATGAAACTCCGCCAAAAACGATGGATGATCTGCAAAAGCTCAATGTGACTAATAATGCAGGGGCCATTGTGCCGCTTCGGGACTTCTCTGAAATAAATTATGCATCAGGTCGTACTGAGATATTGCGGGTTAATCAGGAGAAGCAGATCGAGGTAACCTATCAGTTCTCAGATGAAGTTAATGCATCAAAAACATTGCTGGAGGATGCACGTGCGCAGGTAGATGAGCTGGTGGCTTCTATTCCTGTTTCTTCAAAGGTGTCGTTAAAAGTCATACATGAAGAGGATACTTTTGCCGAGTTTAAGTTTTTAGGCTTGATAGGCTTGTTACTGGTGTTTATGATACTGGCTTCTGTTTTCGAATCATTAACGGCACCTGTGGTTATGCTGTTTTCTGTGCCATTGGCAGCAATCGGTTCACTTTTAGCGCTGGTCTTAACAGGTAATTCATTATTAAATACGCACACTTTTATTGGGTTTTTAATTCTTCTGGGAGTAGTTGTTAACAATGGTATTCTGTTAATCGATTATTCAAGGCAACTTAGAAGGCAGGGGTATAACCATGCGCGAGCACTAATGCAGGCAGGCATTTCGCGTATTCGTCCTATTGCCATTACGGCAATTACCACCATTATTGCTATGATGCCTTTGGCAATGGGCAAATCTGAATACGTGGGCATACTGGGCGCTCCTTTTGCCATTACCGTGGTTGGAGGCTTAAGCTTTAGTACCTTGCTGACACTGGTGTTTATGCCCACTTTTGCATTTGGTCTGGATAGTGCATTAAACTGGTTACGAAGTTTGAACTGGTGGCTGAAGGGGCTTATCTATGCAACCTGGACAGCAGCATTGGCTTTAGTGTATTTCTTCTCCGATGCATCATTTGCGTGGCAGTTACTATACGGTGTGTTGATTATCACTGGGGTGCCAAGCATTGTGTACTTTGTTAAATCATCGCTACGCATGGCCAATGCCAATTTAGTGGCTGAGCATGCCGATGTGAATATAACGATTCGTAACCTGGTAAAAGTTTACGACCGGGATACGCGTTTTGTACGCGAGTTTAAAGCCAGAAATAGCAAGCTAAGCGAGCAATTGTTATTAAAGAAAATGACAGCTTCGTTATTATGGAAGCAACTCATCTGGCAGTTGCCTGTTGTCGGATTTATGGTGTATTTTACCTGGTGGTATCTCGATTCTGCACTTTGGGGTACATTGTTTACTGTTATTAACTATTTTGTCTTCATCTCTATATACAACAGTATTGCATTGTATTGGAGAAATAAGACTGATGTATTATTGACTCACAAATGGGATAAGCGTGTTTTAAAACTTCTCAAATACATTTACCCTATTGTTGGAGTAGCACTGTTAGTATACCGATGGGATGCAATGGCTCTGGCGATTATACTGGGTGCACTTTGGTATTTACTCCTGATGCTGATAGCCTCTGGGAATAAGCTGAAGGCAGATAGGATAAATATAGAGCGGGTAACGGGGCGATTTGCAGGATGGCGACGTACCTACTATCGAATGATAAGAAGTATTCCGCTGATTGGTAAGGAAAAAGTGCCATTTAAGGCACTTAAAGGGATTTCTCTGGAGTTTAAAACCGGCATGATAGGTTTGCTGGGACCCAATGGAGCAGGTAAAACAACCCTGATGCGTATTATCTGTGGTGTGTTGGAGCAAAGTTATGGTAAAGTCTATATCAATGGTTTTGATACCGCAGAACACCGCGAAGAGTTGCAAGGAATAATCGGTTATTTACCACAGGAGTTTGGAACCTATGAAAATATGACTGCCTATGAGTTTCTCGATTACCAGGCAATTGTTAGGGGTATAACCGAAGAAAATGTTCGTATAGAGCGTTTGCAGTATGTGTTGCAATCAGTACATATGTGGGAGCGTAAGGATGATAAAATTGGTGCTTTTTCTGGTGGTATGAAACAGCGCATTGGTATCGCCATGATTCTACTGCATTTGCCAAAAATACTGGTTGTGGATGAGCCAACTGCTGGTCTAGATCCACGTGAACGTATTCGTTTCCGAAATTTGCTGGTTGAATTGAGCCGTGAACGAATTGTGCTGTTCTCCACACATATTATTGAAGATATTTCCAGTTCATGTAATCAGGTAGCTGTGATGAGTAAGGGAGAACTGCGTTACTGGGGCGAACCTGGTGAGATGGTCAAGATTGCACATAACCGGGTATGGCAATTTGATATCAAAGCAGAAGCATTTGATGAGATAAACCAACAGTTCCTGATTGTGCACCACATGCGTGATGGAGCGAACATAAGAGTACGTTGCATCGCCAATGAACAGCCGGTTGAGGATGCCATAAGCGTGGGAGCCGTACTTGAGGATGCCTATATCTGGTTATTAAAAAACAAGAGCGAAAACAATGAGTAAAATAAATCTATTACATCCATCAGGCATCAGTTTGCTACTAAAGTTTGTCAGGTATAACCTTAAAATTGTATTCGGCAATAAGTTTGTCTACTTTCTGGGTGCTGCACTGATTTTTTATCTGCTGATCACGTCCATCAGTTTATTTGCGGCCGATTCAGTAAGTGTGCATGGTGTCTATTTCCAATTAATGTTTCCGGCATTTTTGTTGATCTTCTTTCCCACAACGTATGGAATTCAAAATGATGAAGATGCCCGCATCCTTGAAATACTATTTGGTATTCCTAATTATCGCTATAAAATATGGCTCGTGAGGCTGTGTATGGCCTTCTTTATGGTGTTTTGGTTTATCTTCTTAATGGCTAACCTGAGTAGTGTGCTACTCATTAATGTACCGGTATGGGAAATGACTATGCGATTAATGGTGCCGGTTGGTTTGTTTGGTATGCTAGGTTTCTTTTTCAGCACAGTGGTGAAAAATGGTAATGGTACGGCTGTAATTGTAGTGATTTTAGGCCTGCTTGTTTGGTTTTTGAGTGCATTTCTGGAGTCAAGCCCATGGAATGTATTTTTAAACCCTTTTGAGTTGCCATCGGGTATGAGTGAGACCGTATGGGAGAGTGTGGTGGAGAAACATGTTAGGACATGGCTTATAGTGGCTCTTGTATCTGCCTTATGGGGGCTCCTTAACCTCCAGCGAAGAGAAAAGTTCATCAAATAATTGCACGTAAAAAAAGCGCCAAATGGCGCTTTTTTCTATAGAGAATAAGATTGCACTAACTCTGAACTTGCGGCTTCTTGCCTTTAAGAATTTCGCGGGCCATTTCCAGGATTGTCGTATCATCTAGTTCCACAATACCGCCATCGGGGCCTTGCTCAAGATGTATCCCTACACTTTTACCTCGATCGTAGTTGGCACCGCCAAAGTAATTTCTTACTGTTTCTACGTCGAGGTTCAACTCTTCTGCAATTGTGTGAATGCTTCCATCAGGCAGACTATCTTTAATCTTCCTGAGTTGATTAAATGTGATTGTTGTTGTACTCATATTGAAAAGGTTTAATAGTAAATATAAGTCTGTCTTAAAATTAAAAAAAATAATGGAAAATTAAAATTTGCTTGACGCTAATTACATCTGCAAACATTCAGAAATGAATTTTTAGTAGATGAATCTGAATTTAAAATAAATGGAGCAGGCAAGTAGTATGTATTACATATCCATTATTGGCACTAGTGTAGAAAAAGTATTATTTTAAAGCATTCTAAATAAAATATTTTGCTATGGCAACAATTAATCCTTACATCAATTTCAACGGAAGCTGTGAAGACGCTTTCAATTTTTATCGAAACGTATTTGGTGGCGATTTCGAATATGTGGGACGATACAAAGATATGCCCTCAGAAGAACCCATATCCGAAGCGGATGCCAATAAAATAATGCATATCTCATTGCGAATTAGTAACGAAACTGTATTGATGGGCAGTGATACACATGAAGCCTTTGGGCCACCATGCGTGGCGGGCACTAATATCTCCATCTCTGTTAATACAGATTCAGAAAAGGAAGCTGAAAACATATTTAATGGCTTATCAACAGATGGGCAAATAATTATGCCGCTTGGCAAAACCTTTTGGGGCTCCTACTTTGGCATGTTTACCGATAAGTTTGGTATTAACTGGATGGTGAGCTACGATTACGAGCAGGAAGGATCATGAGGCTACATGGCTCATCAACTGGAGCGAGTTTTAATGCCGTTTTTGCGATAAAGCCTTAGCTTTTGCAAAGTAAATATTAGTTTTCCCAATAAACACATTACTTTTGCAGAAATTAAATTTTTGACGTTTTGAAGTTTACGGAATTAAATATTAATAAAGTGCTGATTAATGCACTGGAAGATATCGGATTAGAAGAAGCGACACCGATACAGGAGCATGCATTTCCTGTAATCATGTCTGGCAGAGATGTGGTTGGAATTGCCCAAACGGGTACTGGGAAAACCTTTGCTTATATCTTGCCGATATTACGTCAGTTGAAGTTTTCTCAGCAACGCCATCCGCGAATCCTGGTGCTGGTGCCAACGCGGGAACTGGTTGAGCAGGTAGCAGGTGAGTTTCGTAAATTGACAGAATACATGAGCGTTCGTATTGGTGGTGTTTATGGTGGTACCAATATTAATACTCAGAAAGAGCTGGTGTATGAAGGTTTGGATGTGTTGGTGGCTACGCCTGGCAGGTTAATCGATTTATGCCTGACTGGCGTGTTACGTTTGAAGAATATCCAGAAACTGGTGATTGATGAAGTGGATGAAATGCTCAACCTGGGTTTTAGGGCTCAGCTGGAGCAGATACAGGAGCTTTTGCCAGATAAGCGTCAGAATCTGATGTTTTCGGCTACCGTAACGGAAGATGTGGAGCAGCTAATTAAGCAATGGTTCTACGATCCGGTAAGAGTTGAAGTAGCAGTTACCGGTACACCCTTAGAGAAGATATTTCAATCGGGCTATATCGTTCCAAATTTCTATACGAAACTGAATTTGCTTAAGCATCTTCTATCCACCGATGAGTCGATGGATAAGGTACTGGTGTTTGTGCAAAGCAAAAGTCTGGCTGACTTACTATTTGATGAGTTGGAGAAAGATTTTCCGGAACAGATTGGGGTGATTCACTCCAATAAATCTCAGAATTTCCGTTTCAGGATGGTAGAAGAATTCCTGGAAGGTCAGAGGCGGATATTGTTGGCCACCGACCTTATTGCCAGGGGTATGGATATTAACCAGGTGAGCCACGTTATTAACTATGATTTACCAGAAACAGCAGAATCTTATATTCACCGCATAGGTCGTACAGGCCGTGCCGATACCGACGGTATTGCCATTGCCTTTGTGGAAGAAAAGGATGAAAATATTTGGGCATCTATCCAAAAACTGATGAAAAAGCAAGTGCAGCTGGAGCCTGTACCAGCTGATGTAAAAGTCAGTGAAAAGCTATTGGAATCGGAGAAGGAGGTATTACCTGGCATGATGGTGAACAAAGCACCTAAACCAATAAGTCAAAGGGGTGCTGCTTTTCATGAAAAGAAAGATAAGAATAAAAAGACTAACCAAGGAGGTTCGTATCGGCGGAAGCTAGCCGCCAAATATAAGAAACCTAAAACAAGAGGACAGAAACGAAAGTAATTACTATCTTAACTCAGCTATTTCTTTTGCAATGAAAAAACATCGTGTCCTATTTCTTATTAATCCCATATCGGGTATTGGTAAACAGCGAACAGTAGAGAAAGCTGTTGGAGATGAGATTGACCATGAAAAGATTGAGTTTGATATTGCTTATACTGAATATGCCGGCCATGCACGTGAACTAGCCAGGAATGCAGTGGGTAAGTACGATGTGGTGGTGGCTGTAGGCGGAGATGGAACAGTCAATGAAGTAGGATCATCATTGATTAATACCACCACAGCTTTGGCCATAATCCCAACAGGCTCGGGCAACGGACTGGCTCGTTATCTGGATATTCCTTTACGCGTTAACAGGGCTTTGCAGGTTATCAACCATTTGGTAAAAAAGGATATCGATACGCTTCGGGTGAATGAGCAGGTATCATTAAATGTGGCGGGTATTGGCTTTGACGGACATATCAGTCATCAGTTTGCCAAAGAGAAGAATAGAGGGCCGGCAGGTTATGTAAAGCTCATTACAAAGGAATATGCTAAGTATAAATCTTCGGTATATCGTATTTCTATCGATAACAAGACCTACGAACTGCCCGCCTTCATGCTTACTTTTGCCAACTCATCGCAGTGGGGAAACAACATTCATATTGCTCCTCAGGCAAAAATTGATGATGGATTAATTGATGTATGTATTATTAAGGAGTTTCCAATCTACGATGGGCCATCCTTGTTAATTAGTATCTTGGATCAGAGTGTTGATCAGCGAAGGTATGATGTTGTAACCAGGGCTAAGCATATTACCATTGAAAGTGATGAAAAGTTAGTAGGACATTTGGATGGAGAGCCGGTAGAGTTGGGGCACAGGGCCGAAATTAGAATTCATCCTTTATCACTCCGGGTCATTATTCCTCCTAAAGATTTCAGGAAAAACCTGCTGGATCCACTTATGGAATTAAAGGAGTTTTTACCGCCGATACCACAGCTGCCTAATTTGCCTAAAGGCTTCAGGCAGATTAAGAAGTAAGTGTTATTTGTAAAGTCATTTTAGGATACAAAAAAGCCGTTCTAACATCAGAACGGCTTTTTAATTACATATGGTAACTAATTATTTCTTTTTACCTTTTTTGCCTGCTTGCGCCTGTTGGCGTTGCATATCTTCTAAACGCTGCTGGAATTTCGACTTCTTAACTGGCTTCTTTTTGTTAGCGTTAAGTTTTGCTAATAAAGCCTCTTCGTCTACAAAACGACGAATTAATAGCGTTTGACCAATGGTTATAAGGGTTGAGATAAAGTAATAGTAACTCAAACCTGATGCGTAGTTGTTAAAGAAGAACAGGAACATCACCGGCATCATGTACATCATTCCTTTCATACCAGGCATTTGTTGACTGCTCTGTGTCATCTCCTGGTTAATCTTGGTATACACAATATTGGTAATGGCCATTAACAAACAGAAAAGACTCACATGATCACCATAGAACGGAATAGTAAATGGTAATTCAAAGATAGAGTCGTATGATGATAAATCCTGCGCCCAAAGGAAAGCTTCGCCACGCAGCTCAATAGAGGCGGGGAAAAACTGGAACATCGCAAACAGAATAGGCATTTGCAGCAACATTGGCAAGCAACCACCCATTGGGTTAACACCAGCTTTGCGATACAGTGCCATGGTAGCCTGTTGGCGCTCCATTGCTTTTTCCTTTGGTATCTTGTTGTTGATTTCCTCAATTTGTGGCTTTAGCACCTTCATCTTAGCCGTTGATACATACGATTTGTATGTAAGTGGGAAAAGAATCAATTTAATAAGGATAGTTAGCAACAGGATAATGATACCATAGTTGCTGATAAAGCCCTCGAAGAAGTGGAATACCTCAATTACACCCAGGTTGATGTAGCGTAGAAATCCCCATCCTAAATAAACCAACTCGCGCAAGTCGTAAGCCTCATCGTAGGGTTTCAGAGCTTTAAAATCATTTGGGCCGAAGTAGAAATGAAAATCAAGGTTATCATTACCTGTATAAGGTACATTTACCAAGGCACTGGCGTTCATAATTAAACGCTCATTTTTATCTTCTGGTGCTTCTGTAGCTACTTCTCCACTTACAAAATCATCCTTGGCAATAAATACCGATGAAAAGAACTGATCTTTAAATGCTACCCACTGTACTTTTGTACTTAATTTTTCTGACTTAGAACTTGTGGCCACAATGTGATCAACATCTTCCTGAGCAAACTTGAAATAAACACCTGCTCGCTGACGCTCAAAGTCCGGTGCTTTTTCCTGAGCGTCCATTCGCATATTCCATTCAATGCCTAATGAGCCTGTGTTTGTAGACATGATGCTACCCATATTGTTGGTGGTGATATTAAAATCAGCCATGTAGCTGTCATCAGGTAATGCATATGAAAATACCAGCTTTCCTTCCGCCGCGTTAATTACAAAATCGGCTTTGTTGCCAGATGTTGAAGCCACATCAAAAAACAGGTCATTGGTGTGGAAGTTACGATTGCTATGTGTAAAGTAGAAGCCAAATTTATTCTGGTCGCCATTCATTAGTACCAAAGGCTGGCCATCATGCGTTTTATAGTCTTTTAGTTCAACCGAGTAGATGCGAGCACCTTTGGTTGAAATCTTCATCTTTACCAGATTGTTTTCTAAAGTCACAAACGATTGCTCACCCTCAGCTGCACTGGCAAATAAGCCGAAGCGATCTGATTTTTCCTGCGCAATTATTGAAGAATCCTTTTGAGCTTCCGCTTCCTGGGTTTGTTGAGCTTTAACTGCAGCAGTCTGAGCTTCGGCTTCGGATCTTAATTGCTCAACCATGGCAATTGAGTCTCTGCGTCGTTGCTGTTGTGCCAGCTGCTCCTCAGATGGCTTGTTAATCCACCAGAAGAAACCCAGAATAATCGTGATTAGTATAATTCCGGTTATCGAATTTCTATCCATTTTATTACTTTGTGTGTTAAGTTTACTCTTTTATTGCGGCCTTGATAAATGCCATAAATATAGGATGTGGTTTTAAAACGGTACTGCTATACTCAGGGTGAAACTGTACGCCCACAAACCATTTGTGCTTTGGTAATTCCATAATCTCAACAAGACCCGTATCCGGATTACAGCCAGCTGCCTTCATACCAGCCTGCTCAAATGCTTCCAGGTACTCATTGTTGAACTCATAGCGGTGGCGGTGACGCTCCTGAACAGCTTCTTTACCATAGGCTTCATATGAATTAGTACCCTTTTTAAGGTTACAGTCATAGGCGCCCAATCGCATGGTACCACCCATATCAGTCACATTCTTTTGATCTTCCATCAGGTCGATAACAGCATCAGGAGTGCGGTTATTCATCTCTCTTGAATTCGCTTCTTTAAGATTGAGCACGTTGCGGGCGAACTCAATAACAGCACATTGCATACCCAAACAAATTCCCAGGAATGGAATGTTGTTCTCACGTACATATTTTATAGCTGATAATTTTCCTTCAATACCTCTGTGTCCAAACCCGGGCGCAACTAATACGCCATTAAGCCCTTTAAGCATATCGGCAGCATTTTCGTTGTTAAGCTCTTCTGAGTGAATCAGCTCAATCTTAACTTTTCGATCATTGTATGTAGCAGCATGTATCAGTGCTTCAATGATTGATTTGTATGCGTCAGCCAACTCCACATATTTACCGACCAAACCAATTTTCACTGTTTTTTTGGCTCCATGCAGTTTACTTAAGAAACCTTTCCATTCTTTTAATGCAGGTTTCTCTTCAATAGGTAAGTCCAGTTTTTTCAGTACAATTTCATCTAAGCCTTCTTCCTGCATTTTAACAGGTACTTCGTAGATGGTGCTTACATCAATTGACTGAATAACAGCCTTGCTGTCAACATTACAGAACAGGGCTACTTTTCTACGGATATCCTGAGAAAGTTCATGCTCTGTTCTCAACACCAATACATCCGGTTGTATACCGTTTTCAAGCAACTGCTTAACGGAGTGTTGTGTAGGTTTTGTTTTTAATTCACCTGAAGCATTCAGATAAGGTACCAGAGTGAGGTGCACCACTGCAGCATGATTACCTAATTCCCACTTTAACTGACGAACGGCTTCAACATATGGCAATGATTCAATATCACCAACGGTTCCTCCAATCTCAGTAATCACAAAATCATACTTGTGCTTAGTGCCAAGCAGTTTGATGTTGCGTTTAATTTCATCGGTAATATGAGGAATAATCTGAACGGTTTTTCCCAGGTAATCGCCTTTACGCTCTTTATTAATCACATTCTGATAAATACGACCGGTTGTCACATTGTTGGCCTGCGATGTTGGTACATTCAGGAAACGCTCGTAGTGTCCCAAATCCAAATCTGTTTCGGCACCATCCTCTGTCACATAACATTCGCCATGCTCATATGGGTTGAGGGTCCCAGGATCAACATTTAAGTATGGATCAAGCTTTTGAATGGTTACTTTATAACCTCTGGATTGTAATAATTTTGCTAACGAGGCTGATATAATTCCTTTTCCCAACGAGGAGGCAACTCCTCCGGTTACAAATACGTATCTTGTTTCCGGCACAATTATAGTTTTATAAGTTTTCCTAATGACTCTTACGAGCGAAAATTACAAGCTACAAAGGTAGAAAAATACCTAAAATAACCGTTAACTTCTTTTTAAATAATACTGCTTTGTTTAATTCGTTTAGTCAATTTCAACCTAGCTTAATAAGTACCTCCCTTCTTATTTAAAATAGCAAATGAACTGATTTAGTGATGTAATCCAAAGCATTACAATGAACTTATAAAAAAGTCGTAAAATATAATAGTATTACTCTTACAAACATCTTATCTTTGCATTTGTTATTTAAAAGGCAAGTTTACTTACAGATGAAGTGCCATTGTCCTATAAATAATATCAATACACAAAATAAGAAAAGAATGAACCAAATTGAGAAGTCGTATCGCGAACTGGTGGAGTTGAAATATCAGTTGTATAACAGCTTGTTTCTTACGCTGCCACTTCATGCTGTTCAGCAAACAGGGCTTTTATTACCATTGTTGAACGAAGCGTGCGTAAAAGGATTGGAGAATGGCGAATCGCCAACAACTATTGTCAATAATTTTTTCAAAGAACACAAGCCTGAGTTAACGGAACGTGAACGTATCTCGTTCTTATTTAAGATTATACAATATGTTGAGCGTCAAATAGTATTGATAGATGCATTGGAGGAAGCTGCCTATACCAAAATTCACCGTATGAATGATTCGGATTCATGGGGGCGCATTAAGCAAAAGGTAGAGAACCGCAAGCTAGATCAGCAGATGGATGAATTGTTGGATAGCTTTGGTATCAGGGTTGTACTAACTGCTCACCCAACTCAATTCTATCCGGGACGAGTACTGGCGATCTCAACAGATTTAACAGAGGCAATCACTAATGATGAAGTTGGTTATGCGCGAGATCTACTTCAACAGCTTGGGAAAACACCCTTTTATCGTAAGCAAAAACCTTCGGCTTACGATGAAGCCATTGCATTAACGTGGTATCTGGGTAATATCTTCTATCCGGCTGTTGGCCAATTGCTTGATCGTATTGATGAGTTCTTTCCTGGTAAGATTGATCATAATAAAGAATTAATAACCATGGGCTTCTGGCCAGGCGGCGATAGGGATGGTAATCCGTTTGTGACGGTTGATACGACCCTAAAAGTTGCTCGAAAGTTGCGCTTTACTTTGACCACATGTTACCATAATGAGCTTAAGGCTATCAAGAGGCGAATGAGTTTTCCCGGTGTTTACGATATTATTCATGAGCTGGATGAACTTTTTGTTGAAGAGCTTACCAATGCATCAGGTGAAAGAAATGTAGACTTAAACCATCTGCTGAATCAATTAGATAAAGTTGAGAAGTTGCTGGAAGAAGAGCATCAGGGATTGTTTGTAGACAAGATAAAATCCTTTAGACGTAAAATTAAGCAGTTTGGCTTTTTCTTTGCAAGTATTGATGTGCGTCAGGATAGTCGCGTGATAGGAAAGGCTTTTAATGAAGTAATGCGCGTGAATCCTGGTCTATTCCCTGAAGATTTGTGGGAGCGAACTGAGGTTGAACAATTGGATTTATTGTTAAAGGCAAAAGGCCGCATTGATACAAGCGTTTTTGAAGATGAACTGGTGCGTGACACACTCGAATCAATGAAGGCGATAAAAAGTATTCAAAAAGAAAATGGCGAGAGAGCTGCACATCGTTACATCATAAGTAACTGTCGAGGAGTGGTTGATATTGCAAAAGTTTTTGCCTTAGCACGCTTGTGTAGCTGGGGTGATGAGCCTTTATCGATTGACATTGTTCCTCTATTTGAAACAGTAGATGATCTGAAAGGTGCAGGACAGTCAATGAAGACACTTTATAATCATCCAAAATACAAAACACATCTAGCCAACCGCAAGAATAGACAAACGGTGATGCTTGGTTTTTCTGATGGTACAAAGGATGGTGGCTACCTGATGGCTAACTGGGGTATTTACAGGGCCAAAGAAGATATTACCTTGATTTCGAGAGAGTACGATGTGGAAGTAGTGTTTTTTGACGGGCGTGGCGGACCGCCGGCGCGAGGTGGTGGTAATACACACCTGTTTTATTCGGCATTGGGTAAAACCATCGATAGCCATCAGATACAGCTCACTATACAAGGGCAAACCATTAGCTCACATTATGGCATTAAAGAAGCAGCTGCACACAACCTTGGCCATTTGTTAACAGCAGGATTTGAAAACAACTTGTTTAATCGTGCTGATTCTGATTTAAGTGCTGGTCAGCGCGAGTTGATTGAAAAAATGTCAGTGGTTGGTTATGAGAAGTATGCGGCGCTTAAGGCTCATCCCTTATTTATTCCGTTTTTGGAAGAAAGAAGTACCTTAAAATACTATGGATTAGCCAATATTGGCAGTCGCCCTTCGAAACGAGGATCTAGTGATAAACTGGAATTTGATGATTTAAGGGCTATTCCTTTTGTGGGAGCCTGGAGTCAGTTGAAGCAGAATGTACCAGGCTTTTATGGGTTGGGAACTGCTCTGAAAGAACAGGAAGATGCGGGTAAGCTCGAAGCTTGTCAGGAGCTGTATAATTCATCTATCTTCTTCAGAGCCTTAATATCTAACAGTATGCAGAGTATGAGTAAAACCAACTTTGCATTAACAAAGTACATGGAGCAAGATAAGAAATTCGGTGAATTCTGGAAGATTATCTACAATGAGTACTTGTTAACCAAAGAGATGGTTTTGAAGGTGTCTGGCGATGCTGAGTTACTGCAGGATAATGCCCGTAGCCGTAATAGTATTCGATTGCGTGAAAGTGTTGTGCTGCCATTACTGGCCATTCAGCAGTATGCGCTTATAGAGATTCAGAAATTACAGGATAAACCAGAAGATGAGCATCTGGCGCTCTATGAGCGGATGGTTATGCGTTCGCTGTTCGGAAATATTAATGCCAGTCGTAATTCTGTCTGATATAAAAGCATAGGCATAGATATAACAAGAGGCTCAGTCATAATGACTGAGCCTCTTTGTTATATCAAACTAGTTATTTAGTCTTTTTTCGTCTCAAATAAAGTAGGTTTAAAGGTTAGTTGAACCCATGCCCAGCTATTGCCTGTGCTATTTTCTTCAACACCTTTGATGGCATATAGAGCATCTTTAGCAAACATATGTGAGTAACCAAAATCTAACTGCACCTGACCTTTATGAGAATATCCGCACCATAAATCAATTTCAGTACCTAAGCCTTGGTTGAAATTATCAAGTTTACCATCAGCGCTAAAGAAGTGAATGGCTCCATTGAATTTAACTTTACCAGGTTTAAAATCACCTTTGATGTAAATATCATTCAGTCCAACATTGTTTCCATGATTCCCAACGTAGAAATAATCCATGAATCCATTGAACTTATGGTTTGTGCCGTATAATGGAGCGAAAGAATTTAATTTGTCAGCACCAGATTGATCAGTCCCAGAAAGAAGTTCGTAACCAGCACCGATGTTAGCTTTCTCATTTAATCCCATTATGGCGTCAATCGAAAAGTTAAATGCCGAAAGGTCTACTTTGTCATCTGGTGTTCCAAAATTATTTTTAAGAACTTCTTCTCCGAATTGATAGTACAGATTACCAGCTAACTTGATGCCGCTTATTTCAGTTTTAATATGAGTTCCTAAAGTGCGACTGCAAATAATGTCTTGTTTTGTAACTGTGCCATTTGCAAATTCAAGGTTTTGAGTTTTTCCGTTATTAAGGAATAATATACTGGCAGAATAAGAGTCACCTTTTCGATTTAACCATAAAAACTGCATGCGTTTATAGGCATCAGGACCTGTGTAAATGTTGTTATTTAGGTTTTGGTTGTGATATGCAAATCCCAGGTGGACATTAATTTTTCCTTGGTATTTTAATAACGCCAAATCATGCGAACGAGCTTGTTGAGCCCATCCTACACTACCAAGAATGCGATGGTCGTCATAAACCAGTTGTTGACGACCAGCTTTCAATGATAGCTTCTTATTCATAAACCATTCAGCCCACGCTTGATGCAGGTATACAACGTTATTGCCATTTGTAGTGAGTTGCCTTTCAGCTCCCCATTGACGAACATCTTGCATGACAACACCTATTGCGAAATCATCATTTTTAAAATCTAAATTTAGACGTGTTCTTTGTGTAGTAATTACTGAAGCATCTTGTCCCTCAAATGCTGGTGTTTTAACCCCATGGTTATATTCTGTTCGCGGTCTTACTTCTGCAGATATTTTAACCTGCGCATATAGCGTGCTTCCTGCTAACAATAAGCCAGCAAGAGCAAATATGTATTTCAGTTTCATAAATTTTTTGATTTAGGTGAATGTACTAAGCCCTTTTCGAAACAATTTATTGCCTCGAAAAGAGCTTAAGTATTTATTTCATTGAAACAGTATAGCCTGATTCACGTTTTTTGCCTTCTTCTTTCCATTGAGGCAGCACATTTTTCAGGAATTCATTCTTTTCAGATTGAAGCTTTTCAACTGGTAGGCCAATAAATTCCTGAGCTTTGGCTTTTGTTGCGATATCGGGATATGGCACCTCTTCATTATGTCCTAAGTCGGCCAGCAGACGAGCCAGTTTAATGCGACCTTCCTGAGCAACTGTAATACCTGTAGAGATAACTCTCCCAGTTTCAACAGGTGAGTGGAATGAGCCACCATGACTTGCTGCAGCGTAATCCCAGCGCCATTGAGCATGGCGGATATCGGTTAAGATACCTTTCATCTGCTCTTCGGTTGCTCCCAAGTCCCAGGCTGTTTTAGCCTCAACGTGCATGCGTACAATCAGCTCTTCTAATTTATCACGGTTTTCGATAATACGATCCTGACGCTCATAAACATCCTGCACCAGGCTGGCTGTTTCTTCACGGTGACAAACCTGACATGAATTAGCTACATTATTAAGAGGGCTTTGGATATGGTGATCGGTGAATTTCACACCACCTTCACTCTTATAAGGCATATGGCAATCAGCACATGATACACCGCGTTTAGCATGAACACCAGTTAAATATACTTCATAACCAGGGTGCTGGGCTTTAAGCATTGGCGCACGGCTCAGTTTATGTGTCCAGTCAGAAAATTCTATTTCATCATAGTATTCTTCCATTGCTTCAACGCTCATGCCTTTATCCCACGGGAAGGTTAGGTATGGTGAACCAGGATGACTTTTTTTATCAAAATAGTACTCTACGTGACATTGAGCACATACCAATGAACGCATTTCCTGATGGCTTGCTTCGTTAATATCTTTGCCCATTCTTTCGAAGGCTTCAACAAGAGCCGGACGAGTTATTTTCAGGTTCATTGTTTTAGAGTCGTGACAATCGGCACATCCGATGGCATTCATTACCTCAGGTCCTTTTTGCTCCCATGTGCCTTTATAAAATTCGGCTGGTCCCATTTCTGCCATTAAACGAGGTACGTCCGGACTTTTACAAGTCCAGCATGTGTTTGGCATCGGGCTTTTCTTTTCGTCAGAAGGAGCACCGGTACGCAGTGTGTTGTGAATATCCTCAACGGCATACATATGACCGCGTCCCTGATTGTAATCTTTTGAAAAACCATAACCAGCCCATAGAACCACCAATCGAGGATCTACCTCCAGCATATCAATCATCGCTCCACCATTGTATTTGCTGGCAAAGGTGGTGTCTTTAGTTTTCATATAGGATTGGTATTCCTTAGGGAAGTTCTGGCCCCATACCTCATTACGAGGCTCTGTTGGTTCGTGTTGAACTTTAGGAGTATATGCAAAAACTGCCTCTGCTCTGCGTTCCATCACAGATGACGCCAGTAATCCAAGTAAGAAAACTGCAACTATGGTTACTAAAAATATTGCCCAGCCTAGCCAGGGTTTGTCTTTTATTTGTTCACGTATAGGTTTCATATTCGTTTTTGATTTAGGTTATTTCTCATTTAATTCTTTAAGCCAATCAGGGAGAGGACTCTCCGGAACCGGCACACGGGCATGAGGCACGCTTGATAAGCTATTGACCCTACCATGAGGTGTTTCGCGATGACACTCCCAACAAAAGCGGTCGCTAATGTTTTGATGAACATCAGGTTTATAAGCCAATAGTTTGTCGTCCGTAATGAGTTGCTCATGACATCTGACACAGTTTTGCTGAACGACGTGCTGGCCTTCTTCTTTGATAAAGATAACTTGTGGTTCGGCACGCATAGTGAAAACAGAAGCGTGACGCATACCATCCTTAGCTTTAAAAAAATAGGTATTCAGTACATTGTCGTGTGGCACATGACAATCATTACAGGTGGCGACTTCTCTGTGTGCACTATGGCTCCATGTGGCAAACTGAGGTGCCATAATATGGCAATTGACACAGGTTTTGGGATCGTCTGAAAGGTACGAATGTGCCCGGGAGACATAAAAAACATAGAAGCCCAAACCAACAAAAACACCTGCTGCCAGTATTACAGGCACTTTCCAGTGTTCCGGAGGTTTAAGAAAATCGTAGAATTTTTTTGGCATACACTTTTTAGATTTAGATTAGTGAATAAAAATTAAAGTATTTAATAATGATAATCAATCATACAGGTAGCTAAATGCTTATTAATAACTGTTCTAAATAATTCTATATTAGAATGATAGAATATACAAAAGCCTGCATGTTTGTGAAAGATGCAGGTTTTTGTATATAATTATCTGATAAGTCCAATTGTTACTTTAATTAATCCATTTTTCAATATCCTCCTGTGGAGTACTGATTGTTCCTATACCAAACGTGTCAACTAATATGTTTGCTACATTTGGAGATAAGAATGCTGGTAATGTTGGCCCAAGGTTGATATTTTTAACCCCCAGGTGAAGGAGTGCTAATAATACTATTACAGCTTTTTGCTCATACCAGGCAATGTTGTAAACGATTGGTAAATCATTGATGTCATCAAGGCCAAATACCTCCTTAAGTTTGAGGGCTGTTACAGCCAGGCTGTATGAGTCGTTACACTGACCTGCATCCAATACGCGAGGAATACCACCGATATCACCTAAAGGCAATTTGTTATATCTGTATTTTGCACATCCGGCAGTTAATATTACAGTGTCTTGTGGTAATTCGCTGGCAAAGTCCGTATAATAGTTGCGATCTTTCATCCGGCCATCACAACCAGCCATGACCACAAACTTTTTAATAGCGCCTCCTTTTACAGCTTCAACTACCTTATCGGCCAATTGTAATACCTGATTGTGAGCAAATCCTCCAATTATTTCTCCGGTTTCAATTTCGGTTGGTGCAGCACATTTTTTGGCATGTTCAATAACGGCAGAGAAATCTTTTGCCTCACCATTAACTCTGTCGGCAATGTGCGTACAGCCATCAAAACCAGAAGCACCAGTTGTATAAATACGGTCTTTGTATGAAGCTTTTGGTGGTACAATACAGTTGGTGGTGAATAGGATAGGACCGTTGAATGTTTCAAATTCTTCGGTTTGCTTCCACCAAGCGCTTCCATAGTTACCAACAAAATTCTCATATTTCTTGAATTTTGGGTAGTAGTGAGCTGGTAACATTTCGCTATGCGTATAAACATCCACGCCTGTACCTTGCGTTTGTTCAAGCAATTCCTCTAAATCCTTTAAATCATGACCGCTTATTAGGATACCAGGCTTATCGCCAACGCCAATGTTTACTGATGTTATTTCAGGATTACCAAATGATTCGGTATTGGCCTTATCCAATAAAGCCATTACATCCACACCAAACTTACCGCATTCCAATACCAATCCAACTAATTCATCAGCTGAGATATCTTCAGATAGTGTGGCCACTAAAGCTTTTTTGGCAAAGGTGTAGATTTCCTCATTCTCATATCCCAGATTCCAGGCGTGCTCACCATAGGCAGCCATTCCCTTTAAACCATAGGTCAACAACTCTTTTAATGAGCGTATATCCTCATTTTCGATGGATAAAATGCCAATTAGTAAAGCTTTTGATTCCATGGCATTTTCATCATCGGCTCTATAAGTAGCGCAATCATGAAGTGTATCTGGTGTATCAATCTGTGCTTTAATTTCATCTTGAAGGGCGTATCCTTCTTTGATTTTAGCTGCAATTTTATTGCGATCAAAATTCGCATTGGTAATAGTGATGAATAGTGAATCGATGATAAATTTATTGGCTTTCGCACCATCGATTCCTTTTTTGTCAGCCAATTGACTTAAAAGGGCAATACCCTTAGTTGTGTATAATAATAGATCCTGAAGGTTCGCAACATCCGAAGTTTTACCACAAACTCCTTTAATTTCACAGCCTGTACCTTTGGCCGCTTCCTGACATTGATAACAAAACATACTCATGATTATCTGATTTTAGTTATTGATTGTGTTTTTAAATTTCAGTTGTTTACAGAAAGTGAGAAATGCCGTAATGAGTTGACTACCCGGATGGATGATTGAGGCACTTCTCACCTAACCCTTATTTTAATAGACATAAATGTTATCGGCTAAAGCAGGGGCTTTTTGAAGCCCGCTGCTTGTTTCCCTTTGCCCAATTTATACCCACTCTTCTTTTAATATTTCACCTTCTATTGAAACCACCGCCAGTTTAAGAGGAATCTTTCTGGAGGCCTGTTCTATTGCCATTTTGGCTTGTTGCAGCAGACCACCACAGCATGGTACCTGCATAATAGCAACTGTTAATGTGTTTATTTTAGCCTGGTCAATCATTTGTACCAGCTTATCTACATAAATATCCTGGTTGCTGTCAAGTTTAGGACAAGCGATGCCAACACTTCTTCCTTTTAAAAACTTACTGTGGAAATTGCCCATTGCAAAAGCTATGCAGTCAGCTGCCAGTACCATATCAGAATCTCTGAAATAAGGTGCCATTGGGTTGACCAGATGCATCTGCACCGGCCACTGTCGAAGTTCAGAAGGTGCGTCACCTGTATTTTCTGAAGCAGTTGGTGCTGCTGTTGGTCGTTCAATAGCGCGTGCTGCTGATCCCGGGCAACCGCCACCTGCATGTCCTTGTTGCATAACTGATGTTTTAGGTTTATGAACCTGGCGGATAACTTCATCAACTTTGAAGATTAGTTGTGCTTCGTTCTCTTTGAGCCAGTTAACAGCCTGTTTTAAAAATGTTACTTCGTTATGATCTTTTAAGTGCTTTAAATGAGCTACAACAGTATTAATGCCTTTGTCAACCATTATCTCCATCACCTTAATTTCATCATATGGCTCAGCTTCACGTTTTTCAATGGTCATCGCATCTTGTGGACAATGATTCAAACACGCTCCTAATCCATCACACATCAGGTCGCTAATTAAACGTGCTTTACCATCAATAATTTGTAAAGCGCCTTCGTGACATGAAGGAATGCATACTCCGCAACCATTACATTTATCTTCGTCTATTTTAACTACGTCTCTTATCATTGTATTTATTTTTATCATTTCTACATCAGCAAAAGTAGGGTATGACACTGATCAAGGCTGTAACAAATGTTACAAAATCGAAAATAATTTATAATTTGGTACAAAATTACTTAAACTATGGAGCTGCTAACTAAATGCCCGTTATTTAAAGGTATTGATTATGAGGTGATAAGTCAATTGTTAAATCAAATACCATATCAGGTAAAAAAATATGAGAAGGACCATATGATTGCTCAAAGTGGCGAGGAGTGCCGTTCATTAATGATTGTGTTAAAAGGGAGCGTTAAGGGTGAAATGATTGATTATTCGGGCAAAGCCATTAAAATTGAGGATATAGAACCACCAAGACCGCTTGCAATCGCCTTTTTATTTGGTAAGAATAATACTTGTCCGGTGAATATTGTGGCCAATAAGTCGGTTGAGATTCTTCATATTCCCAAAAAGTCGGTTGTTTCGATGATGCAGCTTAATTCAGCTGTCCTCAACAATTTTATGAATATCATATCCAGTAAAACGCAATTCCTTTCAGACAAAATAAGGTTTCTGTCATTTCAAACGATTAGAGGGAAGATTGCGCATTATTTATTGCAGCAAGCAGGACCGGTCGATGGCGAAATACTGCTTTCTAAAAGTCAGGAGGAGTTGGCCAATATGTTTGGTGTGACTCGCCCGTCATTAGGAAGAGCTTTGCGCGAATTGCACAATGAGGGTGTGATTGAAGCAAAAGGTAAAAGTATTAAGATTGCCAATAGAGAAGCATTGATTAACCAGCTGAAGAAATAATGAATGGGATTGACAAGGTAGTTGTGCTAAGTTGCGAACATGGGGGTAATGAAATACCTTCAGCGTATGAAAAGCTGTTTGTTAATGCCAATAAGACCCTAAGTTCACATCGTGGATATGATATAGGAGCACTTGAGTTATTTTATTTGATAAAAAATGATTATGTGGTTTACAAGCAGTGTGCTACGGTTAGTCGTTTGCTTGTGGATGTAAACCGTTCGCTGCATCGTCGAACACTTTTTTCGGAATATACCAAAGGCTTGACAAAAGACGATAAAAGTGTGATAATGGATAAATACTATTATGGCTTCAGAAAGCCATTTGAGCAGCTGATAGCTATGCTATGGCAACAAAATAAAACAGTTTTACACCTCTCTGTTCACTCGTTTACGCCTTCTTTAAATGGTGAAAAGCGTCAGACTGACTTTGGTATCTTATATAATCCAGAGCGAAAACAAGAAAAACAATTTGCCCTGATTTGGAAAGCTGAGTTGAATCGCCTGCTGCCTGATTACCGTGTGAGGTTTAATTATCCGTTTCGTGGAAAGCCCGATGGCCATGTGCGTTACTATAGAGACCGGGAAGAGGAGAAATATTTGGGTATTGAGTTTGAAATGAATCAGAAATATGCCGGTAATACAAAAATGAAAGTGTTTATTGCAGAGACTTTTCAACGTGCTGTGGCTGCTTGGAGAAATTTTTTATGATTCTTTTGTATTTGCCCTCGTTATGTGCCGCTTAAGGAAGGTGATTTGGTTCAAGTTATTTCAGTCATTTTCTGCGCTATCTGCATGAGCTTTTTGCTACTTTTGTGCATCAAAATCTTTATTAATGAATTCAGAACAGATCTTTTACATCATTATTGGTATTGTTAGTACCCAATTTATTTTCGAGCAATGGCTCGATTATTTGAATCATAAACGCGTGAGTGCAGTTATTCCCAAAGAACTTGAGGGTATATATAATGAGGAGCAGTATGCAAAGCAGCAGAATTATAAAAAAGCTAATTACAGCTTTGGTCTGGTAAGCGATGTGCTTAGCTTTATTGTTATGTTGGCGATGCTATTTTTAGGTGGTTTTGCGCTTATTCATCGTTGGGTAGAGGCTCTTAGTGATAGTGTTATCATGCAATCATTGTTGTTCTTTGCCATCATTGGCCTGGGTTCGTCAATTATCAGCTTGCCATTCAGTATTTATGGCACTTTTGTTATTGAAGAGCGATTTGGTTTTAATAAAACATCACCTAAAACCTTTGTGCTTGATTTAATTAAGTCAATGTTATTGTCGGTGGTAATTGGTGGTCCATTAATGGCGCTTATTATATGGTTGTATACCATTGCGGGTGATTCTTTCTGGTTATATGCGTGGATGGTTATCAGTGGGTTTACGGTGTTTATGACCATGTTTTATACTTCTGTGATATTACCACTTTTTAATAAGCAAACTCCACTGGAAGCTGGCGAACTGCGTGAAGCAATAGAGACGTTTTCCAATAAAGCAGGTTTTAAACTGGATAATATTTTTGTGATGGATGGTTCAAAACGGAGTACTAAAGCCAATGCATTTTTTAGTGGCCTGGGCAGTCGTAAGCGCATAGTATTATACGATACGCTAATTAATGATTTGAGTACAGAAGAGATTGTAGCAGTATTAGCACATGAAGTTGGGCATTATAAATTGAAACACACATTATGGGGAACTATCATTGGTGTGTTACAAATGGGTATTATCCTCTTTGTATTTGGATTGGTGGTTGGTAATCCTTTGCTTTCGCAGGCCCTAGGCGTTACAGAGCCTAATTTCCACATGGGCTTACTGGTGTTTGGTATATTATATACGCCTGTTTCGTTTTTAACTGGCATAATAATGAGTGTGTTATCGCGCAAAAATGAATATGCTGCCGATGCTTTTGCCAATAGCTTTGGCTTGGGTAAGGCGTTGATTAATGGTTTGAAAACGATCTCGTCAAATGCTTTAAGTAATTTAACGCCACACCGCTTGTATGTCTTTTTTCACTATTCGCATCCGCCTTTGCTGCAGCGCATCAGGGCGATAAATAATTCGGAAACAGTAAAGTAAACGGGCATGAATGTTGAAATAATAACCATTGGTAATGAGCTGTTGATAGGGCAGGTGGTGGACACTAATTCGGCCTGGATGGGGCAACACTTGAATGAGGAGGGATTTGATGTTATCCGGATTACTTCGATACAAGATACGGCTGATGCCATTACTGCAGCTTTGAGTGAAGCTGTCTCACGGGTTGATGTGGTCCTGCTTACCGGCGGTTTGGGACCAACAAAAGACGATATTACTAAGGATACTCTAGCGGCTTTTTTTAACTCAAAACTGGTATTTAACCAGCATGCCTACGATAATATGATTTCATATCTTAAAGGGCGAGTTAAAGGAATCAATAAACTAAATGAAAGTCAGGCCTATGTGCCCGAATGCTGTGAAGTTATCAATAATCCGGTTGGCACAGCCCCGGTTATGTGGTTTGACGCGGATGATAAAATAGTGGTGTCAATGCCGGGTGTTCCATCGGAGATGAAGTTGGCCATGACTAAAGAAATCATACCTCGGCTTCAGGCGCGGTTTAAAACGGGACACATTATGCACAAAACCATTCAGGTATATAATATTCCTGAGGCTGTTTTGGCTGAGCAATTGGAGTCCTGGGAGGCAACTTTTCCTAATTATATGACATTGGCCTATTTACCAAGTCCTGGGAAAATACGGCTGCGTTTAACTGCTAAAACTGCCAATAATGAGCAGGCGAATAAGGACTTTGAGCGATTGACCGGTGATTTGTATCAGCTTGTTGGAGAAAATATCTACGCAGAAGAAGACAGCACCATTGAGGTGTTGCTGGGAGCCAGTTTAAAAGAGTCTTCCACAACCTTAGCTGTTGCGGAGAGCTGCACAGGTGGTAATATAGCTCACTTGATAACTAAGATAGCTGGTAGTTCGGCCTACTTTAAAGGCGGTGTAGTGGCATACGAAAATATGGTCAAGCAAAAGGTGTTAGGTGTTGAGGAGCAGACGCTGATAAGTCATGGAGCTGTAAGCCAGCAAGTAGTTGAGCAGATGGCCATAGGGGTGAAGGATTTATTGCAAAGTGATTATGCCATTGCAACATCAGGTATTGCAGGGCCCGAAGGAGGAACTGATGAGAAGCCTGTTGGAACTGTTTGGGTAGCTGTTGCTGGCGATTTTGGCGTATTGAGTGCATGCTATCAATTTGGTCGAATTCGGGAGCGAAATATTCAACGTGCCTCTGAAACGGGCATGATTATGCTTTTGCAGCAACTGAAAAAAAGATCTCCGCATGTGTAAATGCGGTGAATATTGTTGTGTAAAAGGCAATATTTGCTGAGATATGAGAAAAAATGAAAAAACATTCGAATTATTATTGCAAGTATTTGTAAAATCCGATAAAAATGCCGTATTTTGCGCTCTGTTTGAAAAATGTATCCGAAAAAACTGTTGAGCGATGTCAAGAGTATGTCAAATAACTGGTAAATCATTTATGGTGGGAAATAATGTTTCTCACTCGAAGAGAAGAACCAAGAGAAGATTCGATATCAATCTTTTCAAGAAGAAATTCTATTTACCTGAAGAAGATCGTTGGGTAAATATCAGAGTATCTGCCGCTGGTTTGCGTATGATCAACAAAGTTGGTTTGTTAGCAGCCCTTAAGCAGGCGAAAGAAAAAGGATTTATTGCTAACTATTAATAAGGAGTAGAAATGGCAAAGAAAGCAAAAGGTAATCGCGTTCAGGTGATTTTGGAGTGCACTGAGCACAAAGAAAGCGGACAACCAGGAACAAGCCGATATATTACCGTTAAGAACAGAAAAAATACTCCTGACCGCATGGAGTTGAAAAAGTATAATCCGATTTTGAAGCGTGTTACTTTACACCGCGAAATCAAATAAAACTGATTAACCATGGCAAAGAAAGCAGTAGCATCATTGCAAAAAGGTGAAGGTAAAGGTCACACCAAAGTGATTAAAATGGTAAAATCTCCAAAAACAGGAGCTTATACTTTCCGCGAAGAGATTGTACCTAATGAAATGGCTAAAGAATTCTTCAAAAAGTAATTTTTGAGAATCAACTTATAATAAAAAGCTTCCTTGTTTTCAGGGAAGCTTTTTTATTAATTAATTTTTCAGATGTGAGATAAAGATTGAAAGCGATAGGCTTGATGAAATTCTCCTTAAAATCAGGCTTTATACCTAATTCTTTTATCTTGTGTCTTACATCTTTTTTATATCTTTAAGCCCTTAAAAATTAAGATTCATGGGTTTATTCGGGAGCTTTACAAAAGCGAAGAAAGAAAGTCTGGATAAAGGACTGGCCAAAACAAAAGAAAGTGTACTTAAAAAGCTGACACGTGCCGTGGTTGGTAAAACCAGGGTAGATGATGATGTACTTGATGAATTGGAAGAAGTAC
This sequence comes from Carboxylicivirga sediminis, assembly GCF_018156225.1. GTDB lineage: Bacteria > Bacteroidota > Bacteroidia > Bacteroidales > Marinilabiliaceae > Carboxylicivirga > Carboxylicivirga sediminis. The sequence goes on from NZ_JAGTAR010000016.1 coordinate 108,057, forward strand.
TGATTACATCAGATGTGGGCGTTGACACTACCTTAAAAATTATAGAACGAATTGAAGGGCGCGTAGCGAAAGATAAATTTCTGAGTACCTCAGAACTGAATGATATACTTCGTGAAGAAATTGCACAACTTTTGGCAGAAAACCGAAGTGGTGATGTTAGTCAGTTTGAATTACCTAAAAGCGAGCATCCATATGTGATAATGGTTGTTGGGGTTAATGGTGTTGGTAAAACGACAACCATTGGTAAGCTGGCTAATAAATTCAAGCAGGCAGGTAAAAAGGTGGTGCTGGGCGCCGCTGATACATTCCGCGCGGCTGCTATTGATCAGTTAGTGGTTTGGGCCGATAGAGTAGATGTGCCGATTGTGAAACAAAGTATGGGTTCTGATCCCGCTTCTGTGGCATTTGATACACTTGAATCAGCCAAACGACAGGGTGCTGATGTGGTAATTATTGATACAGCCGGACGCCTTCATAATAAAGTGAACCTGATGAGTGAGCTGACCAAGGTGAAACGTGTGATGCAAAAAATAGTACCTGATGCGCCAAATGAAGTTTTATTGGTGCTGGACGGCTCTACCGGGCAAAATGCCTTTGAACAGGCCAAGCAATTTACTAAAGCTACCGAAGTATCAGCACTGGCCATCACTAAATTAGATGGAACGGCTAAAGGTGGTGTGGTTATTGGCGTGTCTGATCAATTCAGTATTCCGGTTAAATACATTGGTATTGGTGAAGGAATTGATGATTTGCAGGTGTTTGACCGCGATGAATTTGTTGATTCTTTATTCAAATAATAGTAGAATACACTTAAAAGCTGTTTGTGAGAGACAGCTTTTTTTGAAGGATAATTAAATATTGAAGTACTTAAAAAGATAATATGGCAGTGCCTAAAGGAAAGAAAGTAGATGTTGTAACCCTTGGTTGTTCAAAGAACCTGGTGGATAGTGAGTTTTTAATTCGCCAGTTTAAAGCCAATGGGATAGAGGTAGCGCACGATGCAGAAACCCCGGATGGAGAAGTAGCCATCATTAATACTTGTGGTTTTATTGCAGATGCCAAAGAAGAATCGATTGATACCATACTTGAATTTGCCGAGGCTAAGAAGCGGGGAGATATCAAGCAGCTTTATGTAATGGGATGTTTGTCAGAGCGCTACCCCGGGCAGCTTAAAAAGGAGTTGCCTGAAGTGGACAAATTCTATGGCAAATTCGATTGGAAAGATATTGTGAGTGAGATTGGTGCTACCTATCGACGTGATTTGATGAACGAGCGATCGTTAACAACACCGGATCATTATGCCTATCTGAAAATTTCGGAGGGCTGTAATCGCACATGCAGTTATTGTGCTATTCCCATTATTACGGGTAAGCATGTGAGCCGCCCTATGGATGATTTGTTGGAGGAAGCCAGACGTTTGCGCGATACAGGAGTGAAAGAGTTACAGGTGATAGCACAGGATCTATCTTTCTATGGCTATGACCTTTATAAGTCTTATAAATTGCCACATTTGGTTGATGAGCTGGCCAAAATTGATGGCATCGAATGGATTCGCTTACATTATGCCTATCCGGCAGGTTTTCCGCTTGATGTACTGAAGGTGATGCATGATAATCCAAAGGTGTGTAACTATCTGGATATTGCTTTGCAGCATATAAGTGATAATATGCTGGAGCTTATGCGCCGTGGTGTTCGTAAGAATCAAACCTATCGCCTGATAGAAGAGATGCGTAAGCAGGTGCCGGACATACATCTCAGAACAACATTTATAACAGGGCATCCGGGCGAAACAGAAAAAGATTTTGCTGAGATGGAACAGTTTGTCAAGGATATTCGTTTTGAGCGATTGGGAGTATTCCCTTATTCGCATGAGGATGATACCTATGCGCACAAAAAATATAAAGACGATGTGCCTGATGAAGTGAAGCAGGAGCGGGCCGATCGTATTATGGATATACAAAATGGCATTGCTAAGGAAATTAACCAGGCCAAGGTTGGTAAGACCTTAAAGGTGATTATAGACCGGGAAGAAGGGGATTATTTCATTGGCAGAACTGAATATGATTCGCCGGAAGTTGATCAGGAAGTATTGCTTCATAAAGAAGAGAACAGAGAATTACAAAAAGGTGAGTTTTATAATGTAGAAATTACCGACTCAGAAGATTACGACCTATTTGGCATCGCAAAATAAGACTAATTAAACCCGCTTTTTACAGCGGGTTTATTATTTCATCCATTTTAATATCGTGTGTTTCTATCGGAACACTTGCTACCATCTGAAAGGCAAATGCAAGGCCAATTTTTCGGGCACCGGGGATGCGCTTTAGAATACGGTCGTAGTAACCGGCTCCTCGTCCCATGCGATTATTGGCAGCATCAAATGCCACGCCCGGCACAATCACTAACTCTATTTCTTTTTCGTTACTAATAGCTTCGCCACTAGGCTCAGGGATGCCATATTTGTCGCCGGCTACTAATGATTTTTCGCCCTGATAGCGGACGATTTTTAAATCGTCACCATTGATGACCGGTAAGTAAATTTTCTTCTGAGTGTACCATTTATTTATCAGTTGCTGTGTCGGTACTTCATCGCTCATGGCCCAATATAACAAGATGGAGTTGGCAGCCTGAAAGATACTGCTTGCCTCCAGCTTTTGTTGAATAATATCGCCTTGCGCCGTTCGCTGGCTATCTGATAATTCTGCCTTTCGTTGTTTGATGATTCGTCTAAGTTCTTTTTTTTCAATCATTAGCCTCTAAATTGCCATAAACATCCGGACGTCTGTCTTTAAATACGTCATTCAGTTCGGTGATGTACTTGTTATTAGCCAAACTTAAGTCAATTTCGGCACTTAAAACTTGACTTTTATCCGTTGTTCCTCGTATAATCGTTTCGCCATTGGGATTAGCCAGTATTGATTGACCCGAAAATGTTAGGTTACCCTCTGTTCCAATTCGATTGGCTGTGGCTATATAACAGCGATTAACAAGAGCATAAGATGGTACCACACTTTGACAATAGGGTAATACCAGGTTGGATGGGTGAGCTATTAGCTGGGCGCCCTTCATCGCCAGTTTTCGCCATACTTCGGGAAACATCCAGTCGAAGCACACTAGCATGGCTATTTTTCCTAGCTCAGTATCGAAGACTGGTAATCCCAGGTTGCCAGCATTAAAAATATTTTTCTCATTCAGGAACAAGTGCAACTTGCGATAGATACCAATTACACCTTTTGGGCCTATTAATACCGAAGAATTAAACAGCTCGTGCTTGTTGCGCTCACAAAAGCCGGTTACTATGTGTGTATTCTTATGTTTTGCCAACTCGCATAAAGCCACTAAGAAAACACTTTTCTCAAGTGTTTCCGAAGCCTCAAAGGCTGCCTGGTGGTTTTGAAAATTGTAACCCGAATTTGCTAATTCAGGCAATATAAACAAATCGCTATCTGATTGTTCGATAAGGGATGATATAGACTCAATATTAGCTTTTAAATGGCCTAATTGAGGTGCCATCTGGATGATGCTTACTTTCATGATAGTTACTTAAGGACGATACCTGGATTCTCTCAATATCTCATGTGCATCCGTGTTATTCAATAAATCATTCAGGTTTGTTTCCGGATGATTCTTCATGTATGCATCAATAATTCGGTAAGCAATAAATACGGCTGCTTTACCCGGCGAATCCTGACCGAAATAATAGGTGAAAGGACTGTCACCCACATACTTTTGTATTACCATGCGCTCAGTGTTATACAGGTGTTTTTGTTCCACCATGCTGGCCCATATGTCACCCTCATGTTTGTAGCACCATTTCATTTGTTTCTTCGAATAATCAAAGAGTAAAGTATCCTGGATGGCAGGCATCATTTGCTTGACAAAATAGTTTAATTTTCCTTGCGCGATCATTCGGCTTAACACATCCTCATTTTTCATTTGCAACGAGAAATTACCCAGTGCCATTGCTTTCATAATATCAGGCACTATCTTTTCAGGCACCATTTTTCGCCTTAAATAGAACGGAATGGACAACCATTCATAGAACTGACAATCAGCTCCCAGGTACTTCTCAATACTCACAGATATCCAGGCGGAATCCATGGCAATGGATTGATTGAAATAGGAAGTGTGGAAATATACTTCGGGTATGGTTGCATTTGGAAAGTAATATTTGTAATGCCTGAAAGCCTTAGTAAGATCGCTGCTTAATTTGTCGGTATCGCCAAATTGCTTTTTGCAGGCTTCATATACATCGCGGTTATCTTCGTAGTCAAGAAAGCTTTTAATAAAATTAGGATATTCAGGATTTGATGGACTGCCAATTTTAATAATCTGCTGACTATAAGCATCCAGGTAACTGCCGTATGTTTTTGAGATAGCATCAATGGCCTCAGGTAACTCATCCTCGTTCATTTCAAACAGGTCAATAAAAAAGAGCTGAGGTTCCACGTTAACATCAATATGACTCACATCAGGCCCTTTCGAACTCAAATTACATCCGGTAGCTAAAAGTGTAATTACGCTTAGATAACACAAGAATTTCTTCATCATTAAATATCATTTATCATGTAAAAATACGAAAGCTTCTAAAATATGCAGTTAGCGTTAAAAAAAAGTGGATGAAAACCATGTTTTAACTATGTTTGTACTGATTTTTCAACCTAAATGTGTACATGATGAAGCATACATCCTTACTAATCTTATTGGCATTATTCTTAACAGCCGGATTAAAAGCTCAAGACAGCAAACGCACCCGATTGGCTTTTGTACTAAGTCCACAAATCTCGTGGTTAAATTCTGACGAAGCTTCGGTAGACGGGAATGGTAACTTATTCGGTTATAATTTTGGAGTAGTGATGGATCGCTTCTTTGATACAAATTATGCATTTTCAACGGGTTTAACCATCAATACAACAGGTGGTAAACTAAAGTATCCCGGATTGCCGGAGGTTGAACCTTTTGCAGAGGATTATACATCGACATACCGCTTGAAATATATTGAAGTGCCATTGTCGCTTAAGTTGATAACCAATGAGTTTCATCGTTCGCGTTACTATGGACAGTTTGGTTTATACACGCAATACAATATTAAAACCAATGATGGGAATGGCAATTCAATCAGTAAAGAAATTAACTTTTTTGATATGGGCTACCAGATTGGCGGTGGTATGGAGTATTCATTGGGGGGTAGCACCTACTTAATGCTTGGTCTTATATACAGCGGTGGTTTTATGGATGTAACAGATCATGTAATTGAAGACAAGGCTACTTTAAACCGTTTTACATTCCAGTTTGGAATTATTTTTTAATGCTGTAAGTTTTTATAGACAAAACTATTAGAGGACGATATTAGCGATGAAGATTGTATTAGCGCAGTTAAATTATCACATTGGCAATTTTGAGCTCAATGCAGATAAAATGATTAAAAGTATTGAACAGGCGAAAGAGGATGGTGCCGATTTAGTGGTCTTCTCCGAATTAGCTGTATGTGGATATCCGCCTTATGATTTTCTCGAGAGAAAAGAGTTTATCCAGAATTGTACCGATACAATTGAGCAGATTGCTAAAATGTGTAATGGTATCGCTGCCATAGTTGGCGGGCCCGAAATTAATCCGGAGCCACAGGGAAAGAATCTGTTTAATGCAGCGTATTTTCTAGAAGATGGCCAGGTGAAGCAAGTTGTTCGAAAAACACTGTTGCCCAACTATGATGTATTTGATGAATATCGTTATTTCCAGCCCAACATCGTATTTGACCTGATTAAGTTTAATGGGAAGAAAATAGCATTAACTATTTGTGAGGATATTTGGGATGATCAACCGGTGGCCAATGCCTTTGCCAGAGATAAGCTGTATACTTTGTCTCCAATGGACAAACTGATTCAGCAAAAGCCTGACTTTGCCATTAATATTGCCGCGTCTCCTTTTTCTTATACACAGGTAGATATTCGCCGGGATATTGTGCGTAATAAGGCACGTCAGTATAAAATTCCCTTTATTTACGTTAACCAGGTAGGAGCCAATACCGAACTGATTTTTGATGGTAACAGCATGGTGGTAAATGGCCGTGGTGACATTACGCACCAGGCAAAAGCATTTGAAGAAGATACTGTTCATATCGACATGGATGCTTTGTCAGACAAGCCAGCTATTTCTCCTAAAGTGACTAAGCCAATACAGCTGATTTATGATGCTTTGGTAGCAGGAGTGCGCGATTATTTTGCAAAAATGGGCTTTAAAAGCGCAACCTTAGGTCTGTCAGGAGGTATTGATTCAGCAGTCACAGTAGCAATAGCAGCTGAGGCTCTTGGTAAAGAAAATGTACACGTGTTGTTGTTGCCTTCGCAATATTCTTCCGACCATTCGATAAAAGATGCGGTTGATTTAGCTAATAATTTAGGTATACAATATGATATTGTGCCGATTAAGGAGATTTTCAATAGCTACAATTTCTTGATGAGTCCGATTTTTGCCGGTAAAGAGGCGGATGTGACAGAAGAGAATATACAGGCGCGTATCAGAGGTACATTGTTAATGGCACTTTCCAATAAGTTTGGACATATTCTTTTAAATACTTCCAATAAAAGTGAAGCGGCGGTGGGGTATGGCACCCTGTATGGCGATATGAATGGTGGATTATCAGTACTTGGTGATGTGTATAAAACCGATGTTTTTAAACTGGCCAGGTACATTAACAGAGACGTAGAAATCATCCCGGAAAATACCATTGTTAAGCCTCCGTCAGCAGAGTTACGTCCTGATCAGAAAGATTCAGATTCGTTGCCAGATTATGATGTGTTAGATGCCATTCTTTTCCGCTACATTGAAAAAAATCAGTCGCCGGCAGAAATAGTAAATGATGGTTTCGAGGAAGCGACAGTGAAGAAAGCAATAAGGCTGGTGAATATGAACGAGTATAAACGTTTTCAAACGCCGCCTACCTTGCGCATTTCAAGTAAAGCATTTGGTATTGGCAGACGAATACCACTAGTCGCTAAACATTAGATTATGTAAGTGCTGATTTAATTGAGCCTGTAGCTAGTTAAATCAGCTTTTTTTATAAATTTGTATGTTATATAACATAGTTTTATAACACCCTTGTGATGCCTGCTAAAAAAAACAATACCCCTGTAGAGCCCACTATTAAAGATATTCCGAAGCTTTACAATATCCTTACTGAGGAGGAGAAAGAATACCTGCTCGATAATCATACCACCATTCACTATAAAAAAAATGACATTATATATCAGGAGGGCGAGAAGCCTACCGGTTTATTATGTCTTGGTGAAGGGAAGGTTAAGATATTTAAAGAAGGGGTGAGTCGACGTGATCAGATTATCAGGATGGCCACAGCACCTGATTTTATTGGTTACAGAGCCCTATTTGCCGAAGAAATGCATATTGCCAGTTCTGAGGTGATAGAACCCAGTACTATATTTCATGTACCTAAAAAGGTTATATATAACCTCATGAAGACCAATCCGGCACTTTCAATGGCGTTTATTAAATCCTTTGCCAGTGAGTTGGGTTTTGCCCGCTACCGAACGGTTACATTAACACAAAAACATATTCGCGGGCGTTTGGCCGAGAGCCTTTGTGTATTGAAGGATATTTATGGCTTTGAAGAAGACCAACAGACCCTGGCGGTATACCTTTCGCGGGAGGATTTAGCCAACTTCTCAAATATGACTACGTCCAATGCGATTCGTACCTTAAGCTCATTTGTTAATGAGAAGGTGTTGGCTGTAAATGGCCGCGTTATTAAAATACTGGATTCAGATACCCTTCACCGGATTTCGCGCCTAGGATAGAGCTAAAAACGATTATATCAGATACAAAAAAAGCCCCATTAAAATGGGGCTTAGTTATTTTTTCGCTTCTGCATAGCTTATGCAGGGTGAATAGCCTCAGTTGGGCAAACATCTGCACAAGTACCACAGTCAGTACAAGCTTCAGCGTCAATTTTATAGATATCTCCTTCCGAGATAGCTTCTACTGGACATTCGTCAACACAAGTACCACAAGCAATGCAGTCTTCATTAATTACGTAAGCCATTTTTTTTTCTTTATTGGTTATTATTACAGAAACAAAATTATTGGCTTTTTTAATTAAAAAAAAGAATTCCTATCCAAAGTGCTTTATTTTTAAACGATATAAATAAGGCTTAAAGGTCTTTTATTATTCAAAGTGTTGCTAGTTAAGTTCTTTCAAAGTGTTTAGACCTTTTCTAATTAATTTTCACTCATAAAACGATAGCCCAGATATGCCATTAAACCAGCTGCCGTTTCCAACGAATCCTCGTTTAGATTGAACTGTGGCGTGTGCAGGCTGCCCGTTTCTCCATTATTCTGTGCTACACCAAATCGATAAAAGGAGCACGGATATTTTTGAGAATAATAGCCGAAATCTTCAGCTGTCATTCGAATATCCATGATCTCTGTGGCTTCTTGTCCTAAATAATCTTTGGAAAATGCGATGGCCTGATCAGTTACATGTTCATTGTTATGTACCACCGGGTAGCCATCTTTAATGTCGATGTCACATTCGGCTCCCATAGACTTGGCAATGCCAGTTGCTATTTCGTGTATTTTCCCTTTAATAATGGCTCTCCATTCTTCATTCATTGTTCGCAGGGTACCTGCTATTTCAACTTTTTCAGGGATAATATTGGTAGCACCATTGGCTATGACTTTACCAAATGAGAGCACCGTGGGTATTTGTGCAGGCACTATACGGCTCACAATCTGCTGCAGAGATACGATGATATGAGAAGCAATCAGCACATTATCGGTTAAGGCATGTGGCATAGCTGCATGTCCGCCTTTACCTTTGACAGTGATATAAACTTCATCGCCCGACGCCATGTACATGCCGCTTTTAAAACCTGCATGTCCGGTTTTCATGTTAGGTAGCACATGTTGGCCCAATATAATTTCCGGCTCATGGCCATCAAAACAACCTTCTTCCATCATCAACTTGGCCCCACCAGGAAACACCTCTTCAGCGGGCTGAAACAGCAGTAATATGGTGCCTTCCCATTCATCCTTAAGTTGATTTAAGACCATGGCAGCACCCAACATGGCGGCTGTATGCGCGTCATGGCCACAGGCATGCATTATGCCCTCGTTTCTTGATGCAAACTCTAGCTGACTGGCTTCTGCGATTGGTAAAGCATCCATGTCGGCTCTTAAGGCAATGGTTCTTTTTTCGGGATGTTTGCCTTTCAGGTATCCGATAATACCCGTTTTAACAAACCCGGCTTTAAAAGGGATTCCAAGCTCTGCCAGCTTGTTCTGGATGTAGGCCGAGGTTTGATGTTCTTCAAAGGATAGCTCAGGATGCTCATGAAGATGCCTTCTAATAGCGATTATTTCATTGAGGTATTGTTGTGTGAGTGCTTTTATTCGAGCTTGCATTGACCTTGGTTTTTATGTAATGAAAGATTACGTGTTAATATTTTAAACTTTCGTTACAAAGATAACACAAGTCGGCACAATGCCTTGATGGTAATGGATATTTCGGCCCGTTCTCTATTTTTAGTAATAGAAATCTTTAGGCTTAAGTGCCTGGATGGTATTATCTGGCCACTTTACGTTCAAACGGCATTGGCTATATCCGGTCGTTTGAAAATAGAGAATTGTTATTGGGTAGAGTCCTTTTTTTAGGGCAATGGCTCCCTTCTCAGCTTTACTGCCATGAATACCGTCGTTGTTGACCACCAATTCCTTACCAATATATAAGGCACTACCATCATCGGAATGAAGCTCAAACTCATAAATACCTTTCTCACTCGATTCAAAATAGCCTTTTAATATCAGGCCGAAGCTTTCGCGGTATACCGAGTCAGGTATAAATGAATCAGTAACTATTAACTGATTATCAATATTGGTATTTCTTATTTCCTTGACAGTTTTAAACCGACCTTTATAAACTGCACAACTTAAACCGTTATTGCTTGCTTTTAGCTTGGTTGGTTTTTGATATTGCAGCTGGTTAAGGTTAAAAATTTCTGTTTTGCTCTGTTGTCCAGTTCGTTTATCAATAGTTATGGCTTTAATGGTGCCTGAAGAGTTTACTGGAATTGCCTGTGTGTATTCCTTCGAATTGGCATTTGGTTCTGAACCATCGGTGGTGTAGCGGATTGTGTAGTTATCAGAAATTTCCTGTAGCCTTAGTGTTGTTGGATGGGTGAAATGAAGCTGTTCGTTACTTGATATAGGCTTTGGGACTTCGTAGAAGAAGTTAACATTGCGATGTGACAGACGTTCCAGATGTGTTTCTAGTTTACGGCGAAATTCAGGCCAGTTCTTTTGTTGCTGCTCACTCCAGGCCACTTCGGCAAACGCACACAGGCGGGGATACAACATAAACTCAAATTTTTCTTCATCTGGCATATATTCGGTCCAGCAATTAGCTTGAACGCCTATGAAATTCTGCTGTTCATTGCTATCAATGCCTGCAGGTAATGGCTGATAGTGATAAACATCTGATAACGGCGTATAGCCACCTATTGCCAATGGGTGGTCCTGCGGCGAAGCCTGATAATGATCAAAGTACAAGTAATTGGCTGATGACTTAATAAAATTGTTATTGTTTTTAATAGCTTGTTTAATGTCGATATCATCTTGCCACATCACAATAGTAGCGTCGGTCAATGATGGGTCGGTCATGATTTCATTCCACCCAACCATTTGTTTACCGAGTTTTTTTACAATGCTTTGAACACGTTTAATAAAATAGTTTTCTAAAGCATTCTCATCTTTAAGTTCGTTAGCTTTCATTCGGGCCTGGCAGTGCTTGCAGTTGCGCCATCTGATTTTGCTGCATTCATCACCACCTATATGTATATATTGGCCGGGGAATAAGTCTGCTACTTCTGTTAAAATATCTTCTATTATTGCATAGCTTGATTCTTTTCCCGGGCATATGACATCCTCAAAAACACCCCACCTGGTGGCAACCTCATAAGGCCCACCAATACAACCTAATTGCGGATAGGCTGCTAAGGCTGCCAAAGAATGCCCTGGTAATTCAATTTCTGGTATAACGGTGATATGTCGCTCTTTGGCATATTCAACAATTGCCTTAACATCATCTTGTGTGTAATAACCGCCATACGGTTTGTTATCGTATTGGAAAGGAGGATTGGCACCATGGCCTATGAGCGTCATTGCTCTTCGGCTGCCAACATCTGTTAGTTTTGGGTATTTCTTAATTTCTAAACGCCACCCTTGATCATCTGTAAGGTGCCAGTGAAAGGTATTGATTTTATACGATGCCAGAATATCCAGTTGCTTTTTAATGAATTCCACCGGGAAATAATGGCGCGCAACATCTATATTTAATCCACGATAGGCGAATTGAGGATAGTCAATGATATGCAGGCAAGGAATGGTCCAGTTGACATTATCAGTAATCAACTTGCTTTCTATTGAAGGTGGTAATAACTGCTTAACTGTCTGTATAGCATAAAATAAACCTTTATCGGATGAAGCATTAATATGAATATAATTTGGCTCAATTTTTATTTCATAACCTTCGGTATTATCATTTAATTGTTTACTCAGTTGAAATAAAATATAATTGTCAGTAGGAGTCTGATCACTTAGTTCGAGTTCTATTCCTGAACTTACCGCTAATTGATTTTTAAACCTAATGATTGACCTTGTAATAATCTTATCTAGTCCTTTATAGACTAATCGCGTTTGAGCGTTTATCTGAAATTCACCCTCTTCATAAGTAATACTGTTTGGTTGAGGGATTATATTAACAGGTTGAATGACATCTTCAGAGGCCATGCGGCAACCTGGTAATGCAGTTAGTATTAAGGTAAATAGGATAAGTATAGCAATGCGCATATCGAAATCAGGATTTTATACTATTGACTGGTGGTTTCGAAAATAAACCAAACAAAAATAATTGAATTTATTTCATAAGCTAGAAAAAGCGTATTGAAACGTATTAAAACAGCTTGCAAGTCAAAATTGTTAACAAGTCTATTATGCTAATGAATCTGTTAACTTTGTAATTAACCATTTAAAAACCATAAATAATGGGAGAGCATCATCATCATGATTCAAAGGGTAAAAGCCTTATAATTACAATTGCTTTAAATGTAGCTATTACAGTAGTGCAGCTCATTGGCGCACTGGTAAGTCATAGTTTATCATTACTAACAGACGCATTGCACAACTTTTCAGATGTAATGGCATTAGTGATAAGTTACATCGCCAACAAATTAAGTTTACGTGACTATTCGCCGGAAAAGTCATATGGGTATAAACGTGCTGAAATCATGGCGGCTTTTATCAATGCAGCCACTCTTCTAGTTATCTCTGGTTATTTGATATATGAAGCGATTGAGCGCCTTATTACACCAGCAGAAACAACAGTAAATGGTGAATTAGTTGCATGGTTGGCCGGATTTAGCATTGTGGCTAATGGATTAAGTGTGCTATTAGTTAAAAAGCACTCAGAAAACAACATGAACATGCGGTCTGCCTATTTGCATCTGTTTTCTGATATGCTTTCGTCTATAGCTGTTCTTGCTGGCGGTATACTGATGTATTACTTTCAACTGACCTGGATAGATGCGCTTTTATCTATTGTGATTGCAATTTATTTGATTCTAGCCAGTTGGAAATTGCTGGTAAAAACCATGCGCGTTTTGATGCAGTTTACACCCCCATCAATAAACATAGAAGAAATGTCGAAAGGGGTTAGTAAACTAGAAGGTATTGTAAATATGCACCATGTGCATGTATGGCAACTGAATGATTCTGAGTTACATTTGGAAGCTCATTTGGATTTATCAGAAGATGTAACGGTTAGTCAGTCAAATTTACTGATAATTAAAGTTAGGGAGTATATTCAATCAAGTTTTGGTATACAGCATTGTACCTTTCAGGCGGAGTATAAAGTGGGTGATGATAAAAGTTTGATAGTTAACGAAAGAAAAAATGCAGAGTATTAAAGGCTTGTTAAAATGTACTATTTCTCACCAAAACAATATAATTATTTATAGATTTGTGTGACTTTCGCGGGAGTGAAGCAGTGGATTGTAACACCGCTGTTGCTTTTGCGTATCAAATGAAGGTATATCAAATACAACTTTGTAATCTAATAAAAACTCAAACTAAAGATGAAGAAGTTAATCGTATTAACAGTGCTAATAAGCACATGCTTGTTCTCAGGAAATGCACAACACTCAAAACCAAATCTCGCCTTTGATAAAGTTATACATGACTTTGGAGAAGTTAAAGAAGATGGCGGTACCAAAACGTATGAATTCAAATTTAAAAACACTGGCGGGCAGCCATTAGTAATTCATAATGTAAAAGCCTCTTGTGGATGTACAACGCCGCAATGGACCAGGCAACCAATACCGCCAGGAGGTGAGGGCTTTGTAAAGGCTATTTTTGATCCGCGTAATCGTCCGGGTAATTTTAATAAGACTATAACAGTAACATCTAATGCCCAGAATGCAACAATAGTATTGCGTATCAATGGTAAGGTGTTGCCTCGCGAAATGACTGTTGAGGATATATACCCGCGTAATATGCAGGAAATCCGTTTGGAAACATCGCATCTGGCTTTCACCAAAATGACCCCTGAACAGGTAAAAGATGAAAGCATCAAAATTATCAGTACTTCGGATAAACCGGTTAAAATTGGTTTTCTGAATGTGCCGCCGCACATAAAGATCAAGTGTATCCCCGAGGTGGTGGAACCAGGTAAAGCAGCAGTCATTACAGCGTCATATGACGCCAAAACCAAGAATGACTGGGGCTTTGTTACTGATAATATTTTTATCATTTTTAATGATGTTCGTAACTATAGTAATCGACTGACAGTAAGTGCGTCTATTGAAGAAGACTTTTCTGCCTGGGATGCTGAAAAGATGCAAAATGCACCTGTTGCTACATTTGCTGAGAAAAACTGGAATTTCGGTGAAATTAAACAAGGCGATGTGGTGAAACACGAGTTTGAAGTCAAGAATACAGGTAAAAGTGAGTTAATCATCAGAAAGGTAAAAGCTTCATGTGGTTGTACGGCTATTAAACCGGTTAAAACAATTCTTGCTCCTGGCGAAACGACTATGATTGCCGCTGAATTTAATTCAAGGGGTAAAAACGGACGACAAACAAAAACTGTTCGCATTGTATCAAATGATCCTAAAAATACTTCAATTACCTTATTGATTACAGGTAATGTAACAATGGAATAAACAATATTTGAACCTAAAGAATGGAGAGTTAGCAGTGTTTAACTCTCCTTTTCTTTATTATATAATTATTTGAATGACGACTAAGGACGACCATCATCATATAGAAAACGACCCCTCTTACAAAGGTTTGAAAGTGAATAAAGGTGTGGAAGATGCTCCATCAATTAACCCCAATGCCAGCAAACGCATTATTAAGCGTAAGCGGCAGTTGTCGGTGGATGAGTATGTTAAAGGTATTCTGGAAGGAAATATTACCATATTAAGCAGGGCAGTTACAATGGTTGAGAGCTCATTGCCAGACCATCAACAAGTAGCGCAGCAGATTATTGAACGTTGTTTGCCATATGCCGGTAAAAGCATTCGACTGGGCATTACTGGAGTGCCTGGTGCCGGAAAAAGTACGTTTATCGAATCGATGGGAATGCACATTATACGTAATGGCGGGAAGTTAGCTGTGCTGGCAATTGATCCGTCCAGCGAGCGTTCAAAGGGCAGTATATTGGGCGATAAAACGCGTATGGAAAAGTTATCGGGTGAAGAAAATGCCTATATCCGTCCATCACCTTCGGCAGGTTCGTTGGGAGGTGTTGCCCGCAAGACGCGTGAAACAATCATTTTATGTGAAGCAGCCGGTTTTGATACCATTTTTATCGAAACGGTTGGCGTAGGACAGTCAGAAACAGCGGTTCATTCAATGGTTGATTTCTTCTTACTACTAATGCTGGCAGGTGCCGGTGATGAACTTCAGGGTATCAAACGAGGAATAATGGAAATGGCCGATGCGATTACCATTAATAAAGCTGATGGACAAAATGTTGAGCGAGCCAAATTAGCGCAAGCCGAATACCGGAGTGCTCTGCATTTGTTTCCACCAACCAAGTCGGGCTGGACGCCAGAAGTTAAAACCTGCTCGTCGTTATACCACAAAGACGTGGATAAGATCTGGGATATGGTGTTGGAGTATGTTGCTCTTACTCGGAAGAACGGCTATTTTAATTCAAATCGTCGCTCACAGGCCAAATATTGGATGTATGAAAGTATAAACGAGCAATTGAGAAATAATTTTTACCATCATCCGTTAATTAAGCAGGCATTACTAACCAATGAAGAACAGGTGCTTAATGATGAGAAAAGCTCCTTTATGGCTGCTAAAGATTTATTAGATACATACTTTGAGCGAAAATAAGCCTGTTAGTTGTGTTTGATAAGCGAATAAATGCGCATGAATCGGCTATGAATTTCAGTGGTTGATGAATAAATGCTTTCTTTGCACTGCTATACATTGTGATGATATAAGACACGAAATTAAATTGAATATATATGAAAAATGTTTTGTTAGCAATCTTTGGTGTTGCGTTGCTGGTTGGTTGCCAGCCAAAATCGTATGAAGTAACCGGAACACTCGAAGGTGCTACATCAGAAAGAGTTATTCTTAAGAAGCTAAGAAAAGGTCAACCTGTTGATGTGGATACAGTTGAGATGGTAAATGGGGTGTTTACTTTCACCGGAAGTGTGGAAGCACCCGAATTGTATTTTGCTGTTATCGATGGAAAGCAGCAGCCAGCAGTTTTCTTTGTTTCTAACAGTAAAATTTCAATCACTGGTAACGTTGATAAATTAGCGGACATTGAGGTGACAGGATCTGAGATGACTGATTTATTTATGCAGTTTAATGATGAAGTGCCAGGGCATGAGCGCACACAGCAGCTGCAGCAAGAATATCAGATGGCATACATGAGTCAGGATCAGGATAAGATAAAGATTCTGCAAGAAGAGATGGAGTCAATTCTGGAAGATCAGCGTGCTTACTTTAAGAACTTTGTTGATGAAAACACTAATAATGCATGCGGCTTGTTTATTGCTGCGCAAATGGCTCCTTCATTAGACCTGGAAGAGTTACGTGAGTTAATTGCTAAGTTTGAACCGGCTATGGCTGGTCATATTTATTTGACAGAAGTGAAAGAACTGTTGGAGCCATTAGAAGAGTTTGAAAAAGCTCAGGCTGCCACTGCTGAAGGTGCTGTTGCTCCCGATTTTACATTAAAAAGCGATAAAGGCGAAGAGGTATCTCTAAGCGATTTTAGAGGTAAATATGTTTTGGTTGATTTTTGGGCCAGCTGGTGTAAGCCTTGTCGCATGGAGAATCCTAACGTGGTAAAAGCTTACAATGACTATAACAGCAAAGGATTTGATGTAGTAAGTGTATCTGTTGACAGAGACTTGGAAGCATGGAAAAAAGCCATTGAAGAAGATGGTTTAACTTGGACTCAAGTTAATGCAGATGAGGCATCAGGTGTTGCTGAGATTTATGGTATTCAAAGTATTCCCAGCACATTCCTGCTCGATAAAGAAGGAAAAATTATCGCTAAGAACCTAAGAGGGGAGGCTTTAGAAGCTAAATTGGCTGAATTAATGAACTAATATACCCTAGAAAAGTATACCTAAGCCACCTCTATTAGAGGTGGCTTTTTATTTGGCATATTTTGATATGTACTATCTCACAATTATATTTGTTCAACTTATAAAAACAACCCTGCCCTTTGTTTTAAAATTTGAAGGGCATAAACATTCATCAAATGAAAAATCTATTATTTGTTGCGGTTACTGTAATTGCTGTTTTAGCATCGTGTCAGCCGCAAGCTCCTGCATTTAAATTAAGCGGTAAAATTGACGGTGCTGCCGATAAGGTGGTAACCATCAGTGTGTATGACAAGGATGGTGTTAATGTAAAAGATACATTGACTATTACTGACGGTGTAGTAAACTACTCAACAGAATTGACCGAGCCCGTTTTTGTAATGGTTGGTGAAGCAGGTACACGTAATACCGTTAACTTTTTTGCAGAAAATGTTGACTATACCATTAATGGCTCTCTGGATGCTATAAAAGACGCTGAAGTAACTGGTGGTGCTGTATTTAATGTGTACAAGTCGGTTAGCGACATGTCAGCAGAAATAAATGCCAAAAGTGATGAACTGAAAAAAGCATATGGCGAAGCTGGACAAGCTGGTGATACAGCTAAGCAGCGTGTCATTTATGAAGAGTATCAGGCTAACCAGGAGAAATTTGAGACTGCACAACTTGATGTGGTTAAGGCTAATCCTGCGTCACCTGCTTCTGCCTTTATTATTTCTAATGTTTACGGTTACGGTGCTATTGAAGAAATGAAAGAAGGTTTGGCAATGCTGGATGCATCTTTGGCTAACTCAACTTATTACATTTCATTGAGTGAAAAAATTGCTAAGCTGGAAGCCGTTGCGGTTGGTAAAATGGCACCGGACTTTACAATGAACGATCCTGAAGGCAATCCTGTTTCGTTATCTTCATTCAAAGGTAAATATCTGTTGGTTGACTTCTGGGCTAGCTGGTGTGGACCTTGTCGTCGTGAGAATCCTCATGTGGTAGAACTTTATGCCGAATTTAAGGATAAAGGATTTGACATCTTAGGTGTATCATTAGATCAAAAAGAAGATGCATGGTTAAAAGCCATTGAAGATGATAAGTTAACCTGGAATCATGTTTCTGACCTGAAAGGGTGGGGGAATGAGGCTGCTAAATTATATGCCGTATCAGGTATTCCTCACACGGTATTACTGGATAAAGATGGTAAAATCATTGCTAAAAACTTAAGAGGCGATGAATTACGCGCTAAAGTAGCCGAACTATTGAACTAATATAATTTGTTAATAATAAATAACTAAGGAGGCTGCTAAGCCTCCTTTTTTGTTATAATACTTGATATTTGTCGTTTTATTTCAAACTCTCTGACTCTAATTTTGTTTAAGTAATTGATGTGTCATTTTGAAGACATTGGTTTTTTTATACATTTGCTATTTGAAATTTGTCTAAATAAGAATAAAACAAAATAAAAATGAATTACGATTTATTAGTTATAGGTAGTGGTCCGGGTGGATACGTTGCAGCAATCAGAGCATCACAATTAGGTTTAAAAGTAGCTGTTGTTGAGCGCTCAGAGTTGGGTGGAATTTGTCTTAACTGGGGCTGTATTCCTACCAAATCCCTATTAAAAAGTGCCAATGTATTTGAGTACCTGAAGCATGCTGAAGAATATGGGGTTACGATCAGTGGTGAGGCCAATGCTGATTTTGAAGCAATGGTTAAGCGTAGCCGTGGTGTGGCCGATGGCATGAGTAAAGGAATTCAGTATTTATTCAAGAAGAATAAAATTGAAGTGATTCAGGGTACCGGGAAATTAAAGGGGAATAAGCAGGTGGAAGTAACAAATGATGCCGGTGAAAAGTCAATTTACACAGCCGAGCATATTTTATTGGCTACAGGAGCACGTAGCCGTCAGTTACCAAATCTTCCCCAGGATGGTGAAAAGGTGATTGGTTACCGCAAAGCACTTACTCTGGATAAGCAGCCAGAGTCAATGATTGTAGTTGGTTCAGGTGCTATTGGTAGCGAGTTTGCCTATTTCTACAATGCAATTGGTACAAAAGTAACATTGGTTGAATACATGCCAAATATTGTTCCGGTTGAAGACGAAGAAGTATCTAAGCAGTTAGGACGTTCGTTCAAAAAGGCTGGTATTAAAGTGATGACTGGTGCAGAAGTAACTCAGGTGGATACTTCGGGCGATAAGGTGAAAGTGGTGATTAAAACTAAGAAAGGTGAAGAAAACCATGAAGCAGATATCGTATTGTCTGCTGTTGGTATCTCACCAAACCTCGAAAATCTTGGACTTGAAGAAGTAGGTGTACAGGTAGAGAATGGTCGTGTAAAAGTAGATGAGTTCTACCAAACAACAGTTCCAGGTGTTTATGCCATCGGTGATATTGTTCCCGGGCAGGCTTTAGCTCACGTAGCTTCGGCCGAAGGCATTATTTGTGTTGAGAAAATTGCAGGTCATTCACCAGAACCTTTGGATTATGGTAATATTCCTGGTTGTACATATACATCTCCTGAAGTAGCATCGGTAGGAATGACAGAGAAAGCTGCCAAAGAAGCCGGGTATGAGCTTAAAGTGGGTAAATTCCCCTTCTCGGCATCGGGCAAGGCAAGTGCGGCAGGTCACAAAGATGGCTTTGTAAAACTAATTTTTGATGCTAAATATGGTGAGTTGCTGGGCGCACACCTGATTGGTGCTAATGTAACTGAGATGATTGCCGAACTAGTTACAGCTCGCAAACTGGAAACTACGGGACATGAAATCATTAAAGCGGTGCATCCACACCCAACCATGTCCGAAGCAGTGATGGAAGCTGCAGCTGCCGCTTATGACGAAGTGATACATATTTAATATCAGCTAAACAATATTAAAGTAAAAAGGCTATCATCAAATGATAGCCTTTCTTTATTGCTTATTTTCAAGTTGTTTAACCGTATCCATTTTCGGAAAAACAATCGTAAATGTACTTCCTTTACCTATCTGACTTTCAACCAATATTTTTGCATTGTTTCTTTCTGCCAATTCTTTGCACAGCAGCAGGCCAAGCCCTGTGCCAGGTTCATTATTGGTACCAGGAGTGGATATGTTATTTTCAATGTTGAACAGGCGATTGATTTGCTCTTCTGTCATGCCAATTCCTGTATCACTTATCTTCAGGAAATCATTGTGTTCATCAGTATCTGTGGATATACTGATTTTTCCTTCGTTATTGGTGTACTTTATCGCATTGGAAATGATGTTACGCAGAACGGTTTTGATCATATTGCTGTCAGCGCAGACCGTTGCCTTTGGATCAACGTCGTTTATTAATAAAATCTGTTTATGTGCCAAGTTATGTGCCAGCAGTGCCTGCGCTTCCTGGACCAGGGAAGCTAATCGAACAGGAGCAACCTGCTGTTTAATCAGGTTATTTTGTTGTTTTGACCAATCCAGTAAATTACCCAGTAAGTCTAAACCCTGGTGGGCCGAGTGCTGAATGGTTTTTAATATTTCCTTTATATCTTCCTTCTCATAATGCTTATAGTCGGCAAGTATCAGCTCGATAATAGAGGTTTGTGCCGCAAAAGGCGACTTTAAATCGTGACCTATAATACTGAATAATTTGTCTTTAGTGACGTTAGCTTGCTGTAATTCTTCCTTCTGTTGCTCAATCAATGCTTTTTGGTCGGCTAATTGCTTATTTAGGCGCTTCTCTTTGCGGAGTTGAATAGTAGCCAGTTCATTTTTTTGCTTCTCGAGTGCCAGGTTAAGCTCGGAGCTCTTGCGTAAATTAAATGTGATTAAATGCTTTTCATTCAATCGGTTGATCATCTTAGGGATGCTGTATAAGAAGTATCCCATCACCAAAAAATAAGCACTCTTGTAAATTTGCCCTGCCCAGTTAGCTGATGCCACTTTTTCCAGCAATTCGGGTTCAATATATGGGTATCGTATCAGATATATGGTATTAAAGCAAATCACCGAATAAACTGTGGTAAATACAACCAGACGCTTGTCGTACCTTAAAACGGACAGGAGGATTAAAACTGGGTACAAAAACGTTGAGGCAGCTGTTGTAACTGCAATGGGTTTAAATAGAAACGAATAATTAAAAACATGAATGGATAGAATGCTCACGTCAATGGTGGAAGATAAGAAACGTATCCATGTCGCACTTCCGTATTTGCGCAGCAGGATATTGAGTACCGCATTGTATAAGATATAAATAGAGGCCAGAAGTAATGAGGTTAAAGCGCGGTCTGTATCACCTGAATAGTAAATATAACCAATAAAGACCAGGATGACGCCTATGAGAATCCACCTGAACTTAATAACTTCATGTTCGCCCCATACAGCATCTTCTCTAAAGAGTTTAACAAATTGTTCGGAGTTAGGTTTTTGCATATTTCTATGTTAGATAAACAAAAATAACGGATTTTTTAGATTCCCCAAGTACCAAATGAGCTAAAGGTTTTTACGTCACTAATATGAAAAGGTTTTTGCTCGCTACTTTTCAAAAAAATTTGGTTTTATCATACTCAAACCCAATATTTGCTATGAAAATCTACAAAAACATTAATTTTTATTACAAAATCTATGCAGGCATTAAATGATTTATTGCTATTGATTGATTCGTATATCGGTAGCCACCTCTGGTTTGTATTGCTGCTGCTTGGCACCGGTATCTTTTTTACTATCTACCTTAAATTTCCTCAAATAAGATATTTCAAATACGCTATTCGCATTGTTCAGGGTAAATTTGACAAGGATGATGATGAAGGTGATACATCCCATTTTCAGGCATTAACAACCGCATTATCAGGAACTGTTGGTACTGGTAATATAGCCGGTGTAGCGTTCGCCGTGCACTTGGGTGGCCCGGCAGCTCTCTTCTGGATGCTTGTGACTGCAATGTTTGGTATGACCACAAAGTTTGTTGAAGTAACCCTATCTCATAAATACCGTGAAAAAGCTGCGGACGGATCTATTGCTGGTGGACCGATGTATTTTATGCAAAAGCGATTAAATGTTAAAACGTCTTCCGGTAAAACCATAAAAACAGGCTATTGGATTGCAGCCATTTTTGCATTGGCTACCATTCTCTCATCATTTGGTACCGGTAGCTTACCTCAAATTAATAGTATCTCCAATTCATTATTTTCAACATTTGGTATTCCGCATATGATTACCGGATTGGTATTGGCTATACTGCTTGGGTTTGTAATTATTGGTGGCATAAAGCGCATTGCCAAAGTTACATCAAGGTTGGTGCCTGCCATGGCACTCATCTATTTCATAGGTGCAATGGCAGTTATTATTTTTAATTATCAAAATATTTGGCCTTCATTACAGGCGATAGTGGGAGATATTTTTACAGGCTCATCGGCTACCGGAGGCTTCTTAGGTGCCACCATTGCATTTGCGTTTAATCGGGGGGTTAACCGCGGTTTATTTTCCAATGAAGCTGGTCAGGGATCAGCACCTATTGCCCACGCTGCTGCCAAAGCCCATGAGCCCGTTTCTGAAGGCCTTGTGGCATTGCTTGAGCCTTTTATTGATACCATTATTATTTGTACGCTGACAGGTTTTGTATTATTGTCTTCTGGTGTTTGGAAAGACAAACAGGATAACCGTTTTCAGTTGGCCGATTTACAAGTGGTTAATACCATTGCCGTTAGTGATCAAACAGAAGAGGGACGTCAGCAGTTGGCAGCGCACATCAATGGCGAAGCGCCACTACCACTATTTGACGGTCAGCTAACCATCAAGGATGGTAAGGTGGGTTCTCCTGTTATTTTTATTCATGCACGTTCGCTTGCAGAAGAGGTGATTGTTAAGCAAGGAGGAAAACTTTACAACGGAAAGCTGCAGGTTGATAATGGTGATGTTGTTGTGAAAGATCAGAAGATGACTCTGTTTGAAAGGATTAAATCTCAGTTTTCGCACTCAGGCAATAATAAAATTGTCATTGAGGGTAAGTCATTAATTCATAGTGCGCCACTAACAGCAGTGGCCTTTACAAAAAGCTGGTTTGGCGATTTTGGTAAATACATTGTCTCAATAGGATTATTGTTATTCGCATTTTCTACGGCTATCTCCTGGTCATATTATGGCGATAGAGCAGTCACTTACCTGTGGGGCTCAAAGTATGTTATCTGGTATCATTTTATTTATGTTATTGGATTTTTTATAGCTTCTTTTGTCGATACGACCATTATCTGGACGCTTTCGGGGATAACAATTGCTTTGATGACTATTCCAAACTTGTTTGGTTTATTAGTTTTGCATAAAGAGATGAAAACAGATGTAAAGCTGTTTTGGAAAGAGTACCAGGAACGATTCCCGGAAGAGAAAGGGGTGCCAAAGAATTAATTTCATGCAGGAAACAAAGCAGATACAAACAAAAAAGGAATTCGAGCAATTCTTTAATACACATCATGCCGATTTGGTGCGCTATGCCTATAAATTTGTTCAGCGCACCGATGTAGCATCTGATATTGTGCAGGAGGCGTTTGTAAAGCTTTGGGAGGGAAGACGTCACATTTTAGCCAACATTTCCTTAAAAGCGTATTTATACAAGGTGGTTTATAATTTATCCTTAAATCACATTGAGCAGCTTAAGCTGCGAGCCAGGCACCATGATTCTATTTATACAGATTTGATGGAAATGGAAATGGACTACTACAAAGATGAAAAGAGTTTGTTGCAGGAAGAGCGGCTGGAGTCCATACGCAGCATGTTGAATGAATTGCCCAAAGGATGCTATGAGGTCATTGATTTGAGTCGGTTCCAGGGCCTGAAAAACAAAGAAATTGCCCAAAAACTCGATGTGCCTGTCCGTACAATAGAAACACGTATCTATCGCTGTATTAGTAAATTGAAGGAGCTAGTAAAAAGGGCAGTGTAATTATTTGCAATTTTTTTTGAAATAGTTGACGTAGTTTCTGAAATTCATTTGTCATTAGTTCAGAAGACAGACGAATGAAAGAATTAAACGATATAGAGACCATAATAATTCGAAGCCTTGATAAAACAGCTACAGAACAAGAGTTGGCAGTTTTGCATGGTTGGTTGAAGGCTTCGGCAGAGAATAAGACGCATTTCTATCAAATAAAAGATACCTGGGATGCTGCAGGTATCCTTTCTCCCGATACCGCTAATGCCTGGAAGCAACTGAATAAGCAGGTTGATGCAAATAAAAAGCTGCCACGGTGGATAATCGAAACGATTAAAATAGCTGCCGTTGCGGTGCTTGTTGCCGTTGCCACTTACACCGTATTTAAAATCCCTCAAAAGCCCCCTGTTGAACCAGCAATGGCCAAAGTGGTTGTGCCAAATGGTTCGCAAAGCACAGTGATATTGGCCGATGGTACCACTGTTAGACTCAACTCTGGTTCAGAGTTAGTATATCCCTCCCAATTTAATAGCGATGTACGAAAAGTCGAATTGACAGGTGAAGGGTATTTTAAAGTGAAACACAACACGGCCCATCCTTTTATTGTGTCAGCTGGCGAGATAGATGTTAAGGTACTTGGTACTGAATTTAATGTAATGGCCTATCCGGATTTGGAACGAATAGAAACAACATTAGTGGAAGGAAGTGTGGCGCTTAATAAAAGAGGAACGGCTAATGGCCATATTGTTTTAAAACCTGGCGAGAAAGCAGTTTTTGAAAACAATGAGCTTGTTGTCGCTCCGGCCGATATTGAGCTCGAAACCACCTGGACCCAAAAAGGCTTTTATTTTCAGAGTACAAGCTTTGAAGAGTTAGTCAGTCGATTAGAACGATGGTATGATGTTGATATCATCATAAATGATGATGATTTTGTAGACATCACCTTTACTGGCAAGTTCAGAAATAAAGAAAGCATATGGCAAGTGTTGGATGTGATAAAAATGACAACACCAATTGATTATAAAACCAAAGAAGGAAAAATTTACATAACACTCATAAATCAGTAGCCTATGAGATAGGAGCATAAACCAAAACGACCGGTATGATGCGGCAACATCACCCCGGTCTGATAAATTTAAAACAAGTTTAAAAGTAAATCACTCAAAAGTATGAAAAAAAAATTGAATGACATGATACCTGTCGTGTCATGTCTAAATCCAAAACTTTGGAAGATTATGAAACTAACAATAGTTTTTATGATTTTCGGAATGGTTCAGCTCTCTGCAACAAGCTATTCGCAGAATGTAAAGCTTAACCTGAAACGTGGTCAAAACACGCTAAAACATGTATTCGACCAAATCGAAAAACAATCATCATTCACAATTTTTTACCAGGATGAGCAGGTCAACCTTGATAAGCAGATAACCAATAGCCTGCAGGGCGGACAACTCTCTGAGGTGTTAGATAAAGCCCTTGAAGGCACAGGACTGACTTATAAGATTAATGATCAGGTTATCATCATTCTTGAAAAGCACCCTGAGGTGGCAATAGAGCAAGATGTGCAACGTACTGTAAGAGGACGTGTTATTGGCGTTGATGGCGAACCTTTGCCTGGCGTAAATGTATTTATAGAAGGTACAACACAGGGAACCATCACCAATATTGATGGTGAATATGAGCTGGAAATTGAAGAGGATAATCAAAGTATTGTATTCTCATTTATTGGCTTCCAAACGCAAACGATTGCAGTAAGTGGCCGTAATCAAATCAACATCACGCTTGTAGAAGAATCGATTGGTTTAGATGAAGTGGTAGCAGTTGGTTATGGTGTGCAGAAGAAAAGTGACCTTACCGGAGCTGTAGCGAAAGTAAAAAGTGAGGAATTAAATAAAGTGGCTGCTGCCAACCCTGCCGAAGGTTTGCAAGGGCGCATAGCAGGTGTAAATATTACCAAGGGCGACGGTTCCCCAGGAGGTTCGGGCGTTAGTATCAAGATTAGAGGAGTAGGCACACTAGGCGGAAATACACCATTAATTGTGGTGGATGGCTTTATTGGTGGTAATCTGAATGATATTAATCCCAATGATATTGAGTCGATGGAAGTGCTAAAAGATGGCGCAGCAGCTGCTATCTATGGTTCGCGAGCCGCTAACGGGGTCATTTTAGTAACCACCAAGAAAGGGAAAAAAGGTGAAGTAAAGGTGGATATTACATCCAATGTAAGTGTGGTTAACTCCATCAATAACTTCGACTTGCTAAATGCAGAAGAATACATCACTGTACACAAAATGATGTATGAGAATGCTGGCGATGCGCTGCCTGAGTATGTATCAAATGGCTTTGTACCAAAGGCTGATACAGATTGGCAAGATCAGGTGTTTAGAACTGGTTTGCTTCAAAACCATGACGTACGATTAAGCGGTGGTGGTGAAAACATCACATACAGCCTTTCAGGTGGTATTTCGGATGAAAAAGGCACGCTGATAGGATCTGACTTTAGAAGAAATAACTGGCGGGCGCGTATTGGCCTGACAAAAGGTATTTTAGATGTTGATGCTAACCTTGCTTACTCGGGTAAGAAAACGCATACGCCTTTTTACAGCATGACCGAGACCTATAAAATCTCACCACTTATTCCTGTTTACGACGAGGAATCGGAATGGGGCTATGGAATGTCATATGCCGGCATGCCAGATCACCGTAACCCAATTGCCCGACAGAATTTCCGTCAGGGAGGTTACGAAGAAGAATATGTAACGGCTAACGTTTCAGGTACATTAAATCTGTTGAAATGGTTAAAATATAAAGTCAATGCAGGGTATAAAACATCCTCAGAGTATAATACCTTCCATGTAACGCCTCACCAGGATCGTGTGCAAGACGAGGTTTTATTTACTTCAGTGGACGAATCAAGGGCTAAATACACCGAATCATTGCTTGAAAACTTATTGATTTTTAATAAGCAAATTAATGAGCACAGTTTTGACGCCGTTCTTGGTTATGCCTATCAGGAGGAGAATTATGCCTGGACAGGTGCTACTGCTTTGGGTTACCTTAATGAACACAGTGTGGAAGATGGTAGTCTGGTAACAGTGACTAATCCTGCTGGTTTTGTTGACAATAGCTATAATACCATTGATGCCGGTATTGGTGGTGAATTCAGTGCCTCAGGTAGTAATTGGAATTACACACGTATATCATTATTTGGTCGAATAAACTATTCGTTTGCCAGTAAATATTTAGTTCAGCTATCGGTTCGTCGTGATGGCTCATCGAAATTTGGTACTCAAAACCAATATGGTACATTCCCATCAGCAGCTATTGGCTGGCGTTTAACCGAAGAGGGCTTCCTGAAGGATAATGGTTTTATCAGTAACCTGAAGTTACGTGCCTCATGGGGACAATTGGGTAGCGAAGGTAACCTTAATCCATACATGTGGCAGGCTTTAATAACTACAGCTAATGATTACAGTTTAGGCTATGTGCGTGGTAATGGTCAAAGTCCATGGCCGGGTAGTGCTGCTAAGCAAATCCCGGATAGTGCCCTTAAATGGGAGGTGGCTGAATCATTAAACATGGGACTGGACTATGGGTTTATCAATAATCGCATTACCGGTACCATCAACTATTACATTAATGATACTAAAGACTTGTTGATGAATTACCAGCTAGCGTCATCAGCCGGATCCGAAGCACGTATTATGAATACTGCAGCTATGCGTAACCAGGGGTTGGAGCTGGAGTTGTCCTATCATAGTCAGAAGCGTCCGTTTACCTATGATATCACTGGAACACTATCTACACTGAAGAATGAAGTGACGGCCCTGGATAATCCGGATCAGTCAATATATGGCTACGGGCTATTCCTGGGGGATTCACACTTCCCTAACCAAACACGCATTGGTTCACCTGTTGGTGCCTTCTATCTTTACAAGACCGATGGTATCTTCCAGAATCAAAGTGAAGTGGATGCTCATGTGAATGCCGATGGCAAACCGCTTCAGGCTGCCGCAGCCCCAGGCGATATTCGTTTTGTGGATACTAACAATGATGGTAGCATCGGCGAAGATGATAAAGTATATATGGGCACAGGCTTGCCAAAAGTGGAATACTCATTGTCTTTCAGCGCTTACTATAAAAACTTTGATTTCTCAATGTTACTGTATGGTGTAGCTGGTAATAAGATTTATAACGGTATTGGTTACAATTTGTCCAACATGTCGGGTGGCTCTAATTACTTGTCATCTACCTTGGATGCCTGGACACCTGAGAATACTAATACATCAGTGCCTCGTGCCGTATTAGGTGATCCTAATGGTAATGCCAAAGTGGCTTCAGATCGTTATCTGGAAGATGGCGGTTACCTTAAACTGAAAAACCTGCAGATTGGTTATACGCTGCCAAAATCGCTTTTGGATAAAGTATCAATTGACAAGCTACGCGTTTTTGTTGGTGGTCAGAATCTATTCACCATCACCAACTACTCTGGCCTGGATCCTGAGATATCTCGCGATGTGTTTAATACAGGTACCGACCGTTCTGTATATCCGCAAACCCGAATGATAACAACAGGTGTTCAATTAAGCTTCTAACATTTAAAATTTTCACAATGAAAAAATTAAATTACATAAAATATATAGCGCTGGCTCTACTGCTTGTTAACACGCTGGTTGCTTGTGATGCAGACAAGCTGTTGCAGGAGTCACCGGATGATTTAACGACAGATGACTTTTACCGTAATCAGGAAGATGCTGAAGGTGCTGTTGCAGCAGCATATTCGCAATTGGAATGTGCCACTGAGTACTGGTCATTTGCCGAAGTCAAATTTGTAGTGGATAACTACCGCAGTGATTTAACGCAGTATGGTAAAGATGCCGCTAATTATCCTAACTGGACCGATATTGCCAACTTTACAAATGAATTTGGTAATACGCAGGTGACTACCTACTGGGACAGACATTATAAAGGGGTGAACTTCGCTAACCAGGTGATAACCTTTGTGGGGGCCATGGAAGATGAGAAAATTGACCCTAAGGTTAGAGAAGAACTGGTGGCTGAAGCACGTTTTTTAAGAGGCTTTTATCATTTCAAGTTATTGATGAATTTTGAAGAAATCATCTTACGTGATAAAGTGGCCACATCTGTTGAGGACGCCGCACAAGGTCTTAGCCCGAGAACAGAAGCATGGGAACATATTATTGCAGATTTTAAAGCCGCTGCCGAGAAGTTGCCAGTGAGTCGTAACGCAGAAAACATTGGACGCGTGACTAAAGGAGCAGCGGTAGCAATGGCGGCTAAATGTTTATTATTCCGATCGGGTGAAGAACCAAATAACAAAGCAGACTATTTGAATGAAGCTAAAGCCTTGTTTAATAGTGTTGTTGAAGGTGGCGAATATAGCTATCAACTGGTAGATGATTTTCCAAGCATGTTTGATGGCACCAATGAAAACAGTAGTGAAAGTTTGTTTGAGCTGCAACTGTCACCAGTAACTGCCGGTGGAGCATACTATAAGTTTCCATCACACCGCTGGTTGCGTGTAGGCGACCTGGGTGGCTGGGATGAGATACGTGCTGCTGATAATTTGTTTGGTATTATGACCAAGGAAGGCATGACTGCCACTGATGGTGGTTATGATCATCGTGTATTGGGTTCATTAATTTTTGATCATCCATATTACAACGATGAAAATAATCCTCCATTCTTCGAATATACCTGGAATACATTATGTGGCTGGTACCAGGCTGGTGAGTGGACAAATGAACAAGTGCCAGGTGTGGATTACAGTGATGTAGCATTTAGAAAGTACTTACCAGCTAATGGTGAATTCTGGGAAAATCAGTCATCAGTAAATATTCCTTTGCTGCGCTATGCCGATGTATTATTGATGTATGCTGAGGTGTTAAACGAACTGAATGAACCAGAGACTGCATTAACTTATATCAATGAAGTAAGAGCCGTTCATGGTAAAATGCCGGCATTGACTGGATTAAACCAGGAGGCTGTGCGCGAACAGATAGAATTTGAGCGTATTATGGAATTTACAATGGAAGGAGCCCGATTCTTTGATTTACGCCGATGGGGTAAATTAGAAGAGGCAATGGCAGCAGCAGGCAGACAGTATTTTAAATTAGATCAGCATGCCTTCTTCCCAATTCCACAGAAAGAGGTTATCTCAAATAATGCGCTTAACTAAAGTTATTAACCTGAGTTCGACATAAAATTACTGGCTCAAATCGCTTATAAATGTTTAGTTTCAAGGAATATTTGTGAAAGCATAGCGAGCTATGGTGAAC
>NZ_JAGTAR010000017.1 GCF_018156225.1 Carboxylicivirga sediminis
TTTGTAAAGGCCGTTAAAGCCCCCATGCCTTGGACCGATGTCATGCCAACAGGTGGCGTTACCTGTGAGAAGGAGAACTTATCAGAATGGTTTGCTGTAGGAGTGACTTGTGTGGGCATTGGCTCTAATCTGTTTTCCAAAGCGATTATGGAAAGGCAGGACTGGGAAATGCTTGAAGAAAAAGCTAAGGAATTAATAGTGATAATAGGTGATATTTGCTCAAGAGAGAATTTGAATATTTAGCTTGACTTTTTATTTCTATTAGAAATCTGTTCTTTTGGGGACTGTAATCTAAACTCTGTCTGGATTCGATTTAGTAGTTTCTTCCTTATTTATTAGTGCAGTAGGTTCTGCAAAAGCGTTGATTTAAGTCTTTGCTTCAAATGGTGTTTCACATTGCTAACATATTTCTGGAATCTTCAGCTTGCTAAATGAGGATGAAATAAGACTGATTAAGGCGCACATTGTCATCAATTAGCGCGCGGTACAGTTATGGTACAAATGCCAGGTTAAAATCAATGAAATTTCAATACTATTTATAATTGATTAAATACAAAAATCCCGGTAAAACGCTGTCTTACCGGGATTTTGTTATTGTTGTCTATCGTTTGTGATAGTCGTTTACTTCACTTCTTCGAAGTCCACATCTGTTACTTCGTCGTCTTTACCACCCTGAGCTTCTGCTCCTGCCTGTGCACCTGCATCAGGTCCTGGCTGAGCACCTGCCTGCTGGCTAGCGTTGTACATCTCTTGCGAGGCAGCCTGGAATACAGTATTTAGCTCAGTAGTTGCCGCGTCAATAGCTGCAATGTCCTGTGCTTTGTGCGCTTCCTTCAGCTTTTCAAGAGCCGCTTCGATAGGTTGCTTTTTGTCAGCTGGCAATTTGTCACCAAACTCTTTCAGTTGCTTTTCAGTTTGGAAAATCAAGCTGTCAGCACCATTCAACTTATCAATCTTTTCTTTGGCCTGCTTATCTGAATCAGCATTGGCTTCAGCTTCTTCTTTCATGCGTTTGATTTCGTCATCAGACAAACCAGAAGAGGCCTCGATACGGATACTTTGCTCTTTACCTGTTGCTTTATCCTTAGCAGTTACGTGCAAAATACCGTTAGCATCAATATCAAATGTTACTTCAATTTGAGGCGTGGCACGTGGTGCTGGTGGAATACCATCCAGGTGGAAACGGCCAATGGTTTTGTTGTCTTTAGCCATTGAGCGCTCGCCCTGTAACACGTGAATCTCTACCGAAGGCTGGTTGTCAACTGCTGTAGTAAAGGTCTCAGACTTTTTAGTAGGGATTGTTGTGTTGGCTTCAATCAGCTTAGTCATTACACCACCCATGGTTTCAATACCCAATGAAAGAGGCGTTACATCTAACAGAAGAACGTCTTTTACTTCACCAGTTAATACACCACCCTGAATGGCTGCACCAATAGCTACTACCTCGTCAGGGTTAACACCTTTTGAAGGGGCTTTACCGAAGAAGTCCTCAACTACTTTCTGGATAGCAGGTATACGGGTTGAACCTCCTACTAAAATTACTTCGTCAATTTCTGATGGCGTCATGCCGGCATCTTTCAAAGCTGCTTTACATGGCTCCAGTGTGCGCTGAATCAGGTTGTCTGACAATTGCTCGAACTGAGCACGTGACAAGCTACGAACCAAGTGCTTTGGAATACCGTCAACCGGCATAATGTATGGCAAGTTGATTTCAGTGCTTGTTGATGATGATAACTCAATTTTAGCTTTTTCAGCCGCATCTTTCAAACGCTGAAGAGCCATTGGGTCTTTGCGTAAGTCGATGTTTTCATCTTTCATAAACTCATCAGCCAGCCAGTTGATGATTACATCATCGAAGTCATCACCACCCAGGTGAGTATCACCGTTGGTTGATTTTACTTCGAATACACCATCACCTAATTCTAATACTGAGATATCGAAAGTACCACCACCAAGGTCAAACACGGCCACTTTCATGTCGCGGTCCATCTTATCTAAACCATAAGCTAACGAAGCAGCTGTAGGCTCGTTGATGATACGGCTCACTTTCAAACCTGCAATCTCACCAGCTTCTTTGGTAGCCTGACGCTGTGCATCATTAAAGTAAGCAGGCACTGTAATCACAGCCTCTGTTACTTCCTGACCAAGGTAATCTTCAGCTGTCTTCTTCATTTTCTGAAGTGTCATGGCTGAGATTTCCTGAGCCGAATATAAGCGATCGTCAATTTTAACACGAGGGGTGTTGTTGTCACCTTTTACAACCTCGTAAGGCACACGTTTCACTTCGTTTGGAATCTCATCAAACATAGAGCCCATGAAGCGCTTAATCGAGTATATTGTTTTATGTGGGTTGGTGATTGCCTGACGCTTAGCCGGATCACCTACTTTACGTTCACCACCTTCAACAAAAGCTACGATTGAAGGAGTGGTTCTTTTACCTTCGCTGTTTGGAATCACAACCGGCTCGTTTCCTTCCATTACAGAAACACAAGAGTTAGTTGTTCCTAAGTCGATACCAATAATTTTTCCCATTGTTATGTAATTATCTTGTTATTCTTTTAATGTTTGCTTCAAAATTACGGGGAGCAATAATCAAATGGTATGCCATTGCAAAATGTGCCGTTTTTTGTGCAAATATGACAGAGAAGAATACAAGAAATGGAAAAGTCTGTCAGGTTGAGTGACAGAATGACAAATTTCTATTGCAATCTGATGGTATCGAGCTGGGCAGCATTCTCTGGTTCGACGGTTAAGACGATGTCTTTTTCATCGAGCCCTTGTAGTATCTCAAAAAACTGTTCGTTTTCAATGCCAACAGTTACTTCTTGTCTTACGACCGATAGTCCGCTTTTTTTGAAAACATATTTTAACGAGTCGCTACCTCTGACTGCACTTTTCTCAATAAATAAGGTATTGCTCTTGCTTTGGGTAATAATGGTGTTACTGGTTGTCATGTTTGGCAGTAGGGCTGCCGTATAGTCATCCAGCTTCACTTTTACTTTAAAGCCGTTCTGAAATTCGCCCGGAATTTCCTGTCCGATGTTAGCGATACTAATGATTTGCCCTTTAAACACCTCCTTGGGGAATGCATCAATAGTAATGTTCACCTGCTGACCGGTTTTAACTTTAGCAATATCAATCTCTTTAACATACATTTCTGAGATAATGGAACTAAGGTCGGGCAGGGTGGCAATCAGAGGCATCCATCGTCCTACGCGGGAGCCTACCTTCACCTTTTGACCTTCGTAGCTATTGCCGTAAATAATCATGCCATCAGCGGGTGATTTAATGGTGAGCTCGCTTCGCAGTTGTTCCAATAAGGCCTTTTTACGCTCGTAGCGATCCAATTTTCTTTGGTTGCGGGCTATTTTGGTTTTGTGCTTTTGTGTTTTAGTTATTAAGTCGCGTTGTGCTTTTGATAACGAACGTTGTGCTTTTTCAAGTTCGATTTGTGTTTGTCGCTGCACAGCTTTTGATTCAAAGGTTGATTGTTCAACTTTTATTTTAGTATCCAATACCAAATCTTTCTCCTTCTGTATGGTTTCTCTTTGTGCTGCCAGCTCAAGGCTGGAGTCAATTTTGGCATCTTCCACTAAAGTATAGTGTTCATTCAGCTTTTCATTAACACTGGCCAGGTTTTCTTCAACCTCGGTTGGCTCAAGTTGAGCCACCTGGTCACCCGCCTTTACAATCTTTCCTTCTTCAACAATGCTGAGGATTTTCATAGCCCATATATCTACCTCGTCGTTGAAGCTGACCTCAGGTACCAGAATATCTACAGCTTTTTCGGCCTTTAATTCGCCAGTAACAACCACAGTGGCTTCAATAATTCCTTTTTTTACAGTAACCGTTCTGTCTGAGTTTTTAAGCAGATGCCATGGTTGCCATATGATGATAGCTACCAGTGTAATGCCTCCTAATATGCCAATGGTCTTTTTATTCATAGTTTAGTTTTCCAAAAGGTAGTCCAGCGATTTGATTAAGCTCTCATTTCGGTCAAAATCATAAAGTGTAATTTGACGAATCGAATAGTAGCCTCTCCAGAATTCCGAT
Source organism: Carboxylicivirga sediminis (assembly GCF_018156225.1). Lineage (GTDB taxonomy): Bacteria > Bacteroidota > Bacteroidia > Bacteroidales > Marinilabiliaceae > Carboxylicivirga > Carboxylicivirga sediminis. Next base: position 4,054 of record NZ_JAGTAR010000017.1, read on the forward strand.
AAGGCCACAATGTACTGGCGACGGGCATTGTCAAGGGAGTTACGGGCAGCGTTGAGTTTAATAACATCTACCTTATCAATCATAAAGCGCTGTTTGGTCACATTGTATCCCAGTTGTGCCACAGTATCAGCTTTTGCCGAAATGTCCACTTGTTCTTCCTGCAGGTTGAATTGAAGGATGCGCATAACAATATCTTGTTCGAAATCAATCAAAGCCTGTTTGACCTCTGCTTCTGCCACTTGCTTGTTTGACTTGGCCATCAATATCTTTCCTCGGCGAGTTCCCCAATCAATGATAGGCGCATTGAGTGTTACTCCCAAACCTCTGTCATCGCCATAGGGTGGGGTGTAGAGGTCGCTTATGTTATCCGCCTGCTTATTGATTCCAATATTAGCGCTTAAGTCTGCACTTAAACCACTGGTGGATCGTGTTCGGGCAATGTCTTCATTTGCTCGTATTAACTTTGCCTCCAGTTCTAAAATTGTTGGATTATTCTCTTTAGCTAAGTCAAGAGCCCTGTCGGCATTGATTTTTAATCCGGGAATAGTATTTGGGATTAGTGGTGTGATAACTATTTCTTTATCAAAGCCTAAGAATGAATTTAGTTGGTTTTGTGTCTGCTTTAGTGTGACCTCGGCTTGTGTTCTTGACATTTTGGCATTCAGGTATGATAGTTCGAGGTCCAACAGTTCATCCTGCGTAACAGTACCTATCTGAAAGCGTCCTTTACCAACATTATAAAGCGTATCGGCATTAGCGAGATTGGTTTCGGCAATATTAAGGTCAATGTGGGCGGCAACTACATTAAAAAATATTCTGACCGTCTGTTGTGAAAGGGCTTCCATTTCGGCCAGGAATTGCTTTTTAGCCTGTTCAAATTCTAAGGGTCTGAGTTTAGATTCCCATTTGAACTTATTGTATCCGGTTAATGGTTGGCTGAGGCGAATACTAATGGGCACGGAAGTATAGCTGGTATTTTCAGAGCGCATATTTTCAAGCCGTCTGGCATTAGATGAAAGGCTCAACTCACCACCTGTAAATGTAATATTTTGATTCACAGAAAGTCCAATATCACTAGAGATGCGCTCATCGGGTACGAATATAAAATCGCCTGATTCGGAATCGTACTGTGGTGTAACCGAACGGTTGTAATTAAATGGCGTTGTATTGAGACGTAAACCTGGTAACTGCGACGCTTTAAAACTCCTGAAGTCCCAGTAGCTTGCCAGGTACATGTTTTTTGATTTAAAGCTGGAGATGGATTGCAGCTTGGCAAGCTGTATGGCCTCATTGAGTGTCAAACTCATTTTTTGTTTTAACGAGTCGGCTGAGACTTGCGCACCGACTTGTAAATAACCAGTTAATAGGATTAGAGATAGGATGTAACGCATGAGTTTAGTGTCTTAATGATTCAACAGGATCCTGGCTGGCAGCACTTTTAGCCGGGATGTATCCGAATATGATACCTACCGTCGCTGATACGCCAAAGGCAACAATAACAGAAAAGAATGAAACGATGGTTTTAATATCGGCCATCAGGTGAATAAGGTGAGCCAGTAAAACCCCCAGTATGATGCCGATTAATCCACCGGAGATACTGATTAAGGTTGATTCGGCCAAAAACTGAACAATGATGTCCTTACGTGATGCTCCAATGGCCTGTCGAGTTCCTATTTCGCGAATACGTTCCCACACTGAGGCCAGCATGATGTTCATGATGCCAATGCCACCTACAATAAGTGAGATGCCAGCAATAGCACCCAAAACTATATTGAATATTTCATTGGTTTTTTGTTGTTGTTTCAACAGTAGCTCAGGCACGGTTACTTCAAAATCGTAAATATTTGAATGCCGTCTTAAGATGAGTCGTTTAATGACATCGGCTGTGGCCGATAACTGTTCCGTTTCATCCACCTGAACAATTATCTTATCAAGCTGGTTGGTGGTTTTTCCCGAAGCTTTGGGTGCTTCATCCTCCGGGTTACCGCCCATGAAAAAGACAAATCCGCCACCTGCCATGTTGTCCATTACCTCAGGTTTTATGGCGCCTCTGTCCTTAAAACGCATCAGCATGGTTTTAATGGGGATGATTATTTTGTTGTCACTACTGCTGATGCCCATTTCATCAGATGCAGAAGCTGTAAAGTCGCGTTTTTCGATAGTGCCTATTACTTGCAGCCATACCTGGCCACACTTGATATACTGCCCAACAGGATCACTTTGATTGAAAAAGCGGTTACGTATGTTGTCACCAATTATACAAACGGGCGTTCCCATGTCAGAGTGTTGTTCGCTGAAATGCTTGCCCTGATCAATAACAATATTAAGCATTTCGAAATAGTCTGGTGATACACCTTCAAGCGTTACAGGGTAACTTTTACCCTTTTTAATGGCATGATAGTTCAGTGAAACAACCGGACTGACCTTTTTGACGGATGGTATGGTTTCAATAATGGAATTGGCATCCAATTGATGAAGGCCTTTGGAGAATTTCTTTTTTTTATTGCCGTTGTCGGCGTTTACGCCATTGCCATCTATTGATTGGTCCACAGGAGTAATAATTATATTATTGACACCTACCAGCTTTATCTGTTCGAGCACCTCTTGTTGGGCACCTTTACCAATGGCCAGCATACTAATAACCGCTGCAACGCCAAACATAATACCAAGTGCTGTGAGAAACGATTTTACTTTATTGGATAAAATGGCTTCTATGGCAATGGTAATATTATGAGCATAGCGCAAGTATATTTGAAACGGAGTTTTTCTCATGGTCGGTGGTATCAAATATTAGCAGGTTCATTGTTTAGGCTGTCTGCCTTTGCTTTTAACTCACGCTCATATATTTCAATGCCGCTAAATAGCTTCTTATCTGCGTCTGTGGGGGTATTCATTAACAGTTCATCGGCCTCATTCACACCATCAATCAGCTGCACATGGTTTTCGTTACTGATGCCCAACTGCACTATCTGTTTACGATATGCATTGCCACCTTCTTTAATAAATACAAAGCTCAAAGAGTCGTTGGAGAATATGCATTCAAGTGGTGCGTATATAATATCCTCCAAATAAGCTGTATTAATAATATTGCTGGTGGTCATGGCTGGGCGTAGGTCTTTATCAGTACCATCAATTTTGACAGAAACTTCAAACACCTTTGCGTCGCCATCGGGAATGACCTGCCCGATATTAGCCACCGAAATGACTTCGCCATCAAAACTTTTTTCAGGAAAGGCATCAATGCCTACTTTGACTGATTGCCCCACCTTAACTTTTGAAATATCTATTTCGTTGATAAAGGTTTTGGAGAGCATTGAACTTAGATCAGGTAATTCGGCTATTTGCGGGCGCCATCGACTGATGGTTGAGCCTGCTTTAATCTTTTTGCCAAAGCGATCGTAACTATAAATAACCAATCCTGGTTTTGGAGCTTTTACCTCAAGTACTTTGAATAGCTTATCAATGTCATTGACCTTATCCTGCTTTACTTTAACTTTTTCCCACGCACGGTAAACTTTAAACTCGTCTTGCTTTTGTTTTAGCTTGTAGTTCCGTTTCTTCTGCTCCAGATCGCGCTCCGAACGTTCAACGTCAAGTTTTGCCTTTCGCTTAACGGCCGGCGACTCGTAAATGGATTGCTCCAGAATCAGCTTTTTTTCTTCCAAATCAACATCAGCATTAAGCAACTCGTCGCGCAATGTGCTTAGGTTTAGGTTAGTATCGATTTTAGCATCTTCGTAGGCATTAAGCGACGTTTCAAGTTCCTCCTGTGCCTTTGTTCTAAGTTCTTCTACGGCAGCATGGTCGAGCGTAGCAACATAACCGCCTGAGTCAACAACCGTTCCTTCTTCAACAATGTTCGATACTTTAATCTCGTACATATCTATGTTACGGCTCGACATTTCTTTAGGCAGAACTATAAGTTCAGAGTTTTCGGTCTGTAACTGTCCTGTCGAATATACACGTGCCGTAAAGTCACCTTTTACTGCCTTGGTAGATAGATGATTATCATCCGATTGTTTTCTGGGGATAAGTAGTAGGGATAGGGTACCTATAGCTATGCAGGCTATAATAATGTAATGCTTCTTCTTCATAATACGTTAGATGCAGGTTTAGCAACTACGATTTTAGTTAAAAACTATATAACGGCACAAAAAAAAGCCCGTTTTTCAACGAGCTTTTTGTTAAATAATGTTAATACGCTATTAAATCAAAGCTTTAATATCATTTATTATTGTTTGCGCTAACTCATCAGCAGCTGCCATTGATTGAGCTTCGGCATAAATACGTATGATTGGTTCGGTGTTTGACTTACGCAATTGCACCCATTTATCAGGAAAATCTATTTTTAAACCATCAATGGTGTTGATGTCTTCGTTTTTATATTTCTCCTCAATGTTTTTTAAGATGCCATCTACATCAATGTCAGGTGTTAATTCAATCTTGTTCTTTGATATGTGGTACTCTGGGTATTTTGCACGCAGTTCGGAGCATTTGATGCCTGATTTTGCCAGATGTGTCAGGAATAAGCCAATACCAACCAATGCATCACGACCATAGTGACTTTCAGGATAAATAACGCCGCCATTGCCTTCGCCTCCAATCAAGGCGTTTGTAGCTTTCATGGTGGCAACTACGTTAACTTCACCAACAGCAGCCGGTGAATATTCGCCACCAAAGCTGCGCGTTACATCGGCTAAGGCACGTGATGATGACAGGTTGGATACTGTGTTACCAACTTGCTCTGATAACAGATAGTCAGCTACGGCAACAAGTGTGTACTCTTCACCAAACATGCTGCCATCTTCATTAACAATAGCCAGTCGATCTACATCCGGGTCTACCACAAAACCTACATCGGCTTTTTTCTCCTTAATAACCTTAGATATTTCAGTCAGATTTTCGGGCAGTGGCTCAGGGTTGTGTGGAAAGTGACCATTAGGTTCGCAATAAAGCTCAATGATATTGTTTACGCCCAATGCATTCAGAAGTTTTGGCAGTGCAACTCCACCAACACTATTTACGCAGTCAATGGCAACCGTAAAATTTGCCTTTTTAATGGCATCCACGTCAACCATTCTCAGGTTAAGCACATGCTCTACGTGTAAGTCAGTATAGTTATCCAGTTCGCTTACTTGTCCCAAGTCATCTACGTCGGCGAAAACAAAACTTTCGTCCTCTGCAATTTTTAGCACCTCGGCACCATCAGCTGCCGTTAAGAATTCACCTTTTTCATTTAAAAGCTTCAGGGCGTTCCATTGCTTAGGGTTATGACTGGCAGTAAGAATAATGCCACCGTGCGCTTTTTCTTCTGTTACAGCTATTTCGGTAGTAGGAGTGGTGGCTAAGCCAATATTTACAACATCAATACCTAATCCCTGAAGACTGCCGATCACCAGGTTTTTAACCATATCGCCCGAGATGCGTGCATCGCGTCCTACAACTACTTTAATTTTACCTTTATGGCGCAGTTTAGCCCATTGCCCATATGCCGATGCAAATTTAACTACGTCAAGAGGTGACAGGCCTTCACCTACCTGGCCGCCTATTGTACCTCTGATTCCAGAAATGGATTTAATTAATGTCATAAATAAATTGCTTTTAAAGATAAGTACGCAAAATTGGTTGTAATTTTTTAAAAAGCCAATAATTTCTTACGAAACATTTTATAATAATTAAATATCGAATTTATTTTCTTACGTAAGGTTTCGAAAGCCATAAATCTTAGCTGTATGTTGACGGGCTTTATTTTTTATTGTGTATTCAGCTAATTTTAGCTGGTTTTTTATCAACTTTGCACAGTTAAATATTTGAGTTTGCCACTGTTGGTAAGCTGATGCAACGAATTGAACTAAATGAAGAAAGAACGAAATAGTGGAGGTCGGCGACGATTTGATGGAGAAGCCAGACAGGAACATAAACCAAAAGCATTCAGACGCAAGGACTCGGAAGAAAGCGGGATGGATGCTTCGCGTCGAAAGCCCTTTGTCAAAAAAGAAGCTAAGCCGGTTGAGGTCGTTTCCGAAACTATGCGCTTAAATAAATACATCGCGAATGCGGGCGTTTGCAGTCGCCGCGATGCAGATAAGCTTATTGAGAAAGGTGAAATAACCGTTAATGGCAAGTTGGTGACCCAGCTGGGAACTTCAGTAGGACGTAAAGATGATGTTCGTTTCCAGGGACGACGTCTAAATCCGGAGGAAAAAGTATATGTGCTTTTAAATAAACCTAAAGGTTACGTAACAACTGTTGAAGATAAACATGCCAAACAAACCGTGATGGATTTGGTGGAGGATGCCTGTGAGCAGCGAATCTATCCGGTTGGCAGACTGGATAAACAAACAACAGGTTTGCTTTTGCTTACCAACGATGGTGAACTGACCAAGATGTTAACTCATCCGAAATATAATGCCAAGAAGATATATCATGTATTCACTGATAAACCGGTTTTTGCCAATCATCTGGAACAGTTAGCGTCAGGTATTACTTTGGAGGATGGTCCCATCCATGCGGATGCCATCAGTTATGCAGAGAAAGATGATAAAACACAGGTGGGTATTGAGATTCATTCAGGACGGAACCGAATTGTGCGCCGTATGTTTGAGCACCTGGGTTATAAAGTGATGAAGCTCGACAGGGTTTATTTTGCAGGTTTAACAAAAAAAGGTGTACCCCGGGGTAAATGGCGTTATTTATCCGATAAAGAAGTTACCAGGCTTAAGGCAGGCATGCTGAAATAGTCTCATTGAACGATATAATCCCTTGTTATTTAATTATAGCAAGGGATATTTTTTAAAATCCATTAGTGTTTTATAATTTAGAACGGTTAACCAATCTAAACAATATCCCTGATGAAAGTATCATCAATAATACTTTTGCTATTTCTGCAGTTTTGTCAGTTAGTATCAACTGCTCAAACCTACAAAGGCATAGTGGCCGATGAGCAAACCAAAGAGCCGATCGCCTTCGTTAATATTGTGTATAGTGAAGGTGCAGGAACTGTTACAGATATTGATGGTCGCTTTGAAATCAGAACCAATATAGAGGTGACTGAATTCAGAGTGAGTTGCTTAGGGTATGAACCAAAAGTCATCGATGTTAGCGAGTTTGCAAATAAAGCTACCATTTATTTACAGCCCTTAGAGTATCATTTGCCAGCGGTTAACGTATTGCCTACAGAAAATCCTGCTGTTATTATTATGAAGCAGGTGGTGAAAAACAGGTATCGGCATAATCCGGATAATTACGATCCATTTAGCTGCATTATTTATCACAAAATGACCCTCGATTTTGAATGGCCGTCTAACTTAAGTTTAGAAGAAAGAGCTGAGTTAAGGGACTCGCTGGGTTTGATAAATGATAGTTTCCTTTTTCTTTTCGAATCAGTTTCTGAAAAGAAGCACGTGAAGAAAGGAGTGGGAAAGGAAAAGATTTTATCGGGCCGAGTAAGTGGTTTAAAAGATCCAATATTAGCTTCATTTCCTGCCATGCTGCAGCCGTTCTCTTTTTATAATCAATATGTGAAGTTATTGGGTTATTCTTATCTCAATCCTGCATCTAAACCTGGATTGGCAGCATATCAGTTTGTATTGGAAGATACTTATACAACTGCTACTAATGATTCCATCTACTACATTTCTTACCGTCCGCGTAATGATAAAAACTTCAGAGGTTTAACTGGTGCTTTTCATATCGATGGTAGTTCATTCGCCATTAAGACGGTATCGGCCACTACTGCCGGGACCGAAAACGGAATGCGTTTGTTTATCAGGCAAAATTACCAGCCGGTTGCCAATGGTGCCTGGTACCCAAAGCAACTGGAAAGTAGTCTGGAGCTGGGAGGAATGGGCGCATTGCGAAAACTACCATTCCCGCTGGTTGGCAAAGGCAAGAGTTATGTGACGGCTATTAATACGCAGCCTCAATTTTCGGCCAAAGAATTTGATAATGTAGTGATGGAAGATTTGAATATTGCTGATGATGCCCCAGATATCGCACATTTTCGTTATGAGCCATTGACGGCAAGGGATTCATTAACCTATCAATACCTCGATAGTATTGGCAGAAAAAATCACCTGGATGCAATACTCAAAACCCAAATTTCTCTGGTGAAAGGTTACGTGCCAATGGGGAAGCTACAGCTGGATGTTTCCAGGTTAATCGATTACAACGATTATGAAGGGCTAAAGCTTGGTGCAGGTCTTTATACCAGTCCTCGGCTGTCAAAGAATTTCTCTACTGGTGGCTATTATACCTATGGCTTTGGAGATAAAGCCAGCAAATATGGACTTGAATTTACGTTGTCTCCATTTCGAAATAAAGAGAACCGCTTATATGTGAAGTATCAGGATGATGTTTATGCTACTGGTTCATTTGAATTCATTGACGGCGTAAAAGCACTATCAAGTGAGCGTTTTAGTCGGTTTTTAACAGAAACAATGGATTTGTCAAGAGGGTGGACCACCGGAGCGGAGTTTCGGTTTGTGAAATACTTTAAGGCAGGTATCTACTATAGTAATCATGAGTTGAATCCACAGCGATCGTATCGTTTTGTGGTTGATGGTAATGTGGCTCCGGCATTTGAGATGAATGAAGTTGGCCTTAAACTTAAATGGGCCAATAAAGAGACTTTTTCCAATTCTCCGTTGGGTAAAATATCTAATGGAACAAACTGGCCCGTTGTTTGGTTAAATGCTTCAGCAGGCAGATGGGCGAGTGATAGTCAATATGAGTACACCCGCTTGGAGTCAAGGGTGCATAAGCGCTTTAACTATCCCAACTCCATGTATACGGTTTTACGATTCGAGGGTGGCTATATGTCTGGCGATTACCCAAGTACGTTACTATATAGTGCTTTAGGTAGCTATAAGTCATTTACAGTATTGGTACCTTATACTTTTGGCACAATGCGTTTAAATGAGTTTGGAGCCAATCGGTTTACTGCCATGTATTTTAGTCATGGTTTTCCCTTGGGACTCAATACAAATAATCGTATCAAGCCCGAGATTGTTGTAAGTACCAATGTGGCTTTTGGGGACGCGCCTGTAGGGATTTCAACTATCAATAAAGGCTACTACGAATCGGGTTTATACCTGAAAAATCTCTTTTCAAATTTTATCTTCCAGTATGGTTTATCTGTACATTACCGTTATGGAACTTACAGGTTGCCGGAAGCGATTGATAACTGGGCATTTAAATTGGGGCTTGAATTTGCCTTCTAAATTAAAGAAGCTGCCATTGTTATCAGTAACCAGAGAATAGGGAGCCCTTCTATATAAAAGTTGATGAATGCAGCTGATGGGCCCACAGCTACTTTTCTTATAAATAGTATTCCCAAAGTCAAAAAGAGGGTATTACCAATGATGATATTTACAGTGTTGTTTGATATAGTCAATAATATCAAACTAACTAAAATACACCCAATGGAAAGCCAGGTGGCCACATTGGTGCCTGTGAGTTGAGGAATTGTTTTTAAAGCTTTGGGGTCAGTTGCAATATCTCGTATGTCAAACGGGATGGTGAGGCCAATAATGAAAAGCCATGTTGCCAATATGGCTACGGCATTAAACTCAATTGATTGCTGGAGTGGAAGCGTAGCTAATAAGGTCCAACAGCTGGCAATAACTAAAATTTTTAGACCTGGAATCCAGCGTAATCCTATGTTTTTTCGGCTTGGGATGATGTAAAGTACAGAGGTAATAACAAAAAGCAATATGTTATTCTGATAACCTGATTCCAGATGCAAAAATACATACCCACTAATTAATGCTGCAACTAATGTGATAGTGATAATGAGGGTTTTGTGTTTATATAGCCATTGTAGTCGTGACGCTTTTAATTTATACGGGCTGACAATAAAAACAGCAAGATACATATAGTTATAACCCGCCAATGCCGCGCAAAAATTGAATATTACAATAAGAAGGTTGTCAATTTGGGTATGAATATTTAGTACCTTTGTTAAAGATGCTACTGAAAGTGCTACCCATATATTTGAATAAACCAGAAGATTCCGAACATTTCGGAAGAGTGCTTTTTTTACAATCATTTAACCAACCCGACTGATGTTTTCGAGGGTTTTGGGGGAGTTAATTTCAATTTGATTACCATTAATCGAAATAATGCCACTTTCTTTAAAATCTTTCAGCACTCTAATTAAGCTTTCTTTTGACACGCTTGAAAGATCTGCAATGTCTTGCCTACTTAGCGTTGTATAGAAATTGCGGGAGTGATAGATTTTTTCAGAAAGGTACAGGATCGTATTGGCAATTCTGCCTGTCATTTTTTTGTGCGAAAAATTAATGAGTTGGTGGTATAAGTCTGTCGTAATCTGATGATTTAGTTTTAGTATTTGTTCCGCGAAGCAAATGTTGTTCCTAAAGGCATTGGTAAAAGCTTCAACGCTAATAAGGCAAGTGTCCATTTCAGTCAGGGCACTTACCGAAAAGTGGTTCAGGTTATCGGTAAAAAGTCCCGGACTAACAATGAAATCTCCCTCTTTAAGTACTTTTATGATGATATTTTTATTCTCTAGTCCTTTGATAAAAAGTTTGGCATACCCCTTTTTGATGCAAATGATATTATTGCATCGGGTGCCTTCCTTAATTATAGTTTCACCCTTTTGGTAAACGACCTTACAGTGAGATTCCTTGAACGCATTTAGCTCATCTTCATTAAGCGTTTCAAAGCCATTGAATTTGATATTGCACTTGCTACATCCGGTAATGTCACTCATTGTTTTTGTCATATTAGTACCTAATTGATGAATTGTTGCTGAAATTGAAAGTATAAAGTTTCTTTCAATTTACCAAATCGCTAACGCTTGTACGTTATGCGCAGTTTTTGGTCGGTTTCAAATTAATTATCACATTCATAGAATAATAAGATTACTCTTTAGATGGACTGAATTTAAATAACGAGAAGCTTCGTTAATCAAATTGTAAATTCTAATATACCAAATATCAATTAGATATGCAATTTGTATTGATTTATATCAATCATTAGGCGTATAACTTACATCGTGTTAATTAACAAGGAAATATTTAAAATTGTTAAAAAGTATTTTAAAATTAAGAAACCGCGTAATCACAATTAAGTCCAAGAGTTATGAAAAAACTAAAACAATTTATTTGGCTTGTAGTAATGGCATTAGCTGTTGTATTCGCTAGCTGTACAAAAGAAGGTCCTCAAGGCCCTCCGGGATCAGACGGTACCAATGGGACTGATGGAATCAATGGTGTTGATGGCACTGCAGGATGTATTACCTGTCACACTAACGATAGTGAATTGGCCATTAAGTCGGCTCAATTTGCACATTCAACACATTTCATAGGTGGTCAGGAGCATGTTGGCTATGGAGGAAGAAGTTCTTGTTCAATGTGTCACTCACATAATGGCTTCTTAACTGCAGTTACTGATGGTACAAACTCAGGGGGTGAGCATCCTGAAGCTGCATCTATGTCATGTTACACTTGTCACCAGATTCACACAAGTTATACTCGTGATGATTATGGATTACATTACACTGATGCTGTAGATTTTTACTTGAATGAAAATGATAATGGTGTATTTGCAGGATTAGAAGTGGATGCAACCAATCAATACAGTGATCCTGATGGATTAAGCAATACTTGTATTAAATGTCACCAACCTCGCCACAGGGGAACAAGTCAGCCAGATCCTAGTGTTGAAGGCTCAATTGAAATTTCAGCAGGTTCTGCTGCTCACTGGGGACCTCACTATGGCGCTCAAGGTGCTATATTCGGTGGTGTAGGTGGATACATTGGTACAGATAACCCAACTGCTCCTTCAGGCACAAAAGGACATCATAGTTGTAAGAGTTGTCACATGTCGTTCAATGCTTTAACAGGCAATTACGGGGAGTATGTTGGTGGTCACTCATTCAAAATGACCGATGCAGATGGCTTACCAGTGTTTACTGCTTGTGATGAGTGTCATACAGATAGAGGTGCTACTATTGACCTGCCAGGTAAAATGGCTGCAAATAAGATTTTATTAGATGCACTTCATGCAGATTTAATGGCTGCCGGTATTGCTGATGCAGATGGTCACTTAGTTGGAGGTACATGGACAAATCAGCAACTTGCTGCCTACTGGAATTTTGCACTTGTTAAGAATGATCATAGCTATGGTATCCATAATGAGGAATATACTCAGAGTTTGATTAATGCTGCAAGAACTTATTTAGGAACGAATTAGTAAATTCATTGGATGGCTATCGTATGTGATAGCCATCCAGTCTTTTGTTTAACTAACTAAATAGGTCATATGAAAGCATTACAAGTATTATTTGTTTCTATATTATTCCTTTCGGTGCTGGGTGCTGGGTGTGATTATAAATTTATCAAGCCTGACACAGGTGATCCGGTAGATCCTGAAGAGCCAATCAGTTTTTCTGAGCAGGTAGAGCCAATATGGACAACACAGAGTTGTACTAACTGTCATAACGGAAGTGTTACATTTAGTTTAGAACCAGGTAAAGCCTATCAATCGCTGACGAGTTTAAATCTTATGGATTTAGACAATGCGCCAAATAGTTTAATTGTTAAGGTACCTGGTACTAGTGCTCCGCACACTAACTATAACTATGTTGGTAATCAGAAAACGCTAATTATCACCTGGATTGAGCAAGGTGCAGAGGATAACTAAAAAACGATTACAATGAAAAAAATAGTATATCTGATTGTTTTGGTGTTGTTATCTGGTCACTTTGTAATGGCTCAGGAAGAAGCACCAGTTGAAAAAAAAGTAGATAAGCCGGTTAGAGCGCCATGGGAGTCTGGGACTCTGGTAAATCACCAGACCAGTATTACTCAGTATAAAAATACATTGGAAATGGTGATTAGTCACCGTTTTGGACCTGTAGAAAATGGTATTAGTGATGTATTTGGTATTATGGCGCCGGGTGCAAACATCCGGATTGGCTTTAATTATTCGATTTTAGATAATTTAAGTGTAGGTTTTGGAACGAACAGCCAGAAAAAGTATCAGGATTTTCAGGCCAAATACACCCCATTTCAGCAGACACGTGAAAATACCATTCCGGTGAGTTTAACGCTATATGGTAATGCTGCCATAGATGGTAGAGAAGACGCTGCTTTTGGCGTAGATTATGCCTTTTCCGATAGATTATCATACTTTTCAGAGGTGATAGTAGGTCGTAAGGTTAATGATTGGTTGTCGGTTCAGGCAAGTGCCAACTTTACTCATTACAATTCGGTAGATAGTTTGCTGGATAATGATAAGATTGGGCTTGGTTTCGGTGGACGTATTAAGTTTAGTCCTCAATCGTCATTGACTTTAGAGTTGGGTGTTCCACTTAAGATTGAAAGCATTTCGCAACACACATCTTTTACCAACCACTCAAAACCACATTTCTCAATCGGTTATGAGGTATCAACGAGTACACACGCTTTTCAAATATTTGTGACAAACGGATTAGGTATCTTGGCACAAGAGTTGTATATGTATAATACAAATGAGTTTGATAGCAAGAGCATTCGCTTTGGTTTTAATATAACGCGATTGTGGAATTTCTAGATAATTATTAAAAACTAATAGTATGAAAAAGTTGAAGATGTCTATGATGGTTAGCTGTGCATTAGTAATGCTAAGCTTTGTGTTAATGTCTTTTGTGCAGGAAAAGAAACCTTGGGATGTGCCAGCCAAATATCAGAGCATGACAAACCCTCAGGCTGCTGATGATGCTGAGATGATAAAAATTGGTAAGATGAATTATGCACGTCATTGTAAATCGTGCCATGGAAATATTGGAAAAGGTGATGGTCCGAAAGCAAGGAGTATTGATGCAGATTTAGGAGACTTTACTTCAGCTGAATTTCAGGCTCAAAAAGATGGCGTGATTTATTATCAGTCTTTTATTGGTCGTGATGATATGCCAAATTTCGAAAAGAAAATTGTTGATGAAGAAGATCGATGGGCAATCGTTACGTATTTACGTACGCTTAAAAAATAAATAAATCACCATTATTACAAACTGCCCGCGCAAGAGGTATTTACCTTTTATGCTGGCAGTTTTTTGTTTTATCCAATAGTATTCAGATACAATGGTTCAAAAGTTAAAAATAATCCCGATTTACCTGCTGGTTCTTTTGTTTGGTCATCAGATATGGGCAAATGGAGTAGCTGACAATTCGCAATGTTTAAAGTGTCATGGTCAGGTGTTTTATGAATACCACAATGAGTGGACCGATCAAACTGATCGGAAACCTCTTAATCCATTTCACCATATTGATAGTACAAAACTGCACACCTCAGTTCATAAGATGTTTGCATGTGTTGATTGTCACTCAATGGAGTATGAGACATTTCCACATAGTGGCGAATTAAGACTGGAAGAGAAGTATCAGTGTATGGATTGTCATGGAGGTGATGAAACCTTTGCTAAATTTAACTTTGAAGGTATTGAGGCTGCTTTTATGGAAAGCGTCCACTATAAAGCTTCTGATGAGCGCTTTAATTGCTGGATGTGTCATGATGCACACGGATATGAATTAGCATTAAGAGAAGATAAGCCAATAACTGAGGTTGTAGCATTGAGTAATAATATGTGCTTAAGCTGTCATGATAACAAGTTTAAGTACGGTCTGTTATCTGATGATGAACCACAGGATATTGCAAGTATTCATTCGTGGTTGCCAAATCAGAGCAGGCACTTTACAAAAGTGAGGTGTATTGATTGTCATACCAAGGTACAGTCAGACCTGCTCATTTCCCATAATATATTACCAAAAGAGGAAGCAGTGCATAATTGCGTGGAGTGTCACAGTTCTAATTCAGTATTAATGGAATCACTTTATGCACACCGGGCTAAAGAAAGTAGAGCTGAATCTGGCTTCTTTAACGCAGTGGTGTTGAATGAGGGGTATATTATTGGTGCCAATAGAAACAGAACATTAAACTTTGTTAGCATTGCCTTGTTTGGCATGTTGGTGTTAGGATTATTGGTGCATGCCACCTTACGTTTCATCGTTTCAAAAAAGAAGTAGTATGAGTGATAAACTTTATTTATATCCAGTTTGGATTAGAATTTGGCACGCAGTTAATGCCTTATGCTTTCTAGTTTTATTAATCTCCGGTATTAGTATGCAGTATTCTAACCCAGCATACCCATTATTACCATTTGATGTAGCAGTGTCTAGTCATAATATGTCGGGAATTATAATATTCCTAGCCTACTTATTCTTTCTAGTGGCTTTTGCTTTTACTTCCAATAAAAAGCACTATAAACTTAGATTTAAGGGCTTGACTGAAAGACTTGTTAAGCAGATTAGGTATTATACATTTGGCGTTTTTAAGGGTGAAAGTTCACCTTATCCTACAACGGAAGACGCAAAATTTAATCCATTGCAGCAAGTAACCTATGTTGGGGTTATTTTTGTACTGTACCCAATTTTAATTGTTACAGGTTTAGCTCTGATGTTTCCAGAGGCCATTATTGATAATTTCTTTGGGATAGGAGGCACTTTGTTAACAGCACTACTTCATGCCAGTGCTGGGTTTTTAGCCAGTTTATTCTTGGTGATTCATTTGTATTTTGCTACTATGGGTGCTTCTGTTAGTGCCAATTTTAAGAGTATTGTTAACGGTTATCACGAATCTCATTGATCTATGGATGATTTATCGATTAAAAGAGGGTACCTGCCTGGTATCCTCATTTCTTTTGGTTTACTATTAATTGGTTATTTTTTAAATCCAGTTTTATCGACATTGGGGATTGCACAACTTGTGTGGCCGCAAAATCTTTATTTTATATTGCTTGTTGCCGCTATAGGGCTGGCTGTAGGAATTATCTCCGATTCAGAAAAAGTTAAGTTTATTGGGAGTAAAGAAATCTTATTGCCCATTTGTATCGTGGCTGTTTTTCTTGGAATTCAGATTCTAATCAGGCCCGATGGATTTGAGGTTTCTTTTGTAAATCGCTTACGGGCTGTGCCAGCCATGCTTCTTGCTATATGCGCATTTTTTGCCGGAGGTGTTTTCATAGGGTTAAACAGTCGCCAGTTTAAAGCTAAATGGTCATCACTCCTTATTGTAATTGCTACCCTCGTATTTGTATTTTCAACAGTTGTAGGGCAGCATGATTATTATAACCTGTCTATGCGCACTGGTGCTGATAGGGCGCTGTTTGAGGCAGAAGCTGAAAGTGGTAAATTCTACCGCTTGCCTTTTGCTGTTAAGTTGCTAGGAAATGAAGGTGTTGACGAAAGCGTGATAAGTGAATCTGGTGAGATTAAGGTTCGCTTTTTCGATACTGTTAGTGAATATACTGATGTTGTAATGGGAACTGATGATGTTTATAATCTGAAAGGTTGGGTGGTAAAAAGAATTAATACACCTGTTATTAGCGAAGATTCGGCTGAATTAATAGATTTAAGTCTGGTGTTTGATCGCTGGGTTGAGTTAAAATACATTAGTCTTGGATTATTATTGCTTAGTCTGGGGTTAAAGATTAAATTTTAGTGTTGAGTTATAAAAAAAGAGGCTGTTCATTGTATGAACAGCCTCTTTTGTATACTTGAATTGATAGCTTAAAATACGCTGGCAATCTTATCGCTCTTGTATTTACCATCTTTTAGTTTTTCTTGCACTTCACGGAATGCCTTTATTGTATAATCAACATCCTCCATTGTGTGAACAGCGGTAGGAATAATACGCAGCATAATCTGGTCTTTAGGAATTACCGGATAAACAACAATAGAGCAGAAAATATTGTAGTTTTCACGTAAGTCCATTGTTAACTGAGTTGCTTCAGCAACATTACCTTCAAGGAATACTGGGGTAACAGGAGATTCCGTTTTTCCAAGGTTAAAACCGGCTTCTTTAAGGCCTGATTGAAGTCTTTCAACTACTTTCCATAGGTTAGCTTTGTGTTCAGGCTCGTCACGCAACATTTCTAATCGCTTAAGTGCACCTACTACCATTGGCATTGGTAATGACTTAGCAAAAATCTGCGAACGCATATTATAGCGTAAATAGTTGATAACTTCTTCGGTACTGGCAACAAAACCGCCAATGCCAGCCATTGACTTGGCAAAAGTATTGAAAACAACATCAATTTGGTCAACTACATCATAGTGTTCAGCAACACCGGCACCTGTTTTACCCATGGTGCCAAATCCGTGTGCATCATCTACTAAAATGCGGAAGTTATATTTCTCTTTTAGCTTAACTATGCCCTTAAGATTACCAAGGTCACCAGCCATGCCAAATACACCCTCTGTAATTACAACGATGCCTCCGCCTGTTTCTTTTACTCTTTTAGTGGCGAACTGAAGCATCTTTTCGCATTTATCCATTTCATTGTGGGCAAATACGAAACTCTTACCTCCTTTGGCTTTGTGAAGAAAGATACCGTCCATAATGCAAGCATGTGACTCAGAGTCATATACTATAACATCATTGCGGCCAATTAAGGTATCAATGATTGATACCATTCCCTGGTAACCAAAGTTTAGCAGGTAGGCATCTTCTTTACCCACAAATTCGGCCAGTTTAGATTCCAACTCTTCATGTTTGCTTGTTTGACCTGACATCATCCGAGCACCCATTGGATAGGCCATTCCGTATTCTGCAGCGGCATCAGCATCTGCTTTACGCACTGCAGGGTGGTTCGCTAATCCAAGGTAGTTGTTTAAACTCCATGTAAGTACTTCTTTTCCACGGAATTTCATTTTTGGACTAATTTCGCCCTCTAATTTTGGGAAAGTGAAGTATCCATGTGCTTCTTTACTATATTGACCCAATGGGCCCATATGTTTCTTTATTTTATCGAAAATATCCACTATACTGAGCTTTTAAAATTTTCGCTGCAAATGTAATGTTTTTACTTATCTTTTTGAAAGAAACCCGGTTAAAAAAGAGATGTGGCCGATTGATGTTAAGCAGGATTAGGCATGAACTGTTAGTAAGGTTCAATCTAACAGGTGTTTAGTGCTTTTTTCTTGTTTGTTAGTGTATTTTTCTTTACGCTGCAGTTTGTTGAAGTAATATGAGTGCTTGTAGGTGCAAATTGTTGTGCTTGTTGATTATATCTGTTTCGGGGTTGTGAGGTTAAATCCTAAAGATTATCTTTGCACGTTGTAAAAGCAGCTAAAAAGAACTGGCTTGTTACGTATTTTTTTGAATCTCAAAAATTTCAAATATATGAAGTTGAAATACTTACTGATTGTTGTTGCATTACTAGGGATAATTGGTTCTGGTTGTAGTAAATATCAGAAACTACTTAAAAGCCAGGATTATGAGCTTTGGTATGCTGAAGCGATGAAGTATTATGAGCAGGAGGATTATACGCGTGCAGCCACCCTTTTAGGGCAATTGGTAAATATTTACAGGGGTACCGATAAGGCAGAGGAAGCAAACTATGTATATGCTAATTGTTTATATGGCTTAAATGATTTTTTAACTGCGGGGCATTATTACAGAGAGTATGTCAAGAACTTTCCGGCGGGGGATTATGCTGAAGAATGTCAGTATATGAGTGCCTATTGTTATTATATGCGTTCGCCTAAACCTCGTTTGGACCAAACAACAACAGAAGAAGCAATACAGGAGTTTCAGTTGTTTATTAATATGTATCCGAATAGTGCCAGAGTTGATGAATCGACGCGCTTGATGGATGAGTTGCGTGATAAGTTAGTATATAAGTCGTATCTTAATGCCAAGTTGTATTATAATTTGGGTGATTATCTAGGTAATAATTATCAATCGGCAGTCATTGCGGCTCAAAACAGTCTGAAGGATTTTCCGGATACTAAATATAGAGAAGAGTTATCATTCCTGATTTTGGAATCAAAATATATTCAGGCAGTTAATAGTGTTGAGGAAAAGAAAGAGGAGCGTGTGCGAGACACTATTGATGAGTATTATTCGTTTGTAAACGAATTTCCGGAAGGAAAATATAAGAAGAAGGCAGATCGGATATTTGAAGACACCGATAAGATGCTGAAAGGATATAATAACGAAGTTGCAGTAAATTAAAAATTTTCATATGTCAATCGACTACAAAAAAACAAATGCACCGGTATCGACAGTGACTTGGGATAAAAATGTTTTATCTGAGCCAACCGGTAACATCTACGAATCAATCGTAGTTTTGGGTAAACGTGCCAATCAGATTAGCTCTGAAATGAAGGAAGAGTTAAACAAGAAGCTTCAGGAGTTTGCGTCGTATACCGATAACTTAGAGGAGGTATTTGAAAACAGGGAGCAGATTGAGATTTCGCGTTTCTATGAGCGCTTACCAAAACCTGTATGTATTGCTACGCAGGAGTTTGTAGAAGGTAATGTATACCATCGTAATCCGGATAAGGAAGAAAACGAAGAGTAATCAGATTTACTCTGGTTAATTCAACGACTTAATAAGAATAATAATAAAAGGTAAAGGAGGATAGTATATTCTCTTTTATCTTTTTTTATTTTTGAGTATGCTAAAAGGTAAGAAGTTTATTCTCGGAATATCAGGTGGTATTGCTGCTTATAAGTGTGCCACGCTAGCACGTTTGCTGGTCAAAGAAGGAGCAGAAGTGCAGGTCATCATGACGAAATTGGCGAAACAGTTTATAACGCCGCTCACCATGGCAACCTTATCTAAACGACCGATTCTGGTGGAGTTTTTTAATCCTGAAAACGGCGATTGGAATAGTCATGTGGATAGTGGATTGTGGGCTGATGCTATGATTATTGCGCCAGCCACAGCTAATACAATGGGTAAGATGGCCAATGGGGTGGCTGATAATTTGTTGATCACTACTTATCTTTCTGCACGTTGCCCGGTGTTTATTGCCCCAACAATGGATCTGGATATGTACCAGCACCCATCAACGCAGCGTAACATGGCCACACTACGTTCTTATGGTAATCATTTGATTGAGCCTAACTCAGGTGAGTTGGCCAGTGGGCTGATTGGTAAAGGGCGAATGGCTGAGCCCGAAGAGATTGTGGAAGAACTAAGGGTGTTCTTTAATAAAAAAGAAACGCTGGAGTTGGACGGGAAAAAAGTACTAGTGTCAGCCGGACCAACTCATGAGAAAATTGATCCTGTGCGCTTTATTGGCAACTACTCGTCTGGTAAGATGGGGTACGCGATTGCGGAGGAACTAGCTCAGCGAGGTGCTCTTGTAACTTTGGTGAGCGGACCAACCAGTCTTCCTGTAGATCATCCGAATATCGACCGTGTAGATGTTGTTAGTGCCAATGATATGTATAATGCATGTGAGAAGGTATTCTCAGATATGGATGGGGCCATTATGTCAGCGGCAGTAGCGGACTATACGCCGAAGAACAAGGCTGATGAAAAGATTAAGCGTACATCTGAAAATATGGCCATTAACCTGGAAGCAACAGTTGATGTAGCCGCTTCATTAGGGAAAAAGAAAACGGATAAGCAGGTTTTAGTGGGATTTGCTTTAGAAACGCAGGATGCCCTAAATAATGCCCTAAAAAAGCTTCAAAAGAAAAACTTAGATTTTATTGTTTTAAATAGTCTGGAGGATAAAGGGGCTGGTTTTAATTCTGATACAAATAAAATTACGATTATTGACAAGGATAATAAGACCACGGAATTTGCGTTAAAAGCTAAAGATGAAGTTGCTCGTGATATCGTTGATGAGTTCGTTGCTTGTATACGAGGGCGAGAGTAAAAACCGTAAATAGCTATGAGATATTTAATCAGTATTCTTCTTTTGGTGTATGGGCTATCGTTGTCGGCGCAGGAGTTTCAGTGTGCGGTTCAGGTAGTGTCACCACAAATTCAAGGTTCAAATAAGAAGGTTTTTGAAACGCTTCAAACGGCCATTATGGAGTTCATGAATAATCAAAAGTGGACTAATGATAAGTTTGCCCCGGAAGAACGTATTGATTGTAATATAATGATTAACGTCGCTGAAATGATCTCCATTGATGAATTTAAAGGTTCATTTCAGATTCAGGCTCGGCGACCGATTTATAACTCAAATTATTATACAGTACTGTTCAATCATCAGGATCAGGATTTTCATTTTAAGTATGTAGAGTTTGAGCCGTTGATTTATAATCCGAATAATTTTGAATCAAACTTGATAGCCGTGTTGGCTTTTTATGCCAATGTTGTACTCGGTTTAGATTACGACTCCTATAGTAATAATGGAGGAACGCCTTACTTCCAGGAAGCTGAACGTATAGTTAACAGAGCCCAGGGAGCCAGGGAGGCTGGCTGGAAATCGTTTGAAGGTCAGCGCAATCGTTACTGGTTGATCGAGAATATTCTTAATGAATACCATCGTCCTTTGCGACAGTGTATGTATGAATATCACCGAAAAGGCCTGGATAAAATGAGTGATAAGGTCGAGGAGGGGCGTGCCGAAATTGTAAAGGCTCTGGAGTTGACCAGAAAGGTGCATCGTCAAAGGCCCAGTTCATTTTTCACACAGGTGTTTTTTACTGCAAAATCTGATGAATTAGTGAAGATTTTTGAAGAATCCTTTTCAATGGAAAAAGGAAGAATTGTAGAGTTATTACAGGAGGTAGATCCTGCCAATAATAAGAAGTACGAAAAGATATTATCATCAAACTAATATGCTCAAGTCATTATCTATATCTAATTACGCCTTAATCGATAAGGTTGAAGTGACATTTGACGGCGGCTTAACCGTTATTACCGGCGAAACAGGTGCGGGTAAGTCTGTTCTGCTTGGAGCCCTTTCGTTGATTTTAGGTCAGCGAAGTGATGTAAATGCTTTGCTTAACAAGGAGCAGAAGTGTGTGGTTGAAGGAGAGTTTTATATTGGCAATTATGGTTTGCTTGATTTCTTCAATGAGCATGATGTGGATTATGAGGAGGTAACAATCATCCGACGCGAGTTGCTGCCTTCAGGTAAATCGCGGGCCTTTGTCAACGATACACCTGTTAATCTTGGTTTTTTGAAAAGTATTAGTGCTCAGTTGATAGATGTGCACTCTCAACATCAAAACCTGCTGCTTGATGATAATGGATTTCATAGGATGGTGGTTGATACCTTAGCTGGCAATAAGACGTTGCTTGAGGAATACCGCATTAACTATGTTGCCTATAAAGCCTTACAAAAGGAAATTGAGGAGCTGATTGCGGAGAATGAGAAACAAAAGGCAGATCTGGATTATATGCAGTTTCAGTTTGAGCAGCTGGATAGTGCTAAATTACAGAACGGTGAGCAGGAAGAGCAGGAACAATTACTTGAGCAATTATCTCATGCCGAAGAGATTAAGATGAATTTAGTGGAGGTGGTTAATAACCTCAGTCAGGAACCGGCACCAGTATTAGGACTATTAACAGATTCTGTTAATAAGCTTGGCCGGATAGCTAATTATTTACCTGATGGGGAGGAGTTGATTCAACGTTTGGAGTCGGCTCGCATCGATCTGAAAGATTTGGCGGACGATATTGAAGCACGCTCTGAAGATCTGGATTATAACCCTGAGCTGATTCAGCAAGTGCAAGAGCGTCTTAATCTGATTTATAGTTTACAGCAGAAGCATCGGGTTGATAGCGTTGAAAAGTTAATGGCACTCAGAGATGAGTTGGGACAGGCTATTGATAAGGTAAATTTCTTTGATGATGAGCTGAAAGCAAAGCAAGGGAAACTGCAGCAGCTTGAAAAGGAACTGGTGAAGGCAGGTAAAGCCATTACCAAGAGCCGAACAGGTGTTTTTGAACTGGTTAAATCAAACATTGAGAAGCAGCTGCAAACTCTCGGTATTCCGCATGCTAATTTTGTGATTCAGCACCAGGTAAGTAAACATTTTACGAATGATGGTGTTGATGAAATTGAGTTTCTGTTTTCTGGCAATAAAGGCGGTCGGCCGTCGCCCATTAATAAGGTCGCCTCTGGAGGGGAAATATCACGTGTGATGTTGTCTATTAAATCTCTTCTGTCGTCATCAAAGGGTTTACCAACTATTATTTTTGATGAGATAGATACCGGAGTTTCGGGTGAGGTGGCTGATCAGATGGGTGGTATCATGGCTCAAATGGGAAACTCTATGCAGGTAATTAGTATCACTCATTTACCGCAAATTACAGTCAAGGGCGATCATCATTTTAAAGTGTTTAAAACGGATGAGGCCGAAAAAACAATATCTAATATCCGAAAACTTTCACACGAAGATAGGGTCGTAGAGGTGGCAAAGATGTTAAGTGGATCAACTTTATCGGAGGCCGCTATCGAAAATGCACGTTCGCTATTGAATAACTAATCAGCTATTTATAACTTACAAGAACCTTTTTAATAATTAATTGTTAAAGAAGGTTAGGTATAGAATATTAACATTGAAACTTGTGTTGTGCAACATATGCAGTATATTTGTGCGCTCAAAATTAAATTAATATGGGATTTGATCTTTTAAAAGGAAAAAGAGGGATTATTTTTGGTGCCCTAAATGACATGTCTATCGCATGGAAAGTAGCTGAAAGAGCTTACGAAGAAGGAGCACGTTTTACTTTATCTAATACTCCGGTAGCTTGCCGCATGGGTGAGGTGGTTGAATTAGGTAAGAAATGTGAAGCAGAAATTATTCCTGCTGATGCTACCAATGTAGCCGACCTTGAAAATGTTTTCCAGAAATCGATGGATGTGCTTGGAGGTAAAGTTGACTTCGTATTGCACTCAATCGGTATGTCGCTAAACGTTCGTAAAAAGCGGGTTTATCATGATTTAGACTATAACTATCTAACTAAAACATTAGATATTTCGGCTATTTCATTTCATAAAATGTTGCAGGTAGCTTTCAAGATGGATGCTGTAAGTGAGTGGGGCTCTGTTCTTGGGTTAAGCTATGTGGCTGCACAGCGCACATTCTATGGTTACAACGATATGGCTGATGCCAAAGCTTTATTAGAGTCAATTGGCCGTAGCTTTGGTTATATTTATGGTCGCGAGCGAAAAGTGCGTGTTAACACTATTTCGCAGTCGCCTACAGTAACGACAGCTGGTAGTGGAGTGAAAGGTATTGATGGCCTTATCGACTTCTCTGACCGTATGTCGCCACTTGGCAATGCTGATGCAGCCGACTGTGCTGACTACTGTTTGACTATGTTCTCAGACTTAACTCGTAAGGTGACCATGCAGAACCTGTTCCACGATGGCGGTTTCTCAAATGTGGGGATGAGCCTCAGGGCCATGACACAGTATAATAAGAGTTTTGATACCGATGATATTGAAACCAAATACTAAAACATTGTGAAAGGGTGCCGAAAGCACCCTTTTTTTATAGGGTTAATTTCCTAAAAGCACTGCTCTCAAAATTTTCAAAGTCTTTTATTTATCATTAAATTTGGCGTCGTTTTTGTTAAGAGATGGCAGACGACAGCATATCTGTCAAGTTATATTGTAAGACAAATCAACTTATCATGGATCAATACCGAATAAATCACCTTAAGGAACTGGAAGCAGAGTCTATCTATGTTATTCGAGAGGTTGCAGCTCAATTTGAAAATCCTGTGATGTTATTCTCCGGAGGAAAAGACTCAATTGTAATGTTTCATTTGGCGCGCAAGGCTTTTTGGCCGGGCAAAGTCCCTTTTCCTTTAATGCACATCGATACAGGCCATAACTTCCCCGAAGCGTTGGAATACCGCGATCGTATTATGGAGGAAACAGGTACTAAATGTATTGTTGCATTGGTGCAGGATTCAATTGATCAGGGCCGCGTAGTAGAAGAAAAAGGCGTTAATGCCAGTCGTAATAAGCTTCAGACCGTAACACTTCTGGATGCGATAGAAAATCATAAGTTTGATGCAGCCATGGGTGGCGGGCGCCGTGATGAAGAAAAGGCACGTGCTAAAGAACGTTTCTTCTCACACCGTGACGAATTTGGACAGTGGGATCCAAAGAATCAACGTCCCGAACTTTGGAATATCTTCAATGGTCGTAAAAACATGGGCGAGCACTTCCGTGTATTCCCAATCAGTAACTGGACCGAAATGGACGTGTGGCAATACATCTATATGGAACAAATTGACTTACCAAGTCTTTATTTTACGCACAAGCGTGAGGTATTTAATCGCGATGGTGTTTGGTTGGCTAAATTGCCCTTTATGCAGTTGAAAGATACTGAAAAAGTAGAGACGCTTGATGTACGTTGTCGTACCATTGGTGATGTTACTTGTACAGGTCTAACACTATCAACAGCTAATACATTAGAGGATATCATTCATGAAGTGGCATCAACAAGAACAACCGAGCGTGGAGGACGTGCTGATGATAAGCGTTCTGAATCGGCCATGGAAGATCGTAAGCGTGAAGGTTATTTCTAAACTTTGTTAAATCTGAAAATTCAATAATATGTCCGGAAAAGAATCAGGATATCTCGATATGGAGCTTTTACGATTCACCACTGCAGGTAGTGTTGATGATGGTAAAAGTACATTAATAGGTCGTTTATTATACGATAGTAAAGCCATCTTTGAAGATCAGATGGAAGCTATTGAGCGTGTTAGTGAACGCTCGGGGCATGAAGAGGTGAATCTGGCTTTGTTAACAGATGGTTTGCGCTCGGAGCGTGAACAGGGTATTACCATTGATGTGGCTTATCGTTATTTTGCAACGCCTAAGCGTAAGTTCATTATTGCCGATACGCCGGGGCACATTCAGTATACCCGTAACATGGTAACTGGTGCAAGTACCGCTAACGTGGCCTTGATTTTGGTGGATGCCCGTCATGGTGTTTTGGAGCAGACTTTGCGTCATGCCTACATTGCTTCTTTGTTGCAGATTCCTCATGTTATTTTCTGTATCAACAAAATGGATTTGGTTGATTACAGCCAGGAAACTTTTGAGAAGATTAAATCTGATATTGATGCAGTGTCATCAAAATTATCAGTCAAAGATATTCGCTTTGTGCCAATTAGTGCCTTAAAGGGTGATAACGTTGTCGATCGTTCTGAGGTAATGGATTGGTACGATGGTCCAACTTTAATGTATCTGCTGGAGAATATCCACATCAGCAGCGATATTAATCACGATGACTTCCGTTTTCCAGTGCAGTATGTGATTCGTCCTCAGTCAGCTGAGTGGCCAGATTACCGTGGCTATGCCGGACGAATTGCCAGTGGTGCTATTAAGGTGGGCGACGAGGTAGGTGTATTGCCAAGTGGTTTTACTTCTAAAGTGAAAACCATTGATATGATGGAGGAATCTTTGGATGTTGGTTTTGCGCCTCAGTCGGTTTCTATTACTCTGGAGGATGAGATTGACATTAGCCGTGGTGATATGCTGATTAAGAGAAATAATGGCTCTGAGCCGAAAAATAGTCAGGATATTGAAGCGATGGTGTGCTGGTTTAATGAGCGTAAGCTGATGCCGCGTGGTAAGTATGTGATTAAACATACTTCTTCAGATGCCCGTTGTATGGTGACTGATATTCAGTATAAGATGAATATTAATACACTTGAAAAGAATGAAGAAGATAAAGAGGTTGGTATGAATGATATTGCGCGTATCAAGATTCGCTCAACAAAGCCTTTGTTCTTCGATTCGTATAGTCGTAATCGCATCACAGGTAGTATAATACTGGTTGATGAAGCAACTAACGAAACGGTAGCTGCCGGTATGATTATTTAAGCAAAATGTTTAGTTCAAATAAAAGGCCGCTTCTCGTTTGAGTAGCGGCCTTTCTTATGGTTAAGAATAGGTTGGAGAAGGTTAAAATTTCCAACCAAAGGTAAAGCTAGCCTGATGGTTTCTGTATTCCAGCGCAACCGGATCAGTAAACGATAGTCCGTGTAGAAGTGACTGATCGCTCACAGTGTCTATATAATAGTTGTCTTTATTGAATTTATAGGCATAGGCCACGTCAAAGAAGAAGTTTTTACTGCGTACACCAATACCTCCTGTAGCCATCCATTTTGTGAGTTCCTGACCGATAAACTCCTTCTTAAGAGGCGAATCAAAATAGGCTCCACCTGCGCGAATAGCCAAATAAGGAACGGGTTTAATTTCAAGGCCTGCCTTAAAGTCATGCGTCACCTTCATCGTTGTTTTGATAGCTTCGTTGGCATCCTTAATGTTAGTGGCAAATCGGCTTGATGAAAATTTTGACGAAGTATGATCGGTCATTTCATAGTCAAATGAGAGAAGCCCAAATTTTCCCAGGATCATTGAAATGCTACCCTGGGCTCGGTAGGGAGTACGGTAGTCATATGAAAATTCACCATGTTCAAAGGGTTTGTCAAATGAACGATAATCAATGAAATATGAGCTAATACCCTTGTTGAATTTTTCATCAATATTATAGAAAGTTGGGGTGTGAAAAGATGCTCCTAAGCGAATGGGGAATAAGTTGACGATTAATCCAAACTTACCATTCACTCCAAATCCTTTTTGTGATAACTTGTTGTAGGCATCAAAGTAATTTACATCTTCGGGGCCGGATGGAACGAAGCTGTTATTGTTAACTTCTCTGAAACTTTCTTTTTGCTCAAATCGGTAAGTTTGAAAGTTTAGAGAGGCACCAAGTAAGAGTACATGACTAATGTTAGCGCCAAAAGTAAGTCCGTACTCGCCAGAATAACCGCTGCGCTCTATTATATTGTATTGGTCAATTCCGTTAACATTACGATCAAAAATATAACCATCCGCATCAATGTCTTCGTATTGGCTAAAGTACTCGTAGCTTCCTTCCTCAACAGGGTCAAAAAGATACGCTTCGTAAGCAAAATACTCTCTGTTTTTAAAACTCTCGGGAGCTTGACCGTTGGCATCCCAAACAATATTATTCAGTAATGTATTGAGTTGTGTCGGATAGCCCGACGCGTCGTAATAATCTTGTACGCCCCTGCCCATAAACATACTGGTGTTTTCGTTAAAATCGGCAGTGCGGGTGTAAGTTAATCCAAAGTGAGTACTGATTAGTCCTTTTTCTTTCTCCCTCATGGGCTTGTTGGTTGCCACTCCACCTACCTGGTTGAATGGGAAGGCGTATTTATCATCTTTATCGGCCAATCCCATGTAATTTGTTTTGGATTGATTTAAAGAAATAGACGGTGTAAAAGCAAATTCTGAAGTGCGATATACTGCAATGCCCGCCGGGTTAATGCTTATACCGGTTAAGTCGCCTCCCAATGAGCCAAATGCGTTAGCCATGCCAAGAGAGCGAGACGTACCAGTGAGTTCTCTTTTATTAAACCTAAGGGCATCATCCAGGTTTTGTGCGTTTAAGAAACTGCTAACAAGCAGGCTAGCAAGCAGAATGTATAATGACTTTTTCATATAGGTTAAATATTAGGGTAAATAGATTAAGTGCTTATCGTCTTCCTCCGCTTCGTGATGAGCCACTGCTTCGTGATGAACCAGAGCTTGAACTTGAGCTGCGTGAGCTCCCGCTTGAGCTACTTCCTGAATAGCTACTTGAACTACTCGAACTTCGGCTTGGCGTGTAAGAGCTGTGGCTGCTACTACCAGATGAACGGCTAGGAGTATAGCTGCTTCGGCTACTACTTCCAGACGAACGACTTGGCGAATAGCTGCTTCGACCGCTATTGCTGTAGCTTTTATTTGATGAACTACTGTTGCTTTGACTACGCGTTGTCATGCTTCTGTTTGTTGAGCTAGAGCTACGTGTTGAAGAAGGTCGACTGTAACTGCTGTTTCTATTATAGGTAGCTCTGCTTGTGTTGCTCCTTGAATTAGAATAGCTGGGGGTGTAGCTTCTCCTGGTATTGCCCTGACTTCTTGAGGTTCCAACGGAACCTGAACTCTTGGTAGTGTTATCTTGTCGGCCAACTCTGGTGTATGTATTGCCGGTTTTAGTACTGGTTATTGTCCGTTGGTTCTGACTGTTATGCGTTACACTGGTTGTGCCACGTATATAGGATTCTCTCGTAGGTGTAGTTTCAATGTAGCTTTTGGTGCTGGCAGTTCTGCCGCTTGAAATTCTGCTTGAGGAAACTCTGGAACTACCTTCCGGACGCACAGATGTGGCCTGTCCACCTCTTGGTCTGTATTCGCGGGCGATACCACCGCCACCAGGGTTGTGAATGGGAGGGTAATAATTGCCATGCCAAGCATCATGATAAGAGTGGCAATAGTAGGGACCAAAAAATGGGTTGTACCATGGGCTATACCATGGTGTATACCATGGATAGTAATTGTGGCTGTAATAAGGGAATCCCCATCCCCAGCTCATAGATACATTCCAGCGCCATGGGTTGCGGTAGCCGTAATTCCATCGGTAGTCGTTGTACCAAGGATTGCTCCAGGTGGGGAAGGCATAGGCGTAGTTACCATCTACATATACGTTCCAGTCCCAGTTATTGAAATAAACCATGTCATTATATAGAGGCGACCAGTAGGGGATGCCATTGAAAGGTCCATGAAATCTTATGAGTCGTTCGGCATAATCCTGATCCATGGTTGAACCATTGAATCCATCCACCCAGTAACCAGTTTCTTCATTAAAATAGACTAATGTGTCCATTTGTGCCAGCGAATCATTGGCAAGCAGATCCATGTAATCAGCCTGTATTTGAGAGAAGTTTCTGTTGTCCTCTGTTGCCAGTTCTGATTGGTTGTACTGGTTTTTAAGTTGATTAACTGTTTTCTGATCTTCTTTTCTTATTGCTTTATCTTGTGCAATTGGCGCATAAGAATCGTTAACTGCTACAGGATTGCTTTTGGGTTTATAATACAAATCATCATCGTAGTAACTGCTGTCAAGATACTGAGAAGAACTACATCCGCTTAAAAAAAGCAGGATAAATAAGCCGAATACTGTATAGGTTTTCATCGCTAATCCTCCGGATTTACAAGGTTTAATTACACATGAAAAGAAGCAAATACCGTGCCGTATATTAAAAAATGTAAATAATATTTCAATAAATGTTAAAGGTGGTTGTTTCGGTTGTTTCTCTTCTGATGTGTGCAATATTAAAAAATCAAGGGTTATGGCCTAACGAATTGGCTTAAATTTTGTTATTTTTGTGCCTCTTGTTTAGAAACGGATATAAATTAAGAATTAGAAGATGGCAAAAGTTTTAACGCCTAGGAGTGAAAGTTATTCACAATGGTACAACGACCTTGTACTGAAAGCAGATTTAGCTGAAAATTCAGCAGTACGTGGATGTATGGTAATTAAGCCTTATGGCTATGCCATATGGGAAAAAATGCAGAGTGTATTAGACCGCATGTTTAAAGATACAGGGCATGAAAATGCGTATTTCCCGATTTTTATTCCCAAGTCATTCTTTAGTAAAGAAGCCGATCATGTTGAAGGATTTGCTAAGGAATGTGCCGTTGTTACTCACTATCGCCTGATGAATGATCCAGATGGAAATGGAGTAGTGGTGGATCCGGAGGCAAAACTGGAGGAAGAATTGATTGTGCGTCCAACATCTGAAACCATTATCTGGAACACTTATAAAAATTGGATTCAATCGTACCGTGACCTGCCAATCAAATGTAACCAATGGGCCAATGTGGTGCGCTGGGAAATGCGTACACGTCTGTTTCTGCGTACAGCAGAATTTTTATGGCAAGAAGGTCATACGGCCCATGCTACAAAGCAAGAAGCCATTGAAGAGACTGAAACCATGATTAACGTGTATGGTGATTTTGCTGAGAAATTTATGGCGGTGCCGGTTGTGAAGGGTATCAAATCAGCTAACGAGCGTTTTGCAGGAGCTCTTGAAACATATACAATTGAAGCATTGATGCAGGATGGAAAGGCATTGCAGTCAGGTACATCGCATTTCTTAGGTCAGAATTTTGCTAAGGCATTTGATGTGAAATTTGCCAGCAAAGAAGGAAAAGAAGATTATGTATGGGCAACATCTTGGGGTGTTTCAACACGCTTGATGGGTGCCTTAATTATGGCTCATTCCGATGATAATGGCTTGGTATTACCTCCAAAATTGGCACCAATTCAGGTAGTGATTGTACCTATCTTTCGCAAGCCTGAGGAGTTGGCTAAAATTAAAGAAGTGGCCGGCGGATTAATTGCAAAGCTCCGTGATAGAGGCATTGATGTGAAATTTGATGATAACGATAATAAGAAACCAGGCTGGAAATTTGCTGAGTACGAATTGAAAGGTGTACCGGTTCGTTTGGCTATGGGACCACGCGACCTGGAGAATGGAACAGTTGAAGTGGCTCGCCGTGATACTCTTAGTAAAGAAGTTGTTACACTGGATGGTGTTGATGAGCATATTGTCAAGCTATTGGATGATATTCAGACAAATATTTTCCAAAAGGCCTTGGAATTCAGAGCTGAGAAGACTGTATCGGTAGATACTTATGAAGAGTTTAAAGAACGATTGGAAGAAGGTGGCTTTATTATGGCTCATTGGGATGGAACGCCTGAAACAGAGCAGAAGATTAAAGAAGAAACGAAAGCAACAATACGCTGTATTCCACTAGATCAGCCTGATGAAGAGGGTCTATGTATCTACTCAGGAAAACCATCGGGTAAGCGCGTAATGTTTGCAAGAGCCTACTAAAAGCATTTTAAATGATATAGTAAAGGGAGACCATGATAAAGGTTTCCCTTTTTTTGTGCGAAAAAGTTTAAATTTAGCCAACCTTTTACTATTAAAACTTAAAAGTACACTCTATGAATAATGAAGAAATTAAAAAGGGAATAGTCGATATACTGCAGACAAAAGCTGTTGTTAAACAAGATGTTTTTGAATCGACAAAGAAGAATTTTGACTTGCTCAAAGAGGTGCTTAAAAAAGTGCAGCATGAGTATAACCTGCAATTGGATGATACTGACACGAGGATTCATCTGTTGTTTGAGGATAAAGGCGAGTTTGTTGCACAATTAAAGGTGGCAGGTGATGTGTTGGTGTTTCATATGCATACCAATACTTTCGAATTTGATCGCGACCATGAGGTGTGGAAAAGCGACTATGTAAAAACCGATGAGAACAACTCCTATTGCGGCGTTGTTAATATCTACAACTTTTTGTACGATTCTTTCAGGTATAACCGAGAGCATGATGCCGGTTACCTGATTGCCCGCGTATTTATCAATAAGGAGGGGCATTATTTCGTGGAAGGGAAACGACAAAAGGGCACTGGCATTAATCATTTTGGCAGTTCAATAATTAATGCAGAGAATTGGCAGAAGATTATTGAGACAGCCATCTTATATTCACTTGAATTTGACTTGTTGGTACCTCCTTATGACGATGTGAAAATCATTTCGATGATGCAGATGAATGGGGAGATACTCAGCTCAAAGATGCAAACGGGCAAACGCTTGGGCTTTGTTTACAAAGCTGATGATGTGCAGCAGTGAATTTAGATAATATGACGCTTCGCTGTTGGATATTAGACAAATAAATAGCAAAGCAACTTAATAATTCAACAAACAACCAAGCTAGTGGTTATAGCCATTAGCTATCAGTATAAAATTATGGAACAAGTATTGAATCGATTTTTGAAATATGTGGTGGTGGACACGCAGTCAGATACAGATACTGGTCTGACGCCTTCAACACCAGGGCAGATGGAATTTGCAATAGCATTGGCTGAAGAGTTAAAGACCATTGGTCTGGAGGAAGTAAGTGTGGATGATAATGGTTATGTAATGGCCACCGTGCCGGCCACAACAGATGAGGATGTGCCCGTTATTGGTTTTGTTGCACATATGGATACCAGCCCCGATTTCACAGGTAAGAACGTTAAGCCGAGGGTGATTAGTAACTATCAGGGAGGTGATATCGTTTTAAATGAATCAGAAAATATTATTCTAAAGGCAGTTGACTTTCCTGAAGTTGAGCATTACATAGGACAGGATTTGGTGGTGACTGATGGTAAAACCCTCTTGGGAGCTGATGATAAAGCTGGAGTGGCCGAGATTGTAACAGCAGCTGAATACCTGATTAATCATCCTGAAATTAAGCATGGAAAGATACGCATCGGGTTTACACCTGATGAGGAAATTGGTGCCGGGGCCGACCATTTTGATGTGAAGCAGTTTGGTGCTGAGTTTGCCTATACCTTGGATGGTTCACAAATTGGTGAGTTGGAGTATGAAAACTTCAATGCGGCAGGAGCTAAGATTACAGTTAACGGACGAATGGTGCATCCGGGCTATGCCAAAAACAAGATGCGTAATTCAATCCGAATAGCAAATCAGATCATTACAATGTTACCACGCCACGAGACACCTGAACATACTGAGGGTTACGAGGGTTTCTACCACCTGATGTCGTTTAATGGCGATGTGGAAAAAACGGAGCTGGTGTATATCATTCGTGATTTTAAACGTGATCGTTTTGAAGACCGCAAGCGCGAGGTGCAGCACCTGATTAATAAGATAAATGCTGAATATGGTGAAGGCACTGCCAGTGTTGACATAAAAGATCAGTATTATAACATGCGCGAGAAGGTGGAGCCTGTAATGTACGTGGTTGATTTTGCCAAGCAGGCCATGGAGGAAGTAGGTGTTAAGCCAATTGTAAAGCCAATTCGCGGAGGAACTGATGGTTCGCGTCTTTCATACATGGGGCTGCCTTGTCCGAATATTTTTGCCGGAGGGCATAACTTCCATGGACGTTTTGAATTTGTGCCGGTGCAGAGCATGCATAAGGCCGTTGAGGTAATTCTTAAAATAGCTGAATTAGTTGCAAAAAAACACTAAATCGTTGAACATCCCCTGACCATTTTTGTTTGAAGAGTGGTTTTAATTAAGAAAATAAGTTTAACGATTAAAAATAAAATTATGGCTGTATTAGTAGGAAAACAAGCCCCTTCATTTAGCGCAAGTGCTGTGGTTAACGGCGGTGAAATTGTTGAGAACTTCTCATTGGAGCAGTTTAAAGGTAAGAAGTATGTTATTTTATATTTCTATCCGGCAGATTTTACTTTTGTTTGTCCAACAGAGATTATTGCATTTCAGGATAAAATGAAAGAGTTTGAAGCGCGTAATGTTGAAGTGGTAGGTGTTTCTGTTGATTCAGAATTCTCTCACTGGAAGTGGTTACAAACAGATCCTAAAGATGGCGGTATCAAAGGTGTTAAATACCCATTGGTGGCAGATAATAGCAAAACCATCTCTGAAAACTACGATGTGTTGGCTGGTGAATATGACTACAACGAAGATGGACAGATTGTATTCAATGGCACGCCAATGGCTTATCGTGGATTGTTCTTGATTGATAAAGAAGGTGTTGTTCGTCACCAGGTGGTAAATGATATGCCGTTAGGTCGTAGCGTTGAAGAAGCTATCCGTATTGTTGATGCTTTGCAATTCTTTGAAGAAAACGGTGAGGTTTGTCCGGCTGACTGGCACAAAGGCGACAAAGGTCTGACTGCTACTCAGGAAGGTATTGCCGACTATTTGGGAAGCAAGTAATTTATACATTTATACTGAGTTATAAGAAGCACCTTCGTTTGAGGGTGCTTTTTTTATGCAAGTCAGTAACGCAATTCAGCTAGAATATCGATATAATGTTGAAGGTTTCCTGATGGCTTATGCCATTTCTCATGCAAGTGAGAAAAGCTGACACAATTGTTTTTCTTATTTTTGTGAAATGCGTAAGTACCTTAATATTCATCCCGGTGATGAGCGTACATTCAAACAGCAAATATGCCAGGCTTCGCGTAACGAGGGGGCAGCTGTTATTTTAGATAGTAATGGTTTTCAGTCTCCTGCCTGCGTAAAAAGTGATATTAATTATGATTTTGTGGCTGGCTTGCAGAGTGTTGGTGATTGTACTAACGATATTCATCAGTTAAAGCTATTTCATGATCAGTATCAAGACTGGATATTAGGCTTTTTGGCCTATGATGTCAAGAATCAATTAGAGGAGCTTTTATCTGATAACCCCGATCGCATTGAAATGCCTGATATGTACTTCTTCAGGCCACGTTACTTATTTTTAAATGATGGTAATAGTTGGCAGGTGGGCTATCTTGATGATTATGACGATGAGTCATCTGTGAAAAACTATATAAGTGAATTTGAAAGTATTTGCCTCACCGAGGAGCCCTTGGGAGATATTAAATTGAATCATCAGGTATCGCATGCCGAATACCTGGAGGCCATTGAGAAAGTGTTATGGCATATTCAACGTGGCGATATTTATGAGCTTAACTATTGCATGGAGTTCTTTATTCAGGATGTTGATTTAATGCCTCAATGCGTATACGAGCGATTAAAAACGATATCGCCAACGCCTTTTTCTTCCTTCGTTAAGTACCATGATAAGTTTTTGATGGGCGCTTCACCAGAGCGCTATCTTAAAAAGGAAGGTGCCCGAATGGTTTCTCAACCTATAAAGGGTACATCTCCCCGCGATAATAATCCTTTTATTGATAGAGCCAACAAACGCTATCTCATTAACTCGGAAAAGGAGCAGGCCGAAAATATCATGATTACTGATTTGGTGCGCAATGATTTGTCGAGGGTAGCCAGACGCGGTTCTGTGAAAGTAGATGAGCTTTGCGGTATCTATTCTTTTAAGCAGGTGCACCAGATGATTTCAACTATCTCAGCAGAATTGGATGGATCTTATAATTGGCTGGATGCCATTAAAGCGTCTTTCCCGATGGGATCAATGACCGGTGCGCCAAAGGTTAGTGCGATGCAGCTGATTGAGAAATACGAAAGCAGTAAACGAGGCCTGTATAGTGGTACTATTGGCTATGTAACACCGGAGGGCGATTTTGATTTCAATGTGGTTATTCGTAGTTTACTATATAACCGTAAAAAGCAATGTGCTTCTTTTATGGTGGGTGGTGCTATAACAAACCAGTCTGAGCCACAAAAGGAGTACGAAGAGTGTTTGTTGAAAGCATCTGCCATAATGAAAGTGTTTAACATTGAGCAATAGAAGTTGATATGTATGCAATAACGCCCCAGGCGATACAAAATATTTTAGCAGAAAAGTGTCAGGTGGCAGAAACCGATAAGCTGTTAGTGGCTGTTAGTGGCGGAGCTGATTCAATGGCCTTGTTGCATTTATTGCAGAAAGCTGGCTGCCAGCTGGCTGCTGCTCATTGTAATTTTCAGTTACGGGGCGATGCATCGGATAGTGATGAGCACTTGGTGACTGACTATTGTAATGCGAATGCAATACAGCTTTATAAAACCACCTTTGATACGCAAAGGTTTGCCGCTGATAATAAACTTTCGATTGAGATGGCAGCACGTGAACTGCGCTATAACTGGTTTCAGGAAATAATCAATGATGAAGGATATAATACCATTGTGACCGGACATCATGGCAATGATTCCATCGAAACGTTTTTCCTTAATTTGGTGCGAGGAACCGGAGTAAAGGGACTTACAGGCATTAGCTTCCGTAATAATAATATTGCTCGGCCTTTGTTGCCTTTCACCAGGGAGCAAATAGAACGTTATTGTGAGAAAAATAATCTAGATTGGTGTCATGACGCTTCCAACGATGATTGCCGTTTCATACGCAATAAACTGCGTCATGAAGTGATACCGGTGCTAGAGTCCATCAATCCTGCTTTTTTTGATACCATGCAAATGAATATGGCTCATTTACAGGATACCGAATTGATGCTGGAGGGGGAGGTTGAACGTTTTCGAACCAATGAGGTTGTCGATGAAGAGGGTACGGTCATTATCCCCATCTCCAAATTAAAGCTGTATC
Organism: Carboxylicivirga sediminis; assembly: GCF_018156225.1. Lineage (GTDB taxonomy): Bacteria > Bacteroidota > Bacteroidia > Bacteroidales > Marinilabiliaceae > Carboxylicivirga > Carboxylicivirga sediminis. The sequence goes on from NZ_JAGTAR010000017.1 coordinate 40,673, forward strand.
CTTATTATGCTTCTCTGCTATTTGAGTTACTGCGACCATATGGCTTTAATTCATCGGTCGTTAAGGAGGTGCTTGAGCATCTGGAAGGCTTATCAGGTAAGCAGTTTTTTAGTGATTCATATCGTTTGATTAAAGATCGCCATAATCTGCTGGTATTGCCCATCGAGGAAATAGGGGTGCAGCACTTTTGGATTGAGGAAGGACTAAATGTTGGGGAGCAGACCCTGACGATTCGGGTATATGAAAAACCGGCAGATTTTTCATTTTCACGAAAGCCAGAGCTCATTCATTTAGATGCAGACCTGGTAGATTTACCTTTGCTTGTGCGCAAATGGAAGCAAGGTGATGCGTTTATGCCATTGGGGATGAAAAATTTTAAGAAGCTCAGCGATTTTTTCATCGATGAAAAATATAGCCTGAAAGATAAAGAAGATGCCTGGCTGATATTAAGTGGTGAGAACATTGTATGGGTACTTGGCAAGCGCATTGATGAACGCTATAAAGTGATGAAACGTACCAAACGTATACTGGAGATTCAGTTGCAATAAAAAGGCCTTAAGAATATCTCTTAAGGCCTTTATTGTTTATTATAGTTCCTTCTTTATTACAGGATAACTATTCAGTAGTTGTTCCAACTCAATCACTACTTCTTGTTTCTTTTCTTTAAAAAGCTCAGTGTAGTAATTAACTCCTTCCATTATGTTTTTACGGAAGGCTGTCAGCTGCTTCATTTCTTTGGTATCTTCCGGTTGGCTTAGAAATTCATCCATGCGTTTTTTGAAAATATCCAGATACATACCCAGCTCTTTTAAAAACATGTGTGGTCGCGGACGCTTATCCAATAAATCCTGGCGGCCATATATGTGGTCAACCATTTCAGTTAAACTGGATTCTTTTGAAAAATAAGCCAGGTTAGGTCCCGGACAAACCGTTACCTTATCGGTTGGCCCGACAGGAATATTTTTCGATTCCAATAGAGACACACCTAAACCAACACATAAGCACTCTTTTTCAATAATATCAGCATAGGCTTTGTTGTGCGCTTCTTCGGGCAGATTTAAAGCATCCAGCTCAGCCAGTTTTTTACGTTGGTATTGCTTAGAAGCCGTACAGATAGGTTTCTCGGTATATTCAGTATTGTACTTCAGAAATTGCTTGGTACAAGGCATGCCATGCTCACCTTTTTGCGCATTAGCCAGGCGTTGCTCACTCATTGATGCCCATTTAACACTGTTGAACGGAACGCCCAATGGAGACAGGCCACTGAAATATAAATCTTTCTCCTTAGCATCTTTAAGAAGCTGCAGGGTAGCAGTGTCAATACTTACTGCTTCAGGTACCAGCATAAAAGGTGTACCCCAGCCAACGCCGTCCATTTTGTAGTGATCCATTAGCAAACGGTGCTCCTCATTGGTGCCTACACCACCCTGGGCAGTCACTTTTATTTCTGGAGTTTGTGCAGGAGTGTTGAGTTCCTTCTTTGCCAGGGCTGACTCGTAAACGCCTCTGCAGGTTTCAATTAGCTTGTCCCTGTTTTTGCGGAATTCATCCAGTATGGGGCCAAATAAAACACCGTTGGTAGGGAAGGCATGTCCGCCACAATTGACCCCGCTCTCAATACGGTATTCAGATACCCACAGACCTTTGGCTGCAAGCATTTTTCCTTGTACCAGTGCCGATCTGAAATCACTAACTTTCAGAATAATCTTCTTTTTCAGTTCACCATTTACATCAGGGAAGAAGTCTTTAAACTTCTCGATGTAACTGTATAAACGGGGGCTCATGCCTGCCGAAAGAACCAGTGAAGAACTTAAGTTACTGTTGGCAAATCCCCTTAGTGCTGCGTGGGCATCGTTGAACTCAATAGGCAAAGCTTCGCCATCCTTATAGTTCACCTTATCCAGTTTTGTCATGATGTTGACATCAATTTCACCAACATGCAAGTGGTTCTGAATCCAGTTGTTTACTTCTTCTTTTATCTGGCGGCTTTTGTCACTCAGCTTAAATTTCTCTTTTATGGAGCTTAAATCGGGCAACATATTGAAATATTTTTCCAATTCACTGCCTTTATCAAGCGCCGATTTCTTTAAATCAGTCACTTTAGCCGTCACAATTTCATCTACCATGTTCAGGTAAGAAGTAATGCGCTTAGCTCTGAAATCATCTACTTTTTCCGAAATAGCTTTAAATGGCATGTCAAACTTCTCGCAATAGAACTCGCGTAATTGCTCCATAAGTTTGTCATCAACCAAGGAAATAACGGACGAAATGCCGTATGGAGCCACCTTAATAGGTGTATCCAGAGTGTATCCAAGTCCGAGTACCGGAATATGGAAAGTGTGTTTGTTCAAAAAGTCCATTGATAATTATGGTTTATTAGATGCCCGAAGATACATCAATATTGGGTACAAAAAAAACGACCTGCAGGTCGTTTCTTATTCAATCTCAATATTTTAGAATATTTGTTGCTTTTGTTCAAACAGACTGTTCTAATTTATTTTTTATTAACTGCTGAATATCAGCAGTCAACTCTTCTACATCTTTACCTTTTGGCTCTATTGGCTCAAGGGCGGTATAGCTTATTTTTTCGCCAAATTTCAGGGGAAACATGCCTTTATACATCATTCGGCTATGACCGTCTATTACAAATGGAATGATAATAGCATCGGGAGCTGCTCTTAAAAGGGTGTTAAGGCCAGCCGTCATAAACTTTTTCACACGACCCGTTTTGCTTCTGGTGCCTTCAGGAAAAATGCAGGCAGCATAGTTATTTGCCTGAATCAATCGGCCCAGTTTGAATATTTCTTTAACCGATTGAGAGCCGTTTTTACGATCAATTAAGGCTGATTTACCATGAATGAGGTTATAAGAGATACTTGGCAAGTTTTTGCCCAGTTCAATCTTTGATATAAATTTAGGATAGTATTTTCTGAACCCATGCACAACAGCCGGTATATCATACAAGCTTTGGTGGTTGGAAACGATGATGACGGGGCGTCCCTCAGGTAGCTGCTCAAAACCCGAAAATTTGATCCGGCAACCCATAATATAAAGGCCTTTAACTAAAAAGAAATTGAGTGTATCCACTACTTTTCGTCGTGCATGGTCGCCAAATAGCTTATGTCCGATTACCTGGAAGGGGTGAAAGATAACTAATACCAGTCCAAAATAAAGGTGGAATATGGGAGTTAAAAGAAACCCTAAAACTTTTCTCATTGGTGTGCTTATTATTTATTAAGCCACAAAAAAACAAAAATACAACGATAATCGCCGCATATGTTACTATTATCTATTGTTGTAAACCATTAAAATCTGTTACACGTCTGATAATTCGTTATATTTCGCAAATTTGACATAAACTACTTGGCATGCAAATAGAAGTTAACCAACATATTATCCTAAAGGAGATCAATCAGGCAGATGCACCTGTTATTTTTTCAGTTATTGACCAGCAGCGGGACTATTTGGGTAAATGGCTGCCATTTGTGGCTGGAACAAAGGAACAGCGAAATACAGATGAATTTATAAAATCAATACTGCAGCAGCCAGCAGGTGAGCGCGAACAAATCTTTACCATTTGGTTTGAGGATGAGTTTGCCGGTATTGTAGGTTTTAAAGATACGGATCGCTTAAATCGTAAGTCAGAAATAGGTTATTGGTTATCAGAGGGGTATCAAAAGAAAGGGATTGTAACCCTTTGTGCACGAATACTGTGTGGTTATGCTTTTAGTAGATTGGGATTAAATAGAGTGCAAATCAAGTGTGCTGTAGGTAATGTTCCCAGTCAGAAGATTCCCGAACGGCTGGGCTTCGTTTTTGAAGGCGTAGAAAGAGCAGGTGAGCGATTCGGGGAAAATAAGTATTTTGACTTAAGAGTGTATAGTAAGTTGAAAGATGATTTGTGTTAGCAGGCTCCTCTTTACATTGTCGTTGAGGACGCGCAGCCGGCGTTGTACATAGAGAGAACTTACAACCGTCTGCACCAATCAGCAGGGTAATTTTTAATATTTGCGTAAGTGCTTTTGTATTGAAATCAGAATGATAAATTAGCACTTATTGCCTTGTTAACATTAATTAACAAATCTTGAGGTGTACTGTTATTACTGCATTACGGAAGCTTTAGTAATATGTTTGTTTAATAAATGATAAAAATAAATAAACAAAAATACATATCTACAGTTAGGTTGGTGTAAACACTTTAAACTTAGAGATATGGATAAGTCGATGATTAAGAGTAACAGACTAGTGAGCCAATTTTTCCTGGTAGGTTTTTTGGCCGTCGCCGTAATTTTTGCAGGATGTGAGAAAGATGCAAGCGTAGCTCCTGAGAACGACACAGAAGAGCAACTGTATGATATCGAAACTACCCTTGAGATGATTACAGAGAACCCTGAATTTTTGCAGGAAGACGGAAATAGTGATTTAAAGCGGTGGAGAAAATTCCCAACTTTCAGAAACCTGACGTATGCCTTATTTAAAACTCGTCTATTCGGTACGGTTGTTCGTAATCAGTTCACAGTTTTTGCTCCAACAGATGAAGCATTTGAAAAGCTTTTTGACCAAATTGGTGTTAAAAGTATCAGGGAAGTGCCTAGCGAACAATTAAAAACTATACTTCTATACCATGTTGTTGCTGGTAAAGTTAAATCCACTCAATTAAGTAATGGTTTTGTTCCCACATTAAATGGAGCGGCTTTTGAGGTTAACCTCGATAATGGCGTGATGATTAACAATGCCGAAGTGCAATATGCAGACATACGAGCCCTGAATGGTATAATTCATATCATTGATGAGGTGTTACTTCCTCCTACTCAAAATCTTGTTGAAATTGCTCAGGCAAATGAAGCATTTTCGATTTTAGTGCAGGCTGTTATCAAGGCTGATTTAGCAGAAACGCTTGCAGCAGGTGGACCTTTTACTGTTTTTGCACCAACTGATGATGCATTTGTGGCTTTGTTAGATGAACTTGGTCCTGATGTAAATAGTTTAGACGATATTCCGGTTGATTTATTAACTCAGGTTTTATTGTATCACGTAGTTGATGGCAGGGTTTATTCAAGTGACTTGCCTGCTGGACCGGCGGATGTACCAACCTTACAAGGCGAAACATTTGCTATTGATGTGACCATTCCCTCTATTACTGATGCAAATAGCAGGGAAGCCGGATTAGTAGGTACATTGCTAAATATTCAGGGAACAAATGGTGTCATTCATGTTATTGACCGTGTGATATTACCAACACTTCCATAGGTACCTTAAATCATTCAAATAAAAAAGGGGTAAACAGCTACAGTTTTACCCCTTTCCCTTATTGTAGTATATCGGTTTGTTGTGTGCTTATTGATACTTGCTTTCGCGCACTGCTTTAATGGTTTCGTCTGAAAGGTATTCTTCAAAATCCATTAATTTATCGACAATACCATTAGGCGTTAGTTCGATAACACGTCCGCAAGTCGTTCTAATAAACTCATGGTCATGTGATGCCATCAGGATTTGCCCGGGGAATGTTTTCATGTTGTTGTTAAAGGCCTGAATAGATTCCAAATCCAGATGGTTGGTTGGGTGATCCAGGATTAACATGTTAGGCTCTTCCATCATCATACGTGCAATCATACAGCGCATTTTCTCTCCTCCGGACAGTACGGTGGCTTTCTTCTCGATATCATCGTTGGAGAATAACATCTTACCCAGGAAGCTACGCATATAATCTTCAGAGGTGTCTTTAGCAAATTGCGCCAGCCAATCGTACAGTTTTATGTCTTTCTGGAAAAACTCTGTATTATCCATTGGCAGGTAAGCACTGGTAATGGTTTGTCCCCATTCGAAAATACCTGATTCAGCTTCTTTTTCGCCATTAATAATCTGGAAAAATGCTGTTACTGCGCGGTTGTCTCGCGAAATGAAAACTACCTTCTCGTCTTTTTCGATGTTAAATGTCACATCTTTAAACATTACTTCGCCATCGATGGAGTAACTCAGGTTCTCCACCTTCAATATTTGATCACCTGCCGGGCGTGATGGCTGAAAAATGATTCCTGGGTAACGACGTGTTGAAGGTTGAATTTCTGTAATATTAAGCTTATCCAGCATCTTTTTACGGCTGGTTGTTTGCTTACTCTTAGCCACATTGGCACTAAAGCGTGAAATAAACTCCTGAAGCTCTTTCTTCTTTTCTTCAGCTTTTTTGTTTTGAGCAGCTAACTGGCGTGCAGCCAGCTGGCTTGATTCGTACCAGAAACTATAGTTACCAGAGAACATACGGATTTTGCCATAGTCAATATCCACAATGTCGGTACATACATTATCCAGAAAGTGACGGTCGTGAGAAACAACTATCACCGTATTTTCAAAGTTGGCCAGGTAATTCTCAAGCCACAATACTGTTTCTAGGTCCAGGTCGTTGGTTGGCTCATCGAGTAACAGGTTATCCGGGTTGCCAAATAGCGCTTGAGCCAGCAGAACACGTACCTTTTCTTTACCAGTGAGACTGCTCATTTGCTGATGATGCAGCGACTCTTTAATACCTAAGCCACTTAATAATTCAGCTGCATCACTTTCGGCATTCCAACCTCCCATTGCCGCAAAATCATCTTCCAGTTTGGCGGCCTTCATACCATCTTCCTCATTAAAATCGGGCTTCATATATAGGGCATCCTTTTCCTGCATCAGGTCCCACATTTCCTTATGACCCATCATTACCGTGTTTAAAACGGTAAACTCATCATAAGCATAGTGATCCTGTTTTAAAACGGACAGACGCTCACCTGGTTCCATTTTGATGTTACCACGTGTGGAATCTAATTCGCCCGAAAGAATACGCAGGAAAGTAGATTTACCGGCACCATTGGCACCAATCAAACCGTAGCAATTGCCTGGTGTAAACTTTAGGTTAACATCTGAGAATAAAGGTTTTTTGCCAAACTGAATGGCTAAATCAGAAACTGTAATCATGTTGCAACTCGATTTTTTCAGGGCGCAAAAGTAGGAAGTTTTATTTGAATAGTGGCCTATATAGTGTTAAAAAAGGTTGGAATGATGGATGTTAAGTTTCTCAAGTGTTACTATTAATAATCTTGTTTCGAGTCAGTTTTGTATTCACGAGGTGTTTTTTGATATTCCTTCTTAAAGCACTTGGAGAAATATTTTGGGTCGTTAAAGCCTACACGAAAAGCAATCTCAGCAATGGTGAAATTGTATTTTTCAAGGAGAGAAGCCGCTTTTTGCAACCTGAAAGAGCGAAGGAAGTCAACCAGTGTTTTACCTGTGAGGGTTTGGAACTTGCGGTAGATATTTGAATAACTCATGTTTAGCTTAGAAGCCAACTCTTCTAATCTGAAGTCAGGATCTTCAAAGTTGTTTTCCAATTCACGTAAAATTGATTCGAGAAATACTTCGTCAGGAGAGTCTACCTCTATTTCTTTGCTATTAGTGAGAATGTCAGTGCGGTATTTTTCAATTAAGTTTTCTTGTGAGCTAAGTATGTTATTAACTTTTAATAGCAGTTCCTTTACAATAAACGGTTTGTTAATGTACTCGATGGCGCCAAATTTAAGGCCTTCTAATTTGGAACTGACGGCATGTTTCGTAGTTAATAATATAATAGGAATGTGGCGTGTGTTTTTTTGCTGTTTGAGCGTTTTACAAAGCGTTATCCCATCCATTAAGGGCATCATCACATCACTGATTATAATATCTGGAGTAAATTTGCCGATTGAGCTAAGGGCTTCCTTGCCATTTTGAACACTACATACGTTATAGTCTGGCCGAAAGCTGTCTTCAAGAAACATCAGCATTTCGTAGTTGTCCTCAACCAACATTATATTTTTTTTGTTTTTGTCATTTGTTGGTTGTTCTACTCTTTGGTTGTCAGATGTTTCAATTTTAGTCTGAACAAAATTCTTGTTTTCAACCTGAACAGGTACTATTTCTTCATTGCCGAAATGTTGGTTGCCTAATGGAAGGGAGATAGTTACGGTGGTTCCTTTGTTAACTTGTGAACGTACATTAATTTCTCCTTTATGCAGAGCTACTAGTTCGTTGCAAAGTGCTAATCCGATGCCGGTTCCCCCAATCCTTTCTCCATCTGGTGATTGGTAGAACAGGTCAAATACTTTTTGCAAGTCTTTTTGAGGAATACCAATGCCTGTATCTGATACCGTTATTACTGCTGCATTTAGAGAAGTATCTTCGGATATCGTTAATGTAATCTCACCTTCAGGTTGTGTGAATTTAAAGGCATTGGTTAGTAAATTGTAAACGACGTGTTCGATTTTATCCTTGTCGTACCACACCCATATTTCCTGATTAGAAACACCTTCTATGTTAAAATTGATTCTTTTATATTGAGCTTGTTCTGTAAAGGAAAGAGCAATATTATCAATTTCCTGAGCCAGGTTATTTCTGCTGGCTTTGATCTTTAGTTTACCAACTTCCTTATTTCTAATGGTTGCCAGTTCATACGCAATCTTGGATAAACGTTTGGCATTATTTCTGATTATTTTTAAACGCTGACTTAATAACAGGTTACCTTCAGCCCTGTCAATCATGTTTTCCAGAGGTGACAAAATTAAGGTCAGTGGTGTTTGAATTTCATGTGACATTTTAGCAAAGAAATTCATTTTCATTGCATATACTTCTTTGTTTTTTTCATTTTGCCACTCTTCCATCATTAGTTTTCTTTTTAGCCTGGTCCACAAAAGAAAGTAGCGTATGATAAAATAGCCGATGACGACTGCCAGTATAATGTAAAGAGTAATTGCCCACCATCGAAAACCTATTGGTGTCAGAATTTTAATCGTTAACGACTGTGGGGCAATATCCCACTCATTTCTTGTGCTTCCAGCCTTAACTTCAAAAGTATATTCGCCGGGCGGAATATTAGTATAGGTTGCAGTGCGCTGGTTGTCATTAGCCATCCAATTATTATCAAATCCTTTTAGTCTGTAGGCATAATAATAGTCAGGCTCAAGGTAGTCGTCAATCACCGAAAACTGTATGGTGAAAGAATTATGATTGGGCTTTAGTGTTATCGATTCCAAGTGTTCTATGCCTTCAGTCAATTGATTAGGTATGAGCTGTTGAGCATCGCGATTAATAATGGTTAGGTGATTGATGTAGAGATGGTGTTTTGTTCGCTGTGTTTTCATGAGCGAGGGATCAAAAAAATTAACACCATCAACACCTCCAAAGTATAAAATTTTATTCTTGTCATTATAAACACTACCTGTAAGATAGCCTCCCTTTAGTGCGCCACTTTTTTGGGTGTACTTATAGTATTCTTTATTTGCCAAATCAATATGCGCAATGCCATCTGTTCTTGATGTCCATATATTGTCTTTATCAGTCATTATAATGCTAAGCACCTGGCTAAGCTTGTCGTTAGTAAAACCCTCGATTGGAACGATTTTTTTACTGGCAATATTAAATTTAATAAGTTCTGAATTTGAATTAATGAGATATAGGTTACCAAGCTTATCGGCAACGCCATTATATACACTGTTTCCTGCCGGATTGTTACTAATGGAAATGTTATGATTTATGAATGTAGATTTGTTAAGGTCCTCTGCTTCATTAAACTGGGCAATGCCACCGCCATACATGCCAATCCATATGTTAGAATTTTCATCTTCCATAAAAACTTCAGCGATATCACCTATAAGACCGTTTTTATTTTTGGGAAAGTAGGCTAGTTGTTTAGCGTCTTTAGAAAAAATAAAAATACCGGTATTACTGCCAGCCCATACTCTTTCCTGTTTGTCGATGTAAAGAGACCGGATGTCTGTAGATGGCTGGTCTGTGTAATTAGAAGTCGGCACGTGTGAAAAAATGCCTGCTTTGTCGTCGTAGATTGCTAATCCATTCAGGTATGTTCCAATCCAGATATTACCTTGTTTATCCTCTTGCATTGCCTGGATATAATTTCCAGGAAGACCATTTGCAGTTTTAGAGCCAGCTAAATATTGCCTTTGCGGAACACCATTTTCATCAATAATAGTTATTCCTTCACCATCTGTTCCAAGCCACAGCCTATTGCTGCGTGTTTTTAATACAGATAAAATTCTGCTGGGGGAGCCTGAGATACTGCCACTATGATAGCCTATTGTTGAAGATTCGGCAGGAAGAATATTTATGTTACCATAATTTGTAAAGACCCAAATGTCATCGTTCTTCGATTGACTGATCCCAATTACTGTGTTGCTTTGAAGAGAGAATTGATTAGCTTTAGAATGGTTATATACCTTTAGGTTATGAGTTTGAGGGTCTATTCGGTATAAACCGCCGCCATCGGTGCCAGCCCAAATAATGCCCTGTCTGTCATTAAAAATGGTAATAATCATGTTACTGGGCACTAAGCGGGAAGCGTTTGATTTATTATTAAACTGTTTAAATGTTGAAGATTTGGTATCATAGAAGTATAGACCAAATAGTTCTGTTCCAATCCATAAGTTCCCATTTATATCGGTAGTAAGCATAACATTGTTGTACTGATTGCTTCGAGGGAGCTTTAGCTCAACGAATTCTTTGGTGCTTAGGTTGCCATTAAATACACGGCCTTTATTGGTGCTAAACCAAATTGTATTGTTGTTAGCTTTTGAAACTGATATTATTGATTCATTTGGAGTGTGTATATCGAAGGTGATGTTTGAAGAATCTTTAAGGTTTAATCCAAGCACAGCGCCTCTATTAGTGCCAATCCATAAACGCTTTTCGGTCATCTGCATGCAGGTCAGCTCACTTTTATCCTTTAAATGAACATAGCCTAATCTGTACTGTTCAAAATGTTCTGAATTAAGCAGTTTTGAAATTTTTCCATTTTTTGCAACAAACCAAATTTGTCCTTTACTATCTTTTGTTATGCCTAGTATTGAGGAAGTATAACCATCAAAACCAAATATCTGGTTATTGCTGTAGTGTTTATAGTCATATCCATCAAAACGAAGTATGCCCATTTTTGATTCCATCCATAAGTAACCCAAGGAATCTTCAACTACATTGGTAATGATGGTTTGCTTCCGACCTACTTCAGCCGTTAGATGAATAAAGTTTGCTAATTCCGAAGCATTACTGTTAGTAGTATTATTCAGAGAGATGAATACGATGATAATGTTTAGGATAGTTTTTAAGACTTTCTGTTGCATCATGTGTCAGCAGTGTTTCGGGTTGACAAATCTGAAGCAAATATATAGGAAAATATTAGTTGGATATAAATCCCTGAATATAGTAAGGAATCACGTACTGCTTTTAAAAGTTTTTCCATTTTTGCGAAATATGGGTGTTTATAACTAATGCATAGATTAGCATAGAGGTATGTTGAAATGTGGCTCTGGATTGCAATATTTGAAGCCATATACCTGTGTTCATGTCTTTGAATTGTGGATCTTTTATTTTTATATTTGAGTCGAATTTATTCATAATCGGCAGTTGGGGTACAATAGCAGCGATTTTATATTACACGAGCTAAAAAGTGGTCAGGAAAGAGCTTTTGACTACATCTTCAGAAAGCACTATAAAGGACTTTGTGCGCAAGCTATGCTGTACCTGAAAGATTTGGATACAGCTCAAGGCCTGGTGCAAAATTGCTTTATTAAATTCTGGGAAAAGCGCAGTGAGGTAACCGAGATACAAAACATTCCCGCCTATCTATCCTTCATGGTTAGAAATCAGTGTATCGATTATTTGCGAAAAGAGAAAGTGATTGCAAAAGCTCATAATGAGCATGAATCAGGTAAAACCCATGCTGAAAATTCAACCGAGAATGTGGTTATGCTTCATGAATTTGAAGAGGAGTTAGTGATTGCTCTGTCTAATTTGCCCGAACGCTGCCGGATGGCTTTCGAATACAGCCGTTTTGAAGACTTAACCTATCCCGAAATTGCTAAAAAAATGAATATCTCTGTAAAAGCGGTTGAAGCCTTGCTGAGTAGGGCTTTAAAATCTTTGAGGTCAGAGCTTAAAGAGTATTTTCCTTTGTTGCTTCTACTGTTGGGTGTCATCCGATGATTTCTTCTCATTAACTTTTTTTATAGTTCTTTAAAAATTTATTAAGACCGCAATGTATTGTTTGTCAATGCTTTATGTGGTTTTCTTTCTTGAATTTTAATTTATTTTAACATCGCATATAGGGTGTCCTTCTTTTGGTTTCGTCAGAGTTGTAAATGAAACGAACTGAAAGTTTACATCTGTATTAATGTTAATCTAAAAATTAAATTTTATGAAAAAAAGAAGAATTAGTGAAGGTAAATGTCCAAAGATTCCGAAGCGGAATTTTATTGGGATTTATTTTTTCGCCATGGCCTTAATGGTTTTTTCATTAACGAGTTGTGAAAGTGATGATGAAGGAGGTAGTTTACCGGTTACAACAACTGTAAGTGTTACAGACATAAAGGATGTTAGCGCTGTGGTTAACGGAGCTGTTACTTCTGATGGCGGTTCAAACATTTTAGCTATCGGTGTTTGTTGGATAAAAGGAGAAGGCGAGCCTACCATTGATGATAATTATATCCCAGTGGGTGAGTATACTAAAGATGGGATTTTAGAAGAAGATTGGGATTACTCAATAGATTTTAAGGATTTATCTTCAAAAACTGATTATAGTGTTCGTTCATATGTGGCTAATGCCGCAGGTGTTTCTTATGGCGAAACAATAACATTTACCAGTAAGGCAGGAAAAACCTTCCATACATTGACTGCTGATATGATTGAAACACATGTTCAGGAACCATATGAAGGACCAAAAGAAGGTCTTGTGGATGGTGATCCGGCTACTTTCTGGCACTCAGCATGGTCGATTGCTGGAGTTACTTTGCCTGCACATATTCAAATCAATTTCTCTGAGGAAAAAAGCATTGGTGGATTTAATTTTATGACTCGCTTTGGAGGAGCTAATGGTAATGATGCTGATCAGTTTGATCTGCAAACCAGTTCTGATGGAGTGAATTTTACAACCGTTTGGGAGTCTGCTGAAGTTATTAACGCGCTAGTACAACCAGAAGTAAACGTTATTGCCTTTGACAAGAATTATACATCCAAGTACTTCCGAATCCGGATTTTGAATACGCGAAGTCGTGTAGGTACATGTACGCACATGGCTGAATTGCAGGTGTTTGAAGATGGTTTACTGCCTTACTAATAGCTAACAAGATTAAACGATAAATAATGAATTATATAAAGTCAATAATATTAAAAGGGCGATTCAAGGTTTTAAACCTTTTGATCGTTATGCTGCTGGCATCGTTTTGTGCCAATGCGCAGACGTTTGAAGTGAGTGGAAAGGTTACAGATGCTGCCACACAGGAGGCGCTACCTGGAGTTTCCATTGCAATTGTAGGAACAACCACAGGTACGATCACTGATTTTGATGGAAATTATAGTCTTGAGATAAGTGATAAGCAAGCCGTTTTAGCATTTTCTTTTATAGGTTACGAAACACAAGAAATACCTGTTGCCGGCCAGTCTGTGATTAATGTGGCTCTTAATCCTGATACAGAGAGTCTGGATGAAGTTATGGTTGTGGCTTATGGTACCATCAAAAAATCTAACTTGACTGGTTCGGCTGTTGCGATTGATAACAAGGAGCTTAAAGATGTTTTTACACCTAGTGTATCATCCATGTTACAAGGTAAGGTTGCCGGTGTTTATGCTTCTTCAACAAGTGGTAGACCAGGCGCCTCTACGGATATTACCATTCGTGGTAAAGGTTCTCTATCAGGTCCTACAGCACCGCTTTGGGTAGTAGATGGCATTATATATGGTAATTTTGATCCAGGAATTAGTCCTAATGATGTAGAGAGTATCACTGTACTTAAGGATGCATCTGCAACATCGTTATACGGTTCTTTAGGTGCCAATGGAGTAATACTGGTACAGACCAAGACAGGTGATGGCGTGTCGAGAATTAGTGTGAATGCTTCGCGTGGATACTCTAAATTCAACATGGGTAACTTTTCTCTTATGAATTCACAGGAGTTGTACGACTATCAAAAGACCTGGAATCCAAATGTTACTGAAGATGTCTTAGGAACAGACACTGATTGGCTTGAAAATGGCACGCAAACAGGTGTTGCTCAGGAGTATAATGTTAGTTATTCGGGTGGTAGTGAGAAAATTAGCACCTATCTGTCCGGAACCTATTACGGGGAAACTGGTACCATAAAGGGGTTTGAATACGACCGATATTCAGCGCTAGGTAACGTGAATATTAATGCGACTGATAAACTATCAATCAGATTAAACCTTTCAGGTGATTACAGTACAACGTACAATCAGGAGCATTCGCTTTATAACATGTTTACCTACATGCCATGGGATGAGCCATATCTTCCAGATGGTTCTGTATTGGATCCACGAACTGAAGCAGGAGAAGACTATCTGCTAGAGAATGGTAAGGTTTGGTATGGTCGTGACAATAACAACTACCTTTACGATTTGCAATACAACTACGGTACTTCACGTGGTAACAATTTCCGTATAAATGTTGGGGGGGATTATAAAATTAACGATTGGTTGACATTCTCCTCAATGAATAATGTTACGCTTACCTTTGGTCAGAGCGATTATTATACGGATCCACGTTCATTCGCAGGAATGGCCAATAACGGTAGTTATTCTGAATCACATAGTTTTACTCAACGACGCTTTACCAACCAGTTACTTCGCCTGCAAAAAGATTTTGGACTTCATTCGGTAAATACTTTTGTGGCCTGGGAATATAGTGATTATTACACAGAGAATACATCAGCTGCCGGAAAAGGTGTTGGTGGTGGTCTTCAGGTGCTTAACACTACTGCTGAAGCATTAAGCGTTGGTGGTTATAAAGGTGAGAGTGCCAAACAAAACCTGATGGCGAATGTTCAGTATGCCTATGATAACAAATACCTCGCTACAGCTTCATTTAGTCGTCAGGGCTCAAGTAGTTTCGGTCCTAACAATAAATATGGTAACTTCTGGTCTGCCAGTTTAGGATGGAATGCTCACCACGAATACTTTATTCAAAATATTGAGTGGTTAAATGTACTGAAGCTTTCTGCGAGTATGGGTCAAATTGGTAATGCACCAAGTGGATTTCAGTATCTTGGTTATTATGCTTTTGTTGACCAGTATAACGGAAAGGGTGCTGCCACACCTTATCAAAAAGGAAATCCAGATATTAGCTGGGAAAAAGTAACCACTTATAATACGGCCATTAACGCACGTTTATTCAACCGCGTTGGATTAAACTTGGATTTGTATTACAAGAATAGTGACGGTCTGTTGACATATGTGCCACTGCCTGCAATGACTGGGTATAATGGTGTTTGGATGAACGTTGGACAGGTTAGTAACAGAGGATATGAATTAAGTATTTCACCAGAAATCATTAAAGGAAATCGCTTCTCATGGGATATGACCATTAACCTGGCATACAATAAAAACCGAGTTGAAGAATTATACGATGATCAGGCAGTGAATCGTGGTAATACCCGGTTTGAAGTAGGCTACGATATGGATTCATATTATCAGCGCGTATGGTATGGAGTGAATCCTAACAATGGTGATCCGCTGTGGGAGAAAGTTGAAGAACAAGTGGATGAAGAAGGGAATGTGATTGGTGAAACAGTGAGTCTGACTTCTGATTATGCAGACGCAACCCTTCAGTTCACAGGAACTAAAGGTACACCTAGCTATATTGGAGGTATATTAAACTCTTTCACTTTTGATAACTTTACTTTGACGGCCAATATTTCTTTCGTCAGTGATGTGTATAAATATAACAGCAACCGCGAGTTATTCGACAGTGATGGTTCTTATGTCGGATTCAATAACATGAACCTGATGGATGGCTGGAGCCGTTGGGAAAAACCAGGTGATATTGCTACTCATCCAAGACCATTTGATGGTGGTGTGAATGCCAACAAAGTGTCATCCCGTTATCTCGAAGATGCCAGTTTCATTCGTTTACGTAATGTGAACCTGTCGTACACAATTCCGGAAACTTTGGCGGAACGTTTAAAAATTAAAAATGCCTCGGTATATGTCAGCGCTGATAACCTGATTACGATTACCGATTGGTCGGGAATGGATCCTGAATCAGGCGCTCTGTATCCCTTGTCGAAAAAGGTACTGTTTGGCGTAAAAGTAGATTTTTAACAATGAATCCTTTTTTAATTTAAGAGTATGATAACTAAAAAAATATATTCTATTATTGCAATTTTGCTGGCATTTTCAATAACTGCCTGCGATATTACCAGAGAACCTTTTCAGGATTTATCAGATGACAAAGTGTTTGCTGATGAGTTAGGAATTGAAGCAGCTGCTTTGGGTACTTATGCCTTGTTGAAAAAGAATGAATTTATGCGTCCATACCATTTTCATGGTGAATTTGGAGGTGATAACATTGCATTAAGCGGTTCTACTACTGACCCTTTGTTTTACATGTACAACTATCAGCATATTCCAACTAATGGGCATTTGAATAGTTTGTGGTCAACCTGTTATCAGGGTATTGTAAATGCTAATAAAGTTATTGCTAATGCAGAAGAGGGTACGCCTCGCATGAACCATGTGATTGGAGAGATGTATTATTTGCGTTCATTCTTCTACCTGAATCTTGTAACTATTTGGGGAAGACCTTACAACCAGGATCCTGATGGAAATATGGGTGTGCCTATTATCCTGGATGCAGAACCAGATGTTGATAATTTACCAGGAAGAGCTAGTGTGAAAGAGGTTTATGAGCAAATAATTTTAGACCTTGAAACGGCTGCTGATTTGATGAATGAGTTTAAACGAGTGGATAGTGAGTATCCGATTTATGCTTCTGAGCAGGCTGCGAATGCTTTGTTGTCGCGCGTTTATCTTTATATGGAAGAAAATGTAAAGGCTGCTGAATATGCAACTAAAGTAATTGAATCTGGTAATTTCTCTTTACTTACAGGTTCAGCTTATGAAACTTTTCCAACAATGGTGCCAGAGGATAATCCGGAAGTAATTTTTGCCTGTCGTGCCCTGAAAGATGAAGATGACTACGGCTGGTATGCCTTTGGAGGTATGTATGCTACCATTGATGGTGTTGGTTGGGGAGAAATGTATGCTTCAGAACCATACCGCGATTTGTTGGACAAGAATCCAGAGGACCGCAGACATAAGTTTATTGAGCCGCAGTACGTGGATGATGGTACCTATGAGTTAACTTATTCATATGATAAAGCATCTCCAGCTGGTTCAAGAATGTTTCAGATGTACGCAGTAACTGATAATGCAGGTACCTGGGAGTATGAATACAATGGGGGTACTCATGCTGTGATGACTGAAGAGGTGAATGGAGTAATGAAGTATTATATTACCGAAGGTGATCATATTAATGGAAAGACATATGTACGTATCGATAAGAAGATGAAAGTTCGTAATGGTTATCCTAAGTATTTCGTTATTAAATGTTCGAACCAGGAAGGACAACCACAACTTTTCTCACCGATTATTTCTCGTTTGGCAGAAATGTATCTGAATCGTGCAGAAGTAAAAGCAAAAGCTAATGATGTGGATGGTGCTTTGGCAGATGTAAATGTAATCAGAGAACGTGCGGGTATTCCAACTTATACAGAAGTGCCAGATGGTATGACTATACTTGAAGTGGTATTGGAAGAGCGTCGCCTGGAGTTGGCCTATGAAGCTCACCGTCGTTACGATATCTTCCGTAATGGTCTGACACTTGATCGCAAATACCCGGGTACACACGATAAAGGTTCAAATGCCTTACTGACAGTACCGGCTAATCATCCGAGGGTAGTTGATTATATTCCTGAAGCACAGATTCTGGCGATGCCAAATCTGATTCAGAATCCATAATATTTGCCTGAATAATTTTAAAGAGACTTTGCCAGGTATAATCATGCCAGGTAAAGTCTCTTTTTCTAAAAAATAAAGACATATGCAATATTCAAAACAATTCATTGCGTTTATTTTATCCATTTTCCTGGCGAGCTTTATTATTTCTTGCGATGGAGCTAATGGAGATGAAGATACCGATCCTCAACCGGAGACAAAAGAACCTCCGAAAATGTTGACTCAAGTTCCTGCAGAAGGAAATAGTTGGTTTCTAACAAACGTGGGGACAGCTCAAATGCACTCGAAAGATTTTAAAGGTAATAGCTGGTCATCAACTCAATCGGTTTTACGTACTTATTTTCATCTCGAGAAGGCAGGCACAGTACATATTGGCATTAAAGGAAAGGTAGTTTCCGGGACTTCTACAATTGAAGCAACTTTTCAGGGGGAATCAAAAGAGGTTACCATGAAAGATTCATATACAGGAGTGGTTTATATTGGTTCTTATGAGGTGGCATCTGCCGGGTATTATCACCTCGACTTAAAGGGGATAAAAAAAGTGGATGTTCAATTTGCTGAACTTGACCATATTGCCCTGGGGGGGGATGCTACCAGTGCAGGCGTTAACTTTTCTAATGAAGATTATTTTTACTGGGGACGCCGCGGGCCTTCAGTACATCTAGGGTATCAGGTGCCAACAGAAGCGAGCGATGTGCAGTGGTTTTATAGTGAGGTGCAGGTGCCGGAAGGCAATGATGTGATAGGCTCATACTACATGGCCAATGGCTTTGGACAGGGGTATTTTGGAATGCAGGTGAATTCAAGCACCGAAAGACGTGTGCTATTTTCTGTTTGGAGCCCATACCACACCGATGATCCCAACAGTATTCCTGAAGATCAGAGAGTGAAGCTAATCTCTAAAGGGGAGCTGACAATTACCAACGATTTTGGCAATGAGGGTTCCGGAGGCCAAAGCTACATGGTACATAATTGGGAAGTTGGTCGTAAGTATGGTTTTCTGCTGAGAGGTGAACCAGCAGCCGATAATAAAACAGAGTACAAAGCTTACTTTTTTGATTCGAAAGATGAGAAGTGGTATTTCATTGCGCACTGGAGTCGACCAGAAACTTCAACCTATTTAACCAACTTATATTCTTTTCTTGAGAATTTTAATACGGCAACTGGCCCGCTGGGGCGCATGGCTTTTTATGGTAATCAGTGGGTTTATGATACAACTGGCAAATGGTATGAGGTAACAAGTGCCAAATTTACAGCTGATGCCACAGCGCGTGATAAAGCCCGTATGGATTATGCCGGAGGCTATGTGGCTGGTGATGATGGTTTTTACCTTAAAAACTGTGGGTTTTTCAGTGAAGTTTCTACGTTGGATGTTGTTCATAATCGTCCTGCAGGTGGCACTGCACCCGTTATCGATTTTGACGCGCTCCCATTGAATTAGTAAATAGGACAGGAAAAGTGAAATAAACTAAAAAATATGATTTCTTCTTGAAATATCGTATTATTTTGGTTTATTTCACACCTTTGTTATAGGGTGTAGGGCCCCTGGAACCGTCTTACAGATAAGAAACAAACAATGTAATAGTGCTGATGGATTTTAAGAAGGATACAGATCATCTTATTATAAAATCTTTATCCAACAATTTGAATAAAGAAGAACAGTCGCGTCTGGATCAATGGTTAGCTGATTCAGAGCATAATAAAGATGAGTATTCTGCTTACTCCGAATTGTGGAAGCGTTCAGAAAAACTTGCTTTATCTGATGAGATTGATGTAGACACGTCTCTTGCCGCTACCAAAAGTCGGATGAACTTCAATTCCAATAAGCAAATTTGGTTGAATCGTTTACAGCAAATTGCAGCCATATTGGTTATTTCTATTGCTATCTCAACTGTTTTACATTTCTGGACGAGATCTGAAGCTGAAGAAGCCGTTTATCAGGAAATCGCAACCGCCTTTGGTGTTCAAACCAATGTTACCCTGGCCGACGGAACTGTTGTATGGCTCAACTCCGATAGTAAACTTCGATTTCCGGTTTCTTTTGACAATATGACTGAAAGAAGGGTTGAATTGTTAGGTGAAGCTTTTTTTAAGGTAGCACATAATGCTGAGGTGCCTTTTATTGTTAATGCCGATGAGTTGGATGTTAAAGTTTTGGGAACTTCTTTTAATGTCACAGCTTGGCCTGAATATGATAAATTGAGTGTTGCTTTAGAGGAGGGAAAAGTTAGCCTGTTTAATGCTAAATCCGACTCTAAGAAAGCGTTACTTACTATGAAACCCAATGAATTGGTAACGTTTGATCGTGAATCAAGAAGTTTAAATGTGGCTCATGTAAAGGACCTTGAAAGGTATAGCGAGTGGAAGGACGGCCGTTTAGTATTTTTGGGAGATGACATCGAAACAGTGATGCAAAAGCTGGATAAGTGGTATAATGTGGAAACAGTTATTGCGGATGAAGCACTCAAAGACTTTCACTTTACTGCTACTTTTACTAAAGAAACACTCAACCAGGCTTTAAGTTTGTTATGTAGTACCTCAGGTATAGCTTTCAAGATAGAGGCTGCTGTACAAATGCCAGACGGAAACTACACAAAGCGTAAGGTGGTACTGTCTTCGATAAAATAAACTGGAAAATAATAAAAAAAGCAGAGGAGTGGTGACGCACTCCTCTGTTTTGCAACTAATACCCAAATGTTAATCAGGTAAAATAAATGTTAATTTAAGCTAAAGGCAAAAATATGAAAAAATAGAAACAACCGGTTATTTCCGATGAGATATATAGAAAAAAAAGTGTCAGTTTGGAGAAGCTTATTGTTGACAATCATATTGTTGGTCAATGCCTCTCTAGCACCTGATCTGTGTGCGCAGGAAAATGGGATTCACCTGGATGAAAAAGGTGTTTCCATTAAGGATGTATTGCGGAAAATTGAAAGAATGAATGGTTATTTCTTCCTCTACAACAACAACCTGATTGATGTGGAGCGTAAGATTGATATACAAGTCTCCAATGCTGGAATTGATCAGGTTATTCCTCTTATTTTCAGTAACCAAAAAGTTAATTACGTCATTCATGACAGGCAAATTGTACTTTCACCCTATGAGCTACAGGCATTTAAAGGTCGTGAATATATAGCACAAGGGAGGGTTATTGATGAACAAGGGCAGCCGCTCATTGGCGTTGCCATTGGGGTGTTAGGCACAACGCGAGGTACAATTACGAATATGGAAGGACAGTTTAAAATTGAACTGGATCGTCCGGTTGCTGAATTGATATTTTCTTTTGTTGGCATGAATACAATTCGTTTTGACTATCAGGGCAAAGATGATATTCAGGTCGTGATGTCGCCCAAAAATAAATTGATTGATGAGGTGATTGTTGTAGCTTATGGTCGGCAGGCGGCCATGACTGTCACTGGGGCTGTACATTCCATCAATATGCAAAAAGTTGAGAATGCAGGTGTGCCTCAGGTGGCCAATTTGGTGCAAGGAGTTGCACCCGGATTGTTGGTGATTAATTCGTCAGGTATGCCGGGTGAAAAGCCTAAAATGCGTATCCATGGCGAAGGTTCGTTCAACTATTCCAACGAGCCTCTGTGGGTGATTGATGGTATAATTTATGGGCACTCTTCGCCGGATATTAATCCAACCGATATAGAGTCGGTTTCTGTATTGAAAGATGCTGCTGCTACAGCACTGTACGGTTCCAGGGCTTCAAATGGCATCATTATGGTTGAAACAAAGGTTGGAAAGTCTGGGCATAATGCCTTTACTTTTAACTCCAATGTGGGTATTACCCAGCTCAACCAAGGGCGTTTTCAGATGATGAACGGGAAGGAGTTATATGATTATACCATTGGTTTTGTAAATGATCAAAACCAATTTACCATGCCAGATCCTGATTCTGATAATGTTCTTAAAAGTACCAATTGGCTAGATATTGTATCAAAAACTGGTGTTGTACAAGATTATAATTTGTCATATGAAGGCGGCCGAAAGGGAGTGCTTATTTATGCCAACCTGGGATATTTCGAAGAAAAGGGTGCTGTTATTGGGCATGAGTGGAATAAGATTTCCGGGCGAATTAACTTTGACTACCAGGTGTCAGAAAAAGTAAAGATGGAGGCCCGCCTAAGCGGAGTGTTTCAGGATCGATTCAATAAAGAAAACGGTATGCTTCACTATTCATACCTGATGTTACCATGGGATAACCCTTATCACGAAGATGGAAGTATTAAATTGATTACCAGCGATGACTCCAGCTTAGAGTGGTATAGTCGTTATCAATTGAATCCGTTATATAATCAGCAATATAATTATACGCAAAGCAAAAATTACCAATACATGTCAGACCTTAAACTGGAACTTAAGCTGACTGACTGGTTGAATTTCTCTTCCGCAAATCGACTGCATAACACACACAGCCGATATGAGAGCATTGTTGATGCACGCACTTCTGCTGGTATTGCTAATAATGGTTCTATTGAAAATCATTATGCTCAACGACATTACTTTTCAACCAGTAATATCTTCCGTTTCAATATTGAACAGGAGAAACATCACCTGTTCGGATTGGCTGCTTATGAGTATTCAAAATCATACTTCAATAATATGAATGGAGCAGGCAGAGGTGTGTATTTCGATCTTGAGACCTTGAATAATACCTCGGTGCCCATGTGGCTGAATGGGACCAAATCAGAATCGGCATTTTTATCTGGCCTGTGCAATTTTCAGTATAACTACGATCAAAAATATATGATGAATGCTTCATTTAGAAGTGATGGTTCATCTCGTTTTGGCAAAAATAATCGCTTCGGAAATTTCTACTCTGTTGGTTTAGCATGGGCACTACACCGTGAGAAATTTATGAGTGCTGCCGGTTTCATTGATCATCTGCGAATCAGAGCGAGTTATGGCTCGGTGGGTAATGCTAATATCAATGAATATGTGGCTTATGGGGTATATAATATGAATAACGTGCAGTACAATGGCGAACCTGGAGGTCACCCCAGACGCTTATCAAACCCTGATCTAACATGGGAATCAAATTATAATGCAAACTTTGCCATTGATGCTGGTTTATTTCGTCGATTAAACCTGACCCTGGATATTTACAGTAAGAAAACTGCGAATCTTATACAGGATATACCAATGCCCCTTGTGAGTGGCTTCTACTGGTACACCGACAATGTAGGCTCTATTCAAAACAGAGGAATAGACATTCTTATGGAAGGTAGTATTGCTGAGGGAAGGTCTTTTGAATGGAGAGCCAATTTTAATGTTAGCTTTAATAAGAATAAAGTGATAGAACTAAATGAAGGTGAAGAAATATTTATCGGTAATAAAATAATTCATGAAGGTTGGGATATGAATACCTTATATCTGCGCAAGTGGGTTGGTGTGAATCCCGAAAATGGAGATCCTTTATGGGAGAAGGTCGTCATCAACGAGAATGGAGAGGAGATAATAGAAATCACCAATAATTATAGCGATGCCACGATGCAGCCCGTTGGAAGTACTTCACCGGAGTTTTTCGGAGGCTTTTCTAATACATTACGCTATAAACGTTTGAGTATGGTTGCTGATTTCAATTTCGTCTATGGCAATCAGATTTATAATAGTTACCGCGAATTGTTTGATAATGACGGAGCTTATCCTAGCTATAACTCCATGAAAC
Source organism: Carboxylicivirga sediminis (assembly GCF_018156225.1). Taxonomy (GTDB): domain Bacteria; phylum Bacteroidota; class Bacteroidia; order Bacteroidales; family Marinilabiliaceae; genus Carboxylicivirga; species Carboxylicivirga sediminis. The sequence goes on from NZ_JAGTAR010000017.1 coordinate 64,170, forward strand.
TGCATTCGGGTTGGAAGCGATGGGAAAAGCCCGGTGATGAGGCCACTCATCCCAAACCTGTGTTTCAGGGCAACAGATTATCCAATAAGAGTTCGTCACGTTACGTTGAAGATGGGAGCTATATACGTTTGCGGCAATTAGTGTTACGTTATAAGTTACCCGAAAAGTATATCAATCGGATAGGCTTGAAAACGGCAGAGTTGAGTGTGTCTGGCGCTAACTTATGGACATGGGCTAACTTTTCAGGTATGGATCCGGAAGTTGGTATTGAAGGTTATTCCGAAGCATTGTATCCGGTGACGCGTAAGTTTATGCTGGGAGTTGATATTAGTTTTTAATGCAGACAAAGGTGAGTATTATGGGTAAGAATATGATTGTACTGGTAATTGGCTTAGTTTTATTACAGGCTTGTAACCTGGATTTAGAGCCTTATGAGGGACTGCCCGAATCTGAACTTATTGACAGTGACCATGGGATAAAAGGAATTACAGTTGGTAATTATAACTACTTGAAGGACTCGTATTATCAGCGCAACTTTCATTTTTTTGGCGAGTATGGTGGTGATAATATTTCACTGAGCGGAACCACCACGGATCATTTGTTTTATTGTTATAACTACCAGCATTTTCCGGCTATGTCCAGTACAACCAATTTCTGGGAAAAGGCCTATCAGTTGGTGGTTGGTTGCAACAAAGTGATATTGAATGTCAACACAAAAACAGCATCAGCTCAACAGCGTGAGTTAAAAGGTGAAAACTTGTTTCTACGGGCGCTAACCTTCTTTCACCTGTGCAATACCTTTGGCAGACCATACTATCAAGATCCTGAAAATAATCTGGGAATACCGCTAAAGTTAGATGATAACCTTGAAAATATCCCGCATCGTTCAAGTGTTGAGGAAGTTTATCAGCAGGTTATATCAGATTTGAAGGAGGCTGAACAGCTCATGACTAGCCGCAAACCTAATATCTACGCTACAAAGGAAGCGGCTCAGGCGCTTTTATCAAGGGTTTACTTATACATGTCAGGGAGCATTGAGAATCCCAATAAAGAGCATGCCTTAATGGCGGTTGAATATGCCACAAAGGTGATTGATTCTGAAATATTTCACCTGCTTAATACAGAGGTTTATAAGACTTATTTTCAATTAGCTCCGGAAGAAAATATTGAAACAATTTTCGCAGTAAAGCACCTTCCGGATATTGATGATAGAGGTTGGAGTTCCATAGGTTCCATGTATAATTACGTGAATCAGCAGGGTTGGGCTGAGATGTTCGCTTCAGAGCCTTATCGTGAGCTTTTGGGCCAGAATGTGGAAGATGTACGTCACTCATTTATAGAACCACAGTATGAGCAGGATGGCGTTACTTTACAGAAACGTAATGGCTATCCCAAATACTATATCAATAAATTTTCTCTACAGGAAGGATACCCAACACTTAGTTCGCCCGTATATATTCGTCTTGCCGAAATGTATCTGAACCGTGCCGAAGGGAATGCCCGTGCAGGCCATGCTCAGGCCGCACTGGATGATGTGAATTTACTTAGGGAGCGCGCTGGTCTTTCTGCTCAACAGCTATATACGATTGATGATCTAAAAGGAAGAGAAAGTGTTTTGGAAGTTGTGCTGGAAGAGCGCCGTCTTGAGTTGGCTTTTGAAGCTCACCGACGTTGGGATATATTCAGGAATGGTCTGACATTGGATCGACGTTATAGTGGAGTGCACGAGAATGATTTTGAAACGCTACTCATTTCTCCAGAACATCTAAGAGTCGTATTTTTTATTCCCGAATCACAAATGATTGTGCAGGATAACCTGGTTCAAAATCCATAATGAAATTAAGATACTGCTGAGATAGGTTAGTTTTATTAAGGCGCTTATTGTTGAAATCATTTAGTCAGCTTTCCTGAATTGCATTATAATCTTTGTTGCGTTCGTCAATTAATTGGTTATTTGGATTATAAGCTGTTTGATGCCGGAAATTTATACCTTTTTGATGAAAATACCCTCCTTGTCTCTAAATATCATAAAATCAAGGGTGTGTGTTGATTTGTAAAGGAGGAGGTGAGTTCTTTTCTTTCGCTCATATATCCGTAGATTGGATTATTTAACTGCCTTAAAGCTCTCATCTATTGATATTAAAGATTTGTACCCTTATTTGCTTAAAATTTACACCTGTTTCCGCGTCGTTTATGTCAATTTTGAAGATGACTAAAAACTAGTAATATGACATCAAGAAGATCTTTTTTAAGGAATATGGCGATGGGTGCAGGTGTTGCAGCAGCAGCTCCATTGGCAAGTTGTAACACGCGTTCAAACGAGAAAGAAGCTGTTGCGTATATACGCGAGAATGCTGAGCGTGTACCAAAGATGGAATTCAATATGTGTGGATATGCCGCACCAAAGCTAGATAAAGTACGCGTAGGTTTTGTTGGTATAGGTGATAGAGGTATTGGTGCAGTTGATCGTATGGGTTTCATCGAGGGAGTTGAAGTAACTGCTCTTTGCGATACGCGTCAGGCGGCTATTGATGGAGCTCAGGCTTCATTGGCTAAAGCGGGGTTGCCAAAGGCGAAAGAATTTACAGGTAGCGATATGGCTTTTAAAGCGTTATGCGATAGTGGCCTGGTTGATTTGGTATATATTGCTACGCCATGGGAATGGCACGTGCCTGTTGCCCTGGCTGCAATGCGCGGTGGTAGTCACGCTGCTGTGGAGGTGTCCACGGCTAAAACCATGGACGAGTGCTGGGAAATGGTGGAAGTATCGGAGCAAACCAAAAAACACTGTGTGATTTTGGAGAACTGTTGCTACGATTTCTTCGAACTGTTGACATTGAATATGGCTCGTCAGGGTGCTTTTGGTGATTTGGTGCATGGCGAAGGAGCTTATATTCACGATTTGGATTACTGGCACTTTAACAAGCCACAAGATGATAAACCACGTGGTGATGGTGCTTACGACAAGCTATGGCGTTTACACGAGAATACTCGCAAAGCCAATGTGTATCCAACGCATGGTTTAGGACCTATTTGTCAGGCCATGGATATTAACCGTGGTGATAGAATGGATTACCTGACAGCTATGATGTCGGATGATTTCACGTTAAAGCACCGTATCAAAGAGTTGGCTCCAGACAGACCTGATTTGCAGCAGTTCATTGGTAAAGAAATGCGTGGTAACATGGATATGCAGATGATTCGAACGGTAAAAGGTCGTACCATCATGATTCAGCACGATATCAGTTCTCCTCGTCCTTATTCACGTATTCATATGCTGAGTGGTACCAAGTGTTTTGCACAAAAATGGCCGTTGCAGCACATTGCTTTTGGACATAGCAAGGCCGATGATGCCAAGATGAAAGAGCTACAGGAAAAATATACACCTGAAATTGTAAGGCGTATTGGAGAGATGGCCAAGCAGGTAGGTGGTCATGGAGGTATGGACTTTATGATGGACTGGCGTTTAATCGACTGCTTGCGTAATGGTCTGCCAATGGATATGGATGTATACGATGCTGCAGCCTGGAGTTGTATCACACCATTAAGTGAATGGTCTATTTTAAATGGTTCGAAGCCTATTGATATTCCTGACTTTACACGTGGTAAGTGGAAAACAAACAAACCTGTTGAATTAACACTGAAAGGTGGTGGTACAACAGGAGTAAGAAACCTGAAGAAGGCAGATTCTAATAATCAGTTGTCTGTTTAAACTTCAATCTGTCAGAAATTGCGATTTTTGACCATCTGTACTTATATTAGGATGATGCAGTTATGCGTCATCCTAATTTCTATCGATTTTCAATAACCCATCCAGATAAATCTATGAAAACATTTACCTACTTATTAAGTGTTGTGGTAATGATGGCCCTTGTGGCATGCTCATCAGATACTCCGCAACCACAACCAGAACCTGAAAAACCTGAAGAACCAGTCAGCTATAATTACACATCTTCGGCTAAATACAATTTGAATGTAGTTTATTTTGTTCCTAATGATATTAGTGAACGCCAGGAGTGGCATCGCCGTTTAAGTGAAATTCTTTTACATGGACAGGATTTTATATTGAAACATATGAAGGCCTATGGATTTGGCAACAAAACCGTTCATTTGAAAGTAGATGAGGAGCAGGCACGTGTTAAAATAACCCTTGTTAACGGTAAGTATGCCACTAGTCATTATCCATCCGAAGGAGGCGGCACAAAAATAATTGAGGAACTGGAGACCTATTTTGCTAGTCATCCTGATGAAAAAGACAGTGACCACACTTTGGTGTTAATGCCTGTAGATAACCCGGATCCGGGTCAAAGAGATATTCCTTACTACGGTTATGGACGCTATTGTTTTGCACTCGATTACAACGAAATGGATGTAGCTTATCTGAAAGATGAAGATGAACGCGGACAACGTGCTACAACATACATAGGTGGGCTTTTGCATGAGTTGGGCCATGCACTTAATTTACCTCATAATAAACAAACTGTATCAGCCGATAAGAATCCTGAACAAGGTACTGCTTTAATGGGAAGCGGAAACTATACCTACGGTAAGTATCCTACATATTTAACCAGGGCTAGCTGTGCTATATTAAATAACTGCCAGGTAGTCAGTACTGACGAATCCACTAATTTTTATTCAGAGGTATCATTAAAGGTTACTGATATACAGGCCAAATACGAAAACTCAGAATTGAAGGTCTCAGGTAGTATTGAATGTGATGTGCCTGTTAATCAAGTGTGCTTTTATAATGACCCGGCTACAGATAATGCCGATTATGACGCAGTGAGCTGGAGTGTGGCAATGGATGAAGGCAATACCTTTAGTGTTAGTATGCCTGTTAATGAGCTTTTTCAGCGTGGAAACACGCCATATGTTTTGCGTTTGCGCTTCTGTCATCAGAATGGAGCTATTTCTACCTATTCATACACTTACACATTTAAGGACGACAATCTGCTTATTGAGTTTGGCGATAAGGATTACCTCGACAGGCAAGGGTGGAGCATAGTCGATTTCAGTTCTGAAGAAGCAGGCGAACAGGCGACTAATGTGCTTGATGGTGATCATTCTACTTTTTGGCACTCACGCTGGTCAACTAATGCAGCTTCGTACCCGCATTACTTAACCATTGATATGGGACAAAGTCAGACAATTAGCGGATTTACATTTGTGCAGCGCGACGGTATGCGCAAAGTAAAGGATATTGAAATATTGCTAAGTAATGATATGGAAAATTGGGAGAGTCAAGGAAGTTTTGTATTGAAGAACATTAATACAGCGCATCATATTGAACTGAATCAACCGGGTACTTATAGATATTTTAAAGTAATTGCAAAATCAGCCTTTGATGGTCAGCAGTTTGCTGCTATGGCTGAAATAATGTGTTTTTAATGACAATATAAACGTATGAAAACAATCTGTAGTTTTATTCTGATATTATTGACTGTAGTTTTTCTAAGCTGCAACGGTAGTAATACAAAACAAAAGCTGAAAACCGGCGAGGTGCCCGAAATGAGCGTTCGAGTGCCTGCAGGTGGCAATACCTGGGTGGTTGACAATCCCTTTAACGGCTCCAACTTTATTAGTGAAGATGGGATTAAAAGCTGGGACAATCCATCTGATAAATTTCGTATTTACTTTAAACTGCCCAAAGCCGGGGAGTTGCATGTTGGCCTGAATGCCAAAACAGAAGGTGGTTTGTCAGTAATTAAGTGCACCGTTAATGGTACAACAAAAGAGGCTGAGGTACAGAGTGATGCATTAACAACGCATTTTGTGGGCACTTTCAGCATTGATGAACCTGGCTATCATTTTGTGGAACTCGAAGGCATTTCCAAAGATGCAGGTGTTTTTGCAGAGGTAAAAGACGTGTTACTTGGGGGGGAAGCCACAGTGGGTAAAATGTACTTTGTCAATGAAGAATACTACTGGGGACGTCGTGGCCCATCAGTGCACTTAAGCTATAAAGTGCCTGAAGCCGCATCTGATATTGAATATTTCTATAACGAAATAACAGTGCCTGAAGGAGAAGATGTGATTGGCTCTTACTATATGGCCAATGGTTTTGGCGAAGGTTATTTTGGAATTCAGGTAAATTCTGAAACCGAGCGTCGTGTGCTGTTCTCTGTTTGGAGCCCTTATCATACCGATGATCCAAGTTCTATTCCAGATGATGAGAAAATTATTCTTGTCAAAAAAGGAGAGGGTGTTACAACCGGCGAATTTGGCAACGAAGGTTCGGGTGGACAAAGCTATTTAAAGTATAACTGGATAACAGGTAATACCTATCAATTCTTGTTGAAGGGACAACCCCTCAACGACGGTTATACTCAATATTCAGCCTGGTTTAAAGGGCCTGAATTGGATGACTGGCGGTTGATTGCCAGCTTTAAGCGGCCAAAAACCCAAACCTGGCTAACTCATCAGTATTCATTCCTTGAGAATTTCCATACAGAAACTGGTGCGATTAGTCGTAAGGCTTTTTACAATAACCAGTGGGTGCGCGATACCAAAGGAAATTGGTACGAAATGACTGAAGCTAAGTTTACAGCCGATGCTACAGCGCGCAAAGAGTCGCGTATGGACTATGCAGGTGGTGTTGTAGAGGGTGTCTTCTTTATGCAAAACTGTGGTTTCTTTAACGAAACAACACCAATCGATAGTTATCACCAACGCGATGCTTTGGGCGTTCAGCCTGCTATTGATTTTGATAAGCTCCCATAGATTTTTTTTATTGCATACTAAAGGTGGATAATCCCTGGTTGACATTTTTGTTAATCGGGGATTTTCTATTTTGCTATTGCAGAGTAATCAGCGAAAGAAGTAATATAATTTAGTCACAATAAACCTTGGGTTGAACAACAATAAACTATTTTTACATGCGTTCTCAATGAAGGTTATTTAATAAAGTATATCAAATAATGAATCGCTTAGTTAATATCATTTTATTATCAGCGCTTTTTACCCAAGCCGCTTTTGCACAAGACAACACATTGTTAACTATAGGAGACAAGCAGTTTTCTGTTGATGAATTCAATTACATCTATGAGAAAAACAACACTTTGTCGCAAGAGCCTATTAGCAAAAAAGAATACATCGATCTCTTTGTAAATTATAAGCTAAAAGTGGAAGAAGCCATTGCTCAGGGCTACGATACAGTACCTTCATTCCAAAAAGAATTACAATACTATCGTGATGAGCTGGCAAAACCATATCTCAGCGATAAAAAGGCCATTGAAGGAGTCGTTGAAGAGGCTTATGAGCGCATGTGCTATGAAGTCGATGCCTCACATATTCTTATTAAGTTGCCGCCATCACCTACGCCCGAAGATACCCTCAAAGCCTACAACAAGATTATGGATGTTAAACAGCAACTAGGCAAGGGTGCTGACTTTGAGGAAATGGTACTGCGCTATTCTGAAGGACCATCGGCCAAGCAGAGTAATGGCCATTTAGGCTATTTTACGGCATTTATGATGGTCTACCCATTCGAAGAAGCTGCTTTTAATACGCCAGTGGGTGGGGTATCAGAAATTGTGCGAACGGCCTTTGGTTATCACCTTATAAAAGTACACGATAAACGAAAGAATAAAGGAGAAATACAGGTGGCTCATATTATGAAAGCATTCCCATATAAAGCCAGTGAAGCCATCCAAACGCAAGCCAAAATTGCCATTGATTCTATTTATCGGAAGCTGCAAAACGGTGAATCATTTAATGCCCTCGTAGCAGAATATTCAGATGATAAACAAACAGTACCTAATAATGGTAAGTTACCATGGTTTACTACAGGCCGCATGGTGCCTGAGTTTAGCGAGGCAGCTTTTGCCCTTACCGAAAACGGGCAAATAGCTCCGCCTGTTAAGACACAGTTTGGCTGGCACATTATAAAGCGTCTGGACAGTCGGCCAGTAAAGCCTTTGGAAGAATGCCGCGATGACATAATGCAGAAAATAAAGCAGGATGAGCGGTCGTTGGCAGGGCAAAAAGCTACAGTCGCCCGATTAAAGAATGAGTATCAGTTTACGATTGATGCCAAGGGCTATAAGCAACTAAAGGCTTTTGTAATCAATAAGAGCAAAACAGAAGGATGGGTGGATGCACTGGAAGCCAATGATTGGTTGGTGGCGTCCTATGCCGGAGGTCAAATTTCATCGGCCGACTTTGCCAAAGAAATGGCTGCTCATCGTATGTCTGAGCAAGGTGTGAGCGGGGAGTTATTTACCAACCTTTGGAACAGTTATACTGATAAAGTGATGATAGCTGTAGAGAAAAACAACCTGGAAAAAAAATATCCTGAGTTTAAATACCTGATGGGTGAGTACCATGATGGCCTGTTAATCTTTGAAATCAGCCAGAGTGAAGTCTGGAACAAAGCGTCAAACGATAGTGTGGGGCTGGCTGCATTCTATGAGGCACACAAAGACAGCTATGTGCAGGAGGAGCATTTTGATGGGCGTATCATCTATTGCAAGACGAAAGCAGGTTATAAGCAGCTTAAAAAATTAGCAAAGAAAGGAGAGGTGCAGATAGATTCCCTTGCGCCATCGTTGCGTGAAGAGTTGCTGGTGAAACAAGGCCCGTTTTACAAAGGCGATGAGGCCCAGTTGGATAAGCAGATGTGGAAAGTGAAGACGTCCGTTATTAATACCGATTATCCGTACTTGCTAAGCGATGGTCACTTGGTTTCTAAAAGGATTCAGCCAATGGAAGAAATACGTGGACGTGTAATTTCTGATTATCAGGAACAATTGGAGCAGCAATGGATAGAGTCGCTTCAACAAAAATACAATCCAAAGGTCAACACTTTTGTTTTTGACTAGACAATGATATACTTTAGCCATAACATTTTCTTTTAACACAGATAGAAATGAATGGAAAGTACTCTGCAGCCGGCCTGACAGCTGTTTTATTAGTGTTGGTAATGGCCGCCTGCAACAAATCAGGTAGTTCAATTAATGATGATCCTTTGGTACGTATTAACGAAAAGGTACTGACTAAAGGCATGATTTACCAGGCAATACCCAATAGCCTGTCGAAAGATGACAGTACCATATTTGCCCAAGATTATATTAACCGGTGGATTCGTTCGGAGTTGCTGATTAGTAAAGCAGAACTTAACCTGACACCGGAAGAGAAGGATGTGGCTCAGCTGCTGGAAGAGTACCGCCGTTCGCTTTTAATTCATCAATACCAGCAAAAACTGCTAGAGCAAAAGTACAGTCCGCTGATTACTTCATCCGAAATCAGGAATTACTACAGCGATATGGAGGATAACTTCAAGCTGGCTGATCCGATTATCAAAGGCGTGTTTGTGATTGTGCCTCAGTCGGCTCCCAATATCAATAGTTTAAACGAGCTGTATCGGTCCGATGATTCAGAAGACCTGGTTAAGCTGGAAGCCTACTGTTTTCAGAATGCTAAAAAGTACGAGGTGTTTCTCGACCACTGGTTGGTGATAGATGATATCAATAAGTTTCTACCCGAACCCATTAGCCGGGTGGAACGTTTTCTGAGAAACAATACTTACTACCATACAACCGATTCGTTATATCAGTATTTCCTGTCGATTAAAGAGTATAAACTAAACAATGAGCTGGCACCTATAGAGTTTGTTGAAGGAAAAATAAAGGCCATCTTACTCAATAAGAAACGACTGGAGTTTATTAAGCAATTGGAATCGGACTTGTATGAGGAGGCCTTGAAGAATAAGAGCATTACCTTCTATTAACAGAACCTGTTGAAGGGCTAAAAACTTATTAACTATTGGTAATAGCAGCAAAAAATTATGTAGGTTTGCAATTGCCTTTTCAGATGCCCATGTTAATTGGAGAGATAATAGTGTCCGGCACCTGAAAACAGATTATTACGAAAAAGATTTTACAAACTACCGAACATGAAGAAATTCATTAAGATAAGCACGTTTATTTTATCAATATTCTTTTCAATCCAAACCCTTCAGGCACAAACTAATGTAATTGATGAAGTAATTGCTGTTGTTGGTGATAATGCTATTCTTAAATCGGATATAGAGCACCAGTATGAGCAGGCTTTAGTGGAAGGAGCCAATTATGCAGGCGACCTTAAATGTCACCTTTTCGAGCAGGCACTGATTAGTAAATTGCTGCTCAACCAGGCCAAACTAGATAGTATTGAGGTGGGAGAAAACGAGGTGGTTAACCAGGTTGACCAGCGTATTAACTACTTTATTCAGCAGATTGGAGATAAAGAAAAACTGGAAGAATATTTTAATAAGTCATTGCTGCAAATTAAGCGCGACCAAATGGAAATGGTGCGTACACAAATGCTGACCCAACGTATGCAGCAGGAAATCACCAAAGAGATTAAAGTAACACCGGCTGATATCAGGGGCTACTACCGCAACCTGCCCAAAGATAGTCTGCCCATGGTACCTACTCAATTTGAGTTGCAGCAGATTGTGTTGCACCCAAAGGTGGACCAGAAGGAGATTGACCGGGTGAAGGCGCTGTTGCGTGACTTCCAGAAGCAGGTGAATGAAGGACGTGATTTTGCAACCTTGGCAGTGTTATATTCTGAAGATAAAGGTTCGGCCACACGTGGTGGTGAATTGGGCTGGATGCCCCGTTCGGGGCTGGTACCTGAGTTTGCCAGTGTAGCTTTTAACCTGCAGGACAAAAAGAAAGTATCGAAAATTGTAGAAACGGAATTTGGTTTCCATATTATTCAGCTGATCGATCGTAAAGGGGAGCGCATTAACTGTCGCCATATTTTGATTAAGCCCAAGGTAAATCAAACAGCGCGCGAAGAAGCGAATGCAACACTGGATACTATCAGAGGTTTAATTACTGATGAAACCATGTCGTTTGAAGAAGCTGCTCTGCGCTTCTCAATGGACAAGGACTCAAGAACCAGTGGCGGCCAGATGGTTAACCCACAAACAGGAACATCGAAATTTGAGATAGCGCAAATACCGGTAGAGATTAATAAGCAATTACAAAACCTGAAGGAAGGGGAAGTTTCCCCATCATTCTTTATGCTGGATGAGCGTAAAGGACAGGAAACCTACAGGCTGATTAAACTCAAGCGTAAGTCGGAACCGCACAAGGCTAATTTGAAAGAGGATTACCAGCTACTGCAGTCGATGCTGGAAAACAGTATGCGACAGGAAACGCTGGATAAATGGATTAAAACCAAGCAGCAGGAAACCTATATTACGGTTGATAAGAATTGGGTGAATTGCGACTTTGAATATGATAATTGGGTAAAGGAATAAGTACTCGATTCGTTAAAATATAACTCCGGTATTATAAACAATACCGGAGTTTTTTTATCCCTTATGCCGTAGAGTGTATAAAAACAGTACAGATTTTCATGGCTGCAAATAAAAAATGCTTACATTTGAATTATTGCAACAGTTGAGGTGTGAAACGAGTAACCTATAAGTATAGAAACTCCCATTTAGAAGCTTATTTTTGGTTAATCGCCCTTGTTTCACTAGCGTTTTCCTCACCTGACAAGGCAACGCATTACACGTTATGTATTTTCAAGAATCTTGGTTTTGATTTTTGTCCGGGCTGTGGCTTAGGTCATGGTATCGCTTATTTATTTCACGGGCAGCTATTGGAATCATGGCAGGCACATCCACTGGCTTTGCTGGCTGTTGTGATATTGCTTGTTCGATCGATTAATATTTTAAGAAAGGATATAAAATTCACCATAAAAGAATAGACACTATGAATAAAATTTACACCTTATTACCAGAAGTTGAAGGGGAAGAGGCTATCTTCCTGGATTCCCTGTTAAAAGATTTGAATGAGGAACAAGCGCAAAACTTTATCCTTATTTACAGGGGACGACGTAAAGACCCGCAGACCATACTATTGACAGCTTTGTTGGGATTCTTTGGTTTTGCCGGTATCCATCGCTTTTTTATTAATCATATCGGCATGGGTATTTTGTATTTCTTTACGGCTGGCCTTTGTTTTATCGGTACCATTGTTGATTTAGTTAACCACAAAAACCTCGCGTTTGAGTATAATCAGCAGGTGGCACGCGAAATCAAAATATTAATCAATTGATAGCATCCACCATAAGTTGTGCATAACTGATGGGATAGTGTTTACTACCAAAGCTCCGGATTATCGGAGCTTTTTTTTATTTGATACGGCTTAGCCTGTAAATGCTCTTCAGGGAATGGTATTAATAAGGATGTCAGGGCATCTTTGTCCTTGAGTTGTAACCAATCCTCTTCCTTTCCATCGGGTAATATAAGCGGCATGCGCGGCTCTTTGGCCTTGGGATTATTATGAATGTGAGCCATTAGTTCGTTGGCTTGTGTGGTAACAATGGTGCAGGTGTGGTGGCTTTGCCCATTGTCGGGATTAATCCATTGACTCCATAAGCCGGCCAGCAGCATTGCTTCGTTGTCTTGCCTGGCAATGTAATAGGGAATGGTTGTATTATCTCTATGATGGTATTCATAAAAGCCAGCAACCGGAATAAGACATCGCCAGCTATGAGCAGCATCCTTAAATGAAGGCTTCTCAAATATGCTCTCTCCACGTGCATTCAGTGTCTTATTCCAAATGTCATGAGCTTGCGCCGTGTTGCGAATCCAGTGAGGAATCAGTCCCCACTGTGAGAGGATGGGATGATAGGGTTCTTTATTCGTGTAGATAATAATTTTAGGATGCGAAAAGCCTGATGCTTTTTCCAAATCATTAAAGTCTTTCAGCTCTTCTTCATAGCGTCTGATGTCCTCAGCGATGCCATAGTGCCTGGCCCTTTTCAGGGCCTTCTCAATAAGGTATTTGGCTGTGTAACACATATTAGATGCTTTGTTTTACAACAGCCTCGTCCATAAATTTGTTGTGGGGCTAATGTGGTTATATCAGCTACTTTAATCAGAACAACACCCACACATAACAACCTGCCAGTCATCAAACATGTGGGTTGTATGGTTGTATAACCCGGTGCTAGAATAGAATTCGCCTAAAAACAGACAATGTTCAATTTTAGGCATAGCTGCGCAGTTGCGTTGTGAATAGTTCTAACACCATCTTTACTGGCCTTGTACTCTATGTAATAGCTATTCATGGCCAGGCATTAGCTGATAACGCAAACGCGTTTTAATCCTCTCAGATTGGTGACTTTAATGGTTTCCTTATTCATCTCGATGAGGCCTTCGCGCATAAAGTCGTTCAACGAGCGACTTACCGACTCTTTCGATGTGCCAATCCAGCTGGCCATATCAGTGCGCGATATACGAACCGGAAAATCATTGCCTTCTTCTACCTCAAACAATTCCAGTTGCTGAACCAGTATGTTGGCCGCCCGCGCTCTAACGGTTTTCTGGCTCATGTTCATAATAGAAATGCAGGTTTCTTTCATCTCCAAACAGGCTTTCTGAAGCATCGTAAAAGCCAGATTGCTGTCTGTTTTAAAGGCTTCCTGCAGGTTGTATTCCGAAAGTTCACACAATACCGAGTTGACCATGCATTCACAACCCGTTACTTCAGGTTCGTTGGTAAATTGCGAATAGTAGCCTACAATTTCTCCTTCGCGCACCATGCGTATGATTTGCTTAGTGCCTTTGGCACCCACGCTAAAAAGCTTGACCATGCCTTTTTTTACCAAATAGGCGGTTTTAGCTTTGCTGTTAACGTCATAAACGACTTCACCGGTCCGGTACATTGAACACTTGTCAAATGAAGTGAATACCTGCCTGTCTGGTTTCATTGTTCTTTCCATTTGGCTTCATTTGTGGTTGTACAATTATCAGGTATAAAACGGTGGCCCTTGTTATTTATTGTTGCATAACATCGCTTATACCTGCTGTAATTGTATAGACACCTGTAATGTTAAAATGGGTGACAGGTTAATCAAAAAATGGCCGGAAAACTGGAGATTCTGCGGCTTGTTAAGTGTTTATCTGATTGGAGGAATGTGTGTTGTGTGGATTATTCAATAGTCACTCTCAGTGCTTCGACGAGGTCTTTATGCTTTTCAGAAGTGTCTCTGAATGCTTCAGGGGTGCCTCCAGACTTTTCAGGGATATCTCCGAATGATTCAGCAACATCTTAAAGCTCTTTTGAGGTGCTTCCGAATGATTTAGCGATGTATCCAAGTTCCTTGGAGGGGACTCTGAATGATTCAGCAGTGTCTTCAAATGATTCGGCGATATCTCTGAGGCATTTGGAGATATCGCCGAACAATTTATTTTATGCATTTTTCATGCTGAGCTGAATACGTTTTCGAACCCGATCCACTTCCATCACTTTTACTTTTACCTGCTGCTGCAGCTTAACCACCTCGTTGGGGTCACTGATGTAGCGGTCGGCCATCTGTGAGATATGCACCAGGCCATCCTGCTTGACGCCAATATCAACAAAAGCGCCAAAATTAGTGATGTTGGTCACTAGTCCAGGCAACACCATGCCTTCGTATAAATCATCGATGGAATAGATGCCTTCTGCAAACTCAAAGGCTTTGATTTCGCTGCGCGGATCGCGTCCGGGTTTATCCAGCTCTTTCATGATGTCGGTAAGTGTGGGCAGCCCAATAGTATCACTCACATAGTTCTGCAGCTTAATTTTATCGCGTAGCGCCTTGTCTTTCACCAGGTCATCGACCTTACAGCCCAGGTCTGCCGCCATCTGTTTCACTACTTTATAGGCTTCGGGGTGAACGGCTGTATTATCGAGAGGGTTCTTAGCATTCTGAATCCTCAGGAAGCCAGCTGCCTGTTCAAAGGCTTTGGCACCCAATCTTGGTACCTTCTTCAGCTTATCGCGCGAGTCAAAGGCACCGTTTTCGGCTCTGAAATCAACAATGTTTTGTGCCAACTGCGGACCTAATCCTGATACATAAGTGAGCAGGTGTTTACTGGCTGTGTTCAGATTTACACCAACCGAGTTAACACACGACTCCACCACTGTGTCCAGTGATTTCTTCAATTGCGTCTGGTCCACATCGTGCTGGTATTGGCCAACACCTATTGATTTAGGATCAATCTTAACCAACTCGGCCAAAGGGTCCATCAGTCGGCGGCCTATGGAAACGGCTCCACGCACAGTAACATCATAATCAGGAAACTCCTCGCGTGCCACTTTGCCTGCTGAATACACCGAGGCGCCATCTTCACTCACAACAAATATCTGTACCGATTGCTTCAGACGTAATCCTTTGGCAAAAGCCTCTGTTTCGCGCGAGGCCGTACCGTTACCTATGGCAATTGCTTCTATCTGATACTTGTCAATCAATGCAGTAATGGTTTGTGCCGATTTCGGATAGTCGTTCTGTGGCGGGTGCGGATAGATGGTGGCATTATCCAGCAGGTTACCTTGTGCATCGAGGCACACCACCTTACAGCCTGTCCGATAACCGGGATCGAGTGCCAGTACTCGTTTTTGCCCCAGTGGTGAAGCTAACAACAGCTGACGCAGGTTCTCTGAGAAGACGCGGATGGCTTCTGTATCTGATTTTTCAGTAAATAGTCGTGTGAATTCAGTTTCTATAGAAGGCGCTAAAAGGCGCTTATAGGCGTCGGCCACTGCATCGGCTACTTGTTCTGATGCGCTGGTATTGCCCTTTACAAAGAAACGATCGAGGCGTTGGATGCTATTTTCAGCATCTGGTGCTATCGTTAGTTTTAAGAAACCTTCCTTCTCGCCACGGCGCATAGCCATAAAACGGTGCGAAGGACAGCGTTTCAGAGGTTCGTTCCAATCAAAATAGTCCTTGTACTTAAGGCCTTCCTCTTCTTTGCCTTTCACTACTTTGGAGCAGATGGTGGCTTCTTTATCAAATACCGAACGTACAATCTCACGAGCCACCTGATGCTCATTTACCCATTCGGCGATAATGTCGCGGGCACCCTGAAGTGCTTCATCCACATCTGCTACTTCGTCGTTGACAAAGCTGGCAGCTCGTGCTTCGATGTCACGTTCATATTGCTTCATCACAATTTTTGCCAGAGGCTCCAGTCCTTTTTCTTTGGCTTTCACGGCTCTGGTTTTGCGCTTGGGCTTATATGGCAGGTATATGTCTTCCAGTTCGGTGGCATTATAACATGATTTAATTTTAGCTTCCAGTTCTGGTGTTAAAACGTCCTGTTCATCCATCGATTTCAGGATGGTTTCTTTACGTTTTTCCAGTTCCTGCAGCTTTTCATATCTCTCCTTAATGGCACCCACCTGTAGTTCATCCAAACTACCTGTCATTTCTTTGCGGTAGCGACTGATGAAGGGAATAGTTGCTCCTTCGTCAAGCAGTGTAACAGTGTTTTCAACGCCTTTAAGTGGCAGGCTTAGTTCCTTTGCTATTAGCTGAGTTAATTGCATATAATCAGATGACAGTATAATATGAGTAATTATCCGCTGGTATATAATTTATAGAGCCAGTAAAGCTTATTCGCCCTGCCTGGGTTTTTTGCCGGGTTTCTTTTTGTAATTATTCCGTTTGTTACCCGATGGTTTTCCTTTGCCACCTTTGCCTCTTCGGCGACCCTTTAATAGTTCTTCAGGATTATAAACAGGTGCTTCGCCCAGCTCCGGATTAAGCGGAATCTTGTAGATATTCGTTTCAATCAGGCGCTCAATCTTATGAAACTCCAGAATCTCTTTGTCGTTAATCAGTGTAATGGCCACTCCTTGTGTTTGAGCCCTGGCTGTTCGCCCTACACGGTGCACGTAATCCTCTGCATCGCGGGGTACATCAAAGTTAATAACCAGATCAATTTTTTCGATGTCAATACCTCGGGCAATAATATCGGTAGCCACTAATATCTGGATGTTGCGATTTTTAAACTCACGGAGTACATTTTCGCGTTCAGCCTGTTCTAGGTCTGAGCTGATGGCCTCTGCATTAAAGCCATTGCTTTTAAGTGAGCGTGCTATCTCCTTCACTTTTTGTTTGGTAGAAGAGAAGATGATGATGCTGGGTAAGTCTTTGTCCTTAAGCAGGGTGTTGAGCAGTGGAATCTTTTGCGTGTCATATACCATATAGGCGGCCTGTAGGATGCCTTCAGCTGGTTTGCTGATGGAGATATTCACTTCATCAGGCTCAACCAGAATATTTTTGGCCAGCTCCCTGATTTTTGGCGGCATGGTAGCCGAAAACATCAGTGTTTGCCTTTCTTTGGGTAAATATTTAACCACTTGCATAATGTCATCGAAAAAGCCCATGTCGAGCATACGGTCGGCTTCATCCAGAATGAGGTGCTGCAGCGTATCCATTTTTACATAGCCCATGGTTAAATGCTGAATCAGTCTGCCTGGCGTGGCAATCACAATATCAGCACCAGTGGTCAGGGCATTTTTTTGCCGGTTCCATTCACCCGAATCATTACCGCCATATATGGCTGTTGATGATATGTCCAGAAAGTAGCCAAATCCTTCCATCTGCTGATCAATCTGGATGGCCAGTTCGCGTGTTGGAACCAGAATGAGGGCATTTATTTTGTTATGGCCGTTGCGTACCAACTTATCCAGTACAGGTAGGAGGTAGGCAGCCGTTTTTCCGGTTCCTGTTTGAGCGCAGGCAATCAGGTCTTTGCCATCTTTGATAACCGGGATGGTTTGTTCCTGCACCGGTGTTGCTTTTTCAAAACGCATGGCGTTCAGTCCGTCAAGCAACTCTTCCGAAAATCCAAATTCTTTAAATTCCAATGTATTCGCTTTACAATAATACTATTCTACATATACAACCAGTCCTTTTAGATATTCTCCTTCGGGATGGTAAATGTCAACCGGGTGATCAGCCGGCTGAGTCAGTTGCTGCAGTATTCTAACCTTTCGACCGGCTCGGGCTGCTGCCGAAAACACCATCGTTCTGAACTGCTCTTTGGTGATAACCTGTGAGCAGGAGAAGGTAAAGAGGATACCGCCCGGACGTATTTGCTCAAGTGCCTTCGCGTTTAGTCGACGATAGCCCTGCAGGGCGTTTTTAACCACATTGATGTGCTTGGCAAATGCCGGAGGATCTAATATGATTAGATCGTATTTGTTTTTGATTTTGTTGAGATACTTAAAGGCATCCACCGCAAAAGCTTCGTGTCGTTTATCGCCCGGGAAGTTAAGTTCAACGTTATCGTTGGTGATTTGTATGGCACGCTCGGAGCTGTCAACTGAGTGAACCACCTTTGCGCCACCACGCATGGCGTAAAAAGAAAACCCACCAGTATAACAAAACATGTTTAAAACTTCACGGTTGCTGCTGTAATGCTCTATCAGCGAGCGGTTATCGCGCTGGTCGACAAAAAAACCGGTTTTCTGGCCGCGTTCCCAATCAACTTTAAATTTTAAGCCGTTTTCAAGTGCAATCTTCTCTGAACTTTTACCATATATATAGCCATTAACAGGTTCTACATCGGCTTTATAAGGCATGGTGCCTTCTGATTTATTAAAGACAGATTTAAGTCTGTCACCCAGCACTTCCTGCAGAGCTTTTGCAATCAGGTCTTTTACCAGGTACATGCCAACGGTGTGCATTTGCACCACTGCCGTTCCGTTGTAAAAATCGATAATAAGACCGGGCAAATAATCACCTTCACCATGCACTAATCTAAACGCATTGGTATTAGCATTATCGGCCAGTCCAACGGCACACCTTAAGTCAAAAGCCTTCTGAATTCTGTTTTTCCAAAAGTCGTAATCAATTACTTCCTGATTAAAACTTAGTATTCTGACGGCTATTGAGCCAATTATATAATGTCCGATAGCCAGGAAATTATCCTCACTATCTAATACTTCAACAATATCTCCTTCTGTTAATTCAGGTCCTTTTACGCCTTTTACAGCTCCTGAAAATACCCAGGGGTGAAAACGACTTAAGCTTTGCTCTTTACCTTGTTTAAGAACTAATTGTGGACGTTCAGTCATCGGTGCTAAAATTATTATATGGTTTGCGCCTGTGCGTGCGGAAACTCTTCCTGTAGTTTATTTAATAGTTCAATGGCCACCCAGGCATCGGTGGCCGCATAAAGGATTTGACCTTCGGATAAATGAGGTGCCTCCCAGTTAGAAAGGCGCTGACGCTTGCTTACTCTGAAATTAAGAACCAGTCCCGCCAGTTTTTTAAGGCTGGTATCTTCAATGCCTACACCTTTCACATGGTCCTGAATTTCGATGAATCCAGCTTGTTTAAAAGGCACTAATCTGTTTAAGCCTCTAATGTCATCTCTGATGCCAACACCTACTTTTTTTATCTGTGGGTTTGATAAAAGGCGCACGAGTGATGGGTGAAATCCTGTTTTGTTTAAACGAAACAGATAGGCTTTTTCATTGGTTGCCAGCTGCAGCAGAGCTACCTGGTTCACTTTCCCTTTCTGAAAAGAGGGTTTGGTTTCTGTATCGAATCCTATTGTATCGTGTTTTTCAAGCTCTTTTACAAGTTCTTCGATGATATTGATGTCTTCAATGACATCAACACGGCCTTCAAAGTGCTTTAAAGGTAATTGATTAAGTTCTTCTTTTGTAATGGTTTTCTCCATTTATCTTAGTTGGCTTTATTATAGTAATGGGGGCAGTTCGTCACTATCATCCTGCCAGTCTTGTTGCATCCGGTTGTACCAGTTATCTTTTTGTTGATTGCTCTGGAAGGTATCTTCACCCTCTTCCTCATCCAGTGCCTCATCTCCATATTGTATGGCATGTAAGGCTCTGAGTGTATTGACCATTTTTTGTCCCCAGTACAATTGAAAGTTCTCAACGACTTCCGCCAGTGCATCATTCATTATTTCGGTCACCCCTAATCGATAGGCCGAAATAAAGTCTTTAATATCCTGGTAAATGTCAGTCAGATCTTCGGCAATGAAAGAAATAACCGGGGTATCACTGCGTTGCATTTCAGGGGTAAAAACTTCCAGGTAATCATTAAAGCGGCCCAGTTTAGTAGTTAAGGCATCTAATACATTGGTGTAAGTCATTTCATCCACTGTTTTTTCAATGCTCTCTTCCAGTTCACTTTCCACCTTAGGTAATACCGTCGCTTTAAGATATAGAAGTGGTATAATACGCGTGGCTACTGTTACAAATTGTTGCCTGTTGTATTCATCTGTTGATTCCAAAAAGGCACAATATTCCTTGGCTACAGTAACAAATTCAATAACATTTTTAGAGTAAACGATGTGCTCAAATGCTTCTTCCATACTTAGTAATCACCCTTATGTTGAGACAATGTAGATATGATAAGTGGCAAAAGTAACAAAAATTAGCGACTATATCCGGCGTGTTGAGATATTAACATCACACGGCTTGTGAAAGGCAATGACAGTAGGTTACACAGGGTGTTCTGGCTGATCGATTATCTTTGAAGCTGCAGCCGCATCAGCTCTTGAATGTAAAGAGTTGGGGAAAAATATTATTTTTGCACAGAAGTGTTGAGAAGCTGTATATGCAACGCAACATTTTTTTGCATTAATAATGACAGATGAATAAGGAAACAATAAGTTTAGGAGTGTTGTATAATAATCTGATTGGTAGGTTGAAAGGTTTGGTGGTGAGTCCGCAAAAGGAGTGGAGTGATATCTTCTCAGAGCGTAAAGCTATCAACGAGGTGCTTGCGCAATTCAGTTTTCCCTTGTTAGGGCTATATACTCTCAGCACTTTTATTGGTTACTTATTATCTCATCAGGGACTCGATTTTGGTTCGGCGGTTAAGGAGGCTGTGTTTACTTTCTCATCCAGTTTTTTCGGACTTTATGTAAGCTATTTTTTATTGGTTAAGGTAGGTGTCCTTTTAGGGCAGGAGATTGGGAAAGAAAAAGCTTTTCAGTTGATTGCCTACGCATCAGCTATTACATACCTTACCGGTAGTATTATAGCTTTAGTTCCTGAAACCATTGTTGTTGCGAGTATTGTCAATCTGTATATTATATACCTGGTGTGGCTGGCCTGCAGAGTGTTATCAACTTTGTCGCAGGATGCCCGAATCTGGCTAACCATCATCGCAAGTATCTTCATTCTTGCTGTACCCGTATTAATAAGCCGATTGTTTGTTTTCATCAGTAACCTTACAGTATGAGTCTGCCCACATCACGCATCAATATAAGAAATAAAAGAGCCACGTTTGATTATGAATTGATCGAACGCTTTAGTGCTGGTATACAGTTGGCAGGTACAGAAATAAAGTCCATCAGACTTGGTAAAGCCAGTTTGGTTGATTCTTACTGCTACTTTGTTAAAGGCGAGCTATGGCTCAAAGGTATGCGTGTGTCCGAATATTTCTACGGAACCTTTAATAATCATCAACCTGAACGTGAAAGAAAATTGTTGCTAAAAAAGAAAGAGTTGCAGAAATTGGAGCGTAAAACCAAAGAATCTGGTTTAACCATTGTGCCAATTAAACTCTTTTTCAATGACAGAGGCTTTGTGAAAATTGAAATTGCATTGGCCAAAGGTAAAAAGCAACACGATAAGCGTGAAACACTTAAAATGAAAGACGCAGGCAGGGAGATGGATAGGGCTAGAAAAAAGTTCTAAAAATCAACATCTGTCACGCAACCCCTTCTAAATTAATTCATCTATCAGGTGAATTTAATTTCTATGAAAGAATGGGGTTGATGCCACTGCTGCGACAATTTATTATTCAGTTTAGGTGTTTAATTAGAATCATCTTTAATGCTAAATTGGTAATTAATTGTTGTGAATAATCTCAATGACATAATTAAGGGATGTCAGAAGAACAAGGCTGCTGCTCAAAGGCAATTGTATCAGGCATATGCTGCAAAAATGTTTGCGGTATGCTTGCGCTATTGCAAGGATAAAACAGAGGCCGAAGATTGTTTGCAGGAAGGTTTTATTAAGGTATTCAACAACATAGATAAGTACGGATTTAAAGGCTCGTTTGAAGGATGGGTGCGTCGTATAATGGTTAATACGGTTATTGAGATGTTTCGAAAAAAGCAGCCTGAGCTGTTGGTTGATGAATTTCCTGTTCTGACCGATGGTGAAGATGAAGAAGTTTATGATGCGTCGTTTACGCATGATGAATTAATGGCTATGGTGCAGGAGTTACCGCCAAAGTATAAGTTGGTGTTCAATTTATATGTGCTTGAAGGATTTTCGCATGCCGAGATTGCTCAAACAGCGGGTATTTCTGTAGGAACGTCAAAATCAAACCTGGCACGAGCCCGCCAGTGGCTTAAAAAGAGTGTTGAAAACAGATTGTTGGAGAAAAAACAGGCCGTATGTTAAGGGAAGGCAAAAATATAGATGCTATTTTTAAAGAAGGGCTATCTGCACATGAGGTGGTACCTGAAGTATATGTATGGGATTCTCTTGAGAAATCGCTTGCTAGTCAACGCAAACAACGGAAGGTATTGGTTATCTGGCGTAGTTTGGCTGCTGCCTGTATTGCCGGGTTTATTGCACTTTCAATTGGCTGGCTTTTCAGGGTGAGTGAACCATTGACTAGTTCTGAGGTGCAAGTGGTTGAAAAAGATAATATTGAGAATGAAATACCTTTGCAGGCTACAGGATTTACTGAGCGAGTTGTCGATAATAAGACTAATGTTGAGGATGTAAAGAGGGAACCTGCCTCTTTAATAGAGAGCAATTTACCACAGCCTAAGGAGGTAACTGTTGCAGTGAATGAAAAGAAGGCCGTTGCTACTGCAGATGTATTGGATTATTTATCGCCCAATTCATCTCTTCAGGTAACAGAGAGTTATGATATTGACAGGCGGCTTCATAACAGACAAGAAAAAGTCTATTATCCGATATATGCGTATAATTCCACACCAGTATCTGAAAAGAAAAAGGCTACGGTAAGCGTAGGCGGTTTGCTCTCGCCAGCTTATAATTCAAAAGTGAGCTATGGAGCTCCTGCCAGAAATGTTCTTAAATCCGGAAGTTCAGTTAATGAGAGTGGTATTAACTCGTTAGGGGGAGGTTTGCAGGTGAGGGTTAATACAGGTTCGCGCTGGAGCTTCGAAACAGGTATATTATACTCGCAGGTAGGGCAGTCTGTAAAAAATGCACAATCGACCACATTTGCAAATGTGCGCGAGGGGGTCATAAGTCCAAATACTGCAACGGCTAATTCACTTGGAGAGATTGTGATTAACAAAGCCAGTGAAGATTTTAGTAGAGCACAAGCGTATGCCAACGATATTGAGTCAGCAGTTTTAAATTACGACAATTCATACAATTCAGTTAAGCAAACACTTGATTACATTGAGGTGCCTTTAATGGCCCGTTATGCCTTATTTAATAGTTTTCCCTATTTGTCAGTGTCAGGCGGTTTTAGTTCAAATTTTTTAGTGAATAACAGTGCTTATGCGGTTAGTGGCAGTTCTAAAGAGAAAATAGGAGAGACGAGCGATATTAAGCCATTTGTAATTAGTAGTTCTCTGGGAGTAGGTGTTGATGTGCCTATCACAAAAACTATCCGTTTGAGTTTAGAACCCAGATTCAAATATTTTCTTAATTCAGTCAGCTCTAATGAGCTCAATAGCTTTCAGCCGTATTCCTTTGGTGTGTACGGAGGCCTCACTTTTGTAGTGAATTAGGCTATTTTAGTGATTCGAGCATAGAAAAGTACACTCCCCTTTGTTTCAGCAGTTCATCGGGGGCACCAACTTCTGCAATGCCTGAATTTTCCATCACAACCACTATGTCGGCCAGTTTGATGGTAGATAGGCGGTGGCTGACAATGATGGCTGTTTTATTTCTCGTGATTTCTTTAAAGTGGGCAATAAGCTTTGCTTCGGTAAAGGCATCCAGTGAGCTGGTTGGTTCATCTAATATAATAATCTGTGCGTCGGTATTGTAAAATGAACGTGCCAGCGCGGTGCGTTGCCATTCACCTCGACTGAGCATTTGACTGCCTTTAAAGAGGGTGCCCAGGGTGGTGTCAAAACCTTCGGGCAGATTCGAAAATAATTCATGTATCCCTGCTTTCTGGGCTGCTTCTTGTATGATTCCGTTTTCATCTTTGCGTCGCATATTACCAAAGCGGATATTATTGGCGGCGCTTACATTGTACAGCATAAAGTCCTGAAAGATGACCGATATATTTTTAGAAATCTCTGATGATGCTATATGATGCCAATTGATATTGTCAACCGTTATTTGTCCTTCGTTTGGTTGATGCAGGCCGGCAAGCAATTTAACCAGTGAAGTTTTGCCACAGCCATTGCGGCCAACCAGAGCTACTGTTTTACCTTTAGGAATCGTCAGGCTAATATTTTTCAGCACCCACTTGTTGGTGTTGGGGTATTTGAAGCTGACATTTTTAATTTCAATAGTAGTTTTAATGGGGTTAGGAAAAAGTTGATTAGCAATGGATTTTTCAATGCTGATATTATTAAACTCAATGAAGTTTTGAAGAAATAGGTTGTCTTCGTAAAGTGAACTAAGGCTGCTTAACAGTCCCTGAAGTACCGCATAGGCACGTTGCAGGGCCAGAAAGTACATGGCCATTGAACCGCTGCTAATATGTCCTTCTACTGTTTGTTGCACAACGTAGCCAATTATTAACAACAAAATAATTGTTGCCAAAACCTGCACTGCTACTTCATACAGGGTTTTGGATTTGGAAAGCGTCCACTGCTTATCCCGTAAATCGTGTTTGAAATACTCATATTCGCGCTTGAAGGTTTCTCCCAGATTAAATACGCGAAGTTCTTTAGCGAAGTCTTTGGCTGTTAGTAGTCTGTTGAAGTAATGAACGCGTCTTTCGTCTTCGGTGTGCTGTTTTCTGTATTGGTAAATCTTGCGTGTATGGGCTATTCTGAAGTAAAAGATGGGAGCGCCAGAAATGATTAAAACAGGTATCATGGCCCAATGGATATTGCTCAGTATAATTAGTATCAGCAACAGTGTCAAGCTGTTTTGTGCCAGCTGTAAAATACCATAGAAAACCCTGGCGGGTCTGAAGTTGGCATCATTCAATGCTCTGTAAAAAGTATCCTGATAATTGGCATCTTCAAAATACTTGTAGTCAATGTTAATCGTTTTTTTATGGATGATGTTTTGAACGTAATCATTTACAAAATGGCTCTGGCGTTCTCTTACCAGGCTACTTACCGAACCGCTTATGGCATTGAGTAAAAAGAAAAGCGCAGTAGCGCCAATAATGTAATAGAGGTGCTGGGGATTATTATTGATGGTGTTGATGTGATTGGTGACTACATCAATCAGTTCTTTTACAACATAGAGCAAAAGCAAGGGAATGCAACCTCTTATTATTGTTATAATGGTATTGATGAGTGTCCATTTAGGAGAACTCCTATAGACAATGCGTAATGATTCAAGTAGATGATTAATTGATAGTTTGTTGACTCTTTTCATTCAACACAGGTGGTTTATATTACTTCCATGTAAATATAGGATCTTTTATTGTTGGAATGATTAAAATCTCACCTGTAATTCCTTAGTTGAAAACACTAATTGCCTGATAGCAGGGTTGTCAGCTTGTAATGAATTCGACCATAATAATTAAATGGCCTTCCTGTTATAGGTGTAAGTTTGGGCATTAGTTTCTTGAATAGCCTGAAAAGTAATTGGTTGGTTGATGTTGTTTTGTTATTTCGTTTGCGAGCGACAACCGTACCTAATACATCCTTTGCTTTAACAGGAGTGTCAGATCTGATAAGTGCGTCGCCTTTGAAATAGTAATGGCAATTGTCGGTTTTTATTAAGCGGTGAGCTATTAAAATATCCTGATGGCAAAATACACCTATATCACCAGTTTGGGGAAGCTTGGGAATAACCACAACTTTATCGCCGGGGTGCAGAAGCGGATACATGCTAATACCATGCGCGGGTACTTCCACCTGGTGCCCATCCTGAAGCAGTTTTTTGAGCGTTATTTGTAGTTTAGTATCAGCCAAGTTCCTTCGTAATTAAATGAACTATTTCATTATCTGGTTTAAAACCGCATTCGTATACCCCGCAGCTTTCGGCAATGGCGTGCAAGGCATCAAGACGGCTTTGTACTTGTTGTTCATCATATTGAAATTGCATGCAGTTGCCTAAAAGTCCCATTGTGCCTTTAATAGCAGGTAGCTTCTTGATATAGTTGTGTGGTGATTGATTGATTAGGAACGCTTTGTGTAGCCTCACACTCTTGTAATTATCCTGATAATAGGGCATAGGAGTGTTGTATGCTACAAATCCCTCCTTATCAGGTAATATTATCAGCCTGTCGTCATTAATGATAGTGGCACCTTGTTGACGCCATAATTCGGCCATGGTTGACTTGCCAGTGCCTGATACTGCTGAGAATAAATAACCTTTGTTGTTGAACTCAACAGTTGAGGCATGGATAACAAAACCGCCATAATGATGAATGATGTATTGTAACAGCAGAATCCCCAGGGGATGAAAAAAAGGATCGAAAGAGAAGGCTTGAAGGTGTTGAGCACAGATATTGATCCCTATTTCTTTGCGTTGGATATTAATATTTGCCAGAGCTTCTTTAATGTAATGGTGGTTTTCGAACTCAACAAATATGCCTTCATCTTCGCCATTTCTTATCACCGACCACTTGTAGGGTATTTCAGTGTCAAATTTGTCTGCACCAGTAAAAATATGATTGATTTCGCGATGGTTTATGTTTTCCTTTAGCCTAATGTTAATTGTCCATTCATTTAATGATGTTGGTCGTACTAATGAAAAATTATTACTCCCGCCCATTGGGTCGAAGTCAAAAAGGGGGCATAAGAGATTAACTGTAAATCTTATGCCCCCAATTGTATACTGTTGGGTTTTATAAACCGTATCCATTTACTACATATTAGAAAAATCAGGTGAATCATTACCGAAAGGGTAATCCTGTGCCGGCGGATTCTGATAATCTGGTGCCGATTGTTGCATTGGTGCCGGCTCTTGAGGAGCAGTTTTAGGAGGTAATGGAGGACTTCCAAAAAGGTATACTACCCCTTTATCAATATAGTGTTCCTCAATATCTGGCTTATTATATCTTCTTTTAATATTCATTCCCGATTCGTCTCCGTTTTATCGCCTTTATAGCTCTTGTATTATGCCTTTATCAACAGCCTTAATTAAGAATTGTTCTAAATCTGAATGGGCTGTTTCCCTGTCAATCTCAAATTCACAAAGGATTAACTCAAGTAGTTGATCCAATGATTTTGGTTGGCTTAATGCATTATAAACAATCGATCCAATTTCATTTAGGGAGAATACTTTTTCCATCAGAGCAACTTGGTCAACAAGTGGTACAATCACCATCTCATCACCAACTGTTTTTTCAACAAAACCGTTCTTTTTCCTGTACAATTTCCCCACTAAATACGTTTAACTTCGGCAAAAATATAAAAAATCAAAAAATCAATTCGCAATTATGCTAAAAGTAATGATTAATTTGACCAATGGCTCATTTTAGCCAACTAATTAGTTCAATAGTTCGTTATTTTTTGATTGATTAAAATTCTGTTCGTGCAAATGGTGCTACCTCCTGACCAACAAATTCTTGTTTAAGATATTTATAGTAACCATTAATGGCAATCATGGCAGCGTTATCGGTTGTATAAGAAAACTTTGGAATAAATGTTTTCCAACCTTTTTCTTGTGCTAATTGTGTTAGTCTGTCGCGCAGGCCTGAATTAGCAGAAACACCCCCTGCTAATGCAACCTGCTTAATGCCGGTATCTTTGGCTGCCTTTATCACCTTATCCATCAATATATCGATAATGGTTTTTTGCAAAGAGGCACAAATATCAGCTTTATTCTCTTCAATAAACTCAGGGTTCTTCTTTAATTCATCACGAAGGAAGTAAAGAACTGAGGTTTTTAAACCACTGAAACTGTAATTGTAATCTTTAATTCTTGGCTTATTGAATTTGAATGCTTCAGCATTGCCTTCTTTTGCCAGTTGGTCAATTAAAGGACCTCCCGGATATGGCAGCCCTATAATTTTAGCACATTTATCAAAGGCTTCTCCGGCAGCGTCATCAATGGTTTGTCCAATTATTTCCATGTTCAGGTGATCTCTGACAACAATAATCTGGCTGTTGCCACCTGATACTAAAAGGCATAGAAAAGGAAATGAAGGCTGGTTTGTATCGTGTTCATTCTCTTTAATGAAGTGCGCCATTACATGCGCGTGCAGATGGTTCACTTCAATCAATGGCAGGTTATTGGCCAAGGCAAAGCCTTTAGAGAAAGAGGTGCCCACTAATAATGATCCCATCAGTCCGGGACCGCGCGTGAAAGCTACTGCGTTGATGTCGTTTCTGCTTATCCCTGCATCTTTAATGGCCTTTTCAACTACCGGGATGATATTTTGTTGGTGCGCTCGTGAAGCTAACTCTGGCACCACACCTCCATAGGCTTTATGCACATCCTGATTAGCTACAACGTTTGATAATATGACATCATCTTTAATAACAGCCGCTGAAGTGTCATCGCATGATGACTCAATTCCCAAAATTATCGCACTCATAATTTTTATCAGATAGATTTATCCCTAATCAAATTATTATTCCCGCCTTTTTCTTACTTTTGGTGGGTTAAAACGGGATAAAAGTATAAAAAAAAATATCAAAATAGGATTGTATGTATTGGCGGGACTATTACTAGTGCCGCTCTTGTTGTATTCTGTTTTGTTATTGCCTGCAGTTCAGACATCTGTAGTGAATTATGTGACTGCTGAATTATCCGAAGATTTAAACACTGATATAACTATCAAACGGGTCCACTTTCGACCATTTAAGACACTTGTGCTGGATGATATTGTGATTTATGATCAGCATAAGGATACACTGCTGGTTGTTGAGCGTGTTTCTGCAAACATTGACTCGTTATATTTCAGAAGCAAGGAGCTTTATGTTGGGCTCTTGAGTGTTCAAGGTCCCGATGTAAATATTCAAAAAGAAGATTCGGTATATAATTACAGCTTTTTAACTAAAAGGCTTGTCAACAGGCGCACAGGAAATTCAAAATGGACAATAGGTCTGAGGGACCTTGAAGTTGAAAATGGAACAGTCGATTATGCTGTTGATTCATTGTCACGCGCTACCACTATTTCAGAAATCAATCTGCTGTTACATGACTTGCGAAAGGATAGTCTCTGGCGCTTTGATATCAAAGAATTTGGACTTAAAAATCCGATGCACCTTAATCTTGAAAAGGTGGAGGCTAATGTGGCTGTTGGTGATTCGTGCCTGTTCTTAAATAAGGCTTTAATTTCAACCGGCCGTTCATCATTACATATTGACTCGTTAGCTCTTGAGTTTAATAAAGGAGAAAAGGGGCTTGAGCAAATTGGTAGTTTTTATGCAGATGTCAGAAAATCCGATTTCAGTGAAGCAGATATTGTTAAGATTAGTCCACTGAAACGAGCTGCAAACATTGGTCTTTCAGGCGTAGTGTATGGCACGGTGAATAACATAAAGGGGCGTAATGCCAGAATTTATTTCGGGCCTCATTCGCAATTGGTTTCAAGCTTCGATATTAGTGGATTGCCAAATATTGACGAAACTTTTTTGTATTTAAAAGTAAGCCGGTTGAGTACCACCCCTTCCGATTTAGAGCAACTTTTTTCGCATGTGAAAGGGCAGGCTTTAACCTTACCGGCGGCTATCAATAGTTTAAATGAAATAAACTATCAGGGAAACTTTACAGGTTTTTTAACTGACATGGTGGCCTATGGTGAGTTTACAACAGCCTTGGGACAGATAAGTACAGACATTGGGCTGAAGATAGATAGCCAGGATGATCTGGTATTTTCGGGTAACCTGAAGACGCAACAGTTTGATATAGGTCAACTGGCCGGGGCCGAGGAGTATGTTGGAAAAGTATCAATGGCCGTGGCTATTAATGGAAGGCGGCGTTCAACCGAGCAGTTTGATGCTTATTTGAGTGGCGTTATCGATACTTTATCCATCAATAAATATGATTATAAGAATATTCGATTGAACGGCCTTTTTGAGAACAATAAATTTGATGGTGATTTTTTAATTGATGATCCCAACGGGCAAGTCGGATTTAATGGGAAAATTGATCTGTCGGGGGATATTCCCAACTTCAGCTTTAATGCCCACTTAACAGATATAAAACTAGATCGCCTCAACCTCTATTCAAAACATAAAAACAGTTCGCTTACTGTTGATGTAGAAACTGATATTTCGGGTAAAGACCTGAATGATATTGTTGGGTTTATGCATCTAGATAATTTCTCATACCTGTCAGATGACCATGATGTGGCCATTGACTCGTTGTTGCTCATTTCTGTGCGTGAGGGGGAGAGAAAGCGCGTTGTGCTGCAGTCTGATATTGCTGAAGGCGATTTGGTGGGTGTTTATAATTTTACGCACATTGGTAGCTTGCTCAAAAAGAATCTCACTCAATATTTGCCTGCTTTAACAAATTCTGTGAACATCAAAGAAAAAGAGCTGACACATAACGATTTTACTTTTTCCTGCACTTTTAAACGTATTTCTGAAATAGCAGCAGTGTTAGCCCCTGGTATAAGTGTTTCCGATGAAGGTTTGCTGTTAGGCAGCTATAATTCATCACAAGGGGAGATGGATGTTGAAGTGGAGTTGCAATATATTGATGCGAATGGATTAAGTGCCAGTCATCCAGAGGTGCATATTTCCAGTGGACAAAGTGATGAGCTGGATGTAGTTTCTCGGTTCAGAGAGTTAAGTGTAGATAAGCTTGGCACTTTTCAGAATTTGAGTTTTCACCATAGTGCCCATAATGATACGGTTGATTTCAATATTTTCTGGAATAACTGGGACGACTATACCAATAGCGGATCCATTTTGACAACGACCACCTTTAAAGCAAGGGATAACGGCGTGTATGCAACTTGTAATTTTCATCCTTCCTATATCATGGTGCGTGACAGCCTATGGGAGATTCAGCCAACTACTTTGCATTACCACCCAGACGGATTCTCAATGAAAAATTTCAGGGTGCACCATGGCAACCAGGAGGTGGGTATTAATGGTTTTGCTCATCGTCATGTAAAAGATGGACTACGGGTTCATTTGCAAAATATCAGTTTGTCTGACATTATTGGTTACCAAAATCTGCAGCAGGTGCAGGTGTCGGGAGCTTTGAGTGGCACCTTGGATTTTCAGAACATATATAAGTCACCTGTCATAAGCGGAGATTTGGCGGTTGATGGTTTTGTCTTTAACGATGATGAGGTTGGTGATTTTTCAGTTGTGGCCGACTATCAACCAAAGAAGAATCAGTTAAACGTCCAGGCAAATGTGGTTAAGGACGAAAAGCAGTCGCTTATAGGTGGCGGATATATTGATTTGGCCCAACAACAGTTAAACATGAATTTCGATATTGATCAGCTGGAAATAGGTTTTCTGAATCTTTACCTGAGCCGAATAATGCAAAACTTAACGGGTACAGCCAGTGGGCAGATTGCTGTGGTTGGTGCACTCAGTAGCCCCGAATTACTTGGTAAACTTCGTATTAATAAGGCGTTTTTTGATGTTGGTTTGCTTAAGACAACTTATTCCGTCGCCGATTCGGTTATTTTCGAGCCTAATGAAATGATCTTTAAAAATCTATTGGTGGCCGACAGGAATGGGAAGCAAGGAAGTTTTAATGGTACAATTCATCACACGGCCTTTCGAAATATGAGCTATAACCTTAGCCTTATAGCCAACAACATGTTGGTAATGGATACTAAATACAGCGATAACCCTTTGTATTACGGCGAGGTTTATGCCGATGGCAACATGGCAATAAACGGAACGACAAAGGATTTAATAATTGATATTGCCGGACGGACGCGTGAGAATACAGAGTTTTTTATTCCCCTTACCGATGAAGAAAGTGCTGAAGAGAGTAGTTTTATTCGGTTCATTAATCCTGTTGATGAAACAGACACGCAACGCAAAGAGGGCATTGAGGTAAGTAATGAATACGATATTGATTTGACCGGGATGACCGTAAGTATGGATCTGGATATTACGCCCGATGCCCGCTGTCAGGTGATATTTGACTCAACTGTTGGCGATATACTCAGGGGAAGTGGTAATGGCAATCTGCAGGTTAAAATGGATAAAGAGGGAGGTATCAACTTCTACGGCGATTTTAATTTTGACAATGGAGACTATATGTTTACCCTTCGAAACGTGTTAAATAAGAAATTTGTTATAAATCAAGGTTCAAGCATTAACTGGGATGGTAACCCGTATGATGCTAATATTGACCTTAATGCCACCTATAAGCTGAAAACAAGCCTGTTGGATTTGATTGGTGATTATTCCGATGAATCGCAAAGAGACTTTGGCCGGCGTATACCCGTTAACTGTAATCTGCTGTTGAGTGACCGACTGACACAGCCAAATGTGAAGTTTGAAATTAAGACACCATCCAGCCAGGATTATAATCAGAATATTATTGATGCCTATATTAATACCGAAGAGGAAACCAATCGTCAGGTATTGTCTTTGCTGGTATTGAATAAGTTTTACACCACCGAAAATGCCTCTGCTAATAACCCAACCGGGTTATCAGCTGGTAACAATGCGGCTTTAGTTACCACTACCGAGATGCTATCCAATCAGTTAAGTCATTGGTTGTCACAAATAAGTCGTGATATTGATATAGGTGTAAGCTATCGTCCGGCAAGTGAAATGACAGATGATGAGGTGGAGGTGGCGCTTTCAACGCAAATGTTTAATAACAGGGTACTGGTGAATGGTAATGTGGGTTATGGACAGGACCAAACTCGCCCAAGTAACCTCATTGGTGATTTTGATGTGGAAGTAAAACTGAATAAATCAGGTAGTTTAAGGGCTAAAGCCTACACGCATACCAATAACGATTTAATTTATTCCAGTGATTATAATGTGTCGCCAACCACTCAGGGTGTTGGTGTGTCTTTCCGCGAAGAGTTTGATACGCTAGAGGAACTCATGCATAAATACTGGCTGAAAATATCGGGTCAGAATAAGAAAAAAGCAGAACAAGGGCAAGAGAAGGAGGAAGAAGAGACTAAAGATTAAATCTTTTCGTTACTTATTACATAGCTATTTTACTATTTTTAGCCTTGAATAATTTATGGGTAAGGAAGAGGTTGTGTTTGCTTCCTTATGGGTTTTGATAATATTATAAAACTAATTGATATGAATTTGTTGTTGTTCATTCAGGCAACTGCTGAAGAAATGCCTGTAGACGAATTGGCTGAAGGAGCCGAAAAGAGCATGAATTACATGGAGATGGCTAAAGCCGGAGGTTTAATTATGATACCATTGGTGCTGCTTTCGTTTGTGGCTGTGTATATATTTATTGAGCGTTACCTGGCTATTCGTCGTGCAACAAAAGAGGATGCCGGCTTTATGAATAAGATAAAGGACTACATCCATGATGGGAAAATCGAATCAGCATTGGCTTTGTGCCAGTCGCACGATTTTCCGGTGTCGCGCATGATTGAAAAAGGCATTACTCGTATTGGTCGTCCGCTTAATGATGTGAATACAGCCATCGAAAATGTAGGTAACTTAGAGATTAGCCGACTGGAGAAGAGTCTGCCTACATTAGCAACTGTTGCTGGTGGAGCCCCAATGATTGGTTTCCTGGGAACCGTAATTGGTATGGTAAAGGCTTTTTTTGATATGGCCAATGCCGGTAATAATATTGATGTGCAGTTGCTGTCATCGGGTATTTACACGGCCATGGTCACTACGGTTACCGGATTAGTTGTTGGTATTGTTGCCTATTTTGCCTACAATATATTGGTGGCCAAAGTAGAAAAGGTGGTGTTTAAAATGGAAGCCCGCACCATGGAGTTTATGGATTTATTAAATGAACCAGCTCATTAAGCATGGCTTTAAAGCGAAGAACAAAGATTAGTGCAGCGTTTAGCATGTCGTCTATGACCGACATTGTGTTTCTGTTGTTGATATTTTTTATGATTACATCAACCATGGTACACCCCAATGCTATTAAGTTGCTCATTCCTAAGAAAGCCACTAAAAAGGTGGTGGTGGAGAAGTACCTGAATGTGCGTGTCACGGAATCGGGCAGATACTATGTGGATGGGAAGCGCTTTGGCACCGATAACGTTGAAACGGGCTTAATAAATGCTTTCAGCAGCAGCGATAGAGCTATTGTAAGGTTGCGCACCGACCGTAATGCATCAACCGGCCATGTGGCCCGTATTCTGGATATAGCAGAATCGAACGGAATAAAAGTAATTTTAGATATCAGGTAATGGCACTAAAAAGACAAAGTAAAGTAGATTCGGGCTTCAGCATGTCATCCATGACGGACATTGTTTTTCTGTTACTCATCTTTTTTATGATTACCTCAACCCTGGTAACGCCACAGGCAGTGCGCGATTTAGTGTTGCCCAAAAGTGATCACCAGGTGTCGGCTAAGCCCAATACAACGGTATCTGTAACAGCTGATATGCGCTACTATGTGGAGGGAGAAGAGGTGCCATTCTGGAAGATTGAGCGGCGATTGAAGGAAATTATTGAGGTCAGCCCCGATACCTATATCGCCTTGCACGTGGACGAGTCGGTGCCATTTTCGGTCGTTGGGAAGATAAGGGATATTGCTATCCGTAATAAGTACAAACTGATATTGGCTACACAGGGTAAATAAGATGGAAGAAAAGGATAAGAGATATGGCATTATAGGCTCGATAATATTTCACGGTATAATATTGTTGTTGTTGATATTCTTTGGCCTTCAAACATTACCACAAGAAGAAGAGGGCATACTGGTGAACTTTGGGGATACCGTATTGGGGCAGGGTGAAGTGGAGCCGAAAGAATCGCAGGCGCCACCGGTGGAGCAACAGCAGACACCTCCGCCACCCAAAGTAGAAAAGGTGCCTGAACCTAAAGTAACCGAGCCTGAAAGTAAAGATGAGGTAGCAACCCAGGATTTTGATGATGCCCCGGTAGTAAAGTCGGAAGCGCAAAAGAAGAAAGAAAAAGAAGAGCAGGAGCGACTGGATAAAGAACGTCGGGAACGTGAAGAACAAGAACGCATTGAGCGTGAAAAAGAGCTGGAAAGGCAGCGCATTGCAGCCGAAGAGGAGGCCAAACGTCAACAGGAGCTGGCCGAACAACGTGCCCGCGAAGAAGCCGAACGTAAAAAGCGGGAGGAGCAGGAGCGACAGGCTGCCGAGGCGCGTAACCGTGTATCGGGTGCCTTTAGTGGAAAAGGTACCGGCGATAGTTCTTCGGAAGGTGAAACGGGTGGTAGCGGCAACCAGGGCTACGTGACTGGAGATCCGAATTCAAAAAACAGAACCGGATCGGGATTAGGCGATTCGGGTAGTGGCTTTGATCTGAAGGGCCGCTCGTTGATTGGTAGTTTACCAAAGCCACAGCACAACTCCAATAAGGAAGGCATTGTGGTGATCAAAATTATTGTCGACAGAAATGGTAATGTGACGTCGGCCGAGTTTCAGTTAAAGGGTTCTAATACGCAGGACCGCGAGCTGGTAGAGAATGCCAAGGCAGCAGCACGCCGCGCTAAGTTCAATGCTGATAAAAATGCCAGCGCCTACGCACAAGGTACCATTACCTATTATTTTCAGCTGGACTAAGCATGACAACCATCTGCCCACTATAGGCGATGTCGTCCTCTGTAAGGGGTTGCCTGTCCCCAATATAGGTGATGCCGTCCCCGGTAAGGGTGGGTCAGTCCCCAGTATGGGTAAGCCAGTCCTCAGTTTAGGTGATGATGTCCTCCGGAGGGGTAAGCCGTCCCCAATCTAGGTGATGCCATCCCCGGTAAGGGTGGGCCAGTCCCCCGTAAGGGTAAGCCAGTCCTCAGTTTAGGTGATGATGTCCTCTGGAGGGGTAAGCTGTCCCCAGTATAGGTGAGTTGTCCCCGGCAAGGGTGAGCCGTCCCCATGGGGTTTTCAAGGTGAAATTAAAAGAACAACACCTTAAGACCTGCCACAAATACTGTAGCCAGCAATATGTACCGAATATACTTAACGCCTATCTGCTGCGCGTATTTAGATGCGATAAAAGCCCCGCTGGCATTACCTATGGCCAGGATAATGCCGTATAGGTAATTCACCTGGCCTGACCAGATGAAGATACCCAATGCAATGGCTGTGTAGGCCAATACAATAAACACCTTTATGGCATTGGCTTTTATTAAGTCATAGCCAACACCCAGCACCAGGCCTGCCAGTAAAAAGAAGCCGACACCTGCCTGTATGAATCCACCATAGACGCCAATAAAAAAGAAGATAACAATCTGCCAGAAGGCAGGTTTTTCATTCACTTGTCCGGCTTGTGCTTTCACCCATTTATCGGGCTTTAGCAGAATGACAAAGAACATGACGAAAAGGAGTGAACCGATAAACAGGTTTAGAATTGCTTCATCAATTGTAACAGCAATAGAGGCGCCAATAACAGAACCAATAATGGCAGGAATAACCAGAAAAAGACTGCTCCGGTAATTAATCAGTCCCTGCTGTTTAAAGTTGCGCACCGCTATCACATTCTGGAAAAAGATAGCTACCCGATTGGTG
The DNA here is from genome assembly GCF_018156225.1 of Carboxylicivirga sediminis. Lineage (GTDB taxonomy): Bacteria > Bacteroidota > Bacteroidia > Bacteroidales > Marinilabiliaceae > Carboxylicivirga > Carboxylicivirga sediminis. The sequence goes on from NZ_JAGTAR010000017.1 coordinate 100,596, forward strand.
GCATTAGCCTGGTGCGGCGACAAGCCAAGAAACATCAGCAGGGGCAAAGTGATTAACGAACCACTGCCCGCCAGGGTGTTGATGAAACCGGCAAAGAGTCCGGCCAGAATAAGTAATGCAGCATTGAGTATCGAAATGTCCATATTGCAAATGTATGGTTTTCAGGTAAAACAGAAAGTGACTCTCTATTCTATTTTTAGGTCTTGTAAATCGCTAATAGCTATAAGCAAAGCGCTCTCCTAGCTGGCAGCTATTTTGGCATCACCTAACACCATGCTTTAGCATGGTGGATAAGTGGTAAGGAGCTAATGGCTTTAGCCATTTATTTTATCAAAGCCATACGCAGACATGAATTTTTCATATTCCTCAGCCCACGAACTATGCCTATGATGTTGTTCCTGATTTTTGATATATGCTCTTACTTTAGATACTTGTGATTCACTAATAGAAACAGCAAAATATTCATCTGCCCATTCGAATTTGCTTTGGCACAAGTTGTTTTTGTTAATCCAAAACGATGATTCACCTTTTAATAGTTGCATTGTTTTTGTAATGGTCATGTCGGATTTTAAGGCAAGTAAACAATGCACATGGTCTTGATGACCGTTGATAAAATCAATATAGATGCCTTTTATACTAGCATTCTCTTTAATGTGTTTAAAAATCTGTTTTTTATTGGAGTCATCTATAAAGGGGAATCTGTTCTTTGTTCCCCAAACACAATGTAGCCAAATGCGGGTGTACGACATAGGTAAAAGTTTGTGGCTAAAGCCGGTGGAATATCACATTATATGCACCGCCCTGAAGGACGGTGTTATGTGAATTAAAATTGTTTATAGATTAGGAAGTTAGTGTTTTCTTTGGATAATTTTATGTTGACATCCCAATTAACAACAAAAGCCGCTCTCCAACGAAAGCGGCTCTGTATTTTTATTATGTGCATTGTAAATAGTTATCAGCCATTAACCAACAGCTATCAGCTTTGTTCTACCATGCAAACATAGGCTTATCAGCCATCAATGCATTTACTTTTTTGCGTGTTTCAGCAATAGCTTCTTCGTTATCGATGTTCGAAATTACTTCGTCAATCAAATTAACGATAGTACGCATGTCGTCTTCCTTCAATCCACGTGATGTGATAGCAGACGTACCCACACGGAAACCTGAAGTGGCAAATGGTGAACGTGTATCGAAAGGCACCATGTTTTTGTTAATGGTGATATCAGCCTTCACTAAAGTGTTCTCCACTTTCTTACCAGAGATATCAGGGAATTTAGTGCGAAGGTCGATCAGCATTAAGTGGTTATCTGTTCCACCAGAGATGATTTTGTATCCCAACTTAACAAACTCAGCAGCCATAGCTTGTGCGTTAGAGCGAACCTGGTCTACATAAACAGCGAAATCATCAGAAAGCGCCTCGCCAAAAGCAACTGCTTTAGCCGCAATCACGTGCTCTAAAGGACCACCTTGCTGGCCTGGGAATACGGCGAAATCCAGTACGGCACTCATCATCTTGGTTTCACCTTTTGGTGTTTTGTAACCAAATGGGTTTTCGTAATCTTTACCCATCAGAATCATACCACCGCGTGGTCCACGTAGTGTTTTGTGAGTAGTAGTAGTTACAATGTGACAGTGCTCAACAGGATTGTTCAAACGACCTTTGGCAATTAAACCAGCCGGGTGAGCCATATCGCAAAGTAGTAATGCACCAATCTCATCAGCCAAGCGACGCATGCGGGCATAATCCCATTCGCGTGAGTAAGCCGAAGCACCTGCAATAATCATTTTAGGTTTGTGCTCACGAGCAATAGCTTCCATCTCATCGTAATCTACCAATCCGGTATCTTCTTTAACATGATAGCAAACAGGGTTGTATGTTACACCTGAGAAGTTAACCGGTGAGCCGTGTGTTAAGTGTCCACCGTGTGCCAAATCCAAGCCCATGAAAGTATCACCTGGCTTAAGTACGGCAAAAAATACAGCGGCGTTTGCCTGAGCTCCAGAGTGAGGCTGTACGTTGGCATACTCAGCACCAAATAACTCACAAGCACGGTCAATAGCCAATTGCTCAGTCTGGTCTACCACCTGGCAACCACCGTAGTAGCGTTTGCCCGGATAGCCTTCAGCATATTTATTAGTTAAACAAGAACCTTGAGCTTCCATTACTTGCTCACTTACAAAGTTCTCTGAAGCGATTAGCTCAATACCTTCTTTTTGGCGAGCGTATTCCTTCTCAATTAGGTCGAAAATTACAGTATCGCGTTTCATCTTATTGATATGATTTTAAGATGTGAGTATCAAAACACAAGATTTTTAGTCAATTTTGCGTAGTTAATACTGACTGATTATGATTATTTATTAAACTATTTCTCTCTTTTTGCTCCTGCCGTTGCAGGTTGTAACTGATCACGCCAGGTATTATTACCTTGCTGTCAATGGGTTGTTTTTATCAAAGGAACACAAATTTACGCGAACCAGCCGATAAAAAAAACATTGCAGTTTATAACTTTTTATGAGAGGCAAAAATGATAAACAGCAACATTGATATCATTCATCTTTTTACCCTGCAAAGCTCATAAAAAGTACATGGGGGAGAAATACTTTGCTGAGAAGGCTGCACTAGTTACCAGGCACAATGCACCAGGTATTTGAATTAATCATCCGAATAGTGAATAAGTACACGACGATAAACGGAGAATATCTTTGATTTTGAGACAAAGCCGAGGTATTTACCGTCTTTAACTACCGGCAGGTTCCAGGCGCTGGTATCTTCAAACTTACGCATCACCCGGTCCATGTTTTCATCAATTTCTATCATGGCAGGCGGTATTGACATGAGTTCTTCAACGGTTGTTTCGTTGTAAAGCTCATTGTTAAACATTATCTCACGAATATCATCCAGTAGCACAATGCCGCATAATTCATCTTTATGATTAATCACCGGAAAAATATTTCGTTTTGAGGTGGATATGACCTTTACCAGTTCACCTAATGTCATCTCCGGATAGATGCATTTGAAGTCTGTCTCCAGCACTTTCTCCAGGCGCATTAGTGTTAGCACTGCTTTATCCTTATGGTGGGTAATCAGTTCGCCCTTTTGTGCCAGGCGCTTGGTGTATAATGAGTGAGGCTCAAAATACATAATGGTCAGGTAGGCAATAGTAGAGGTAATCATCAATGGAATAAACAGGCCATAGCCATTGGTTATTTCGGCTATCAGAAAGATGGCTGTCAGTGGCGCGTGCATTACACCAGCCATCATACCAGCCATGCCAACCAGTGTAAAGTGCGACGAGGGCAGCTCTGCCAGTCCCAGTGTTTCCATAAGCTTAGCAAACAGGTAGCCGGTTACTCCGCCCATAAATAGTGTGGGGGCAAAGATACCACCTATACCTCCACTGCCGGTTGTGGCAGCTGTGGCAAATACCTTAAAAATGATAAGTAATACCAGAAAACCGATGAGGGCCCAAATGTTGTTATGCCAGGCATAAAATATACTTTCGCCCATCACAGCCTCGCTGTTGCCATTAAGTAAGGCAATAATGGTGTTATAACCTTCGCCATATAGCGGAGGAAACAGGAAAATCAGTAAGCTCAGTGCCAATCCACCCACTATCCATTTCGAAAACGGGTTTTTCATCTTGCCAAACTGCTTTTCGGTATTCATGATGCCGCGGGTAAAATACAAGGATATAAACCCGGCCAGTATGCCAAGCAGGACATAGTAAGGGATGTTATTCAGCAGAAAAGGTGCTTCAAGGGTAAATGCAAATTCGGCGCCTTTGCCCAAAAAGAAATAGGCGATGGTTGATGCTGTAATGGCCGATATAAGTAAGGGAACAATAGACGCCATGGTTAAGTCGAGCATTAATACCTCCAGTGTAAAAACCAACCCGGCAATGGGCGCCTTAAAGATGCCGGCGATGGCACCTGCAGCTCCACATCCCATAAGCAGGATGATGGTTTTGTAGTTCATTCTGAACAAGCGTCCCAGCGTTGAACCAATGGATGCACCCGTGAGCACAATCGGGGCCTCTGCTCCAACCGAACCACCAAAACCAATGGTAAAGGTACTGGTGATGATGGACGAGTAGTTATTGTGACTCTTTATATGTCCGCCTTTCTTGGAGATGGCATAAAGGATTTTGCTGACACCATGTCCCAGACTATCTTTAACAAAGAATTTAATAATCAGGATGGTGATTAAGATACCAATCATCGGATATGCCAGAAATAAGTAGTTTCCTTTCTCCAGGCTAAAGTTCTCTGTTAAAAAGTGGTGAGTAAAATGTACGGCATTTTTAAGCGTCACAGCAGCTAGTCCGCTAAATATTCCGACTAACAAACTAAGTAATAAAATAAAGTGTTTTTGACTAATATGCTTAACTCGCCAAATAAGAACTTTCCCGATTATCTGATTGATTTTGTTCATAGTGGGCACAAAAGTAATACAAATAAAACGACAATGTTTTAGGCAGTTTTATTTTTAACGAATCTTAAGAGTACTGATAGTCTTACTATAATTGAAAGGAGTGTGGGTATTGGGCACAAAAAAAGGGAGTTTTCAACTCCCTCCTCAACTATATCCTGTCATAATTAGATTACATCTTGGGTTCAATCTCAGCCCAGTTTTCTTTTCGTGCAATACGGCTCACCTGCATTTCGCTCACGCAAAATAGCTTGGCTATCAGGTTTTGCTTAACACCTTTTTCGAGCATGCCTTTAATAACGGCCACATCATCAGTCGAAAGTTTAGAACTGGTCACTACCTTGCCGGCTTTTTTACGAGCTTCCTGAAGCACCTTGTGCATGCGCTTGTAGCTTTCAGCTTTAGTCACCCACTTGAGGTTGGTGTGGTAGTTGTTTTGCTTATTCCAGTCAAGGTGTATCACCACATCCTGGTCTTCTGCTGTTTTATCAACAAAATACTCTGCTGTTAACTTATGTACTAAGTACGACTTTTTTTGTCCTTCTACACGCAGACTAACATTGTAAAAGCCCTTAATATTACCAAGTTTAACGATGCGCCCGTTTACCTTATCATAACAATAGCTTTTTATACGGCCATAGTTACTTATTTCATATTTTTTGTCGGTAAACGTAAGCTCTTTCCACTGCTCGTCTTCAATTTTCCGAAGCTTGCGTTCGTTCATGTTTGGTTTCATTACACTTTAGGTTAAAGGTTGAAATATACTAGATTAATGCTGTAAGATCTTATAAATCTATACTTTTAGTGTCGAGAAAAATGTCGAGAATTCGACTAACTGTTTTAAAGTAACAGCAAAAGTATGAAAAAGGATCTGTCAATTCAATATATCCCTGAATTTAAGTGCTGTTAAAAAAAGTTAAGTGCTTATTAGTTGGAAGACAGGGAGCTGTTGGCTTGCTCAAATAATTGGCATTTTAATATCTTTGCAGCCTAAAGTGCTATTACTATGTCGTTAGGTATTGATGATAAAGAATTAGAGAAATTTATTTTGGTGGGCGATCGTATTTTGCTTAAGCCTAAAGTGCCCCAGAGTAAAACCAAATCGGGGCTTTACCTGCCACCTAGTGTTCAGGAAAAAGAAAAGGTGCATAGCGGTTACATAGTAAAGGTTGGCCCGGGCTATCCAATACCTGCCATGGCTGATGAAGATGAAGCCTGGAAAAAGAAGGATGAATCCGTTAAGTATGTGCCTTTGCAGCCCAAAGAAGGTGACCTGGCTATTTACCTGCAAAGCGGAGGCTACGAAATAGAGTATAAAAACGAAAAATATATCATTGTATCTCAATCGTCGGTATTGATGGTGATTAGGGATGAAGGATTGTTTGAATAGGAGAAATCAATGAGTATAATGGGAGAACGAATTACCACCAATAAAACCAACTACTGGAAATCAAGTGAAGGCCCTGTCTGGGCGCTTGCACCCATGGAAGATGTGACGGATACCGTATTTCGTGAGGTTGTCTTACGTTTATCGAGTCCGGGCAACCTGCATTTACTGTTTAGCGAGTTTTTATCTACCGATGGATTTTGTCACCCGGTGGGCAAAGAAAAGGTTGTGCACCGCTTTCATGTTAACGATAGTGAACTAGAGCTGATTAAGCGTGATAATGTAAAGCTGGTTGCACAAATTTGGGGAACGGATCCTGAGAAATTTTATAAAACAGCCAAATATATTGCCGAAGAAACGGCGTTTGACGGGATTGATATCAACATGGGCTGTCCCATGAAAAATATTATCAAAAAGGGTGCTTGTTCGGCATTGATTAACACACCTGAGCTGGCGCGTGAGATTATTACAGCGGTGCATGAGGCCAGTGATTTGCCGTTGAGCGTTAAAACGCGTGTAGGCTTTAAATCAGTAGTCACTGAGTCGTGGATCTCAAACCTACTGCAATCCGAAGCCGATGCAATTATCGTACACGGACGTATTCAGAAAATGATGTCGGAAGGTGAAGCTGACTGGAATGAAATTGCCAGGTCGGTGGAGTTGCGTAACCAAATTAATCCTGACATAAAACTGTTGGGTAACGGCGATGTAATGTCTATTGAGGAATCACTTGATAAAGTGATGGAGTATGGTGTTGATGGTGTAATGGTTGGTCGTGGTATATTTCATAATCCATGGTTTTACAATCCTGCCTATTCACCTGCAATGGAAGAGCGCATTGAGGCGCTGCGTTTGCATGCCTCTTTATACGCTAGTACCTGGCAAGGCGTGAAGCCCTGGTCAATTCTTAAACGCTTCTTTAAAATTTATACCAATAGTTTCCCGGGAGCAGTGCAATTGCGTGCGCAGTTAATGGAAACTCATGGCTTTGATGAGGTAGAGCAGATACTCAATGATTTCCTGTTAGAGCAGGAGGCCAGGAAGCAAGCTAAAGAGTCAGAGGCTGAAGACGCACAATAGCTTAAGTAAACTGTTTGAGCTGATTGCGGTAAGCGGTAAATGCATTGGCCCGCGATATAAAACCAAGGTATTTACCCTTATCGATAACAGCAATGTTAAAACGGCTTGATTTGCGAAACATTTCCACCAGGTCTTCCATGCTATCATCCGGACTAATATAGTACTCCGGCATATACATGAGGTCTCTTACCAGGGTTGATTCGTACAGCTCTGGCTTAAATATGATTTTACGGATATCGTCCATTTTAATCATTCCATGTAGTTGTCCTTCATCATCCACCACCGGAAACAGGTTGCGATGAGCCTCAGAAATCACCTTAACCAAATCGCCCAGATTGGCATCTGGCTTGATTCTGGCGAAATCATTTTCAATGAGGTTTTTCACTTCCATCATGGTCAATACAGCGTGATCTTTGTCGTGAGTGATGAGTTCGCGGCGCTGTGCCAGCTGATGCGTATAAACTGAGTGCTTAACAAAGGTTTTGGTAGTGGCAAACGAAGCTGTGGCCGTAATCATCAATGGCAAAAACATTTCGTAGCCACCCGATAAATCGGCAATCAGAAAGATGCCGGTAAGAGGTGCCTGTAATACGCCTGCAATGAGTCCTGCCATGCCAATGAGCGCAAAGTTTGGGGTGTGTAGCTGATGAAATCCAAGTTTGTTAACAATGCTGGCAAAAAGCAAACCTGTATTGGCGCCCATAAAAAGTGTTGGTGCAAAAATACCCCCCACACCACCACTGCCAAAAGTGAGTGAGGCGGCTACCACTTTCAGCAGAATAATAATGCTTAGTAGGGAGGCCATAGCGGCAAAGTTATCGGTCAGAAATGCAAAGACAGAACCGTCAAATACATGGCTGAAATCGCCGGCCAAAGCTTGGTTAATGTATTCATAACCTTCACCATACAGCGATGGGAAGAAGAATAAAAGTGTACCCAGTAATAAACTGCCCACCAACAGGCGTATCCTGCTTTTATTAAACCGTTCGAACCACTGCTCAATAAGAATGTATACACGTGTAAAATAGGTGGCAACAAATCCGGCAATAATGCCAAGCAATATATAATAAACAAGGTCTTTCAGTTCGTATGTATGGGTAACATCAAAGGGATAAACCACTTCTTGTCCCATAAATAGATAAGATGTTACAACTGCCGAGATAGAGGCCATCAGAATTGGCACCAAAGAAGCCAGTGTCAGGTCAAGCATAATCACTTCCAATGCAAAAACAATGGCGGCAATGGGGGCTTTAAAAATGGCTGCCATAGCTCCGGCACAGGCACAACCCAACAGTAATTTAATTTGCCTGTAGTTTAAACGAAACAGTTGGCCAACATTACTCCCGATAGCTGCACCGGTTGACACAGTTGGGCCCTCTAATCCCACGCTTCCGCCAAATCCGACAGTTAATGCACTGGTTATGATAGATGAGAACATATTGTGCCGGTTCATCTGTCCCTGATTTTTTGAAATAGCATAGAGCACATTAGGAATACCATGGCGTACCGGACGTTTGATGACATACTTGATAAATAAAACCGATAAAAAGATGCCAATAGAAGGAGTGATGAGGTAAAGGTAGCCTTTGCTACTTTGTGTATAATGGTGAACCAGTTCGCTGATAAAGTGAACCGAATTTTTGATGATCACCGCAGCTAAACCGGCTCCTATGCCAACTAAGATGCTTAAAATCATCATAAACTGACGATTGCTTACATGTCTTAAACGCCATACCAGGAACTGGCGAAAGAGAGATTTACGATTCATTTTCAAAGATTGTAGGAGCAAGGTAGCAAAAAATGTACATTTCATGAATATTGCTTAATTGTAGAAAGGAAAAACATTTTCTGCTATGTCGTGTTTAAGGATTAACTTTGTTTATTCAACAGATACAATTCTGATTAATATGAAAAATAGGTTCAGATTATTAATAATATTCGTCTCTTTAATAATAAGCCATACTTTAACAGCACAAACCGGAACAATCAAAGGTTTAGTGAAAGATAAGTATAATAATCAGCCGATTCCATTTGTAAATATTGTAGTGTATGGAACAACTACCGGAACGATGACTGATTCCATTGGCCAGTTTGAGCTACAGAATGTGCCAGCTGGTTTTGTGCAGTTGCAACTCTCATCAATTGGCTATAAGCCTTTTGTTACCGAAGAGTTTAACATCTCGCAGGTGCGAAATAATTATTTCGAGATAGCACTGGAAAGTACAGCTGAGGCATTGGATGAAGTACAGGTAACGGCATCGCCCTATGCTGTAAAACCAGAAGCGCCGGTTTCGTTGCGGCGAATTGGCATCGACCAGATTGAAAAGAGTGCTGGTGCCAATCGCGATATTTCGAAAGTATTGCAGTCGTTCCCCGGCGTTGGAAGTGCCAGTACCTTTCGGAATGACTTGTTTGTGCGAGGTGGCGGTCCTTCTGAAAACCGTTTTTTTTTAGATGGCATCGAAATCCCAACTTTAAACCACTTTACCACCCAAGGCGCATCTGGTGGTCCGGTTGGTATTTTGAATGTGGATTTTATTCGCGAGGTGGATTTTTATTCGAGTGCTTTTCCGGTTTCCAAGGGTAATGCATTAAGTTCGGTGTTTGAATTTAAACAGATTGATGTGCAGGATGATAAGCCACACTTTAAAGGTACTGTGGGAGCATCTGAATTATCATTGACAACCACTACGCCTATCAGCGAGAAAACAGGATTGATTGCATCGGTACGTCGTTCATATCTGCAATTTTTGTTTGATGCACTGGAGCTGCCGTTCCTGCCTACTTTTACTGATTTTCAGTTTAAAACGCAAACACGTATTGATGCCAAAAATGAAATCACCTTTTTGGGCGTAGGAGCCATTGACAGGTTTAAGCTTAACCTCGATGCTGAGCCCACAGAGGAGAATAATTATATATTGGACTATCTGCCGGTTAACAATCAGTGGAGCTATACTGTTGGCGCCGCTTACAAGCATTTTTTCGAGCGTAGCTACCTGTCTGTTTTTATGAGTCGCAACCATCTTAATAATGTGGCATATAAGTACAAGGATAATATTCAAACGCCTGAAAATCTGTTGACCGATTACTCGTCCGACGAAATTGAGAACAAGTTGAGGGTGGAATATACAGCCCGCCCCAATGATTTTACAATAAATATTGGCGCTGGTACCGAGTATGTGCAATATCAGAATGAGACTTACAGCAAAGTGTTTGAAGATGGTGTTCCTAAGGAAATTAATTATTCATCGGAACTTAATTTTGTAAAATGGTCGGTTTTTGGCTCCGTTTCCCATCCATTTTTTAACGATCGTTTAACTCTATCGGCCGGATTGCGTATGGATGCTAATAGCTACTCATCTGATATGAATAAGCTGTTTAGTCAGTTAAGCCCAAGGGTTTCGGCCTCATATATGCTTTTGCCCGATATTTACCTTAATATGAATGTTGGACGTTATTACCAAAACCCGGCTTATACCACTTTGGGTTACCGTAATAACGCTGGCGAACTTGTCAATAAATCAAACGGAATAAAATACTTGCAGGCCGATCATGTTGTGGGAGGGCTGGAATATCGTCCCAACAAAAGAACCCGGATAACACTGGAGGGTTTCTTTAAGCAGTACGATGATTACCCTTTTTCGGTTAAAGATTCCATTTCTATGGCTAGTAAAGGTGGTGATTTTGGCATTTTTGGCGATGAGGAAGTGACATCTACCTCCAAAGGGAAATCGTATGGTGCCGAATTGCTTATCAGAACTCGTACAGATAAGGGATTTAGCATGATAGGGGCTTATACCTTTGTACGAAGCGAGTTTACTGATTGGAAGGATGACTATGTACCATCATCATGGGATAGCCGCCATATTCTAACATTTACCGGAAATAAAGATGTGGGTAAAAACTGGAACATTGGTGTTAAATGGCGATTTGTGGGAGGTTTACCATACACACCTTACGATTACGATAAGTCATCGCTGGTATTGGCCTGGGATGCGCAAAACCGACAGTACCTTGACTATGCACAGTTTAACACCCAGCGATTAGATAATTTTCATCAGCTGGATGTGCGGATTGATAAGACCTGGTACTTGAAAAATATGACACTTGGCTTTTACATCGATATCCAAAATTTATATAATCAACAGGCCAATCAGCCTCCCGAGTTGATTCAAGAACTGGATGATAGTGGTAGGCCAATTATCGAGAATCCCGGCGCACCAATTGAAGAGCAGCGGTACCGTCTGAAAGAGATTATTACCACATCGGGCACTGTGCTGCCAACCATTGGATTAATGATAGAGTTCTGATATTACTTGGGTTTGCTCATGAATAGAATTAGTATCTATAAAAATAGTTTGTACGTGATTAGTAAGATTATCAGAAAAAGATTAGTTAGGGCAATTAGTTTAGCTGTATTGTTAGCGAGCTTATTAATGTTGATTAGTGGCATCGAACTACTTGTTAAACCGTTTCCGGGCATAACATTCTTACCAATTGGTAATGTAATAGCCTGGTGTGGGGTTATTTCATTCTCGGTTCTGTTGTTGTCGTTTATTGCTTTAAACTATTTTGCAAAAGCAGCTATCATCAACTCATTGTTATGGGGATTTATTAGTTATTGCCTCGCCGGAAACTGGCGCTTTGAGTTCTCAGGTTTCGGTGATTCGTTTGTTGGTAGTGCAAAGGCTTTTAGTTGGTTTGTGGCATACAGCGCCTTTACACTGGTTTTTCCTGTAATCGTATATCTACTTTCATTTATTGTTAAGCGTTTCAGTTAAATCTGTATTTTAGGTCTTATCTTCGCACAAAAGATTCGTCATGAATATTGTTGTAATCGGTTCAGGAAATGTGGCAAGCCATTTGGCAAGAGCTTTATACATGGCTAAGCATCGAATATTACAGGTTTGTAGTCGTACAATTGACAATGCCCAAATTTTGGCTAATGAAGTCAATGCCGATTCAATTGATGAAGTGCAACAAATTAATGTACAGGCGGATTTATATATTCTATCAATTAAGGATGATGCTTTGGCGGAAGTTGTTGAACAACTGCCTGATGTTGATGGAATGGTTGTGCATACGGCCGGCAGTGTATCGGTCAATATCTTATCGCGATTTAAAAATTACGGGGTGTTTTACCCGTTTCAAACCTTTGTAAAAAGTGCAGAGCTTCAGTTTGATGCAATTCCTATTTTAGTGGAAGCTAACACTATAGCTAATGCTTCTTTGCTGATGGGATTGGGCAATGAATTGAGTAAAAGAGTTCTGCAGGCCAGTTCAGATCAACGGGGCGCCTTGCATATTTCAGCTGTTTTTGCCTGTAACTTTGTAAATCATATGTATCGTTTGGGCGAAGATGTACTAAAAGAGAGTGGGCTTCCGTTTGAATTGTTGCATCCCTTGATTCAGGAAACGGCGAATAAGGTATTGCGCATGTCACCATCGGTAGCACAAACGGGGCCGGCAGCACGCAATGATCAGCAAATAATTCAAAAGCATCTTAATCAGTTGGAAGGCCAAAAGGAAACTCAACAGATATATCGGATGCTGACCGATAGTATTCTAAAATACAATAAATAGATTACCTTGTTAAAGTTGACTGGCCAATACATCGGCAACATGTATGGTTTTAATGTTCAGTTTTTGGGCATTAATGTAGCTTTGGATATTTAACAGACACGATGCTTCAGTCGATACAATGTATTCGGCACCGGTTGAAAGGGCATGCTCAACCTTTTGCTCCGTCATGGCTGTTGAAATAGGTGCATATTTTACCATAAAAGTGCCACCAAATCCGCAACATTCGGTGCGATGAGGCATTTCAACAAGCTCCAAATCGGCCACATTCTTCAATAGCTGGCGAGGTTCATCTTTTAATCCGTACTCTCTCAGAGCCGAGCAGGCATCATGATAAGTTATTTTATGAGGAAATGCAGCATTAAAATGAAGCACCTTAAGCTGATTGACCAGGAAATCTGTTAATTCAAAGGTGTTGTTTTGCAGGCGTTGGGCATGTTCTTCATCTACCAGGCTTGAATAGTGATTGCGGATATAGGCCGCACATGAAGCTGAAGGCGTAACGATTGGGCGATTATTAGGAAAGTCCTTAATGAATTTTTGAGCCAGTTTGGTTGAATGTTTCACATCGCCACTGTTGAAAAGTGGTTGACCGCAACAGGTCTGTTTTGGATTGTAATGTATTTCACAGCCCGCTTTTTCCAATAGTTTAATCGTATTCCAGGCGGTCTCCGGAAACATCTGGTCAATAAAGCAGGGAACAAATAGATCGATCAGCATGGAGGATTGAGTTTATATAAGGAGCAAAGTTAAGGTTCCCCAATTAAAGGATGTTAATAATTAGCAATTATTTGTAAAGCTCATCGGTTTGGCATGTTAAATGTTTATCACTGAGTCGTTAAACTTTCTCATAGCTTTAGTGTAACTGAATGGCTGTAGTTTACGTTGAAGGCTTTGGGTGGATAAAAACTCATGCGGATGAAAAGGTATATTGAGCACCTTATTGAGGATTTGGAGAAGGTACAAGTTGAGTCAGCAGAACGTCTCAACAGTTTTTTTACAGTGCCGGTGTCAAGTGATTATGATTGCATGCACGACGAAGAGTTGGAAGGCGTTAAATTGTCGGACCTTATTGGTCTTGAGCAATTCTTTTTCCCCAATATTGATTATTTATCGGATGTTGAGGTGGCAGAAGTGGTAATGTCATTAATAAAGGTGTATGAGGCATACGGTTTAAATCCCATATTCGAAAGCTGTGTTAATGATCGCATTAAATACGGTCATTTGCGTTATGCCTTGGAGCACCAGGTATATCCGGTGCGTAATCAGGTGGTTGATTTGGAAATGTGCGACTATCTGCCCAAATATTGTCCTCTGTACGATTTATGTTCGCATCACAATGCCCATAATGTTTGCTGTGAACTAAAGCGGAGAGCATAATTCACTATGTCAGCAAATAAAAACTTTCTCCAGGCTTTTGACGAAATAAAATAGTAATTCCAAAAGCTGAATCTATTTAGCAGGTACAAACTTTAGCGAAATTGAATTAACGCAATGGCGGGTGTTTTTGGGTGTAAAGCCTTCACCCAAGAATACATGGCCAAGGTGGCCATTACAACGGGCGCATACAATTTCGGTTCGTCGGCCATCGACATCGGGCACGCGTTTAACAGCGCCTTCAATTTCATCATCAAAGCTAGGCCAGCCACAATGCGAATCAAATTTGTCATTCGAATTATATAAAGGGGCATTGCATTGCTTACAAATGTATTGTCCCTTTCCTTTATGGTCTGTATATTCTCCCGTATAGGGATATTCTGTTCCTTTATGCAGTATAACCCTTTTTTCCTCTTCATTAAGCGGATTAAGAACCAGTTTTGTTGAATCTTGTGCCATCATATCTTGACTTATCAGAACTATCAGAATTAAAATCAACCATTTCATCGGCCTATCGTTTTTTATAGCTACTCAGTGTTGCTATTTCTTCATTGACTTATTGGTAGGTATTACCTTATATTGGTCGCTTTAGTTTGAGAATCCTTACAACGATTCTGTTACTTAAACTCATTTTAAATAGAGCAAATCTGCTGTCATTTTGTTCATTGTTCAAGGCTATTTATGAATTTGTTCGAAAAGTAAATGAGCTTATTTGTAACGTAGTGATAATGTGAAAAATAAGAAGGTGTTTTAAATGATTTGTTAAAAAGTATTACATTACCTAAATGTTAAACAATATCTTGTAAGGTATTTAAATACAGTATGATGTGTTGCTCTTTGTTAATTGAACTCTTTTTATATATTTGTCAACCGTTAATAATTCTTTACCAAAAATTGAAGCAATGGGATTAAAAATTGTAGTTCTTGCGAAGCAAGTACCTGATACCCGAAATGTAGGCAAAGATGCCATGAAAGCTGATGGGACAGTGAATCGTGCGGCCTTGCCGGCTATCTTCAATCCAGAGGATTTAAATGCCCTTGAGCAAGCCTTACGATTAAAAGATAACTATCCGGGTACTGAAGTAACTATCTTGACGATGGGGCCAGGACGTGCAGCGGATGTCATTCGCGAAGGTCTATACAGAGGAGCTGATAATGGTTACTTGCTAACCGACAGAGCTTTTGCAGGTTCCGATACTCTAGCAACTTCTTACGCCATATCATGTGCCATTAAAAAGATGGAGAAATGTGATTTGATTATTGCAGGTCGTCAGGCGATTGATGGTGATACTGCACAGGTAGGACCTCAGGTTGCCGAAAAATTAGGACTGCCACAGGTAACTTATGCAGAGGAAGTTCTTTCAGCAGATAAAAAGAAAATTGTTATCAAGCGCCGTTTAGAGCGTGGTGTTGAAACGGTTGAAATGCCTCTGCCTGGTGTGATAACAGTAAATGCCAGTGCACCTGACTGTCGCCCGCGCAACACCAAGCTGCTGATGAAGTTTAAGCACGCTAAGACCATTACAGAGCGTCAAAGTGAATCAGAAGATTACATCGATTTAACCGCTGATCGTCCTTATCTTAACATTGAAGAGTGGAGTGTTAATGATATTGAAACGGATATTAACTGGTTAGGTTTATCAGGCTCACCAACCAAGGTGAAGAAAATCGAGAATGTGGTATTCCAGGCCAAAGAAGCCAAGCGAATGACACCAGCCGATGAAGAGATTGATGAGTTAATGAAGGAATTAATTGCTAATCACACAATAGGTTAAGTTAGTGATTAGTCAGTAGATAGTAGACAGTAGCCAGAAGCTACTGACCGCTGACTGATAACTAGTTACTAATTCACTTAAAATTAAGAAAATGAACAGCGTATTTGTTATTTGCGAAATAGATGAGGGAAAAGTAGCCGACGTGTCGTTAGAATTAATGACTAAAGGGCGTTCTCTTGCTAACCAGTTAAATTGTAAATTGGAGGCTTTGGTATTAGGCCACAAGCTGAAAGGAATTGAAAAAGAATTATATCCATACGGAGCTGATGTGGTTCACATTGGCGATGATGAGCGTTTGGATCCGTATACAACATTACCTTTTACAAGCATTATTGTTAACCTTTTTGAAAAGGAGAAACCACAGATTGCTCTATTAGGTGCTTCTACTTTTGGTCGCGACCTGGGGCCTCGTGTATCTTCAGCTTTGGTTAGCGGTTTAACTGCTGACTGTACGTCACTGGAAATTGGTCCGCATGAAGATAAAAAGGCCGGTAAAACCTATGAGAATCTGTTGTATCAGATTCGTCCTGCTTTTGGTGGTAATATTGTAGCAACCATTATCAACCCTGATTGTCGCCCACAGATGGCTACAGTCCGCGAAGGGGTGATGAAGAAGGAAATTGTGGATGCCAACTATAAGGGAAAAGTTAACACTATAGATGTTGATAAAATCTTAAAACCTGAAGATTTAGTGGTGAAAGTAATTGAGCGCCACATGGAAAAATCGAAGGTGAACATCAAAAACTCTTCTATCATTGTGGCTGGTGGTTATGGCGTTGGTTCGAAAGAGAACTTTGCACAATTGCAGGAACTGGCTGAAGTATTAGGTGGTGAGGTTGGTGCTTCACGTGCCGCTGTTGATGCCGGATTTGCTGAGCACGACCGCCAGATTGGTCAGACGGGAATAACTGTTCGTCCAAAGCTGTATATCGCCTGTGGTATCTCGGGGCAGATTCAGCACACCGCTGGAATGGAAGAGTCGTCTATGATCATTGCCATTAACAATGATCCGAATGCACCAATCAATAAAATTGCTGACTATGCCATTACTGGGGATGTGGGCGAGGTGGTGCCTAAATTAATTAAGTTCTATAAGCAGAACACCAAGTAGCAAAAAGCTAATGGCTGACAGCCAATCGCTATCAGCTAACTAAAATTATTGTTGGATCAGAATTCCGATGTGTCGGAACTCAAAATAAAAAACAAAATGGCAAATTTTTTCACAGACAACCCGGATTTGAAATTCCACCTGGAACATCCGTTGATGAAGAAGATTGTGGCTTTGAAAGAGCGCAATTTTGCTGACAAAGATAAATTTGATTATGCGCCCATGGACTTTGAAGATGCCATGGACAGCTATGATAAAGTACTGGAGATTGTAGGGGAGATTTGTGGTGATATTGTGGCGCCTAATGCCGAAAGTGTGGATCAGGAAGGTCCAAAGATTGTCAATAACGAAGTGGTTTACGCCAGAGGAACTCAAGAAAACCTTGATGCTTTGGTTAAGGCCGGATTGATGGGTATCACCTTGCCACGTAAGTACGAAGGATTGAACTTCCCAATCGTGCCTTACATTATGGCAGCTGATATTGTATCACGTGCCGATGCTGGTTTTGTGAATATCTGGGGCTTGCAGGATTGTGCCGAAACCATCAATGAATTTGCTGATGAAGACCAGAAAGAGCGTTTCCTAACGCGTGTTTCAAGAGGCGAAACGATGGCCATGGACTTAACAGAGCCAGATGCCGGTTCTGACTTGCAGGCAGTTGAGCTGAAGGCTGAAATGAAAGATGGACAATGGGTGTTAAATGGTGTGAAGCGTTTTATCACCAATGGTGATGGCCATATTGCCTTAGTACTGGCTCGCTCAGAGGAAGGTACGCACGATGGTCGTGGTCTGTCGATGTTCATTTACGATCGTAATCACAAATCGGTTATTGTTCGTCGCTTAGAAAATAAGATGGGTATCAAAGGATCACCTACTTGTGAATTGGTGTTCAAAGATGCACCTGCTGAGTTGGTTGGTTCTCGTAAAATGGGACTGATCAAATACGTGATGGCGTTGATGAACGGTGCTCGTTTGGGTATCGGTGCCCAGTCGGTTGGTGTGTGTGAGGCCGCTTACCGCGAAGCGTTGGAGTATGCCAAGGAGCGTGAGCAGTTTGGCAAGCCAATTATTCAGTTCCCGGCTGTATACGAAATGCTGGCCACCATGAAAGCCAAGCTGGATGCTGGTCGTACCATGTTGTACGAAACATCGCGCTACGTAGATATCTACAAGACATATATGCATATTTCAGAAGAGCGTAAGTTGGAGCCGGAAGAGCGCAAAGAAATGAAGCGTTACCAAAAACTGGCGGACTTCTTTACACCACTTCTGAAAGGTATGACTTCAGAGTACAGTAACCAGCTGGCTTACGATGCGGTTCAGATTCACGGAGGTTCGGGTTTTATGAAAGACTATCCGGTGGAACGTATCTATCGCGATGCCCGTATCACATCTATCTACGAAGGAACTACTCAGTTGCAGGTAGTGGCAGCTATCCGCGGTGTTACAACCGGTGGCTATCTGGACAGAATTCGTGAATTCGAGATGATGGAATTAAAGCCTGAATTGCATGCATTGCGTCGCACATTAATTGGTATGACTGATGAATATGAGCGCACCGTAAAGGCGGTTGTTGCAGTGAAGGATAATGAGTATGTGGATTACCATGCACGTCGTATGGTGGAAATGGCTGGTAACATCATTTTTGGTTACCTGTTGCTGCACGATACCCAGCGTAACGATAAATTCCGTACTTCTGCAGAAATATTTATTTCACGTGGTAAGGCAGATAACCATTCTAAAGCTGGTTTCATCTTCAACTCGTCAATTGATGACCTTGGATTCTATAAGCCTGATTTAGCGGAAGCTTAATAGCAATTAGATATAAATCAAAAAAACGGCTGTTCCTCAGGAGCAGCCGTTTTTGTTAATGTGTAATTGTAATTACCGGGCTTCGTTGCCAGTTTTGTATGTTTCTAAAAGAACGTTCAGTTCTTTTACAATCTCCGGATATTCATTGTATAAGTTATGCTGTTCGCTACTATCAGTGTGCATATTATAAAGCTGCTGGTCAGGGCTGTCGGTGCATTTCCCCTCAGGCAAACTCCAGCCTCCCGAACCTTTAGCATCAATCAGTTTCCAATCCCCTTTGCGGATGGCGAAGGTGCCATTCACCGAATGGTGAACCATCACTTTATCATCATTTTGAGCCGATTCTTTACCGGTCAATGCTGCCAGAAACGAATAACTATCGCAGGCCGACTCAGGAGTTGATTGTCCGGTTAATTCTGCACATGTCGCCATTAAGTCTGTTGAACTTACCTGGGTATTGCTCCTAACTCCTGCTTTGATGGCTTCTGGCCAGCGGGCAATCATCGGTACTCTATGTCCGCCTTCCCAAACATCAGATTTCATGCCGCTAAATGGACCATTAGCTCTGTGGTTGAATTGTTCAACGTCAGAAGGTAACCAATGCGAACCATTATCGGAAGTAAAGATGATTAGCGTATTGTCGGCAATACCTGCATTGTCAAGTGATTGCATTATCTGGCCAACGACATCATCGGTCATGGCAACAAAGTCGCCATAAACTCCGGCTTGTGATTTACCGGCAAATTCCTCAGATGGAAACCAGGGTGTATGAGGTGAAGTTAAAGGGAAATACAGGAAGAATGGTTGTTCTTCATTTCTGTTAGCAATAAAGTCAAGTGCTTTTTGGGTGAGTGTTTGTAATACCGTAGTATGATCGAAGTCCTCAGCCACGTCGCCCCGTCGATACCAAATGCCTCTTGCACTTTCATCCTTATAAAAAGGAACTTGTCTGTTAACAGCTGCCGTTGCCTGGTCATTCTCCAAATAAACATAGGGTGCAATGTCAAGTGAAGCAGGAATAATAAACGAATAATCGAATCCTAAATCGCAAGGTCCACCAGACACCCGAGCTGCATAGTTCACATTTTCCGTATGAAAAATATCCCACAGGTTACCACCATGAAAGAGTGGTTGCATTGTATCTTTTTTGGCCCAGTTAAGACCTAAATGCCATTTACCAACACAGGCTGTTTGGTAGTTGGCCGCTTTTAAAAGACTCGCAACAGTTGAAGTGTTGGGCTCAATCAATGCAGGTTCATGACCAACCAAAACGCCACTTTTAAGACGGCTGCGAAATGCATATTGTCCCGTTAAGGTGCCATAGCGTGTGGGGGTGCAAACAGCTGAGTTGCTATGTGCATCTGTAAATGCTATTCCTTCATTTACCAGTTGATCAAGGTTGGGCGTAGGGATTTGAGAGTTAGCGTTTAAGGCTTTTATATCGCCATAGCCCATGTCGTCTGCTAAAATATAGATGATGTTGGGTGCTTTAGGTTGTGTGGTGCATCCAACCATAAGTGGAGCAAGTAGCAAGAAAAGTTTTAGTAAATTTAGGTGCATCTCTCAGAATTTTTTCGTTTTACAAAGCTATGAAAGGCGCCTCTTTTTGGGGAGTGTTTATGTTTGAATCTGAGCTACATTGTTAATTTAGATAGTTTATCAATAATATAGCGGATTATGTAAGTGTCACATATAATGCTGGTTAGTGAGTAAGTCTATTAAAACAGTATGTTTTTATGGTTGATTTTTCTTCATGCCAGTCAAAACTTCTATTTTTGTGGCTCAAAGAACACTACGTTACTATGACTAAAGAATTCAAAGCAACGCCTTATAAACTGGAGTCGGTTAAATCAGGCAAACAGTTTGAGGACGAAGGCTGGACACTGGATGCACCAAATGAGCATGAGTGTAGTTTGGTAAGAGCTATCTATAATAAAAAACAAATTGAAGTTAAGGATAATTCATACGGTGTATTCCGTTTCGCCGACTGGCTACCCGTGCATAAAATGCTGGAGGGATCATCGGCGCCTGTTACTTATAAGAGCGAAGGTTTAGCTAAGCACCTTGGGTTATCTGATTTATATATCACATTTAGTGGTTACTGGCCCGAGAAGGGGGCCAACTTCCGTACTTGTTCTTTCAAAGAAACTGAAGCATATTCAGTAGGGGGAAGATTGAACAACGAGGATGGAACCGTATTGGTTGTCGCTTCGGCCGGTAATACAGCCAGAGCCTTTGCACGCGTTTGCTCAGATAATAATATTCCTTTGTTACTTTGTGTGCCAGAAGATAATATTGATGCTTTGTGGTTCGATGAGCCTATCAAAGATAATGTTAAGCTGGTGGTGACAAAGTCTGGTAGTGATTATTTTGACGCTATCCATTTGTCGAACCTGGCTTGCGAGCTGGATGGTTTTATTGCCGAAGGAGGTGCTAAAAATGTGGCCCGTCGCGATGGTATGGGAACCACTACTTTGTCTGCAGTTACCACCATTGGTCGTATTCCACAGTATTATTTTCAGGCAGTGGGTAGTGGCACAGGAGCTATTGCAGCCTGGGAAGCCAACAAACGATTGATTGAAGATGGGCGTTTTGGTAAGCGTTTCATGAAGCTGATGGTGTCACAAAATGTACCTTTTCTGCCGATTCATGATGCATGGAAAGCGGATTCGCGCAAGATGTTACCGCTGGATGATGATATAGCCCGCCGACAGGTGGAAGAAATTGATGCGAAGGTATTATCAAACCGAAAACCTCCGTACGCTATTTTTGGTGGCTTATATGATGCCATGAAAGAGGCTGGTGGTGATGTATTAACAGCTACCAATGAAGCAGCTCTGGAAGCAGCCCGTATATTTGAAGAAACTGAAGGTAATGATATTCATCCTGCAGCAGCTGTAGCAACAGCTACGCTCATTCAGGCTGTTAAAGACGGTGTAGTTGATAAAGACGATTGCATCATGCTTAATATTACCGGAGGAGGTGAGAAGCGTTTCAAGAGTGACAAAGAGATTGTGTATTTAAAGCCAGTGCATGTTTTTGACATTACTCCATCGAAAGAAGATGTGGTGAAGGTGTTGAGTCAATTGTTTAAAAAATAGAATAATGAGTGTAGAAAAGGCGCTATTGGCGCGAAGTGGCGGTAAATGTGAATTGTGTGGAAGCGAAGAAGGATTGACTGTTTATCAGGTGCCTCCTGTAGAGGAAGTGGTTGAAAAATGCATCATAACCTGTTCAACTTGTCGAACGCAAATAGAGCAGCCTGATGCGATGGATGCTAATCACTGGCGATGCCTGAATGATAGTATGTGGAGCACAGAACCGGCTGTACAGGTAATGGCCTGGCGATTGCTAAATAGACTGAAAGCCGAAGGCTGGCCCCAGGATTTACTGGATATGCTATATCTAGATGACGATACCTTAGATTGGGCCAAAGCTGATGGAGATGGGTTGAGTGATGATGAGGTGGTGAAGTACATTGACAGCAATGGTGCAGAATTGCAGGCCGGTGATACTGTGGTGTTGATTAAAGATTTAAATGTGAAAGGAAGTAGTTTTGTTGCCAAACGCGGTACAGCTGTTCGTAATATTATTCTTTCGCATGGTGATCCTGAGCACATTGAAGGAAAGGTAAATGGGCAGCATATTTATATTCTCACTAAGTACGTAAAGAAAAACTAATAAACGCATTTGATAATTATACAGGGGGTGACTACTTTAGAACAAAATAGTCACCCCCTGAATGTTAATAGACCGACAGTATGCTTTTGAATATTGCTTTAATCGTCACCTTAGCTTTGGTTTTATACTACCTGTTTTCACTCGTTAAATTGCCAGGGATTCTCGGTTTAATAGTTGCCGGAATTATTGTTGGGCCGAGTGTTTTAGATGTGGTTGATCCGGAAGTGAGCACCATATTAAAGGAGCTCAAAACGGCAGCATTAATCGTCATACTTATACGTGCGGGTCTGGGGATTAACCGCAAAACCTTGCATAAAGTAGGACGTCCGGCAATTAATATGAGCTTTATTCCTGGGGTAATTGAAGGAAGCATGGTAATGGTTGCTGCACATTTCTTATTCGACTTCACATGGATTGAAGGGGGCATTTTAGGCTTTATAATAGCTGCTGTTTCTCCTGCTGTGGTAGTGCCAACCATGCTTGATCTGAAAGAAAAAGGTTTTGGAAATAAGAAAGAAGTGCCAACTTTGGTGTTGGCAGGTGCCTCGGTGGATGATGTATTTGCTATCACTATCTTTAGCGTTTTTATTGGCTTGGCCGCTGGTACAAGCATCGATATTGGGCACTTAATCTGGAGTGTGCCGGCAGGGATTGTGCTGGGGGCTTTGCTGGGCTTGGTGTTAGGATGGGGCTTAGTCTGGTTCTTCAAGAAATTTCATATCAGGGACACAAAAAAGGTCATCATCTTTATGATTGTTGCTGTGGTGTTTTATGAATTATCTGAGATGGAGGCTGTAAAATTAGTCATCCCACTGGCAGGCCTTCTGGGAATCATGGCGATTGGTTTTATCATCCTTGAGCAATACGGTAAGTTGGCAAAACGCCTGGCTTCTAAGTTCAACAAAGTATGGGTGTTATCCGAAATATTACTATTTGTATACATTGGGACGGAAGTACAGATAAAGCAGCTGGATGTCTCTATAGTTGGCGTAGGGTTATTAATCCTTGTATTGGGCTTGATGGCTCGTAGTTTTGGCGTTTGGCTATCGTTACTGGGCTCTGATTTAAATAGCAAGGAAAAACTTTTCTGTGTGATTGCCTACTGGCCAAAAGCCACTGTGCAGGCTGCCATTGGGGCCGTACCTCTGAGTCTAATTGAAGCCGGGAAGCTGGGGAGTGTGTCTGTGGAAACGGGTCAGGTGATTCTGGCCATTGCTGTATTGAGTATTATCACAACCGCCCCTGTTGGAGCTATTGGTATAAAATTGTTTGGACCGAAGTTGTTGGGGAAAGATAATGAGTAAGCATTGCCTCGAATCAAATGAGTGATTTTTAGTGTATGAAATGTTTATGATAAAATAATAGTTAGTACTATGTATCTTTTATAGTACTAACTATGTATATCGATTAGTTATAACTATATGCAAATGATAGTAGTAACTATAAATCATCAATAGTTGCTATATGCGTTATCAATCGTTCATTTTATGATATAGTTTTACTGCTCAAGGAGGGATTCTTCTATCTGGGTTAAAATACGAACGGGTGTCATATAGATTTGAGACTTGTAATGTTTGTAATCATCTGATGCATCAGAATCATGCAGTACATAGTTGGCCCAGTGGTATAAATATTGGCCAAAACCGGCTGCGATAGTTAGGCTGTCTGTATAATGTTCTACTTGCCTCTTGCCTTTTTGTGACAGGTACTGAAGGCCTCGCTCCATCACTCCTGTAACTTTTCTGCTTTCATAGTCGCGAATGTGCATCAGTTCATGAGCAAATAATCCAATACGTGCTTCAGAAGGTACATCCTTAAGGTGTACACCTTTAAATGATTCTTTTTTATTAACCAGGATGACATATCGCCTGTTCTTTTTTCCCAGTAGTAGTGAAAAGAAGTGAGGACGTGCTGCCATAGTGGTTTTAATATTTTTGTTTCTGACCTTAATTTTGCAATTATGCAGGTCTGCAAACTCCTGATAGGGCACCATAAAATCCTTTAGATAAGTGCTATTAAAGCTTGTATCTACTTTTAGGTTGCCAATTTTATTGTATCGTTTGATTTTTTGATTAACCGAATCTTGAGCGGTAATCACCGAAGAAATAAGTACACCTGTTACTAACCCAAACAAATCTTTCAACATCATATCCAACAAGTTTTTGATTAGTATTTATGTATTTTCTTACCGAAATGTTACGGATAAGACGTTAAAAAATGTGAACAAAAACCCTAAGTAACTTATGTATAGGGTTTTGATTGTTGTTCAGGAACGGTTATATAGCTAGTGGTTATTCCGGAATAAAAACCACTAGCTGATGTTTTAGCTCATTTGCATTGAGTGCAGTTTCTTATAAATCCCATCTTTAGCGATTAGCTCATCGTGCGTGCCTGTTTCTACAATCTCTCCCTCATTAAAAACACAAATCATATCAGCATTACGCACGGTTGATAATCGGTGCGCAATCACCAAAGAGGTACGATTCTTCATCAGGTTTTCAAGTGCATCCTGCACCAAGCGTTCTGATTCGGTATCTAAGGCTGAGGTGGCTTCATCAAGAATCAGTATAGGTGGATTTTTCAAGATGGCCCTTGCGATGCTAATGCGTTGGCGCTGACCACCCGACAGTTTGCTTCCCCGGTCGCCAATGACGGTTTGATAACCTTCTTCTGTAGCGGTGATAAAATCATGTGCGTTGGCAACTTTAGCTGCATTAATTACTTCTTCTTCGCTTGCCTGCTCCACACCAAAAGTAATGTTGTTGTATATGGTATCGTTGAAAAGGATGGCTTCCTGATTCACGTTACCCATCAATTCCCTAAGGTTATATAATTTTAAATCCTTAATGTTATGACCATCGATGTAGATGCCACCTTCCTGCACGTCGTAAAAACGAGGCAGTAAATCAACAAATGTGGTTTTACCACTACCTGATTGACCTACCAGAGCAATGGTTTTTCCTTGCGGAATACTCAGGCTTACATCTTTCAGTACTTTTACATCTTCGTAGGCAAAACTGATGTTGCGGTATTCTATCTGATTTTTAAAAGTGGTGATAGCTTTAGAGCCATCATGCTCTTTAATATCCAGGTCGGCACTTAATACCTGCTCAATACGCTCGTAGGCCGCCATTCCTTTCTGGATGCTATAGGCTGCTTGTGAGAATGCTTTTGCAGGGTTAATGATTTGGTAAAACATACCCAGGTAAGTCATGAAAGTCGCCATGTTCAAGGCATTATCGCCATTAAGAATTAGGGACCCACCATACCAGAATATCACAACAAAAACGATGGTTCCCAGGAATTCACTCGTTGGGTGTGCTAAGTGGCGACGGCGTTGCAGCTTGTTCATTGTTCGTCGGTAGCTTTCAACCTCATTAGTGAAGCGTCCTGACATTCTTTTTTCGGCATTAAAAGCCTTAATAATTCTTAAGCCCGAAAGAGATTCTTCGATGATACCAAGTATAAGCCCCAGTTTGGTTTGTCCTTCGCGCGATGTTTTCTTCAGACTTTTACCAATGCGTCCGATTACAAAGCCGGCAATAGGCAGTACCAGAAAGACAAACAGTGTTAAGTCAATGCTTATAAAAAACATGGATGCCAACACTACAATAATGATGATGGGATTTTTAAGCAACATGTCTAATGATGACATAACGGATGCTTCCACTTCTTGCACGTCGGCAGTGGAACGTGCCATCATATCGCCTTTACGTTCATTGCTGTAGAAGCCGAGCGGAAGTTCAATCATCTTATTGTAGATGGCCTTTCTGATATCGCGCGTAATGCCATTGCGGACTCCTGTAATGGTGTATGAGCCCAGATAGGTAAAGCCGGTTTTAAGCAAGGTGGTGACAATACCAAATATTCCCAGGTAAAGGAGTGTTGTACCTGGTCCGTATTGACTTTTAATCAGCGTGATGTAGTAATTGATGTTATTGAACAGGGCATCTTTGTCAAACGACCAGGCCATTAATGTACTTACCTCTTTATCTTCTTCCAGAATTACTTGTAGCATGGGTATCATTGACATCATTGAAAAAACAATGAATAATGCACTTAAAATGTTGAACAGGAAAGTTAAGGCAAGTTTAGCTTTATATGGAGGCAGATAAATGCGTAATACTCTGAAAAAGTCCTTCATTATTGTCTGTTTGTTATTAGTGTCAATATGGCAGTTTGATTGCGAAACTTTATATAGTCAATCATCTTGCCATAAAACGAAAACGGGCAGTAAAAGTAACTTTTTACTGCCCTAAACACAAATGGTAGTTATGTTTTATATTTTGAAAACACCGGTATAGGAGTGAGGCGTCAATGCTCTCATTTCTTCTTTCACTTCTTCCGATACATTAAGTCGTTCAATGAAAGCGCCCATGGTTTTGGCATTAATTTCCTCGTTGGTGCGTGTTAAATCCTTAAGAGCTTCATATGGATTCGGGTATCCTTCACGACGTAAGATGGTTTGAATACCTTCGGCAACTACGGCCCAGTTATCTTCCAAATCGCGCTTGATGGCATTTTCGTTCAGTAATAATTTACCCAAACCTTTGGCCAGTGAGCGAATTGATATAACAGAATGAGCGATAGGTACGCCAATGTTGCGTAATACAGTTGAATCGGTTAAGTCGCGCTGAAGACGGGAAACCGGCAATTTTTCAGCTAAGTGTGAGAAAATAGCATTGGCAATACCCAGGTTACCTTCGGCATTTTCAAAGTCAATAGGATTCACTTTGTGTGGCATAGCGCTGGACCCAACTTCCCCTTTTTTAATCTTCTGCTTGAAATACTCCATCATAATGTATGTCCAGAAGTCGCGGGCTAAGTCCAATAAAATGACATTGATGCGCTTAAAATTGTCGAATGACGCAGCCATATTGTCATAGTTGGAAATCTGAGTTGTTACCTGCTCGCGATCCAGCTTCAGGATGTTGTTGACAAAGTTGTTTCCAAAATCTACCCAGTCGATAGAAGGATAAGCCGCATTGTGAGCGTTGAAGTTTCCGGTTGCACCACCAAACTTAGCTGAGCAAGGAATACCTTTTAAAAGAGCCAGTTGCTTGTTCAAACGCTCAACATATACTTTCATTTCTTTTCCTAAGCGTGTAGGAGAGGCCGGCTGACCATGCGTTTTAGCCAACATCGGGATATCTTTCCAGTCATTTGCCAAATCATCTAAAGTCTGAATCAGCTCTTCCAGTAATGGATAGTAAATATCGTGCACGGCGTCACGCAGTGAATATGGTACCGCTGTATTATTAATGTCTTGTGATGTTAAGCCAAAGTGTATAAATTCTTTATACTTATCTAGTTTCAATACATCAAATTTCTCCTTGATGAAGTACTCAACAGCTTTTACATCGTGGTTAGTGACTGATTCGATTTCTTTAATACGCTCAGCATCCTCCAATTCGAAGTTTTTGTATACTTTGCGTAAATCAGCATACAGGTTTTTGTCAAAGTCGGCCAATTGAGGTAGTGGCTGCTCGCAAAGTGCAATAAAGTACTCTATTTCAACAAGCACACGGTAGCGAATTAGTGCGTATTCAGAAAAATACAAAGCCAGACCATCTACTTTGTTTCGATATCTTCCGTCAACCGGAGATATGGCAGTCAATAATTGAATATCCATCATTTTTTCTATTTGATTTTTTGGCAGTGCAAAAGTAGTAAATTTTAGCCGAAAAGCTTAGTTTTGGCTCCTCAGGATTATAAATATCGGAAAAATACAAATGAATTACAGACAAGGTTTTCAGTTGGGTTTACGAACTTACTCCCAGGCAATGTCATTTATGTTTCGAAATCGCTTAGGATGGTTTTTTATCTTCCCCGTGCTTTTTAATGTTCTGCTTTTTATTGGGGGGTTTTATTCGGTTAGTTCATTAAGTGATGGTATGATTGAGTCACTGAATGAATGGATGAATATTGAATCATGGGATTTCTGGGGAGCGAGTGCCATTGTGGCATTAATCAAGGGACTCATTTGGATTGTTTTACGCCTGCTGTTCTTTATTATCTATGCCTATATTGGTGGGTATGTTATTTTGATTTTGCTTTCACCTGTTTTTGCCTATTTATCTGAAAAGACGGAAGAGGTCATTACCGGCAATAAGCTGCCATTTGATTTTATACAATTTGCCAAAGATATTCTTAGGGGAGTGCTGCTGGCAATTCGTAATTTAACGGTTGAGCTATTATTTACTGTACTGCTCTTTATTCTTAGCTTTATTCCTTTGGTGGGCTACTTTACGCCTGTTGCTTTATTTCTGGTGTCGGCCTATTTCTATGGATTTTCCTTCCTGGACTATACATTCGAACGACGTCGTTTGCAAATAGATGTGAGTGTGCGGTTGATGCGCAAAAACAAGGGATTAGCGATAGGTAATGGCTTTGTATTCTCATTGGTTCTGTTGATTCCATACATTGGTGTGATGGTGGCAGGTTTTGTAGCAATTATATCGGTTGTTGCTGCTACCCTGGCAGCTGCAGAGGTGGTTGATAAAGAGTTGGAGCTAATCAGATAACTGATAAAAGAGGGGCCAATCACTGATATAACTCATCACGAGCCGTTCATTTTTTGTCAACAATCCTATCTAGCTTTGCATTGTGTTAATTTGAGTATTAATTTTTACTTATTCTAGAAGGATGACATCTAAAAATATTGCAATTCTCGGAGGGGGCAATTTGGGCTCTTCAATTGCAAAAGGGCTAGTGAAGAGTGGTTTAATGACACCACAGCAAATTACCATTACCAATCTTGATTTAGAACTGATTCAGCATTTACATGATGAAGATGGCTTTAATATTACGACTGATAATATTAGTGCCATAAATGGTGCACAAATTGTAATTATAGCTGTTAAACCAACTGCTGCGCGTGCTTTGCTTAATCAGGTTAAAGACGCTTTAGGTAATGGGGAACATGTAGTGATTTCGGTAATATCGGGCATTAAAATTCACGACCTCGAGGAGATTTTAGGCGATATGCCAATTATACGAGCGATGCCTAACACAGCCATTGCTATTCAGGAGTCGATGACGGCCTTGTCATTTAATGAAAAGGGATTGACCTATAAGCAGGAAGTATCTGAAATTTTCAATCAGCTTGGCTCAACGATGGTTATTCCTGAAGCACAAATGCCTGCTGCTACAGTATTGGCATCATGTGGTATTGCTTTTGCTTTGCGCTTTTTGCGGGCTGCTTCACAGGGAGGAATTGAAATTGGCTTTTCTTCTAAGCTATCCCTTGAGATTGCTGCGCAAATAATGAAAGGTGCTTCTAAACTGATTATTGAAAATAATTCGCATCCTGAACCAGAGATTGATAAAGTAACCACACCGCTTGGTGTAACCATTAAATCGCTCAATAAAATGGAGTATGAAGGGTTTAGCTCTTCGCTTATACAGGGTGTTGTAGCTGGATATAACAAAATTCTGGAAACAGAATCGTAAAATGAGGCATAGGATTTTTAGCCTGGTTGAAAGAAGATACAATAAAGAGGGTGTCCAAAATTGAGACATCCTCTTTTTTGTGTTTTAAAATAGATTTGCTTTTGCATTATTGCTATGCTGCTATGAAGTTGTGCA